>CAMAXE010000012.1 GCA_945862145.1 Klebsiella pneumoniae
CGTCTTTGGCGGGCGCACGCTGCAGATCGATGCCGGTGGTGACGTGACGGTGAGCGGTCGGATCGAGCTCGATGCGGGCACGAACGCGATCGTGAACGCGGGGACGCTGACGCTCTCTGGCACGGACATTACGCATGTCTACAGCTCAGTCGGCACGCTGACGCTGGAGAACAGCGGAACGCTGGTAAAGACCGGGACCACGGCATTCACGCTGGGCGCGGTGGCACTGACGAACACGGGCGCGGTGAATGTGCAGTCGGGCACATTGAGCTACGCCTCAGGCACGGGATCCGGTGCGGGTATTTTCGATATCTCCGCAGGCGCAAACCTTGCACTGAACGGCGTTTGGAGCCTCGATTCCCCGGTCAACTTCAGCGGTGCCGGGAGCGTGGATTTCGTGACTGCAGGCGGCGTGAGCTTCAGCACCGTTCGCACGCGGTCCATTGGCGCATCAGTCACGTTCTCCGGGGCGGCGGGCCCGTTGACAGTTGACCCCCAAACGCCTGCCAGCTTCCGAGCCAACCAGGGCACGGTGAGCTTTGACGGTACGGCATTCACTTATACGCCGGATGCCGGTGCTGCAGGTCCGGACCAATTCAGCTACACAGTGTTCGACACGGATTCAAGCACCTCGGCTGTGGCAGTGGTGTCGGTGCAGGTGTCTGGCAACTCGCCGCCCAGTTTTTCCATCTCGACCGCGAATGGGGTCATTAACACGCTCGATGGCACGCCCATCTTCACCGAGGGCGGGGCCGCGGTGATTCTTGACGCCAACGTGCAAGTCATCGATCCAGATATGGCCGCTCTGAACGGCGGCGCCGGCGATTATGCGGGCGCCAGCCTGTCCATCTCGCGCGCCGGTGGCTCAAACGCCACGGATCTCCTCGGTTTCGATACGGCGGGCGCCTCGTTCACGGTGTCGGGCGGAAATCTGCAGTCAGGCGGATTCACCTTTGCCACATACTCCACGTCGGGCGGTAATCTGAGTATCACGTTCACCGGCAGTGACACGATTGCCACGGCGGGCGGTAATCTGAGTATTGCGTTCACAAGCAGTGACACGATCGCCACGCAGGCGCTGGTGAACGCGGTGATGCAGCGCATCACGTATGCCAACGATGTGGTTACAGGGCCCGCTTCCATCCCACTCGTCTGGCAATTCAGCGACGGCACCAACACGGTCGTTGGCGGCACGACCGTGACGGTCCAGTCGACGGCCAATCAGCCCCCGGTAGCCTCGAATGACACCGCATCGGTGAACGAGGACGCCACCACGGCGAACCTGCTGCCGGGTCTCCTTGTCAACGACAGCGACCCCGAGGGTGGTGTGCTCTCGGTGGTGTCGGTAACGCAAGGCAGCAAGGGCAGTGTCACGCTCGACAACCGCGGCACCACGGATGCATCGGACGACATCGTGACCTACACCGCCGATGGCGCGGTGCTCGATGCTCTCGCGGCGGGGCAGACCACGACGGACAGTTTCACCTACACCGTCACGGACCCCGCAGGGCTCACGAGCACGGCGACGGTGACGGTGACTATCATCGGCACCAACGATGCCCCGGTGACCACAGGTGCCACGGCCTCTGTTCTGGAAGACGGCACGGTCTCCGGCACGCTCACGGCTACGGATGCGGACGCGGGCGACACACTGAGCTTCGCGCTCACGGGTCCTGCACCCGCCGGTTTCACGCTGGATGCGGCGGGGAACTGGAGTTTCGATGCATCGAGCGACGACGGCCTTGCCGCGGGCCAGACGCAGACGCTGACAGTGCCGTACACCGTGACGGATAGCGCAGGCGCGAGCAGCGGCGCGAGCCTGCTGATCACCATCACCGGTGTCGATGACTTAGCCGTGCTGGCGCCGGATGCGGGCAGTACCACCTGGGGCACACCGCTTACTCTGGATGTGCTCGCTAACGACAGCGATGTCGACAGCATGCCGCAAGTCGCGGCAATCACGCAGGGTGCTAATGGCAGCGTGCAGATCCTTGCCGACGGTACTGTGCGTTACTCGCCAACACCCGGCTTCACGGGGACCGACACCTTTAGCTACACGTTGGCAGATGGCGGTACAGCCGTGGTCTCCGTGACCGTGACGCGCGCGGATCTGGTCTGGACCAATGCCACGGGCGACAACAACTGGAACAACCCCGGCAACTGGGATCAGGGCCTGACGCCCACCGCCATCGATACCGTGGTGATTCCCGATACGGTGGGTGCGCCGCAACTGAGCGGCAACACCACGCTGCTCGCGCTGCACCTCTCCGACACACTCACCGTCACCGGCGGTACGCTCACACTGACAGGCGCCTCGACCATCGAGTCGACCGGCAACCTGATCCTCGACGGCTCCACGCTGGCGGGCTCCACCGTGCTGCAGAGCACGGGTACGCTCACGCTGCGTGGCGGAACCGTCGCGCTCGCGCTGGATAACGCCGGCACGCTGCTCGCCGAGGGTGGTGTCATAGATCAGGGCAGCGCGGATTTCGTGAACACCGGCACCATCGTGATCCCCTCCGGGCAGAGCCTGCAGATCGTCGCGGGGCGCTTCGTGAACCGCGGCAACGTGCAGGGCCGCGGCAGCCTGGACGTCAGCGCCACGCTGTTCCTGAACGAAGGCTCGCTGAGCCCCGGCAGTTCGCCTGGCATCTTCTACGTGAGCGGTGATTATCTGCAGACCGCCACGGGCACACTGAATATCGAACTCGCCGGGCCGATTGCAGGCACACAGTACGACCAGCTGGTCGTGTCCGGTACGGCTACCCTCGGCGGCAACCTCAACCTGATCCTGCTGAACGGCTTCGTGCCCGGTCCCAACGATGGCATCCAGATCCTGAGCGCGGGCTCTGTCGTTGGCGATTTCGCGAGCGTGCTTGGTCTGCCACCCGGTGTGACCTTCAGCCTGAGCGGCGGTTTCGGTCAGGCCGTGCAACCGGTGATTCCGCCTGGCGTCGTACTCGGCTCTATGCCGGTGGCCGTGGCGTATCTCGGGGTGGCAGGGCTCAGTCCCACCTCTTATGGCGGTGGGGTGGAGCAGTCCTGGCTTTCTGTGGCGCTCGCGCCACCGCCCGAGGACTACATGGTGGGCGATCTCGAGTGGCAGGACATGATGGAAGACATCATGGCCACCATCGCGGGGCAGGATGTAGTGCTCACGGAGACGAACGACCTGCCGCTGGCAGCCGAGGGCCAGCGGGTCGATGGCCCGCTGCCCGCTGCCTCACTGCAGGCACAGCTGCGCGCCATCGCGGACCAGTTCACCGGGGAACAGCAGCAGATCCTCGAGCAACTGCGCGCGGCAGAGGAGATCCTCGCATGTCCGTGATGCGCCTCGCTGTCACTACGCCGCTGAGCCTCTCGGCCATTCAGCTGCCGGCCCTTGCGGTCTCCCGGGCGCTGCTGCTCACCCTCGCGCTGTTTGTCCCGTCCCTTGTGCTCGCGCAGGCTGCCGCGGCGCCCACGCCCGCACCCGGCGCTGCCGCCGATTCCTCGAAAGACAACGCAGGGCGCGCGGTTTTCGTGCGCGGGCTGGTCTCGGCGAAGGCGGGTTCCCTGCAACGCGCCGTGAATGCGCGGGACCCGATTTTCCGCCAGGACACGGTGGAGGCGGGCGCCAAGGCCAGTGCGCGTTTCGTGATGCGCGACAAGAGCATGCTCGCGCTGCAGCCGGGCACCATCATCTCGATCAGCGAGTACCACTTCGAGACCGGAGACCCCGGCTCCGACCGCATGGTCACCGGCGTAGTGAAGGGCAGCCTGCGTGCGCTCACCGGTCTGGTGGACAAGCGCAACAGGGAAGCGGTGCTGCTGAAGACGCAGATCGCCACCATCGGCGTGCGCGGCACAGCTATCCGCGTGGAGTTTTTCGCTGACGGCCATCAGGAGGTGACTTTCGACATCGGCAAGGGCTACGTCGAGAACCTTGCGGGCCGCGTCGATATCGAAGAGGGCTTCAGTGCCCGCGTACTGGATGCCAACACGCTGCCGGAGATCTTCAAGAAACCGCTGGATCCGAACGATCCTGCGGCGCTCGCGCGCCGGCTGCAGGCGATGTCGGCCCAAGATGCTGAGGATGAGGCCAGGCGTCTTGCGGGGTTGATAGCCGATGACGACCTGATCGTGCTGCTCGGGATGCTCGATCAGATTCCTGATATCGAGCGCGATGAGATGCTCGGCATCCTCGAGGGCCTGATCGGTGGCAACCCTGATCTTGCGCCTGCGCTGGTGCTCACGGCCGTGCGCCTGCACCAGGAGCTCGCCGCGCTGGTGCTGGAGCGCGCGGTCGGCGCCGGTCTCGAGGTGTCGCTGGCGCTCCATGAGGTGTTGCGGGCGCTCGAGACACCCACGCAGCCGGAAATCGACCTCGTGCTGATCCAGGCCGTGCACCAAGGCATCAGCATGGAGGGCGCGCAGTCCGTGCTGAAGCAACTGCGCGACGCGGGCCTCTGTACCTGAGCCCCGCATGAACATTGACGGAGAACGACACATGTCCGCTTCTGTAGGCTCCATTCCCCCGGTGTTGATCAGGCCGCTGGCGCTGGCGCTGGCATCAGCCCTGATACTGGGCGGTTGCAGCGTGATACCCACTCCGATGAGCGATGCCGATCGCACCGCCCGTGCGAGCGATGACCGCTCGCATCTCTTCGAGGCCCAGGAGCCGCTCGGCGGCCCGCTCACGCTGGAGCAGGCCGTGGCGCGCGGTATCCGCTACAACCTGGACCACCGCGTCCGGCTGATGGAGGAGACGCTCGCATCCGGGGCGCTGGAGGTTTCGCGTTACGACCTGTGGCCCCAACTGATGGCACAGGCGGGATACAGCTCGCGTGATTCCTACGCCGCCTCGGAGAGCGTGTCCATCGACTCGCGCCAGACCTCGCTCGAACCCTCGTTCTCCACTGAGAAGCAGCAGGGCCTGGGGGGGCTGCGGTTCTCCTGGAATATCCTCGATTTCGGGGTGAGCTACGCCCAGGCACAGCAGCGTGCCGACGAAGTTCTGGTGGTCGGTGAGCTGCGGCGCAAGGCCGAGCAGAACCTGGTGCTGGACATCCAGGCGGCGTGGTGGCGTGTGGCGGCGGCGCAGCAATCGGCTGCCGAAATCCAGACGCTGCTGGTGCAGGCTGAGGACGCGCTGGCCAAATCAGGTCAGTCGCTCGAGAGCCGTCTCAACCCGCCGCTCAAGGCGCTCACCCTGCAAAAGGGGCTGCTCGAGCTGATCAACCGCCTCGCGCAGCTGCGCAAGGAGGCCCGCATCGCGCATGTGCAGCTCGCGGGTCTCTTGAACCTGGTGCCCGGCACACCCTACGAGGTGGCGTCCAGCCCCGAGGAGCTGCCGCAGCCGCCAGCGCTTGCGGTGGAGGAAATGGAAAGCCTGGCGCTCACGGCGCGTCCGGAGTTGCGCGAGGAGGACTACCGCAAGCGCATCACCGCGCAAGAGGCCCGCAAGGCGCTGCTGCGGATGCTGCCGGGTATCGAGCTGAACGCCGGTGCCAACTACGACAGCAACAAGTATCTCGATAACCAGTCCTGGGCCGACGCGGGCTTGCAGGTCAGCTGGAACCTGTTCAGCGTCTTTTCCGGGCCGGCGGCACGCCGCTACGCCGAGGGCCAGATGGATCTGGGTGATTTGCGCCGTCTCGCGCTCAGCGTGGCGGTGATCACGCAGGTGCATGTGGCCCGTGAGCAGCATGAGCAGGCGCTCGCCGATTACCGCACGGCCGTGAGGCTCGACGAGGTGGAAGGCAAGATCGCCACGCAGCTCGAGGCCGAGCAGCGGGCGAGCCGCGTTGATCCGGCGCAGGTGGTGATGGGTCGCGCGAGCGCTCTGGCGGCTAAGCTGCGTCGTAGCCTCGCCTTTGCCGAGCTGCAGTCATCGGTGGCGCGCATCCGCCACAGCGTGGGCGAGGATCCAGTGCAGGTGGCTGCGCAAGGATCGTGATGGCAGGAGCGCGCCATGCGCGCGACCACGGTATCGGCGCAGGCACGGTCGCGGGCATGGCCCGCTCCTACGGGATGGGACTCGGCGATGGTTGTTCGTGACGGTAGGAGCGCGCCATGCGCGCGACCACGGTATCGGGCAGGCACCGTCGCGGGCATGGCCCGCTCCTACGGGATGGGACTCGGGCATGGTTGTTCGTGACGGTAGGAGCGCGCCGTGCGCGCGACCACGGTATCGGCGCAGGCACCGTCGCGGGCATGGCCCGCTCCTACGGGATGGGGCTCTGCCATGGTTGTTCGTGATGGTAGGAGCGCGCCACGCCCGCGACCGGCCTTTGCCCGTATGACCCACACCGCCAGGCACCCGCACCCTGCGTGGATGCTTGTCTTCCTGCTGTCCTGGCCCGCCCTCGCGGCAGATACCGAACCCGTGCAGGCTCTCCTGCAACCCTCCGCCGAGGCCACGCTATCGAGCCGGCTTGCCGGGCAGGTGCAGCGCATCGGCGTGAAGCCCGGTGACAGCTTCGCAGCCGGTCAGGCGCTGGTCGAGTTTGACTGCGCGCTCCTCGAACAGCAGTTGCGCAAGGCGCGCGCCGAACTCGACATCGCCGCCGCGACACTCGCCTCCAACCGCAAACTGAAGGACCTCGATTCGATCAGCGATCTCGAGGTTCAGATCGCGCGGGCGCAATCGGACAAGGCACAGGCCGAGCTCGAGGCCGCGCAGGCGCAGCGCAGCTACTGCACGCTGGCAGCGCCGTTCGCGGGGCGCGTGGTGGCTCGCCACTGCAACGCACCCGAGAACGTCACCGTCGGCGAGCCGCTGCTCGACATCGTGGCGCTGGGCACGCCGGTGATACAGATGTTTGTGCCTTCGGTGTGGCTCGCCTGGCTCGCGCCCGGGCTGGGTTTCGAGGTGGAAGTGCGCGAGACCGGCACCCGCTATCCGGCCCGGGTCGTGCGCACGGGGGCCCGCGTCGATGCGGTCAGCCAGACGGTAGAGGTTTTCGGGGAATTCAGCGGTGATGCCCAGGCATTGCTGCCGGGCATGAGCGGTTCGGCCATCTTCCCTCCTCAGCCACCGCATGACTGAGCCCGCCGGAGACAGCGCCCGCGCATTGCGCGAGCTGGTGGCGTTGCTGCAGCTCGAGCGCCTCGCCCGCAGCGCGCGCGCCCGCGATGAACTCGCCTTTCTTATCGTGAACGATGGCCGGCGCGCCGTTGGTTTTGACCAGGCCGCGCTGATGGTCGAGGGCATCGGCGGGAGCCTTGGCCTGCGCGCGATCACCGGTGTTTCACGCCACGCGTCTGATTCTCCGCAGGTGCAGAACCTCGAGCGGCTGCTGAACCGCTGCCGCGCCGCGCTGCCTGCGGAGGAGCCGGGGCTGATCGGGCGTGAGGCCTGCGTGGATGCCGCCGCTGACTGGGATGCGCTGGCGCCCGCCAATGCGTTGTGGGTGCCGCTGATCGCGCCTGCGGGAAAGCGCATTGGCGGGCTGTGGTTGACGCGCGAGGCGTCGTGGCGCCAGTCCGAATTGATGCAGCTCGGATTTCTCGCGCATGCCTTTGCGCATGCGTGGGAGGCGCTTGTTCCCCGTGGCGCCTCGCCCCGCCGGTTCTTCGAGCAGCTGCTGGCGCGACGCTACCTGCCGCGTTTTGCGCTGGCGCTGTTGGTGGTGCTGGTGTTTCCGCTGCGCCAGAGCGCCGTTGCACCCGCAGAGATCGCTGCCCGTAACCCGCAGGTGGTCAGTCCGCCGGTCGAGGGCGTGATCGAGAGCATCGCCGTGCAGCCCAACGACAGCGTGCGCAAGGGTCAGCTGCTGTTCAGTCTTGATCCGCGTCTGATCCGCAATCGCCATGAGGTGGCGCAGAAATCGCTGGAGGTAGCGCGTGCCGATTACGCCCGCGCTGCGCAGAAGGCTTTTTCGGATCCCGCGAGCAAGTCCGAGTTCACTGTACTGAAGGCCGTGGTCGAGCAGCGCCAGGCCGAGGTGCAGTACACCGCCGAGCTGCTGGAGCGCATTCAGGTGCGCGCCCCTGTGGATGGCGTAGTGGCGTTCTCCGATGCCAGCGACTGGCTCGGGCGTCCGGTGCGCGTGGGTGAAAAGATCATGATCGTGGCCGATTCCCGCGAGGTCGAGCTGGTGGTGTGGCTGCCGGTGGACGAGGCCATCACGCTCGCACCCGGCGCGGCGATCACCGCGTTCCTCACCACCGATCCCACCCGCACCTTCGACGCCACGCTGCGCCTCGCGAGCTACACCGCGGAGAAGAGCCAGGACCAGGTTCTGTCCTATCGCATACGCGCCACCTTTGAGCCCGGCACCGGCGAGCTGCCGCGCATCGGGCTGCAGGCCAGCGCCAAGGTTTACGGTGAGCGCGTGACGCTGTTTTACTACATTTTCCGTCGTCCGATCGCGCTGGCGCGCCGCTGGCTCGGACTGTGAACCCGGAACCCGGCGAAGAGCGGCTGCTCCCGTTGCGCAAGGATCTTGGGCTGCATCCGGCGCCGCCCGCCCCCGACGGCTCTCCGCAGTGGACCATCGCCGATCCGCTCACGCATACCTTTTACCGGATCGGCTGGCCCGAGTTCGCGCTGCTCTCGCACTGGCAGGCGGGCGAGAGCCCCGCCGCGCTCTGCGCGCGTGTGAATGCCGAGTACGGGCTCGGGCTCGGCGATGAGGACGTGGCGGCGTTGCAGGCGTTCCTGTTGCAGCACGAGATGCTCGGCGTCTCCCAGCCGGCGTGGACCGCCGAACTGCTGGCGCGGCGGCGCAGGGCCGATGCCTGGGGACTCCATTCGTTGCTGCACGGTTATCTGTTTTTCCGTGTTCCGCTGCTGCGCCCGGACCGGCTTTTAACGGCTTTGCTGCCGCTCGCGCGCCGCCTGGTCTCGGATGCACTCCTTAAAATCTACGCAATCTGCGCTCTGCTCGGCATCTTCCTCGTGCTCCGCCGCTGGGACAGTTTCGCCGCAAGCGTGGTCGACACGCTAACGCCCGCCGGCATTGCTGGCTACGCGCTCACACTCGCGCTGGTCAAGGTGGCGCATGAGTTCGGGCACGCCTTCACGGCGCGGCATGCCGGCTTGCGGGTGCCGACGATGGGCGTGGCTTTCATTCTCGCTTGGCCCGTGCTCTACACCGACACCACGGACGCCTGGAAGCTCGCTTCGCGGCGGGCCCGACTGGCGGTAACCGGCGCGGGCATGTTGGTGGAGTTGGTGCTGGCAGGGCTCGCAACGCTGGCCTGGGCCTTCCTGCCGGATGGGCCCGCCCGTTCTGCTGCCTTCATGGTCGCAAGCCTCACGTGGATCAGTACGCTCGTGGTGAATCTCAATCCCTTCATGCGTTTCGACGGCTATTACCTGTTCTCGGACTGGCTCGAGGTGCCGAACCTGCAGGAGCGCAGTTTCGCGCTGTCCCGGTGGTGGCTGCGGCGGGCCTGTCTGGGCGTGACGGACGAGGCGCCCGAGGAGTTGCCACGGCGCCTGGCCCGCACGCTGATCGCCTACGGCTTTGCCGTCTGGATTTACCGGCTCTTCCTGTTCGGTGGCATCGCGCTGCTGCTCTACCACGTGGTGCTCGCGCCGCTGGGGCCGCTGCTCGCGCTCTTCGAGCTGGGGTTTTTCCTGGTACAGCCGGCGTGGCGGGAGTTGCGGGCATGGCCTGCCATCTACCGGCGCGGCCATCTCACGCGCGGTGTGCTGGCAGCCGGCGCAGTGATCGCGGTCGTGATCTTGCTGCTCGCGTTGCCGTGGTCCACGCCGGTGCTGCGCACTGCGCTGCTGCGTCCTGCTGAGTACGCGCAGGTGCGCGCGACCGAACCCGCGCAGGTGGAGGCGGTGCTGGTGCGCGAGGGTGAGGCCGTGGCTGCGGGGCAGGTGCTCGTACGGCTGCACTCGCCGGAACTTGAGTTCGATGCGGTCACCGCCGGGTCGGAGACGCGCTCCCAGAGCTGGCAGCTCGAGCGCGCGCGCACCGTGCGGGAGTTGCTGGATTTCGGAGGAGTGGTCGAGGGACGCTACGCGCGTGCGCTTGCCGAGAGCCGTAGCCTTGCCGGGCGCCGTGAGCGTTTGACGCTGCGGGCCGTCACCGCGGGGCGCGTGACAGGGTTGGAGGAGGCGCTGGTGGCGGGCCGATGGGTCACGCCTGAGCAGACACTGATGCTGGTGGTCGACGATAGGCAGCTGGTGGTGGAGACCTATGTCGAGGCCGGTGACCAGGGCGCGCTGGCGCCAGGTGCCAAGGCGCGGTTTTATCCCGACGAACCCGGCCGCGCGCCTATCGATCTGCGGATCGCGCTGGTCGATGCGCAAGCCACCCGCGACATCGGTGACACCCTTTTCGCCGACCGCCATCACGGCGATATCCCCACGCGCGCCGACGCGACGGGAGAACTGGTGGCCAACGAGGCGGTGTATCGCGTGCTGCTTGAACCCGTTGTGCCACCGCAGGCGGCGCTGCCTCGTATGCTGCGCGGCGAAGTGCGCTTGCCGCGGCACGCGAGCAGTGTCCTGCTCGATGCGCTGCGCAGGAGTATCGCGGTGTTGCGGCGCGAGTCGGGGCTTTAGCCCGGGTGTGCCTGATCGTGCGGCGTGCCGTGACGCCGCTCGTACCACGGCTTCGATGCATTCACTGCCCGCACCACCAGCAGCATCACTGGCACCTCGACCAGCACACCCACCACGGTTGCCAGCGCAGCCCCTGATTCAAGCCCGAAGAGACTGATCGCCGCGGCCACCGCCAGCTCGAAGAAGTTCGAGGCGCCGATCAGTGCCGAAGGGCAGGCCACCGCATGGCTCTCGCCGAGCGCGCGGTTCAGCCAGTAGGCGAGCCCCGCATTGAAGAACACCTGGATCAGTATGGGCACGGCGAGCAGTGCGATCACCAGTGGCTGTTCAAGGATGGCGCGTCCCTGGAAGGCGAACAGCAGCACCAGCGTGGCGAGCAGCGCCGTGATGGACCAGGGTCCGGCGCGCGCCATCACGGCCTCGAAGTGATGCGTTCCACGCGCGAGCAAACGGCGCCGCCACAGCTGCGCGATGATCACCGGAATCACAATGTAGAGCAGCACCGAGGCAAGCAGCGTGCTCCACGGCACGGTGATGGCCGAGATCCCGAGCAGCAGCGCCACAATGGGTGCAAACGCAAAAACCATGATCGTGTCGTTCAGTGCCACCTGCGAGAGCGTGAAGAGCGGGTCGCCGTTGCTCAGCCGGCTCCACACGAAAACCATCGCGGTGCAGGGTGCGGCTGCGAGCAGGATAAGCCCGGCGATGTAGCTGTCGATCTGCTCTGCCGGCAGCAGCGGCGCGAAGAGCTCGCGGATGAAGATCCAGCCGAGCAGCGCCATCGAAAAGGGTTTCACCAGCCAGTTCACGAAGAGGGTCACGCCGATGCCGCGCAGGTGCCGGCGCACCTCGCCCAGTGCGCCGAAATCCACTTTCACCAGCATCGGGATGATCATCACCCAGATCAGCAGTCCCACGGGCAGGTTGACGCGGGCCAACTCCATGGCGCCGACCGCCTGCGCCAGTTCCGGCACGATGCGGCCGAGCAGGATGCCTGCGGCGATGCACAAAAAAACCCACAGGCTCAGGTAGCGCTCGAAGACGCTCATGCGCTGGGCCTCGCTATGTCCAGTGCCTCGCGCACGGCTGGCACCAGACGTTCGTGAATGAGATCTCGCACGGCGACAAATGCCTCGAGCGGCTGGCCATGCGGATCGGGGAAAGGCATGTGGAGCCGCGCGGTCTGGCGCGGGAATACGGGGCAGGATTCTTGGGCGTTGTCGCAGACTGTGACTACGAGATCCACGTTTTCGGCGATGACAGCATCGATGTGCTTCGGGCGCAACTGCGCGGTGGCCAAACCCAGTTGCTGCAGCGCGAGAATGGCCTCCGGCGCCACGACGGGCTGCGGCGATGTGCCCGCGGAGAGTACGCGCACGCTGCCCGCGAACGCCTGCGAGAGCAGGGCCTCGGCCATTTGGGAGCGGCAGGAATTTCCGGTGCAGAGCACCAGCACGGTGTGCATGCGGGCGCTCGGTGATTGTGCTGGTTTCAATGGCCCGCGCTCGGTGGTGCCAGATGCCTCACGGCAACGATCGGCATACGTCTGCTGCCGAATGGTACGGGCCGATTGTTACATTCGCTCGGGCACCTCGATGCCGAGTAATTCGAGGCCCTGGCGGAGGGTGCGGCCGGTCACGGCGGCGAGCGCGAGCCGGCTCTCGCGGAGCTCCGCGGGCACGTCGTCGTTGAGTACCGGGCAGCTCTCGTAGAAGCGCATCAGGAGCCCTGCCAGCTCGTAGAGGTAGGCGCACATCAGGTGCGGCCAGGCTTCCAGTGTCACGGCCGTGAGCGCTTCGCTGAATTGCAGCAGCTTGAGTGCGAGCGCGCGTTCCTCGGCGGCTTCCAGCGCGATGGGCGCAGTGGTGGGGGCGATGCCCTCGAGCCCGGCACGTTTCAGCAGGCTTGTCACGCGGCTGCAGGCGTACTGGATGTAAGGCGCGGTGTTGCCCTCGAAGCTCAGCATCTGCGTCCAGCTGAACACGTAATCGCTGGTGCGCGCCTTGGACAGATCCGAGTATTTCACCGCGCCTATTCCCACGATGCGCGCCACTTCGGCACGCTCGCTCGCGGTGAGAGCGTCGTTGCGCTCCTCGAGCAGGCGGGCAGCGCGCTCCACCGCTTCGTCCAGCAGTTCGGCGAGTTTCACGGTGCCGCCGGCGCGTGTCTTGAAGGGCTTGCCGTCTTCGCCCAGCATCTTGCCGAAGGGATGGTGCTCCAGCGTTGTGGTCTCGGGCACGAAGCCCGCGCGGCGGCTGATGGCGAATATCTGCTGCATGTGCAGTTTCTGGCGATCGTCGATGAAGTACAGGATGCGATCGGCGTGCAGGTTGCGGGCGCGGTGACGTGCCGCGGCGAGATCCGTGGTGGCGTAGAGGAAGCCGCCATCGGCTTTCTGCACGATCACCGCCTGCGGATTGCCCTCGCGGTCGCGCAGTTCCTCGAGGAACACCACCCGCGCGCCGTCGCTTTCCTGCAGCAGGCCGCTCTGGCGCAGTTCCTCGATCACCACGGGAAGATCCGTGTTGTAGGCGCTCTCGCCCTTCAGGTCGGCGCGGGTGAGGGTGACGCCGAGCGCGCGATAAATCGCCTCGGAGTGTGCGGCCGACATCTCGATGAAGCTCTGCCACAGCGACAGGCAGTGGGCGTCGCCCGCCTGCAGTTTCACCACGTAGTCGCGGGCGCGGTCGGCGAAGGCGGGATCGCTGTCGAAACGTCCCTTGGCCTCGCGGTAGAAGCCCTCTATGTCCGCGAGTGCGGTCTTGCCCACGCTCTCGCCGGTGGCGCCACGCTCCTCGAGCAGGGCGATCAGCATGCCGAACTGCGTGCCCCAGTCGCCCACGTGGTTCTGGCGGATCACGCGATCGCCGCAGAACTCGAGCGCGCGCACCACGGCGTCGCCGATCACGGTGCTGCGCAGGTGGCCGACATGCATTTCCTTGGCGAGGTTGGGTGCGGAGTAGTCGACCACCACCGTGTGCGGGGGTTCGGCTTGAGCGATACCGAGACGGGGGTCTGCTGCCACGACTTGCAGCCGCGAGGCGAGGAAGGCGCGCGAGAGGTGGATGTTGATGAAGCCGGGGCCAGCGACCTCGACGCGCTCGACCAGTTCACCGATATCGAGAGCGGCCGCGATGCGCTGGGCGAGTTCGCGCGGATTGCTGCCGGCGCGCTTGGCTGCCCCCATGGCGCCGTTCGCCTGGTAGTCGCCGAAGCCCGCCTTGGTGGCGGGCGTGAGCAGTGCCTGACAGTCCGCAGGCAGGCCCACCGCGTGCATGGCGCGCTCGACCGCAGCCCTGAGTTCGTCTCGCAGATTCATCATTAACCAACCGCCACCCCAAACAACCCATTCTAGTAGGAGCGCGCCATGCGCGCGACCGGCCCGATCGACCGGCACCCTTTGCAGCGCGCCATGCGCGCGACCGGCCCGATCGACTGCCATCCTCTGCAGCGCGCCATGGGCGCGACCGGCCCGATCGACTGCCATCCTCCGGAGCGCGCCATGCGCGCGACCGGCGGTGGGCCAGGCTATGGCGCGGGCTGCGCCTGCCCGGCCATACTCCGGACAAAGAACAACAGGTATACCCCATGAACCAGCCAGCCAAGGCCCCGATGGGACGCATCGTCACTACCGCCCTCGCGGGAGCCTCGATCGAATGGTACGACTTCTTCATTTACGGTACCGCGGCCGCGCTGGTGTTCCCGGCGCTGTTCTTCCCGGGCTCGGATCCCCTGGTAGGCACGCTGCTGTCCTTCGGTACCTTTGCCGTGGGTTTTCTCGCGCGACCGATCGGCGGAATCATCTTTGGCCACTACGGCGACAAGGTGGGCCGCAAGCGTTCGCTGGTGGCGGCGCTGCTGCTGATGGGTGTGGCCACCACGGGGATCGGACTGATGCCCACCTATTCCACCATTGGCGTTTTCGCGCCCCTGCTGCTGGTCGCCTTGCGGTTCGTGCAAGGTGTGGCCATCGGCGGTCAGTGGGGCGGGGCGGTGTTGTTGCTGATCGAGAGCGCGCCGCCCGACCGGCGCGGCTTCTACGGCTCCTTTGCGCAACTCGGAGTGCCGCTTGGCGTATTGCTCGCGAACCTGGTGTTCCTGGCCGTTACCGAGGCCTTTGGTGAGGTAGCGCTGCAGGAATGGGCCTGGCGACTGCCTTTCCTGTTCAGCGTGGTGCTGATCGGGGTGGGGATTTACATCAACGTGCGGTTGCAGGAGACGCCTGCCTTCGAGGCGGTGCGCGAGAAGACGGCATCGCGGCAGGGCTCGCCGATCCTCCAGGCGCTGCGCGAGCATCCGCGGATCATCGCGCTGGCGGCGGGCGCCTTCGTGTCCGTCAACGGCGTCTTCTATATTTTCATTACCTACATCGTTGCCTATGCGACCAAGACGCTCGGGATGCCCAAGAGCACCGTGCTCCTCGCGGTGATGGTCTCGGCGATCGTGCAGTCGCCGATGCTGGTGGTGGCGGCGGCGATCTCGGATCGCGTTGGGCGCTACCGCGTATTCCTGTGGGGCGCCGCGCTGCTTGGTGTGTGGTCGATGGTGTTTTTCCCGCTGGTCGACCGGGGCACTTTCGGCAGTGTGCTGCTGGCGCTCACCGTTGGTCAGGCTTTCCTCAGCCTTATGTACGGTCCGCAGGCGGCGTTGTTTGGCGAGCTGTTTCCGGTAGAGATCCGCTACTCGGGCGCCTCGCTCGGCTACCAGATCGGCGCCATTTTCGGCGGTGCCTTTGCGCCGTTGATTGCGGCTTTCCTGCTCGCGGCGACGGGTAATTCGATGGCGATAGGCGTGTACATGAGCCTGATGTGCGCGGTTAGCTTCGTCAGTATCCTGCTGCTCCGGGGGGCGCGGATACACGCCTGAAGGGTAGGCAGCGGTGCTGCGTGAATCGGCCGGCGCGACCTCACCGCTCCCCGTTGAGCGGCAGTCACCTTACAGTCATGTTATTGCCATGGTCGTGTCATTCGCGGCGTGCATCGTTATGGCATGCCATACATTCCGGCTGCCGAAATCGCTCGCACCCTGCGTCCTGATGCGGGGGCCGCCTCCGCGACGGCAGCGCATGCAGATGTAGATGCAGATGTGGAGTCTGGCGCGGTCCTGCGTGCGCGCACGGTGTGGATCTCGGATATCCACCTCGGCACACCGGGCTGTCAGGCAGAGGCGCTGCTGGATTTCCTGCGCCATGTCGACTGCGAGACGCTTTTCCTGGTCGGCGACATCATTGATGGCTGGCAACTGCGCCGCAACTGGTACTGGCCGCAGGCACATAACGATGTGCTGCAGAAACTGTTGCGCAAGGCACGCAAGGGCACCCGCGTGATCTATGTGCCCGGCAACCACGACGAATTCGCCCGCGCTTATCTGGGACACAACTTCGGCGGCATCGACGTTGCCGAGGAGTGGATCCACATCACCGCCGACGGCCGGCGGCTGTGGGTGACGCACGGGGATTACTTCGACGGCGTGGTCCAGTGCGCCCGGTGGCTCGCGCTGGTGGGCGACTGGGCCTACACCCTCACGCTGCGTCTTAACGTGCAGTTCAATCGCCTGCGGGCCCGTCTCGGGCTGCCCTACTGGAGCCTTTCCAACTACCTCAAGCAGCGCGTTAAACGCGCCGTCAGCTACGTCTCGGATTTCGAGAGCGCGCTCGCCAGCGAGGCGCATCTGCGTGGTATGGACGGCGTGGTGTGCGGGCATATCCACCACGCCGAAATGCGCGAGATCGACGGCGTCCTCTATGCCAACGACGGCGACTGGGTCGAGAGCCTGACGGCCCTGTGCGAGCACCCCGACGGACGACTCGAGATCATCGACTGGTCTGCAGGCAGGGCCGCATCCGGTATCGCGTGCCTGCTATCACCTGCCGAGACCGCGCGGCTGCAGGCAGCCTGAAAATAGCTACAGCAGCCTGAAGAGCGCTACAGACGCCCCCGTGTGTCCCGCCCTTCACGCTTGATCGGCAGGCACGCGGCGCATCATCAGCCGCTCACCCATTCGCAGACGGCTGCCTGCAGCGATTCCACCGGCGAGTCGCAGCGACTGCGGCGCGATCACGATGATGGTCGAACCCTGCTCGAACCAACCGAGTTCCTCGCCCTTGTGGCAGACGCTTGCGCAATCGATCTGCTGCGGTCCGTCGTAGCCGAGTCCGAGACGACCGGGCACCGCACGCAGCCGCAGACCGGCCACCCCCACGGCAGCCACCGGTACCAGCAGCAGTGGCGTGTGCTCGGGCTCCCCCAAGCGCAACTCCAGCACCGCGCGCTCGTTACGGCAATACAGCGAGGGCACGCGTCGCACGGCCGGCGGGTTCACGTTCCAGGTGTCGCCAGCAATATGCGTGACGCGCTCGAGCATGGCGTCCGCCGGCGCGTGGAACCGGTGGTACATGCCGGAGCTCAGACGGATCGTTGCGTAAACCCCGTCGCGGCACCGCTCGGCGAGTGATGTCGAGCCGAGCAGTGCAGCAAGTGTGTAGCGGAGGCCCTTGGCCTGCAGAGCCTCGATGCCTGCCAGTGCGCCGCAGGCCATGATCTCGCCGTCGCAGGGGCTCACGATCGCCCCGGGTGCCGTATCGACGCTGCGGCTGCCGGGGCGCAATTCCCGCGTAAAGCACTCGTGCACGCTGGCGAAATCCGGACGCAGAGCGTCGGACAGGTCGAGCCCGCCGAAGCGCTTCCACAGCGCAATCGAGGGCCGTACCAGCCAGGGCTTGCGGAGGCGGCTGTACCAGCCGAGCAGCCGTGTGGCGCCGACGCGCGGTATGCGATTGGTGAGGAGGAAATTGAGCTCCTCGGTGACGGGGGATAGTTGGCGAAGTAGTCGCTGTTTCATGACTTTGTCAAATTCCGGTGGTAGAGACCATGGCTAAAGCGCCGGCTTCCGGCGCCGGGGAGGTACGTTTCATGCTCATAGAACCTGCACAGCTTGCGATCGCCGCGGCCGCACTTGTTTTTGTGCCGCTGGTGGTGCGGCGACTGCGTCTTTCCCTGGCGAAACATCCCTCGCTCACGGGACACGGGCGCATGGCCTCGTGGTTGGCGCGCCAGCTGCCCGGCCACCGCTATGACGCGGTGCGTTTTTTTGCTGCAGACGGGGCGCAGGCGGATATCGCAGAGCGTCGGCGCCGGGCGCTTCAGCGGCTCGGGCAGACGCTGCGCGAGCGCAGCCCGCAGACGATTGCCGCTACCGCTGAGGCGCGCGAGGGGCTGTCGGACCTGCAGTTCACCTCGGCCTATCGCGTGCCCTTCCAGTTCGTGCCGGTGCTGCGCGAGCACCTTGCGCTCGGCTCCTTCTGGGCGCGCTCCGAGGGACCCGAACTGGTGGACCTGGACGGCAACCGCTGCATCGATCTCACGGGTTCTTACGGCGTCAACGTATTCGGCAATGATTTCTACAAATCCTGCATCGACGAAGGCTGGGCGCGCACCCGGGATCTTGGTGCGGTGCTGGGCGGCTATCACCCGGTCATGCTGGAGAACATCCGTCGCCTGAAGGAAGTTTCCGGACTCGATGAGGTCTCGTTTCACATGTCCGGCACCGAGGCGGTCATGCAGGCGGTGCGGCTCGCCCACTACCACACGCGCAAACGCCGCATCGTGCGGTTCTGCGGCGCCTACCACGGCTGGTGGGGCGAGGTGCAGCCCGGCCCCGGCAACCCGGTGCCCACGCGCGACACCTTCACGCTGCGTGACATGGACGAGCGCAGCCTCGGCATCCTGCGCAGCCGCCGCGATATCGCCTGTGTGCTGGTGAATCCGCTGCAGGGCCTGTACCCCAACCGCTCGGCCCCGGGCGATTCCTCGCTGCTCGACAGCGGACGCAGCGCTGGCTTCGATCGCCCGGCCTACACCGCCTGGCTGCACGAACTGCGGCAGGTCTGTACCGAGCGGGGCATCGTGCTTATCTTCGATGAGGTGTTTGTCGGCTTTCGCATCGCCTCCGGTGGTGCGCAGGAATACTTCGGCGTGCAGGCCGATATGGTGACCTGGGGCAAGACCCTGGGCGGCGGCCTGCCGGTGGGGGTTGTTTGCGGCAAGGCCGCGTTGATGCGGCGCTACCGGGATGAGCGTCCCGCGGACATCTGCTTCGCTCGCGGGACCTTCAATTCGCACCCGGCTGTGATGGGTGCCATGAACGTGTTTCTCGAGCGTCTTGCCACCCCCGCCGTGCAGGCGGTCTACGCAGGTCTCGACGAGCGTTGGAACACCCGCGTGGCGGCCTTCAACGCCCGGATGGAGGCCGAGGCCATCCCTCTGCGCGCAGCGAATATGGGTTCCATCTGGACGCTCTTCTTCACCGCGCCCAGTCGCTATAACTGGATGCTCCAGTTCTACCTGCGCGAGCAAGGTCTGGCGCTCAGTTGGGTAGGGACGGGCCGGCTCATCCTTCCGATCAACATGCATGATGCAACTTTCGCTACCGTACTGGAGAGGATGCTCGGTGCCTGCCACAGGATGAAGTCCGAAGGCTGGTGGTGGGATGGAGCGACCGAGAGCAACGGTGACATTCGCCGCAGTGTGCTGCGGGATGCGCTGTTCGGCGTCTGACTGCCGGGCACCTGCGTGCCCGGCAGCGCGGGTGCCGCTCAGTGGCGGAAGTGCGGCATCGGGTCGATCATTTCACCGCGCAGCAGCGCAAGCGGCGCGCGGTAGTACATGCGGATGTCATGGAAGGGATCTGTGACGATCTTGGCAGCCCACACGATGCCCGTCCACAGCGAATCCTGCTTCGCCAGCTGCAGCACGCGCACGACCAGTGCCGTGATGCCCAGCGCCAGCCACGCGATTCCCACGTGGTTCAGCAGACCCTGAATATTCTGTGCCGGCTCGATGAGCCAGAAAAGCGAGGGGCTCAGCATCAGGAGCACGGGAATCAGCACCCACGCCGACATCAGCACGATCTTGCGTTTGATGTTGTAGCCCACTTTGATCTCTTCCTTGTGCGCGTCGGTGACCTGATTCACGTCGTCGTAGCCGCGCGGCTCGAAGAAGAAGTGGCCTGCCTGACGGCTCACCATCGAGAAGCACCAGGCGATTATCGCGGCCATGGCCGGGTTCACGAACAGCATCACGTAGGCGCAGAGAAAGCTGATCGCGCTAAACAGATGCAGTGTCTGGTTGATGCGGCTGTGGTGGTAAAAACGGTGGTCGTCCATGCGCTGCGTGTGCAGCGTCTGCAGGAATGCGCTCATGCCTTGCTCCCGAGGGAAAGTGAATGGTCCGATACGCTCGCGGCGCACCGTTGAAACCAAAAATGTCACAGGCAGATGAAGGCTCTATGACAGTGCTGCGCTAATTCGGTCATCTGGATGTCTTAATTCCGCGACACGCTGGACACATGACAGATCAAAATGCGTCGCGTACCGCAGGTTTGCCCTCTACAGAGGAGGTGTCGCGTCTGCGCATCGCTCTGGTCACCGAGACCTACCCGCCCGAGGTGAACGGCGTTGCGCTCACCGTGGCGAGGCTTGCTGAGGGCTTGCGTGCACGCGGGCATCGTCTCCAGCTCCTGCGGCCGCGGCGTGACCGCTCCGACGTGCGTCGTGAAACGGGCATGGACGAGCATCTTCTTCCCGGCTTGCCGATCCCGCGCTACAGCGAGTTGCGCATGGGGCTGCCGGCGCGCCGTCGGCTGCTGCGGCTCTGGCGCGTGTCGCGTCCGGATCTCGTCCATATCGCCACAGAGGGGCCGCTCGGCTGGGCGGCGCTGCGCGCGGCACGCGAACTGGGCTTGCCCGTAAGCACTGAGTTCCGTACCAATTTCCATATGTATTGCGGCCTCTACGGCCTTGGCTGGCTGCAGCCGCTGATCACGCGCTACCTGCGCTGGTTCCACAACAACGCGGACCTCACCATGGTGCCCACCGAGGGTATGCGCCTCGAGCTCGAGGCACTCGGCTTCGAGCGCTTGCAGGCCGTGGGGCGCGGCGTGGATGCCGTGCGCTTCGACCCGCGTCATCGCAGCGCCGAACTGCGCGCGCAGTGGGGCGCTGACGAGCGCGATCCGGTGCTGCTCTGCGTTGGTCGACTTGCAGCCGAGAAAAATCTCGACGTTCTCCTCGACGCCTGGCGTGCTGTGAAAGCACGCACGCCCGCGGCACGCCTGGTACTGGTGGGCGACGGACCGCTGCGTGCAGCGCTGATGCAGCGTTGCCCCGATGCGATATTCGCCGGGCAACGCAGCGGCGAGGATCTGGCACGCCACTATGCGAGCGCTGACGTGTTCGTGTTCCCGAGCTTGAGCGAAACCTGGGGCAATGTGGTCACAGAGGCTCTGGCGAGCGGGCTGCCGGTGATCGCGTGGAATCGTGCGGCTGCGGCTGAACTCCTGCGCACCGGGGAGAACGGCGTGAGGGTGGAGTGCGGGGATCTCGCGGGATTCCACGGCGCGGTGGTGCAACTCGCAGAAGACCCCGATGCACTGCGGCGCATGGGCGCGATGGCGCGTGCGCGGTCCCTTGGCCTCGGCTGGGAAACAATCGTTTCCGAGGTCGAGGAGGCGATGCGTGCGCTGGGCGCAAGAGCCTCTCAGGCGCGCGATGGCTATGGCAGGTGCGCGGTCGCGGGCGTTTGAGCTCTGCGGCACCACTGGCGTGCGCACCTGATGCCCCCGCAGGGCTTAGCGATCGACGGACGTTCCACGAGCAGCGCCTTCGTCAGTAGATGCTGGTCTTTCCCGGTTTGCAGAAAGTATGATCCAAACCCCTTGGATTTCGGATGGCGTTGCCATGGCCCTGCTCGTTTTCGGTCCCCCTGAAGTTCGTCGCTCCTGTGTGGGAATCATGCGGCTGGTGGCCACGGCCGGAGGCACCCGACCCTTCGATGGCGAGCGGGCCGCTCTGGTGCGCATGTTCGCTGGTTTGCAGGGATGCGCCGGATGCCACGGTTTCGACAAGTCGCTGGACTTCAGCAGCCTGCTGGGCGACGCGGAGCCCTGGGCGGACGAAGATGCCGCGATTGCCATGATCGCGCAAGGGTTGCCTGCTGCGAAGGATCGTCAGGAAGCCGTGCATGCGGGTCTGATGGTCGCGCTCTATTCCCTCGAGCCGGATCCGGACGGCACCCGGATGGCACGCCGGATCGCCACGCGTCTGGGCGCCGATGACAGCCTGCTCCGTGCCGTTGAAACGATCGCCAACGAGAACGTCGCCACGGCCAAGGCCGAGGTGTTCCGGCGCATGCTGTCGGGCCGCACCGGCATCGACAGTACGTTGATCGAGGCCCATATGGCGAACCATTCCCTGGGTCAGATATCGGACCCCGAGGTAGTGGCGCGCTATCACAGGCTGCTGGCCGAGGCACCGACTGGCTCACTCGGTGCGGAAATGCGCCGGTTCTACCAGGACGCGCACTTCGAGGTGCCAGGCTCGGCCGGTGTGCCGCTGCCGGTGGAGTTTCTGGCGGCTCACGACGTGCACCACGTTTTAGCTGGCTATGGGACTACCGCGCACAGTGAGGTTTACACGGCGGTGTTCAACGCCGCCAACGCCACCGCCGGCATCGGTTGGCTTTCCGTGGTGCTGCTGCAGTGGCATCAGGGGATCAAGATGGGTGTGTTTCCACCCGAGCACGCGCACCTCGACCCGCAGGTGATGGGCATTGCCGCCCAGCGCGGTGCGCAGACGACAGTGGATATCTACGACAGCGCGTGGGACTGGCTCTCGTTACTGCCTCTACCGCTTGATCAGGTGCGCCAGGACTTGGGTATTCCGCCTGGCGGAACCGTAGGCGTCGGGGATCCCTGGTCCTCCTGAGCGTTCCCGCTCCGCGCATGCGTCGTCACGTCAGGTTGCAATGTAGGCGGCGCTGCGGGCGTAGGCTTCTTCTTCGGCGCTGAATTCCGGTGCGTCGTCCACCAATTCTGGCTGGAAACCGTACTGGCTTTGCAGGAACTCGCCGTCGATGACGCTGTCTTCCAGTGCTCGGATGTGTTCCCCGGCCCGTTGCAGTATCCCGGCAAGGCTGCCGGCATCCAGATTTGCCAGTTGCGCCTGCAACTGGAAACGCAGGAACGAAAGACGCGACAAGGGTTTGAACAGTTTGTAGAGCTTGCCGACGCGATCGGTGTCGAGGCTGTGCTGCTGGCGGGCCTGTGCGCGCTCGAGGTCGGATTCGATGCTGGGCCAGTAGCGGGTGGTGTAGAACGCCGACTCGTCCTGGCGGTACCACTCCTCGGATCGGCTGATCGAGGACGACACTGTGTTGTGGAGCTTCCACAAAAAAAGTCGCAGCGACGCACCATCGACCACGGTCGCCAGTTTGTCGCGGATCGTCACCCTGAACTCCACGCTGCCCGGTTGCAGGCCAAGCAGGATGTACTCGAGCGGGTACATGTCTATTTCCTTGTTCTGCACAACGTAGGCGTTCAGGTGGTGTCGGCAGTAAGGGCAGGGGTACAGGCTTGCAAACAGAACAAAAAACGACGTGAACCTGGGCAGTGATTTCGTCTGCTCGTCGGGTGGCTGGCGGGCGATGATTTCGGCGGCTGTGTGCAGGCTGCGCCAGACGGCAGGGCCGATGTAGTAGGGAAACGACAGGCGCATGTCTGCGTCCCTGACGAAAGTGCGGCCCAGATAGATGTCCATGAAGGCGACGTATTGCGACAGCACGCCGTTGTCCCTGCCGAATTCTGCCCGCTCGCGGCGTTTCTGCACGCCATTCAGGTAGTGGCGGCAAAGCCGCCACGACTGGCGGAAGCGGAGCTTCTCGGCGGGGGATGCCGTGTCGAAGACCAGCGGGATGTAGGTGCCATGACGGGAGAATTCCCCGGCCGCTGTGGCGTCCAGGTACCACTGCCTCAACGCGGGCTCGTTCGGCACGGAGTTGTCGGGTATGTCCGCGCCGGTGCTCACGCTGAAGGCGGCGAGCAGCTTCGGCATGAAGTCCTCGTACCAGTAGGAAACCGGCATCATCGCGCCTTCGATGGCTTCGTCGGCATGGTGCAGGATGACCCTGTTCCAGGCGTTGAGGTAGGACCTCGGATCCTCGTCAGCCAGTGCCGGCGTTGATGGCCCCCGGTTCTCCCGGTTGCGCAGGCGGTGCAGCTCGTCACGGGCCAGCACCTCGTTCACGATATCAATGAATTCCAGCGCGTGCTTCTGCGTGGCCAGAATCTCCTGCACCACCGCCACGTACCGCGCCTTGTGGTGATCCACAGCAAGAGCCTGGGCACGTATCGATATCGCCTCATGCAGCATTTCGGGGGTTTTTTCGATCGACGGCCAGTGCCTGACGCGGTCTGTCAGGCGCAGATATTCCGCCCGGATGGATGCGGTCAGCGCATCGAGCACCGGATGGCACTCTGCAGTGACCACACCCAGCTGTTTGTAGAACTCGATTGTGGTGTCGACGAAATCGACGAAATCGCTGATCCGGTAAGGCAGGTTCCTCACCGGCAAGTGCGTGCCGTGATTAGCCGAAAAACTCGCCCGGAAGCAGCGGTAGGCGGCGGCTTGCAGCAGCCTGAAGAAACCGACCTGTAGCTGCAGCACCGACGTGCCCCGGTCCTTGGACGGCCCGGTAACCCCGGCCTGTGCCTGCTCCGCAGCGCAGCGCAGTGGCGCAGCCTGGGCTAGCGGTAGTTCGGTGGCTGCCGGCGCCTGCGGCGAGCTCTCCGGTGCGGCCCGGGTAGCACGGTAATAGTCATGCACCGGGCGGCAGAACGCATCGAAGTCGAGGCGTCCCTCGCCCGCAGCGTCAACGGCCCGGAAGATATCGTCTGCCTCGTTTTCCGATAGCCCGAAACCCTTCACGCCAGCGCGGAATTGGGCCTGTGTAAGGCCCGACTCCGCTGTGCCATGCAAGGCGCTGAAAGCGGTCTCGAGGTTGTTCACGTTGTCGACCCGTTTCGACAGCATGTACGACAGGAAGTCGTAAATATCGAAAGATTCACCAGCCTGCGGATCGGCTCTTACCTCGTTGACAAGCACCAGCAGCTGCTCCTCGGTGGCAGGCTTCTGCAGTGTGCCCACCAGGGTCTGCTGCAGGTCTTCCACCGACACCAACTCGTCCTGATCGTGATCGAAGAAGCGGAATGATGCACGCAGATTCTCGACGTCGGCCGCATCGATGACGGGTTCGTAGTAGGTCATGTGAGCGGTCCAGGACTGATTCTTGTTGTGGCACACTACCCCAGACCCGGCGCAAGCCACCAGATCGTCCACTTCAATGAGGGCTCAGTCATGGCAGCTTCCCGCATCGCGGTTCCCACATCTTTTTTTGGCATCGTCCTTGGTCTGGTCGGGCTGGGGGATTGCTGGCGCGCGGCATCCCGGGCCTGGGGTCTGCCTCAGGCCGTAAGCGAAGTCGTCATGGCTTGTGCGTTTGGTATATGGCTCCTGCTGCTCGCGCTCTACGTGGGCAAATGGGTGTGGGCGCGCGAGGAAGCGCTGGCCGAATTGCGACATCCCGTGCAGAGCTGTTTCGTCGGACTGGTCGGCGTCGCGACGTTGCTGGCGGCGGTTGCGATCGCCCCGCATGCGCCGTCGCTCGCCTGGATCCTGTTTGTCGTCGGGGCATTGCTGCAGGGAGGCTATGGTCTGTTGTTTGTCGGTCGCCAATGGCAGGGTGAACGCGAGCCCACCACGGCCACACCTGCGCTGTACCTGCCGACAGTCGCCGGCAATTTCGTCACCTCTTTTGTGGCCGGCTATTTCGGTTATGTCGACGTGGGAACCCTCTTTTTCGGCGCGGGCCTGCTGTCCTGGCTGGCGCTGGAATCGCTGCTCCTGCATCGCTTGTCGTTCCTCCCGATGCCGCCGCCGTTGCGACCCACACTGGGCATCATGCTGGCGCCGCCGGTGGTGGGCTGCGTCGGCTACCTGTTCCTGACTGGCGGACTCGCCGGTGCCAAACCCGATCTTTTCGCCCAGTTGCTGCTGGGCTATGGATTGCTGCTCCTGCTGCTGCTCGTGCGCCTGCTGCCGTGGATCCTCAAGCAGCCTTTCGGTGCGTCCTACTGGGCTTTCAGTTTTGGTGTGACAGCGCTGGCCTTCGATGCCATCGTCTTCGTAGTCCGCGGCCAGACGGGATACATCGAGTGGATGTCGATAGTGCTCTTCGTATTCGCCAATGCAGTCATCGCCCTGTTGGTGGCGGGAACGCTCTGGCGGTTGTTCCGTGGCGAACTGCTGCCGCCTCCGCTCATCGGGATGAAGTGATGCTCAGGTTGCGTGGCTATTCGGGCGGCTCCGGGAAGGGTAATGCCCCCTGATAACCACCGCTCTCAGAAGTAGAATTTTCTCCCAATGGCATTGAGGAAGTTCTGCATGAAAAAGTCCCGATTCACGGATAGCCAGGTCCTGGCCGTTCTTAAGCAGGCGGAGGCCTCGTGGTCGCTCGCCCTCAGGCAGCGATCTGCTGGTAAGAAAACGCGGGAGCATCCGTACGGGTTGATGCATGCTCGGTTGTGATCGACAGGATGTTGCCCTCCGCATCTAGATCGAGCAGGGTGTTCTCGTCTAGATCGCGGGTTTCCGCAGCAGGAACGTCACGGAACTCGATCAGGAGCGTGTCTGTGTCAGCGAAGTAGCGGATTTTCATGGCGCGGACCTCCTATCGAAAAACGCGTGCGTATTCCGAAGCAATGTTGCCACCCATTCCGGACTAATGCTGCCACCCCCTGAGAGGGGCTGAGGGAGCGCCGCGCTCGCGGGTTAGCCATTCGTTATCGTGCCGTCTTTTCGTTCAACGGAGAGATGGGCCGATGGCGGCAGAGAGGTTGACCATACGACAGATTCGAGAGGTGCTGCGCCTCAAGTGGGAGCTCGGGTATCCCGACCGCCAGACCGCCAGACCGCCAGACCGCCAGACCGCAAGCGCCTGTGGCGTGAGCCGCCCTGCGATCACCAATTACCTGAAGCGAGCCATGTCCGCCGGTCTGCACTGGCCTTTGCCGGATGATCAATGGACGCGACATCTTTGCTGACGCGGGGGTATGGTCCTGGTCTTTGCCTGGCGGGAAGGAGCGCGGCCCCGCGTAAACGCTCCTGGTCGGACGGACGCCAACTTGATCCTGGCATCGGTGTTCGTCATTCTTACCGGTAAGATACTTCAAGGGGCTAGTATGTCCGCTACAGCGACCACAACCTTGTCCTCGAAAGGGCAGGTAGTCATCCCGGAAGCCATTCGCGAACGACTCGGTCTGAAAACTGGTGCACAGTTCGTGGTTGTGGCAGATCGCGATGTCGTCATTCTTAAGGTGCTCGAACCGCCCGCCCTGTCGGAGTTCGTGGCGCTGACGGCGCACGCACGGCGCGCTGCGAAAGCCGCTGGTCTCAAGCCGGCCGACGTGCCGCGTGCGATCAAAAAGGTGCGACGCTCCAAGTGAAGGTCGTGCTGGACACCAACGTCCGGGTGTCAGGACTGCTGTTTGGTGGCGTGCCGGGCCGTATTCTGACGGCGTGGACCGCGGGCGCGATCCGCGTCGTCATATCGCCGCCGATTCTGTAAGAATACCGACGGGTTGGACTTGCCGTGTGCAAAGGGCGTGAGCCGCTCGTGGGTGCCGTCGAGTCCCTGCTTGCGATGCTCACGGTGCATGCCCTGCTAGTTGATGCCCCGCCGCTCGACGAGCGCGTGAGTGAGGATCCCGATGATGAGATGTTCCTGGCGGCCGCGGTCGCAGCGAACGCGCAGATCATCGTATCGGGCGATAAGCATCTGCTGCGAGTGTCCGGCTGGCGGGGCATCGAAGTGCTGAAGGCGAAACAGTTCATGGACCGGTACATCGAACCGGCAGAGATCTAAGGAAACCTTGCTGCTGGCAGCGCGATGCGGTGCGCGGCAGGCGCGGGACGTGGGCAGGAGCGTACGGCAGCGGCTCGATCAACAGCTTGCCGCTCCATCTGCTGGCGAGATCATCGTCAGGTCGGAGCGCTGAGCGTCGCCCTTACTGCCTGCGCTCGCATGCGTTCAGGATCACCGCCACGAAGCTCTCCGGATCATCCTCGTGCACGAAATGCCCGCCGCGCAGCGTGGGGTGCGGCTGATCGGAAAGATCGGGCTCCAGCGCGGGAGGAGCTCAAAAACCCGGTGCAGCAGATCGTCGAGCGGGTCGGACGGACGCTGGAGCGGATGGGGCTGTTGCAGCGTAACCGTTCAAACCGGTACCGGCTTCATAATCGGCTTGTTTTGGATGGGTGGTTTTGATTACCTATCCGCCACACGCGGGTACCGTGCGGCGGTCCTGTTCGTTGCTGCGTTTCCCGTGGTAACGTCAGTTAGCTTACGACGACCAAACGCCAAGGGATGGGGTCATGACATCAACTATGCCTAAAGCGCTACTGCTGACCGCGGTGCTGTCGCTCGCCGCATCAGCCACAAGCGCTGGCACCACAGATGCTCCCCGTGCTTTTTTCCCTGAACGACTGACCTGGCGGCCCAACCCAGCCCTACCGGGCGCTTTTACGGCGGTAATCGTTGGCGAGCCTGCGATCTTCGGCCCCTTTACGACTCGTACGCGCCTGCCAGCGGGTGTCATCTTCAAGCCGCATTATCACCCTGAAGATCGCGTTTATACCGTGATCTCGGGCGTTTTCTATATCGGCTTCGGTGATCTGTACGATCGCAAGGGGTTGCGTGCTTACCCGCCTGGATCGGTGATAACAGTGCCGGGTGGATCCGCGCATTTTCACGCTGCGATTCGCGGTGATTGGGTCGTGCAGATCAATGCCATAGGCCCTACCTCAGTGACGTATGTACTTATAGCCGACGATCCTCGCCTGTGATCCGACGTGTACGCGGACCAGCACGCCGTTCAGCGACGCGGAGAAGGTTCAGTACCGGGGCCGCTACGCCGGCTCTGCTTTCGCCGCAGACAAGATCAATTACTCGGTTGCCTGGAACTGGAACAACCTGACCAACGAAGAAGCGCCCTTCATCGAAACGGGTAACCACAGTTTCGCTTCCGATCCGTCGACCTAGCGTATGTTCGGCAGAGGGTATTACAGTCCATCATCCGCAGGGCGTTTGTACCTGCACCTGACCACCGTTTAAAAGGACTTCCATGCTCGTCAAGCAGATTTGGACTGGCAATTCTTACCGCAATTTCAACTACCTGATCGCCTGCCCTGAGACCGGCGAGGCGCTGGCGATTGACCCGCTGGACAGTAAAAAATGCCTGGACGCTGCCAAAGATGCGGGTTGGGAAATCACCCAGATTCTCAACACCCACGAACACCACGACCACATCGACGGCAACCAGGCCATCGTGGATAAAACCGGCGCGGCGGTGCTCGCGCACCACGCGGCCAAAGACAGGATTCCGGGCATGACGCGCGGGCTCTCTGCGGGCGACATTATCAAAGTGGGCAAAACCGTGGAGCTAGAGGCCCTGGACACGCCTGGCCACACCTTCTGCCACGTTTGCTTGCGCGCCCACACCGACCAGCCCGCGTTGTTCTCGGGTGACACCCTGTTCAACGCTGGCGCGGGCAATTGCCACAACGGCGGCAGCCCCGCCGCGATGTACCAGACTTTTGCGGATCAACTTAATCTATTACCTGAAAATACGCTGATATACCCTGGCCACGATTACATCGAGAACAATTTGCGCTTCACCCTGGACCGCGAGCCCGGCAACCAGGATGCCCAGCAGCTACTGGACGCGGTCAGCGGCCAAAACCTGGACCAACCCTTTGTCAGCACGCTGGCGCGCGAGCGTGAGGTCAACAGCTTTTTCCGGCTGCAAAGCCCGGCGGTCATCGCCCGCTTGCGCCAGGCGTTTCCCGATTTACCCGAGCAACCCGACGCCCAAACCGTGTTTTTGAAACTGCGCGAACTGCGCAACCATTGGTAAGCGTTGCCAAACCGAACCGGAGACCGCCATGCTCAAGGGACTGCACCACAGCGCCTACCGTTGCCGCGATTCGGAGGAAACGCGCCAGTTCTACAGCGACTTCCTGGGGCTGCCGTTGGTCAATGCCCTCCAGATCCGCGAAACCAAAAGCGGGCGCGCCACCAAGACCTTGCATTCCTTCTACCAGCTCGATGACGGCTCCTGCCTGGCTTTTTTCGAAGCGTCGGATATGCCCTTCGACTTCAAGACGCAGCACGAGTTCGACCTGCACATCGCCTTGGAGGTGTCGCCCGCCGATTTGCAAACCATGTTCGCCAAAGGCCGCGCGGCGGGGATGGAAACGCGTGGCATCTCAGACCACGAATTCATCGACTCCATTTATTTCCGCGACCCCAATGGCTACGTGATTGAACTCACCGCCAAGCGGCCGGGGCACGACGCGTATATGACCCACGCGGCCCGCAGCGCCCGCACAGAGCTCGACACCTGGCAGTCCGAGAAAGCTAGAGCTTGAGCGGCGCGAAGTAGCCGGTCAGCTCCAGAAAACCTTTGCCCCCCGGGTGCCGCTGGTCGCGCCCTGCTCTTGCGCGGGCACCGCGCCTTCCCAGTACACCGGTCCGGCCGGACGGCTGTCGAGCTCCGAATCCGGGCTGCCTTTCGCCAAACCGTGGTGCGTAAAACCGGGTGTCGCGTGACGCCTGACCCAGTTGCTCGGCTGTTTTGCTGCCCTATCGGGACGTGGGCAGCCGCGTACGGCAGAGGCTCGACCAGACGGCTGCTGCTGCAACTATTGGCGAGATCATCGCCAAGTCGGAGCGCTGAGCTGCATCTTTACTGCCTGCGCCCGCATGCGTTCAGGATCACCCCCACGAAACCCTCGGGATCATCCTCCTGCACGAAGTGCCCGCCGCGCAGCGTGGTGTGCGGCTGCCCCTGTGTGCCGGGTACGCGATCGAGGATCAGCTTATCGCCGCCGCGAGTGATCGGGTCCTTGTTGCTGAAGCAGCAAATGAAGGGTTTTTCCCAGGCTTCGAGCACCTTCCACGCACGCAGCTGATCGGGCACCGCGGGGTTGTCGGGCTCCACGGGTACGAGCGACGGGAAGATGCGTGTGGCCGCCTTGTAGGCATTGTTCGGGAAGGGCGCGTTGTAGGCAGCTATTTCTGCAGCCGAGAGCTTGCGGCGCGTGCCGGCCTGCACGATCCGGCCGATCGGAAAAATCGGGCTCCAGCGTGAGAACGCGCGCCATTTCGCGAAAGCCTTTGAAGCGAACTTTCCCTCGGGCAGGCCGCCGTTGCTCAACGTCACCCGCGCGAAGCGCTCGGGCATTTCCGCGAGCAGGCGCAGGCCGATCAGTGAACCCCAGTCCTGGCACACCAGCGTGATCTCGCGCAGGTCGAGTGCCTCGACCCACTGCCGCATCCACGCCACGTGTTTCGCGTAGGTGTAATCGGATTTGCGCGAAGGCTTGTCTGATTTGCCAAAGCCCACCAGATCCGGCGCCAGCACCCGCAGCCCCGCGGCTGCCACCGGGGGGATCATATGCCGGTAGAGATAGGACCAGCTCGGTTCGCCGTGCAGCATCAGCACCGGCGGCGCATCGCGCGGGCCCTCGTCCACGTAGTGCATCCGCAACTCCGGCGAGAGCTGCAGGTAGTGCGGCGCGAAGGGGTAATCGGGCAGGTCGTGGAAGCGCTCTTCGGGGGTACGCAGGACGTGCATCGCACGGAATCCGTAAAGGTGATGGTATCTGCATGCTGACACAGCGTTGTGGCATACGAACACCTGCGGCGGAGGTGCAAGAGGCGTTTTATTTCTCGCCGTTGTTGTGAGCCTCGATCAGCGAGAGGAACTCCGCGAAGGCGTCATGCCTGCGCAAGCGCCTGCCGGTCGTTCCAGTGAAACCACGCAGAGAGTCTGTCCTTGACGCAATCAGTGGGCGTCAACAAACGCAGGGTTCCTGTCGGGAGCGTCCGATGTGCAACGTCCTGAACGGGCTGATCGCCCACGGCAAGCGGGCCACTCGGGAACTCGACGTAGAACTCTGTGTCCGGATGCGTGAAGTACCGGTTCTCCTCGGCAAACCCCAAACTTGCCATGATCCGCCGAATATCCCGGCGGGGCACCACACCCTGTTCGACGAAATCGAGATCCCTGGATGTGTAGGCCCCGTCCGACCAGATCGCCACGCAGGCGCCACCCGTCAGGGTGACGGTGATGCCGGCATCGCCCAATGTCTGGCAGACATGGGCCGCGAGCTCCTCCGCGCTCATGCGAGCGATCCGCTTCACTGCGGTTTTCCCCGGCGCCGGGGCCGACGTCGCGCGTCCAATATCCGGGCGCGTTCTTCCTCAGGGTAGAAGGCGAGCATGCGCTCGATCAGGTGCTGCAGCGCCTCGCGAAAGGGCCAGCGCGGGTTCAGGGAGTAGAGCCGGGTCCGCCCCTCCATGCGCGATACGAGCACACCGCCTGCTTCCAGATTGTCGAGCTGCAGCTGGATGCTGCGCAGGTTGGCATCAAAGAATGCTGCGATGCCACGCGCATACCCCTCCTCGTTCGAGAACAGGTACGCGAGCACGCGCTCCTTGCTGATCGAGCCGAAGAGGGACTCCAGCATGGGACCTCCTTGAAGACTTAAAAACTACGTCATATGACTGAATACAGTATTCGTAGCGATCGTCTGTGGGCAAAGGTCTGCGGGAGAGGTCTGCAGGAGAGCCGCGTATGATCGCGGCACAGCAACGGAGCCTCCCATGGAGCACTGGTACGGCCTGCCCGAGGCGCTCTTCCAGGGCCAGACCGTGCAGCAGTCCCCATCCGACTACAACTACCAGGACGAGGCGCACCGCTTCGGGCAGGCAGGACGCTTGTGGGCGCAGGCCGCCGCACCTGCGCCTCGGTGCCGACGGCAAACTCGCCCGCGTGGGAGGCGTGGACCTCACCATCAAGGATGGCATCGTTTACGATGCCCGTGTCCTGCGGGCCGACGTACGACAGATGGTCGCCGAGGACAAGAGCGTACGCGGCATCAATATCTTGCCGCAGGCTGGCAGTGGCTGAGCTCTGTCGCGGCCCGCAGTAATACCCGATCAATCACAGGAGAAACCGCTTATGTCACCTTACCTTTCGATGTTCGCGCGCGTGTTCGGATGCGCTGCCCTGCTCGTCAGCGCGCTTTCCCTGGCAGCTGATCCGCCGGCGGTCTCGCACGATGGTCTGGAACTGGTGCCGGATGCAAAGGCACAGCTGTTCTACCGACGCCCGGGTGCCACCTTGGCGGGCTACAACAAGGTGGCGCTGCTCGATTGCACGGTGGCCTTCCGCAAGAACTGGCAGCGCGACCAGAGTTCTTCGGGCCAGCGCGTCAGCAGCGCCGACATGGACCGCATCAGGAAGTCCCTGGCCGAGGAATTCCGCAAGGTGTTTACCGAGGAACTCGGCAAGGGAGGTTATGCGATCACCGAGCAGACCGGGGATGACGTGCTGGTGCTGCGTCCCGCGATTGTTGATCTGGATGTGACGGTGCCAGACCTGAAGTCCGCGGCTCGCGGACGCAGCTTCTCTACCACCTCTGGCCAGATGACGCTGTTCATGGAACTTTATGATGGTGGTACCGGCGAGATCATCGCGCGCGCTGTCGATCGTCAGAAAGCGCGCGATAACGGGCGCATGATGTGGCAGAACTCGGTCACCAACCGCGCCGAGGCCGATCGGGTGCTGCGCAAGTGGGCCGTGCTGGGCCGCGAGGCGCTGGACCGGGCGCACGTGCCGGCGGCTGCAAAGTGATGTTATCGCTGCGCGGGACCTGCTTCTGGCGGGGCCCGCGCAAGCGTTCTGTGGGGTCGCCGCCTTCCGCGGCATCGGAAGGCCGCTACGGCCGGTACCAGATCGGCGAGCTATACGCGCGCTCCTGCTGCACCGCAGGGCGGGCAGCATCGGGCGTGTCGCCGAAGTAACGCGCATCAAAGGCTGTCCAGCGTGGAGTCGGGATCTCGATCACCCGCAGATACCAGAACGCGGACTGCGCGGGATCGAAATCGGGATCCGTCCAGACGGTAGACAACTCCCCGGCACCGATCGTGTTCTGCCAGGTGGCGCTCGCCACATCGACCGTGCTGCCCACCGGCGGCAGTTTGCCGTCGGCGCCCGGGCGGCGCGCGCCGGACCAGGCCACATCGTAGACACGCTCCGCTGTTTCGCCGTCCTTGCCGAGCCAGCCTTTCACCACTTGCACCCGATCGAGGTTTGCCCCGATAGGGTCGCGCATCGCCGATACGAGGAAGCGCGGTGCCTGTCCTGACGGTGCCTTACCCAGTTCGCCGCCCATGGGCACGCCCTTGCCGTAACCCGTGGCCGCCACATCGGCGCTGCTGGCATCGCCGGGTTCGAAGTTGAAACCACCGAAGAAACGCAGCTGCATGCGCGGGCCGGTGGTGGCGTAGACCTCGCGGCGTTTCATGGCGGCGAAGATGTCTTCACGGGTGTTGGCGCGCGCCCACACGGCCATATAACCCGATGCCGCCATCTCCGACATCTTCATCATGAGCGTGGGGTCAGCAACCCGGATGAAGGGCATGTGCGCGCGCTCGTGCGAGGGCTCGCCGCTGGTGGCCTTGCCCCAGAAATTGTTTTCCTCGGCGGTGGCGAGCCCCGTGTGGGCATCGGTGCTGCCGATCATGCCGAACTCGAAGGGATTCACGCCGATGCGTGCCTGCTCCGCAAGCCCGATGCGCAGCGCCGAACGCGCGTACTGGAAGGGCTGCATGGCGGGCGTCTGGGCGTGGCGCATGCCGAGGTTGGCGCGGTCCCAGATCTCGTAGCCGGCGAACTCATCCGTGGGCGAGTTGAGCGGATGCGTCTCCGAGTCGCCCTTGATCTGCGTGACTTCCACCAGCGGTTCCCAGCGCGCGCGACGGGTGGCGTAGTCCTTGCTGAAGGGCGCGCCGGAAAAATCCTGCGCACGGAACATGAGACCGCCGCTCACGTTGCTGTTGTGCGGAATGGCGAGCGCCTGGCCGCCGGTGCGCTTTTCGTAGTCGTCGAGGTAGCTCCACAGTGCCTCCGGGTCGAGGCTGTCGAGTGCCGTGAAGGGCAGCACCTGCTGCGTGCGTTCGGCGCCGTCTGCGAACATCACGACGCGGTGGAGGTTGTCGCCGTCGGGCATGGAGGTCCATTCGTAACCGGCGAAGGCGCTGAAGCGGCCGGGCTCGTTGAAGCGGTCGGCTGTAGCCGTGACCTGGTCCCAGATCGAGCGGCGGTAGGCGCCGCTGCCGATCAGATCCTGGTTGGCATTCAGAGCGGCACCCCACTCCATCAGGATGCCCGTGGTGTCGACGCCCGACTCGATGATCCCCGCCCAGCGCCGCCCGGTCTCGGTCTGCATCAGCAGCGGATCGCGCGCGCGCACGCCAGGCAGCACGCCCAGATACTCGCCATGGTCTGCCACCACCAGGAAATCCAGCGGCCGCGACAGCCGCACGGGCATGCTGTTGTGCGCGGTCACGGTCTCGCCGCGCGCAAAACGAAAGGCCTGCTCGGGACCGATCTTGCTGTTGCCGAAGGCTGCGGCATCTGCCGATACATTGGTGTGCAGGTGCGTGTCGCCCCATAACAGCCGCTCGGCAAAGCCGCGCTCCGCGTAAGGCGAATAACCCGGCTCCGCCGCTGAAGCTGGCATGGCAAGCAGGACGGCGCAGGTGGCGAAGGTGGCGCAGAGCAGGCGCGGTGTTTTCATGGTCGCTTCCCGTGTGGTCAGGGATTTCTATGCCGAGGCGACCGATGGCGCCCGATGGCACCCGAGAGCGCGAAAGACGCCTCCGCCTCAGTTTCCGGATGACGGCAACACACCGTTGGCCTGCTTGATCGCTGCCCAGCGGAACGGCACCGTCCACGCCCCCCAGAAGCGCTGCGGAAAGTCCTGCAAGGACACCAAGCCGATGCGCTCCGGGCCCTCGTCGCGCCCCGGCGGGTTGTAGTAGGTGCCGAACACGAGGTCCCACAGGATCAGGCTGGAGCCGTAGTTGTTGTTGGCTTCCTCGATGCGGTCGGAGTGGTGCCAGCGGTGCAGCACCGCGCTGCTGAAGATGTAATCCATCCAGCCCATGTTGTGGCGCACGTTGGCGTGCTGGATCAGCCCCATCACTGATTCGAACACATAGAAATACACCAGCGGCTCGGCGGGTGCGCCGCAGAGGATCAGCAGCAGCGCGCCGCCGCTGTAATCGAGCACCATGCCGAGCGGATGATCGCGCCCCGCGTTCAGCCAGTAGATGCGGTGCGGGCTGTGGTGTACCGCGTGGAAACGCCAGAAGAAATCCCGCTCGTGCTGGATGCGGTGGATCCAGTAACCGCCGAATTCCGATACGACAGCGGCGAGTGCCACCTGCAGCGGCATAGGCAGCGACGCAGGCCACAGCACAAGCCCGTAGCGCTGCGAGAGCGCGGCCACGAAAGGCACCACCGACATCAGGATGCCGATTTTCAGCCACTCGCGCAGCGCGTAGCCGGTGACGAAGTTGTGCGCGATATCCGTGGGGACGTCACCCTTGCCGGTGGCCCAGTCCTGACGGTGCGGGTAGATGCGCTCGCAGAGCGCGATGGTGGCGATGGCCACCAAGGACGCCAGTCCGATCACGCTGCTGGTGTTCTGCCCGGATTCCCACAAGTGATGCGCTGCTGTAAAGCCGAGCGCCATCGTTACCGGAAAGAAGAGCCAGCGGAAAAGAGCGGGTGGGTTGCGGTCGGAAAGCGCAGGCATCGTAGGGGACGCTCCGGTTGCCCGGCGGCTCTCTCGCCGGATGTTTGTAGTGATGCCGTTAAAGTTAGAACGTCGCGTTCGCCGTGTCACTCATCAAAACAGACTAGCGCTCGCACGCGGCAGCGCGCCTTCGATCTCGAGTAGCCGTTGTTTGGTGTGTATGCCACCGTGCGCCGAGAAGCCGTTCAGGCGCCCGCCTGCTGCGAGCACGCGATGACAGGGCACGATGAGCGCAAAGGGGTTCGCGCCCAACGCCTGCCCCACGGCGCGCGCGGCGCCGGGTTTGCCGAGCGTGTGCGTGAGTTCGCCGTAGGTGCGGGTGTGGCCGGGCAGGATGCGGCGTGCTTCTTCATAGACTCGGCGGTGGAAGGGCGGGAGACCGTCTGTATCGAGCGTGATCTCCGCCAGTGCCTGAGGTTCGCCTGAGAGTAGAGCGCGGATGCCGCTGATGGCGGCCGTCACTGACGGGGTGGGCGTTGATTCGGTGAAGCCCGCGTGCTTGCGCGCCATCGCGGCGCGCAGTGCCGCCTCGTCTGCCTCGGGCAGTTGCAGGCCGGCGATGCCGTGTGTGGTCCATGCAATAGCGCAACGGCCTACGGGCGTTTCGAAGAGCGCGAAGCATCCCGTCATGGATCAGTTCCCCGCGACCAGTCGGGTGGCACCGCGTGCGCGCAGCCACGCCATCGCGCGCTCCACCTGGTCGCCCGAAATCACAATGGTGTTGTCCTCGATGCTGCCACCCGTGCCGAGCGACTGCCGCATCTCGCGGCCGAAAGCCTCGAGCGCCGCACCCTGCAAAGCCACGCCCTCGACCAGTGTGGCCGTTTTGCCGCCACGGCCTTTGCGCTCGCGCCGCACCACGATTTTTCCGGCGAGTGCTGAGTTGTTCGGCGCAGCGCTTTCTGTTGGCGCCGCATCGGAGCCCTGAGGCAGCGTGCCGCGCAGTGCGGCTAGCGCGCCGAAAGGGTTTGCGGCGGCATTTTGTGCGGGTGGCGCGAAGGCGTCGGAGCGGGGTTTTGGCATGGGCTTCCTCCATCGCAAATGTGCGGACTTGGGGGTGCTAAGTCAACGGCTGGAGCGCTGCGCTGCGCTTGCGTTGATGTCGCGGGTGCGGCGTGCCCTGCCGCGACTGCCGTCAACTTGCCTCATAGACCCATGGGCACGCGGCAGGCTAGAGTGGTTCAACGCTCCGGCGTGGTTGCGTTCCGCCGCCCGCCTCGGGGACTCCGCGTCCTACTCGGGCGACAACTTCGGCTTCCGTCTGGCCCAGGACCTCGAGTAGCGCAGCTGCTCGAGCTTCCCTTTTGGGTTTTGGGTTTTAGCCTTTTATTGCCCGCGGCCGGCAGGCCGCGGGCGCAGCTTTTTGGATGCGCTCCATTACGATCTCTTCGATGTCAGGCACGTTAGGCCGCAACCATCCGCATGCTCACCTCGACGTGCAGCGCGCGCTTGATAGCGGCAAAGACCGCCGAAATGTTGCTCATGGTCGGGTTGCCAGACGACGAAAGCATCCGGTGAACGCTCTTCACGGGCCGCTGGATCCCCTCAGCAAGCGCCTCGAACCCCAGGGTGGCGTTCACGAGGTCCCGCAGGATTGCCTTGGCCGGGTCGGGTTCACCGTTCAGGAACAGGGTGATGGCTTCGTCCAGCAGCGCGTGGGCAAAAGACGGGTCTTCGCGCACGCGTGCGATCACGGTGTGCTTGAATTCGCGGGTAAGTGCCATATCAACGTCCTCTGCGGATGCCGGTCTTGCGGCGTTTGAAGTCTTCCCACAACGCCAGCGCCTGCTCGATATCGCGAAACCATTCGATGCGTGAGAGATTCCCCTGCTCCATCCGGCTCACTGCGACCCGGACTTTGGCCGCCGGAACAGGATCAAGAGCCCCGAACCACACTGCGAAAGGGCTCGAGCCATCGTCCAGCAGCAATTCATCGACGCGGCGGCACATGGGTCAATAGTAACGGATACGTTTCCTATTGGTCATCTACCCTGAGCGACATCGAGCAACGGGCGTCATGGTTCGAGGAGCATCTGCATGCGAAAACCGGAAGCCTCGGACACCACCCCGCAGGCCGTGCAGGCCTGCCATGAGTTGATCCTCTGGATGATCCCGCAGCTCGACAAATTCCCCCGTGTACGGCGTTTCGCGCTGGGCGAGCGCCTGGAGAGCACCCTGCTGCTGGTGCTGGAGCGGCTGACCGAGGCAGCGTACACAAAGCAGCGCAAAGAGTTGCCCGGGGGCATCATGTGATGCTTAAAATGACGCTCGAAAAAGGGAGAGTCCCATGCGCACCACAGTGAATCTGGACGACGATCTTGTCGCTCGGGCGGGTCAGTTGTCCGGGTTGCGCGAACGCTCAGCGCTGCTGCGTGAGGCATTGACCGCGCTGATCGAGCGCGAAAGCGCGCGTCGGCTGGCGAAGTTGGGCGGATCTGAGCCCAAGGCGAAGGCTCCGCCTCGCCGTCGTCCTCGCGCCGCCTGATGCCGGTTCTGCTCGACACCTCCGTCTGGATCGATCACCTGCGCTCGGGTGACGCGCTCGTGACGGAGTTGCTCGAGGCTGGCGAGGTCCTCGCGCATGCGTTCGTGATCGGCGAACTCGCTCTCGGGCACCTTTCCAGGCGCACGGAGATTCTCGGCTTGCTGGGGGCGCTGCCCAGCGCGCCAATCGCCACCGCTGAAGAGCTACTGGTGTTCATCAACAGGCATCGGTTGGCAGGGCGCGGTATCGGTTATGTCGACGCACACCTGCTTGCATCTGCTTTTCTGCACCCCGGCCTTCGCTTGCTGACCCGCGACCGGCGGTTGCTCGAAGCTGCCAGCGCACTGCATGTGGCTTCGTCGCGAAACTGATCCATCGAAGCCTGTGCGGGCGAAACGGCGCACGCGCTTTCTGTGTTCCAGGAACGCGGCCCATGAGAAAATTGGAAAGCCTCGACACCACCCTGCTGCTGTTGCCTTCTCACAAGAACAACGCAGGACTTACCCCGAAACGCTGACCGAACTGCCGTGCCAGCGCCTTGCTGATCGCGCGCTGGCCGTTCAGGATCTCGCTGATGCGGCCCTGCGGTGCGCAGTCTGCAAGATCGCTCTGGCGCAGCCCGTTCTGTTCCATCAGCAAACGGAGCATCTCGAGCGGTTCAGCCTCCGGGATCGTCGTGTTGCGCTCCTCCCATGCGCGGACGCGTTCAGCGAGAAAGTCGAGTACCTCGGCCAGCGGGTGGGACTCGTCCTCGCCGATTTCGTCGAGCAGCACCTCGATGGTGGCCAGTGCGCGGGCGTGGTCGCGGCGGTTGCGCACCACTGTGACCCCGATCACTTTGCGGAAGGGCTCCCAGACGCCGAGGATGCGGGCGGGATCCGGGATGCTTGCCTTGATGTTCATCGACGGTTCTTCCAGTTGCCGCGATCGTATTCGGCATGCGTCAGCACTGCGCGGATATAGACCTTGCGGCGGTTGTAGTGGATGGACGTGATCAGCCGGAACTTGTTGCCGCCGATATCGAAGACGGTGAGCCCCTCGACTTTGTCGGCACTCGCGAAAACCCTGAGGTCGCGGGCGTGGCCCGCTCCTACGTCAGAACATGTAGGAGGGGGCCATGCCCCCGACCGAGCGTGCTGATGTGCTGCTATCGCGGGCGTGGCCCGCTCCTACACGCTATGGCTATGGCAGGCATGGCCCGCTCCTACACGCTATGGCTATGGCAGGCATGGCCCGCACCAACACGCTACAGCAACAGTTCGAGCGCTTCGGGCCGGAGGCCGTCCTGGTGAGCGGCCTTCATCCGCGGGATCGTCGGGAACGATCCTGCGGATGCAGGCAGCTGACGCACAGGGATGTGCGGCGGCGTGAGCGAGCAGGGAGGGCCTGCGGCCCGAAGCGCGGGTGCTCCGGCCGCAGAGGTCGCGGGCATGGCCCGCTCCTACTTCCGGCGAACGATTTCACCGGGGTGTTTGCCGGTGCTCTTCGCGCCGTCCCACACTTGCTCGCCGTTCACCCATACGCCCTTGATGCCGCTCGATACGGCGAGCGCATCCTGCATGCTCGCGTTGTCGCGTACGGTGGCGGTGTCGATCAGCACCACGTCAGCGGCGCGGCCCACGGCGATCAGGCCGCGGTCGGGAATGCCGTAGCGCTCCGCGGTGAGCGAGGTGGCGCGGCGTATCGCATCGGGGAGTTTTGAGGGGTCTTTGTCGAGCACGTAGTGGCGCAGGAAGCGCGGGAAAGCGCCCGCACCGCGGGGGTGGCCGCCGTCCAGATCACCATCCGAGCAGATGCTCGCCAGAGGCCAGTTGATGAACGTGGACACGTCTTCCTCGCTCATCGAGACACCCATCACGCCCTCGCGGTCTTCGGGTACGTCGATGTTGCCGTCGGGGTAGGCGCGCTTGATCAGCCACTGCAGCGTTTCGGCGTCGGGCTGGCCGCGCTCCTTGGCGATCTGCGCCACGCTCATGCCGACGTATCGGGGCTCGGGTGTGTATTCCGCAAAGAAAATGCCGTCGGCGTGTGCCACGTGTTGCAGCGCGTGGCGCGAGGCCTCGATGTTGTCGAAATCGCGCTTGGGGAAAATCGAGGTGATCGTCGAATACCAGTAGGTGTAGGGGTAGACATCAGCGGCGATGTCGAGGCCTTGGGCGCGCCAGCCCTCGATGCGCTTCAGCATGGCGGGCGCCTCGCCCCAGCGATCGATCAGCGAGATCTTGAGATGCGAGAGCTGCACGCGGATCTTTGCCTCGCGGGCGATGGTGGCGGCCTCGTCCTGCGCCTGGTCTAGCGCCACGTCCTCGCTGCGCACGTGGCTGGTGTAGATACCACCCGAGGCCGATGCCACTTTTGCGAGCGATACCAGCTCCGCCGTGTCGGAATAGATGCCGGGGTCGTATTCCAGCCCGCTCGAGAGACCAAGCGCGCCGGCTTTCATGTCGGCTGCCAGCAGCGACTCCATGCGTTTCACTTCGTCCGCGGTGGCGATGCGGCGGTAGTCCGCGCCCATCACCGCCTTGCGCACCGTGCCGTGCCCGGTGAACGAGGCGTAGTTGATGGCGGCGGGGGCTTTTTCGAGTTTGGCGAACCAGTTTTCCAGCGGGAACTCCGAACCGCCGTCCACGCCCACAATCGCCGTGGTGATGCCCTGCGAGGCCGCGGAGCGCACGTCGAGGTCTTTTTCCATGCCGCGTTCGTGGTGGCTGTGCGCATCGATAAAGCCCGGCGCGAGCACCAGGCCCTTTGCCTCCACCACCGTGTCACCGGCGTGGGGCTCTACCTTGCCGATGCCGGCGATGAGACCGTTGCGTAGCGTCACGTCCGCCACGTAACCGGGCCGGCCGCTGCCGTCGATCACGGTGGCGCCGCGGATCAGGGTGTCGGCCGCCGCAGGTCCGGCGAGCAGTGCAAGTGCAAGGGCAAAGCGTGTGTGCATGTTCATCCCCACAGACTGTACTCCGGCCATTCGATGAGATCGTGATCGTAAACCAGTGCGGGATCGCGGTCGCGCGCCAGCAAGAGCGGCGAGTCGAGATCGACTATCTCGGCCAGCCGCGCGATCAGCAGCGCCGGCGCCGTGGCGAGCGATGTGCCGAGGTTGCAACCCACCATAACGCGAAAGCCACGCGTGTGGGCGGCGGCAGTGAGCGCCAGCGCCTCGGTGAGGCCGCCGGTCTTGTCCAACTTGATGTTCACGTAGCGGTAGCCATCGGGAAGCGCATCCAGGCTGCTGCGGTCCAGGCAGGACTCGTCGGCACACAGCGGCAGCGGGCCCTTCCAGCCGGCGAGCGCGACATCCACGCCCGGCGCCAGCGGCTGCTCGATCACCGCCACGCCAATTGCTGCCAGTTCCGGGGCGTAGGCGTTCAGTTCGTCGAGCGTCCAGCCGCCGTTCGCATCCACCAGCAGCCGCGCACGCGGTGCGGCTTGCCGCACGGCGGCGATGCGCTCGCGATCACCTGGACCGCCCAACTTCACCTTGAGCCAAGGCCAGTCCGCGTGGGCTTTGGCACGTGCCCCCATGACCTCGGGGGTGTCCAGGCCGATGGTGTAGAGCGTGCGCACACGGCCTTCTTCGATGCCGGCCAGCGTCCAGGCGCGCTGCCCACGTTGCTTCGCCTCGAGGTCCCAGAAGGCGCAGTCGATGGCATTGCGCACCGGGCCTGCGGGCAGGTCCTGCTGCAGGCGCGCGCGGTTGTAGTCTTGGGGCATGCGTGCCAGGAAGGCCCGGCATTCACGCAGACGGTCCTCGGCCTGCTCAACCGTGTATTCCGCGGCCTCGGCCTCGCCTTGCGCCACGATGCCCGCGTGCTCGAGCTGCACGTAGAGCACGTGGCTCTCGGTGCTCACGCCGCGCGCGATGCCGAAAGTTTCCTTGAGGGGCCAGCGTTCGTAGCGTGCGGTGCCGCGCATCAAAGCTGCTCCATCGCATCGGCCAGTGCGGCGCAACCAAAACGCAGCGGATCGGTGCAGGGAAGGCCGGTTTCGGCGGTTGCCGCCGCGATCGTGGCGCGAGCCTCGTGCTCGGCAAGCCCCGACGTGTTGAGGGAAATGCCGATCACGCGCGCGGCGCGGTTGGTGAGCCGGGCCGCGGCCTCGTAGGTGGCGATCGCCTGGTGCCATGTGGGGATGGGGTAATCGGGCAAGTTGCCGATGTGCATACGGCTGACCTCGTGGCAGAGCACCATGGCGTCGGGCTGGCTGCCGTGCACCAGTCCCAGCGTGACGGCGGCGTAGGAGGGATGAAACAGCGAGCCTTGCCCCTCCACCAGATCCCAGTGGGCGGGGTCGTTGGCGGGTGAGAGCCACTCGGCCGCGCCCGAGACGAAATCCGCGATCACGGCGTCGATGGCCACGCCACGCTCGGCGATCAGTACGCCGGTCTGTCCGGTGGCACGGTAGTCGGCGGCGATGCCGCGCGCGTGGAGCTCCTGCTCCAGCGCCAGCACCGTGTATTTCTTGCCCACGGCGCAGTCGGTGCCCACGGTTAGCAGGCGCTTGCCGCTGCGCTTCGCACCACTGCCCGGGGCAAAGTCCTGCGGTGGGTTGCGCACGTCAACCAGCCTGCGTCCGCGAGCGTGCGCCCGCTCGGCGAATTCGGCGTCGGCATTCAGCCGTGAATGGAGCCCTGCCACGATATCGAGACCCGCATCGAGTGCGTCGAGCACCACGCCGCGCCAGTGTGCGGGCAGCCTGCCGCCGTCGGGTGCGATGCCCACCACCAGGCTCTTGGCACCTGCCGCGGCGGCCGCGGCGGGCGCTAGCTCCGGAAGCCCCAGATCCAACGTACAGCCGGGCAGGCGGTATTGCGCTGCACACCACTGCGGGCGCCACTGGCGGATCCCGAGGCCGGTCTTGGCGTCGAGTGGGTCGGCTACGTCGCCCAGAAAGACGAGGTAGGGTTTGGCGATGGAGCTGATGTCGTTGCGTTGGGGCAGGCCGGACATGGCAGTTTGTCTCCTTCCAGGCAGGGAGCGGGTCGCCGCCACCCGCAAAGCTGGCATTCTACTCAGCGCAGAGCGCTTGCGGGCGTATCCCGTTCGAGCTAATCCGGAGTCCTCACCGCGCATGTCCCCCAAGGCCTGGTTCTTCTACGCGGCGACGGTGCTGATCTGGGGCTCGACCTGGTTCGGCATCACCTTCCAGCTCGGCAAGGTCGATCCGCTGGTGTCTGTGATCTACCGTTTCGCACTGGCCACCGGCCTGCTGTTTGCCTGGTGCCGTTTCACCCGGGCGCCGCTCGCGCTTGGTTGGCGCGAGCACGGCTGGATTGCGCTGCAGGGTAGTTGTCTGTTCGCGCTGAACTACTGGCTCATCTATCACGCCGAGCTCTACCTCACCAGCGGCATCGTGGCGGTGCTCTTCGCCACGCTTTCATTCATGAACATGCTGAACGGACGGATTTTCTTCGGCCGGCCGTTCTCGGTGCGGATGCTGGGCGGTGCGCTCTGCGGCGTGGCGGGTGTGGGTGTGCTGTTCTGGCCAGAGGTGCAGCACCTGAGTCTGGAGGATCGCGCTGTGAAGGGCGCGCTGCTTGCGCTTGCCTCCACCTACGTTGCCTCGCTCGGCAATACCGTGGCCGGCCACAACGCACGCCTGCGTCTGCCCGTGGTCACCGGCAACGCCTGGGGCATGTTCTACGGCACGCTGCTGCTCTGCGTCATTGCCGTGGTGAGGGACGTGCACTTCGCCTACCCGCCCGAGCTCTCGTACACGCTGGCGCTGCTGTACCTCTCGCTGTTCGGCTCGGTGTTTGCCTTCGGGGCTTATCTGCGCCTGATCGCGCTGGTCGGTCCCGACCGTGCCGGGTACAGCTCCACCGTCACGCCGGTGGTGGCACTGCTGATGTCCACCGTCTTCGAGAACTACCACTGGGGAAGTGCTGCCCTCGGTGGGCTCGCACTCATCCTGGTGGGTAACGTGCTGGTGTTGCGCGGGCGGCGCTGAGCATCGCATGATCCGGCGTTTCGCACAGTGCCCCACCGGAGAACAGGCATGAGTGATTTTTCTACCGTTCGTTACGAACTGCGGGGTGCAGTTGCGCTGCTCACGCTGAACCGGCCCGAGGTGCTGAACGCCTTCAACACCGCGCTGCGCGCCGACCTGCTTGCCGCGGCCGAACGCGCCAACGCGGATCCGGCCGTGCGGGTGGTGGTGCTGACGGGCGAGGGCAGGGCGTTCTCCGCGGGTGCCGACCTTGGCAGTGCCACGCTGGGAACGGGTGTCGGCGCGCTCATCGAAACCGAGTACCGCCCGTCTCTGCTGGCCATCACGGGGGCCACCAAGCCCTGGATCGCTGCCGTCAACGGTCTGGCGGCGGGCATCGGTGGCTCCTACGCACTCAGTTGTGATCTGGTGGTGATGGCAGAGCACGCGTACATCTACCAGGCGTTCATCGCCATCGGGCTGGTGCCCGATGGTGGCGCCACCTGGCACCTGGTGCGTCAACTCGGCCCCAAGCGTGCCTTCGAGATGATCGCCGAGGGCGAGAAGATGCCCGCCGCCACCTGCGTGGCACTCGGACTCGCCAACCGCGTGGTGCCCGGTGCCGAGGTACTCGACAACGCGCTCGCCTGGGCGGCCGCGCTCGCTGAAAAAGCCCCGCTTTCCCTGCGCTACTCCAAGGAGGCGCTGCGCGAGGCCATGGAGCGTAGCCTGCCGGAGATGATTTCCTACGAGGCAGCGCTCCAGGACATCACCTCGGCGAGCCAGGACGCGATGGAGGGCGTGACCGCCTTCCTCGAAAAGCGCAAGGCCGTATTCACCGGGCGCTGAGTCCGGTCGATCTTTGCGGGGAAGCAGGCATTCAGGAGCACAGTTGATGGCAATCCCGGATCGGGCGGCACTCAAGGCACACGACGGCGAGCGGGACGGGGGCACATGTGCGGCCTAGCAGGCTGGTACCGCAGGGCCGAAAGGCCGGTCGCAGCGGCGATCATCGAGCAGCAGTGCGATCGCATACGTCACCGCGGGCCGGATGACAGCGGCGTTTTCGCGGAGGGCGATTTCGGCTTCGGCATGCGTCGCCTGAGCATCATCGACGTGGCCGGCGGGCACCAGCCTATCGACAGCGCCGACGGGCGTTTTGCCATCGTTTTCAACGGCGAGATCTACAACCACCTCGAGTTGCGGCGCGAGCTTGCTGCCGCGGGCGTGGTGTTCCGCACGCACAGCGACACCGAGACCCTGCTCGCCTGCTTCGTGCGCTGGCAGGAGCAGGCGTGGATCCGCCTGCAGGGCATGTTTGCCGTTGCCATCTGGGATCGTCTGAGCCGCACGCTCACCCTGGCGCGCGACCCGCTCGGCATCAAGCCGCTCTACCTGAGCGCGCAGGATGGCGGCCTTGCCTTTGCCTCCGAGATCCGCGCGCTTCGCGTGCTGCCGGGACATCACTTCGATATCGACGAGCACGCGGTGCACGATTTTTTCTCTTTCGGTCATGTGCAGACGCCGGGCTCGATATTCCGGCAGGTGCACGCGCTCGCTCCCGGCCACTGGCTGCGCATCGGTCCCGAGGGCGAGCCACAGCTGCGCGCCTTCTGGCGCCCGCAGTTCCGCATCGTCGAGGGGCGCACCGAGAGCGACTGGATCGAGGAGACGCGCGAGCGCGTGAGCCGTACGGTACGCGCGCACATGCTCTCCGATGTGCCGGTGGGCGTGTTTCTGTCCGGTGGTGTTGATTCCGGCGCCATCGCCGCGGTGATGAGCCGTGACGCAGTCCGGCCGGTCAAGGCGTTCACGCTGGGCTTTCCTGGCACCCGCAACGACGAGACGCAGGCGGCGCGCCGCGTTGCCGCGCATGTCGGGTGTGAGCACATCGTGTTGCCGCTAGAGCCGGTCGCCGCAGGCGAGCTTTTGCCCGCCGTGCAGAGTGCCTTCGACGAACCCTGCGCAGCTACCGCCGCCGTACCCATCTGGCACCTGTCGCGGCTTGCGGCACAGCACGTGAAGGTGGTGCTCTGTGGCGAAGGCGGCGACGAACTCTTCGCCGGTTACAAGCGCCAGCGCAGCGCGCAGCGCATGGCCCGCATGCGCACCCTGCTGCGGTTGCTCGCTCCACTGACCTTCCTCATCGACCGGCTGCCGGTCACGAATTCACGCGTGCTGAATTACCGGCGCCAGAGGAAGCAGCGTTTCCGCAATTCAGCGCTGCTCGCAAGCGCTTTCCAGCGCTTCTTTGCCGGCACGCAGATCACTACGCCGGCCCTGCGCGAGCGTGTCTATGAAGACGGTTTCTGGCAACGCGAGGATGGCCCCGGCGCCTTCGAGCGGCTGGAGGCGCAGTATTTTCCGGGACGTGAATTGCAGTCGATGGCGCCGCTGCAGCAGTTTCTGCTTGCGGATCTCACGCTGCACATGCCCTCGTCGCTGCTGAACCGTCTTGACCGCGCGAGCATGGCGCACTCGCTGGAGGCGCGCGTGCCGTTTCTCGCCCACGATTTCGTCGACTGGAGTCTCAGCATTCCGCTCGATCTCAAGCTGCGCGGCAGGACCGGCAAGTACGTGTTGCGCAAGGCTGTTGAACCCTGGCTTCCGCCCGCGGTGACCACCGGCCCCAAGCTCGGTTTCCAGCTTCCGTTCGCCGAGTGGTTCCGCGGCGATTTCAGCGAATTTGCTCGCGAAGCCTGGCACGACAGTGGCGCGGCGGCCGCAGGGTACCTGCGCCCGGGTGTGATCGACCTCATCTTCGAGGAACACCGCACGGGCCGCGCCAATCACGGGAAATTTCTCTACGCGCTGGCGATGTTCGGTTGCTGGTGGGGCAGCCAGGGCCTCGCGTCGCGCCAGCGACCCGCGGCACGCTGAAGCCCCGCAGCCCTGCCCGCAGGTTCGCCGATCTGCCTAGAAACCGCGTCCGCACCAGCGGTTGCGGGCGCCCGGGCGGCTGTCGGGCGGTGTTTTCGCGAGAATCCCGCCCTCGTTAGATTGACGCCGCGCGCGCAGAGGCCTAGCGTTCGTGGACTCGGTTCCGACGGAATTTCCCATGCTCCCTCGTACTGTTCATCTGGCCCTGACGCTGCTCGTTTCCTGCCTTGCTGTCGGGGCCCGGGCCGAGGCAGCAGCCGTCGAGAAATCGCCGGACGAGTACGGCGCACTCACATTCCGCGTGATCGGTCCGGCCATCGGCGGGCGTGTTTCGCGTGTGGCCGGCGTGCCCGGCAACCCGGACGTTTTTTACTTTGCGGCGGCGCAGGGCGGCGTGTGGAAGTCTGATGACGCGGGCAAGAGCTTCGCGCCGCTCATGGACCATGTCCCGATGTCGGCCTCGATGGGTGCGATTGCGCTCGCGCCGTCCGACCCCAACGTGATCTATGCCGGCGGCGGCGAGGCCAATCCGCGCGGCAACGTCATGGTCGGCTGGGGCATCTGGAAATCCACCGATGCCGGCAAGACCTGGACGCACCAGTGGAAGAACAAGGGCCAGATCGGCACCATCGCGGTCGATCCGCGCAACGCGGATGTAGCCTTCGCAGCGGTGCTGGGCTCACCCTTCGGGCCGGCGCAGTCGCGCGGGGTCTACCGCACGCTGGACGGCGGCAAAAACTGGGTGCGCGTGCTGTTCAAGGACCTCGACACCGGGGCCTCTGATGTGGCGCTCGATCCGCACAACCCGCGCATCGTCTACGCCGGGCTGTGGCAGATGCGCCGCAAGCCCTGGGAGCTGCAAAGCGGTGGCGCGGGCAGTGGGCTGTATCGCTCCACCGATGGCGGCGACACCTGGACCGAGTTGAAGGGCGCGGGGCTTCCGGAGGGCATCTGGGGCAAGGTGGGCGTGCGTGTCGCGCCCTCGGACGGCCAGCGTGTCTACGCGCTGATCGAGGCCGAGAAGGGCGGACTGTTTCGCTCCGATGACGGCGGTGCCAACTGGCATCTGCAAAACCCGGCCCGGGCGCTGCGCCAGCGGCCTTGGTACTACATGACCTTCACCATCGATCCGCAAGATCCGGACACGGTGTGGTTCCCGCAGGTGCCGCTGCTGCGGAGCACCGACGGCGGCAAAACCATCACGCAGGTGGTGGGGCCGCATCACGGTGACCACCACGACCTCTGGGTCGATCCCCTCGACACGCGGCGTGTGATCGCCGGTCACGACGGCGGAGTGGACATCTCCACCGACGGCGGCAAGACGTGGTCGCATCCGGATCTCCCACTCGGTCAGTTCTACAACATCGACGTCGATGACCGGATGCCCTGGCATGTCGGCGGCACCATTCAGGATTGGGGCACGGCGAGCGGCCCCAACATGCTGCCCAAGGGCGGCGGGGTGGTGCTGCCTGACTGGGTGGGCGCAGGCGGTGGCGAAGCGGGTGATTTCCGCTACGACGCGCGCAAACCCGGGCGCGTCTACGCGAGCGAATACGGCGGTTATCTGTCGGAGTACGACGAGGGCACGGGGCAGTACCGCGCGCTGCACATCTATCCGATCAACCTCTCGGGCATCCACGGCAAGGACCTCAAGTACCGCTTCCAGTGGACCTCGCCGATCGAGATCTCGCCGCACGACCCAGCCGTGCTCTATCACGGCGGCAACCTGCTGTTCCGCTCGGCCGATCGGGGAACGAGCTGGCAGGCTATCAGCCCTGACCTCACGCGCAACGACAAGGCCACGCAAGGCTGGTCGGGTGGGCCCATCACGGGCGACATCACCGGCGTCGAGACCTACGGCACGATTTTCGCGATCCGCGAATCCCCGCGCGAGGCCGGCCACATCTGGGTGGGCACCGACGACGGGCGCGTGCAGTTGACGCGCGACGGCGGCGCACACTGGAGCGATATCACCCCGCGCGCGATGCCCGCATGGGGCACGGTGGAACATATCGAGATCTCGCCACACCGCGACGGCACCGCCTGGGCGGTAGTCGAGGCGCGGCGCATGGACGACCAGCGTCCCTGGCTTTTCCGCACCACCGATTACGGCGTGAGCTGGCAGCAGATGGCGAGCGGCCTGCCCCAGGATCAGCCGCTGTTCGTGCTGCGCGAGGACCCGCAGGATCCACAGCTGCTGTACGCGGGTGGTGAGCGCGGGCTGTGGCTCTCGCGCGATGGCGGCGCGAGCTGGAGCGAGGTGAAGCAAGGGCTTCCACCGGTGGCGGTCGTGGATATCGAGATTCGCCATGGCGCGCTGGTGCTCGGTACGCGCCGCGGCATCTGGGCGCTGGACGATCTGCACATCCTGCGTGCGGCGGGCGATGCACCGGCCGAGGATGCGCTGCGGCTTTTCCAGGCGCCGCCCGCCATCCGCTGGCAATTCGACCACAGCTGGGGGGATCAGGGCGCCATGCCCGCGCCGCCCTACGGACTCCGTGTTGCCTATTGGCTGAAAGAGGCATCGAAAGGCGAGATCCGCGCCGAGATTCTCGATGGCTCGGGACACATAATCCGCACTCTTTCCAGCGTGCTCGTGCCGCTCAAGTACCCGGTGGACGACGCCGACAGCCCCGACGCCGAAACCTACGCCAATGGAGATCCCATGCCCGCGCTCTCAGGGGATGCCGGCATCAACACGGCCGTCTGGGATCTGCGCATGAGCGGCGCGCGCCGCATCGCCTCCAAGGTAGATGCGGGCGATCCCGAGGAGGGCCCACTGGTGGCGCCAGGCACCTACCGCTTGCGGCTGGTGGTGGGCAACGAGCAACGCGAGCAGGAGATCCAGGTGCTGCCCGATCCGCGCTCGCCGGCCACGCCCGAACAGTTGCAGGCGAACGTAGCGTTCACGGTGGCGGCGCGTGACGCCATGGACCGCGTGCTGCACAACGTTGAGCTGCTGCAGGCGGTGCGCGCACAGGCACATGATGTCATCGAGCGCAGCGCCGCGCGGGACGATGCGGCAGCGCTGCGCGCGAGTGCCGAGGCCCTCGCAGCCCGTGCCCGCACGTTGGAGTACGCGCTGCACAACCCGGACGCCGAGGTCTTCTACGACGTACTCGCCGGTCGTGACGGCGGCGCCAAGCTCTACGGGCAGTTCGCGCTGCTGCCGGACCTGGCGCAAGAGGCCGATTACCAGCCCACCCAGGGCATGCGTGAGCGCATGGACGAATTGCTCGCCCAGTTGGCGGTGATCGAGGTGGGTGTGCAATCGATGCGCGACACCGAGCTCGCGGCCTTCGAGAGGGCCTCGACCGCGTTGGCGCTGCCGAGAGTGATTCTCCCGCCCTGAGGGGGCAGGTTCAGATCGTGACCAGCGTGGTGGCCAGCCACCGCGCTTCATCGGGGTCGTGGGTGACGTAGAGCATCGGCAGCACGAGTTCGTCGCGCAGGCGCTCGATCAGCCGCAAGATCTCCTCGCGGCGTGCACGGTCCACGAAGGATAGCGGCTCGTCTAGCAGCAGGAAGCGGGCCCCCGAGAGCAGCGCCCGGCCGATCGCCACGCGCCGCGCTTCCCCTCCGGAGAGGGTGCGTGGCCAGCGCTGCAGCAGCGCTTCGATGCCCAGCAAGGCGCTGATCTCTTCCAGCGCGAATGCACTTTTACCCGCCCTGGCGCGCCGCTCGCCGTAACGCAGGTTCTCGATCACCCGCAGGTGCGGAAACAACCGTGAGTCCTGGAACACGTAGCCCGCGTGGCGCTGCTCCGGCGGCAGGTCGATGCCGGCGCGGTGGTCGTAGAGCGTCTCGCCGCTCACATGGATATGGCCGCTGTCGGGGCGCAGCAGGCCTGCCACCATGTTCAGCACTGAGCTTTTCCCTACCCCCGAAGGGCCCACCAGTACGGTGATGCCGGGGCCGGCGCAGATGCGCAGTTCGATCCGCGTGTTGCCCAGCTGTTTGGTGAGCTGCAGATCAAAGCTCATGCTGTCTCCCCGGCTGGCGGCGCAGCAGCAGTTCTGACAGCAGCAGCATCCCCAGTGCGAGCGCGATGGACACCAGCGCCAGCCGCAGCACCTGCGTCTCGCCTGCTGGCAGCTGCATGGCGCCGTAGATTGCCAGCGGCAGCGTGCGGGTCTCGCCGGGAATGCTCGAAACGAAACTCACCGTGGCGCCGAACTCGCCGAGCGAGCGGGCGAAACCGAGCGCTACGGCGGCGAGGATGCCGGGCATGCTGAGGGGCAGCGTGACGGTGAGGAATGCGCGCCAGGAGCTTGCTCCCAGAGTGCGCGCGGCGTTTTCGAGCCGTGTGTCCACGGCCTCGATCGACAGCCGCATGGCGCGCACCATCAGGGGCAGCGCCATCACGGCTGCTGCCAGCGCAGCACCGGTCCAGCGGAACGCGAAGACCATGCCGCAGCAGGCCTCGAGCGCGTGGCCGATAGGACCCTGGCGGCCGAACAGAAGCAGCAGCGCCCAGCCCGTCACCACCGGCGGCAGCACCAGCGGCAGATGCACCAGCGCATCGAGCAGCGTCCGGCCGGGAAAATCCCGCCGCGCGAGCGTGAAGGCGAGCGCAAAGGCCACGGGCAGCGCCGCCACGGTCGAGACCGCCCCGACGCGCAGCGACAGCCTGATGATTTCCCACTCTTCCGCGCTCAGCACGCCACCCGTCCGCACGCCCGATACTGTATCGCGCTGTATATAGCATGCGCGGGTCCGTGTCACGCCGACCGGGCGGTGCTTCCCCATGCGTGGTACTTCGTGCGAGCCTTGGCCCCTTCGCACGCGGGAGGCAGGCATGGCCAACCAGCTCAAGATCAAGCTCCAGCTCATGCTGGACCAAGACATCGCGATGGGCCCGGGCAAGGCCGAACTCCTCGAGGCTATCGCGCGGGAAGGTTCGATCTCCGCGGCGGGCCGGGCGCTCGGCATGAGCTACCGGCGCGCCTGGTTGCTGGTCGATACGATGAACCGTTGTTTCCGCGAGCGGCTGGTAGCCACCACGCCCGGTGGCGCGAAGAGCGGCGGCGCGCGTCTTAGCGCCACGGGCGAGAAAGTGCTCGCCGATTACCGCGCTATCGAGGCCGCAGTGGCCAGCGCCGCCACGGGTGCGGCGCTGGTGCGGCTGCGCAAACGGCTCAGGGTGTCGACGACAGCCGCGCCGTAGTCAGGAACACCGTGATGAAGATCACCTCGAGGATGGCCGACACCAGCGCCGCCTGATTGAAGTCCTCGGTGAATTCCGGCGCGATCAAAGCACGCCTTTGTCTCTGGTGAAAGACCGGCTGCGATTCAACCAGCCGGCCACATCGTTTTCAGTTCCCGCTTCACGATCTTGCCGTTGGCATTGCGCGGTAGCGGCTCGGAGCGGAACTCGATTCGCACCGGCACCTTGAAGCCTGCGAGCTGCGCGGCCACATGCGCGCGGAGTTCTGCCTCGCTCGCGTCAAGGCCGTCCTTCAGTTGGACGAAAGCGCCCACTTCCTCGCCGAGTTGCGGGTGGGGAATGCCGATCACCGCCGCATCCACCACCGCCGGATGGCTGAAGAGTGCGTCCTCGACCTCCACACAGTAAATGTTCTCGCCGCCGCGGATCAGCATGTCCTTCGCGCGGTCGAGGACGAAGATGAATCCTTCCTCATCCACCCGCGCGATATCGCCGGAATGGAGCCAGCCATCGGTGATGGCAGCGGCACTTGCCTCGGGCTGGTTCCAGTATCCCTTCACCACATTGGGACCGCGGATCCACAATTCACCCACGCCGCCGGCGGCTAGTTCCCGGCCCTCGGCGTCGACTACCCGGATATCGCAGATCGGCACCGCTGGCCCCGCACTCGCCGGTCGGTTGCGGTAGTCCTCGGAGCTGTTGTAGGCGGTAATGGCGGAGGTTTCGGTAAGGCCATAACCATTGCCGGGCAGCGTGCGTGGGAACACCACCCTGATGCGCGCGACCAGGTCGGGAGCCGCGGGAGCGCCGCCGTAGGACACGGTTTCGACGCTGGAGAGATCGTAGTCGGCGAGCCGCGGATGCTCGACAATCTGCCACGCAATGGTGGGCACTCCGCCAACGCCGGTGATGCGCTCGCGTTGGATCAGTTCCAGCGCGCGGTCTACATCCCAGCGCTGCATCAGCACGATTTTGTTGCCGGCGAGCAGGCTGGGCGCGAGCACCGAGTGGCAGCCGGTGACATGGAAAAAGGGCACCGTGAGCAATGCTGCCTTGCGCGGCGCAGCAGGGTCCGGGGCGGGCAGTGCTTCGCCACGACGCAGGAACCCCCGCGCCCAGGCAAAACCCGCGCTGATCACGTTGCTGCACAGGTTGCGGTGCGTGCCCAGCGCACCCTTGGGTTTGCCCGTGGTGCCCGAGGTGTAAAAGATCGTGGCGTCGTCCTCGGGTTCGAGCTCGATCTCGGGCAGCGCGAGCTCGGGCAGTGCCGCGTAGTCCGCGACGCCGCCCAGCAGTGTCTCCCACCGTTCGGCTGACACTGGCAGTTCGGCGTCGCCGGCGCGGGTGACGATCAGGGCCTCCAGCGCCGGCAGATCGGCGCGATGCGGGGCGACCCGCTGCAGTCGCTCGAAGTCCAGAAGCGCGATCTTGGCGCCGGAATCGGCGAGCGTGTACTCGAGCTCGGCGCCTGTGAACCAGGCGTTCAGCGGCACCACGATCGCCCCGCTCGCGGCGGCGGCCCAAAAGGCCACCGACCACTCCGGGAGGTTGCGCATGGCAATGGCCACGCGATCGCCTTTCACCAGGCCGAGATCGTCGCGCAGATGTCGCGCCAGCGTGCAGACCGCGCGGTACTGCGCCTCGAAGCTCATGCGCTCGTCGTCTAGCACCATGCAGTCGCGCGTGCCGTGTGCACGCGAGGCGAGCAGGATATGCCGCAGCGAGCGTGGCGCGTGGCGCCAGGTGCGCAGCCGTTGTCCGTGGATCAACGCCTCCTCCATCTCGAAGGGGCTGCCGGGCGCCGTGAGCAGCGCATGGGCCCGCGCGATGTCCATGACCGGCCATGCAGGCGCCTGTTTTTCAGTGCTCATTCGCGGCCTCCTGTTCCGCGCGCTTGCGCATAGCCCAGCGTGCGCAGACTCACGGCGATCTCCTCGAGGCTTGCCGGGTCGTCGATGGTGGCGGGCACGCGGTAGGGTTCGCTGTCGGCGATGGCGCGCAGGGTGGCGCGCAGGATCTTCCCCGAACGTGTCTTCGGCAGGCGGCTCACCACAACGCACTGGCGTAGCGAGGCGACCGGGCCGATCCTCTCGCGCACCCGCGCGATCGCCTCGTCGCAGACGGTGGCGTGCTCGCGACACGCGCCAGCCTTCAGCACCAGCAGGCCCACCGGTACCTGGCCCTTGATCGGGTCGGCCACGCCCATCACGGCGCACTCGGCGACATCGGGGTGGCCCGCCAGCACTTCCTCGATGGCCCCGGTGGAGAGCCGGTGCCCTGCCACGTTGATCACATCGTCGGTGCGCGCCATCACGTAGGCATAGCCCTCGGCATCGACGAAGCCGGCGTCGCCCGTCTCGTAGTAACCCGGGAAGCGGCTGAAATACGCGGACACAAAGCGCTCGTCGTTATTCCACAGCGTGGTGAAACCTCCGGGCGGCAGCGGCAGGCGCAGCGCCAGCGAGCCGAGTTCGCCCGCGGCGCGCTCGCGACCCTCGGCGTCGAGTACGGCGAGCGCGTAGCCGGGCACTGGCAGTGCCGGCGAACCCGGTTTCACGGGGAGCAGGGCGATGCCGCGGCAATTCGCGCAGATCGACCAGCCGGTCTCGGTCTGCCACCAGTGATCGATCACCGGTATGCCGAGGACCTCGGCGGCCCACTCGAGGGTGTCGGGGTCGCAGCGCTCGCCGGCCAGAAACAGTGTCTGCAGGCTGGACACGTCATGCCGCGCGAGGTGCTCGGCGTGCGGATCCTCACGGCGTATGCCGCGGAATGCCGTGGGTGCCGTGAAGAGTGCTTTGACGCGGTGCTCCGCGATCACGCGCCAGAAGGCGCCGGCATCGGGCGTGCCCACCGGCTTGCCCTCGTAGAGGACGGTGGTGCATCCGGCCACCAGCGGGCCGTAGACGATGTAGGAGTGACCCACTACCCAGCCCACATCAGACGCCGCCCAGAACACCTCGCCTGGTGCGATGTCGTAGATGTTGCGCATCGACCAGGCGAGCGCCACCAGATACCCCCCGGTGTCGTGCACCACGCCCTTGGGTTGCCCGGTGGTGCCGGAGGTGTAGAGAATGTAGAGCGGATGGTTCGCGTTCACGGGCACGCAGGCGGCAGGCGTTGCCGCGGCCATGGCCTGCTCCCAGTCGACATCCCGCGGCGATTGCAGCGTGGCTGCCAGTTGTGGACGCTGCAGCACCACGCAGTGCGCTGGCGGCTGTGTGGCCAGTTCGATGGCTGCATCCAGCAGCGGCTTGTAGGCTACGAGGCGATTGGGCTCGATCCCGCAGGAGGCCGTCAGCACCACCATAGGCGCGGCATCGTCGATGCGCACCGCGAGCTCGTTGGCCGCGAAGCCGCCGAAGACCACCGAGTGGATCGCGCCGATCCGCGCGCAGGCGAGCATCGCCATCAGCGCCTCGGGCACCATCGGCATGTAGATCAGTACGCGATCGCCGCTGCGCACGCCGAGCCCCCGCAGCACGCCGGCCAGCCGGGCCACCTGGTCGCGGAGCTCCGCGTAACTGTAGTGGCGCACCGTAGCGGTCACGGGGCTGTCGTAGATCAGCGCGCAGCGCTCACCGTGACCTGCCTCCACGTGCCGGTCGAGGGCGTTGTGGCAGGCGTTCAGCGTGCCGTCGGGGTACCAGCGGTCAAAGGGCGTGCGCTGCCGGTCGAGGGTTAGAGAGGGAGCCTGGTACCAGTCGAGGAGCCGGGCCTGCTCCGACCAGAAACCCGCCGGGTCCGCGAGCGAGCGGCGGTGTTGCTCGAACTGTATCTCTCTCATGCTGCGGATGCCTCGTGTGTGGCTTTTTTGCGCCAGCCTGCCACACAAAGCGCGTTTTTGCTCATGCCACTCTCCCGCGCCACTTCAGCCGCAGCAGTTGCGCCAGATAGAGCATCACGCCAGCCCAGACGAGCGTGAAGGCCTCGACCTGACCCGCGTGCAGGGGTTCATGGAACCACAGCACGGCCACCAGCAACTGCACGCTGGGGTTTATGTAAAACAGCAGTCCCAGTGCGACCATCGGCAGGCGGCGCGCGGCTTCGATGTAGCCAAGCAGCGGGATCGCCGTAAAGGCGCCCGCCCCCAGCAGTATCGCGTCGACCAGCCGCCCGTTGCTGCCCAGTCCGGCGCCCTGATGCCAGAGGATCCAGCCGAGCGCAAAGGGCGCCAAGAGCACCGTCTCGATGAAGAGGCCATCCAGCGAATCCACCCGCACCCGTCGGCGCACCGCACCATAGAGTCCAAAAGACAGCGAGACACCGATCGCCACCAGCGGGAGGTGCCCGAGCGAGGTCGCAAAGACCGCAACACCTGCACCGGCGAAGCTCACCGACAGCCATTGCATGGGTGTGAGCCGCTCGCCGAATCCCACCAGCCCGATCACTACCGCCACCAGTGGCTGCATGAAATAACCAAGACTCGCCTCGGCCAAACGATCCTGCCCGAGCGCCCAGATGAACACGCCCCAGTTGAAGGCGACCAGTGCGGCGCTCACCCCGAGCAGCAGCACGCTGCGCGGATCCCGCAGCACCCGGAACGCGCCCGCGAGCCGTCCGCGCGCCAGCAGCAGTACTGCGCAGAAGGGCACTGCCCAGAATGCCCTGTGGGCCAGGATGTCGATGGCCCCGACTGCCTTCGCCGGCATCCAGTAGAGCGCCGCCAACCCCCACCAGAGATAGGCTGCCGAGCCGGTGATCAGGCCGGTACGATCGAGTCCGGGCGGGGCGTGTTCTGGCATGGCGACATTGTGCGCGAGGCGGCGCTGCGGCGAAACGGATGTATCGAAGACGGGTCATTGGCTAACTTGCATGGCATCATCCGTGTCGATTAACTGACACGGCTTTTTGGCGGGAGAGAGCGGGTGGAAAGTTTCAGCGGCAAGCACGCGGTGGTTACCGGGGCGGGTTCGGGTATCGGGCGGGCGCTCGCGATGCAACTGGCTGCGGCGGGCGCACGGGTTGCGCTGTCGGACAAGGACGCCGTGGGTCTCGCCGGCACGCTCGCGCTGCTAGGCACCGGCGCCGGCCACAAGGCGTATGTGCTGGATGTCACCTCACGCGATGCCGTATTCCGGCATGCCGCCGAGGTGCGGGCGGATTTCGGCGCGGTCGACTACCTCTTCAACAATGCGGGCGCCACCATCATGGGCAGTTTCGCGCAGTTGTCGATCGAGGAAATCGAGTGGCAGCTCGCGGTGAATCTGTGGGGCGTGATCTACGCCGCCAAAGCGTTTTTGCCGCAGATGCTTGAGCGCCACGAGGGCTGCATCGTCAATATATCCAGCGTGTTCGGCATGGTCGGCTTCCCGCTGCAAAGCGCGTACAACATCTCCAAGTTCGGCGTGCGTGGCCTCACCGAGAGCCTGTGGTCTGAACTCGATGGCACCGGCGTGCGTGCCGTCTCGGTGCACCCGGGCGGCATCCGCACCGGCATTGCGAAATCCGCGCCCTTTGCGGCGCAGGCGGGCCCTGGCGAGCGCGCGTTGGCGGGGCTCTCCGACCGCATGCTGGTCACTCCGCCCGAGGACTGCGCCCGCGACATCCTCGCCGGCGTCATCGCGGGCAAACCGCGCATTCTCACCGGCAGCCGGGCGCGTACCCTGTGGTGGCTGTCGCGGTTGTTTCCGGATTCCTACCCACGCATCCTGCGTCGTTTTGCAGGCCCTAAGTCGCCACGAGGAGGCCAGTGATGAGTGACGAGGCGCTGCTCATAGGCGGAGGCTCCGCCCCCTCGCGGTTGCTGCTGCGCTACGCCAACCGTCACGGTCTGATCGCGGGCGCCACGGGCACGGGCAAGACCATTACCGTTCAGGGGCTCGCCGAAGGTTTTTCCGCCGCCGGCGTTCCGGTGGTGGTGGCGGATGTGAAGGGCGATCTCTCGGGTATCGCCATGCCGGGCAGTGAGAGTGCCCGCATCAGCCAGCGATGGCAGCAGATCGGTTTGCCAGTGCCGCCCTTCGCTGGCGCGCCGGTACGGATCTGGGATGTGCACGGCGAGAGCGGGGTGGCCCTGCGGCTAAGCATCTCCGAGCTGGGTCCGCAGATGCTTGCGCGCATGCTGGAATTGAACGAGACGCAGGAGGCGGTGCTCTCGCTGGTGTTCCGTTTCGCGGACGACGAGGGACTGCTGCTGCTCGATCTCGCGGACCTGGGCACTACCCTCGTGCACCTCGCCGACAACGCAAAAGACATGGGGTCGCGCTACGCGGCATTCTCCAGGCCCTCGGTGGCGGCCATCCAGCGGCGCTTGCTGCTGCTCGAGGAGGCTGGCGGCACGCGATTTTTCGGTGAGCCGGCGGTGCAACTGGCCGATCTGCTGCAGCAGGCACCCGATGGCCGCGGCATCGTCAATCTGCTCGATGCGCGCAAGCTCGTGTCGCAGCCGCGGCTCTACAGCAGCTTCCTGCTGTGGCTGCTCTCCGAGCTCTACGAGACCTTGCCCGAGGTCGGTGACGCCGATCGCCCGAAGATCGCCTTCTTCTTCGATGAGGCACATCTTCTTTTTTCTGACGCGCCGAAGTCGCTCCGCGAGCGCGTGGAGCAGGTCGTTCGGCTGATCCGCTCGCGCGGGGTGGGGATCTATTTCATCAGCCAGAGTCCTGGCGACATCCCCGACACGGTGCTCGCGCAGCTCGGCAACCGGATCCAGCACGCGCTGCGGGCCTACACCCCTGGCGAGCAAAAGGCCGTGCGCGTGGCCGCCGACGCCTTCCGGGCGAATCCCGCCTTCGAGACGCGCAGCGTGATCGGCGAGCTCGCCGTTGGCGAGGCGCTGGTGTCAACGCTGGATGCCGGGGGCGTGCCCACCATGGTCGAGCGGGTGCTGGTGCGGCCGCCGTCCTCGCGCATGGGCCCGCTCGCGGATGCCGAGCGCGCCGCGTTGTTGAACGAGGACCTCCTCTACGCGCGTTACCGCGATGCCCACGATCCGGTTTCGGCGCATGAAGTGCTGAGCCAGCGTGCGGCGGTCGCTGTTGCGCCAGAGCACCCGCGAACGACGTCCACGCCACCGCCGGCGATCCGCGTGCCGCCTGAGGACGCGCCGGTTTCGCGCCCCGCCCCGCGTGGCCGCCAGCGCGAGAGCGTGGGAGAGGCGCTGGTAAAAAGCGTGGCGCGCGCGGTGGGTAGCAGCCTCGGACGCAGCATCGTGCGCGGGGTGCTGGGCTCGATCCTGCGCGGGCGCTGATCGGTGCGCTCGCGCGCATCGTATCGCTGTGGTATCGCGACTTCCGGTACCTAGTCCCCTGCGCGGGGTAGTGCCCGGGCTGTGGGCCAGCGGATAGGCTTCTTCGCGCTTTCACTGATCTCTGGAGAACCGCACATGGCATCCTTTGGCTGGGCTTCTTTCGACTGGCAAGACCCTTTCCTGCTGATGCAGGAGCTCTCAGACGAGGAGCGTATGGTCATGCAGACCGCGCGTGACTACGCGCAGGCGAAGCTCGCTCCGCGCATCCGCGAGTCCTACCGCAACGAGAGCACCGACCCGGCGATCTTCCGCGAGATGGGCGAACTCGGGCTCCTCGGTCCCACCATCGACGGCTACGGCTGCCCGGGTGTGAACTACGTGAGCTACGGCTTGATCGCCCGCGAGATCGAGCGCGTGGATTCGGGCTACCGCTCGATGTTCAGCGTGCAGTCGAGTCTCGTGATGTATCCCATCTACACCTACGGCACCGAGGAGCAACGCGAGAAATATCTCCCCAAGCTCGCCACTGGCGAGTGGATCGGCTGTTTCGGTCTCACCGAGCCCGATGCCGGCTCCGATCCCGGCGGTATGCTCACCCGCGCGCGCACCGTCGATGGCGGCTACGTACTGAACGGCGCCAAGATGTGGATCAGCAACGCACCACTCGCCGATGTGTTTGTGGTCTGGGCCAAGTGCGATGACGACAAGATCCGTGGCTTCGTGCTCGAGAAGGGCATGAAAGGCCTCTCGGCACCGAAGATCGAGGGCAAGCTGAGTCTGCGCGCCTCCATCACCGGTCAGATCGTGATGCAGGACGTCGAGGTGCCCGCCACCGCGTTGCTGCCCAATGTCGAGGGATTGAAAGGCCCCTTCGGCTGCTTGAACAGCGCCCGCTTCGGCATCGCCTGGGGCACGTTGGGCGCGGCCGAGGCCTGCTGGCACGCAGCGCGCAGCTACACGCTCGAGCGCAAGCAGTTCGGCCGTCCGCTTGCCGCCAACCAGCTCATCCAGAAAAAACTCGCCGACATGCAGACCGAGATCAGCCTGGCGCTGCTCGGCGTGTTGCAGGCCGCGCGCATGAAAGACCGCGGCCAGCTCTCGCCCGAGCTGATCTCGATGCTGAAGCGCAACTCCTGCGGCAAGGCGCTCGAGATTGCCCGCGCGGCGCGTGACATGCACGGCGGCAACGGCATTTCCGACGAATACCCCGTGTTCCGTCACATGGTGAACCTCGAGACGGTGAACACCTACGAGGGCACGCACGATGTGCATGCCCTGATCCTCGGTCGCGCGCAGACCGGCATCGCGGCGTTCTGATGATTGGCGGCGCGCTCGACGGATTCCGCATCCTCGATCTGAGCCGCATTCTCGCCGGGCCGTGGGCGACGCAGATCTTTGCCGACATGGGCGCCGAGGTGATCAAGGTGGAGCGCCCCGGCGAGGGCGATGACACCCGCAGTTGGGGGCCGCCCTGGCTGCAGGACCGCGAGGGCCGCGACACCACCGACGCCGCCTACTACCTCTGCGCCAATCGCGGCAAGAAATCGATCACCCTCGATATCGCCACGCCCGAAGGTCAGGCGCGGGTGCGCGAACTGGCCTGCGACAGCGATGTGCTGGTCGAGAACTACAAGGTCGGCGGTCTGGCGAAATACGGCCTCGATTACGCGAGTCTTGCCGCGCTCAATCCGCGCCTCGTCTATTGCTCCATTACCGGATTCGGGCAGACCGGGCCCTACGCGGGACGCGCGGGTTACGACTTTTTGGTGCAGGGTATGGGTGGGCTGATGAGCCTGACCGGGGACCCCGGCGGTGAGCCGCTCAAGGCGGGCGTGGCCATCGCCGACATCATGACCGGTCTGTACGCGGCCATCGCGGTGCAGGCGGCGCTGCTCGAGCGCGAGAGGAGCGGCCTTGGGCAGCATATTGATCTCGCGCTGCTCGATGTGCAGGTGGCCGCGCTTGCCAATCAGGCGATGAATTACCTGGTGGGCGGCAAGGTGCCGGCGCGTTTCGGCAACGCCCACTCGAACGTCGTGCCCTACCAGGTTTTCCCCGCAGCCGACGGACACCTGATCCTCGCCATCGGCAACGACGCCCAGTTCCGCCGTTTCTGCGAGGTCGCGGGCGTGCCGGCGATGGGCACGGATCCGCTCTACGCCACCAATGCCGCGCGGATCGGGAACCGCGGCGAACTCTGCGCGCGCATTGCCGCGCTTATGGCAGTACGGAGCATGGACGACTGGATCGCCGCGCTGGAGGCCGCCGGCGTGCCCTGCGGCCCCATCAACACGTTGGACCGCGTTTTCCGTGATCCGCAAGTGCTCGCCCGCGGCATGGTGCAGCACCTCGAGCACCCGCTGGCCGGCGCCGTTCCCACGGTGCGCAACCCGATCCTGTTTTCCCGCAGCCGCATGCGCTTGCATCGGGCGCCACCCCTGCTCGGCGAGGACGACGCCTGATCGGGGGCCTGAGACCGCGCTGGCCCTGCTTGTGGCGCTCGCCGATCGGCGTGTATCGTCGGGACACGAGGGTCGTGCTGGCCAGCGGGCCACGAGGAGTGCGCGCGTGCACCAGGATCAAGCTGAGGTCATCGGTCTCATCGGCGCCGGCATCATGGGCGCGCCGATGGCGATGCGCCTGCTCGATGCGGGCTACGAGTTACTGGTGTGGAACCGTACGCCGGGGCGCTGTGACGCGCTGGTTGCCCAAGGTGCCGAGGAAGTCGAGGACATCGCCGACATCGCCGAGCACTGCGACCTCATCCTGCTGTGCCTGGCCGACACCGCTGCTGTTCAGGAGGTGGTGTTCGGGCCCGAGGGGATCGCGGCCTTCGGTGATGCCGACCAGCTCCTGGTCGATCTCTCCAGCATCGAACCCGGGGCTACGCGGCGCTTTGCACAGGAGTTGCGCCAGGCCACCGGCATGGGCTGGATTGATGCCCCGGTATCGGGTGGTCCGGGGAGCGCGGCGGCGGGCACGCTGGCGATCATGGCCGGGGGCAGCGAGGACGACATCGAGCGCGTGCGTCCGGTGCTCGAGTGTCTTGGCAGCAGCATCACCCGCATGGGCGCCAACGGCGCCGGCCAGCTCGCCAAGGTCTGCCATCAGATGATGAGCTGCGGCAGCGCGATGCTGCTCGCAGAGATGATCGCGCTGGCCGAGCGTGCCGGGATCGACGCTGAGTTGCTGCCGGCCGCCTTTGCCGGCGGCATCGCCGATTCGCCGCTGCTGCGGGTGCTGGCGCCGCGCATGGCGGTGCGTCAGTACGAGCCGCTGCTCGCCCGGCTGGCTACCATGCAGAAAGACTTGGATACCGTGCTCTCGGTGGCCTGCGAGGCCGAGGCGAGCGTGCCTTTCAGCGCGCTCGCGGCGCAACTGCTGCGCCGGCATCGCGCGCGGGTGGGAAACGACATAGACAGCACCAGCATCATCGAGCTCTTTGCAGCGGAGTGAGGAGGATACGGCGATGGGATCTGCGGAACGGGTGGCGATCCTCGGCGCCAGTGCGGACACGCAGCGCTACGCCTTCAAGGCCCAGCGTCTGCTCAAAGAGTACGGGCATGCTGTGGTGCCCGTGAGCCCCAAGGCGCAGTGCATCGACGGCGATGCGGTGGTCGATTCCTTGGGAGACATCGAGGGCGCGGTGGACACGCTTACGCTGTATGTGCGCCCGGCCATATCCACGCAGTACCGGGATGCCATCCTCGCGCTCGCCCCGCGGCGCGTGATTTTCAATCCCGGCACTGAGAATCCCCAATTACAGGGCACGCTGCGCGGTGCTGGCATCGACTGCATCGAGGCCTGCACGCTGGTGATGCTGCGCACCGGCACCTGGTAAGGCGCGGCGGAGCGTAGCAGCCCCTGCGTGCGCGCCTGCGCAGCAGATGGGAACCGGGGGGGGGGCCGGTAATATCATCCAGCCCTTCGATGATGTAGCACTCCCAGGGCGGTCGGCTCATGTCGAGTGCGCGGTGTAGGGGTCCTAAATGCCAAGGCTGCCGATCTGCTGCGGGACCTTGAGGTTCTCGATGTTGATGAAGGCGACGTCGGTGATCCCGAGCTGACGCATGAATCTCACGCAGCGCTACGGCAGAACCACGGCGGGCAGCGGGTGGCGGTAGAGCTTGGCCGCGTTCAGGTGCGTGATCATGCGGATCTCCTCGACCGGCAGCGTACCCAGCACGCGCTCGATCACGTGCTGCGTGTCGGGCCAGGTGCCGTCGCCGTGCGGGTAATCGGATTCGAACAGGATGTTCTCGACGCCGATGCGATGGCGCGTGCAGATGGTCGAGGCGTCCTCGATCATGCAGAACCAGAAGTTCCGGCGCAGCACCTCGGAGGGCGAGTTCTTCGGGTCGGGCCAGCCGTCGCCATAGCCGGAGCGGCTCATGATGTCGTCCAGCCGGTCCATCAGCATGGCGGCCCAGCCGATGCCGCCTTCGGCCATCGCGATCTTCAACTCCGGGTAGCGCGCCGGAAACCCGCTCCACAGCCACTCCGCGCAACTGGTGAGCGCCATGGGGCCAAAGAGCGTTGAGCCGAGTTCGAGCATGGGCGCGCCCGGGGGCATCTGCGCAAAGCCTGCCGAGCCCACGTGCAGGTTGAGTACCGTGCCGGTTTCGGCGCAGGCGCGGATGATCGGGTCCCAATGCGCGGTGTCGAAGACCGAGGGCAGCCCGAGGCGGTGCGGCTGCTCGGGCATGGTCACGGCGCGGAAGCCGCGCTTGGCGTTGCGGCGGATTTCCTCGGCGCCTTTCACCGGATCGGTGAGGTGTGTGATGCCGAGCGGCACGATGCGCTCGGGGTAGGGGCTGTACCACTCCTCGAAAAGCCAGTCGTTCCAGGCGCGTACGCAGGCGAGGCCCAGCTCCTGGTCGGCAAATTGCGAGAACAGGTGGCCGCCGAAGCCGGTGACGCCCGAGGGGAAGTTGACCGAACCCCAGATGCCGCCGATGTCCATGTCCTTCACACGGGCGTGCACGTCCCAGCAGCCTGGCCGGATTTCCTCGAAGCGCGAGGGTTCCAGGCGGTGGTCTTCGCGCGGGCGCCCGGCCACGCACATGAAACCCACCTGGAAATAGGGCTTGCCCTCGATAGACCACACCTGGTGGCCTTCGGCGGTTTCGACGATCCGCGGCGCACGATCCTGCAGCTTCGCCGGCAAGCGGCCCTCGAAGGTATGCGGGGGCTCCATCAGGTGGTCATCGGCGGAGATCAGCGTGTACTTGACAGGCCGCGGCTCTGGATCAGGCAGCAGCGGATTGATGACGGGGCGTTTGATGCCGATCTTGATGACGTCGACCATGAATGTGTTCCTGTGCTGACTGCGGAAATTCAGGCGTGTGCGGGTGCGAAGCGCTCGAGGAGCGCGAGATCAGCGCCCATCTCGCCGTCGGTGCGGAAGGCCTGGATGCAAACGTGCGAGGCGCCGGCAGCGTGGTGCGCCGCGATGCGCTCGCGGATTACGTTGTCATCGCCCCAGGCCACGATGGCGTCGACCATGCGGTCGCTGCCGCCATTGGCGAAGTCGTCCATGGTGAAGCCGAGTTCGAGCAGGTTGTTCTGGTAGTTGGGCAGGCCGAGGTAGATCTCCATGTGCTTGCGCGCAATGGCGCGCGCCTTCGCCGGATCCTGCTCGGCGAGCAGCATCTGCTCGGGGCACAGCCAGGCCGCCGGGCCCAGCGTGGCGCGAGCCTTTGCCGTGTGCGCGGGGGGCACGAAATAGGGGTGTGCGCCGGCGACTTTCTCGGCCGAGAGCTTGAGCATGTTGGTGCGCAGCGCAGCCAGTACGACCGGCGGCTCCTCGGCGGGTGCCGGGCCCATGTAGAGAGCCTTTTCCATGCCCTCGAGGTAGGCGCGCATGGTGGCCACGGGCTTGTTCGAGTACTCGTGGCCGCGGATATTTTTCACCAAGTGGCTGTGGGAGACGCCGAGGCCGAGCACGATGCGTCCGGGCGCCAGTTCGCCCAGCGTCTTCCGGATCGCGGTCATGGTCATCGGGTCGCGGGCGTAGATATTGGCGATGCCGGTGCAGAACACCAGCTGGCTGGTGTGTGCCGCCATCCAGGCGATGATCGGAAACGGGTCGCGGCCCACCGCCTCGGGTATCCACAGCGCGCCGTAACCCCAGGCCTCCAGTTGCTTGGCAAAGCCCGCGGCGCCGGCGGCGTCGAGGTTGTCGATAAAGGACCAGACGCCCAGTCCGCCGATGTCGGTCGCCATGTGATTCTCCCGTGCCGAATGTGCGGCGAGTGTACGCAATGGCCACCGCCTGATCCACGCCGCCACGCGCAGCCCGTATGACGGTAATACCTCACTGCCATACGGCCTGCGGCGCTGCTAGCATTACGGTCTATTCACCTTCCCCCGGGTCGTTACCGTGCGTCAGGTCTTGCTGTCGCTATGGGCCCTGTTCGCGGGGCTCGGGCTGCTGATGCTCGGCAACGGCTTGCAGGGCACGCTGCTCGGTGTGCGCGCCAGCCTGTCGGGCTTCGGCACCGGCACTACCGGCGTGGTGATGTCCTGCTACTACCTCGGGTTTATGCTGGGCTCGGTGATCACGCCGCTGCTGATCCGCCGCGTGGGCGGGATTCGGGTGTTTGCGGCGCTGGCCTCGCTGGTCTCCTTCGCGCCGCTCGCGCATGCGCTGCTGGTCAATCCCGTGGCCTGGGCGCTGCTGCGACTGCTGGCCGGTGCCTGCATGGTGGGCGTGTTCGTCGTTGCGGAGAGCTGGCTGAACAGCGCTGCCACCAACGCCACGCGCGGGCGCCTGCTCGCGATCTATCTGCTGGTCTGCCAGATCTCCATGGCGGGTGGGCAGTACCTCTTGAGCTTTGCCGACCCCCGCGGCTTCGAACTTTTCGTGCTGGTATCCGCGCTGTTCTCGCTGGCAGTGGTTCCCATCGCGCTCACCCGACGTGCCGTGATGCAGCAGGGCCCCACGGTGCGCATCGCGTTTCCCGTGCTGATCAAGCGTATACCCTTGTGTCTCTCGGGCTTGCTGGCCACCTCGCTCGCCTACGGCAGCTTCTACGGCATGGGTGCGGTCTACGCCCTCGAGGTCGGGCTGGAGCGCTCGCAGATCGCCTCGTTCATGGCCTCCGCGATCATGGGTGCCGTTGTCCTGCAGTGGCCCGTGGGCATGCTCTCCGACCGCATGGATCGCCGGCGCCTGATCGTGATTCTCTGCGCGGCGGTGACGGTGGTGGCGCTGCTGCTGTCGATGGTGCCTTCCAGCCAGACCACGTTGCTCTACACCCTGATGTTTCTCTTCGGCGGCCTGTCATTCCCGCTCTACGGGATTTTCGTGGCGCTCGCTGGAGACATGCTCGCCACCGAGGAACTGGTTGCCGCGAGCAGCAAGATCCTGCTGGTGAACGGCATGGGCTCGGCCATCGGGCCGATCGTGGTTGCCTGGCTGATGCACGCGGTGGGCAATGTGGGCTTTGGGCTCTTCATCGCCGCGGCGCACGCCGTTGTGGCCATGCTGGCGATGCGCAGCCTCATCAGCAGCAGCACGCAGGTGGTCGGCCACGCGGCGCATTTCACGGCCATAACGCCGCAGGCCTCGGTGGTTGCCACCGAGATGGCAGGGCGTGTGGCAGGGGAGAACTGAGAGCTGCGGGCGCGGCCCGCTTGATCGCGGGCATGGCCCACTACGGGTAAAAGTAGGAGCGGGCCATGCCCGCGACCGAGGCGAACCTGACGCGCGCTCAGGGCCGTTTTATTCCACCTCGTGCATCACACGGAGTCGGGGCTCTGTGCTTACGCACCCGGGGCAAGCGGCTATGCACTTCGCGGAGCTGGTCGCGCTGGACGGTTTCGAGCACTTACCCGTCACATACCGCCATGCACTGCGGGCGGGAAGTCTCGATTGGACGCGCTCCGAATTGTGGTGAAAGCACGCAGCTGCAGCGCCCGGGAACGACCGGGACGCGAGCCGGGAGTGGAAAAAATCCAGAACGAACCCACCACTGCAACCACCGAGCGCTGCGGGCCGTGGGCCCTCCCGGTGAGATTGATCGCGGGCATGGCCCGCTCGTACGGGGAAAAGACCTTGGCACTGCAACTACCGAGCGCTTCGGACCGTGGGCCCTTCCGGTGAGCGGCCTTCGTCCGTGAAATCGTCGGGAACGATTTCAGGGACGCAGGCAGCTGCGGCACAGGGATGTGCCGCGGCGTGAGCGAGCGGGGAGGGCCCACGGCCCGAAGTGCGGGCGTTGCCAGCCCGGCATGATTGATCGCTGAGGCTGCATTGCGCCCGCCCACGCTCCCCTGCTAGTTTCCGCGGTCCCTCGCCCCTACCGGTACCGGAGTAAAAACCATGCGTGACGAAACCAAGTTGATCCACAGTGGCTACGCGGGCGACCCGACCACCCACGCGGTCGCCACGCCCATCTACCAGACCGTGGCCTACGAGTTCGACAGCGCCCAGCACGGCGCGGATCTCTTCAATCTGGCGGTGCCGGGCAACATCTACACCCGGATCATGAACCCCACCACGGACGTGCTCGAGAAGCGCATGGCCGATCTCGAGGGCGGAGTGGCGGCGCTCTGCGTGAGCGCGGGTAGTGCGGCGATCAACTACGCGATTCTCACCATCCTCACGGCCGGCAAGAACATCGTCACCACGCCGCAACTCTACGGCGGCACCTGGACACTGTTTGCGCATATGTTGCCCGCGCAGGGAATCCGCGTGAAATTCGCCAAGAGCGATTCCCCCGCCGATATTGCCGCCGAGATCGACGCCGACACCCGCGCGATCTTCTGCGAGAGTATCGGCAACCCCGCCGGCAATGTGGCCGACATCGCGGGACTTGCGAAAGTGGCTAATGCGCACGGCGTGCCACTTATTGTGGACAACACGGTGGCCACGCCGGTGCTCACCAAGCCGATCGCGCACGGCGCGCATATCGTGGTGCATTCGCTCACCAAGTATGTGGGTGGCCACGGCAACTCGCTTGGTGGAGCGATCATCGACGGCGGCAATTTCCCCTGGGCCGAGCACGCCGATAAATTCCCCATGCTCTGCACCCCGGAGCCCTCGTATCACGGCGTGGTCTACACCGAGGCGCTGGGCGCCGCGGCTTTCATTGGCCGGACGCGTACGGTTCCGCTGCGCAACACCGGGGCAGCGCTCTCGCCCTTCAATGCCTTTCTCTTGCTGCAGGGACTCGAGACGCTGTCGCTGCGCATGGAGCGCCACTGCAGCAACGCCCTCACGGTGGCGACCTGGCTGCAGCAGCACCCGCGCGTGAGTGCGGTGAGTTATGCGGGACTTCCTGATCATCCGCACCACGCGCTGGCGCAGACCTACTGCAAGGGCGGACTGCCGGCCTCGCTGCTCACCTTCGAGGTGAAGGGCGGGCTGGACGAGGCGGTGCGCTTTTATGATCGACTGGCGATTTTTAAGCGACTGGTGAACATCGGCGACGCCAAGTCGCTCGCCTGCCACCCGGCATCGACCACCCATCGTCAGTTGACCGAGGCCGAGCAGGCGCGTGCCGGCGTCACGCCCGGCATGCTCAGGCTCTGCGTGGGCATCGAGCACATCGATGACATCCTCGCCGATCTGGCGCAGGCACTCGGCGGCTGAGCGGCGCGTTCAGAGCGCCGCGAAAAACGCCCGGATCTCGTCTGCAACGGGTCCGGGTTGCTCCCCAGGCCCGAAGTGCCCGCCCCGCGGGAACACCGTCCAGCGCCGCAGGTCGCAGTGTGCGGCCGCCAGGCGCCGCGGCAGAAAGACGATGTCCTTGGGTCCGATCCCGTAACCGGTGGGCACTTTTATGCGCGGCTCCGCGCCGGGTGCTGCTGCCGTGGCCGGGTTGAACCACTCCTTGTAGATTCGCAGCGAGGAGCCAATGGTGTTGGTCAGCCAGTAGAGCGAGGCGAGCGTGCAGAGGCTATCGCGTCCGAACAGGCCCGCCACGTCACCGTCGCAGTCGCTCCAGGCCCGGCGCCGCTCCCAGATCCAGGCCGCGGTGCCGGCCGGCGAGTCGGCAAGGGCATAGGCGAGCGTCTGCGGATCGTGCATATGCACCGCGATATGACTCACCACGGAGGCGGCGGCTTCGTCGCGGCGCAAGGGCATCCATTGCTCGTCGGCCGCGAACATGCTGGCCTCGAAACCGCGCCCATCGAGTCCGGGAAGCACGGGGAGCGTGAGATAAATGCCGTCCAGCCGTTCTGTATGTTCGCAGCCGAGCAGGAGCGTGACCATCGCGCCCCAGTCGCCGCCGGCCGCGCCAAAACGCGGGTAGTCCAGCACCTCGGTCATCAAGCGATGCCACAGCCCGGCAATCTGTGCCGGACCGATACCGGTGGTGGTGAGCGGCGAGGAAAAGCCGAAGCCGGGCAGCGAGGGGATCACGACATCACAGCCCTGTGCGGGATCGCCGCCGTAGGCGCCCGGATCGGCGAGGCGACGTCCGGCCTCCACCCAGTCGAGGAAAGACCACGGCCAGCCATGGGTGAGTATGAGCGGGCGCGTGTTGCTGCCCGTGCCGCGCAGGTGCACGAAGTGGATGGGCATGCCATCGATGGTGGCGCGGTAGTGAGGGAGCGTGTTCATCGCCGCCTCGGCACCGCGCCAGTCGTAGTCCTCGGCCCAGTAGCGCAGCATGTCCTGCAGCCAGTTCTGCTCGACGCCGTAGGTCCATGTGCTGTTGCCGAAATCGCCCGGCAGGCGCGTGGCGCGCAGGCGTGCGCGCATGTCCGCGAGCTGCGTGTCGGGGATATGGATCGTGAACGGCTCGACTTTCATGAGTAGGTCCTTCGGATAATGCCGTGAGCCTACACCGCCACGGCCTACGGCACCTGCACGCGCAGGCTTTCCTTGACCGTTTCCATCACCACATAGCTGGTCGATTCCTGCACGCCCGGCAGGCTGAGCAGCGATTCGCCGAGGAAAGCGCGGTAGGCGTTCATGTCGGCCACGCGGGCCTTGATCAGGTAGTCGAAATTCCCCGAGACGAGGTAGCACTCCTGGACTTCGGGGAGTTGCGCTGCGGCCTCCTTGAACTGCGCGAAGATGTCCTGTGTGGTGCGCGAGAGCCGGATCTGCACGAAGACCACCAGCCCGGCTCCCAGCGCCTCGGGGTCCAGTACCGCGGCAAAGCCCTTCAGGATCCCCTCGCGCTCGAGACGTTTGACGCGCTCGATGCAGGGCGTTGTGCTGAGGCCCACGCGGCGGGCGAGCTCGGTGAAGCTGATACGCCCGTCCTCCTGCAGCACCCGCAGGATATTCCGGTCGATTCTATTGAGCTGGGTCGGAGTCATGGTCTGGCTATACCAAAGGCAAATATCCTGTTGAATGCCATCTTGGCAGGTGATTGGCCTGCGTAGAACCCGATAAACAAAAAATCGCCTGTTTATGGCCGCCTAAACTGAACGCGTGTCTGGTCCTCGCAGGGCCATGAACCCCCAGGCAAACAGGAGAGGCAGCCATGCTCGTCGGCGTACCCAAGGAAATCAAAACCCACGAATACCGCGTCGGCCTCACCACGGGCAGCGTGAGTGAACTGATCCACCACGGTCACAAGGTGATCGTCGAGACCAATGCCGGCGCAGGCATCGGTCTCAGCGATGAGATGTACCGCCGGGTCGGGGCCGAGATCGTCGGCAGCGCCGCCGAGGTCTTCGCCCGCGCCGATATGGTGGTCAAGGTGAAGGAGCCGCAAGCCCACGAGTGCCGCATGCTCCGCGAGGGGCAGGTGCTGTTCACCTACTTGCACCTGGCGCCTGATCCCGAGCAGACCAGGCTTCTGCTCGACTCCGGCTGCGTGGCGATCGCCTATGAGACCGTTACAGGGCCTGGCAATACGCTCCCGTTGCTCTCGCCAATGAGCGAGGTGGCTGGCCGCATGTCGATACAGGCCGGAGCCCACTGCCTGGAGAAAGAGCAGGGCGGTTCCGGGATGCTGCTGGGCGGTGTGCCCGGTGTCGAGGCTGCCAAGGTGGTGGTGATCGGCGGTGGTGTGGTGGGCACCAACGCGATCCGCATGGCGATGGGACTCGAGGCCGATGTCACGGTGCTCGATAAATCCCTCCAACGCCTACGGGAACTCGACACGCAGTTTGGCTGCAAGCTGGCCCCCATCTACGCCACCCGCGAGATGCTGGAGCGTTTCGTGGTGGATGCCGACCTCGTGATAGGGGCTGTGCTGGTGCCCGGTGCCGCCGCGCCCAAGCTGGTGACCGAGGAGATGGTGAAGGCGATGCGCCCGGGCTCCGTGCTGGTCGATGTCGCTATCGATCAGGGAGGCTGTTTCGAAACCAGCCATGCGACTACCCATGCGGCCCCCACCTACATCAAGCACGACGTGGTGCACTACTGCGTGGCCAATATGCCCGGCGCCGTGGCGCGCACCTCGACCTTCGCGCTGAACAACGCCACGCTGCCGTTTGCCACCGCTCTGGCCGATAAGGGTTATCGTCAGGCCCTGGCGGCCGATCCGCACCTGATGAACGGCCTCAACATCCACCACGGCAAGATCACCTATCAGGCTGTGGCCGAGGCGCTCGGGCTTGGCTTCGTGTCTCCGGCGCAGGCGATCGGTTAAGCTGCGGCGTCCCTCCCCACACAGCACGGCCCGTCGTTACGCGGCCGCAAGAGGTCCGAATGCAGTCGCAGCCCCCGCGTACCGGCGCTCTCACCCTGGGGGCCATGGGCGTCGTCTACGGCGACATCGGCACCAGCCCGCTCTACGCCTTCAAGGAGTGTTTCAACGAGGCCCACGGCCTGCAGCCGGGGCGCGCAGAAATCTTCGGTGTGCTGTCGCTGATTTTCTGGTCGGTCATGCTGGTCGTGTCCCTCAAATACGTTTTTTTCATGATGCGGGCTGATAACCGTGGCGAGGGCGGCACGCTCTCGCTGCTCGCCCTGGCAACGCGTGCCACCGAAAATCCCCGGCTGGCCGGCGGGCTCGCGATACTCGGCATCTTTGCCGCGGCACTCTTCTACGGCGACAGCATGCTGACGCCCGCGGTGTCGGTGCTGAGCGCGGTAGAAGGTCTTGGCCTCGTGGCGCCAGCGCTGGGCGGCTTGGTGGTGCCGCTCTCGATCGGGATTCTCTCGTGGCTTTTTATCATCCAGCGTCACGGCACGGCCTCGGTGGGTGCGTTCTTCGGGCCGGTGATGTGCGTGTGGTTTGCGGTGCTGGCGGTGCTCGGCGCATGGCACATCGCGCAGGAGCCCTCGATCCTGCGCGCGTTGAGTCCGTTTTACGCGGTGCAGCTTTTCCAGCAGCACTCCACGGTGGCCTATGTCGCGCTGGGCTCGGTGGTGCTTGCGCTCACTGGAGCCGAGGCGCTCTACGCCGATATGGGCCACTTCGGCAAGGGGCCGATCCGCCTTGCGTGGACGGCTTTCGTCTCGCCGGCGCTGGTGCTCAATTACTTCGGGCAGGGTGCGCTGGTGCTCGGCAACCCGCAGCACATCGAGAGTCCGCTGTACCGCATGGTGCCGGAATTGGGGCTGGTGCCGATGATCGTGCTGGCTAGCATGGCGGCCGTCATCGCCTCGCAGGCTGTGATATCAGGCGCCTTCTCGGTCACCCGGCAGGCGTTCCAGCTGAAACTCCTGCCGCGTATCGTCACCATCCATACCTCCGCCTCGGAGGAAGGGCAGATCTACATCCCGTTCATCAATTGGGTGCTGTTCGTGTCGGTGATCGGGCTGGTGCTCGGCTTCCGCAGTTCCAGCTCGCTGGCCGCCGCCTATGGCGTTGCCGTGACAGGAACGATGTTGATCGACTCCCTGCTGCTCGCGGTGGTGATGTTCCTCAGCTGGCAATGGAACCGCGGTCTTATGTTGGCTGCCGCTGCCTTGTTCATCGTGGTGGATGTGGCCTTCTTCACCTCCAACGCGCTCAAGATCCCGCACGGAGGCTGGTTCCCGCTGGTGATCGGCCTGATGATTTTCACGCTGCTCACCACCTGGCGTAATGGGCGGCGCCTGTTGGTCGCGCAGCTGCGGCGCGAGGCCTTACCGATAGACGTGTTCCTGCAGGCCATGCAGGACGTGCAGCGCGTGCCGGGCACGGCGGTGTTCCTTACCAGCAATGCCGAGGGCGCGCCGCCCGCCTTGCTGCACAACATGAAGCACAACAAGGTGGTGCACGAAACCGTAGTGCTGCTCACGGTTCACACCCGTGATTACCCGGTGGTACCACCCGAACAGCGGCTGGCTGTGACACCGCTCGGCGAGGGCTTCTACCGCGCGGCGATGGCGTTTGGCTATCTGGAGGATCAGCGCGTGCCCGAGACGCTACGCGCGCTGGTTCCTGCAGGCGTGCCGCTTGATCCGATGCAGACCTCGTACTTCCTCAGCCGCGAAACGTTGCTGATGGCGCGCAAGCCCGGCATGAATCTGTGGCGTCACGCGTTGTTTGCGTGGATGGTCCGCAATGCGGCCACGCCGCTGAAGACGTTTCACCTGCCACCCAACCGTATCGTGGAGCTCGGGCAGCAGGTTGCTATCTGATCTCCCTCAGCGATCCGCGGGGTAGACGGCCTCGAGTTGTTGCAGCACGAGGCCATCTGCGCCGTGCAAGGCGAGCCGCAGCCTGAGCGCCTTGCCCGGCCAGTCCGCGGCGAGCGTTGCGAAGTTGTCCACTGATACGTTTGTCGCCAGCGCGCGATAGCGGTTGCTCTCACCGGCACCGGCGCCCCCCGAATTGAGCCCGCTGCTGGTCAGTTCCAACAGCGCCTCTGCGTGCCCTGGCAGGGCAATGCGCGAGATCTCTCCCAGATGCCGGTCGCCGCTCAGGATCACAGAGGGTGCGCGGGTGCGGGCGAGCAGCGCCAGCAGCCGCTCGCGCTCGCGGGGGAAATTGGCCCACTTCTCGTAGCAGTGCTCCTCAGGGATCACCTGGATGCTCGAGACCAGCACATGCATGTCGGCGGGCTCCGCAAGCCGCTCCTCCAGCCAGCGCCACTGTGTCGCACCGAGCATGGTGGCATCGGCTGCCTCGTTGCGTCCCCAGCGCACGCGCGGGCACGCGAGTGAGGGCCAGGCGGGCACCAGCGGCGAGCGGAAGCTCCGCGTGTCGAGGAGGATCAACTGGATGCGGTGGCCCTGGTGGGCCAGCCAGCGCGCGTCGTAGACACCCTCGCGCGAGCGCAGTGGCGAGTCGGACGGCACCTTGAAGAACTCCATGAAGAAGGCCTTGGATTCGACCTTCCAGGGGTAGTCGGCGCCGCCGTCGTTACGCCCGTAGTCGTGATCGTCCCAGGTGGCGTAGACGGGGATCCGTGCCCGCAGTGCGGACCAATCGGGGTTGGCGGCGAGCTCCGCGTAGGCCGTGCCGATGCGGGCGGGCTCCGGACGTGCCGCGTAGCTGCCGTTGTCCGTATAAACGTTGTCGCCCCCGAGAACCAGGGCATCCGGTGCCAGCGCCAGCAGGCTGCGCCACACCGGCTGCGGTTCCTGCTGCCGCAGGCAGGAACCGAAGGCGATCGTGAAGGGGCCGGCCGATGACGGTGGCGCGAACGCGATGGCGGCCAATGCGAGCAATATGATCAGTCGATGCATCGGGGGTTCTCTCGGTTGAGTGTGGCGGTGGCGGTGGTGGCGCAGGGGCAGCGTCTCGCGTCCGCACTCATGGCCTCAGCCCCGGCGCCAGGCGTGATAGCGCTGCGCCCACGTGAGCAAGCGCTCCGGCGCACGTGCCCGACGCCATTCCCCCGCGGCGTACTTGGCCGATTCGGCGAGCGTCGGGTAGCTGTGTATGGTCGAGAGGATTTTGCCGAGCCCTAGGTTCCAGCGCATCGCCAGCACGAATTCCGCCAGCAGTTCACCGGCGTGCTCGCCCACGATGGTGACGCCGAGGATACGGTCCTTGCCCGTGGCGGTGAGTATCTTCACGAAACCCCGGTCCACGCCGTCGGCGATCGCACGGTCGAGATCGTCCAGACCGTAGCGCGTCACCTCGAAGGCTGCGCCCTGCTCGCGGGCTTCGTGCTCGGTGAGCCCCACGCAGGCCAGCTCTGGCTCGCAGAAAGTCACTCGCGGGATCACCCGGTAGTCGACCGCAAAACGGCGGAATTGCCCGAAGAGCGCGTTCACCACCGCATACCAGGCCTGATGCGCGGCGGCGTGCGTGAGCTGGAAGGGGCCGGCGACATCGCCGGCGGCGTAGATGTTGGGGTAGAGCGTCTCGAGGTACTCGTTGGTCTGGATGGTGCGGGCCGCGGGGATGCCGAGTTCCTCGAGGCCGTAGCCCTCGAGCCGCGCCTTGCGCCCGACCGCGCAGAGCAGGAGGTCGTAGGGGATGCGGCGCGGCGAGACGTCACCGGCGACCTCGATCAGGCGCTCGGCGTCCTCGCGCAGGCAGCGCAGCGCGCGATGCCCGGTCAGCACTTCTATACCGTCGGCTGCGAGCGAGGCGCGTACCAGTTCGGCCGCCTCGGCATCCTCGCGCGCGAGCAGCCGCGGCAGCACCTCGATCAGCGTTACGGCGGAGCCCAGGCGTGCCAGTGCCTGCGCCAGTTCCACGCCGATCGATCCGCCACCAAGCACCACCACGCGCGCCGGCGGTGCGTCGAGCGCCGCGAGCGCATCCCACAGCGTCTCGCTGGTGACATAGTCGCTGTCCTCGATGCCAGGCAGCGGTGGCACTACCGGCGCGGCGCCGGTGGCAATCACGATGCTGCGTGTGCTGAGGCGCTGCGTGATTCCCGTGGCATCACGCAGTTCTACGGTCCACGGATCCACGATGCGCGCGTGTGCTGCGAGCACCTCGACGCCCAGCGCGCTGTAGCGCGCGACACTGTCGTGGGGCTCGATACGGCGTATCACCTCGCGCACCCGTTCCATCACCGCCCGGAACGACACCGCAGGTTCTACCGCCGTGAGCCCGACGCGATCTGCGCGCCGCATCTGCGCGGCGAGTCGCGCGCTGCGGAGCAGCGCCTTGCTCGGTACGCAGCCGGTGTTCAGGCAGTCGCCACCCATATGCACCGACTCGACCAGCGTCACCCGCGCGCGCACTGTCGCGGCGATGTAGGCGCTCACCAGTCCGGCAGCGCCGGCACCGATCACCACCAGGTTGCGGTCGAATCGTCGTGGTCGCGGCCAGCGCGCGTAGAGCCGTCGGCGCCGCCATGCCGCTACCGCGCGGCCGGCGAACAGCGGAAACACGCCGAGCAGCGCAAAGGACGCCAGCAGGCCGGGCGAGAGAATGCCGGCGAGACTCTGTAGCTGCCCGATCTGGGTGCCGGCGTTCACGTAGACGAGGGTGCCGGGGAGCATCCCGATCTGGCTCACCGTGTAGAAGCTGCGCGCGGGCATGGATGTCAGGCCGAGCAGCAGGTTGATGAGGAAAAACGGAAAAACGGGCACCAGTCTGAGCGTGAAAAGATAACTCGTACCGTCGCGCGCGATCCCTGCGTTGATGGGCTCCAGCCGATCGCCGAAATGCGACTGCACCAGATCCCGCGCGAGGTAGCGCGCCACCAGGAAGGCGAGCAGCGCGCCGATGCTGGAGGCAAAGGACACCAGCAGCAGGCCCCAGCCCAACCCGAACAGTGCGCCCACCACCAGCGTCATCACCGCAGCGCCGGGCAGAGAAAGGGCGGTGACGAGGACGTACACCGCGAAGAATGCCGCCGCCGCCATCAGAGGCTCGGCCTGTTTCCATGCCAGCAGGGGGCCGAGCAGGGCGCGAACGCCTTCGAGGCTCAGGTAGCGTTGCGCGCCGCTGGCATAAAAAGCGGCCATCACCAGCGCGAGGACGAGCAGCAGCGCCAGGCGCTTCATCGGTGCAGCGCCTGTGTTGCGGTACCCGTGTTTCCCGCGACCTGCAGCCGATGCCACAGGCCCGTCTTGCCCGTCACGTGGGCACCCATGCTGTGCAATCAACCCCCGTGTCTGAGGGGGCGGGCGTGATCCCCTTCGCCAGAGCAGTGCGTATCGGGATGTCGCCGCGCGAGTCGAGGCCGAAGCAGTGGTGCATGGAATTGCCGGAGCCTGTGAGCAAGGTCGGGATGATCCCGCCTCGAGCGCCGGCGGGCAAGGCACGATGGGCTGTTTCCGTGAGCCCATTGCTTGGGTTAACGTGAAGCGGTCCCGTTGCGGAAGTCTATCCACGTGCCTCTCGCCGAGTTCCTGACCCAAGTTCTGCGCCGGCTAACGGTGGCGGGGCAACCTTGGCAGCGGCAGCGTCCGCTGCGCGTTGTGGCAGGCGTGGTGCTGGGCTATGCGCTGCTCGGTTTTCTGGTGTTGCCGGCGCTGGTGCGTCACTACCTGCCCGGGTCCCTGCGTGAATCGCTGGGGCTTGAGGCAAGCCTTGGCGATCTGCGCCTGAATCCGTTTAGCTTCCGCCTCGAGGCCGATGACTTTCGCCTTGCCGAGAGCAATGGTGCCCCGCTTGCGGCATTTCGCCGGTTGGTGGTGGATTTCGAACTCTCCAGCCTGTTTCGCTGGGCCTGGACCTTCGCCGAGATCAGCCTCGAAGAGCCCGAATTCGACCTGGTCCTCGAGAAGGACGGCCGCCTGAATGTGGCCCGCATACTCGCCGCGCTGCCCCCGGATTCCGATCCGGATCCCGCGTTAGAAAATCCCGAGGCAGCCCCACCCCGGCTGTTCCTGCACCGACTCGGCGTGAGCGGTGCGCGCATCGGTTTCACGGATCAGCGCCACACCACCCCGGCCAGCTCCACATTGGGCCCGCTTGAACTGCAGTTCACGCGGATCACCACCCTGCGTGAGCAACGGGGGCCCGGCACCCTCGATGCCGGTCTCCCCGCGGGCGCGAAGCTCGCGTGGGCAGGCGAGTTCGCGCTGCATCCGCTGGCCTCCGCCGGCACGGTCACGTTCTCCGGTCTGAAGCCCGCAGCCTTCTGGGATTTCGCGCAGCCCCATCTCGCATTGGCACCGCCGGGCGGTGTGCTGGATGCCTCGTTTGCCTATGACTTTGCCTCTGCGAAAGGCACCACCACGCTGCGCACCGACGCCATGCGTCTCGATCTGCGCGATCTGCTCCTGCAGAAGCCTGGCGCCACGGCGCCCATGCTGGCGCTGCAGCGGGTGGCCGTGGAGGGCGGGCGCTTCGATCTTGCGGGCAATCAGCTGACGCTGGGGCGCGTCTCACTGCAGGGCGGCCGCGTTGCCGCGGCGCTCGATCCCCGCGGCATGCTCGACTGGGAGTCGCTGCTGGCGCCGACGCCGCCGGATGCACCTGCCACTGGCCCTGATGCAGCCTGGCGTACCGTCGTGGATGCAGTGTCCGTCGAGAACGTGGCAGTGGATGTGTACGACGAAACGCGCAACGCGCCGCTCGGGCTTGCGCTGCTGGCGCGGCGTATCGGGTTTGCTCTGACGGCAGCGCCCGGCAAGGATGGCCCGGCCATCGCACTGAGCCGCGGTGGTGTCGAACTCGGCGATATCGTGCTCAGCACCGGCCCTGAGCGCAGCCCGCTCGGCAGCATCGCGCGGCTCGCGGTCGAGGACGCTGCAGTCGACGTGGCTGCCCAGCGGCTGCAGGCGGCGAAACTCTCGATCGCGGACCTGCGCACCGCAATCCACCGCCAGCCCGACGGGCAACTGCGCGAGATTGTTCTGGCCTCGGTGCCGGATCCCGTCACGCCGCTGCCGGTGAGCCATGCGGTGGCGCAGTGGAGTGCCGCACTCGGCGAGTTTGCGCTTAGCGGGCTCGATGCCAGCGTGGCCGATACTTCAACCACGCCCGCGCTCGAGTATGGCGTGAAGGGCGGCAGCGTCACCGTGAGAGACATCGACACCGCCAGTACCACACCGCTCCGCCTCGAGGCAGTGCTGCCGGTGGTGCAGGGTGGCGAGATCCGTGTGCAGGGCACTGCCAACGCCGATGGCAGTGCCGCGGACATCGGGCTCCGGGTGAGCAAGCTCGACCTGATGCCCTTAGCCCCGCTGGTGGCCGTGGATACCACCCTGAAGCTCGAGTCGGGGACGCTCTGGGCAGATGCCAGCATCGCCTTGCGTAGCCCCCCTGATACTGACGTTTCCTTGCAGGTCGCGGGGAGTGCCGGCGTCGACAACCTGCTGCTGCTCGAGGCCGCGAGCGGCGCACGTTTCCTCGGGTGGGATTCGCTTGCTGCAAGCGGCATCAGCTTCGGCTCGATCCCCGAGCACCTGAATATCGCCGAGCTTCGCCTGAGCGGCGCCGATGCCAAGGTGGTGGTGCAGAAAGATCGTAGCGTCAACCTTGCGGCGGTGATGCGTGAGCCGGCCGCCGCCGCCGCCGCCAGCGCCGAGAGCGTGGCCACGGTCGCTCCGGCTGAAGCCCCCGCTGTTGACGGCACACCTGCCACGCCGGTGCCTGCAGTGGCGTCTGCGGCCGAGCCCTTCCCGCTCAGCATTGACCGGATCCGCGTCGAGGACAGTCTGGTGGATTTTGCCGATTACAGTCTGGTGCTGCCCTTCGTGGCTCGTATCGAAGGTTTGAAGGGTGTCGCCAAAGGCATTTCCGCGGCGGCGGACAGCCGCGCTACGCTCAGTTTTCGCGGGCGTGTAGGTGAGTACGGCGAGGCTGATATCGACGGCCAGCTCGCGCCCTTTGATCCCATGCGCTACACCGATATCGAGATTGCCTTCCGCAACATCGCCCTCACGCCGCTCTCGCCTTACAGCGCCACCTTTGCCGGGCGCACGATCAAGACCGGGGATCTGGATCTTTCGCTGCAGTACAAGATCGATAAACAACAGCTGCTCGGCAAGAACGAGGTGGTGTTGCAGAACTTCCGCCTCGGCGAGTCGGTGAAGAGTGCCGATGCCGTCAACCTGCCGCTCGATCTGGCCATCGCCTTGCTGAGTGATTCCAAGGGCCGCATCGATCTGGCCGTGCCGGTGAGCGGTGATGTCGGTGACCCGAAGTTCAGCTACGGGCCGCTTGTCTGGAAGGCCATCGGCAATCTGATCGCCGGCGTGGTGACGGCGCCGTTCAGGGCGCTGGGCGCGCTTTTTGGAGGCGGGCAGGACGAACAACTGCAGGCCGTGCGCTTCAGGTCCGGCAGCGCCGAGCTGATGCCCATGGAGCGCCAGCGCATCGCGAAACTCGCCACCGCGCTTGCCGCGCGCCCGAAACTGGGCGTTCGCGTGCCTGCCGCCACGCACCCCGACCGTGACGGCTATGCCTTGCGCCGGTTACAGCTGCGGCGTGAGCACGCCGTGGAAATGGGCTATGAGCTCGCGGCGGGCGAGGATCCCGGGCCGGTGTCCTACAGCAACGGCAAGAGCCAGCGGGTGCTGGAGAAACTGCTTGCTGCGCGTGAGGGCGAGAGTGCCAACGACACCTTTGCGGCCGGCTGGGCAAAGAAGCAGGGCCGCGCACCCGAGCGGGTCAACGCGGCGCTGGCGCTGGTGGGGCGTGGCAGTACGGACCAGGACTACTACCGGGAGCTTTACCTCTACCTCGTGCAGGGCACGCCCGAGCCCGCGGGGCAGATGACAGCCCTCGCCCGGGAGCGTGCCGAGGCGGTTACCGCCGAGTTCCGCGCCCGGGGCGTCGAAGCAGCGCGGGTGAGCATCGGCAAGCCCGTGCCCATGCAGAAAGCCTCGCCCGCGGGCGTGATGCTGCCGCTCGAGTTGGTGGCGGCGGGCTAGGCGCGCTGGGGCAGCAGGCGTGTCGCGGGCCCGACGCACGCGGTGGCTCAGCCGGGCGGGATGCCGAGCATCGCTTTCAACCGCGCATCTTTGCCCGTCATCTCCCAGTGCAGCAGCGATACCGGTATCGCACCGGCCTGCTGGAATGCCGTGAAGAAATCCGCCATCACGAAGGGCTTGCCGGCGCTCTCGAGCTGTTTGCTCCACTCCGCTATCAATTGCTCGATCAGGTACTTGCCCACCAGATAACTGGTGCCGTAGCCGGGTTGGCGCAGGTACAGATGCTGCTCGAACGCGAGGAGCCTCGGCTCCACCCGCATCCAGTTGCGCGGTGTCCAGTCGAGGTGCACCTGGCTTGCTTCCTCCAGCGTCATCTCGTTGGCGTGCGCGCGCAGTGAGCCAATGCCGCGCGCGGCGCGCTGGGCGAGCATGATCCATACGATCTCGCGCGTTCGCGGGGCCGTGTCCAGGAGGCCTGCGTGCATGAACATCTCCTCCACCGCCGTGGCGATGCCCTCGCTGTAGCTGTCGAAGATGTTGTAGAGCAGCGCTTCCCGGCGGCAAGGGTTCGGGCTCGGCGTGTCGCGCACACGCGCCAGATCGAACCAGTGGTAGAAGTGGCAGTAGAGCGGCAGCGGGTCGAGGTGGCGGCCTATATCGAAGAAATTGCGCTCTGCCGGCGGCACGAAATCGCCCAGGTGCTCACGCAGGGCGGGTTCCATATTGGCCGTGACGGGCATGATCGCTTTCTCGCGCAGGAAGCCCATCAGCCGTGTCGCGCCCGCATCCGCGCGCGCGTGCCAGGCCTGCGGTGTGTCGGCGGCCGTGAGCGGTGGCAGGCCGCTGTTTCGCGTCTCCTCCATGGCCAGTCCATTCCACGCGCGGGCGAGTTCGCGCTCGAGCAGACGCAGCTCGTCCTCCCAGCCCAGCGGCACATAGCGCACGTTGTGCTGGTACCAGTCGTAGTTTTCGCGACCGATCCCTGATGGGCCGGTTTTGCCGGGTGCCTCGGCATCCAGCCAGTCGGCGAAAGCCAGCGTGGCCGTATGCGCCGCAGCGATCACCACGTCCAGTGCCGATCCCGGTTCCGGCGCTGCACGGGCGCTCAGCGCGTCCAGAGTGTCCAGTTCCGCGCGCACGGTGGCAGCACCGGCCATCCACAGGTCGCGGGCGTTGCCGGTGAGATTGCCGCGTGCCTGCGCGAGCAGCGGTGCGATCACACCCAGTTCGGCGGCGAGTCGTGCCGCGTCCGCGGCCGTCAGCGGGAAGCGGTAGGTCCAGAGCTCTACAGTCGCGTGGTGGGTCGGTCCCTCGCGGGCCGGCACGTCGCTCTGCTCGGGGAACACGGAGAGGTAGAAGGTGGGATCGCGTTGCCAAGGACGCAGCACCCGCAGGTTGAAGTCGAGGCCATTCATTTCCGCGCGCAACAGATGCCAGTCGACCTGCTCGGGCACCGGCCAGCTGCTGCAATCGAGCGCTTGCAGACGTTGCCGGAAATCCTCCAGTCCTGCGGCGGCCTGCTGCATCCGCACGGGCGTGTAGTCGGGTGCGTCATCACGCTGCGGTGGTCGCTCGAAGCGGCGCCACGCGTCGAAAAGCGTGAGCAGGTCTGCGTGTCCGTTCGTGCTTGCGATGGTGCTCATGGAGTCTCCTGGTGGATGGGGCGCGATGGCCTCGATGGCGGGCAGGATGCCCTCGCCGTTGCGTTCGCCACGCTGGTGCCGCCCTTGGCGCAGGCCGCCGTCTCGCCCTCCGAGCAGAAAACGGGCACCGGGGGTCAAGCCGCCCGCTGAGACGCCTCAGAGCGCGTTGGGCAGTTCGAGGATGGCATCTGACCCGGCCGGCAGGCTGATGAGAGTGCCATCCACGCCCAGCGTCACCGGCCCGACGTAGGCCTCGGAGACTCCACGCAGGAACACCGCGTCCAGACCCGGCAGCGGCAGGGGAGGGATCACGTGGTAGAAGAGCAGGTGCCGCACACCGGCCGCAGTGGCGCTCTGCGCGGCCTCCACGGGGCTTGAGTGGTAGTCCGGGATGTCGCTGGTGACCTTGGCGATGATCGGGCGCCCGGCCGCAGCGCCGGCACGGTGCATCGCTGCCACCAGTTCGCTCGACAGCGCCTCGTGGACCAGCAGATCCGCGCCACGGGCCACGGCCTCAAGGCTCGCTGACTTTGCCGTATCTCCACTCACCACCACCGAGCGCCCGCGGTACTCGATGCGGTAACCCACGGCCGGCTTTACCGGCGTGTGGCTGACCACGAACATGCGCACCGTCACACCTTCGCGCTCCAGCACCACCACCGATTGTCCGGGGGCCGGCACCGGGAACTCCGTAGCCTGCATGCCATGGCCCGATATCGGCGCCACGCTGTCGCCATGGTGCGCGCTGCGAAAACCGGCATCCGCCTCGTAAGCCATATTGAAACCCGCCACTACCTTTGCGATGCCCGGAGGGCCCAGCACCGGCAGTGGCGATGTGTTGGCCGCATTTGCCCAGCGAAGCATCGCCAATTCACCCATGCCGTCGATGTGATCCGAGTGGACATGGGTGAGCAGCAGTGCGTCTATCGCGCCCAGTGGAAAGCGCATCCGCGTCAGGTTGCGCGCTCCACCCGAGCCGGCATCGATCACCAGGTGCAGCTTGCCGGCCTGAACCGCCACGCAGGGCCCCGAGCGAACCGGGTCGGGGAGCGGGCCGCCGGCGCCGCACAGAGCGAGCTGCATGCCGTCGGGCAGTGCCGCGAAGGGCTGCTCGGACATGCTGCGTTCCAGGCCGCGCTCGGCGAGGCGCAGAGCCAGCGGGGCGCGCGCCAGATAAATGCCCGCCAGCAGCACGGGCACAAGGATCAGGCCGACACGCGACAGCTTCATGGTGTGCTCTCAGGAAACAGGGGGCAGCGACGTGGCTCGCGCCAAGGCGTTTGCAGGCACTACCATAAGCTGCGAGCCTGCAGCGGTGGAAGTGCGAGCGTGGCGTGGGTGTGTTCCTGACTTTGTCCGGAGGTCCGACGATGTCGATGGCGGTCATTGCCTGGGGCGCGGCAGCGTTGGTCTACGGGCTTTTTCTGGTGTGGTACCTGCCGTTCGGACGGCGCATCTCGGCCGCGGAGACCGATCGGGTCATGGCCGCCATCGAGGCGCAGGGTCTAGAGCCCGAACGCGTTCTGGCGCTGCGGCGCTTTTTCGAGGAAGACACCGGCCGGTCTTTCGTGATGGTCAATCTGCTGCAGTTGAACGAGCCCAAGGCCGCCGCGCGGCGTTCGTTGGGCACCTACGAAAGGCGTTTTATGGGCCGGCTGATCCGGATGGCGGGCTTTCCGCTTTTTGCAGGCCGCGCGCTCAGCGTGTTGAACGTCGATCAGTGGGGTATCGAGGCCGATGGTTGGGATGCGGCGGCGCTGGTGCGTTACCGCTGTCGCCGGGATCTGGCCCGCATGGTGATCGACTCGCTGCAGGGCGACACCCGCGACTACAAGCATGCGGCGCTGCTGCGCACATTTGCTTTCCCCGTCTCGCCCCTCATATCCACCGGTGGACCCTGCCTGATCGTGGGTCTGACGCTGGCGTTGATTGCGGCCGTGGTGCAGATCGTGTCAGCGTGATCGGGTCGACGGGGAGGTTGCCACGATGACGCGGCAGTTCCGGGATCAGGGCGGTGCGGCGAGCAGCGATCCCTCTTGGCTGCGACGAAAAATCACCTCGCTCATGATGCGCCGGCTTGCCGATCCGCTGCGCCGCGAGCGGGCGCGAGCGCGTGCCGAGAGCGCTCGCCTGCGGCGTGGCGAACCGCACCGGCTCGTGTATTTCCACCAGCCCGAGGATGCCTACAGCCATTTGGCCGTGCAGCTGCTGCAGCCCTTGTGCGAGCGTTATGACATCGTGCTGGAAACACGGCTCTGCACAGCCGAGCCGGGCGCCAACACGCCCGAGCCGGAACTCCTCGAGAGCTACGCCCGGCGCGATTGCGCTCAGGTCGCACCGCACTACGGGCTTGTTTTTCCCGCAGCGGCGGCGGCTCCGGACGCCGCGCTGCTGGCGGCCGCGCGCGGCATCCTCGCCGCGCAGCCGCCCGCCGCCCTGCCCGCTGTCGCGCCGCTGGTTGGAGCCGCACTCTGGAGCGCTGACACGGCGGCCATGCACGCGCTGGAGGAACGCTTTGGTCGTGCCGACGAGGCCCGCCTCGGGAACGCGCTGGATGCCGGCAACGCCGAGCGCAGGCACCTCGGCCACTACGCGGGTGCGATGTTCCATTACGGTGGCGAGTGGTATTGGGGCGTAGACCGCCTGTATCACCTCGAGCGGCGGCTGGTCGCGCTCGGCGCCTCGCGCGAGCCGCAGGCCCAGTTGCTGGCGGCACGGCCGGCGATCGAGCTGCCCCGCGAACCCTGCGAGGGTAGCCTGCGACTCGAATTCTATGCCTCTGCGCGCAGCCCCTACACCGCCGTGATCTACGACCGCGTGATTGCGCTGGCGCGCGACAGTGGCGTGGTGCTCGATCTGCGGCCGGTGCTGCCGATGGTGATGCGCGGCGTGCCAGTCACGGCGCAGAAGGGGCGCTACATTTTTTTTGATGCTGCCCGCGAGGCCGAGGAACTCGGGCTGTCGCCCGGGCGGCCGCGTGATCCCATCGGTGAGCCGGTGCGCCGCCTCTACTCGCTGATGCCCTGGGCCACGACGCGGGGGCGCGGCGCTGCTTTGCTGGGCGCGGCGCTGCAGGCGGCGTTTCGCCAGGGGTTGGACCTTGCTTCCGATCGGGACTTGCGGCGCGTGGTCGAGTCGGTGGGGCTCAGCTGGTCGCAGGCACTCCTGCAACTGGGCAATCGCGGCTACGAGCAGGATTTCGAACACAACCGCAAGGCGCTCTACGAGGCGGGCATCTGGGGCGTTCCGGCCTTTCGGCTTCTCGATGCGCAGGGCCGGGAACTTGTCTCGGCCTGGGGCCAGGACCGCCTGTGGCTGGTGGCGCGCGAGATCGTGCGGGCGCTGGGTTAGGGGCCTTTGCGCACCTCCAGAGCGACTCCGGGAGTTTCCGCGAGCACGCTTCGCCGGCGCTTTCGTCTGCGCCCTGCCGTCGGGAGACATCACGGTGAATAGCTCGAATACCGATCTGATCGTCGCCGACATCGGCGGCACCAACGCCCGTTTCGCGATCGCGCGCTGCGGCGCCGCCGGGCAGGGGATATCGCTGCGGGCCATCCGCGATTACCGCAATGCTGGACTCGTGGCTTTCGATGACGTGTTCGCGCTCTATCTCGACGATCTCGACGATCTCGACGAAGCCGCGCCGCCGCATGCCTGCTTCGGGATCGCCGGCCCGGTGCAGTCCGGGCACGGTCGCATCACGAACCTCGGCTGGGTGCTCGATACCGGCCAGCTCCAACAGCGCTTCGGTATCAGCGATGTGATGCTGGTGAACGACTTCGAGGCACTTGCCTGGATGCTGCCGCAACTCCCTGTTGGGGCCACCACCGCCGTGATAGATGCACCCGCCCCGCCTGCGGGGCCACGCAGCGTGATCGGTCCGGGTACCGGGTTCGGTGTCTCGCTGGTGGTGGAGAGCGGCCGGGAGCGGGTGGTCGTCAGCACCGAGTGCGGTCATATGTCATTCGCGCCCTGCACGCGCATGGAGCGCGACCTGAAGGCCTTCCTCGAGCCCATGCTCGCGCATGTCTCGGTCGAGTCGCTGCTCTCGGGTGCGGGGCTGGTGCGCATCCACGACTTCCTGATCGAGTACGCCGGATCAGGCAGTTCCGTTGCCAACCCCGCCGATATCACGGCAGCTGCGCTCGATGGCAGCCAACCCTCCTGCGCGCGGGCCGTGCAGGTGTTTCTCTCGATCATGGGGAGCGTTGCCGGCGACATCGCGCTGGCGCACGGCGCCACGGGTGGCATATTTTTGGGGGGAGGCGTGCTGCCCCGTATCGCCGCGCTGATCCCGGCCAGCAATTTCCGTGAGCGATTCGTCGACAAGGGGCCGATGCGCGATTACCTCGCGCGCATACCGGTACGCCTGATCACCGAGCCCTATATAGCCCTTCAGGGTGTCGCGAGCATTTACCTCAGCCGGCGCCGAAGCGGTAGCTAGACACCGTGCTGATGCCGAAGAACCGTTCCTCGCGGTAGATGCAGCGTCCGGGTTCGCCCGCTGCTGCGCCTGCGGCCACCATCAGTGGCAGCAGGTGTTCCTCACGGGGATGTGCGCGTCGCGCCGCCGGCGCCTGTTCCCAGTCCTTGAGTGCCGACTCGCGCTCGGCGGGGCCTGCATCGACCAGTACCTGCTGCAACCAGCCATCGAAAGCCTGCGAGGGCGCCAGCGCGCCAGGCCCGCGGTTGGCGAGGTCGTGGTAGCTCGAGCCGCTTCCCAGTATCAACACACCCTCCCGGCGCAGCGCGGCGAGTGCACGCCCCGCGGCGAGGTGCTCTGCGGGGTCGAGCCCGCGCTTCAGCGACAGCTGCACCAGCGGCATGCCGGCATCGGGATACATCACCCGCATCGGCACGAAGGCGCCGTGATCGAGGCCACGCGCCGGGTCAGTGCAGGCCTTGATGCCGGCCTGTCGCAGCAACTGGCAGGCGTGGCTCGCCAGTTCCGGCGCGCCCGGGGTCGCGTAGGCGATGCGGTAGGTGTGCTCCGGGAATCCGTGGTAATCGAAGATGAGCGCCGGCGCAGCGCTCGCGCCCAGCGTGAATGCGGCCTCCTCCCAGTGCGCCGAAACCATCAGCACCGCGCGCGGGGCCGGTCCGAGTTGCGCGGGCAGGGCTGCGAGCGCCTGCTCCAGACCCCGGTGCGCATCGCGCATCGGGCCGTCCATCCAGGGCCAGGGGCCGCCGCCGTGGCTCAGGTAGAGCGTCGGGAGCAGGCTCTCGCTCACCCGCGCTGCCAGACCACCTCGATGCCCTCGCGCCCGCCAATCGCGCGCGCCAGCATCTCGAGCAGGGCGGGATCGGCGCCCTTGCGGCGGAAGCCTTCGACCTGTTCCCGGTGGATCCAGTAATCCTGGTCGGCGTCGTGTTCTTCCTCGAGTTCGTCGATCAGGAACTGCAGCTGGCGCTCGGTCAGTTCGCCGATCAGGGCGCCGTTTTCCTTGTTCTTCAGGGCGATCATGGTGTGTTTCCGTGTGGTGTTCGTGGGGGGCGGTCAGGCCGCTGCGAGCGGACGTGTGGCGTGTTCGAGCCAGGCGCGCGCGGCCTCGTCCAGCAGCGGGGCCACCGTCTCGGCCACGCGGCGGTGATAGCTGTCGAGCCAGGCGATCTCGCGGGCATCGAGCAGGGCGGTGTCTAACAGGCGGCGGTCGAAGGGCACCAGCGTGATCGGCTCGAAACCGAACATCGCCTGATCAGCCCCGGTCGCCTTGTCGAGTGCTTTCACCAGCACCAGGTTCTCGTGGCGGATGCCGTAGCGGTCGGCCTTGTAGTAGCCGGGCTCGTTGCTCACCACCATGCCCGGTAACAGTTCAGCGCTGTTCCAGGCCTTCGCGATGCGTTGCGGGCCCTCGTGGACGCTCAGGAAATTGCCCACACCGTGTCCGGTACCGTGATCGTAGTCGAAGCCCTCGTGCCACAGGAACTGGCGCGCCAGGACGTCAAGCTGCGTCCCGGTGGTGCCCCGCGGAAAGCGTGCCTGGTCGAGTGCGATGTGGCCTTTCATCACCAGCGTGGCCATGCGCCGTATCTCCGGCCCCGGATCGCCTATCGCTACGGTGCGGGTGATGTCGGTGGTGCCGTCGAGGTACTGGCCGCCGCTGTCGACCAGATAGACGCCGTCCATCTGCAGCCGGCCGGGGTGTTCGTCCGAGTGCCGGTAGTGGCACATCGCGGCGTTGCCACCGGCCGCGGAGATAGTGTCGAAGCTTAAGTCTTTCAGCCACGGATCCTGCGCGCGCAGCGCGTAAAGGGTGTCGGCGAGCGTGGCCTCGTCGTGCAGGCGGCCGGCGGCGATTTCGGCGTCGAGCCACGCGAGGAAGCGGCACTCCGCGGCCGCATCGCGCACGTGGGCTGCGCGCATGCAGGCGATTTCCACAGCGTTCTTGCAGGCCTTGGGCACCAGTACCGGATCTTGGGCGGCCACCAGGGTTGCCCCGGCGCGCTCGAGCGCCAGCTGGCACCAAGCGTTGGCCGTGTCGGGGTCTGCCAGCACGCGCTGGCCGGCGAGCGCCGCAAAGGCCGTGCTGGCCGCGCTTTCGGGAAGTACCTCCACGCCCTCGCCCACGTGCGCGGCAAAGCCGTCCGGGATCTTGGCCGGATCGGTGAAGAAGCGCAGACCGCCGTCGGTCCCGAGCAGCGCGTAGCCGAGCACCAGTGGGGTGTGGGGTACATCAAAGCCGCGGATGTTGAGAAGCCAGGCCACCGAGTCGGCGGCAAACACGAGGGCGCAATCGGCACCCTTGGCAGCGATGGCCTGGCCGATCGCGCGGCGCTTGTCGCTGCTGTGGCGTCCGGTGAATTCCTCCCCGAGCAGCAGGGCCTGCCGCAACGCGGCCTCGGGTCGGTCGTGCCAGCACAGATCCACCGGGTTTGCGTCCAACGCGACCAGATCCACACCGTGACGCGCCAGGGTCTCCCGCGCGCGCTTCTGCCATGACAGCGTGTGCATGCGCGGATCGTAGCCGGCGCGGCGGCCGCGGCCGAGGCGCTTGCCCAACCACTCGGCGTGCGGCTCGTCGATCAGGTGGCGGTATTCGAAGAGCTCCGGGTCGACCTGCTGGCGCACCTGCACCGTGTAGCGGCCGTCGACGAAGATCGCTGCGCTGTCTGTTAGCACGATGGCGGTGCCCGCCGAGCCGCTGAAGGCGCTCGCCCACAGCAGCCGCTCGTTGCGGGCGGGGATGTACTCGCCGAGGTACTCGTCGGCGCGCGGGATAATGAACGCGTCGAGTTGCAGGCGGCGCATCTGCACCCGCAGGGCTTCGAGGCGGGAGCGTGCGGGGTTTGTTGCGGGCATGGGGTGCTTCCGTCTGCGCAATGTTCAGGCGAGTCTTAGTACACCACCGGGCTTCGTGACTGCAAGGCGCGTTTGTCGGCCTGCTTTGGCGAAATCCGCACTGCGGCGCGATCAGTCTCTGACAGGGCCATTGCTCGCAGTGACAATGGTGGTCACAATCGCCATGCCGTCGCGCAGGGCTTGCCTCGGGCGGTGACGAAATGGCTCCCGCGCCCGCTGTGGCGCTGCCCACACAGGAGTTTCGCAATGAGTACCGCAGCACACGCTCCCAGCCTGGTCGAGGAACTGGTTCTTTTGGTGGTCGAGGACGACGGCGGCATCGCGTTCACGGCTGGCACGCCCGGTTTCGGGATGGCAGTGATCGGCGGCTGCCTCGTGGAGCTGAACCTCGTTGGTGCCATCGACGCCGATCTCGATGGCATCCGGGTGCTCGACGCCTCGCCGGGTCGCGGCAAGGCGCTGGATCTGGTGCTCGCCGAAGTGGCGGCAGGCCCCGAGGCCCGGGTCGAGCAGTGGGTGGTGCGCCTGTTTCCGCATGCGCAGGAAATCATCCGAGCGGCACTGGCGTCCCTGATCGAGCGCGGCATTCTCGCCCAGAGCGAGCGCCGCTTTCTCTGGGTGCTGAAAGAGCGCAGCTACCCCATGCGTGACGATCGCGAACTCAAGGAAGCCAAGCGCCGTATCTACGAGACCCTCATGACTGACCGCATCCCCTCGCCGCACGACAGTGTGCTGCTTGGACTCGCGCTCGCCGGCGGGCTGCTCGAGGCCTTCCTCTCGAGGGCCGAGATCTTGCGGCTCGAAGACCGCATCCGCGAGGCGGGCGGCATCGACCTCATCGTCCGCGGCGTCGAGGCTGCCCTGCGCCAGGACCAGCTGGTCCGCGCCCAGGCAATGCTTTACCCCTTCTGAACAACCCAACAGCCAACGGAGATACCCGAGATGGAAACAACCTCTGAAAAAACCGACCGCGCAATCGTGCTTTTGCCCAGTGGGAGGCTCGATTTCTCTGCCGCCGCGCCCTTCCAGGAGGCGATCGAGAAAACCATCGCCGAGGCGGTGGGCGCGAAGCTCGCGGTGATACTCGACTGCAGCGGTCTCGACTACCTCTCCAGCGCAGGGCTACGCTGCTTCCTGATTGGCGCGCGCACCGCGCAGGCCGCGGGTGCACGCCTCATCGTCTGCTCGCTGCAAAAAGCCGTCTCCGAGGTCTTCGACGTGAGTGGCTTCAGCCGCATCATGCCGCCGGTGGCTGATCGCGCCGCCGCCTTGGCCGCACTCTAGGGCGCGACCTGTTCATGCAAATGACGCTGCCTGGCGAGGAGGGCCGGCTTCCCGAGGTCATGGCCTTCCTGCACCGCTGCTGGGAGTCCATCGGGCTGCCGGAGGAGTTGCTGTTCCCGTTCGAGCTTGCGCTGGAAGAGGTGTTCATGAATGTCGCCATGCATGGCGGTACCGCTGCTGGCCCGAGTACCGTGTGGGTCGATCTCGAGCCCGCTGAGGGCAGACTCGAGCTCGGTGTGAGCGACGACGGGCCCGCATTCGATCCCCTTGCCATGGCCACCCCGGATATCGATGCACCGCTGGAGGAACGCCCCATAGGCGGGCTCGGCATTTATCTGGTGCGCGAGATGATGGCGGGCGTGTCCTATGAGCGCCGGGATGGCCGCAACGTCCTGCGTATGTGGAAGCCGCTTTGAAGGTTCTGCTCACCCTGCTGCGGCCGCTCACCCTGCCCGTGACGCTGATCGTCGCGGTCTGCGCGCTTCTGCTGTACATGGATGGCTCGGCCCGGAAGGCATCGGCTGCCTCGAAGATGCCTCATGTTGCCGTCATCCAGCACGCCTCGCAGGCCTCGCTCGATGAGGGGCTGAAGGGCCTCCTTGATACCTTCACAGCCCGTGGCTACGTCGACGGCAAGAACATACGGTTCCAGATATTCAACGCCGAGGGGGATATCGCCACGGCCAACAGCATCGCGCAGCAGGTGACCGACGGGTCTTTCGATCTCATCATGACGATCAGCACGACCTCCATGCAGACGGTCGCCAACGTCAACAAGCAGCGCCGCATACCGCACGTGTTCGGGTTGGTGGCAGACCCCTTCAGCGCGGGCGTGGGTGCGAACCGGGACAAGCCGCTCGATCATCCGCCCTATATGGCGGGCGTGGGCACCATGGTGCCGGTCGGCAAGCCGCTCGATATCGCACTCGCCATGAATCCCTCGATGAAGCGCGTGGGCATGGTGTGGAACAGCGCCGAATCCAATTCCCGCGCCTATGCCGAGGCAACGCGCGCCGCCTGCGCAACGCTCGGACTGGAACTGCTCGAGGCCAATGCCGAGAACTCGTCTTCGGTTGGCGAGGCGGCGAGCTCGCTGGTCGCACGCGGCATCGACGCGATACTGGTCACCGGTGATGTCTCGGTGCTGGTGGCTGTCGACAGCCTGGTTGCTGCCGCCCGCCGGGGCCATATACCCGTGTTCAGTCTGATCCCGCCCAACACGCGCAAGGGCGCCATTTTCGACTTTGGCGCCGATTTCGTGCAGTTGGGCGTCATCACGGCTCAGATGGGTATCGATGTGCTGGAGGGGCGTAAGCGCCTGACCGAGATACCCATCCTGAACGTGGTGCCTGAGCGCCTCTTCATCAACCTGTTGGCGATCGATGAGGTGAAGGACCGCTGGCGGCTCCCACCAGCGCTACTGGAGCAGGCCTCCGTGGTCATCGACGAAACAGGCGAGCACGCCGGGCCGGCGGGCGGGAAGCCGCACTGAGCCGTGCGCCCCTCCCGGGCACATACGCAGGAGCCAGCGATGGAAATCACGACCGAGCAGGACGCCGCCATCATGCGGGTCCACGTCAGCGGCCGTCTTGACGGCCACTGGGCCGGGCACCTCACGCAGGCCCTGGACGAGCAGTTGCGCCAGGGCAACGACCGCGTGTGTCTTCATATCGAGGGGCTTAACTATGTGAGCTCGCTCGGTCTGCGCGTGCTGATCGGGGCCTACAACCGGTTCCGCTCGGTGAGCGGCAGCTTCTCGGTCACCGGCGCCACCGGCAACGTGCTCGAAGTGTTGCGGATGGCCGGGATGTTCGCGCTGCTCGACCAGTCGAGCGCAGCCGCGCCCGCCAAGGCTCCCGTGGCCGCGGTGGCGCCGGCAGCGCCTGAGTCCGAGCGTGTGCTGCACGGCGCCGTGGCCTACGAGATTTTCCGGCTGGGCGAGTCGACGATGCGGGCTGCGGCCTTCGGTGATCCCACGCGACTTGGCGCCGGTGGTTACGCCGAATCTGATTGCCGCTCCCTGCCACTGGACGCCAGCGTTGTGGGGCTGGGGCTGGGTGCTTTTGGCCAGGATTTCGCGGGCAATCGCGACCGTTTCGGCGAATACCTGACGGTCGCCGGAGCGGCGGCCTATCAGCCCTCGGGCGCTTCCAGTACCTGCGATACGCTGCTCACCGAGGGCGATTACGTGCCCGAACTGCAGGCGCTCTACGGGATGCGTTTCGAGGGCAGCTTCAGTCATCTGATCCGTTTCGAGCCCGCTTCGGACGACGCGATGCCTGCGTTGTCCGATGTGGCCGCGTTTGCGCTGGAGAGGTCGGGTGCGGCGGCGGTGTGCCTGGTGTTTGCCGCCGAGACCGATGGCCTGGTCGGGGCGGTGCTGCGGCGTTCGCCGGTGGTGGGCGAGATGCCCGCGGATCCCTTCGCATTTCCCGACGTGCGCGACTGGCTCTCGGTAGTGAACGAGCGTGCCCATGCGGGGCTGTCTGTGGTCGCCTGTGGCGCGGCAGCTGATCCGCTGCGGGCCGGGGAGCTCTCCGCGGGCTTGCGTGCGCAGCTGCGCCCCCTGGCGGCAGCGGATGGTCCCCTCGGTCATGTGCACGCGGCAGTGTTCCGCTACCGCCCGCTGCAACGCGGCAAGGTGGAGCTGGCTGCCACGCTGCGGCCTTTTTTCGAACACGATTCGCCCCAGGCCGTCGTGCACTTGCTGGCAGACGACCGCGAGGAGGGCACGATGGAGCAGACTCGCCTGCGTCGCGGTGTGTGCTGGGTGAGCCCCGTCACTGACATCTCCGGAGGTGCAGCATGAGCCTGCTGCTCGGTGCGCTCGGCATCGGTTCGGTGCTGGCCCTGCTTGCGCTGGGAATTTTTGTGAGCTTCCGGATCTTCGCCTTTCCCGACATGACCGCCGAGGGCAGCGTGACGCTGGGCGCGGCGGTGGCAGTCGCGATGCTGGTCGGCGGGCACGATCCTGTCACCGCCACGGTCGCGGCCACAGTGGCAGGCGCCGTGGCGGGCGCCCTCACGGGGGTGCTGCACACCCGATTCCGGCTGAACGGCTTGCTGGCGGGCATCCTGGTGATGACGGCGCTTTACTCGATCAACCTGCACATCATGGGGCGCAGCAATCTGCCGCTCGGAGATGCGCCGGGCTTTGCTCGCTGGATCGGCAATATCTCGGCGCGCTTCGCGGACGCAGACGGCAGCGTGGAGCTCTTCGGGCGCGCAGCCTCGGCGCTGGATCTGTTCATGTTCGTTTTTGCTGCGCTGTTCGCGGGCCTCGTCTGCGGACTGCTGCACCTGTTTTTCCATACCGAGATCGGCGCGGCCATGCGCGCCACCGGTGATAACCCGCAGATGATCCGGGCGCTGGGCAGTAACGACGGGTTCCTCATCACCGCAGGTCTCGCGCTCTCCAATGCGCTGGTGGCCCTTGCCGGTGCGCTGCTCGCCCAGTACCAGGGCTTCGCCGACGTACAGATGGGCATCGGCATGCTGGTGTGGGGCCTGGCCAGCGTGATCATCGGTGAGTCCCTTACCGGCTCGAGCAAGCTCGGTTACCTGCTGATCGGCGCGATTCTCGGCTCGGTGCTGTTCCGCCTGCTGGTGGCGGTGGCGCTGCGCTGGGGGCTGGATCCGGCGGATCTCAAGCTGGTGACGGCGCTGTTCGTGCTGATTGCTCTGGTGGCGCCCGGCTATGTCGGCAAGCTCCGCGCGCGTCTTGCCGGAGGCGCCGCCCATGCTTGAGATACAGGGCGTCTCCAAGACCTTTCATGCCGGCACCGTGAATGAGGTGCGATCGCTGCGCGACGTGAACCTGTCGATCGACGAAGGTTCTTTCGTGGTGGTGATCGGCACCAACGGCTCGGGCAAATCGACCCTGCTGAACGCGGTGGCGGGGACCTTTTTTGTCGACACCGGCTCTATCCGCCTGGCTGGAACCGATCTCACGTCCTGGCCCGAGCACCGCCGCGCAGCTTTGATCGGGCGCGTGTTCCAGAACCCGTTCAGCGGCACTGCGCCCAACCTGACGGTGGCGGAAAACCTCGCACTGGCCGAGCGGCGCGGTTTGCGCCGCGGCATCGGTCGCCTGTTGCCCGGCGGTGCGCGCGAGCGCATCCAGGCGGGCATCAAAGAACTCGGCATGGGGCTGGAAGGGCGTCTCGACAACGCGATTGGCAGCCTCTCGGGCGGACAACGCCAGGCGCTCACGCTGTTGATGGCCACGACGCTGCGCCCCCAACTCCTGTTGCTCGACGAGCACACCGCCGCACTCGATCCGCGCAGCGCCGATCAGATCGTGCGCATCACCGATCGCATCATCGCCCGCGACGGCCTCACCGCGATGATGGTCACGCACTCAATGCAGCAGGCCGTAACGTACGGTGACCGGCTGGTGATGATGCACCGTGGCCAGGTGGTGCTCGACCTGCGCGGGGCTGAGAAGCGCCGCCTGCGCCCCGAGGATCTGCTGCAGCGCTTCGAGGAATTGCGGCGCTCGGATCTGGTGGATCCCGCGGTAGCCGATATGCTGCGCCGGCGTTACGTCTAGCGCCGCTGCGACAGCGGATCAGCCTCACGGCCTTCACGAATAGCACTATCGCCCCGTGCTTGTGGTGCGCTAGTGATCTCCCGCCACGGGTTCGAGCCGCGCGTAGCGCAGCACCCACACCATCAGCAGTATCGATAGCACGAGGTCGCCAAAGCTCGTGTAGTAGAGCCACATCTCCTTCGAGAGCCAGCTGGCCACAGCCCAATTAGTCAGTGCCGATGCCACTCCGAGTATCGCGATGCCGAGTGTCAGCCGGCGCGCATCGAGCGGCTCGGGCATGTAACGAAGCAGCCGCGCACCGAAGTAGCCGCCGTTGTTGAAGAACGCATCGCCCGCCATCAGCAGGGCGACGAAACCACCTATCAGGGTGCTGCGCATCTTCACGGCCCAGTCGTCCTGGAACGCGAGCGCCAGACCCGCCGAGACGAGGAGTGTGAGGACGCCGAAGAGCGCAAGCCCGCCCAGCAGGTCGACCTTCACGAAGCGCTGCGCCACCACCACGCCCAGGCCCGCCACCGCCGTGATCAGCGCGGGCAGAGCCAGGTCATCGGACAGACTGCCTGCCACGAAAAACACCGCGGCCAGACCGATGTCGACCAGTAGTGAATGTTTGTTGCGCTGCCACTGCAGCGCGGGGTCTGATTGTTCGTTCACTGGCGTTCCTGCGTCCCGCGGGACCGTCATTATGGCGCATCCGCTGGCGCCCTGGCAGGTCAGGGCCTTGGCGCCTGTAGCTCGCCAATCCTGGAGTGTTGACGGCGATTGCCGTAGTCGGCCTTAAGGCGCCGATTCCGGTGACGCGCGAGCACGGACATGGCACCATGTTCAGGTCGTGAGATGTAGGCTGCGCCGGCGCAAGCCGGAGGTTTTTCAGGCCTTGATTTATAAACTTTTCGCAGGGCACCACCATGAAACACATCCTCGCCATCACGCTTTGCCTGTTGGCATTGCCGGTTTTTGCGGAAGACGCGCCGTCGGGATTCCTTAGCGATTACACACGCCTTGAAAAGGAAGGCTCGATGCGATCCCGCTATATGGGGTATGCGGCGCCTGGCGCCAAGACCATCAGTAAAACCCCGGTCGTCTACATAGCGCCGGTGCTGCGATTCCCGCACGACGCGAAGTTCGGCGATCTCGATGATGCACTGGTGGACTCCGTACTCGCCTATGCAGGACAGCAGCTGCGCTCGCAGCTTGCCGTACGGACCCGGGTGGTCGATGACAAGGCGGCAGCCGAGCTCACGCTGGAGGTAGCACTCACTGCCTTTTCGGCCCAGCCGGCGGGCAAGACAGCGCTCGATCTGGTGCCCTTGCGCCTGATCACCGGCGCGGCCAAGACCGCGGTGAAGGGCAAGGATATGGACGCTACGGCCACGATTGAAATGCGTCTCAGCCAATCCGCACCGGAGACGATCCTGCGCGAATCCAGGCACGAACTGGTCGGCGACAGCATTGGCCGCTCGAAGAGCGAAGACACCCACATGACTCTTGAGGCTCTGAAGCCCGCGCTCGACAAGTGGGTGACTCTGGTGGTCAATCAAATCGCGCCCACTCACTGATCGGGAGACTATCCGGATGAAGCAGCTGTTTTCGCTTGAGGGCAAGGTTGCTCTCGTCACCGGCGGCTCGCGCGGCATCGGCATGATGATCGCGCGCGGGCTGCTGGAGTACGGCGCCAAGGTCTACATCAGTTCGCGCAAGGCAGCCGTCTGCGACGAAACCTGCCGCACACTCTCGGCCTACGGCGAGTGCGTTTCGCTGCCGGCGGATCTCTCGCGCCTCGATGAGATCGCCCGCGTCACGCAGGAGCTTGCCGTGCGTGAACCCTGCCTGCATATCCTGGTGAACAACGCCGGCGTCACCTGGGGCGCAAAGGTTGGCGAGATACCCGAAAAAGGCTGGGACAAGGTGATGGACACCAACCTGAAAGGTCTCTTCTTTCTCACCCAGGCGCTGCTGCCGCAACTCGAAGCTGCCGGCACCGCGCAAGATCCCGCACGCATCATCAACATCGGCTCGGTCGATGGCATACAGGTCTCGCTGTTCGATGCGCTGGGCTATGGCGCGAGCAAGGCAGGCCTGCACCACATGACGCAGACCTTGGCGAACCGCCTGGCCCCGCGGCACATCACGGCCAACGTCATCGCGCCGGGCGGTTTCGAGACCGACATGATGGCTCCCATGCTGAACACCATAGGCGACCAGATCGTGGCCGGCGTTCCGCTCGGGCGCATGGGCGGGGCCGAGGACATTGCGGGCGTTGCGGTGATGCTGGCCTCACGCGCTGGCGCGTACATCACGGGCGCGATCATCCCGGTAGACGGCGGTGTGCTCGTACGGTAAAAAAGTTGGGCCGGTGATGGGATCGCAGATGTGCTGCAGCGTACGCTACCAGCGCGCCGGCAGCCGCTCCAACCCCCGGAACAGGAATCCCGCGCGCCAGGCGGGATCGCGCGTGTCCACGCGCAGTTGCGGCAGCCGCCGCGTAAGCGCGGTGAAGGCTACTTCGCCCTCGGCCCGCGCGAGTTCCGCACCCACGCAGAAATGTATGCCGCCCCCGAAGCTGAGCGGCTTGTGCGGAGCGCGGCGGATATCGAAGGTCTCGGCGTCCGGAAGCACTGCCGGGTCGCGGTTGCCTGCGGACAGTATCGCGAGCACTCGCTGGCCCTTGCGGATCGGCGTGCCGCGGATCACGGTGTCTTCGAGCGCGGTGCGGTAGGTCGCCTGCAGCGAGGACTCATAGCGCAGGATCTCCTCCACCGCCTGCCGTGCCAGCGCCGGTTCGCGGCAGAGCAACTCCCACTGCTCCGGGAAACGCTGCAACGTGAGCAGCCCGTTGCCGATCATGTGCGCGGTGGTCTCGAAGCCGGCGCCGAAGAGCCCGATCACCACGGTGGAGAGTTCCTCGCGTGAGAGCTTGGCGTTGCCATCCCGTGCATTCACCAGCGCGGTGGTGAGATCGTCGCGCGGTTCGCGACGGCGCTGTTCGAAGATGCCGTCGAAGTAGTCGGTCAAAAAGTCTATTTGTGTGTCTGCATGCGCGAGTTCCGCCGGCGCCAGCGCCCGTGTCTCGAAGACAATGAAGGAATCGGCGATCGCCTGGTTCAGCTTGCCGAGTGTTTCTTCGCTCACCTCGTGCGCGGCGATGCCGAGCATGTCGCACATCACGCGGGTGGGCAGCCGGTAGGCGAAGTCGTGGATCACGTCCATGCCGCAGCCCGGCTCGAGTTCGTCCAGCAGTTGCTCGGTGATGGCGGCGATGCGCGGGCGCATGGCGGTGATGCGGCGCGCATCGAGTGCCTGCACCACGAGCTTGCGCAACCTTGTGTGATCGGGCGGGTCGCGCATTACGAAAACTTCCGAGAGCCAGCGATATGACGAGTGCGCGAGCACGTCAAAGCCGGGCTCGTAGAAGAGCGCGATGTTGGCGACGAAATCGCCCTGCCCAAAGACCTCCGCGCGTACCACGTCGCGGGCGTCCTCGTAGCCGGTGACCACCCAGAAGCCCAGATCCGACCAGTGCACGGGTTCGTGTTCGCGCAGCCAGCGGAAACGCGGATAGGGATCGACGCGCAGTTCGGGATCCGCAGGGTCGAAAGAATAGGTGCGTGTCATGGGGAAGATGCGAAAATATGGAGTGAAAAAGAAGCCCCGCGCGCCGGACGGCGCACGGGGCAGGTCGAGATCAGAAGTCGTAACCGACCGTGAGGCCGTAGGTGCGCGGCGGCATCATCGAGCCCACGCGTACCTGACCATAGAGCGGCGCGGTCAAGATGTTGTTCGCGATCACGTCCTCGTCGGCCAGGTTGCGGCCCCAGGCGGTGGCGTTCCAATGCTCGTCTGCGGAGGTCCAGGCGATGCTGGCGTTCCACATGGCGTAGGAGTCCTGCACAGCGTCCTGGTTGTTGAACTCGGTGAAGAACACCTCGTCCTGCCAGTTCACATCGGTGCGTAGGCGCAGGCTGCCGGAATCGCCAAGGGCGACGTCGTAGTTCACGCCCAGCCGGAAGGAGTTCTCGGGGGCGTTCGGCAGGTTGTTGCCCTTCAGGTCGCGGATCTCGCCGCCGGCGCGATAGTCGCCCTGCAGGAACTCATCGAACTCGGCTTGCAGATGCGTGGCGAAGAAATCCACCGAGAAGGCGTCGGTGAGTTGCGCGCTGCCCTCGATCTCGATACCGGTGTTCTGCGCCTTTGCGGCGTTTACCGTCTCGACGATGCTCTGGGCGTTCACGAAGCCGACCTGTAGATCCTTGTAGTCGTAGTAGAACACGGCGGCCGACAGGTAGAGTTTGTCGTCCATGAAGCGCGACTTGATGCCCGCTTCCCAAGCGGTCACGAACTCGGGGTCGATCACCTCGTTCTGGCTGCCGACGTTGATCACGCCGGACTTGAAGCCCTCGGTGTAGCTCGCGTAGAGCAGGGCGCCCGAGTCCGTGGTGTACTCGAGTTTCACCATCGGGGTGACGTCGTCCCAGTCCTTCTTGCGGTCGGTGGGGATGTTCACGCCGATCGCGTCGAAGATGAAGGCGCCGGTGCCGGTGCGCTCCTCGTAGTTCCAGCGGGCGCCGGCGGTGAGCGCAAGTTGGTCGGTCAGTTCGTAGCGGATCTGGCCGAAGAGGCCGTAAGCGGTGATGTCTACATCGCCGTTCTGCCAGTAGTTGCCGCCCTCGAAGAAGTCAGCGGGCAGACCAAACAGCAGGCCAAGGTTCTTCAGCGGCACTTTCACGCTGCCGTAAAGCTCCTCGTCGAAAGCCATCGCGCCGAACAGCAGATCATAGCGATCGGCGTCGAAGTTCAGGGTGAACTCCTGGCTAAGCGTCTTGGACTCCTCCTCGTAGTTGTTCTGGCCGAACATCCACACATCCGAGACGTCGAGGTCGTCGACCTGGAGACGCTCAAAATCATGCCAGGAACTCACGGACTTCAGCGACCAGCCGCCGCCGATGTCGTAGTCGATCACGGCCGTGGCGGCAGAGCCCTTGCGGTCGTTGGTCGCGTCCTGATCGGAGTAGATGTCGCGCAGGTCACCGATGTCGGTGCCCGGACCCTTGATGTCGAAAATGGTCTTGCCATCCAGCAGGTTATGGGCAAGGGCGTCTTCCGGTGTTACCGAGGTGCCGAAGTAGTGGAAGGCGTAGTTGTTGTCGTCTTCCTCGTAGTGCTCGGCGGTCAGATAGATCGACAGGTCTTCCGAGGGGTCGAAGAGCAGGCCGCCACGCACGGCGTAGGCATCGCGGTCGTCGACGTCGTTGCCGGTGAAGAGGTTTTCGCCGTAGCCGTCACGCTTTTCCTGCTTGAATGCCAGGCGTCCAGCCACGCCATCGCCGAGGCCACCGCCGATGGCGCCCTCGAGGTTCATCAGGGAGTAGTCGCCCACGGTGACGCGGGCGTAGCCATCGAGTTCCTGGGTCGGACGCTTGGTGATCAGGTCCATGGCGCCTGCGGTGGCGCCGCGGCCGTAGAGCGTGCCCTGCGGGCCGCGCAGCACTTCCACGCGCTCGAGGTCGTAGAAGCCTGCCATTTGCGTGGAGGGGCGCGCGAGGATGGCGCCGTCCTGATGCACCGCCACTGCGCCGTCGGCGCCGAGGTCGATGCTGGTCATGCCGATGCCGCGGATGAAGATCCGCGCGACGCCGAACTGGTCGCCCACCGAAAGGTTGGGGATGGCGCTCACCAGGTCACCCATGTTGGTGATGCCGCCCGGTGCGAGGGCGTCGGCGCCCACTACCGACACGGACGCAGCAGTGGTTGCCACCGTTGACTCCTGTTTGGTGGCGGTTATCACCATTTCCTCGATGTCATTGGCGGATTCAGCGCGCGCGCCGACCGCCGCGATGGCGATGGCTAGCAGGCTCAGGCGCGATATCTGCGCCAGCACGCGTTGCGGGGTTTTAGTCTTCATGTGTCTCTCCTCGAGATTGGGGTCTGTGCCCCGGGCTGATGTGAAAGGAAACGTGCTCATAGTCGGGTGCGTCGCACATTGACGCCAAGCGCTTCGCGGTCGCTGGTGTCCGGGGTGATGCCCTCGGCGCGCAGCAGGTGTTTCAGCACCTTGGCCGATGCGGTCTTCGGCAGCGCGGGCATCACGCGCAGGTACCGCGGCACCATGAAGTGCGCCATGTGCTCGCGCAGGAATTCGAACAGCGCGACGGGCTCTATGACGTGCCCGTCGACCGGCGCCACCGCAATCATGACCTCGTCCTCGCCAAGTTCGCTCGGCACCGCATAGGCCGCAGCCTTGCGCACGGCCGGGAAGGCGACCACCTCGGCCTCTACTTCGAAGGAGGAGATGTTCTCGCCGCGGCGGCGGATCGCATCTTTTTTGCGATCGACGAAATAGTAGTAGCCCTCGGCGTCGACGCGGAAGGAATCCCCGGTGTGGAACCAGCCGTTGCGCCAGGCCTCGGCCGTGGCGCGCTCGTTCTTGTAATAGCCGTGGTTCATGCCCCAGGGGCGGTCGGTGCGCACGATCATCTCGCCGATCTCGCCCAGTGCGACCTCGCAGTCGAAGTCATCGACGAGACGCACGTCGACGCCTGCGCGCGCCTTGCCGCAGGTGCCGCGCCGCACGGGATTGGGCTCCGAGACAATCGGCGAGGAGATCTCGGTCATGTTGAAGATGGTGTAGATATCGGTGCCGAAGCGGGCGTGGAAGTCCGCTGCGGTCTCGGTGAAAGGCACCATGAAGGCGAGCCGCACGCCGTGGTCACGATGTTGTTGGTTGCTGTAGCCACCGTCGGCTCCTGTTTGCATGCAGTGATCATGATTTCCTCGACGAACGTGGCCAACTCGGCGCTCGCCCCGACAGCAACTACGTCGACTGAGAGTAAGCCTTGGCGGGCGTGTAGATGAAAGGGCTAGACTTGGTGGTTTTTCATTTTCTACTCGCGAAAGGTCTTTGGGTTGTCCGAAATTTGCGAGGTAAGCGGAGTAGATTTTGCGGGTTGTACTGGCTGCGTCTTTTTTGGTGTTGCTTCCTTTGAGCGGAATAAATGTGTATCCCCGTGAAGGCTCAGTCCTGAGTGTCGGTTCTGACATAGCGGCCCGCCCATGTATACCCGGCGATGGCAAGGAAATTCGCTGAAAGTACGGCCAGCAAGCCATAGCGTAGGGAATTGACTGCCTCGAGTTCCTTCAGCGCATCGCTAACTGCGCCCACCACGAGCGCACCACCGCCGATCCCAACCAGGTTGGTCAAGAACAGCACGAGGCTGAGTCCGGTAGCGCGCAATGCGACCCCGGAAACGCTGTGTACGGCTGCCAGCGTAGGTGCCACGAAGACCGAACCGAGCAAGGCTGCCGGGAAGACGCATGCGATGCTCCAGAAGATATCGGACGCCAGCACAGCGCCCGCGTACAGCGGTGTCGCCGTCGCTGCCGCGATGGCGGGCAGCCAGCAGAGCCAGCGTCGGTCACGTCGTGCAAGAGCGGCAGCCAGAAAACCGCCGCCCAGAGTGCCGAGTCCTGCGCCAATGCCGTTCACAACGGCCAGCAGCGAGCCCACTTCATGGGTCTGCAGGTGGTGGAGCCGCTGGTAGAAAGAAGGCAGCCATGCGCCCATCCCATAGAGCACCATCGACTGCATGCCTGCCCCGACCGCGATCAGGGGCATGCTCCTCCGAGAGAGTAATTGACGTGCATCATCGATGAATCGGCCAGGCCGCTCTGTGGTGCTGATCCCGGAGGACATGCCACGGATCGGCTCACGTACGGTCCCGAGTACGAGTAACGCTAGCAGCATGCCGGGCAGGCCGATCAGTATGAGCGCCATGCGCCAGCCGAAGAGTTCTGCGAGCCAACCGCCGAGCAACAGGCCGAGGAACACGCCAACGGGTGCCCCAACTGAAAACACAGACAGGGCCGCTGGTCGTTCGGCGGGAGAGTAATAGTCCGCGATTATCGATTGGGCCGGCGCGATACATCCGGCCTCGCCAATCGCGACGCCGATTCGTGCGGCAAGCAACTGCGCGAGGTTGACGGTCATACCACAGAGCGCCGTCATCGCCGACCAAGCCAGCATGCACACGACGACCAGATTGCGCCGGGAGTAGCGATCAGCGATCCGCGCGAAGGGGATCCCAAAGGTGACATAGAAGGCCGCGAAGGCCAGCCCGGACAGCAGACCGAGTTGCGTGTCGCTCAGGCCGAGGTCGCGGCGGATAGGCTCGAGCAGAACAGAGAGTACCTGCCGGTCGACGAAGTTGACTACATAAACCAGTGTCAGCATGAAGAGCACGAGACGCCGGTATGAAGGGCTGACGGAAGCCGGCTTCCTGACTGGGGTGAGGCCTAACGACACGAGAGGCTCTTCTCGATCGACGGGCTGATGTGCCTCACAGGATTGCGACCGGGCTCACCGGTGAGCCGGTGGCTCCCGTGATCCTGAGCGGCGCCACCACTAGCATGAAGTCGGCGTGGCCCCGGGCATGAATCGCTGGCGCCAGCGTCTCAAGCTCCAGGTGATGGATCAGCGGTAGTCCTAGGTAGACCTCCGTTAGGATGTGTATGGGTACCGAGCAGTGCGGAGTAGTGCTCGGGAAGCTGTCTCCCGAACTGTCCGTCGCGACGGTCGAGAGGTCCCAGCGGTCGATCAGGTCGATGCAGTCGACGTGCAGTCCGCACCAGTTGCCGTGATCGTCGGCTGCCTCTGGATCATCGTGGCGCACCACCCGTGTCGCATACCTGCCGGTGCGGATCACCAGCGCATCGCCAGGCTCGATTCGACCTTCCAGCCATGCAAGATCCTCTGGGGTTACCGCTGTGCCCGGGCGCAGTACCGTGAGGTTGTGTTGCGCGGGCACGTCGACGAACCAGGCCCGCGTGACGATCGGCGGGATGTCCATCACGGTGAAGCGACGCCCGGGCTGCCCGGTGCTGACGTTGTCCTCGAAGTGCGTGCCGTTAAACGAAAGGCCGTGGTGCCCGCAGTGGCAGAAGGCGTCGATGTGAGAGTTGGTCATGCCATGAATCGCCACCGAGAAGCTGTCGCTTGTGGCCTGTACCGGTTCGTCGCGCGGGCCAAATTCGTATTTGCCGGCGTGGTCCATGCTGTGGTGGAAGGCGGCCGCATCGAGACCTGCATCATCGGCCCTGAGCGGTGCACCGAGCGCGAGCCGCTCGTGCGAGCGGACTGCGGCGAAGGCGCGCCGTGTTGTCCCTGCGTCCAGCAGGTTCAGAGTGCCGAGGTCGTTCGACCAGCGGCCCCAGTTGTAGGTGTTGAACGGCCAGTGCTCCAGCGCCTTGCCACGTGCCATGCGGTCCTGCCTCCTCGTGCATGCCCTCACCTTGGACCTATTGCGTAGTACTAAACAACTCGTTAACGTTACCGACGTTAGAAGAAAAATACTAATCGGTATTGAGTCTGTACGCGTGGGGCGTTGCTGGGCGCCGGCAAAGAGTCTTACACCTCAACGCCTCCTGACAGGAGCATTACCATGACAGATCCAAAGTACGTTCGCCCGATCGCGCTGGTCCTTCTGGGCCTGTCGAGCGCTTTGACTCCGCCGTTCGCCCAGGCCGCGCCTGGCGTAGAGGGTGGCCTCGACGAGGTGATCGTCTCGGCACGACGTCGGGGCGAGGAGTCGCTGCAGGATGTATCTATCGCAGTCACGGTGCTCTCTTCCGAGGATCTCCGGAAGTCCGGCATCGTGGATATCTCCCAGATCGCTGCCCGTACCCCGGGGTTCACGTACCAGGAGCAGATCGGTAACCAGCAGGAAGCCGTGATCCGCGGCATAGGGACTCTGCGCCTCACCGGGTCAGCGGCCGAGCCTTCGGTAGGCCTCTTCGTCGATGAGGTCTACATTGGACGCCGAGGGACCGCATCTCCGGCGATCTTCGATCTTGAGCGCGTGGAGGTGGTTCGTGGGCCACAAGGAACGCTTTACGGAAAGAACGTCGTCGGGGGTGCTGTCAACTTGATCACGGCGCGTCCGAGCCATGAGGAGTCGGGCCGGATCTCAGCTTCGTGGGGCCAGATGGATGCGCTGGGTGGCAAGGACACCTGGTCGACGGAGGGCTACGTCACCGGCTCGCTGGGCGAGCAAACTGCCGGTCGGCTTGCCTTTCAGGCACGGCACAACGAAGGCTATTCGCGCAACATACTGCGTGGCGAGGAGCTAGACGACTACACCGGTTGGGCGCTGCGCGGTTCGTTGCTGTTCACTCCGTCTGATGAGCTCACGGTCCATCTCAGCGCTGATGTTGGACACAACGATGGCAACGGGCAATCGCGGCTTGCCGTCGATGACCCGACCATACCCGGACTCGGTCCAGCGATGGGGCTCGGGCTCCCCACCTACGATCCGCGCGAGAGCGCCTCGCCCTGGAGCCAGTGGGAGGACAAGGACGTCTTCGGGCTCTCCGGGCGCATCGACTATGTGCTGCCTGGTGGCCAGACGCTGACCTACCTGGCTGCGATCCGTGACGGCGACTTTGAGGGGCGCTACTCGCTGGTGGGACTCCCCTCTCCGCCCTCGCTCACCGATGCGGCGAACGGCCAGGAGGAGAACTATCAGGGCATCACGCAGGATCTGCGCCTGGCCTCGGACGACGGTGGGCGGCTCTCTTGGGTGACGGGGCTCTACTACCTGCGGGAAGAGACGGAGGTTATCGACAACAGTATCGCCACGACCTACCTCGCCTTCCTTGGCCCCGGCAGCATTGGCGATATCCTCGATGGCGAGTTCCTTTACGACCAGAAGACCATCAACGAAAGCCTCGCGGTCTACGGCGAGGCGAGCTGGGCGCTGTCGGACTCGGTCTCGGTCACGTTTGGTGGGCGTTACACGGACGACGACAAGGACTTCAGAACCCGCTCGGAGTGTCTCGATTTCGGTCAGCCCGGCGGGCTCTTCTGCGTCGCGCCGCTCGGCAACGATTTTTGGGATATCGGGGTCAAGGAGTCGTGGCAGGAGTTTACGCCGAAGGCGGGCCTCGACTGGCGTGCCACCGAGGACGTACTGCTCTACGCGAGCATGGCGCGTGGATTCAAGGGTGGCGGTTGGCAAGGTAAACCCGGCAGCACAGCCGCCGCACGGCTCCCCTACGACCCGGAAACCGCTTGGACCTACGAATTCGGCGCAAAGACCTCTTGGGCCGACGGACGGATTCGTGCGAACGTAGCGGGATTCCTGACGAAGTTCGACGACCTGCAGGTCGAACAGCTCGACGACACGGGCCTCACGCTGATTATCGACAACGCCGCTAACGCGCAGATCCAGGGCATCGAGCTGGAGCTCAGAGCCTCGCCCGTCGAGGGGCTGGAACTCTGGTTCAGTGGCGCATGGACTGATTCGGAGTACCAGGATTTCATCGACTCCAGTGGCGCTGACCTATCCGGCAACGCACTCGCACGCACACCCGAGTACATGTACAGCGCCGGCTTCGAGTACACGGCAACTCTGGGAGCGGATTTCGAACTCGGCCTGCGCGCCGAGTACAGCTGGCACGACGATATGCCTTGGGGTGTGGAGAATACCGTCTACGAGGATGCCTATGGCCTCCTCGATGCTAGGATCGCGCTGTCGCCGCGCGCCGGTGGCTGGGAGATAGCGGTGTACGGCAAGAATCTCGACGACGAACTCTACCGGGTTGATACGATTCCCTTTCTTGGCGACGTGTTCTCGCGTTTCGGCCCGCCGCGCAGCTTCGGTGTGCAGGCTACGCTGGATTTCTGAGTAGGGCGCCCAGAGGCCCGGGAGGAGAAGTGAACGACTACACTGCTTATGACGGGCTAGGGCTGGCAGCGCTGGTCAGCGAAGGCAAGGCGAGCGCAACGGAGTTGCTCGAGGCGGCGATCGCGCAAGCGGAAAAGATCAATCCGCGCATCAATGCGCTCGTGACACCCATGTTCGAACAGGCCCGCGCCCGTGCCGCGCAGGTGCCCGGTGAGGGGCCTTTTGACGGCGTGCCCTTCCTGCTTAAGGACTTACGGGCGCAGTACGCGGGCGTCCCCACCACCGCTGGCAGCCGCCTCTGGCGAAACCTCGTGCCCGATCACGACAGCGAACTCGTCGCCCGCCAAAAGCGAGCAGGCTTCGTGATTTTCGGCAAGACGAACACGCCCGAGTTCGGCTGCTGCCCGAGCACCGAGGGCAGGCTGTTCGGTGCAGTCCGCAATCCGTGGAATCTCGCCCTCAGCGCAGGGGGCTCAAGCGGTGGCTCGGCGGCCGCCGTGGCGGCCGGGATAGTGCCGCTCGCGCACGCTTCGGACGGTGGCGGCTCGATCCGTATTCCGGCCGCCTGCTGCGGTGTCTTCGGGTTCAAGCCCTCTCGGGGCCTGAACCCCTCAGGCCCAGATTATGGCGAGGCCTGGAGCGGCCTCAGCGTCGAGCATGTGGTCTCGCGCTCCGTTCGTGATAGTGCTGCGGTCCTGGATGCCACCGCCGGATCCGCGCCGGGTGATCCCTATTGCGGACCCGTGCCGGCGAGGAGTTTCCTCTCGGAGACGAAGCATGAGCCTGGGAAACTGCGTATCGCCCTGCAGCGTCGCGCCCTGTCGGGCGCACCTGTGCACCCCGCCTGCATCGAGGCGCTCGACGACTGTGCGCGGCTACTCGAGTCGCTAGGCCACTCGGTGGAAGAGGCTGTGCCCGAGTACGACGTCGCGCGGATCGGTGCTGCTTACCCATTGCTGATTGCCGCGAATGTGCAGGCGGGCATCGACCAGTACTGCGAGACACTGGGCATTGCGCCAGGGCCCGACCTCGTGGAGAACGTGATTGGTATCCTCGGAAAGACCGCCCACGTGAAGACCGCCGCGGACATGGTCCGTGCGACTTGGTCGATGCACGCCATCGGACGGCAGGTCGCACCCTTCTTCGCGCGCTACGATGTGCTGCTGACGCCGGTGGTGGCCACGCCGCCGCCTGTCCTCGGCACGCTCGACACCAGCACGGCAGACGTGCAGTCCTACCTTGAGGCTGTCTTCCGCTTCATCCCTTTCACCGCGCTAGCGAACATCGCAGGGATCCCGGCGATGTCGGTCCCGCTGCACTGGACCACCGAGGGCGTGCCCCTCGGCGCGCACTTCAGCGCGGGCTTTGGTCGCGATGGGCTGCTGTTCTCGCTCGCCGCGCAACTCGAGCGCGCGCGGCCTTGGTGGCAGCGCTATGCGGGGCTTGAGGCCTCATTCGCCTGATCCGCCATACTTTTTTCGACAATCGAGGCATGGAGACAGACATGAGATTCAGCATCGCGCCCGCCTTGCAGAAGGTCGTCGATGGCAAGCGAGTTTTCGACATAGACGGATTTCTCGCAGAATGCGATGCGGCGGAGCGCTGTGGCTGGTATGCGGCCTATACCGGCGAGAAGCACGCGGGAGACACCTCCTACACCACTAACCCTGCCATGGTCTGCGCGGTGGGCCTTGCGCGAACTGAGCGCTTGCGCTTCTGTACTGGCGTCACCGTGCTGCCCGTGCACCATCCCGTAAGTGTTGCGGAAGACGGCTGCCTGCTGGATGCGATGTTCCCTGGCCGATTCCGGCTCACTACCGGCGCCGGTTACTTCCAAGGTGACTACGACCCATTCGGCGTGTCGCTCGATGAGCGTCACCACCGCATGGAGGTGGGTATGGACGTAATAGCGGCGCACCGCGAGGGGCGGAAGATCCCCGTGCCTGCCCCCTGGTCGGGCATGGTGCAGGGCAGGGACTCGGCGCTTGGGCCCGATCACCTCGAAGTGTTCATTGGCGCCTGGAGCGCCCCGGGTGTTCGCCGGGCCGCCCGACAGGCCGATGGCTGGGTCACGGATCCCCTTCGCAGTGGCAGGTGGGTCGCACACCTCGCGCGGATTTACCGAGAGGAGTGCGAAAAGGTAGGCAAGAAGCCCCGGATCGTGCTGCTGCGCGAGGCCTGGCTCGGTCACGACGAGGAGAGCGCGCGAGCGACCTACGGTCCGCACGTCCTCGGTTACTCACGGGTTTATTTTCGCCGGGGCAACGCCTACGACCCACGCTTCGATCCCTGGCTGAAGGACGTGAGCGATGAGTCGCAACTCACTCTCGACCACGTACTGCCCGATCGTGTGCTCTGTGGTGGAACGGACACTTGGCTTGAGCAGATCGCGCAGTGGCGCGAGAGCATCGGTCCGGAGGAGATCATTCTGCGCCTGCGCCACTTCGAGGGGCCCAGCATTGAGGAGACGCTCTCGTGCATCGAGCACATTACGCACGACATCGTTCCGCAGGTAACTTGAGGTGCTACCCGTCCGTCGTGAATACGCCCGTTCTGTCAGCCGCCGCGCTGACGGCGAGCCTTGGCGGCTGCACTTCGTGGAGATCCGAGGTGCACAGCCCGGGCCCTCGACGGCCTTTGTCGGCGGCATCTTCGGCGACAAACCTCTTTGCACGCTCGCGCTCTGGGAGCTCGCTACGGCGCTCGGCGGACGGGAGGACCTGTGCGGTACCGTGCTGCTCTGCCCGGCGGCTAATCCCTTCGCGCTACAGGCCGGCACGCGGATCAGCCCCGACCATCTGTTTTTGAACCGCGTTTTCCCCGGCGCGCCTGGGGGTTTTCTGACTCACCAGCTCGCGCATGTGTTGCTTCATGAGTTATGCAATGCCACTGACTGCGTAATCGACCTCCATTCCGGCACGCCGGATATGGCGCTCTGGTATTCCTACGACTACGGCGACGAGGAGCTCTCGGCATCGTTCGGCTACACGCCGATCGTGAAAAATATGGCGCAGCCGGGCCAGCTGTCATGGGCCTTCACTGAAGGCGGTCATGGCAAATCCGTGCTAGTTGAGTTCGGCGGAGGCGCGCTCGGGGAGACCGATGTAGGGGTCGCGGGCTGCCTCAACGTGCTGCGCTACCGCGGGCAACTGGAGGGTCGCTCCACCGGGCCCGGGCGCGTCGCGGTGATCGACGGGCGCGTCTCGATGTACTTGCCTTCCCAGACGGGGGTGCTGGTAAGCGCGCACGCGACCACTCGGGTCGGGCAGCCGATCCCCTCTGGTCCGGTTGCCTGGATGGTGAATCCCGGCACCGGCGAGCGTGTCGAGGAGTTCTCTGCGCCCGAAGAAGGTGCGATCCTCATGCTCGCGCGAAGCTCTCCTTCGATGGTCAACCCTGGTGACTTCGGTGCGGTGGTCGCTTGGCCCGCACGGGAGACTGTGGTGCCAAACACCTGACACAGCCTCGAGGTATCCCCGTGCTACCGCTGCTTTACGTCGTTCGAATGGATGTCGAGACGGATTACCTGCCAGAGTTCGTGAGGTGGTACGACACACGGCATGGGCCCGACCTGATCGGCACGGGTTTCCACAGTTGCAATGCTTACCACGCACTCGTTGGCGCGCCGTTCATCTGCAATGTCTACGAAATCCCCGATATCGGGATTTTCTCCTCCCCGGCTTATGCCGCTGTGCGCGAGCATGACACTCAACTCACGCAGGAGGTCCTGCACAAGATCAGCAACCATTCCAACACGGTCTACGCGCAGCTTGAGGTCGCCGGCATCCCAGCATCCGCCCTCAGCGGGGGCCGTGGGCCGAGCCGTGCCGGCGCGGTCTGTGCCCCGGTGGTCTCCACACTCCGCCTTGACGTGGATGAGGCGCGCGTCGCCGGGTTCCGAGCATGGTTCCGCGACGTAGAGGGGCCGGCGCTGATCGGTGTGCGCGGCGCCCTGCGCGCAAGGCTCGCTTGCCAAAGTGGCAAGCATCCTTTCTTTCCCTCGAAACAGGCCAATTGGCTGATGGTTGTCGAATGGGCCTGTCTCGGAGATGCACTCGCCGAAGGCTCTCCAGAGGACTGCATTGAGCGCGTTGTGGTCGCGCATCCCGGCGCCGTGGGCCGGCTGGAGTACGGCATCTCGGGGCTCAGCGCCACCCTGCTCAACTGCGACAACTGGGTCGCTTGACGATGCGCACCATTTCGATCGCCGAGAAACCAGAGCTGGATCTCGCGGACCCTGCCTTGGCCCGTTACCCATGGGAGGTGCTCGCGGGCTTGCGCAGGGACAAGCCACTCGTCGCCGCCACCCTCGGTCCGCAGACCGTCTGGCTGCTGAGCCGCCACGAAGACGTCAAATCCGTTCTGGACGACCCCGCCTCCCGGATGCGTGGTGAGGGCGAAACATGTCCGCGTGCGCTGCGCGACGGACCGGCTGCGCGGATGTGGCGTTCGAGCCTCTCCATGATGGACCCTCCCGAGCACACCAGGGTTCGACGAAAGCTCGCCGCAGCCTTCACACACAAACGCGCTGAACAGCTCCGGCCACTGGTTTCCGGGATCGTCGATTCTGTCTTTGGTGCGATTCATGGCCGTGGTTCGATCGATTTCGTGCGCGATGTGGCCCTGCCGATCCCGATGCGTGTGATCTGTGCCGTGCTCGGCGTGCCGGAGACCGACTGGCCCATGCTGGAATCGTGGACGCCGGATTTCCTCCGTATTTTCCAGCCGAACGCTATCGACTCCGCCACGCTTCAGCGTGTCGACAGGGCGAGCGGAAACTTCATCCGATACTTTACCCGGCTTCTGGAGGAGCGCGCGCACGATCCTCGTGATGACCTGGTATCGAAGTTCGCCCTCGAGAACGACGAGTCCGTGTGGATCGACGAACTAGTCGCCGCGCTCCGCGGCCTGTTCACCGCGGGTTTCGAGACCACGGCTTCGACGCTCTCCGCCACAGCGCTCTGTGCGGCGAGGGATCCCTCGCTACTCGCGCTGATGCGTAGCGGCCAGACGCCGCGCCGACTGCTTGCCGAAGAGATGTTGCGCTGGGAGACGCCGGTGCGTGCGCATTTCCGGGTGCTGGGCGAGAACCGGGAACTGCACGGACGTGACCTTTCCGCCGGCACCCAGGTTTTCCTGCACCTGGGCGCGGCGAACCGGGACCCTGCGGTATTCACGGATCCGGAGTCTGTTGTCCCCGATCGTGCGGAGAACCCCCACCTCACCTTTGGCGGAGGTAGGCATTTCTGCCTTGGCGCCTCCCTCGCCCGCGTCGAGCTAGACCTCGTGTTGCAGGCCATGGGCGAGTTCTGGGAGGAACTTCAACTTGCCGTCTCCGAGGTGCCGAGACGTCCAAATGCCCAGTTCCCCGGCATTGAGTCTCTCCCGCTGTCGCCGTGCTGGCGGCGTTAAGTCAACTCTCGCCCACATCGATCAGGTAATGGGACTCCCTGACCTGTGCCGAGGAACCGGGTATCAGTACAAGCGTAGTGGTTTCTTCCGAGATGATCGCCGGTCCAGAGATGTGCCGCCCTGCCGCCAGTGTTGCACCCCGGTAAACCGGGGTCTCAAGTGTCTGGTTGTCAAACCAGGCGTGGCGTCGTGATTCCGGCGGGCTATCTCCGGGGGCTACTGGGCTAGGGCGTGTCAACGCCGGCTTGTGCCGTGCGATCCTGGCTTCGCCCCGCCAGCTAACCACCTCGATCGGGGCGCCCTGCTGTTGAGTGGCGAAGGTGTCTAGGTGCTTGACGTCGAACCGCTGACGAAGCAACGGGAGGTCGCGCACGGCGTCGAATGCCGGCATCGCCCCAAGTTCCACCTCTATCTCCCACATCTCCTGCTCGTAGCGCGCTTCACAGAGGAACCGCTTGGAACGCGGGCCGGGATGCTCTATCTGTCGGAAGAAGTCCTCGATCTCGTTATCGATACCCGCCAGCGTTGCGTTGACACCGGCGTTGTCGAACTGGGTGGTGTTGGTGAGGAAACCGCGCGAGAAGACAGCCATGATGTCGGAATAGAGCCCGCCCACCGCGCTCAGGCCTGCCGCCAGCTTCGGTACGATCAGCGTGCGAATCCCTGCCTCGCGCGCGATGTGCACAATGTTGAGTCCCGCCGCACCGCCACCGGCGACCATGAGGCACTCGCGTGCATCGCGCCCCTGCGCGACTGTGAGGTCAGTGAGCAGGCCGCGCATGCTTTCAGACACGATCGCCAGCACCGATGCCGCCGCCTGCTCGACACTGATGCCGAGTGGCTCGGCCAGCCGGCTCGCGACTGCCCGGCGCGCTGCCTTGGCATCGAGACGCATGTGTCCGCCAAGAAAATCGTCGGGATCGATGTAGCCGAGCACCACGGCGGCATCCGTGACAGTAGGCTCGGTGCCGCCGCGCCCATAGGCCGCCGGCCCGGGTTCCGCGCCCGCGCTCTCGGGGCCGACATGGATCATGCCGGCTGCATCGACCCGAGCGATCGAGCCGCCGCCGGCACCGATCGACTGGGTGTCCACCGCTGGCAAGCCGGTCATGTGTCCGTACCAGCGATGGCCGAACCACTTCTCTCGCGTGTAGGCGACCTGCCCGCCGTGGATCAGGCTCGCATCGAAAGAGGTGCCCCCTGCATCCACGACAAGCACGTTTGCGCCAGGTGAGGCGAACTCCGCGCGCTCAAAGACGCCGCCCGCCACGGGTGCCAGTGCAGGCCCCGAATCGATCGTCTGCAAGGGACGCTCGAGCATCTGTGCGAGTCGCATCACACCACCGGAAACATGCGTGACCATCAGCGGCTCGCCGCGGAACCCCAGCGCGCGCAGCCGGGCGTCCATGTCTTGCAGATGGCGGCGCATCAGAGGCTTCAGCGAGGCATCGATCACCGTCGCGGAAGCGCGGCGATACTCGCGGATTATTCGGTTGACGCGATGGCTTAGCGAGCAGGCGACCCCCGGAAGCAGTTCCTCGACGAGCTCACCGATGCGGATCTCGTGGGCCGGGTTGACAGGCGACCAGAGTAAACAGACGCCGATCGCCTCGACCTCCAGATCACGCAGCCGCGCGAGCACTGTGCGCACTTCGTCCTCTTCGAGCGGCACCGCGATCGTGCCATCGGCAAGCACACGTCCCGTGATTTCGAAGGTAAGACGCCTCGGCACATAGGGCTTCGGGAAAGCCATCGACCAGTTGTGCACCTGATCCTTGCCGCCTTCCTTGTACGTCAGGATGTCCGGGTGTCCGCGCGTTGTAAGGAAGGCCGTCCGTGCGACCTTGCCTTCCAGCACCGCGTTCGTCGAGTGCGTTGTGGAGTACACGAAGGTGCTGGTCTGTCCGAGCAACGCCGCGGTGGATATGCCCTGTGAGGCTGCGGCCTGATCGATCGCTGCCGTGATACCGAGCACGAGGTCCGCTGGGGTGGTGGGTGCCTTGTAGAGGCCGATGATGCTCTGCTCGTCAGCGAGTACGAGGTCGGTGAAGGTGCCGCCGGTGTCGATCGCGATGGTGTAGTTGCTCACGCCAGGCTTGCCTCCGACCACCACGCATCCATGGCCCGCTCCGAGCGCGGGTCGCCTCCGCCATCGGGAGCGGCCGTGCGTAATGTTTCGCGGGCCGCGCTCGTCGCAGCTTGATCGATCGAGAGCGTTTCCCAGCGCAACGGATCACCGCGTAGGACCACGCCGTAGATGGCGTGTGCACGGGTTGGCGATATCCAGCCTTCCCGCACGTCCTCGAGCACCCGCGCCGGGTCTCGCGCTATGGCCGGACCATAGCCGCCGCCGCCCGCGGAGAGCGAGACCAGCGACTGACCGGGCGCAAGCAACGCTTGGCCGATGGTGTCGTGTACCTCGATCCACCGGCCATCCTCGACACGGAAGACCCGGGGTCCGGTCGCCGAGCTGCCGCCCCGCGCACCCATCGGGCGGTTGATGACGCCTTCGAGGAAATAGTGGACCTCCATGGGATCAAAGCGAGGGCCGTAGATGCAGACATTTCCTGGCGCACCGCGCAAGGCACCTGCGCCCTCAGAATCGGGGCGGATCGCCTTGTCCCAGATGACCAGCGGGTTTTTCTGTTCCACGACTTCGCTGGAGTCGATGTAGGCCATGCCTGCAGCATTGGCGACAAGTAGCATGAGCCAGCCATCTTCGCTCGGAGAGGCCGGGCCACCGGCGGTGCCGCTGGCGATCTGCAGGATATAGAAGCGGTCCCTGCGCCGGTCGTAGCCCGAGACCACGCCCATGTAGGGCGGTGAGCCGTAGCAGGGCTCGGCGAGACCGATGCCTTCCCCTAGTGCCGTGAAGGCGTGGATGATCATTCCATGCACCCGATCGGCCACGGTGTTCGTGGCGAGCGAGCAGGACACCGGATGGCGCGGAATCCCGACAACGCAGTTCTCGCGCAGAAGCACGCGGATTCTTCGGAAGCTGCCCGCGTTATTTGGAATCTGCATGCGATCGCGACCGCTCACGGAGTTAAGTACGCAGAGCACCCCTGCCACACCACCGTTTGTGGCCGTGGTTTCGGTCAAGTTCAGCCCGGCCGGCACGCAATCGGCGTTGTCGCGCAGGTCGACGCAGATCGTTCCCTGTTCGCTATCCACGTCGATCCAGACGCTGAGAGGAAGCCCATTGGGTATGCCCGGGAAAGGATCCAGAGTTGTTCGTCCTTGTAAGCGGCCTGATGGCAACTGCCGGATCGCTTCAGCGGTGATGCGTTCGGAGTAGTCGAGCCAGTCACGCACGAAGCGGCGCACCGTGGTCAGGCCGAACTTCCGACAGAACTCGCCCAGCCTGCGCTCGGCAAGGCGTACCGCTCCGAGCTGTGCGAGGTAATCGCCGTACCAGATCTCGAAGCCGCGGATCCGCCGTTCGCACATGCGGATGATGTCGGCGACGTCCTGATAGTCGCTCTGCACGCGCACGCAGGGGAATATCAGGGCTCCCTCGGCGTAGACGTCGCGGGCCATTGGCATGTAGGTCGTGGGCAGTGCATTGCCCACATCCACCTGGTGCGCCTTGGTGCAGGCTGTGAAGACGTGTTCCCCTTCGAAGAACACGGGCACCAGGATCTGATGGTCCGCGGCGTGGGAGTTGCCAATGTAGGGGTCGTTGTGCAGGAAGGCATCGCCCGGTGCGAAATCCGGGTGGTACTCCGCCATCACCTTCGCGCTCGGCCCCATGCCAAAGACGTGCGCGGGCATTCCCTCCGGGGAGGCGAGGAGCTCGTGCTCCGAACTGACAATGCAGCATGAGAAATCGCGCGCAGCCATCGTGGTGGAGCGGGCTGTCCGCACCACGGTGTTGCTCATTTCGCGGGTAATGCTGTCCAGGCGGTTGGCCATTACCGCCAGTGTGGTGGCATCGAGTACATCAGCGTCGAGCATCGGATGAGACTCCGAAACCGGGAAAGGGAAGGGGCGATCCGCCGCAGCGAACCGCCCCTGCGCTCAGAAGTTCACGCGGCCCGTGATTCCGTACACCGGACCCGACTGGATCACGAACTGGCCGGAGCCACCGGGGATTACGTTGGTCGACCCGGCCCAGTCGACAATCTCCGCGTCCGTCACGTTGTTGCCGAACACCGTGATATCGAAGCGCTCGGTACGCCAAGTGGCACGCAGCGACAGTCGCTCGTAGCCGTCTTGTCGGTAGTAGGGTGCGAGCACAAGATCGGGATTGTAGTCAGTTGCCATCGCGAGATCGGCTCGCAGGATCAGGTCACCCATCGCCATCGGCTGTGTGTACTGTGCCGAGACGTTGCCGGTCCAATCGGAGACGAAGGGCAGCTGGTATCCAGACTGATCGCAGAAGCCATTTGGGCCGGGCGTCTGAAGCTGGTTGCAAGGACCTGTCTTGAAGTCCTCGTATTGCGCGTCGGTCCATGCGAGGCTCGCAGTGAATAACAGCGCATCCGTGGGTGCCCAGCTGAGGTCTGCCTCGACACCTTTCGTGCTCGCTTCCTCGGCGTTGGAGAGGTTGAATATCGTGCCGATGAATGCCGCAGTCTGGTAGTTGTCGTGAGTCTGATGAAAGGCGGCCAAGGAGCTCTGCAGCGCACCGTCGAGGAACGTGCCCTTCATGCCGACTTCGAAGGCTTTGACGGTCTCGTCGTCGAACTCGAAGCCGTTCTCACCGGCGCCGATAGGCCCCCACACCACGTTGAAGCCGCCAGACTTGAAGCCCCGCGAGTGCAGCGCGTAGACCAGCACCTCGTCGCTGAGGTCGTAGGAGAGATTGATCGAGTACGTTCCATCGCTTGTGCTGAGACTGTCACCGCCGCTGTCGGTTGGGTCGAAGATCGCTGCGAAGCCGCCGGCCTGGAATACGGGCGAGGCGGGGCCAGTGCCGTTGAAGTTGTCGTTGATCTTCTCGGCATCCTTCTCTTCATCGATCCAGCGAGCGCCCAAGCTGAGGTGTGCGCGATCGCTGAGGTCCCAGTCGACCTGCCCGAAGATCGAAATGCTTTCCGTATCGACGCTGCCCGTGAAATCACCCGTGTCGCCGTTGAGTCCCACGGCGAAAAGGGGCGCGTTGGGGCCAAGTTGGAACTGTACGTCGCGCTCCATTTCGTCCTTCAGGTAGAAGGCGCCGATGATCCAGCCTATGCCGCTGTCCTTGGGCTCGGAGGTCAACCGTACCTCAAGAGTCATCGCATCGCCTTCCTGGGTTTCCGCGAACTTGCCCACGGGCCACGTGAGCTGGTCAATGTCCTGACTGTCGTTGCCCTCGTACTCATTCCAGCTTGCAACGGCATTGAAGGTCAGGTCGTCGTTGATCTCATAGGCCGCGTCGATGACGATATCAGATCCG
>CAMAXE010000013.1 GCA_945862145.1 Klebsiella pneumoniae
GGCCCGCCACAAGGCGGGCTTCGAGCAAGCGCGAGCAGGCGGGCCAGGACCGAAACCCCGGCCTCGCCAGCCGTACATCAGGCCTTGCGTCGACGCACTGCACCCAAGCCCGCCAGACCAAGACCAAGCAGTCCGAGGGTGCCGGGGACGGGGACTTCGGGGACTTCGCTGACTGAATTAAAGTAGAGCGAATTAATCGTAGGGTAAACGTTAAAGCCTGGTGTTGCTAAAATCGATCCTCCCACCGTCAATGAACTGATCCCTAGGTCACTGGTGAAGCCTAAGAACGCACCAATCGTGTTGAGGGCGTCACCGGTTGGAGCTGAAAGGATAATGACCGTGCCGTCGCTGAGAGATATCTTGACCCCAGAACTTACAGCATTGAAACTGGAGTCGGTCATAAAAAATAAACCGCCGACAGCCGTCGGGAGTACTCCAGTAAAGGTAAAGGTTAAATCGACAGGGTTATTTGTGCTAATTACGCCTAAACTGCTGTCTGCGAATATACCACCAGTAGCGTTGGCCGAAAACGTATAGCCCGTCATGCCGGAGACGTCTAACCCGCTACTATAGAAGCCATTCAAGAGGTCAAAGTTTTGCTCGACCTGTTCCGTAACTGCAGCGTTGAAGGCACTTTGCCCGATATAAGTAATGGTGGCTGCTAGAGCTGTATTCGCAGCACCGATAACTGCGGTGGCGAAGCAGAGTGCGCGAACCAAACTTTTCATATCGAAGTTCCTTATTTGTGACGGGAGAAGAGATTTCTCCATGCCGATGAGATTACGAGCATAATCGAGGCCAACTTTACACATACCCTTAATAACAACGTGTTACAGAATTTCTAAGTTGAACTGCCAACCATCACTGTAAAATTTATCGACACATTGCGCGCCAGCGAAGACTCGGCAACCGCGTCACAGGCTTCCTGGCGACGGCTCGCCACACGCCTTTCTGGAACCTGCTGAACGCTGAACGCTGAATGCTGAATGCTGAATGCTGAATGGGGCTGGAAGCATTACCTGGGAGAAGCCTTCGGTGGCGAGGTCCTCGGTGATTCACACCGCGCGCGTCTCGCAGCGCGCCAGTGCCGAGGTGATGACCGTGCTGGCGCGCGCGCTCGACTGAGCAAGGCGCCCTACTGCAGACCGCCGTCGACTCGCAACAGCGCCGAGGCAACGAACGAGGAGGCGGGGCTGGCGAGGAACAGCGCCGCTGTCACGATCTCCTCCGGATTTCCCGGCCGCCCGATCACCGAGGCGGCACGCGTGCGGTACTCCTCCGGCCAGGACTCTGAAATGTCGGTGAGAAACGGTCCCGCCGAGAGCGTGTTGAGGCGCACCTTGCCACCGAACTCCGCCCCGAAACCCGCAGCCAGCGTGTTCAGCGCGGCCTTGGCGCCGGAGTAGGGAATCGCATTGGCCAGCGGGCGCAGCGAGGCCGAACTGCTGATGTTGATGATGCAACCACCACCGGCATCGGCCATGCGCTTGCCCACCAACGCACAGAGACGGAACGGCCCCTTGAAATTCACGCCGATGATCTTGTCGAAGAGTTCCTCGGTAACGTCCGAGGGCGTATCGGTGAGCGGCGACATGCCGGCGTTGTTGATCAGGATATCCACGCGGCCAAAGCGCGTGTAGGCCGCCTCCACCAAGCGATCAAGATCGCCCCAACGCGCCACGTGGCAGGCCACCGGCAGTGCCTGCCGACCCATTGCCACGAACTCCGCGGCAACCGCGTTACAGGCCTCCTGGCGACGGCTCGCCACCACGAGATCAGCGCCCCGCTCGGCGAATGCGCGCGCCATGCGGTAGCCAAGACCGCGGGTGGCACCAGTGATCAGCACGACTTTACCGCTGAAGTCGAAAAGTGGATCCATGCGAAGAGTTCCTGTTATCAGCGCGCTCTGATTTGTCACCGCAGCACGCATAATCGAGTGTGCCGCGCACGCTCGCGCGCTACTGTGACACCGAGGAGAATCCTGCGCATGTTGCCCCGCGATTTCACCGCCGAACAGCAGATGTTCCGCCAAGCCTACCGCAAATTCCTGGCCGCCGAGATCGTGCCGCACATGGAAGCCTGGCGTGAGGCGGGCATTGTCGATCGCCGCGCTTTCCGCAAGGCGGGCGAGCAGGGTTTCCTGATGGTCTGGCCCGAAGAAAAATTCGGCGGCAGCGGTGACAACGACTTCCGCTTCGAACAGATCATCATGGAAGAAACCCAGTACGCCCGCGCCGGCGACTGGTACAACACGCTCCACAGCCGGCTGGTGGGCCCTTACATCACGCGCTTCGGCAGCACCGCGCAGCAGGAGCGCTTCATGCCCGGCTGCGTGTCGGGCGAGACCATACTCGCCATCGCCATGACCGAGCCAGACGCCGGCTCGGATCTCGCTGGCATACGCACCCAGGCCGTGGAGCACGCCGATCACTGGCTGCTGAACGGTTCCAAGACCTACATCTCGAACGGCATCAACGCCGACCTCGTGGTGGTGGCCGCGAAGACCGATCCCGTCGGCAACCCCCACCACATGACGCTGCTGCTGGTCGAGCGCGGCATGGCGGGCTTCGAGCGCGGGCGCAATCTCGCCAAGATGGGCATGAAGGGACAGGACACGGCGGAGTTGTTCTTCAACGACGTGAAGGTGCCCAAGCACAATGTGCTGGGCGAACCGGGCAAGGGATTCTTCTACCTGATGGAAGGTCTGGCCGAAGAACGCCTGCTGGGTGGCTGTGGTTATCTGGCTGCGGCGCAACTGTCCTTCGACCTCACCACCGCCTGGGTGCAGCAGCGCAAGGCCTTCGGCAAACGGCTCGCGGAGTTCCAGAACACGCAGTTCAAGCTCGCCGAATTGCGTACGGAGCTGGATCTGGCGCAGTGCTTCATCGACCAGTGCGTGCGCGCGTTCAACGCGGGCGTACTCACCGCAGTGGACGCCGCCAAGGCAAAACTGGTGAGCAGTGAACTGCAGGTGAAGAGCGCGGATATCGGTGTGCAGCTGCACGGCGGCGCCGGCTACATGGACGAATACCCGATCTGCCGGCAGTTCACCGACGCCCGCATCGCACCCATCTACGCTGGCAGCTCAGAGGTGATGAAAATCATCATCAGCCGCGACTGCCTGGGCAAGGACTACCAGCCCTTCAACACGCGGAATTTCTGAGGCCGATCAACCCTGCGCGCGCCCGCGGGCCATCACGCCAGCGCGGCGGCGCTCGATGTCCTCGGGGGTCACAAAGGCGTTGTAGGCCGTGGAGCAGACGCGCTCGTACTCCAGCGCATCGCGCAGCGGCAGCGATGCGCCGGTTTCCATCAGCTGGCGATACTCACGAATGAAGGCCGGGTCGACAAAGGCCATCGACTCGGCCAGCGCCAGCGCCTCGGGCAGCAACTGCGACTGCGGCACGACGCGGCTCACCAGTCCCCAGTCGAGCGCGGTTGCAGCATCGATGAAGCGTCCGGTGAAGCTCATCTCTCTGGCGCGTGCAGCACCCACGATGCGCTGCAGTTTTTGCGAGAGCCCCCAGCCGGGCATGATACCTACGAGCGCATGGGTGTCGGCAAAACGCGCGTTTTCAGAGGCGATCAGCACATCGCAGGCGAGCGCCAGCTCGAAGCCACCGGTGATGGCGACGCCGTTGATCGCGCCGATCACTGGCTTGCCGCAGCTCTCCACGGCGCGAACCGGGTTGGAGCGCGGATCGGCGTCGGTGGCCACGGCGAGACCCGCGGAGCCGGAGCCGAGTTCCTTCAGATCAAGACCGGCCGTGAAGGCACGATCCCCGGCACCGGTAAGCACAATCACGCGAACGTTTTCATCATCACGCAGCGTGACCATGACCTCAGAGAGCGCCGCACGAAGCGTCGCGGAGAGCGCGTTCATCGCCTGCGGTCGGTTCAGTATGACCACGGCAACGCCGCTTGCGCGCCGCTCGACAACGATCTCATCTGCCATGGACCCACCCCTCATTGAACCAATCGCGCCAGTGTACGCGGCGGGCCCAGAGGCTTCCATGGCGCCTGAATCTCGTTTAACCGGATGAATCGGATTGCTGGCTGAGGGGTATGCTCGGACCTGCGATCACAGCACCACTTCGGGAGACAGTGACCATGCAGGCAGACGACTACTTCGGGATACAGAACCTCTTGTACAGCTACCCCTTTGCCCTGGATCGGGGAGACTTCGAGGCGGTTGGCAAGCTCTTCGAGCATGCCGACGTCTATAGCGGTGGCGTACTGATGGCCTCAAAGGATGCCTCCCGTGTGGCGGCCTCATTCCGCGACTGGGTGCTCACCTACGAGGGCTCGCCGCACACCCGGCACTTCCTGGCCAACGTGATGATCGAACCCGAGGGGGAGGAGCAGGCCACCGTGCGCTCCTACGTGATGGTTTTCCAGCAAACCGATGCGCTGCCCTTGCAGCCGGTGATCGGCGGCGACTACCGGGATCGGGTGCGGAAGGTCGATGGCCGCTGGCGCTTCGTGGAGCGTCATATGGGGAACGATCAGGTCGGCGATTTGTCGGCGCATGGGCGCGATGCCGGCGTGATCACGCGGCATCGGGCAAACGCCGGCTAGAGCCGCCGGCACGTCGGATCTACCGCAACCGCGCCTGAAGTCTGGGCCAGAGCGTATTCAGCGCAAGTCCCGCCATCACCAGCGCGGCAGCCGCGAGTTTCCAGCCCGGCAAGGCCTCGTGCAGGAAGACCGCTGAGGCCGCCATCCCGAACACCGGCACCAGCAGCGACATGGGCGCGACCGTGGCCGCCTGATAACGCGCTAGCAACCAGCCCCAGGCGGTGTAACCGAACAGGGTGTTTCCAACCGCCTGCCACACAACGGCCGCCCAGGTACTGGCATCTGCTCGGGTGACCCCGTCACGGATGGCAGGCCAGCCCTCAAAGACGAGCGAGAGCGCAAACAGCGGCGGCGCCGCGAACAAGCTCGCCCACACCACATAAGCCAGCATGTTCACGCCGGGTGTCTGGCGCGCGACCATGTTCCCGCCGGCCCAGCCCATCGCGGCGATCAGCACCAGGGCAATCCCGAGCGGGGTGGCCGAACCATCGGTACGCCAGATGATCAGCGCTATACCCGCCGTAGCCAGCGCGAGCGCCGCGAGCTGAAAGGGCCGTACGCGCTCCCCGGAGAGCCGCATCGACAAGGCGATGGTGAAAAAAACCTGTGTCTGGACCACCAGCGAGGCAAGACCAGGCGTTATGTGACCGGACATCGCCAGAAACAGCATGCCGAACTGCACTGCCCCGATCAGCACGCCATAGGCCGCGAGGTTACGCCAAGGGGCCGACGGGGGCCGCAGGAACAGTGCGGCGGGCAGGAAGGCAACACTGAAACGCAGCGCGGCGAACAACAAAGGCGGCAGGTGATCGAGCCCGATGCGGATCACCACAAAATTGGAACCCCACACGGCCATCACCAGAAGTGCGAGCAGCAGGTGCCTAGGCGTGAGACTGGACTGCATCAGAGATTCACCGCATCCAGACTCTCACGCAGCCCGCACCCTACGGATCTGCTCCGAAGCGGCACGGGGCACTCGCTTATCGGGCACCCCGTATCGCGTCAGAAGTTCACTTTCAGCTTGGCACCTGCCCAGCGCGGCGGACCGAACACCTGGATGGTGTACTTGCCGTAGGCCGAGATGTCGTAAGAGTAGTTGAGGGCTTCTTCGTCGGTGACGTTGTTCACGAAGACCGTGAGGTCCCACTTGTCGCTGGGCGCATAGCTCAAGCTGAGGTCCACAAGGGTGTAATCGCCGCCGCGGGTGGTCTCGGCGTTGATGATGTTGAAGTACTGCTCACCCACGTGGTTGGCGGCAAGCTGCGCCGCCATCGTGCTGCCGTTGCCGATTTCCCATTGCTTGCGCAGCATGAGGTTCCAGCTGAAGTCGGAGGCGAGCGGGGCCTTCTGGTTGTCGCGGCCGGCCGCCGCCGGACGCGAGGGCACATCAACGCTGGTGTCGACCGCGCTCACTCCCGCCAACACGTCCCAGCCGTTGCCGGGCGAGTAAATCAGCTCGAGTTCACCCCCGTAAAAAGCGGCCTCAGAGTTGATCATCAGGCTGGTAGTGCCGGCGAAATAGAACGCCTGGAAATTCTCGTAATCGTAGTAGTAGATGCTGCCATTAAGCCGCATATCGCCGTCCAGCCACTGGGTCTTGACGCCGAGTTCGTAGGCGGTAAGGATCTCCGGGTCGAAGCCGACCGCTTTGGGGTGAGCCGCGTCCAGGCCATCGGAGGGCGTGTTGAAACCACCCCCCTTGGAGCCGCGGCTGACGCCGAAGTAAACCAGGTTGTCATCGAAGGAGTAATCGAGTTGCACCTTGCCTGACCATTCCTTGTCATCACGCGAGAAATCGTGCCTGTCGCCGTTTTCCAGCGAGGGTGTGTCAAGCGGGATACCGGGTAGCGCAGACGACAGCGGGAGACCGAAGGCGTCGGTGAGAATGCCCCCGTAAGTGCCGTAGAAATTGATGGCTTCAAGACCGGGCCCGAACGGCACCATCTGGTACCTCAGGTCTTTCTTGTCGTGCGTCCAGCGCGCACCGGCGGTAAACAGCAGGCTGTCGCTGATGTGGTAATCGATCTGACCAAAGCCCGAGAGCGTCTTGGTGGTGGAGCCGGCGTCGAATTTCGGAAAGTACTGGTCCGAGGGGAATATGAAAGCGCCCGAGAAGTCGTCATCGATCTTCAGGTAGTAAACGCCGGTTATCCACTCAAGTTTGCCGCTGGTGCCGTTAAGACGCAGCTCCTGGGAAAACTGCTTGATATCCGCGGCGGCATCGTAAATCACGAGGCCGACACCGTAGGGATCCTCGGTGTATTGCGACGGACCCGTGCTGTCATCCTCTTCGCCGTACGTTTTGTCGCTAGTCGAGTAGTTGGTTACCGACACCAGCTTCACGGCCTCGTTCAGCTGCGAATCGAAGGTTGCGGTGTAATTACTGGAGTCGCGCTGCACGCCGCTGTCGCGGTAGTCGAAGGAACCCTTCCAGACCGAACCGTCGCCGTCATCGGTGGCCACCGAGTTGTCGAACAGGCTGCCAGCCTCGCCGTAGAAACCGAAGAAATCCTGATTGCCGATCGGCTGATCGCCGCGGTAAACACCGCAGCCGGCCGGATCGTTCAGGCTGCAGAACTGGCCGAGCCCGTCGTCGCCGACCCGGGAAGCACGCGCGTGAAAGACGCCACCGCGGGTGTCCATGGTGGTGTACTCGGCAATCAGCAGCAGCGAGGTGTCTTCGCTGATATCGAAGTTCAGCATGCCCCGCACAGACTGCGTATCGTCGGCGCGCATATCCGGTCCGTTGCTGTTCTTGATATAGCCGTCGTCCTTGTTGTGGTAGACGGCGATGCGGCCCTGCACCGAGTCACCCAGCGGGCCGCTCACTGCGCCCGTCACGCCGAACTGCCCGAACTCCGCGGCGGTGGCGCTGAAGTTGCCCTCGAAGGTCTCGGTGGGCTTGTTGCTCAGAAAATGCACCAGTCCGCCGGTGGCGTTGCGCCCGTAGAGCGTGCCCTGCGGCCCCCGCAGGATCTCGATGCGCTCGATATCGTAGGTCGGCACGCCGGAGGCGCCCGGCGATGACAGGTAGGCCTGATCGCGGTACTGGGCGATCGGTGCTTCCTGACCTTCAGCGAAGTCGAGCTGGCTCACGCCACGTATGGAGAACAGCGCGATGTTGCCGGTGTCGCCCGTGTTGGAGGTGGCGATCAGGCCCGGCGTCTGCTTGGCGGCATCGAGGGAGTTGTCCCAGCCGAGCGCCTCCATCTGCTGACCCGTGAATGCCGACACGGACACACCCACATCCTGCAGGTACTGCGTTTTCTTCTGCGCGGTGACGATGATTTCCTCTTCGAAAACCTGCGCCTGCGCCGTCACGGTGATCACACCAGCAACGGCAGTGAACAAGGCCCTGCGCAAACATCTCTGTCCCGGTACCTGCATGGCGTTTCCCCTTCGTTGATTGTCACGGGCGAGGCGTCAAAGCGCCTGTTTGCTCTGAATGACAGCGCCCTCCCGCGAAGGGCCCTGTCTGTGGGCCGATTCTCGACGTCTTTTGCTTGCGGGCACAAGACCCCGCCAGATCCTCTACTCGCTCGAGTCAGGGCCCAGAGCTGCGGTAGATCAGAGTTGTGGCCCAGAAGGCGGGGCGGGCTCGCGCGAGCGCCCGGAAAAACAAAAACGCCCGCTTGGGGGCGGGCGTTCGTGTATCAACGTGGGCGGTTGAATGTGTTGGTCGGAGCGACAGGATTTGAACCTGCGACCCCCACTCCCCCAGAGTGGTGCGCTACCAGCCTGCGCTACGCTCCGAAATGCCCGGGGAACCACTGGCGCGGGTCCCCGTCCGGCCGCGCATCATAAGGGATGCGTCACCTGAAATGCACCTGAATTTACGCGCCTCAGCGCAGCGCCTTCAGCAGGTCCTCAAGCTCGACGATCATCTGGCGGATCAGCTGGCGGTAGTGGGAGTCTTCCTTGCGGGACTCGCCGTCCATGCGCTGGCGCGCCCCGCCGATGGTGAAGCCCTGCTCATAGAGCAAGCTCCGGATCTGGCGGATCATGATCACATCCTGGCGCTGGTAATAGCGGCGGTTGCCCCGGCGCTTCACGGGCTTCAGCTGCGGGAATTCTTGCTCCCAGTAGCGCAGCACGTGGGGCTTCACCGCACACAGCTCGCTCACCTCACCGATGGTGAAATAGCGCTTGCCCGGAATCGGGGGCAGCTCGTTGTTGTTACTCGCCTCCAGCATAAGCCTCTACTCGTTGTTTCAGCTTCTGGCCTGGCCGAAAGGTGACGACGCGGCGGGCGGAGATCGGGATCTCTTCGCCGGTCTTGGGATTACGACCCGGGCGCTGGCGTTTGTCGCGCAGGTCAAAGTTGCCGAAACCCGACAACTTCACCTGCTCGCTGTCCTCGAGGGCGGTGCGGATCTCCTCGAAGAAAGCCTCGACAACTTCCTTGGCCTCGCGCTTGTTCAGCCCGAGGTCCTCGAACAGTTTCTCGGCGATATCCGCCTTCGTAAGGGCCTTGCGCATGCTATTCAGTACCTTGGTGCTGCCCCACACCGCGCGACCAGAGCCGCCACGATGCCCTCGACCACCACACCGACCTCGGCGTCGGTAAGCGTGCGATCCTGCGCCTGCAGGAGCACAGTGATGGCCATACTTTTCTTCATCATATCAATGCTTTGGCCACGATACACATCAAACAACTTTAAATCTTTGAGCGTGTGACCCGCTGCCTCACGCGCAACCCCCAGCAGGACATCTGCCGGGAATTCTTCATCCACTACCACTGCGATATCACGACGAACCTCAGGAAATCTAGATAATCCTTTGAAAGAAGGCAAAGTTTTTCTTCGAATAATCTCGAGATCGAGTTCGAACAGGTACACCGGACCGACCAAATCGAGCGCCGCGACCAGCCGCGGATGGAGTGCGCCGAGATGGCCGCCCACCTCGGACCCACGCCGGATCAGCGCGCTTTGGCCGGGATGCAGGGCCGGGTGTTCCGCGACCTCAAAAGCCCAACCCGCGCTGCGGCCATCACCCGTGTCGAGCAGCGCCTCGACATCACCCTTGATGTCGAAGAAGTCGAGTGGCGAGGCATCCCCCGCCCAGCCCTCGGGCTCTCGTGAGCCGCTCAGCACCCCGGCAATGGCCATGCGCTGGACCAGACCCTCAGGGGTCGGCAGGAAGCGCAGCCCCGTCTCGAACAGCCGCACCCTGCGTTGCTGGCGGTTCTGGTTGTTCTGCATGGCGCCCAGCAGCCCGGCCCAGAGCGTGGTGCGCATCACGGCCATATCCGCCGAGATAGGGTTCTGGACCGCCACCGGCACGAGTCCGGGGGCAAGGAGCTCCTGCATACGCGGCGGCACGAAGCTGTAGGTGATAGCCTCCTGGTAGCCGAGCGTGCAGAGCCTGCCGCGCAGCTCGGCGAGCGGACGCATGGTCTCGTCGATGCGCCGAATGGGGACCGCGGCGGCCTGAACCCGCGGCGGGATACGGTCGTAGCCCCACACACGGCCGACCTCCTCCGCCAAATCCGGCTCGATGCGGATGTCGAAACGAAAGGACGCTGGCATAACCTGCCAACCGCCCTCGCAGGGCGCGGCCGGCAAACCCAGCGACCCGAGGATCCGCAGGACCTCCGCGTGCGGAACCTGAACGCCGAGCAGCATGTCCAGACGGGCCGCCCGCAGCATGATGGGCTTCAGGGCCGGCAGGTGCTCGGCGGCCGTAACGCTGACGACCGGGCCCGGCTGGCCGCCTGCTATGTCCAGAAGCAGTCGCGTGGCACGCTCGATCGCCACCGCCTGCAGCGCGAAGTCCACGCCTCTCTCGAAACGCTGCGAGGCGTCTGTCTGCATCCCATAAAACCGCGCCTTGCCAGCCATCGGCTGCGGCGCGAAGAACGCCGACTCCAGAAAGACATCCCGGGTGCTCTCGCTCACGGCGGAGCCCTGCCCGCCCATGATGCCGGCCAGGGCGACCGCTCGCTCCACGTCGGCGATCACCAGCGTGTCGGCCCGGAGCTCGAGCTCGCTGCCATCGAGCAGCGGCATCTTCTCGTCCGGATGGGCGCGGCGGACCACGATGCCGCCCTTAAGCTGTCCTAAATCAAAGGCATGCAGCGGCTGTCCGAGTTCGAGCATCACCAGATTGGTGACATCGACCACCGCGTCGATAGATCGTAACCCTGCCCGCCGCAGTCGCTCGCGGAGCCACAGGGGGCTGGGCGTCGAGACATCCACACCCCGGATCACACGCCCGGCATAGGCCGGGCAGTAATCGGGCGCCTCGAGCCTGATCTCGAGCCGATCGGCGATAAGCGGCGCGACAGGAGAGAGATCCGGACCACCGGCGGCGATGCCGTACAGCGCCGCCGTCTCCCGGGCGAGTCCGCGTATGCTCAGGCAGTCGCCCCGGTTGGGGGTGAGCTTCAGGCCGATCACGCGGTCATCGCGCCCGAACAACGCCCCCACATCCTCGCCCAGCGCCAAGTCGCCGGGCAGCTCGATCAGCCCTTCGGCGCGCAAGTCTTGCAGGCCAAGCTCGTCCGCGGAGCAGAGCATCCCGAAGGAGTCGACGCCGCGCAGCGTGGCCTTGGCGATCGTCATGCCGGGCAAGATCGCGCCGACCCTTGCGAAAGCAACCCGAAGACCGGCACGCACATTGGCCGCTCCACAGACCACCTGCCATTCGTCCGCGCCGTCGAAAACCCGGCAGACCCGCAGCCGCTCGGCATCCGGATGCGGGCTGACACTGCGGACGTCCGCGCTCACCACCCCATGCACCGCCGCCCCGGCAGGCTCCACGGATTCAACCTCAAGGCCTGCCATGGTCAGCCTGACAGCCAGCTCCTCGGTGCTGGCCTCCGGACTCACCCATTCCCTCAACCACTGCTCGCTGATCTTCATGCCACCACCGCCGGAGCTGTGTTCCGGTCTATGTTTAACCTTAAATAAGAAAGGTATCCAATTGAATCAATTGAACTGTTCAAGGAAGTTCAAGTCATTTTCGAAGAAGAGCCGGAGATCGTTCACGCCATAGCGCAGCATCGTGAGCCGCTCCACACCCATGCCGAAGGCGTAGCCCGTATAGCGCTCGGAATCAATCCCGGACATCTCGAGCACCTTCGGATGCACCAGTCCGCAGCCCATCACCTCAAGCCAACCCGTGTGGCTGCAGACCCGGCAGCCACTGCCGCCGCAGATCACGCACTGCATGTCGACCTCGGCCGATGGCTCGGTAAACGGAAAGTAGGACGGCCGAAAGCGCACGTCCAACTCATCCTTCTCAAAGAACGCCCGGAGGAAACCCGCGACACAGCCCTTCAGGTCCGGCATCCCCGTGCCCTCGGCTACGACCAGCCCCTCGATCTGGTGGAACATGGGCGAATGGGTCAGGTCCGAGTCGCAGCGGTACACCCGGCCCGGGCACACCACCCGGATGGGCAACTGCCCTTGCTGCATGACGCGCACCTGCACGGGCGATGTGTGGGTGCGCAACACGCGGGTGGGATCTATGTAGAAGGTGTCGTGCATAGCCCGCGCCGGATGCTCGGGGGGGATATTGAGCGCCTCGAAGTTGTGCCAGTCGTCCTCGATCTCCGGCCCCTCGACCACCTCGAAACCCACCGAGCCGAAGTAGGCCTCCATGCGCTGGATGGATCGGGTGACCGGGTGCAGACTGCCAACGGACTGGCGTCGGCCCGGCAGGCTGGTATCGACCCGCTCTGCGGCGAGCTTGCGGTCGAGTTCGATCTGCTCGAGCAGCGCGCGACGCTCGGCCAGGGCCGCCTCGACACGCTCCTTGACGGCGTTAATGGTGGCGCCACGGGCACGGCGAGCCTCGGGGTCAAGCTGACCGAGCTGCTTCAGCAGTGCTGTGAGTTCGCCCTTCTTGCCAAGCACGCGAACCCGCTGGTCCTCAAGCTCCGTCACGGAGTGCGTGGCGGCAATCCGCTCGAGGGCTTCCCCTGCGATCTGGTCGATGTTGTCCATCCCTCGAAGTCCCCGCGAGAATCAGCACGCTACAGACAAAAAAAACGGGGAAAGAGCCCTCGCCCTTTCCCCGTCCGGATCACATCTGCGGCGGCTTACACCGCCGCAGAACACCTCAGGCGAGTGCTGCCCGGGCCTTCTCGACAATGGCCGCGAAAGCGATCTTGTCGTGAATGGCCAGATCAGCCAACACGCGGCGGTCAAGCCCGATGGCAGCCAGACGCAGACCAGCGATCAGACGGCTGTAATTCAGGCCATGGGAGCGCGAAGCGGCGTTGATGCGAGTGATCCAGAGCGCGCGGAACTGGCGCTTGCGCTGGCGGCGGTCGCGATACGCGTACTGCCCGGCCTTGATGACCGCTTGTTTGGCAACGCGGAACACCCGGCTACGGGCACCGTAGTAACCCTTGGCGCGGGCGAGAATCTTCTTGTGACGGCGTCTGGCGGTGACGCCACGCTTGATACGGGGCATAGGTGAATCCTCAGTTCAGATGGGTGACTACTTGTCGCGCAACATGCGCTCGACCCGCGGTTGATCCGAGGGATCGAAGGCTGCCGTGCCGCGGAGCTGACGCTTCCGCTTGGTCGTCATCTTCGTGAGGATATGGCTCTTATTGGCATGCTTTCGCTTGTAGCCTGAGCCGGTTTTCTTGAAGCGTTTTGCCGCTCCGCTATGGACTTTCAACTTGGGCATTTCAACCACTCCGCATTTGCTGTATCTGCAACGGTATGAAGTGACGAATCACTTCCTCTTCTTGGGAGCGAGCACCATGGTGAGTTGCCTGCCTTCCATTTTCGCGTGCTGTTCCACCGCCGCATGCGACTCGAGATCGGTTTCGATGCGCTTTATCAGCTCCATCCCGATCACTTGGTGGGCCATCTCGCGACCACGGAAACGCAGGGTCACCTTTGCTTTATCTCCTTGCTCCAGGAAACGTACCAGGTTGCGCAGTTTTACCTGGTAATCCCCTTCCTCCGTCCCTGGCCGGAATTTCACTTCTTTGATCTGAATGATTTTCTGCTTCTTCTTCGAAGCGTTACGTTGTTTCTTGGCTTCGTAAATGTACTTACCGAAGTCCATGATCTTGCAGACCACCGGGTCTGCATCGGACGCTATCTCGACCAGATCGAGAGTTGCCAGTTCGGCGGTCCGGAGTGCTTCTTCGATCGATACGATCCCTAGCTGCTCTCCCTCCGCATTTATCAATCGCACCTGACGGGCGCGGATTTCGCCATTTACGGCAAGCTTCTTGTTCTCGGATTTCAAGTGCTGATCAACCTTCCAATTCAACGCGGCCCCGACGGGCAATAGCCGAAGCCAGATGTGCTTCAAAGCCTTGCAGGCTCATCGCACCCAGGTCTTCGCCATTGCGAGCCCGCACGGCCACTGTCCCAGTTTCCATCTCCCGATCCCCCACCACGAGGAGGAACGGAACTTTATCAATCGTGTGCTCGCGAATCTTAAAGCCGACCTTCTCGTTTCTCAAGTCGGCAAGGACCCTGAAACCGTTGTTTTTCAAGGAATCTTCCACAGACTTCGCGTAATCGTGCTGGGCGTCGGTGATATTGAGCACCGCGACCTGCACCGGGGCGAGCCATGCGGGGAAGGCTCCCTCGTAGTGCTCGACCAGAATTCCGATGAAACGCTCGAAGGATCCGAGGATGGCGCGGTGCAGCATCACCGGAGTCTGGCGGCTGCCATCCTCGGCTACGTACTCGGCATCCAGGCGGCCCGGCATCGAGAAATCGACCTGGATGGTGCCGCACTGCCAGACGCGCCCGATGCAGTCGCGCAGGCTGAATTCGATCTTCGGCCCGTAGAAGGCACCCTCTCCGGGCAACAGCTCCCACGGCAGGCCCTTCGCATCCAGCGCCTTGGCGAGCGCATCCTCGGCCTTGTCCCAGATCTCCTCCGAACCCACCCGTTGCGGCGGACGGGTGGAGAGGCGGTAGATGATGTCGCTGAAGCCAAAGTCGGCGTAGACCTCGTGCAGCAGGTCTATGAAGTCAGCAACCTCCTGCTGGATCGCCGTCTCGGTGCAGAAAATATGGGCATCGTCCTGGGTGAAGCCGCGCACCCGCATCAGGCCGTGCAGCGAACCCGAGGGCTCGTTGCGATGGCAGGAGCCGAACTCCGCCAGCCGCAGCGGCAGGTCGCGGTAGCTCTTCAGGCCCTGATTGAACACCTGGACGTGGCAGGGGCAGTTCATCGGCTTGACCGCAAAGTCGCGGTCCTCGATATGCAGCGAGAACATGTTGGCGCCGAACTTTTCAGCATGCCCGGAGCGCTGCCAGAGGCTAAGGTCCACCACCTGCGGGGTGCGGATCTCCTGATAACCACGGCGGCCCAGCTTGGCCCGCATGTACTGCTCCAGCGACTGCCAGATCGACCAGCCGCGCGGGTGCCAGAACACCATGCCCGGGGCCTCTTCCTGCGTGTGGAAGAGCTTCAGTTTCTTGCCGATGCGGCGGTGATCGCGGCGCTCGGCCTCCTCGATGCGGTGCAGGTAGGCTTTCAGGGCCTTGGGGTCCGTCCAGGCCGTGCCGTAGATACGCTGGAGCATCGCGTTCTTAGAATCGCCACGCCAATACGCTCCTGCCACCTTGGTCAGCTTGAAGGCCCGCAGCCTCGCCGTGCTGGGCACGTGCGGACCGCGACACAGATCAATGAAGTCGCCCTGCCGGTAGAGTGAGATGTCCTCATTCGCGGGGATCGAGGCAATGATCTCGGCCTTGTAGGCCTCGCCCATGTTGCGGAAAAACGCCACGGCCTCATCACGCGGCATGAGGCTGCGCTCGATGGCCAGGTCTGCCGCGGCGAGCTCCTCCATGCGCTTCTCGATGGCCGCGAGGTCATCGGGGGTGAATGTGCGCTCGAACGCGAAGTCGTAGAAAAAACCGTCATCGATCACCGGACCGATAGTCACTTGCGCCGAGGGAAACAGCTGCTTCACGGCCTGCGCGAGCAGGTGCGCGGCAGAGTGACGGATAACCTCGAGGGCATCGGCGGATTTGTCGGTAACGATCTCGAGCGCGGCGTCGGCTTCAATCAGGCAGGAGGTGTCTACCAGTCGTCCATCGACGCGCGCGGCAAGTGCTGCCCTGGCAAGGCCGGGGCCGATGCTCGCGGCAACATCGCGCACGGTGACAGCCGACTCAAAGCTGCGCTGGCTGCCATCGGGCAGACTGATCACGGGCATGGTGCTGACTCCTGCGCGGTGGTGGCCCTGACGAAAGGCCGCTTGCTCCACCGGTATGAAACATCGTCTGTGCTGCGACGCGCCCCGGCGTGCGGAGCGCGGCCGGAGGTTAGCACAGTGTTATCCGCAGGCCACACTGAAAAGACCGGCAAAGCTGGTCACGACCTGACGGATGACACCATGAAAAAACGGCTGCTGGCGGCCCGGCAACCGGCATCGCCGCCGGCCCGCCCATGGAGATGCCGCAGCGCTTCTCGCCCGATGGCGATCGCCGTATAACCGGGAAAAATGAGTCGGGGGCCAGCCGGGCCTCAGCCCAGTTGCCAGCCGCTCACCAGCATGTCGGTACCCGTCACAAAGCCCGCGCGTGGGCTGGCAAGGTAGGCCGCCGCGTGGGCAACGTCCTCGGGACGACCGATCCGGCCGACATGATTCGGTACAAACTGCGCGACGACCTGTTTTTCGATGGCATCCCAGTCATCGCCCCAGCCCGAGGCCGCCGCGATACCGCGCAACCATGCCTCAACCGAGGGTGTACGCACCAAGCCGGGGCTGATCGAATTGGCCGTCACACCGCTCTTGGAGAACGTCTTGGCGAGCCCCTTGCTCATGTTGATCATCGCAGCCTTGGCGGCACCGTAATCGGGAATCACCGTGAGTGGCTCGTGGCCAACCACGCTGCTCACCTGGATCAGACGGCCCCAACCACGCTGGCTCATTGACGGCGCGAGCCGCTGGACCATGCGCACCGCTGACAGCACATTGGCCTGATAGGTCGAAACCCACTCAGCAGGCGTGGCCTCCAGCCACGGCGCGGTACCCGTACCCGCGGACTCACCGCCTGCATTGTTGACCAGGATATCCACCCCGCCCCAGGCGGCCTCAACCGCATCGGCCACGGCGGCTGCCGTATCGTCGCGCGCGAGATCACCGATCACCACGATGGCTTCCACGCCCAGCGCCCGCACCGCGCCCGCTACGGCCTCCGCGCGCTCACGGTTGCGCCCATGCACCGCGATGTCAGCGCCCTCACTGGCAAGGCGCAAGGCGATGGCCTCACCGATACCCGAACTGCTGCCAGTGACGAGGGCGCGCTTGCCCTGAAGATCGTGACTCATACCCCGAACTCCTTGTTTGCATCCAGCACACCGAGCGCGGTGCCGAATTCGAACACAACCATGCTCTCACGCAGTCGCTCATAACCTTCGCCGAGCCCGGCCCGCAGAACCCGCTCGTTGTCGGCAACAAAAGAGAGCGCTGCAAAATCCTCCCGCTCCAGGAGTTGCCGCAGATGCGACACGATGCCGTGGAGTATATCGACGCTGACAGGTTCTGCCTCGATCGGTATGCCGGCATCAGCGGGAAAGCGTTCGGCAACGGGAGCCCCGAACACCCGGCTACGCTCGTCTGATCCGGTTGCGGGCGCGCAGATTTTCGCCCCGTGTTCGAGCTTGCCATCCGATCGCCGCCTTACTCAAGTAGCGATCCATTGCGCCGTACGGTCATACCCGCTCAAATTCAGCCTCGATCCGAGCAGCCGATGGCTTCGGCAGACTCGCCTCAGCGGCAAACGATGACCAGCCATCGAGTGCCGCACGGATATCCGCGAGCGCATCCAGCGGACGACGCACGCCGAAGCGCTCCGCCTCCGTCAACAAGTCTTTGCGTGTGATGCCACTGAACCTGCCGTTCACACTCATCAGGTGCTGGTAGGTCCACTCTCCTTGCGGATTGAACGCATGCGTCATGTCATATGCAGGGGCTAGCTCCCAAAGTCCGCCTTGCTTCAGTCGAAACCCAAAGTTCTTGGTGTGATCGTCACAATTTCTGGCCATCACGTTGAATGCCATGCGACGAAACGCCTGGCCCATTGCCTCGTCGCCCAGACCAAGTCGCGCAATGGCCATGAATAACTGAGCGTAGGCATGCGTCGCGCGCTGCTTGTAGTCCAGATGCCCCATCGCGCAAAAGGTTTGGGTGTGGTGCTTAACCGTCGCGAGCGACCTGCTGCACGGCGAAGAAGAAATGGTCTTTGCGGATGCCGGCTATCAGGGTGTGGCAAAGCGTACCGAGAACACGGGGAAGAACGTGGTGTGGCATGTGGCCATGCGTCCCGGCAAGCGCAGGGCTCTGGGTGCGTCGAGACATGCGCAGATTCTGGACCAGATCGAGCGGATCAAGACGCAGGTGCGGGCGAAGGGAGAGCACGCCTTCCGCGTGGTGAAGCGGCAGTTGGGTTACGTGAAGGTGCGTTACCGGGGATTGGCGAAGAACACCGCACAGTTGCGTACGCTGTTCGCGCTGGCGAACCTGTGGATGGCGCGACGGGCGTTGATGAATACGGGAGAAATCCGTCCGGAGTGGACGGAATGCCCGGCAAACCGGGCGAATTGGGGCGCAAACAGCACCTCCAGAGGTGCTCCGGGGAAAATCGGATGCTGAGATCGCTATTGTCCGCATCAGATTTCAGATTTTGCCGCCTTGGGGTGGCTTGTTCAGACCATCCCTAATGGACTCCGCGCCGACTGGTTACTGTGTCCACGAGTCGCGGCATAGCTTCGGACCGCGCTTAGTCGGTGCCACTCGGTAGCACGGAAGGTAGGTCACGGGAACCGTGCAAGACACGTTCGATGCGGACAGCCTCATCAACGACCCGGAAGAAAATCACATACTTACCCAACGGAGCTATCCGCAGATCGGTCGCCAAATCCTCTCGACTTGGATATCCCATTGGCGCGCTTCCGATGCGTTGGCACTGTTCGATCAACTTCTCGACAAAACGCCGTGCGTTCGCACGACTGTCCTTGGCGATGTAATCGCCGATACCCACCAGGTCCTGGCGGGACTTCGGAGAAAAGGTCACCCGAGCCATCAAGCCCTGCGCTTGCTGCGGCCCTTAGAAACAACTCTCTCAGGCTCTGCGTATCGAGCCGTGAGGTCCGCAAAGACGTCCTCCGCCGGCATCGCTGGGCCACTGTCCATGCCCTCACGGATGGCACTACGAAGATCCGCGTTCAACCGCTCAAGCATCGCCGCGTAGACATGAGCTGGGACTAGATATGCGGCTGGCCGATTGTGGTTGAGTACGGCAACCGCTTCGGAGCCAGCCTTCTCGAGGACTGCGCTGGGACTCCGCTTGAGTTCGGTGATGCTTACCGATCGCTTGGCGAGAACCTGCTCCACAGCGCACCTCATTAGGGTCTATAAAAGACACCGAATTCTGGTCTCTTTAAGGCAGACACGCAACCGCTGCTCGGGTACTGGGCCACGCTTGCACACGGCTTTCGCCAATCGAATTCGCAGTATCGCGCCGACTTCAAGCGAGGAGGGTACGAGATGGACCGAGGGATGCGTCGAGGATAGCCGGCGGGGCGAGCGTGGATGCGCGAAACCCTGAAAAGAAAAAGCCCGCGCTGTTGTTACCCAGCGCGGGCTTTTTCAAGTTACCCAATCAGTTAACCGGCGATTTTTCTTCTTTCCGATTTTCGTCTCTAACTGACTGATTTTATTGGTAGGCCCGAGAAGACTCGAACTTCCGACCTCCACCATGTCAAGGTGGCGCTCTAACCAACTGAGCTACGAGCCTGCAAAAATGCAGGCCAGCATTATAGCCAGAGAGATCCGGGAAGCAACCGCCAGCCTTGTCCAACGGCACATGAGCCTGAAGCGGGGGCGTGCGCAAGCACCTCGGCTACACCAACCTGATGACACCCTACGCGAAGCTCACGTTGCTGCACGGCGCCGCCGGCCATCTCAAAGCCAGGCATCACCTGCGCGCAGCTAAATGACATCGCCCTGCAGCACAGCAACAATAAGGCCTCCCAGACACAGGCTCGTTTACCAGGTTCTGCAGAAAGCGCGCGTGGTGAAGGTCCTGCGGATCTTGACCACGCCGCTGCAGAACCATCCCGTTCAGACCCGCCAATCGGTAGCGTAGAAATCCGCCAATCGGTAGTGTAGAAAGCTGCCGATCGGTAGCGTGGGCCCCTCGACTGCTCCAACGCACTCCGGGGCGGGGCGGATAGTCAGCCTCCACATTCGCCCGCTGGCGCTGTCGGAGCGTGGAGTTGGCAAGCCAACGGTGAGCCTTTCGGGCTTGCTGGGGGGCATCACCTCGCCGACCCTGCGCTGGCTGCGCACCTTCTCGGCCTGGATAAGAACGCACTGCTTAGCGGGACAGAAGAAAGGCCGGCGGTTCCCCGCGATGGAACCTTGCTTGGACACTTGTTCGAATCCCTGGTGACGCTGTCGGTGCGGGTGTTCGCGCAGGCCGCGGAAGCCCAGGTGCGCCACCTCCGGCTTAAGGGAGGCGAGCGTGAAATCGACCTGATTGTGGAGCGTGCCGACCAGCGCGTTCTCGCCATCGAGGTGAAGCTGAGCTCCGCCATCGATGATGTCGACACGAAGAACCTGCGCTGGCTGCGCGATCAGATTGGCGAGGACCTGCTCGATGCCGTGGTCATCAATACCGGATCGCGGGCGTATCGGCGCACGGACGGAACTGCCGTAGTGCCGGCGGCGTTGCTCGGGTGTTGAATTGTGCGATTTGGAAGGCCAACGCTCACCGCCTAAGCCGCACGCCTCTACGTCGGGCCGCGCGCCGACGGCGCGGGTCGACGTAGGGAAAGCCCTTCCTGACCCAGGCCAACCTCAGGCACCGGCAAAGAGCTGCTCCTTCAGGCTGACCAACCGGTCGCGGACGCGGGCAGCCTCCTCGAATTCGAGGTTGCGCGCATGCTGGTACATCTGCTGCTCCAGGGCCGCGATCTCCTTGCCAACCTGAGCGGGCCGCAGATCCTCGGCGGCCGCATGCCGCCGGGCCTCGCCTGGCCCCTTGCTCCTGCCCCGAGTGCGCCCGCCTCCGCCGTGGGCGCCCTCCATGATGTCCATCACCGTCTTCACCACGCCCACGGGCGTGATGCCATGACGCGCGTTGTGTGCCAGCTGCACGTCGCGGCGTCGGGTTGTTTCGTCGATAGCGCGCCGCATGGAGCCGGTCTCGCGATCCGCGTACAAAATAGCTGTGCCGTTCAGGTTCCGCGCGGCGCGGCCGATGGTCTGGATCAGTGAGCGCTCGGAACGCAGGAAACCTTCTTTGTCGGCATCGAGGATCGCCACCAGCGAGACCTCGGGCATGTCCAGACCCTCGCGCAGCAGGTTGATACCCACCAGCACGTCGAACTCGCCAAGCCGCAGGTCGCGGATGATCTCGACGCGCTCCACCGTCTCGATGTCGGAGTGCAGATAGCGCACCTTCACGCCTTGCTCGTTCAGGTACTCGGTGAGGTCCTCGGACATGCGCTTGGTGAGCGTGGTGACCAGCACGCGCTCGCCCACTGCCACGCGCAGACGGATCTCCGAGAGCAAGTCATCAACCTGGGATGAGGCCGGTCGCACGATGATCTGCGGATCGACCAGCCCCGTGGGGCGCACCACTTGCTCGACGACGCGGTCCGCGTTCTCCTGCTCGTAGGTGCCGGGCGTGGCAGACACGAACAGAAGCTGCGGCACACGCCGCTCCCACTCCTCGAAGCGCAGCGGACGGTTGTCGAGCGCGCTCGGCAGGCGGAAGCCGTATTCGACCAGCGTTTCTTTGCGCGAGCGATCACCGCGGTACATGCCGCCCAGCTGCGGGATGGTGACGTGGGACTCATCGACCACCACGATGGCATCGGGCGGGATGTAGTCAAACAGCGTGGGCGGTGCCTCGCCCGCGGTCCGGCCCGAGAGGTGGCGCGAGTAGTTCTCGATGCCGTTGCAGTAGCCGAGCTCGCGCATCATCTCGAGGTCGTAGCGGGTGCGCTGCTCAAGACGCTGCGCTTCCACCAGCTTGTCTGCGGCGCGCAGCTGTGCAAGACGCTCGACGAGTTCCTCGGCAACCTTGTCAATCGCGGCAATCAGCTTGTCGCGCGGGGTCACATAGTGGGTTTTGGGGTAAATGGTCACCCGGGGCAGCGGCCGCAGCACCACCCCGGTGAGCGGATCAAAAATCGAAATCTGGTCGACCGTGTCGTCGAAAAGCTCGATGCGCACCGACTCGTGATCGGAATCGGCGGGAAAAATGTCAATCACATCGCCGCGCACCCGGTAGGTGCCACGGTGGAAGTCGATGTCATTGCGCGTGTACTGCAGCTCTGCGAGCCGGCGCAGCAGGTGACGCTGGTCGAGGAGATCACCCCGATCCACGTGCAGCACCATCTTGAGGTAAGAGCCCGGATCCCCGAGGCCGTATATGGCAGAGACCGTGGCCACCACGATCACGTCGCGACGCTCCAGCAAGGCTTTGGTGGCCGAAAGCCGCATCTGCTCGATGTGCTCGTTCACCGAGGCGTCTTTCTCGATGAAGGTGTCCGAGGACGGCACATAGGCCTCGGGCTGGTAGTAGTCGTAGTAGGACACGAAGTACTCGACCGCGTTATCCGGGAAGAACTCGCGGAACTCACCGTAGAGCTGGGCGGCCAGTGTCTTGTTGGGCGCCAGCACGATCGCCGGGCGCTGCACGGCCTCGATGACGCGGGCCACGGTGAAGGTCTTGCCGGAGCCGGTCACGCCGAGCAGCACCTGCCGGAGCAGCCCCTCGTGCAGGCCCTCGACCAGGCCGGCGATGGCCTGCGGCTGATCTCCCGCGGGCTGGAAGGGCGATTCGACACGAAAACGATGCATGCAACTCCTCGGGCTGAAGACGCCAACCACGCTAATGCGCATCAGGTCTGCAGAGCCTTGCTATTCTACTGCCGCAACACGGCCAGAGTTCAGCCCATGCGCTTTGAGATAAGCATCCGCCCGCGCGTCAGCGAGACCGACATGCTCGGCCACATCAACAACGTGGCCGTGATGAGCTGGTTCGAGGAGGGTCGCTCTTACATGGTGCGGGAGGCCCTCGGAAAACCGCCTAAACACCCCCGCTTCGTACTCGCTCGGATGGAGATCGACTTCAAGGCACAGCTCTACTTCGGCGAGGAAACACGGGTGGAAACCGGCGTGGAGCGCTTCGGCACCACCTCCGTCACGGTGCGCCAGCGCATCGTGCAGCGCGACACGCACTGCGCCATCGCGCGTTGCGTACTGGTGCACTTCGACCATGAAACCCAGCGCCCGATGGCGCTGCCCGAGGCCCTGCGCGAGGCGCTGAACCGCTTCTGCGGCGGCTGGGATGACAACAGTCCGGGACATGCCGGATAAATTCCGGCGCTTTGAGGTTGACCGGTGGGGGGGGGCTCATTACCATCCCGCCGGCCATGAGTATGTCATTCCGCCTTAGCTCAGTTGGTAGAGCAATTGACTGTTAATCAATGGGTCGCTGGTTCGAGCCCAGCAGGCGGAGCCAAACAGAACAAGGGGTTAGCGAGAGCTAGCCCCTTTTTTGTTGCGCCTTGGCGAGCGGCCCGCTGACAACGTATTGTCCGCGCTGTCGCGGGAACCCAACCGCCCCTAGTCGCCGGACCCCAGCATGCCCGACACCAGCAGCCTTCGTATCGCCATCATCGGCGCCGGCGTCTCCGGCATCGCAGCGGGCCGCGAGTTGCTGCGCAAAGGCTTCACGCAATTCACGATCTTCGACGCATTAGACGCCCCCGGCGGCACCTGGCGGCTGCATACCTACCCGGGGCTGGCATGCGATGTCTGGGCTCACTCCTACACCTATTCCTACGCCCCGAACCCGGACTGGAGCGCGAGCTTCGTCGATCAACCCGAGATCCAGGCCTACCTCGCGCGCTGTGCCACGGCCTTCGGGCTGGAACCGCATCTGCGCCTGAACACCCGCATCCTGAGCGCGCACTACAGCGAACCGGGCACCTGGACGCTGCGAACCGCCGCCGGCGAGGAGCAGGTCTTCGACGTCGTTATCAATGCGATGGGCAACCAGCACACCCTGCTGCTGCCCGATGTACCCGGCCGTGATCTCTTTGAGGGCCCCAGCTGGCACGGCACACGCTGGAACCATGCGGTCGATCTGCAGGGCAAGCGTGTGGTGATCGTGGGCTCTGCGGCGAGCGCCGTGCAGATCGTGCCGGAAGTCGCCAAGGTGGCCGGGCACCTCACGGTGCTGCAACGCTCTGCCAACTGGATCATGCCGCGCGGCAAAAAGCCCTACGGTGCCCTGTGGCAGGCGCTGTCACGCCGACTCCCATCGCTGATCCGTCTCACCCGCTGGTGGCAGGCCACGCTGATGGCACAGGTGAACCACGCCGTGACCCACGGGCACAAGCGGATGGAGCAGTTCGAGGCCGTGGCGCGCAAATTCATCGAGCGCAGCATCAAAGACCCCGCACTGCGCGCACAACTCACGCCGGACACGCGCTACGGCTGCAAGCGCGGGCTTGTGTCGGACGATTTCTACCCGGCGCTGAATCGCAGCAACGTCGAGCTCATCGCCTCGGCCCTCAAAGAAGTAACACCCACCGGCATCGTCACCGCGAACGGCCGCCATATCGATGCCGATGTGATCATCTACTGCACGGGCTACCGGATTCTCGACTTCGACCGCATCCAGGTGACCGGCGCCGCCGGCCAGAATCTCGCCGATGTCATGGCCGACGACCCGCGCGCCTACAAGGGGATCGCCGTACCCGGCTTCCCGAATTACTTTTTCGCGATGGGCCCGAACGGCCTCGCCCTCACCGTCTCCTACTTTGCGACCGCGGAAAAAAACACCGAGACGATAATCCGCCTGCTGGTCGACAAGGAGCGCTCGGGCGCGCGCCAGATGTGCGTGAAGCAGGCCGAATTCGACCGCTATAACACGTGGATGAGCGATCGCTTCCCGCGCTATTCCTGGGGCTCCAGCGACTGCAGCAGCTACTACCGCAATGCCTCGGGGCACGCACCGTTCCTGTTTCCGGGCAGCTTCGCGGAATTGGCAGAACTGCAGGACGCGAGCGGGCTCCATGAATATGAACTCCGCTGACGCAGGCCAGCCGCCCGTGCTCCCGACAACCGAAATCCTGCGCATCGAGGATGCCCATGGCGCTGTTGCCGGGGGCAAGGCGCATGGCTTGTCGCGCCTGCTGACGATGGGGCTTCCGGTGCCGGCGGCCTTCGTGATCCGCAACGCACACGCAGGCCCAGCCCCCGCCGGACTAGCAGCCGCCTATGCCGCGTTGGGCGAAGGAAATGTGGCTGTGCGCTCCTCCGCCGCAGACGAAGACGGGGCAGGAGCCTCGTTTGCCGGGCAATACGAAACGATCCTGAACGTCTGCGGCATGGATGCCCTGCAACAGGCGATCGCAAGCTGCGTTGCCTCGCTGGGCAACGCGCGAGCGACGCACTACCGGGAGAGCACCGCAGCCGCGGCCGAGGCCGCGATGCACGTCGTGGTGCAGCGTATGGTCGATGCCCGCGTGGCCGGCGTGGTCTTCACCGCCGACCCCGCGAGTGCGCGACGCGACTTGTTGGTGATCGATGCGGTTGCCGGGCTCGGCGAATCGCTGGTGAGCGGACAGGCAACACCGGATCACTACGCGATCGACAGCGCGGGCCGGCGCATCCGCACGCAACTTGCGGGGGAGCATCCCCTGCTGAATGAGGCAGAGATCGCAGGAATAGCGGCCGGGGCGCGGCAGGCAGCATTAGCCGAGGGCCAGCCGCTGGATCTGGAGTGGGCCATCGACCACGCGGGCAGACTCTTTTGGCTGCAGGCACGTCCCATCACCACACTGCCTGCGGATCTGAACGAATTCGACACCGTCCTGCCGCGAGCAGATGACGTACTCACCACCTGCAACGTGAGCGAGATGATGCCGGGGGCCGTGTGTCCGCTCACGGGATCGTTCACCGGGTGGGGCATCGACTACGGCCTGCAGCATATGCAGCTCACGGTGGGCGCACGCGCCAAGATCGACACCGACTGGCAGATCACCGCCTCGGCCTTCGGGCATCTCTTTCTCAACCTGACGGGCAATGTGTTGATGGCGGCCGGCGTGCTCGGCTCCACGGTGGAGCAGACCGCGCAGACGCTCTGTGGCCGGATAGTGCCGGAGCTGCGCCCCGTGGCACCGCTGCCCGGTTGGCGCCGACTGCTGAACACCTTCAGGCTGCTGCGCTATTGCTTGGGCGCGCCGGCGGTGGTCAGGCGGTTCGGTGCCGAACTCGATCGCTTCGTGATCCGGGAGCCATCCGGGAGCGCGGACATGTGGGCAGAATTGGCGGCGAAGGCGCCGTTCTTCGAGCACTGCATGGCGGTGCATATCCAGTCTTCTGCGCTGTCGGGATTTCTCTGCGCCATTGTCGAGAACATCGTGGCTGGACGCTCCAACGACAGCACGGCTGCAGAACAGGCGCGCGCGGCAGCGCTACTCGGCGGCGCTAAAGATGTCGAGAGTGCGGTGATGCTCCAGCAACTCGACGCGCTGGTCTCCGCCATCGCTGCACACCCGGATGCCACGGCAAGTTTTCGAGCAGCCGAGCCCGCTGAGGCGCTGGCGTGGCTGCGCGCTACAGCCCCGCTGGCAGGCGAATTCACAGTTTTCCTTGGCGATCACGGGCATCGCGGCTACCGCGAACTCTGCATGCGCGATCCCGCCTGGGCGGATGACCCCTCCCCGCTCGTGCAGAGCATGCAGGCTGCCGTCCACGCACATCTGGCCACCGGCGGACACCGCGCGCGCCACCACGCGGAGATCGACTGGCATGCCCTGCCGCGCGCCCTGCGCTGGCTGCTGCCGCGAGCACATGACGCCATCCGGCGGCGGGAGCACACCAAGTCGCAACTGGTCGATGCGGCACACCGCTTCAAGCGGGGATTCCGACACCTCGGCACGCTGCTCGCCGCCGAGGGAAAATTGCCCGACCCGGACCTGCTGTTTTTTTTCAACATGCAGGAGCTGCCGGCCTTTGTGGCATCGCCCGATGCAGCGTCGGTGGCGCAGGCCGTGGCACGACGCCATGCATTCGCCTACCAACAGCGCCTGGAATTCCCGGAAATCTCGGTGGGCCGACCGCAGCCGCTGGAACCCCGGATACTCGATACCTCCGAGGGGCAGCTGCTCGGGCGCCCGGCCTCACGCGGTCGGGTGCAGGGCCTCGCCCGCGTTGCCCACACGCTTGCCGAAGCCGCAGCGCTGCAACCCGGCGAAATACTGGTCACGCCGATCACCGACATTGGCTGGACACCCTACTTCAGCCTTATCGGCGGCCTGGTCACGGACCTCGGCAGCTCCGTCTCCCACGGCGCGGTCATCGCCCGCGAATACGGCCTGCCTTGCGTGGTCAACACGCGCAACGGCACACGTTTTTTCACGACCGGGGAGCGCATCGAACTCGATGGCGACAGCGGCATCGTGAGGCGGCTTTAGGTACTTTTGCGGGTGGCGCGGCACGACCGGCCCCGACACGATGTCCAGAGTCACTACCCACTGCCGGCATCACCATCACCCACTGATGAAAGCGTTTCTTGCCCTGCTCGCCATACTTGCATGGCCCGCGTCTGCGCTGGCAGATACCAGTGCCTGCTGGGAGGAACTGCGCTTTAGCGCGGGCCAAGGCTGGGCTACAGCAACCACCACCCTGCGTTTCTCCACCATCCCGAGCAGTCAGGCAGCACTCGTCACCGCTGCCGGCGGCCGCGATTTGCTGCCAGGCGGCGAGTCCGTGGGTCTGCTCGAGGCCGAGTTCAGCGCGATGCGAAGCCGCGGCGAATTCCAGATCTGGTTCGATCCCACCTCGGGAGCTGCGCTGCAGAGCCGCCGCGTGGGTTTCGGCAAAGAAAGCCGACTCAAATCACACCGCTTTCTGGCAGGAGCAGTACGGCGGGAGCGCCGTGCACCTGATGCCGCAGACGCCTTGGGTACGCCGGAGACCTGGCCGCTCAAGTCCGCGTCCGAAATCCCTTTACCGCCCGACGTCGACGGGAGCGCGGTGATCACGCCATTGATGTTGCTGTCACGGGCAGCGGCGCTGGCGATGCGGCCACAGCCGGGCAAGGTGGACGAGGTAGTCTTCACGGATACGCAGGCTTACCGCGTGGTGCTGGAGTCACGCGGCGAGGAGACGATCAACGCGAGCTTCAGCCTCGATCGTGGGCACGGTCAGGAGGCCGTCAACGGCATGCGCTCGGTGCGCCGCGTTGATCTGCGCCCGCATCTGCTCGGCGATAAAGCCGAAGAAGAACCGTTCAGCCTGCTGGAACTCGAGGGTGAAACCGCCCTGATTATCGACCGCGCGACCGGCCTGCCGATGCAGATCCGGGGCAACTGGCTCCGCGTGGGCACGGTGACGGTCAATCTCTACAGCGCACGGCTGCGCAGCAACTGCCCATGATGCGCGCGCGCATCGGCGTTCTCAGCAATCCACACAGCGGGCGCAATCGCCGCCTGCTCGGCCATCTGGGAAATATGCTCGATGCTGCAGGCGGCGTGCATCACGAGATCACACCCGGCCTCGAGGACATTGCCCCTGCGCTCGCACGCATGGCGGCCGCTGGCGTCGAGGTGGTGGCCGTGAACGGCGGCGACGGCAGCGTGGCACTGGTCTTGGGCGCGTTGCTTGCGGCCAGCAACCCCTTTGCCCGCCAACCCGTGCTTTGCGTGCTCCCGGGCGGGACCACCAACGTCACGGCGGGCGATGTGGGCATCACGGGGGCACTGGACCGCGCCGTGCTGAAACTGCTGGCCTGGCGCCGTGGTTCTGGACCGAGCGAAATACGCGAACGGGCCGTGATCGGCGTGCGCGGGGCCGGCGGCGAGGTACTGGGATGCGGCCTGGTATTCGGCGCGGGTGCCGTGGTCACCGGGATCGAGTACTGGCAGGAATCCGTGCGCGCCCGCGGCATGCGCAGCGAGTACAGCTCCGGCGTGGCGATGGCGCGCACCGTCTGGGGCATGCTGCGCGGGCACGCGCGCTTCGCCGGCCCCAACCCCATGCGCATCGAATTGCCCGACAGAGCAGCGATCGATGCGGACTTCATGCTGCTGGCGGTGAGTACGCTGGAAAGGCTCTTCCTCGGCATTCATCCCTTCTGGGGAAATGGCGATGGGGCGCTGCGCTACACGGCCATAGAACGCGGCGCCCGGGGCTTCGCGCTGGCGCTGCCGGCGATACTGCGCGGGAGAGCGCCGGCCCAGGCCTCGGGCAGCGGCTATCACAGCGCCCGGATCGCGCAACTTCGGCTAGGCTTGGAGGGCAGCTACACCCTGGACGGCGAACTGCACGCACTGGCGGCTACTGACTCGCCGCTCGAGATCTTCCACGCGGGCCAGGCTCGCTTCCTGCGGATCTGAACATGGAAATCTTCGGCCCGTCATTCGCAGGCAACCACCCCGCCCGGCTCGCGATGGAAAAGCTGCGTCTGGCGCTGCAGGAACGCCATCGCGGTGCGGTGCGCAGCCTGATCTTCTATGGCTCCTGCCTGCGCAGCGGCGATCTGCACGACGGCCTGGTGGATCTCTACGTAATCGTCGACAGTTACCGTCACGCGCACCGCTCGGTGCTGGCAGCGATCGGCAACCGCCTGCTCGCGCCCAACGTCTACTACCTGCAGGTTGAGTCCGGGGGCCAGACGGTACGCTGCAAGTACGCCGTGCTCTCGGAGGCAGACCTCGCGCGCGGCGTGTCTCAGGGTCGTTTCGAAAGCTATCTGTGGGGCCGGCTCTGCCAGCACGCCGCCATCGCCTGGGCGGTCGATGAACCTGCGCTCGCCACCACCCGCGCAGCGCTGCGGCAAGCCACCATCAGCTTCCTGGACAACGCACTGCCTCTCGCGGCGTCCAAAGGCTACATTGCGGATATCTGGAGCGCGGGGCTCGCCTGCAGTTACGCCACCGAACTGCGCAGTGAGGACGTAGACCGGGCCGCCTCGATCGTGCAGGCCTCATCCGGCTACGTGGTAGCGGCAACCAATGCCGTGGCAGGCGGCCTTTTCTGGGCCTTCAACAGCGGCGGCGAATTCTATTCCTGCGACATCCCCGAGGCGGCACGCGAGGCTGCGCGGCGCGACTGGGCCCGGCGGCGCTTGCTCGGCAAGCCGCTGTCGGTGCTGCGCCTGCTGAAAGCACTGTTCACCTTCGAGGGCGGTCTGGATTACATCGCCTGGAAGCTCGAGCGGCACACCGGACGCAAGGTGGAGATACCTGAGCGCGTGCGCCGCTTCCCGCTGCTGTTCGTGTGGGGATTCATGTGGCGCCTGCGGCGCGAGGGCTTCTTCCGGTGAGCTCGCCGCGCATCTGGCTCGTGCTGGGTGACAAGCCCGGGGACAACGCGCAGGTGGAGATCGTCGCCGAGGCGATGGGGCTGCCCTTCGAGAGACGCCGCGTAATCCCGCGCGCCGACTGGGTGCTCGGCAAACCGCGCGTCGAGGCCTCGATCAAACACCTCGATCCGGCGCGCTCCGACACCCTGGAGGCACCGTGGCCGGATCTGGTGCTGACCATCGGGCGCCGCCCCAGCATGGCGGCGTTATGGATTCAGGAACAATCGGGCGGGCGCAGCCGCATCGTGCTTTTCGGCCCGCCCAAGCGCTGGCCCGAACGCTACGCACTGATCGTGGCGCCCGCGCAGTACCGCCTGCCGGGCGCGAACAACCTCTGCCCCATCCGCTTCCCGTTGATGCGCAGCAACACCAGCGGCATCGAGGCATCGCGGCTTGCCTGGGCAGAGCGGCTGGATGCCTTGCCACGCCCGCTCACGGCGCTGCTGGTGGGCGGTCAGACCAAACCCTACCGGCTGGACGCACGCTTTGCCGCGGCCTTGGCGACGCGGGCCGCCGCGCTCGCAACACCCGGATCCATCTACGCGAGCACCAGCAGACGCACCCTGCCAGAGGCTGTTTCCGCGCTTGCGAGCGCATTGCCCGCAGGAACACCTCTGTTTCGCTGGGCCCCGAATGCCGCTGACAACCCGTACCTGGGGCTGCTCGCACTGGCCGATCGCTTCATCGTGACGGGCGACAGTGTCTCCATGATGGTGGAGGTGGCCCGGCTGGGCCGGCCGCTCGCCATCGCAGCCCTGCCCTACCGCTCGGCGGTCGCCGGGTTAACGCACCGCTGGGTTAACGGCGAGCGCGGGTTGCCAGCGGCACTGCGTGATGCCGGCATCACCCGCGGAGCCCGAGATCTCACGCAGATGCACCGCGCACTCTACGAGCTGGGGCTCGCACGACCGCTGGAAGAGGGTTTTTCCGAACCCCGCCAGCAGGGCCTGGCAGATGACCTTGCGCGCGTGGTTGCGGCGGTGCGCACGCTGGCACTGACGGAACTCTGACAGCGCCCGCGCGCTGGCAGCCCGCCCGCTCTGCTGCTACGGTTCTTCGCTGTCCATACCGGCTCATACCGCTGCCGGACTCCGGAGCCCCGCCATGCTCAAGAAAATCCTCAAGCGCACCCGCAATATCCTGCGTTACGGCCTGAGCGAAGAAGGCCAAGTACGCAAGCGCGCCGACAAGGCGGCTGCCCGCGACAAGCGCTTCGAATCCGGCCTCTGGGAGCGCGAAGGGGAACTGGTACGCCGCAAGTACGGCTCCTACGAGGAGTACGTGGAGCATCAGGCGGCCAAACTCGACAACATCGTGCATCGGCTAGAAGAAACGCGAAGCGATGACTACGCGGACTTCGTGCGTCGATTCGAAGGCTGCGCTGGGCTGCGCAAATCGCGCAACGTGCTGTGCCTCGGTGCGCGCCTGGGCACCGAGGTGCAGGCCATGCACAGCCTGGGTCTGTTCGCGATCGGCATAGACCTCAACCCTGGCCCCGACAACCTGTACGTGGTGAAGGGCGACTTCCACGCTATCCAGTTTCCTGATGCCTCTGTCGATGCGGTCTACACCAACGTGTTCGACCACGTGTACGACATGGGAAAGATGATCGCCGAAATCGAGCGCATCATCCCGGTAGGCGGCCTTCTGGTGGCCGACGTACTGAAAGGTTTCGAGGAGGGCTTCGTGCCCGGCGCCTACGAGGCCACCCACTGGAAGAACGTCGACGCACTGCTCACCGAAATCCTGCGCCTCGGCCACTTCGATCTGCTCGAGCGCCGCGACCTCGGACAGGTGCGCCGCGACCACTGGATCCAGCTGGTGCTGCAGAAGCGCCAGGCGTAGATATTCCCCTTCCCCCCGCAGGCAAAGTACCGCCCAAAGCCGATGAGCCCCGCGCCGGGCCGCTGTTAGAATTTCCGGGGTCATACGTCCGGTTGAGCCGATGCAGACAGTTCTCAAAAAGATCACCCGCTTCGCGATCCTGGGCCTGTGCTTCTGGATGCCCCGCGAGCGCAAGATCCGCCTCGAGCGCTGGCTGCGCGGCAAGGAAGAATTCCGTAAGCTCGAGGTCGCTGACTGCGTGATCGTGTCCTTCGGCAAAAGCGGCCGCACGTGGCTTCGGGTGCTGCTCTCGCGCTTCTACCAAGTGCGCCACGGCCTCTCCGAACGCCACCTGATCGGCTTCGACAACCTGCACGCCCGCAACGCCGAGATTCCCCGTATTTTCTTCACGCACGACAACTACCTGAAGGACTACACGGGGCACGCTACGGACAAGCAGGACTACTACGGCAAGAAGGTCATCCTGCTGGCCCGCAACCCGCTGGACACCACGGTGTCGCAGTTCTTCCAGTGGAAGTTCCGCATGCGCCCGGGGAAAAAATCGCTGAATGACTACCCCGAGCACGGCACCACGCTTGAGCTCTTTCCGTTCATGAAAGACGGCGCAGCCGGCCTGCCGAAAGTAATCGACTACCTGAATACCTGGGCGCGCGAGGCACCGAAGTGCCGCGACTTTCTGCTGGTGCGCTACGAGGACATGCGCGCCGATACGGCCGGCACGCTTGCCCGCATCGTCGAGTTCATCGGCACCCCGGGCACCACGGAACAGATCACGGCGGCGGTGGATTTCGCCTCGGTCGAGAACATGCGCAACATGGAGTTGAAGCGCACATTCTGGCTGTCCGGCAGCCGGATGGTGGCCAAGGACAAGGACAACCCGGACTCCTTCAAGGTGCGCAAGGCCAAAGTCGGCGGCTATCGTGATTATTTCAACGACGCTGAGGCCGGCGAACTCGAGCAACTGGTGGAGCGAGAACTTTCGCCCTTCTACGCCTTCCCCAAGGCCAGCGGCGAACGCGCACCGGGGTCTGCCACCGTGGCGGGCTGAATCACATCCGCACCTCGCCCGCAGGCGGCGTGCCCGAACCGGAGGACTACCACATGCAGCACTGCGTATTCATTCAGACCAACCACAGGCAGTACGCCGGCGCGCTGGTCGCGCAACACGCGCTGCGCCGCTTTTCACAACACAACGACAAGTTCGACGTGAAGATCATCGACGCCCGCGACTACCCCTACTTCGACGAGCGCGAGGCCCAGAGCTACCTGCGCGATGGCGTCAAGCGGGTGTGGCTGAACGATGACCTGCAGTCATTCACGCTGACACGCTTCATGCCGCCCGCCCTGATGGGCTTCGAGGGGCGCGCGATAGTCATCGACCCGGATGTATTCGCCTGCGCAGATATCTGGGATTTGTTCTCGCGCGACATGCAGGGCAAGGCGATCCTCTGCCGCTCGCGTTCAGGCACCAAGGGCCTGATCGACAAATGCCTCGCCACCAGCGTGATGCTGTTGGACTGCGCGAAACTCACCGACTGGAAAGTCGAGGAGCGCTTCCAGCGGATGTTCGACTTCAGCTTCGACTATATGGACTGGATCTGCCTGAAGACGGAGGCCGCGGGCACGGTGGGCCTCTTCGAGAGCGAGTGGAACGACTTCGACAAACTCACGCCAGCCACCCGCATGCTGCACACCACACGGCGGCGTACGCAGCCCTGGAAGACGGGGCTACCGGTGGATTACCGCATCGCGGAGCGCTTTCGCCTGTTCCCGCCGGCCGCTTGGCTGATGCGCGCCCGCCGCTATTTTTTCGGCGAGTACGGCCTGATGGGCAGCTACAAGCAACACCCCGACATCAACCAGCAAAATCTTTTTTTCGGCCTGCTGAAGGAATGCCTCGCCAACGGCACCGTGACCGAGAGCTTCCTGCGCGACGAAATGAAACAAAACTATGTGCGGCACGACGCCTTCGAGGTGCTGGCACGGACGCCGGATCTGCCGCCGGCACCGCTGCATCCGCTCAGCAACCTGATGCACCGCGCTGCCTGAACACGCCCGATCAACGCGAGTCACCGGCATCGCCGCGGCCAGTCGTGAACAGTCCGGCGACCGCGAGCGCCGCGGCCATCGTGTCGTCGCGCCTCAGCCCCGATGGGGCCTGTGGCTGCGCGTCGCCAAGCCATGCGGCCCGCCCGTGAAGCACCAGTTCGCGCATTATTCCCAACGCGTCACGGCGCATGCGCCGCGGCCCCAGGCTCATGGCGAGTCGATGAACGAGCGCATCGAAGCGGTAGTTGTAGCCACGCCGCCACCACTGTGGGCCGTCCTCAAGACTGAAGAGATAAACCGGCCGTCCGGTGAACTCCGCCTCGGCCACCATGGACACACTGTCGGCGGTGACCACAAACTGCTCGGCGAGCGCCAGATACCCGAGGTAGGGATTGTCTGCGGCAGAGCGGCCCCAGCGATGCACGTATTGCGGCACGTCAATGGCCGCGAGAAAGCTCTCGAGCACACCGGCCGGGGTGCGTGCGCTGTCCGTGACCAGCACCGAACCGCCACGCGAGCGGGCAAGACCGTTCACCATCTCACCGAGACGCCGCGCCTTGGCGGGTGTGAACACGGAGGCGCCGCTGTTGCCGCCAAGCAGCACGGCCGTGCGCGGCGCGGGCAGTGGCGCCAAAGCAGATGCCCAGCGCGTGCGGGCAGCAGCGAGCGAGGCTTCGCTCAGCCGGTGCAGGGGCAGGCTGTTCATCAGCACGTTGGGAAAGTCACCGAGGGGATACTGCGGGGTCGCCACCACCAGGTCGAAGCAACCCGGATGGACCCAAGGCCGTCCGAGATGGACGATTCGCGCATGTCCCCCGGAGCATCGCTGGATCCAGCGTGCCACCGCCTCGTTACGCCGCCCGGAGCTAAGCACCAGATCTGGCCAGGGCGCCACCAGCGGGCTGGAGCGAGCGCGGTCGATGCCGGCGAGCGTGACCCCAAACAACCTACTGGTGAGCAGCTCCCAGGGGCGGTAGAAAATCCGCTTTTCCTCGCAGGGCCAGCCAAGTCGCTCGGCGAGCGCAAGAACCTGCGTGTTGTCACCGGCCTTGTGGCCGAGCAGGAGCCACACCCGGGTGGCGGGGGCGCGCTGGAAAGGGTCTTCGCGCACGGTGGCTCGGGCTCCTCGCGCGATGGCGGCTCGTCGATACTGCATTACAATACCAGCCCATGCTTATAGAGCGTTACGTCACGGCGGAAATCGCCCGTCCCTTTGCCGCAGGGCTGGGCATACTCACCATCGTGTTCATCGCCTTCACCGCAGCGGTCAAGCTCGCGGATGCAGCCTCCGGCGCAATCCCGCCCTCTGCCGTGATGGAATTGATCATCCTCAGCACCCTGATTGCCCAGGAAGTCCTGCTGCCCACCACGCTGTATCTGGCCATCCTCTTTGCCCTCGGCCGCATGCACCGCGACTCGGAGATGGCCGCACTCGCGGCCGCCGGCATAGGCGAGCGACGGGTCCTGCGCGCGGTACTGGTGATCGGTGCCGGCGCCGCACTGCTGGTGGGTCTGTTGTCGGTGCAGGTACGCCCCTGGGCCTATGCGCGAAGCTATGCCCTGGAGCAGCAGGCCATGAGTCATTTCGACCTTGCCAACATCCGGCCCGGCAGCTTCGTCGAGCTCGGCAGCGGCGGCTATGTGCTGCAGGCCCAGGAGGTCGACACCGCCGCTTCCGAGCTCAGATCGGTCTTCGTGCAGGTGGATCGCGGCCGGCACTCGCAACTGATCGCTGCCGCCCGGGCTCACGTGCATGATCTCGATGCAGAAGGATCCCGCGCCGTGGAATTCCTCGACGGCTACAGCTACCGGCTGGACAACGAGGGCAATCACGACGTGAGCATGCGCTTCCGGTCATTCCTGATCCGCTTCCCGCCGGAGGAGCGGATGCAGAAATTCCGCCGCAAGGCGGTCGCTACCAGCACGCTCGGAAAGTCAGCGGACATCAAGGACATTGCCGAGTACCAGTGGCGTACCACCACGCCGCTCGCGACCCTGCTGCTCGCGGTGCTCGCCGTGCCCTTGGCACGCTCCGGACCGCGGCAGTCACGCACGGGAGTTTTTGCGGTCGCCCTGCTTGCCTACCTGCTTATTTTCTCCACGAGCGGGGTAGTACGCAGCTGGATCGAAAACGGCAATATGCCGGCCTTCCCGGGGCTGGCCGTGGCCTACCTGCCCGCCCTGCTGCTGGGAGCATGGCTGCTGCGCTCACCGCGGCTGCGACCGAGCGGGTGGCGCAGGTGATTCTCACCCGCCACATCGGACGCGAACTCGCGCGCGGCTGGCTGGTGGTCTTCACCATCCTCGCAGCCATGTTCGCGCTGCTGCAGCTGGTCGAGGAAACCGACAACCTGAGCCTGCGTTACCGCTTCATCAACGCAGCGTCCTACGTCGCGCTCACCACGCCGCAGCGGGTGCTGGAACTCTCACCGGTGATCGCCGCGCTTGGGACCCTGCTCGCCTTCGCCACGCTGAGCCGCAACAGCGAGCTAGTCGTCATGCGCGCGGCAGGGCTCTCGATGCGCCGCTTGTTGCTCATGGCGGGCGGACCCACGCTAGCACTGGTGCTCGGGCTATCGCTCGCCAGCGAGTTCCTCGTGGCGACCATGCATCACTTAGCCGAGACCGAGCGCACGGTACTGCGCAGCGGCAATCTTGACCTGCTGGCCGGCAAGGGGCTGTGGTCGCGCACCGGGTACCGGTTCCTGAACGTGCGGGAACTGCCCGCGGGCCAGGCGCCAGCGGGCATTTCACTCTACGAGTTCGCGGCCGACGGCCGCTTGCAGCGTGCCATCGAGGCCGAGCGCGCCGAGCTGATGCCAGACCGTCGCTGGCGACTCGTCAACGCCCGCATCAAGGACTGGAGCGGCGATGTGCTAACGCGCCAGACCGTCGCCTCGCTCGATCTCGGCCCCTTCTGGTCCGAGACCGAACTGCCCGCGCTGGGTCAGTCGCTGGCCGCGATGTCGCCTTCCTCCCTGTATCGCTACGCCGAGCACCTGCGGTTCACCGGGCAGGACGACAACGAAATGCGCATGGCATTCTGGGAACGAGCCACGCTGCCGCTGTCGGCAGCGGCGATGGTGCTGCTCTGCGCGGTAATAGGAATCGGTTTCGGGTCGACGCGCAGCAGTGCCTTCGGCTGGCGAGTGCTGACCGGCGCGGTGATCGGCGTGGGTTTTTATCTGTTGAGCCAGATTTTCCACACGGCCGGACGGCTGTTGGGTCTGCAGCAAGCCGCCGTCGTGCTGCTGCCCATCGGGCTCGTGGTGGCACTTGCCCTGCTGATCGCCGCACGCACGCGCGGCCCACGCTGAGCCGCCCGGGAGCACGCCGATGAAGCTGATGTCGAGTTTCTACCGCCGCTATCCCCTGCGCACCCTGCTCACGCTGCTTGCCATGTCGGTGGCAGGCCTCGCCGAGGGAGTAGGTTTGTCGGCGCTGCTACCGCTACTGAACATCGCAATCGAATCCGAGTCGAATGCCACTTCACCCCTGCCCGCGGTGTCCGGTAACGCCTTCGAGCACACGGTACGCAGTGCGCTGGCGTGGGCGGGCATAGAGCCGGAACTGAACAACTTGCTGGTGCTGATCGTTGCGGCTCTCACCGTGAAAAGCCTCCTGCTGCTGGCAGCGCAGGTGCAGGTGGGCTACAGCGCAGCGCGGCTGGCCACGGATCTCCGGCTGGAGTTGCTGCGCGCGGTGCTGCTAAGCCGCTGGGAGTACTTCCTCAACCAGCCGATCGGCAAACTGACCAACTCGCTCGCCACCGAGGCCGCGCGCGCCGCCGAGGCTTTCCAGAACGGTGCCACTGCCCTCACGTTCCTGTTCCAGGCGGTGGTGTATGGCGCCGTGGCACTTGCTGTCTCGTGGCGCGCCACGCTGGTGGGAATAGTGGCCGGGGCAATCATCATCGGCTTCTCGCACTCGCTGGTGCGCGTGACCAAGAAAGCGGGCAAGAAGCAAACCAGCGTGCTGCTGTCACTGATGTCGACCATGACCGACACGCTGGCATCAGTGAAGCCGCTGAAAGGCATGGGGCGCGAGCATCTGGCCGGATCGGTGCTCTCCATGGAGACCGCGCGCCTCAACCAGGCCCTTGAGCGGCAGGTGCTGAGCGGCGCCTCTCTCGACTCGATGCAGCAGATTCTCTTTGCATTCATCATCGCCGGCGGCATGTATCTGGCGCTGGTGCGCAACGGACTGCCGCTGGCCACGGTGATGGTGCTGGTGGTGGTGATCGGGCAGATGGTGGCCTTGCTCGGCAAAGTGCAGAAGCAGTACCAGAAGGCCTCGATCGGCGAGAGCGCTTATTGGTCCATGCGCAAGACCATCACCGAAGCGCAGCAGGAGGAGGAAGAGCTGCATGCCGGCGAGCCGCCATCGCTCGGGAGCGGATTACGCCTCGAGGGTCTGGGTTTCCACTACGGGGAACGCAAGGTGCTGGAGGGCCTGGATCTCGAGATTCCGGCCGGCCAACTGGTGACGCTGGTGGGGCCATCGGGCAGCGGCAAGACAACCGTGGTCGACCTGGTGATAGGGCTGCTGCGCCCCGACACCGGACGCATCATGGTGGGCGGTCTGGCGCTCGAGTCACTCGATATCCGCCAGTGGCGCCGGGCCATCGGTTATGTGCCGCAGGACACCCTGCTGCTGCACGAGAGCATTGCCCACAACGTGAGCCTCGGCGATCCGCAACTCGGGGAGCCCGCAATCGAGGCGGCACTGCGAGCTGCCGGCGCATGGGGCTTCGTGGAGGCGCTGCCCGAAGGCATGCACGCAAGCGTGGGCGAGCGTGGCGGCAAGCTCTCGGGCGGGCAGCGCCAGCGCGTCGTGATCGCGCGCGCACTGGTGCGCAAACCGCAGCTGCTGATTCTCGATGAGGCAACCAGCGCACTCGATGCCGACAGCGCCGATGCGGTACGCCAGACACTGCAGCAACTGCGAGGCTCGCTCACGATCCTGACCATCACGCACCAGGAGCTGCTGGTCGATATCGCCGATCGCGTCTACCGGCTGGAAGGCGGCAAGGCAAGGCTTCAGGCTTGATTGAACAGCGCCCGCACGCGAGCCACCGCACGCTCCACATCCGGCGACGGCGCCACAACCTGTCCGGAATGAATCTGGCCCAGCCAGACTGCGCGCCCCTCGGCGATCATCCTGTCGTGCACCAACGCGATATCACGACCGAGACGCTGCGGCCCGAAGCGCATCAAGAGACGGTACCCGACGGTATCGGGCGTGTGATCGTGCGGCACGGGCCCAGCCCCGGGCGCATGATCACGCTCGAGGTCGAACAGGTAGAGCGGCTTGCCGGTGGCACTCGCCTCGGAGAGCATGGAGATGCTGTCGAAGGTGGTCACGATCCGGTCAGCCATTCCCAGATAGGCGAAGTACGGGTTTTCGGGGTCGTCGGCGCGCCAGCGGTAAATCTCGTGGGGCACGCTGGTCTCGCGATCGAGGACTTCGCTGACGCTGGCCGGTGTGCGGGAGCTGGTGCTGATCATCAGGCTGCCACCGAGAGATCGCGCCAGCTCGCTCGCCTGGCGTGCAAGACGCCGCGCCGCGTTCGCGCCGAAGGCATAGGGCCCGCTCGAGCCTCCTGCCATCACCGCGATCCGCGGTGCCGGCAAGCGCTCCAGGCGCTCGCGATGAAGCGCGAGGTCTGCGGCCACCCGGCCGGGCGTGACCCGGTGCATGGTGAGCGCGTTCTGCAGAACCGTGGGACTGTCTGCGAGCCGATACTGCGGCGTCGTCACAACCAGATCGAAGCTCGCAGGATCGGCCCACGGGCGCCCCACATGAACGACGCGGGCGCTCCCACCGGAAGCCTTGCGCACCCAGCGGCACACGGGTTCATTGCGCATCCCGGCGCCGATCACCAAATCTGGCCACGGGGGTACGAGTGTGGCCGCGCACTCGGGCGTCAGACCGAAAAATCCGGTACCGCGAACAAGCTCGAAGGGGCGGCCGATTTCACGGTACTCGATGGGCTTCAATTCGAAGGGCCAGCCGAGCGCCTCGGCGAGAGCCAGCATCTGGCTGTGCTCACCGGCCCGGTAGGCACCGATCACCCAGACACGCCGTTCAGACGCTCCCTCAGACACGCGTTGATTTCCACCAAAAATACACAAGGGCGCCGACAGCCCGATCGGGTCGCGGCGAGCCTCAGTATACTTCCGAGCTGCTCCGTAGCGGCGCAGCGGCCACAATCAACTGCCGGGAAAACGCACGATGGCAAGCTATGACATCTGCCTCGCCCGAGTGCTCGAACTCCTCGCGCCGCTCGCCAAACCGGGTGGCGTCGTTGCCGAGTCCAGCGATCTGGTTGGCGAACTGGGGCTATCTTCCATCGACGTGATGGAAATGATCGAGAGCATCGAAGACGAGTTCGATATCTCCTTCCCCCTGAACAACCTCTCCACCATCCGTACCGCCGGCGAACTCGCCGCCGATATCGCGAGGCTATCGCAATGAGCCTGCTCGACAAGTTCGATGCCATGACCGCCGTCCGCGCGGAGCTCACAGCGCGCGGCCTGCGCCCCTTTGGAGCGATCAACGAAAAAATCATCTCGCCCACCGAGGGAACCATCGCCGGCAAGCGGGTGATCCTGGCGGGAACTCACAATTATCTCGGACTCACCTTCGAACCCGAATGCATCGAGGCCGCGCAGCGCTGCGTCGCCGAGCAGGGCACCGGCACCTGTGGCTCGCGGATGGCAGCCGGCACCTACGCCGAACACGACGCGCTGGAGAGCGAGCTGGCGGCGTTCTTCGGTCGCCGCTACGGGATTGTCTTCTCCACCGGCTTCAGCGCCTGCATGGGCGTGCCAGCTACTCTCGCGGGCCCGGGCGACACGATCCTCATGGACTCCGACAGCCACGCCAGCATCTACGATGGCGTCCGCCTGAGCGGTGCCGAGGTCGTGCGCTTCCGTCACAACGACGCCGCCAACCTCGAGAAGCGTCTCGAGCGTCTGGGCGACAAGGCCAAGGACACCTTGGTGGTAGTCGAAGGCATCTACAGCATGCTGGGCGACATGGCGCCGCTTGGCGCCATCGCCGAACTCAAACGCAAATACGGCTTCTGCCTGATGGTAGACGAGGCGCACTCCATGGGCGTGCTCGGCGCACGCGGGCGCGGGCTTGCCGAGGCGGCGGGCGTCGAAGACGACGTCGATTTCATCGTCGGCACCTTCAGCAAGAGCCTTGGCTCGATCGGGGGCTACTGCGTCAGCAACCTCGATCAGACCGACGCCATCCGTTTCTCGACCCGCTCCTACCTGTTCACCGCCTCGTCCACGCCAGCAACCATAGCCTCGGCGCGCGCGGCTTTGCGCGTATTGCAGGCACGCCCCGCGCTGCGCGAGACGCTCTGGCGCAACGCCAACATGCTCTACAACGGTCTGCGCGAACTCGGCTTCCGCGTCGGCCCCGACGCGAGCCCCGTGGTAGCGGCGATTTTCGAGGACCGCGAAACGGCTATCCGTTACTGGCAAGGACTGCTCGATCAGGGTGTGCTGGTGAATCTGGTGGTACCCCCGGGCTCGCCATCGACCTACAGCCTGCTCCGGGCGAGTGCGAGCGCCGCACACACCGAGGAGCAGATTCGCCACATCCTCTCGGCCTACGCGAATCTCAGGCTCAGGGACGCGGCGTGAGCGCCCATGCCGAGGCGGTATTCCGCTTCGCGCACCTCTCCGACCCTCACTTGTCGGATCCTTCGGGGGCATCGCTCGGGCAGCTGGCGGGAAAGCGGATACTGGGTTATCTGTCGTGGCGGCGCCGCCGGCGTCACGAACACCGGCGTGAATTCCTCGACGCACTCGGTCGTGACCTGAAGACCCTCGCACCGGATCACACCGTCGTCACCGGTGATCTCACGCACATCTCGCTGCCGCAGGAATTCGTGCAAGCGCACGACTGGCTGCGGTCGTTGGGCTCGGGGGACGCCGTCACGGTGGTACCCGGCAATCACGATGCCTATGTACATATCGCCTGGGAGAAATCCATCGGACTGTGGTCTGACTATCTGCGCGCAGACCGCGCGAGCGACGCGATGTTCCCGCTGCTCCGGGTGCGCGGCCCAGTGGCTTTCATAGGACTGAATTCGGCGCTCCCATCGGCACCCCTGTTTGCCACCGGAGGCATCGGGCAAGAACAGCTGCGGCGCCTCGAGACAATCCTCGACTCGCTGCGCGGATCAGGGCTGTTGCGCGTACTGATGCTGCATCACCCCCCGGTGCCGGGCGCCGAGGTGTGGCGAAAGCGCCTCGTGGACGCGCCGAAGCTCTGCGAGATCCTGGGCCGCACACCGGTGGACATGGTGCTGCATGGGCACCGCCATCGCCCGGTGCACACCCTGATTCGCATTCCCGGCAGCGGAATCCCCGTATTCGGGATCCCCTCGGCGTCCGCCGCGGGGCTGCACTCGCCCCACGCCTCCGAGTACAACACCTATGCGATCACGCCCACGCCCGAGGGCTGGCGCGTCGAGGTGCAGGCGCGCACGTGGCAGGACCATTCGGCGGGCTATCGTTCCGAGAAGATCGCGGCGTTGCAGATCAACCGGTCCGACTCGCACTGAGGAGCCTTCAGTCGCGCTGCAGCAGGCGCGCCTCTACCAGCGCGTGATCCTCAGGCGAATCGACATCGACCGCGGCCTCGCCAAAGGGCATGCGCACAGCGGCCACCCTTAGCCCGGTGCGGCGCGAGAGCAGCGCCATGGCCATATCCAGATCGAGCCAACCCAGGCGATAGCGCAGCACGGCACTCCAGCCGAGCAGCTGCAGGACACGCCACGGCGTCTTGCGGGCGCCTTCAACCTGCCTCCACAACCCTGCCATGGAACGTCCCTCTGCGGTGGGAAAAGCGAACAGGTTGCAGCCGCAGTAATCGGCATCGCGAAAGCGCAGCAGCGTCTTGCGCATCGACGGGAAAATCTCCCGGACATTGGCGTATTCAGAAAGCCCAACCACCACATCGGCACCGCTCGCGAGCGCAGCACTGCAAAAGTGCTCGATGAATTCGGGCCGCAACAACGGATGATCCGCGGTGGTCAGAAGCACGGGCAGCGCAGCAGGAATCGCCGCGAGGGCCTCGCTTGCGCTGGTGCTCGGAGTAGGTCCGGCCGCACGCCAGGCGAGCCCTCCGCTGTCTATGCGGTCACGCAGGGCAGGCTCCGTGTCCACCGCCTCGCGGGCGGGCCCGCTCAAGAGCACCGAGGCCACGCAGTCGGTGGACTGCAGCGCCTCGAGCACCCGCATCAGCATCGGGCGCCCGGCGATCTCAAGCAAGGCCTTGCAGCCCCGGCCCGAGGCTATCACCAAGGGATCATCGGCGCGGCGGTCACCCGCCAGCACGATCGCGGCCCAGGAACGCGTGGTCACTGCGGCAGCTCCATCTCGTAGAGCCGGTAGCGCTTGTAGACCTCGCCACCGATGGCCTCGATGATGCTGCGCATTCCCGAGTTGTCCTCCAGGATCCACGACATCTCGACCTCCGTGACGCCGCGTGCGCACATGCTCTTGCGCACGGCGTCGATCACCGCAAAGGCAAGTCCTGGTCCGAGCCGGGAGTTCTGAAACGACTGCCGCACGCCCATCAAGGGCACGCGGGCGCTGCGCGGATGACGGACCTTGAGGCCCCAAAGCAGCTTCAGCCAGCCGAAGGGCAGCAACCGCCCGCCAAGGTGCTGGGTGATCTCGTGGATATTGGGCATCGCGACGATGAAGGCCGCGGGCACGCCATCGACCTCGGCGATCTGCACGTAGTCGGGCGGGGCGAGCAGGGTCACCAGCTTGCCGACGTCGGCAAACTCCTCCTCGGTGAAGGGCACGAACCCGTAGTTGCGCGACCAGGCGTCATTGAAAATATCCCGGATCAGCGCCAGGTCGCCGGCGCGGTTGCGGGTATCGAGCGAGCGGACTCTGACACTGCTGCCGCCTGCCTCGGCCAGGCGACGCATGACCCGGGGCGCCTCGAAATCCGGCGCGACCCGGTAGGCGAGCAGATCGCGCGCGGGGTGCAGGCCGGCATCCTGGAGCGCCCTGTCATACCGCGGGAGGGCATGGCCCATCATCACGCAGGGCGGAGCATCGAAGCCCTCGACCAGCAGACCGCATTCTTCGTTGACGGAGAGATTCAGCGGGCCGCGCAGGCACTGGGCACCGTGCGCGCGGAGCCATGCGGTGGCAGCAGCGAACAGGGCAGCGGTAACGCGGGCATCATCAATGGCCTCGTAGAGGCCGAAGGCGCCGCTACGATCGGCATGGAAATCCTGCTGAAGGCGGTCCCACTGCGCGGTGATACGACCCACCGGCACTCCGGCCGCGTCGTAGGCCACCCAGGCCTGGACGCTCGCGTGCAGCAGGAAGGGGTTGGAGCCCCAGATCCGCTCACGCAACTCGAACTCCAGCGGGGGCACCCAGTTAGGATCCGCGGCATACAACCGGGCAGGCAGCCGCAGGAAGTCCTTGCGGCGTGCCACGGAATCCGCGGGGCGCACCGAGATCGAGCTGTCAGTCGGGTTCAATATCGGCGTGCTCCGAAACGTGCTGCGTGGCTCGTTACCTGAGTATACAGGCCGGTTTCGCGGCCACGCCACAGTGCTGTCAGCCCCGCAGTTACGCTGAAAAAACCTTTTCAAATCCAACAATTAGCGCAACTTAAAACGCCTCACCCGCGAGCTTATCGGGCCAAATAGTACCAGTGGATCAAGGTTGATTTGGAGCGGCTGCGAACGAAAAATACAGCTGACAAATACGACAGGGCTCAAAGACTGCCGTGGGACAAGAAGCAGTGGTGCAGGCCTTCTAAGGGGAGGGCGTGTGGGTTAGCACCAACAAGCTCAGCCACGACATGGGCAACCAACATAAGGGAAGCACACGGTTTTGCGCACCGAATTGACACCCACACGTCACGAACTGCCATTCCGCCCTGCGGATTTTCGCACCCTTACCGAGGCGCTGGATTACGCAGCGCGCGGGGAGACTGGCGCAAATTTCTACACCGGACGTGGCGAATTCTCATCTAGCCTTCCCTTCTCCGACCTTCGCACAGAGGCGCTGGGCCTCGCCAGGCGGCTGCTGGGGCTCGGCATGCACAAGGGCGACCGGGTCGCCATGGTGGCAGAGACCCATCCGGATTTTCTCCGCGTGTTCTTCGGCTGTCAGTACGCAGGACTCGTCCCGGTGGCTCTGCCGGCTACGATAAATCTGGGTGGTCACCAGAGCTTCGTGGCGCAGTTGCGTGGCCTGATCAAAAACAGCGGCGCGTCGGTGGCCATTGCCTCGGAAGGCTTCCTGCCTTTCGTGCTCGAGGCCGTCGAAGACATGGCGCTCCTCATGGTGGGTGAGCCCGCGGAGTTCGACCTGTTGCCCGAGGCGAGCGGCGAACTGCCGCTGATCGAGCCGGGCGATGTGTCGTATCTGCAGTACACCTCGGGCAGCACACGCTTCCCGCGCGGCGTGATCATCGAGCACCGCGCGGTGATGAACAACCTGCACGGGATCATCACGGCAGGCGTAAAAATCCGTGAGGGCGATCGTTGTTTCTCATGGCTGCCGTTCTACCACGACATGGGCCTTGTTGGTCTGGTGCTGGTACCGGTGGCCGCGCAGATGTCCGTCGACTACATGGACACCCGCGATTTCGCCATGCGCCCTCGGCAATGGCTCAGTCTGATGTCACAGACCAAGGCAACTATCTCGTTCAGCCCCTCCTTCGGCTATGAACTCTGCGCCCGTCGCCTGCGCGAAGGCGAGGCCGCTCACTACGATCTCAGCAACTGGCGTGTTGCGGGGATCGGCGCGGAGATGATTCGCTGGGAAACCCTCGAGCGCTTCGCCAAGGCCCTGGCGCCAGCGGGATTCGACCCGCGTGCATTCCTCGCCTGCTACGGGATGGCGGAGTGCTCGCTGGCCGTGAGCTTCACGCCGCTCTTCGGCGGCTTCCGCACCGACGTGGTGGATCTCGATCACCTTGCTGACCATGGCGAGGCGCTGCCGCCGGCAGATGGCGCCACGGGACGGGCGCGTGCCTTCGTCGATTGCGGCGAACCACTTCCCGGTTACGAGATGGAGATCCGCGGCGACGACGGCACGATCCTTCCGGATCGCAGCACCGGGACGATCTTTGTGCGCGGCCCCAGTGTCATGAGGGGCTATTTCAACGCGCCGGCTGAAACCGCCGCAGCGCTGAGCACCGATGGCTGGCTGAACACCGGAGACATCGGCTATCTGGTCGATGGCAGCCTGGTGATCACCGGGCGCCAGAAGGATCTCATCATCATCAACGGCCGCAACATCTGGCCGCAGGACCTCGAGTATCTCGCCGAGCACCAGCCAGAGGCCCGCGTCGGCGATGCACTGGCCTTCTCGGTGCCGGGACCGGAGTCACGCGAAGTCTGCGTACTGGTGGTGCAGTGCCGGGAAACCAACGCCCAGCGCCGCGGCGCGCTGATCGAGCGGCTTACGCGCCTGGTGAGACTCGAAATGGGCATCGACAGCTACGTCGAACTGGTCCCGCCGCACACACTGCCCCGTACCTCCTCCGGCAAGCTGTCCCGCTCCAAGGCGCGCCAGACCTTTATGGAGACCCACGATCTGGTTGACGTGGCCGCAGTGGCAGAAGGCGCGCCGCCGAAACATCAAGTCTCTGCCTGATTCGCTGTCTCGTTTGCGCGACAGCCCGGCATGCTCATAGCGATCACAGGCGCGACTGGCTTCATCGGTCAGCGTCTGGCTAAAGCGCTTATCAAGGCAGGCCATGAACTCAGGGCGCTCACGCGCCAGCCCTCGGCGGCACTGCCTCCCGAGATCGAACAGATATCCGGTGATCTTGCAGATACCGACGCCCTCGGGCATCTGGTGCGAGGGGTAGACGCGGTCATGCATCTCGCAGGTGCAGTGCGTGGAGCGAAGGCAAATGACTTTGACCGCCCCAATGTCCAGGGCACCCGTAACCTGCTGCTGCAGATGCAGCACGAAGCCCCAGCATGCCCCTTGCTGTTCATCTCATCACTGGCGGCCCGTGAGCCCGCCCTGTCGCACTATGCCGCGAGCAAACGCCAGGCCGAGCATCTGCTGGTCGAGCTCGCCAACGAGCGCCCCTGGCTGATCCTGCGACCCCCTGCGGTGTACGGACCGGGCGATCGCGAGATGCTCCCGGTATTCCGGTTCATGGCACGGACCGGCATCGCTCCCTGCGCGGGGAAGCGCAGTGACCGCCTCTCGCTGATCTTTGTCGATGATCTGGTCGCGGTGGCCATGGCGTGGCTGCAGCGCGCCACCACCTTACGCAGCGGCTGCATGAGTCTCCACGACGGGCAAGCCGGTGGCTATGACTGGAATGACCTCGCCCGTCTGACTGGCATCGCCTGCGGTCGGACGGTACATCCATGGGAAGTGCCCCGCCCCCTGCTTGATCTTGCTGCGAGCGTGAATCCTCTGCTCTGCGCCCTGCTTGGCAGCGCGCCAATGCTGTCACCCGCCAAGCTTCGCGAGCTGCGTCATCCGGACTGGGTCTGCGACAACCGCGAGATCACGCAATTGCTCGGTTGGGAGCCGCGCATTTCGCTCACAGAAGGCCTGGCGGCGACAGGCGGCTGGCAGGATTAACACTGTGCCTGCAGCACCTCACTGCGGCTGGACGCGGCAGCCAAGCCGTCGATAAGCTTGCCCCCCAATGGCGCCGTAAGGACAACTGACATGGCTGGCTGCCCTCTCGCCAACCTGATCGACCCCGACACTTACGCCGAGGGCATGCCCTACGACGAACTGCGTCGCTACCGCGAACAGGGAGCCGTCGTCTGGCATGACGACCCGCGAACCGGCGTGCCCTACTGGGCCGTGGTCGGGCAGCAGGAACTCGACTACGTCTCCAAACACCCAGCTCTATTCTCCTCGGCTGCGCGATCCCCCTTCCCCGCCGAATACCCGCAAGACCAGGTAGAGACCATCCACCGCAAGACGATCATCGGGATGGACCCCCCGCTGCACCAGAAGGTGCGACGGATCATGCGCGCGGCGTTCACTCCAAGCGCCGTAGACGCGCACGAGGCGATGTTCCGCCAGCATGCGCGGCGGATCGTCGATGCCGTGCTCCCGCGGGGCGAGTGCGAGTTCGTCGAGGAAGTGGCGGCGGAACTTCCACTGCTGGCAATCCTCGAGCTGCTCGGCGTGGATCCCGCCGACCGCAAGGATTTCTTCAACTGGACCAACACCATGATTTTTGCCGATGACCCCGACATGGCGGTCTCGGAACTGGATGGCCAGATCGCCGCGGCCAACGTGATCGGCTATGCGATGAAGCTTGCCGAAGCACACCGTGTATCGCCGGCAAAAAACGTCCTCGGTGCCCTGCTCGATGGCCGCATCGACGGCGAGCCCCTCAGCACCGAGGAGTTCGTCTGGATGTTCGTGCTGACACTGGTGGGCGGCAACGAGAGCACCCGCACGGTAATCGCCCACGGCATGCGCCTGCTGATGGAACATCCCGAGCAGTTGCAGTACCTCGTGGAAAATCCCGATCGCATCGCTGCGGCCACCGAGGAGATGCTGCGCTACAACACGGCCTTCATCGCCATGCGGCGCACCGCCATGCAGGATGTGGAGCTGGGCGGGCAGTCGATCCGCGCGGGCGACAAGGTGCTGTTGCACTACCACGCGATAAACCATGACGAGCGGGTGTTCGGCGACGATGCGATGCGCTTTGATGTGCGTCGCCCCGAGCGCATGCCGGACCTCTACAACCAGCTCCGCTCCTTCGGTATCGGGCAGCACTTCTGTATCGGCTCGCACCTGGCGCGGCTGGAGTTGCGGGTGATGTTCGAGGAAATCATCCCCCGTCTGCGCAACCCCGGGTTGCTGGCGCCGCCGCGATTCGTCCGCTCCTTCTTCGTGAACGGCATCAAAGAGATGAAAGTCCGCTTTGACTCTGCCCCCATCTGATGTCGATTTTTTTTACACTCCAGGCAGCCGCTCAGCACAGCTGCAGACACAACTCCCTGCTGTAAAAGAATATTCTGTTATCGGTACAAGAATTGCTTTAGAGTTTTTTAAATAGATCCGGCGTCAACTGACCACCATGCATCTCAGATCAGGCGAAGCGTCGATGCCTCCGTTCCGGACCGACCGCTTGTATCAGGTCGACGGTCGCTGGTATTTCGTCACCCGAGAGAAGTCCCGCGAAGGGCCTTACGACAACCGGATCGACGCCAGCCTCGGCGTGCAGCGCTACGTCTCGCACGTGCGCGCATCGATCTGAGCGCCCCCCGTCCCGGCCGCGCCGCAAAGCGCGGCAGGCGGCGTGTCCCCTGATGAAACCACCCTCCCCCGAGTACGCCGAGCGCAAGGCGCGTTTCGGTCGCTGCCTGACGATCTATGGCCGCAAGCCCGTGCTCGAGGCGCTGCAGTGCGCCGAGGTCCGCTGCGAACGCCTGCATCTCGCCCGCAGCAACCGCGAAGCAGCCATCCTGGACGAGATCGTGGCGCTGGCTCGCAGCAAGGGCGCAGAGCTGCGCGAGCACGACCGTCCGGCCCTGGCGCACATCTCGCGCAATGCCCGTGAGGACCAGGGCGTAGCGGCAGATCTGCGCTGGCCCGGGTACCGGCAGTTCGAGGACTTTCTGGAAGAGCCTGCCTCGGCGCTCCACCCCCTGCTCGCCGTCGACGGCATCACCAACCCGCAGAACCTCGGGATGCTGATCCGCTCGGCGGCGGCCGCAGGCAGCGCACTCCTGCTGCCACGCGAAGGCAACTGCGACATCTCCCCCCTGGTGATCAAGGCGAGCGCGGGAACCGTGTTCCGCGCGAGCATCATCCGCTGCAACGTCTTGCCCCAGGCCTTGGGGCAACTGCGTGCGGGAGGCTGGCATGTAGCGGCACTGGCGGCGGGCGCGGGTCGCAGCCTGTTCGATGCACTAGCCCCGGGGCCACGCGTCTTCGTGCTGGGTGGCGAAAGCACTGGACTGACGGCGGAGACGCTGGCGCTCGCGAACGAGCGTCTGTCGATACCGATGGCGAACGGCGTGGAATCGCTGAATGTGGCCGTAACAGGCGCCCTGGTGGCCTACCGGGGCCGGCTCCCTCGCTGAGGCCGCACGCCCTCAGCGCACCAGACAGCCCATCGCGTCTTCCAGTCCGCGCAAGGTCATGGGGAACATGCGGTCCTCGACCAACTGCCGCGTGAGATCGATCGACTGCGTGAAGTCCCAGTGCTCCTCGGGCGTGGGATTCAGCCACACCACCTTGGCCCAGGTCTGCACCACCCGCTGCATCCACAGCGCGCCCGCCTCCTCGTTGAAATACTCCACGCTACCGCCTGCCTGCAGGATCTCGTAGGGGGACATCGAGGCATCGCCGACGAAAATCACCTTGTAGTCATGCGGGTACTTGTGAAGAAGATCGAGCGTGCTGATCTTCTCACTCTGGCGACGCGCGTTATTGCGCCAGACCGCGTCGTAAATGAAGTTATGGAAGTAGAAATACTCCATGTGTTTGAACTCGGTGCGCGCCGCCGAGAACAACTGCTCGCAGGTGCGAATGTGCGGATCCATGGAGCCGCCCACATCGAAGAAGATCAGCACTTTCACCGAGTTGTGCCGCTCCGGCACCATCTTCAGCTCCAGCAGCCCGGCGTTGCGGGCCGTCGAGCGGATGGTGTCGGGCACATCCAGTTCTTCAGCAGCGCCGGTGCGCGCGAACTTGCGCAGCCGCCGCAAGGCGATCTTGATATTGCGCGTGCCGATCTCGACCGAATCGTCCAGGTTCCTGAACTCGCGCTTCTCCCAGACCTTGGCGGCGCGCTGGTTGCCACCGTTCGGTCCGACCCGGATACCTTCAGGGTTGTAGCCCTGCGCACCGAAGGGCGAGGTACCACCCGTGCCGATCCACTTGTTGCCACCCTCGTGGCGGCCTTTCTGTTCCTCGAGACGCTTCTTGAACTCCTCGATCAGCTTCTCCAGCCCGCCGAGGGATTCGATCTTCGCTTTCTCTTCATCGCTGAGCGTTTTCTCGAACTCCTTGCGCAGCCAGTCCTCCGGTATGAGCGTCGAGAGGATGTCATCGAGCGTCGCGATGTCCTTGAAATAGCCAGCAAAGGCGCGATCGAAACGATCGAAGTGCTTCTCGTCCTTCACCAGGATCGTGCGGCTCAGGTAATAGAACGCATCGATATCGGCAAAGGCGAGTCGCGCGCGTAGGGCTCCGATCAGGTCGAGGTACTCACGGATCGAGACCGGCACGCCCCCCGCACGCAGACCCGCGAAAAAATTCAGTAGCATCAACGACGGCTCTCGCGCCGATGCATGAAGGCCAGTCGCTCCAGCAGATGCACGTCCTGCTCGTTCTTGACCAGCGCACCGTAGAGCGGCGGGATCGCCTTGCTGGCGTCGCGGTTTTTCAGGATCTCGTCGGGGATGTCATCGGCCAGCAGCAGTTTCAGCCAGTCGATCAATTCTGAGGTGGAGGGCTTTTTCTTCAGGCCGGGTACACCGCGCACCTCGAAGAAAATGTCCATTGCCTCACTCACCAGCGACTTCTTGATGCCCGGAAAATGCACCTCGACGATGCGCTGCATCGTGTCCTTGTCGGGGAAGCGGATGAAGTGGAAGAAGCAGCGACGCAGGAAGGCGTCAGGCAGTTCTTTCTCGTTGTTGCTGGTGATGATGACGATGGGGCGCACGCTGGCGCGCACGTTCTCGCCCGTCTCGTAGACGTGGAATTCCATGCGATCGAGTTCGAGCAGGAGGTCGTTGGGGAATTCGATATCGGCCTTGTCGATCTCGTCGATCAGCAGCACGGGCTGCTCGGGCGCCACGAAGGCCTCCCACAGGCGTCCCTTGCGGATGTAGTTGCCGATGTCGTGCACGCGTGAGTCACCGAGCTGGGAGTCACGCAGCCGCGAGACGGCGTCGTATTCGTAGAGCCCCTGCTGGGCCTTGGTGGTGGACTTGATGTGCCACTGCAGCAGGGGCTTGCCCAGCGCGCGCGCGATCTCCTCGGCGAGCATGGTCTTGCCGGTGCCGGGCTCGCCCTTGATCAGCAGCGGCCGCCGCAATGTGACGGCTGCGTTAACAGCCATCTGCAGATCCTCGGTGGCGATGTACCGGTCCGTACCCGTAAAACTCATGCGCGCTCCCCGTTGTCGCATCGCCCGGACGGAGCGCTGCGCCCCGTTTGCGGTCGATGTCGTTGAAGAACCGAGTCTAAACCAGCACGGCGTGCTGCCGGACTGTCGAAATTGCTCAGAATGCACTGCCGCACCGATGCATGGACGCGGTCCCCGACGGAGGGTAGCCTTGGGCTTCGAGCACGCGCCAAGGAGCCCGCGAATGAACGTCTTGTCCGACAACAGCCTGTCTATCGGCAACACGCCGCTGGTGCGGCTGAACCGCGTGACCACCGGCACCGTCTACGCCAAGCTCGAGAGCCGTAACCCGGCGTTCTCGGTGAAATGCCGCATCGGCTCCAGCATGGTCTGGGCAGCCGAGCAGGACGGCTCGCTCCGGCCGGGCATGGAGATCGTCGAACCCACCAGCGGCAACACCGGCATCGCGCTCGCATTCGTGGCCGCGGCCCGTGGCTACCGCATTACGCTCACGATGCCGCACACCATGAGCCTGGAGCGCCGGCAGGTGATAGCCGCGCTGGGTGCGAACCTCGTGCTCACCGACGGCGTACTCGGCATGAAGGGCTGCATCGCCAAGGCAGCGGAACTGGTGAGCCAGGATCCCGAACAGCGCCTGATGATGCAGCAGTTCCAGAACCCGGCGAACCCGGCCATCCACGAGCGCACCACGGGGCCGGAAATCTGGCGCGACACCGACGGCGCGATCGATGTGCTCGTGTGCGGTGTGGGCACGGGCGGCACGCTGACGGGTATCTCGCGCTACATCAAGAACACCCAGGGCAAGGCCATCACCTCCGTGGCCGTAGAACCCGCCTCCTCCACCATGATCACCAACACGCTGGCCGGGCTGCCACCGACGCATGCACCGCACAAGATCCAGGGTATCGGGGCCGGCTTCGTGCCCGGGAATCTCGACCTCTCGATGGTCGACCAGGTCGAGCAGGTGAGCGATGCCGAGGCCATGGAGTTCGCACACCGCCTGATGCGCGAGGAAGGAATACTGGCAGGCATCTCCTGCGGCGCGGCCGCGGCGGTGGCAGCACGCGTGGCCGCACAGCCGCAACATCAGGGCAAGACAATCGTGGTGGTATTGCCCGACTCGGGCGAGCGCTATCTGCGCAGCCCGCTCTTCGAGGGCCGCTTCGGGGACCGCGAACTGGTGCAGGCGATCAGCTAGCGACCCGCCGGGGGCTGCACCCCGGAACCGCGCCGGCCGCCCACCAGCCGGTTCCACAGAAATCGCAGCACCCACGCGCCCAGCACGGCAAATCCCGCGATCAGCGCGACGCGCACGCCCACCAGCGGACCAAGCCCTGCATCGGGGGCGGTGAGGAATTCATAGGTCACGATGAACAGCGCCGGCGCGAGATGCCCCTGCGTGCCATCAACCGAGGCAGGCGTGAGCACCACGACCGCCAACACCACCCGCAGCGCATCACGCAGCCAGCCCCAGACGGGTCGCGTGACGCGCCAGACGACCAGCAACAGGGCGGCCGATGCCAGCAGGTAAATGGACCACGCCATGAGGTAATCCGTCGTGGTCTGCACCTCAGACGACACCGGGCGCGGGAACCGGGGGCAGTTGCAGGAAATACCCCTGCTCGTCGATCAACCGCAACACCTCGGCGGCCTCCGCGCGCGCGAGGCGACGCCCCGGGTGCAGCGCAATGGTCATCGCCCGATCCGTGCCGCCAAGCTCGCGCAAGAGCGCCTCTGGCACCCGTGCAAAGCCCTCGTGATGTTCGACAAAGATATACGTGTCCGGATTACGCCGGGAGCGGAACACCGCGCAGACGATGCGGCTCATGCCAGCTCACCGATCAGGCGCCAGAGTTCCTCGCCTATCGCCTCACGCCGCCATCCCGCGAAAAGCGTGCCGTCGTCCGGGCGTTCACTGGCCCCGGCGCGGCGCACCAGATCCTCCAGATCACGCCGCTTGGCGAGCATCTCGGGTGCCACACCCAGCGACTCGGACCGCTCCAGCACGCGGCTCTTCAGCGCCTTTACGCGACGCGTATCGGCCGGACTCAACGGTGGCGGCAATGCCGCTGGCCAGGCATCGGGCGCGAGCACTGCGGCGGCCGCTGCCTCGGCGAGCATGGCCTTGCCGTGGCGCCTGCGGGCGGAATCCTGCAAGTCGGGAATATCGGCCAACCCCTGCTCGTCCTGAATACGGGTTTCGGCAATGCGCAGCAGCACTGGATCAAGAACCACCCAGCTGCGCGGCAGATCGCGCTCGCGGGCCGTGCGTTCGCGCCAGACATGCAGTGCGCGCAAAACGGCAAGCCGTGGCGGATCGAGGCGCCAGGCCCCGCCCAGCGACCCCAGATCAACGCCCGGCTCGCGGGCGCGGAAACGCGGCACGATGGCCGCGCACTCCTCGGCTGCCCAGGCCGCCTTGCGGGGCTCGGCCTGAAGGCGCTCCTGCAGGATCTCGTAGAGCCGCGGCAGATGGAGCACGTCTTCTGCCGCGTAACTGAGCTGGGCGGGCGATAGCGGACGCTGGAGCCAATCGGTGCGGGTCTCGGACTTGTCGAGCTCGACACCGAGCTCCATGCCGACGATGCGCTGGTAGCCCACCGAAAGCCCGTGCCCGCAAAAAGCCGCCAGGACCTGAGTGTCGATCAAGGGCTCCGGCAGCACACCCAGACGCCGCATGCAGACCTCGAGGTCCTCGCTGCAGGAGTGCATCAGCTTGGCGATCCCCGGGTCGGCCAGCAGGGTGGCGAGCGGCGCCAGGTCGTCGATCGCAAGGGGATCGACGAGGTACGAGCCGGTACCGTCGAAGAGCTGGAACAGGGCGGCCTGGGGATGGAAAGTGCGCACCCGCATGAACTCCGTGTCCAGCGCGAGCAGACGGGTAGTCCGGCATCGGGCTACCGCCTCCTCCAGCGCGGCATCCGAGCTAACCAGTGTCACCTGCGCCGTCGTACTCACGCGGGTTTGCGACCGAGAAAGGCGTGCTGCAAGGTGCCGCCATCGACGTATTCGAGCTCTCCGCCGAGCGGCACCCCGTGCGCGATGCGCGAGACCGGCACGCCGACGGCGCGCAGTTGTTCGGTAATGAAATAGGCCGTGGCCTCACCCTCGACGGTCGGGTTGGTGGCCAGTATCACTTCGCGGAACTGCTCCTCGCGGGCCCGTGTGACGAGGAGATCAAGGCCAAGCTCCGTCGGGCCGATCCCGTCGATCGGCGAAAGGCGGCCAAGGAGTACGAAGTACAGCCCGCGATAACCGCCGGACTGCTCGACGGCGATGACATCGGCCGGGGTTTCCACCACGCAGAGCATGCCGCGGTCACGACGCTCGCTACCACAGATCGCGCAGAGCTCGTCCTCGCTCAGATTGCGACAACGCCGGCAGCGACCGACCCGCTCGACGGCACGCGACAGCGCCGCTGCCAGGGCCGAGGCTCCCGCCCGATCACGCTCCAGAAGGTGCATGGTCATGCGCTGTGCGGACTTCGGGCCGACGCCGGGCAGGCACTGCAGCGTGTCCATCAGCGTGTCTATGGCAGGACCGAAACGCATACTCATCACTCCAGTGCCTGCTCAAAAACCTGTGGGGAAACCGGCAGGGAGCCCGAGACTCCCGGTCACGTCGGCAAGTCGCTCGCGCTGCAGGGTCTCGAGCTTGCGGACCGCATCGTTGAAGGCTGCGGCAACCATGTCACCAATCACCGCGCTATCCTCGCCGAGCAGCGAGGGCTCGATGTGCACCCGGCGCACATCGTGGCGCCCGGTCATGGAGACACGCACCAGACCGCCGCCGGACTCGCCCTGTACTTCAAGGCGCGCGACGTCGTCTTGCACGGATTTAAGTTTCTGCTGCACGGCCTGCGCCTGCTGCAGCAACTCCTCCCAGTCTTTCATCTCAACCTCCCGCTGGGGACGGCGGCGCGGGCGCGTCGACGGCGTGGATGCTCTCACGCTGAAGGCGTCCCGCGAAACTCTCCAGCAGCAGTTTCACGTTGGCATCGGCCTCGATGTGGGCGACGGCCGCCTCTCGCCGCTCCTCCGACAGCCGCAGTTCTCGCCCTGCGGGGGTCTCCGCGCCTGGCTCCACGCAATGGAGCAGCAAAATGATATCGCAGTCGAAGTGGGCGCCGAGCGCGGCCGACAGACGCTCCGTCGCTGCCGGCGCGAGCAGGGCTGCATGGCGCGGGTCGAGATCGAACTCCACGCATCCGTCGAGGACCCGCCGTGGCAGCGCATGCATTGCAAGGCTACGCGCCATCCCGGCAAGGGGCAGCTCGGCGAGCAATGTCGCCCAGTTCCTGGCATGCAGCGATTCCAGCCGCAGGGGGATTGCATCGCCAAGAGGCTCGGTGCCGGCATCGGGCGCATGCGGCATGGCAACAGCATCGGCCGCAGCAGGCTGTGCAGGCTGTGCAGGCTGTGCAGGCTGCATCGCGTATGGCTCGAGGCTAAGCAAGCCGACAGCGGGTGCAACCGGGCTCGGCTCCAAAGGAGCGGGAGTGGGAGTAGGAACTGGAGCGGGAGCGGGAGCGGGAACGGGAGTCGGTCTGATGGCCGCGTCCGGCCTCACACCGGCGGTCGGCTCAGACTTTTTTGCGAGACCCGCCACCTCCCGTGCGGGCGCGGAGGAGCCAACGACCGCTCCCGAACCGGGGCGAGGCGCCGCGGCGGGCCGGAAGGCAAGCATCCTGAGCAGCGCCATCTCGAGGCCACTGCGGGCATCGGGCGCATAGGGCAGGTCACGGCGACACTGCAGCCCGATCTGGTAATAGAGTTGGACATCGACGGGCGTTGCGGCATCGGCCCAGCGGGCAAACTGCTCGCGATCACCGTGCACGGACTCGAGCGCAGCGGGCACCGCCTGCACCAGCGCCACGCGGTGCAAATCGACCAGCAACTCGGCCAGCACGCGCTCGCAATCGGCACCCTGGCCGGCCAAGGCCTCAACCGCTTGTAGCACCCGGGCCGCATCCGCGGCCAGCAGGGCATCGAGGAGCGTGCGCAACTGCTCGCGTTCGACATAGCCGAGCATCTCGCTCACCGTCGCGGCAGCAACCTTGCCACCGCCGTGGGCGATTGCCTGGTCGGTGAGGCTGAGCGCATCGCGCATGCTGCCCTGGGCCGCCACGGCGATCTGCCACAGACCCGCCGCCTCGCTCTCGAGCCCCTCCTGCCCCAGTACATGCGCCAAATGCCCGGCGATCTGCTCGGGGGAGAGATTGCGCAGGTGCAACTGCAGACAACGCGAGAGCACGGTGGCGGGCAGTTTCTGCGGGTCCGTCGTGGCCAGCAGGAACTTCACGTGCGGCGGCGGCTCTTCGAGCGTTTTCAGCAAGGCGTTGAAGGAGTGCCCCGACAGCATGTGTACCTCGTCGATGAGGTACACCTTGTAGCGTCCGCGGGCTGGGGCGTAGAGCACGTTGTCGAGCAGTTCCCGGGTGTCCTCGACCTTGGTGCGCGAAGCCGCATCGACCTCCAGGAGATCGAGAAAGCGGCCCTCGGCGATCTCCCGGCAGGCGCTGCACTGGCCGCAGGGCGTGGCGGAAACCCCCTGCTCGCAGTTAAGGCACTTGGCAATCAGCCGGGCGAGGGTGGTCTTGCCGACCCCGCGGGTACCGGTCAGGAGGTAGGCGTGATGGAGACGGTTGCTGCCGAGCGCATTGACCAGCGCCCGCAGCACATGTTCCTGCCCGACCATCTGGTCGAAGGCCTGCGGACGCCAGCGGCGCGCGAGTACCTGGTAGCTCATCGTATCGGGGCTGATTCCGGAAATCGGGCGGCATGCCGGGTATGCAGGGTCATGGAGGCGGCCCCGACCAGCCACACCCCGGCACACGCATCAGCAACTACCGTTGCTCCCTTCCGGGCCTGGCGGGGTTCGCTGCCTAGCGTTGCGAGGGGACCGATCGGGGCCACCATGAAAGACCCGTGCAAGAGGCCTTGGAGTATGGTCGATAGCGACCCGGGGCGGCAAGCACGGGAGACGCCGTACCATCCTTTAGGCCCGCCCGCGATCATGGGCTTGACAAGCCAAGTTACAGATGAAAAGAATGCGCCGGCCTCGCGCCAGGATGTACAGGTGAGCGCGACCCCGGCGGCAGCGCACCGCGCGAGAAGCACAGTCCACACCGAGGTCATGGATGGAGTCCAAGCCCCTGATCGAAATCGATACCCGCGTCCTCAAGGAGGACTACTGCAACTACGACCTCATCGCGCGCAGTTGGCACGATGAATACCGCGGCCGGGTCTGGAAAAACAAGGAACGTGTCGCCGATTTCGAGGGCACCGATCTCGACGAAATCATGCTCGAACTGCGCGCCATCGTCGACGAACTGCAATCTGAGAAGCGCCGCAAACGCGGCAAGCGCAAGCCCACGCCCACGGAGATCGCCGCGGCGATCGCCAGCGTCGAACCCAAGCTGTCGCGCCCGCAGAAAATGATGCTTGCCATACACGGCAAGGCGCCGGGGCAGCGCGTCATGGCGCGGGCGATGACCCGCGTCGGTGAATACGCCAGCGCGGAACTGGCATTTACCGATTACCTGCAGGTGGCGCGCCGGCTTGCCGATGAACTCGCCTACGCGCCCGGCAGCCGCCGCAAGGATGTGTACCCTGGCACTGCGGTCCTCTTTACAGAGGAAATCACCCAAAGCGCGGTTGGAGCAGACACCATCCTCGTGCTGCGCCCAGAGGTGGGCAATGCCATCGAACTCCTGAAATGGTGATCAGGCGCGACGCCTAATCGAAGTCTTCAGGCGACCAGAGCAAGCGCACGCCTGCCTCGCCGGCCGCCACCGCAAAGCCCTCGCATACACCGACGCCACCGACCGCGGCGAGTTCTGCATCCACGAACAACAGCGGCACCACGTCGCGCAGCCAGGGCGGCACGCCTGACTCCTGCAGCACCTGCTTGAGCGGCTTCTCCGGCCGACCTGCCAGCCGGCAGGCGGTGCCAGGACGGCGAAATGCGATCGTGTACACACGCCCCGGGCGCACCGCATCCGCGCCGAGTTCAGGCAGCAGCGACACCCTGCCCACACCAGGGATGCGGGCGACGTGCCCGGCTTCGATGATGAACGGTGCGGGAGGCGCTCGGCGATCGGCGCGGCGAGACAGCAAATAGAGCGCATCATCGAACCGGCGCACCACCGCGGCGCCAATCACCAGCCTCGGCTGCCGGTCCGGGGCCGCCTCGATCACCTCGGCAAGCAAGGTCTGGAGCGAACGCGCCTCGGCAGCCTGATCGGTGCCCTGCTTCAACCACTCGCGCAGGACCTGTCGGCCCCGTGCCGCCTCGAGCGCGCGCCACGGCGCCAGACGCAGACAGGACTGGCCGAAACGGTCCGTTCCTGCGCACCTGCCGAGGTCTTCGCTGGCAAGGGAGGCACAGATGGAGGCGGCATCACCGCAGTGTTCCGCAGCACGCGCGATCCGCGCGGCGGCACCGGGCCAGCGCTGCTCGAGCACCGGCATGACCTGCGCTCGCAGCAGATTGCGCCCGTAGGAGGCCTGCTCGTTGGAAGGATCCTCGATCCACTGCAGCCCCGCCGCGTGGGCATGCGCAAGCAGGCGTTCGCGGGGCCAGTCAAGCAGCGGTCGACACAACAGCGCCGCGCCACAGGGTCGGTGGCTCGGCATGCCCGCGAGGCCGGCCGGCCCTGCCCCGCGCAACAGCCTGAGCAGCACCGTCTCGGCCTGATCATCCTGGTGATGCGCGAGCAGCAGGAGGTCATCATCCCGGCAGAACGCCTCAAAGACCTGATAGCGCGCGCGTCGCAGCCGATCCTCCGCTGCCGAGCCAGGCTCGGCACGTCGTGCACTGAACGGCACGCCGAGCGCAGCGCACACGCGCTCGCAATGAGCAGCCCAGATGCCAGAATCAGGGTGAACACCATGATCCACGTGCAAGACTTCGAGAAGCGGCGCATCGACGCGCCCGTGCAGGCTGCGCACCGCCAGATCGAGCAGGACGTGCGAGTCCATCCCGCCACTGAAGGCAACGACCCAGCGCCTGGCCTGCGGATGCTCCCGCAGCAGGTGCAGGACAGGGTCGTCGGGGCTCACGAGGTCAACGGCTCCCGAAGGACATGAGCCTCCGGAATCGGGCCTCCAGCAGTTCCTCGCGCGGCATGGCTACCAAGCGGTCGAACTGCTGGGCGATGTGCTCGCGCACACGCTGCGCCATGGCATCGGGATCGCGGTGCGCGCCGCCGCGCGGCTCGGGGATCGTCGCATCGACGATGCCGAGCTCCTCCAGCACGGTCGATGTCACGCCCATGGCCTCAGCGGCTTCGGGCGCCTTCTCGGTGGTCTTCCAGATGATGTTGGCGCAGCCCTCGGGCGATATCACAAAGTAGGTCGAGTACTGCAGCATGGCGAGGTGATCGCCGACGCCGATGCCAAGCGCACCACCGGAGCTGCCCTCCCCGATCACCACGCACACGATAGGCGTGGCCAGTCGCGACATCACGGCAAGGTTCTGTGCGATCGCCTCGCTGATACCGCGCTCCTCGGAGTCGATACCGGGATAGGCACCGGGGGTATCGATCAGCGTAACCACCGGCAAGCGGTAGCGCTCGGCGAGCTCCATGAGACGCAGCGCCTTGCGATAGCCCTCGGGCTTGGGCATGCCGAAATTGCGGCGCACCTTCTCCGCAACGCTGCGACCTTTCTCGTGGCCGATGATCATCGCCGCTCTGCCCTCGATACGGCCGATGCCCGCGATGATCGCACTGTCATCGCCGAAACGGCGGTCGCCATGCAGCTCGTCGAAATCGGTGCAGATGCGCTCGATGTAATCGCTGCTGTAGGGCCGGCGCGGATGACGGGCCACCTTGACGATCTGCCAGGGGCTCAATGCGCCGTAGACCTTGTCGGTGAGACGCTCGCTTTTACCGCGGAGCTTCTCGATCTCATCGGTGATGCTGACACCGGTGTCATTGCCGACCAGACGCAGCTCTTCGATGCGCGCTTCCAGTTCGGCGATAGGCTGTTCGAAGTCTAGAAAATTGGGGTTCATCGCGAAACGGCAGCCTTGGCGCGCGGAACGGGCAGTGAGCTTAGCAATCCGACCAGCAAAATTCCACGCACTGCAGAGCCCGGCCTAGCCATAGGAGAGTGTCACGTTCTCGGCCCCGAAGCGCTCGCGCAGCCTGCCAATCGCCTCGTCGGTGGGCGGCACCCGCCACTGCTCGCCAAGGACTATCTCCGCCCTGGCCCCATTGCCCGTGTAAACCACCCGCACCGGACAACCCTCGCGGGTGCGCCGGGCGCCAAGCAGTCGACCGAACTGGACCTCGAAATCGGGCGTGAACTGCGAGCACTCGAGCTGCAGCACCAGCTCCCGGGCGAAGCGGCGGCGCGCCTCGGTCAGTGTGTAGGCTTCCTGCGCCCGCATGCGCAAGCCGCCGCCGGAGAATTCATCGACACTCACCGTACCCTCGACCACCAGGAAGCTGTCGGGAAGCACGAATTCGCGGCAACTGCGGTAGGTGTCGGCAAACAGCGAGACCTCGATCCGCGCGGTGCGGTCATCAAGCTGGACGAAGGCGATGTCCTCGCCACGCTTGCTCTTCATGGTTCGCAGTCCCACCACCAGCCCGACCACGCGCTGCGGCTCGTCGGAAGCACGCAGGCCCGCAATACGCGTTCGCGCAAACCGGGCCACCTCCGCGGCATAGTCGTCGATGGGATGGCCCGTCACATAAAGACCCAAGGTGTCGCGTTCCCCGCGCAGGCGCTCCTTCACGCTCCATGCGGGCGCGAAGGCATAGGCGAGATAGGGATCGGGCTTGCTGACGTCGTCGGCTGGGTCATCGTCCACTTCGGCAAACAGATCGACCAGACCCACGGTGTGGTTGCGTGCCTGCTGTTCGGCCGCCTTGACCGCTTCGGGCATCGCCGCCATCAGCACCTGCCGCGGCGCGCCGAGGCTGTCCATGGCGCCCGAACGCACCAGTGCTTCCAGCGCGCGCTTGTTGACGCGTTTGGGATCTGTGCGGCGGCAAAAATCGAAGAGGTCGCGGAAAGGTCCGCCCGTGATGCGGGCCTGCGCAAGGCTTTCGACGGGACCTTCGCCGATGCCCTTGATCGCGCCGAGCCCGTAGACAATCTCGCCGCGCACGTTCACCGTGAAACGGAATTCGCTCGCGTTGACATCGGGCAGCACCAGCGCGAGCTTCATGTGGCGGCATTCCTCGACCAGCACCACCACCTTGTCGGTGTTATGCATTTCGGAGGACAACACGGCCGCCATGAACTCCGCCGGGTAGCGCATCTTCAGCCACGCCGTCTGGTAGGAGACCAGTGCGTAGGCCGCGGAGTGCGATTTGTTGAATCCGTAGCCGGCGAACTTTTCCATCAGATCGAAGATGGAGCCGGCAAGATCGGCGTCGATGGCATTGTCACGCGCACCGATCAGGAAAACTTCGCGCTGCTTGGCCATTTCCTCGGGCTTTTTCTTGCCCATGGCACGGCGCAGCAGATCGGCACCACCCAGGGTGTAGCGCGCCAGCACCTGCGCGATCTGCATCACCTGCTCCTGGTAGAGGATGACGCCGTAGGTGTTGTCGAGGATCGGTTCAACCAGCGGATGCGGATAACGCACCACCGCGCGACCATGCTTGCGGTCGATGAAATCATCGACCATGCCCGACTGCAGCGGTCCCGGACGAAATAGCGCGACCAGCGCCACAATATCCTCGAAGCAGCTCGGCTGCAGGCGCTTGATCAGCTCTTTCATGCCGCGCGATTCGAGCTGGAACACCGCCGTGGTCTCGCCGCGACACAGCATCACGAAGGTGGCCGCGTCGTTCAACGGGATGTGGTTGATGTCGATCAGCGCTTCACCGCGATCACCGCGTCCGGCGTTGATGATCACAAGCGCCCAGTCGATGATCGTGAGGGTGCGCAGGCCAAGGAAGTCGAACTTCACCAGGCCGACCAACTCCACATCGTCCTTGTCGTAGTGGGTCACCGGGCCACCGCCGGTATCGTCGGCGTAGAGCGCCGAGAAATCGGTGAGCGTGGTGGGCGCGATCACCACGCCGCCGGCATGCTTGCCGGCATTGCGCGCGAGGCCTTCGAGCTTGAAGGCCATGTCCATGATTTCGGCGACGTCCTCGTTCTGCGCCACGAAATCGCGCAGCGGCTCCTCCTGGGCCATCGCCTTCTCGAGCGTCATCCCCACCTCGAAGGGAATCATCTTCGAGAGCTTGTCAGCCAAGCCGTAGGGTTTGCCCTGCACGCGCGCGACATCGCGCACCACCGCCTTGGCCGCCATCGTGCCGAAGGTGATGATCTGGGACACGGCGTCGCGGCCATAGGTTGCAGAGACGTAGGCGATCACGCGATCGCGGCCTTCCATGCAGAAATCGACGTCGAAGTCAGGTAACGAGACGCGCTCGGGATTCAGGAATCGCTCGAAGAGCAGGTTGTAGGCAAGCGGGTCGAGATCGGTGATGCCGAGCGCGTAGGCCACCAGAGATCCCGCGCCCGAGCCGCGGCCCGGACCCACGGGCACACCGTTCTCCTTGGCCCAGCTGATGAAGTCCATCACGATCAGGAAGTAGCCCGCGAAGCCCATGGAATTGATGGTGTTCAGCTCGAAGGCAAGCCGCTCGTGGTAGACGACGGGGTCAGCGGCAAGCCGCCGATCCAGACTTGCAAGCCGGCGCAGCAGGCCCTCACCGGCAAGGCGCTCGAGGTACTGCTCGGGCGCGCCGCCGCCGGGAACCGGAAATTCCGGCAGGTGGTACTTGCCGAGCTCGATCGACAGCGAGCACCTGCGGGCAATCTCGACGCTGTTCTCGAGCGCCTCCGGCAAATCGGCGAATAACTGCTCCATTTCGGCTGCCGGCCGCAGGTACTGGAACTGGCTGTAGTTGCGGGGACGGCGCGGATCTGCCAGCGCGCGCCCCTCCTGGATGCAGACCCTCGCCTCGTGGGCCTCGTAATCCTCGCGGGCGAGAAAACGCACATCGTTGGTGGCTACCACGGGGCAGTCGATGCGCGCCGCCAGCGCGACCGCACGGTGGAGATAGTCCTCCTCCTGTGGGCGCCCCGTGCGGCAGAGCTCGAGATAGAACGAATCCGGAAACAGCACCATCGCAGCACGGGCGAATTGTTCTGCGGTCTCCTCACGCCCGGAGAGCAGCTGCTGTCCGATGACGCCATCGCGCCCACCGGAGAGTGCGATCAGGCCTTCCGTAGCGCCCACCAGCCACTGACGCTGCAGCACCGGCTTGCCCAGTTGCTGACCTTCGAGCCACCCGCGCGAGAGCAGTCGCATCAGGTTGCGGTACCCCTCGCCCGATGCAACCAGCAGTGTCAGCGGGTGGATACTGCCGCCCTCCTCGACCAGCACATCACTGCCGGCGATCGGCTTGACGCCGGCTGCGGAGGCCTCCTTGTAGAACTTGATGAGCCCGAAAATATTGCTGAAATCGGTGAGTGCCACGGCAGGGATGCCGAGCTCGACGGCGCGCTCGACCAATTCGTCGATGCGAACCAGTCCGTCGACGAGCGAATACTCGGAATGCAGGCGCAGGTGTACGAAAGAGACAGTCATCGCAACATCACCCGGGATCAAGACCGCATTGTGCAACCGCCGCTCGCACGGGCGCAAAGGAAAGGCGATGCGCGGGAGAGGGTCCAAGCCTGGCGAGTGCGGCGAGATGCGCGGGCGTGGGGTAACCCTTGTGAATGGCAAACCCATAGCCCGGGAATGCGGACTCCAGCAGCAGCATCTCGGCGTCGCGGGTCACCTTGGCAACGATCGAGGCCGCACTGATCGCAGGCACCAACGCATCGCCGCCCACCACCGCCGCCGCCGTATAGGGCCAGGTCGGCAGACGGTTGCCATCGACCAGCACAAAGTCAGGCGCTGGCCCCAGAGCCGCTACCGCCCGATGCATGGCGAGCAAGCTCGCCTGCAGGATATTCAGGGCGTCTATTTCGGCAACGCTCGCGCGACCTGTCGCCCAGGCGATCGCGCAGGCCTTTATGTCCCCTGAGAGCGCCTCGCGGCGTGCAGGACTGAGCTTCTTGGAGTCGTCGAGTCCGGGGAGATCACATCCCGGAGGCAGGATCACCGCTGCTGCGACCACGTCGCCTGCCAGAGGGCCGCGCCCGACCTCGTCGACACCGGCCACGAGACCGTAAGGCGCAGAGAGGGAGCGCCAGTCGATGGGTGCCGGGTACCCGGCTGGACCTTTGCGGGAACGCGAGGAGGCGCTCATCGCGCCGCCGGCAGGATCAGCGCTTGCGGTCGGCGCAGAGGATCGTCGCCGAGCATACGAGCTCACCGTCTACCGTTGCCCGGCAGCCGAACTTCCAGATGCCGCGCTTCTCGGCAAGGATCGCCGCCTCGAGCTGCAGGCGGTCTCCGGGAAGAACGGGGCGCTTGAAGCGCAGATCGTCTGCGCCCACGAAGAGATAGATCGATCCGTCCGCGGGCTTCTTGCCCATGGTCTTGAAGCCGAGAATGCCGGCCGCCTGCGCCATTGCTTCGAGGATCAGTACACCGGGCATGATCGGCTGGTCCGGAAAATGACCGTCGAAAAAAGGCTCGTTTATGGTGACGTTTTTGTAAGCCACGATGGAGACGCCGAGTTCCAGCGCCACCACGCGATCGACCAGCAGAAAGGGATAGCGGTGCGGCAGGTGCTCGCGGATCTCTTTGATGCCCATGAGCATGTTGCCGGTACCTCGGATGCGCGGACAATGCCGTGATCGTTAGAGGCGGCTCCCGACAACGGCCGCGCGTTCATGATTGCCTGTGCTCGCGTTCGGCGGACTGAACGCCCGCCCGGAATCAACGCCGGATCAAGGCTTGGTCTGGTTCAGCTTGTCAGTGACTTTGGCGGTGAGGCTGTAGCTCGGCTCCGCAAAAAGTGCTGCCTGCGAATTCAGCAACAGACCGATGCCGTCTGATTTAACCAGTTCACCGACCACGGTGTTCGCCCGCGGCATCATCTCGCGCATCACGCGACCGGCGACTTCGCGCTCGGACTGCTGGAGTTTCTTGACAACGAATTCGAGATCGGTGCGCAGGTCGTTCAGCTTCTTGGCCTTGTCGGCCTGCTGCTCGGCGCTCATGACCTCGCGGTTCTTGTTGAACTCCTCGGCGAGCGTGTCGTACTGCTTCTTGATGTCCTCGGCTTCTTTCTTGTTGCGGGCATAGTCCGGCGTTTGCCGCAACGCGTTGAACTGCGTCTTGGCTTCCTCGGTGTTGAAAACAGCTTCTTCGAGGTTGAGTACTGCAACCCTCCCCTGGGCAAGGGCAGCGCCAGAGAACAGGGACAATACACATGCCAGAACTGCTACACGTCCGATCCGATTCACGTCGACACTCCAATGGGTAATCAGGGGTTCACGCTCAGAAGCCCTGCCCGAGCGAGAACTGGAACACTTCGGTGCGATCGAAATACTCGTCGTTCAAGGGCTTGGCGAGGCTGAAGGTAATGGGGCCGAAGCCGGTGATCCAGGTCACACCGAAGCCCACCGAATATCTCAACTCGCCTAGATCGAGCTTTGAGCATATTACTTGGTCGGGGTTGCAGCTTGAATCAAAAACATTACCGAAATCGAGGAAAAAGCCGGTGCGCACCGACCGCTGGTCCTTGATGAAGGGCATGGGGAAGAGAATCTCGGCTCCACCCTCGACCAGGATGTTGCCACCGAAGGGATCGTTGCCGTTGTTGTTGTTACTGTTGTAGTACGCGGGGTTGGCGATAATCAGCTGCTTCCCGGTGGGGTCGTTGCAATCAGCCATCGGCACGTACTCGTCACGGACGAGCTGGTGGGCGCAGGTGACATAGGCGCGGCCCAGATAGTTATCCAGATCTGCAGTGACCACCGAACGCGTCTCGTAGAGGTCTGCCAGCGTGCTGCGCGGCCCGAGCGTGTTGGCCTTGAAGCCCCGCACCGACCTGAATCCGCCCGAGTAAAAATGCTCGTAAAACGGCAGCTCCGAGGTCGATCCCCAGCCATCGCCATACCCAAGGTCGGCACGCAGGCGCAGGGTGAGTGACCGCCACAGCGGGATGAACAGCTGCCCGTTATAGTTGAGCTTGAAGTACTCGAGGTCGCTGCCGGGCGTTGAAACCTGCAGCGAGAGGGTCTGGGAATAGCCACGCGTGGCGAGCTGACCGCGGTTCAGCGCGAATTGCGACCAGCTGAGAGTGAGGAGATAGTTGAAATAGCTGTCTCCGTAGAGATCCAGGAAACCATCGGCCTCGCCGTTGCGGAAGTAGTCGTCCGGCGGATTGCCAGGCTGGATCTGATTGGGCAGTAGGTAAGACGTGGCGTTGAAAAACGGCACATCGGCGGGGTTCACGTAGCCGATCGCATCCTCCCACGGACGCGGACTGCCTTTGATCTCCTGCACCGCCCCGACCCCCGCACTGATGTCCGTCTGGTTGATACCGAGGGTGAGACCGAGCCGCTGGGTTTCGTTGATGGGATAGGCGAACGCGACGCTGGCGCCAATGGTGTCAGTGGTATAGCTCGCGATGTTGATCTCCTCGAGGTCCGTCGAGCGAAAGAACAACGTGAAACCGCGGCTGATGCCGTCTTCGGTGTAATAGGGATTGGTGTAGTTGAAGCTGTACAGGTCCTGGTACTTGCTGGTATTCAGCCCAAGGCCCACCTGCTTGCCGGTGCCAAGGAAGTTGTTCTGCTGCAGGTTGGCGCCGAGGATGAGGCCGGCGTCCTGCGCGTAGCCAACGCTCGCCCCGATGGAGCCCGAGGACTGCTCCTCCACCGTGTACTCCACGTCGATCAGGTCGTCCGTGCCGGGCACCGGTTTGTTCTCGGTCTTCACTTCCTTGAAAAAGCCAAGCCGCTCCAGTCGCACGCGAGACTGCTCGATCAGTGCCGAGGACGCCGGAGCAGACTCCATCTGGCGCATCTCGCGCCGCAGCACTTCGTCGACACTCTTGGTGTTGCCACGAAACTCGACCCGGTGCACGTAAGTGCGCTTGCCCGGGTCGACAAAAAACTTGAGGCTGACTGTTTTCGCCTCGTCGTCGATCTCCGGCATGCCGTTCACTTTGGCAAAGGTGTAACCCTCGACGCCGAGCCGCTGGGTAAGCAGTTCCTCGGTGTCGGTGACCTGCTTCTGCGAGAAGTCCTCGCCCTCCTTCGCCAGCAGCAGGCGTTTCATCTCTGGCTCGGGGACGATGATGTCGCCGGAGAGTCCGACCGATTTCACGGTGTACTTCTGGCCCTCCGTCACATTGACCGTGATGTAGACACCGGTGCGGTCAGGGCTGATCGCGACCTGCGAGGAATCTATGTTGAAACGGATATAGCCGCGATCGAGGTAATGGGAGCTCAGCGTCTCGAGATCACCCTTCAGCGTCTCACGGGAGTACTTGTCATCGCTGGTGATCCATGAGAGCCACCCGCTGCTCTTCAGCTTGAAGAGATCGATCAGATCGTCATCCTCGAACACCGAATTGCCGACGATGTTGAGGTGGCGGATCGCCGCGACATTGCCTTCGGAAATATCGATATTGACCGCCACACGGTTGCGCGCCTGTTCGGCTATCTCGGTATCGATGGTGGCGTCGTAGCGCCCCTGGCTCACGTACTGGCGCTGCAGCTCGATGCGCATCTGCTCGAGCGTGGCCCGCTGGAAGACATTGCCCACGGCGAGGCCTGAGCCCTTCAGGCCGTCGAGCAGGGCATCGGTCTCGATCGCCTTGTTGCCCTCGATGTTGATTTCGCTGATCGAAGGCCGCTCGACCACTGTGATGACCAGCACCCCACCGTCGCGACCGATCTGGACGTCATCGAAATTCCCGGTACGAAAAAGCGCCCGGGTGGCCTCTGCAATAAGCGACTCGTCCATCCGGTCCTTCACTTTCACCGGAATATCGTTGAACACAGAACCCGCGGAGATCCTCTGCAGACCCTCCACGCGGATGTCAGTGACGGTGAAGGACTCTCCCAGCGCGCCAGCGGCAAGGCCGAGAAGCAGCGAGATTAGCAGTAGGTGACGCGTCATAGGGAGTCGGCAGGTCCTTGGCATGGTTCGCTCCAGCGTGCGCCCGAGGGGGGCTCAGTTGGCCACGAACCGGCTGATATCGTTGAAAAGCGCCAGCGTCATGACGCCGACGAGCATGAAAAGTCCCACCTGGTACCCCAGCATCTGCACTCTCTCGGACACCGGGCTGCCCTTCACTATCTCTATAAGACAGAACATCAGATGACCGCCGTCCAAGACCGGGATCGGGAACAGGTTCAGGACGCCCAGGCTGATACTGAGGAGTGCAAGAAATCCGACGTAAGCCTCGACACCCGAACGCGCAGAGGCGGCCGCCACTTTAGCAATGGTGATCGGGCCACTCAAGTTCTTCGGCGATATCAGGCCCTCGATCATCTTGAACGTTGAATCCACCGTGAAGACGACCAGCGACCAGGTCTGGGCCACCGCGGGCACCCAGGCATCAATCGGACCGTAGCGCTCCAGCCTCAGGTATTCCTTGGGCCACTCCGGGATCACCGCGCTGACGCCCGCCTGGCCCACGTCCAGGCCCTGCGGCTGCGCCACGCGCGCGGGCACCAGGGCGAGTGAAACCGCCGCGCCGTCGCGCTCGACCTGCAACTGCAAGCTAACGCCCGGGCTGGATCGAACCACCCGAACCCACTCCTCCCAGGTGGCGACCGCCGAACCGTCCACTGACAGGATGCGGTCCCCGGAACGCAGCCCCGCTGCCTCAGCGGCACTGCCGCTCATGATTTCTTCGATACGCGGTTCGACCACCGGCATTTCAAAGGTAACACCGAGACCGCCGAGAAGGTCGGGCTCTTCCTGGTCCTTGAGCCACTCGCTCACCGGGGCGAGGCGTTCGCGCACTTGCCCACCTTGCCCCTCGCGCACGCCGACGCGAATCACGCCGGTCTCGCCGAGGCGCTTCAGCAGCTGCATCGAGACGGATTGGCGGGTCGGCGTGGATTCGCCGTCGACCGCGACGATCTCCTGCCCGGCCTGGAGCCCTGCAGCCGCCGCGACAGAACCCGGCTCCACCGCACCTATCACCGGCGCAACACCCCGCACACCCACGATGTAGAGCCCGTAGAAAACCACGATGGCCAGGATGAAATTGGCCATGGGGCCGGCGGCGACAATGGCCATCCGCGAGAGCACCGGCTGGCGGTTGAAGGCGAAGGCCAGCTGCTCGGGCGGCACGTTGCCCTCGCGCTCGTCGAGCATCTTCACGTAGCCACCGAGCGGTATCGCTGCCAGAACGTACTCGGTCCCGTCTTTGCCGATCCGGGTCCACAGACTGCGGCCGAAGCCCACCGAAAACCGCAACACCCGCACTCCGCAGCGGCGGGCGACCCAGAAGTGCCCGAACTCATGCACCGTCACCAGGATCCCCAAGGTGAACAGCGTCAATGCGATGGTTTTCAGCAGTTCCATGCCATTCCCTCAACAGCGCCCAAGCGAGGCGCGCGCACTGATGCGAGCATCGCCGTCGATCGCTTTGACATGCTCCATCGATTCAGGTTCACCGGCGCGGTGCGATCCCAGTACCTCGGCTATCACGCGCGGAATCGCGGTGTAGCGGATCCGTCCGTCGAGAAAGGCCTCGACCGCGACCTCATTGGCGGCGTTCAGTGCGATCGGCAGCGAGCCACCGTCGCGAGCAGCCTGCATGGCAAGCGCAAGGCACGGGAAACGCCGCAGGTCGGGCGCCTCGAAGCCGAGATTCGCCGCCGCCACCAGATCCAGCACGGGCGCGCCAGCGGCGATGCGCTCCGGCCAGGCCATGGCACAGGCGATGGGAACGCGCATATCGGGGCTGCCGAGCTGCGCCAGCGCGGAGCCATCGACATACTCGACCAGAGAGTGAATAACGCTCTGCGGATGGATCAGTACCTCGACCTTGTCGACCGACAACCCGAAGAGCCAACAGGCCTCGATCATCTCGAGCCCCTTGTTCATCATCGTGGCCGAATCGACGGAAATCTTCCTGCCCATCACCCAGTTGGGATGGGCAACCGCCTGCTCGGGAGTGACCGCATCGAGACTCTCGAGAGGAACCGAGCGAAACGGCCCGCCCGAGGCCGTAAGCAGCAGGCGCCGCACACCCCGTGGTGTATCGCCCGTGCGATAGCCGCCTGGCAGGCACTGGAAGATGGCGTTGTGCTCGCTGTCGATGGGGAGCAGTTCTGCCCCGCCCTCGCGCACTGCCGCCATGAAAAAGGAGCCCGCCATCACCAGCGACTCCTTGTTCGCCAGCAGCAGGCGCTTGCCGGCGCGTGCCGCCGCCACCGTGGGCGCAAGACCCACGGCACCAACGATGGCAGCCATCACGGTATCTGCACCCGGGTCTGCCGCGATGTGCTCCAGACCGGATTCGCCGACCAGAACCTCGGTGGCGATTCCCTCGGCACGCAGCGCCGAGCGCAACTGCTGCCCGGCAGCGGCATCGCCGACAGCGGCATAGACCGGCGTCCAGCGCCGGCATTGCTGCAGCAGATCCTGCCAGCGGCTGCCGCAGGACAGCGAGCGCACCATGAAGCGATCCGGATGGCGCGCGATCACGTCGAGGGTGCTCTGCCCGATGGAGCCCGTGGAACCGAGGATGCAGACCTGGCGGAGCGCACTCATGCGCTGAACGTCCCGCACAACATCAGGCCGAGCGCGAAGACCGGAAGTCCGGCCGTGAGGCTGTCGAGGCGGTCGAAAAGGCCGCCGTGCCCGGGCAGCAGGGCGCCGCTGTCCTTGATGCCGCTGTGCCGCTTCAGCATGCTCTCGAGAAGATCTCCGACCACCGCCGCGAGCGCTGTCAGCGCACAGACCCCCAGCCAGGCTGCCAGCCTGCCGTCTGCCATGCCGAGGCCCAGCCCGACCGCGAGGCCAAGCACCAGATTGGCGCCCAGCCCACCCGAGAATCCCGACCATGTCTTTGCGGGACTCACCCGCGGCAGCAGCTTGGGCCCGCCGAGGGCACGCCCAGCGAAATAAGCCCCTATATCCACGAAAGCGATCAGCGCGATGCCAAGCAGAACGAGCCACTCACCGTGCGGGAGGCCGCGCAGATAGAGCACCGCAACCCAAGGAGGCACCAGCACCCACAGCCCCATCACCAGCCGCGCGGACACACTGCCCCAGACACCGGTGCCACGGGGGTAGGCGAGCACGGCCAAGGTGGCGAGAATCCAGCCCGCACCGCTTGCCGCAAGCAGCGTAACGAGTGCCTCAGCTGCGGGCTCCGCAAAGACCGTGGCGGCAGCGAGAGCGGCGGCCACAACCACCACAAAGACTATACGCGCCGGCCGCCCCGACAGTCCGCTAAGCGCCCCCCATTCCCAAGCGCCGGCCAGGATGAGTACCGCGATAGCTAGCTCCGTGAACAGCGGGGGTGCGAAAAGAATCAGCAGTAAAGCGGGCACCGCCATCGCGAGCCCGGTACGGATGCGCTGCATCAGCACTGCGCAAGCTCCGAAAGCCCTGCTGGCCTGGCACCGAAGCGCCTTTCGCGTTGGGCGTAGTCACTGAGCGCCGCCTGCAGTTCGGCATCGTCGAAATCCGGCCAATAACACTCGGAAAAATAGAGCTCCGTGTAGGCGAGCTGCCAGAGCAAAAAATTGCTGATCCGGCGATCACCGCCGGTACGAACGAGAAGATCAGGGTGCGGGAGGTCTCCCAGACACAGACGCTGTTCGATATCAGCGGCTTCGATGGTCGCAGGATTCAGCCCTCCGGCCACCGCCTCGGCGGCGAGACGCCGGGCTGCCTGCAGGATGTCCCACTTACCGCCATAGTCGGCGGCAATCGTCAGGGTCAGCGTGGTGTTGCCGGCCGTCAGGGCTTCGGATTCCTCCATCAGGGCAACCAGGCGGCGCGGAAACCGACTCCGTTCACCAATCACGCGCAAGCGGATTCCGTTCTGGTGGAGCTTCTTCACCTCCGCGCGGAGGTAGCGGATGAAAAGTGCCATCAGGCCTCGCACTTCCTCGCGCGGGCGGGCCCAGTTCTCGCTGCTGAAGGCAAACAGGGTAAGCACCTCGATGCCTTCACGAAGGCAGGTGTCGAGATGGCGGCGGATCACCTCGGCACCGGCACGGTGTCCGGCAAGCGCGGGCAGTCCGCGCGCACGGGCCCAGCGTCCATTGCCATCCATGATGATGGCAACGTGCCGCGGCACCCGGTCAGGAGTGACAGCGGCTAGCTCCATGGTAGTGGCCTGCATCGACATTGAGGGGTGGGCTGATCAGACGATCATCAGATCCCTTTCCTTCACCGCGAGCATCTGCTCTATCTCGCCGATGAAGCGGTCGGTGAGCTTCTGTACGTCCTCCTGCGCACGCCGCTCCTCGTCCTCGGAGATTTCTTTTTCCTTCAGCAGGTCCTTGAAGTCACCGTTGACGTCGCGGCGGATGTTACGCACCGCCACGCGCGCAAGCTCGGCCTCATGACGGGCCTGCTTGATGTAGCCCTTGCGCGTCTCCTCGGTAAGAGCAGGCAGCGGCACGCGGATCACCTGGCCGGCGCTCGAGGGGTTCAAGCCCAGATCAGACTTCATGATCGCCCGCTCCACCGCGCTCACCATGTTGCGCTCCCAGGGGGTCACCACCAGCATCCGCGCTTCTTCGACGCTGACGTTGGCGACCTGGTTGATGGGCACGTCGTTGCCGTAGTAGTTCACCCGCACGGTGTCGAGTATCCCGGGGTGAGCACGGCCCGTACGGATCTTGTTCATCGCCACGGCGAGCGACTCGACGCTCTTGCGCATGCGCTGCTCGGCGTCGATCTTCAGGTCGTCGATCATGTGTGTGCTCTCCCCTGCACCGCGGTCATTCGATCAGCGTACCTTCGTCGCCGCCCATCACGATGCTGAGCAACGCGCCGACCTTGTCCATCGCAAAGACGCGCACGGGCATGTGGTGGTCGCGGCACAGGCAGATCGCCGTAAGGTCCATGACGCCGAGCTTGCGATCCAGCACCTCGTCATAGCCCAGGCGCTCAAAACGAACCGCGTCCGGGTTCGTCACCGGGTCCGACGTGTACACGCCGTCGACCTTGGTGGCCTTCAATACCAGTTCGGCGTCGACTTCGATCGCGCGCAGGCAGGCCGAGGAGTCGGTGGTGAAGAAGGGGTTGCCGGTGCCGGCGGCGAATATCACCACCTCGCCCTGCCCAAGGTGCCGGATAGCCTTGCGGCGATCGTAATGATCAACGATGCCGCTCATGGGGATAGCGGACATGATCAGGGAAGAAATGTTGGAACGCTCCAGCGCATCGCGCATGGCGAGTGCATTCATGACGGTGGCGAGCATGCCCATGTGGTCGCCGGTCACCCGATCCATGCCGGCGGCATGGAGAGCGGCACCCCGGAACAGGTTGCCACCCCCGATCACGAGCCCGACCTGAACACCGATCCCCACCAACTGCCCGATCTCGAGTGCCATGCGGTCGAGGATTCGCGGATCGATACCGAAGCCCTCGGAGCCGGTAAGCGCCTCTCCGCTCAACTTGAGCAGGATCCGCTTGTACTTCTTGTCCTTCGCCTTCTGCTTCTGCATTGACACGTCCGGCTGAGGTTCAGGATGGGGTAGAAGTCTACCGGCTTCCGCCCGTGGCGTCTGCGGCCGACCGCGGGCGCGGGCCGCTCAACCCCGCAACTGGGCAGCCACTTCGGCCGCGAAATCCTTTTCTTCCTTCTCGATACCCTCGCCCACCTCGAAGCGGATAAAACCCTCCAGGGTCGCACCACCCTTGGCGAGCAACTTGGCCACGGTGATATCGGGATCCTTGACGAAAGGCTGCTCCGAGAGGCTGACCTCGGCAAGGAACTTCCGCACCCGGCCCTCGACCATCTTGGCCACGATGTCAGCGGGCTTGCCACTGTCGGCAGCCTGCGCGGTGTAGATCTCGCGCTCTTTCTCGATGAAGCTCGCCGGCACCTCGGCAGGGGTGCCGAATTGGGGATTCTGGGCGGCCACGTGCATCGCCAGGTCCCGGGCGAGCTCGGCGTCACCGCCGCGCAGGGCCACCAGCACCGCAATGCGGTTATTGCCATGCACATAGCTGCCGATGTGGGCTCCCTCGACGCTCAGCATACGAACCCGACGAACTGACAGGTTCTCGCCAATCTTTTGCACCAGCGCCTGGCGCTCGGTCTCGATCGCACCAGCGGTAAGCGCGGCAACATCCTCGGTGCCGGCGGCAAGCGCCGCATCGGCCACGCGCCCTACAAAGGCGAGAAAATTGGCATCACGCGCGACGAAATCGGTCTCGCTGTTCACCTCGAGGAGCATGCCCAGGGAGCCTTGCACGCGCACCGTGACGGCGCCATCGGCGGCGATGCGGCCAGCCTTCTTGGCCGCCTTCATGCCACTCGACTTGCGCATCTCCTCGACAGCGACGTCGATGTCGCCACCGGACTCTACCAGCGCCCTCTTGCACTCCATCATGCCGAGACCGGTGCGCTCGCGCAGTTCCTTGACCAGGGAAGCGGTAATGTCCGCCATGAGTGATTCCTCCAGAAACAGACTATTGATGTGAAAGCGGCGGCCGGTGGCCGCCGCTGGGGGTCGGGGTAGTGTCCGAAGGCAGCCCTCAGGCAGCCGGTTCGGCTGCGGCCACCTCGACGAGCTCGTCCTTTTGCTGCGGGATGCCGCTGGCATCGGCACGGCCTGCCAGGCAGGCGTCGGCAAAGGCGCTCACATAGAGCCTGACGGCGCGGATGGAGTCGTCGTTGCCGGGGATCAGGAAATCAACGCCGCTCGGATCGCTGTTGGTGTCGCAGATGCCGATCACCGGAATGCCGAGCTTGTTGGCCTCGCCGACCGCGATACGCTCGTGGTCGACGTCAACCACGAACAGCGCATCCGGCAGACCACCCATGTCCTTGATGCCGCCGATGCTCTGGTCGAGCTTGCCCATCAGGCGTGTGCGCATGAGCGCTTCTTTCTTGGTGAGCTGGGCGAAGGTGCCGTCCAGGCTCTGCTGCTCGAGCTCGCGAAGGCGCTTGATCGAGGCGCGAATGGTCTTGTAGTTGGTCAGCATGCCGCCCAGCCAGCGCTGGTTCACGAAGGGCATGCTGGCTCGGCGGGCTTCTTCCTCGATAATCCGGCTGGCAGAACGCTTGGTGCCGACGAAGAGCAGGCGGTTCTTGTTAGAGGCCAGCTGGCGCACGAAGCTCAGGGCGCTGTTGAACGCCGGCACCGTGTGCTCGAGGTTGATGATGTGTACTTTATTGCGAGCGCCGAAGATGAAGGGCTTCATCTTGGGGTTCCAGTAGCGGGTCTGGTGTCCGAAGTGGACTCCGGCCTGGAGCATCTCTTTCATCGATACCGTGGTCATAAATCACCTGCCGTGTAGGGTTGAGCCTCCACGCACCCCGGCAGCCAACCCCTGCGCCACACCTCGACTAAGGAGGATCCGGCTTCGGGGCACCCTGGCTGTCGTGCCGGTGCGTGTGTGTCGTTTTACGGTCACCGGACGCCGCAGCCGGCGGCTGCGTCACGTGGTCCCGCACGCTTCAGGCATGCCCGAAGCGGCGCGATTTATACCACAGGCCTACAGGCCGGCATAAGCCGCCCGCGAGGCGAGGTGGCAAAGTCCCGTTTTCGGACCCTGCGGGCTGGGCAGCCGGCGGGATTGTTGCGTTACACTCGCGGCCCACCCCGGCGCAGCCGACCACGCGGACCCCCCTCACGATGCACAACCCCGAGGCCAGCACCCGTAGCGTGCACCCGCCCGGTCGGGTAAAGACGGCCACCGAGATCGAGCGCATGCGCGTGGCCGGCCGGCTCGCCGCCGAGGTGCTCGAGATGATCGCCCCGCAGGTGCAGCCGGGCGTCAGCACAGGCGAGCTCGACACCATCTGCCACGAGTACATAGTGGGCGTCCAGCAGGCCATCCCCGCCCCGCTCAATTACCACGGCTTCCCGCGCTCGATCTGCACCTCACCCAACCAGGTGGTGTGCCACGGGATCCCCTCCGAGAAGAAACTCCTCAAATCCGGCGACATCATCAACGTCGACATCACCGTCATCAAGGACGGCTACCACGGTGACACCAGCGCGATGTTTCTGGTCGGCAAGGTCGACGCCCACGCCGAGCGCCTGGTGCGGATCACCCAGGAATGCTTGTATCGCGCCATCGAACTGGTGCGTCCCGGCACCCGTCTGGGCGACATCGGACACGTGATCCAGCAACACGCCGAGGGCAACTACTACACGGTGGTGCGCGAATACTGCGGGCATGGCATCGGCGCCCAGTTCCACGAGGAACCTCAGGTGCTGCACTACGGGCGCCCGGGCAGCGGCGAGGAACTGCACGAAGGCATGACCTTCACCATCGAACCCATGATCAATGCCGGCAAGCGCTTCACCAAACTCTCGAAGCGTGATGGCTGGACCGTCGAGACGCAGGACGGGCGCCTCTCGGCGCAGTGGGAGCACACCCTGCTGGTGACCGCAGCCGGCTGCGAGGTGCTTACGGCCCGCCGCGAAGAACCCTGGTTCCAACCCGGCAGGGCATGAGCGAGACACCTGCTCCTCCCCTTGGCCAGGCCGAACTTGCGGCAGCCTTCGCGACGGGAGCCCCGCTCCGGGGAATCATGCGCGGCCAACTGGCCGCCGCCCGCGCCGAACTCGACCACCGTTTCCGCACCGAAGACGACATCCGCAGCCTCATTCGTGAGCGGGCGCGTCAGGTCGACAGCCTGCTGCGCTGCCTCTGGGCGCATTGCGGCCTCGCCGGCAACGCGCGGATAGCACTCGTTGCGGTCGGTGGCTACGGACGCGGCGAACTCCACCCCCACTCCGACATCGATCTGCTGGTGCTGCTGGCAGACGACGCCACGCGAACGCAGTATGCAGAGGCCATCGAGACCTTCGTATCCGCCACCTGGGACATGGGTCTTGTCGTGGGGCACAGCGTGCGCACGCTCGCCGAGTGCGCCTCGGTGGGCGCGAGCGAGATCACCATCGCCACCAGCCTGATGGAGGCGCGCGCCGTGGCCGGCGACGCTTCCCTGCTGCCACTGCTGCACGCCGCCACCGGGCCCGACTGCATCTGGCCCAATGCGGATTTCTTCCGCGCCAAGTGGGACGAGCAGATAGCCCGTCACCGCAAATACGACAACACCGAATACAACCTCGAACCCAACATCAAGGGCTGCCCGGGGGGGCTGCGCGACATCCAGACCGTGGCCTGGGTGGCCAAGCGCCATTTCCGCGCCGCGCACACGAGGGAGCTGACAGAGCGCGGCTTCCTCACCGAGCGCGAGTACCAGACGCTCACCGCCGGCAAGCACTTCCTGTGGCGCGTGCGCTACGCGCTGCACATGCTCGCAGACCGGCCAGAAGATCGCCTGCTGTTCGATTACCAGCTGAGCATTGCCAAGCTTTTCGGTTACGAGGACGACGACCGGGGACTCGCCGTCGAGCATTTCATGAAGGACTACTTCCGCTGGGTGCTCAAGCTCGGCGTGCTGAACGAAATGCTCGTACAGCTCTTCGACGAGGCGATCCTGCGCGCCTGCGAACCGGTCAAGCTCTACGAGATCAACCAGCGTTTCCGGGTGCGCAACGGCTACATGGAGGTGGCGCACGACCGCGTGTTCCGCGAGGCGCCGTGGGCGCTGGTGGAAATCTTCACCCTGATCGCACAGCACGACTTCGTGAACGGCGTCCGCGCCACTACGATCCGGCTGATCCACCAGCACTGCCGCCAGATCGACGCCGCCTTCCGTGCCGATCCGCGCGCCAACCGCCTGTTCCTGCAGCTACTGGGCGCACCACACCGCGTGGCCACGCAGTTAGACCGCATGAAACGCTACGGCGTGCTCGGCCGCTTCATCCCCGAGTTCGGGCGGATCGTCGGACAGACCCAGCACGACCTGTTCCATGTCTACTCGGTGGACTCGCACACCCTGCGCGTGGTGCGGAACATGCGGCGCCTGCTGCTGCCCGACGCCACCGAGCGCTTTCCGAGCGTCGCCTTCGCCGCACGGCGCTTGCCGCGCCCGGAACTGCTCTACATCGCCGGCCTCTTCCACGACATCGCCAAGGGGCGCGGCGGCGATCACTCGGAACTCGGCTCCGCCGACGCGCACGCCTTCTGCCTGCGCCTCGGACTGAGCGCTCGGGAAGCGAACCTCGTGGCGTGGCTGGTGAGCAATCACCTGGTAATGTCGACCACCGCGCAGCGCCGCGATATCGGCGATCCCGATGTGATCATGGAGTTCGCGCGCCTGGTGTCGGACCAGCCGCGTCTGGACCACCTCTATGCGCTCACGGTGGCGGACATCAACGCCACCAACCCCACTCTGTGGAACAGCTGGCGCGCCAGCCTGCTGCATGGGCTCTACGTCGAGACCAAACGAGCGCTGCGACGCGGCCTGGAAAATCCCGTCGACGCGCGCGAGCGGATCGCCGACACGCGTGCCGCGGCACTGGAGATCCTGTCTGCCAAGGGCGCCGACGTGGCCCGAGTGGAAGCGCTGTGGTCACAGCTGGGCGATGATTACCTGCTGCGCGAATCGGCCGCAGACCTCGCCTGGCACACCCAGGCCATACTCGCCGCCGCAGACGATGAACCGCTGGTGATGTTGCAAGAGGTCGGCTCACGCTTCGACCCGGTCACCCAGATATTCATCTACGCCCCCGACCGCGACAACCTGTTTGCCGTGATCGTCGCGACCATGGACCAACTTGGCCTTAACGTCCACGGCGCGCGCGTGCACTCCGCGGCCGATGGCCACGCGCTCGACAGTTTTTTCGTGCTCGAACACGACGGCACGCCCGTGCACCCCGGCACAGCGCGAAGCGAGGACGTGCAGCGCACGCTGGCCGGGAATCTGCGCCGCGAGAACCTGCTCGAACTGGTGCAGCGTCACACGCCGCGTGCGCTCAAACATTTCAGCGTCCCGACCCAAACGCGCCTCACGGCGGATCCGGCCCACCACTGTTCGATCCTCGAGGTGATGAGCCCGGACCGCTCGGGGCTGCTGGCGCGCATCGGCCGCGTGTTCCTCGCCAATGCGATACGCGTGAGCGATGCGCGCATCACCACCCTTGGCGAGCGGGTCGAGGACGTGTTCTTCATCACTGATGCTGCGGGCCGCCCCATCACCGATGAGGACGCCGCACAGCGCCTGCAGCAGGAGATCCGCTCGGCGCTGGACGACGGCGGCGAACGGCGCCACGAGGAGCGCTCGCGCTCGGCCCGATGAATCCCGACCTGCAGCGCCTGCACCCCTACCCTTTCGAGCGACTCGCCAACCTGCTGGCCGGAATCGAGCTGCCCGCGGGACTCACCAGCATCGCGCTTCACATCGGCGAACCGCGCCACGCTGCGCCGGCAGTTGCACTGGATGCGCTCTGGCAGCACCGCGACGGCTATTCGAAATACCCCAAGACGGCCGGTGAACCGTGGTTTCGCGAGGCTGCAGCCCGATGGCTGTGCCGGCGCTACGGCCTGGCTACCGGGGAGCTGCGCGCGAGCGACGGTGTGCTCCCCGTGAACGGCAGCCGCGAGGCCTTGTTCGCTTTTACCCAATGCACGATCGCGCGCGGGGCTCCGGGGACGGTGGTGCGCGTGGCGATGCCCAATCCCTTTTATCAGATCTACGAGGGTGCCGCGCTGCTCGCCGGCGCGGAGCCCCTGTTCCTGCCCCAGCGCAGTGACCGGCCCGGCATCAGCGATATCGCCGCGCTTGATGATCGGGACTGGCAGGGCTGCCAGATGCTGATCGTCTGCTCGCCGGGCAATCCCTCGGGAGCGGTGCTCGAACTGGACGACTGGGCAGAGCTGTTCGCGCTGGCCGATCGTCACGATCTGGTGATCGCCTCAGACGAGTGTTACTCGGAGCTCTACCCAGACGAGTCGACGCCGCCGCTCGGCGTGCTCGGCGCCTGCCGTGCACTCGGGCGCGCCGGGTTCAGGCGTTGCGTGGCCTTCCACAGCCTGTCGAAGCGCTCCAGCCTGCCGGGACTGCGCTCCGGGCTGGTCTCGGGTGACCCCGTGCTGCTCCGGGACTTCCTGCTCTACCGCACCTACCACGGCTCGGCGATGCCGCTGCCGCACCAGCACGCGAGCGCGGCGGCCTGGAGCGACGAGACCCACGTCATCGCCAACCGTGCGCTCTATCGCCGCAAGTTCGAGGCCGTGCTCGCGGAGCTCGATGGCTGCCTCGAGGTCTCGCAGCCTGCCGGCGGCTTTTACCTGTGGCCGCGCGTAAACGGGGACGATACGGTCTTCACCCGCGAACTGCAGCGCAGCGAGGGCGTGTCGGTGCTGCCCGGGAGTTTCCTCGGGCGTGAGGGGCCGCGCGGAAACCCCGGCGCGGGGCGCGTGCGCATCGCGCTGGTGGGCGAGTTTGAGGAGAGCGTGGAGGCCGCGCGCCGCATCCGCCGCTTCGTCACTACGCGCTGGAGCACCCTGCGTGGCACAGCGGGCCCGGCATCACGGCACGCTGCAGAGCCATTCTGTTAAGCTCGCCACACATCGGGACACAGGACAGCGCTCACCGTGCTGATTGTCTACGGCATACCCAACTGCGATACCGTCAAGGCCGCTTGCAACTGGCTCAAGGGCCGTGGCATCGCCTTCGAATTGCACGATATTCGCAAGGATCATCTCGACGCGCGTACTCTCGAGAGCTGGCTCGAAACCCTCGGCAGGGACCGCCTGATCAATAAGTCGAGTGCCACCTGGCGCACCCTGGACAGCGCCGGGCGTGAGCAGGTCGAGCGCGGCAACCCGATCCCCGTGATCATTGCCAATCCCACGCTGATGCGCCGCCCGGTGCTGGTGGGCGAGGCTCTGTTACACGTGGGCTTCAATGCGCCGGACTACGAGCGCCTGTTCGCCGCCACCTGAGATCGCACCATGTCACAGCCGCTCTTAGCCTTCGGCCTGGGCACCGGAACCCGCAGCGCAGCCGGCGCCTGGCTGGAGGTGCTGTTCCCGCAACCCCTGCGCAATCCCTCGCCCGCGATCACCGCTGTGCTAGACGCCTGGAATGACGGTGCCGGATTGACCGAGCCCACCGAGGCCTCGCTGCTCGCGCTCGCCCGGGCGCTGGAGAGTGCGGGCGAGACGGCGCAGGCCACCCTCGCGCGCAACCTGCAGGGCAACGCGGAACGCGCCGTGGTGGTGGCACTACGCGAGGAACAGCCCCCGCACAACGTGCCCGAGGCCTATCTCAAGCTGCAGCTCCTGTCGCATCGCCTGTGCCGGCCACACGAGCAGAACCTCGACGGGCTCTTCGCCGTACTGCCCAACGTCGCCTGGACCAGCGAGGGCGCCATCGCCGTCACAGAACTGCCGGCACGCATCCTGGCCGCACGCATCGCCGGCCGCACGTTGTGCGTCCATGCCGTCGACAAGTTCCCGCGCATGGTCGACTACGTGGTGCCCGCGGGCGTTCGCATCGCCGACGGCTCGCGCGTACGGCTGGGCGCATACCTTGGCGAAGGCACCACGGTGATGCACGAGGGGTTCGTGAATTTCAATGCGGGAACCGAAGGCCCCGGCATGATCGAGGGCCGTATCTCGGCCGGCGTATTCGTGGGCGCAGGCTCTGATCTCGGCGGCGGCTGCTCCACGATGGGCACGCTCTCGGGCGGCAACAAGGCGCGCATCGCGGTGGGTCGCAACTGCCTGATCGGCGCCAACGCGGGGATCGGCATCTCGCTGGGCGACCGCTGCACGGTGGAGGCCGGTCTTTACGTAACGGCCGGCTCGCGGGTCAGCCTGCTTGACGAGTCCGGCGCGCTGGTGCGGGTGCTGCGGGCACGCGAACTCTCCGGTGACTCGGACCTGCTGTTCCGCCGCAATTCGCAGACCGGGGCCATCGAGTGCCTGTCCAACCGCTCGGCCATCGCCCTGAACGCCGCACTGCATGTGAACAGCTGATGCCTGCAATCGACGCCTCGCCCACCCTCGCACTCGCCACAGAACTGATACGTCGCCCCTCCGTGACGCCGGCGGATGCGGGCTGTCAGGCGCTGCTGGCCGATCGTCTGGCCGCGCTCGGCTTTGCCATCCATCACCTGCGCTTCGGCGAGGTCGAGAATCTCTGGGCTGTGCGGGGCGAGCAGGGACCGCTGTTCGTTTTTGCCGGTCATACCGATGTGGTACCTCCGGGTCCTCCAGAGCGCTGGGAGAGCCCGCCCTTCGAACCGCAACTGCGCTGCGGGATGCTGCACGGGCGCGGCGCCGCAGACATGAAAGGAAGCCTCGCCGCCATGGTCACGGCCTGCGAACGCCTGCTCGCGCGGCACTCGCCGGCGGGGCGGATCGCCTTCCTGCTCACCAGCGACGAGGAAGGCCCGGCGGTCGATGGCACCGTGCGCGTGATGCAGTGGCTCGCCGCGCGCGGCGAGAGCATCGATTGGTGCGTGGTCGGCGAGCCCTCAGCCACGCTACGCGCCGGCGACCTGATCCGCGTCGGGCGACGCGGCTCACTGAGCGGCAGGCTTCGGGTGCGCGGGATACAGGGGCACGTGGCCTATCCCGAGCGGGCACTGAACCCGATTCACGCCGCCGCACCCGCGCTGGCGGAACTGGCCACCACTACCTGGGATGCCGGCGACGTCGACTTTCCCCCCACCAGCTTCCAGGTCTCGAACATCCACGCCGGTACGGGCGCGAACAACGTGATACCCGGCGAGTTGGTGGCGGACTTCAACCTGCGCTTCGGCACGGCCTCCAGCGTGCCCGGCCTGCAGCAGCGTATCGAGTCGCTGTTGTCGCGACACGGCCTCGACTGGAGCATCGCGTGGACGGTGGGCGCCGCTCCTTTCCGCACGGCAGACGGGACACTGCGCGAGGCGGCAATCGCGGCAATCCGCGCGCGGCTTGGCATCGAGCCCGAGCTCTCGACCGGCGGCGGCACCTCCGATGGCCGCTTTATCGCAGCCTCCGGTGCACAGGTCATCGAGCTGGGCCCCTGCAACGCCACCATCCACCAGGTCAATGAAGCGGTAGAGGCCGCGGACCTCGACCGGCTCAGCCTGCTTTACGAGGACATTCTCGAGCGGCTGCTGCCCGGCTGAGACGCCCGCGCTCAGGCGATACGGCGCAGCGCGTGCACATCAAGGCGCGTCGAGCGACCCTGCAGACTGAAATCCGGCTGACGCCCTTCGAGCGGCGGCGCGCCGACCGGACGTTTCACCACCACGCGGTGCCGTGCCACCGCCAGCGCCACCTCGAGCAGGCCCGGCGCGTCGACATCGCCGCCCACCAACTGCTGGAACAACACCATCTCCTTGCGCACGGCAGCACTCTTGGCGCGCCCGGGGAACATCGGATCGATCAGCACCACATCCGGGGGCTCCAGCACCGCAGCGGCGAGTAATACCGCCGCATCACCGGCCCGCAAGCGCAACCGTGGCAGGAACTGCAAGACCTCGGGCGCAGCGCTCTCGGCAGCACGGGAAAGACCATCTTCAAGCAGCGCGGCGACCACCGGGTGACGCTCGATCATGGTGACCTCACAGCCAAGCGCGGCCAGCACCGCGCTGTCACGTCCCCACCCCGCCGTCGCATCGACGACCTGCAACCGGCGCGGTGCCGGCAAACCCACCGCACGCGCCAGGTCCTCGCGTCGGGGGCCGATTCCGCGCAATCGGTGCAGCAGCGTGGCGGAGGAAAAATCCACCGCCACCGGGGATGGCCCGCCACGCCCGGTAAGGGCGAGGGCAAGGCCTGCAACACCAACCAGCAAAACGCCGGCGCACGGCAGCAGTCGCCAGTCAGACTCGCGGGCATCGAACAGCGGCAGGGAGAGGCGCTGCGCGAGCACTTGCGCGCGGGGCCAGGCGGCGGCGTCGGTACCGGCGATGCCAAAGGAAAGATCCGCGTCGGGCGCACTCACCGGCCACGACACCCGGCCGCCCTGCGATGCGGGCAGCCGGCGTCCGGCGCGCGCACAACGGCGGGGATATTCCGTAGGAGCAAACCGTGCATGAGCGCTCCGCGCAGGGTGATGGGATAAGCAAAGCAGCGCGCCGCGCACCGGCGCCGGCATGGCGCGGATATACTAGCGCCGCCCCGCCGTCTATTCACTGAACGGGACCGACACTGACCATGCGCAATAACCACGTGTACCTGCTGCTCGCCACGCTTGTCCCGCTGCTCGCAGGCTGCAAGGGCTATTCCTACACGGTGAACGACCGTGAGGTGTTCGCCCCGCCGCGCCTCTTTGCCGACTACAGCTTGCCCGACCGCGCCCTGCAGGATTGCATCCAGCAGGCAATCGAAGACCAATCGATCACGCAGGCGGCTGATCTCAAGGACCTGAACTGCTCCAAGGCGGGCATCGCGGATGTCTCAGGAATAGCCACTTTCCCGGAACTGCGCCGTCTGGGTCTGGACGGCAACGCCATCGCGTCCGTGACAGCTTTAAGCGCTCTGAAGCACCTGGAACTCCTGCAGCTTCGCGACAACCGACTTTCCGGTTTCGATACCGCGCTCTGCGGCAAGCCCGGACGTAAGCTCGCTCTGGCGGGCAACGACGCGTTCCGCTGCGAGGATCTGGAGCGGCTGCGTGCATGCGGCGTGGAACTGGTAGACGTGCCGGCGCATTGCGCCAACTGAGCGCGCCCCTCAACCCCTGAGACGGCGTACGCCCAGCAGTCGCGACAGCGGAAAGCCCGCGATGTTCACGGCATCGCCCTGATTGCCGCCGAGCAGCGCGACACGGCTGCCGGCGTGACTGCTGTAAAGCCCCACGTGACCGGGAGCATCCCGCACCGTGGCATCGGGTTGCCCCCGGCCGGGCGCACGCAGCACCACGACATCCCAACCCGGACGCGCCTGCTCCAAGGCAACCGGTTCACCCACTGCGAGCCACGAGCGCGCCAGCAGACTGTGCGAGCGCGGCACACCCGCGAGCCAGGCGACGTAATTCAGGAACGCCGAGCACCAGGGCACGTGATCCCCCTCGGGCCAGGCTTGATCGAGACGGAGCATGGCGAGGATATCGGGGTGCGAGGCCAGCCCGGGCGCCTCACGCAGCCCGATAAATCGGGAGCCGATCGCGAAGGCATCGAGGGGTGCCTCAGGCGCCTTGCTCGCCCGCGTCTCAGTCACAGTACTCGCGCTCCCGCGTCTCAGTCACAGTACTCGCGCTCCCGCGCTCGGGCCTGATCGAGGCGCTGCGCGACTTCGTCGGGCGTGTAACTCTGGAAACTGCCATCCTCGCGGCGGTAACGGGTGGCGGGCGCGCTCTCCAGGCTCTGCACGATCTCACGCGCCGTGGCGCAACTACGCGCACGCTCGGCGCCCAGAGCCGCCGCAGACGCAGCCTCGAGCTCGCGTGCGTCGGACTGTTCGTGGGCAGCGTCTTCCTCGCCCTGCCAGCGCTTTTGGGCGGCCTCGGCCGCAGCGGGATCACCCCGGTGGTAGCGCAGCGTCTCCTTGCTGGCCTGCTGCCCGGGGGGCAGAGTGGCGCTGAAATGCACTACGCCCGCGGCATCCGTCCAGGTGTAGATTTCCTCCGCTTGCAGCGGCAGGGCGCAGAAGACCGCGAATGCGAGGACGGTCACTCGGTACATCACACGGCCTCCGTTATCCGGTCCCGGAAACAGTAACCTCCACCATGGGTCGTGCGCCAGTAAGGGTGCGCAGCGGGACCCTATCCGGGCTCTCGCTAACAACCACCCTCGCCTGCAGCCAGTGGCCACCATCGGGCGAGCGCAGCACCACCCCGAGCCCGCCGGGGCTGCGCAGGCGGAACTGCCGCGCGATGCCGTCAAAGGAGGTCTCGAGAGGCGCACGCATCGCATCCAGTGAGTCCAGCACCGCAGCGAGGTCGAAGTCGGTGGCAACCTCGAACTCCTCGGCCTCGCCATAGCGCGGGCAGATCCAGGCATCGAGCTGCAGCAGCCGACGCAGCACCGGCTCGAGTGCGGGCCTGCCGCTCGCCTGCAACCAGCGCAAGGCCACTGGCTCCAGCACCCGCTGCAGACGATGCCGATCCCCAAGCAGCGACAGGTAAATGTGCGCGCGCGACTCGTAGACCTGCAGACGGTCGCGGGCATCGATCCCGGCAAGCTCCTGCGCGAAGGCTTCCAGCGCGGCGGCGGCCAGCGCGCGCATCAGCCCGCCCACGCCCGGCACGCCCTGCAAAGCAAGCCAGCGCAGGCTGCGGGAGAGCACATGCCCACTCACCAGCAGCTGATGCGCCGTGACCAGGAAATACCCCTCGGCGCCCTCCTCCACCCCGAAGCTGAGGCTGCCCACCACGTACTCGCCGCGGGCCTTGCCGTAACCGGCCACGGGCTGCGTCTGCAGTTGTAGCTCCTCGCGACGCCGGAAGAATTCGGTACCGGGCAGCAGCGTGTAGCCGAAGATGTTGATGTCCGGGAACACCGCCAAAAGGCGGCCGAGATTGGCCTCGAAGCTCTCGAGATCATCACCCGGCAGGCCCCAGATGAGCTCGGCCGACACCGGCACGCCCGCCTCGGCCATACGTCGGGCGATGGGCTCGTATTCGTTCGCCGCCATGTTCTCGCGGTGACACAGCTCGAGCGCACGCGGGGTGAGCGTCTGCAGCGCAAGCTGGTAGAACGGCAGCAGCCCGTGCGCGTTCAGTATCAGCACGATTTCCTGCACGCGCGGGCTGTGCTTCTTCGACCACGAGGTGGCAAAACTGCGCGGCAGGCCATAGCGTTCCTTCAATTCGCAGACAATGCGCGCCTTCTCGAGGTCGTCCTTCAGCGCACCGAAGTTGGAGTCGGCGAGCCAGATATTGGGGATGCCGGCCTTGACGATCAGCTCCCAGTCGTGGCGCAGCCGCTCCAGCGGAAACGAGACCATCTTGGTGCCGATGGCGCCGGTTCCCCACTCGCAGAACGCGCAGCGGAACGGGCAGCCGCGCGTGGTCTCGTAGCTCACCGCATCGTAGAGCGGGCGACCCGCAGCATCGCAGAGCTCGACCACCTCGAAGGGCGAGGGTAATTCCTCGAGGCGCAGCTGACGCGCGCGCGCCCCACTCTGGCGCAGAGAGCCATCAGCATCGACCCAGGCGATCCCGGCAACCTCTGCCCAGCGCGAGCGCGGGGTATCGAGGAGTTGCTGGAAGGTGAGTTCTCCTTCACCGAGCGCCACCACGTCGATGCCCTCGGTGCCCAGCCAGTCGGCGGCCTGCTGCACATGCGGCCCGCCGGCCACCACCACGACGCCCGGACAGCGGGCACGGATCTCGCGGGCGAGCCACGTGAACTCCGCGGCGTTCCAGGTGTAGACGCTGAGACCGGCGATCGGAGGAAACTCGGGGTCAGAATCCATGCAGCTGAGCGCCTGCAGTTCCGCGTCAGCCCACGCATTGACCTGCGCGGCATCGCGGAAATGCACCTGCCTGAACGCCGTCTGCGCACCGCGTGCGCCGTGATGGCGATACCACGCCATGAGAGCACCGGTGGTCGTGGGCGCGGCGTGAAATCCCTCCGAGTCCAGACTGAATAACCAGACGGCGCGCGCGGCAGTCACGACGGAGCCTTCGCCGGCAAGGGCATATCTGCCCGCACGAAGAGCCACAGCACCGAACTCAGCAGCGCGAAGCCCGCTGCACCGCCTAGCGTGGGAACCCATCCCAGACCCTGGTTCACCGCGAGCCACGGCACCAGCGGCCCGACGATGAAACCGGCCACATTGGCACCGGTGTTCATGATGCCCGTGCCGGAGCCCGCATGCGCCGGCGCGAGGAATGTCTGCGCCTCCCAGAAAGCCGCCTCGGTGAATTGCGTGGAGGCGAAACACAGCGACATCAGCGCAACCGCAAGGTAGGCGTTATCGACCCGAAGACCCACCACCAGAAACACCGCCGTGGCCGCCATGCCGCAGGCGCCCGGAATGCGACAACCGAGCCGTGGCCCCAGACGCCTACACAACACATCACAGGTCCAGCCCCCCAGCACGGCCGCGAAACAGCCGGTAAGCCACGGCAGCGCCGCCATCCAGCCGCCGTTCTCCAGCAGCGAGAAGCCACGCACCTTCACCAGGTAGTGCAGGAACCATGTGAAGAAGAGATAGAACACCACGTTCATCGAGAAATAGGCGAGCGCGAGCAGCAGCGTGTCGCGGTTGCCCAGCAGCCTTAACCACGTGCCCTTTTCTTCGGCGGGCACACCATCGAGCGCCTCCCGGCCGGCGCGGATCAGCGCGAGCTCGGCGGGAGCAACACCCGGATGCACCGCCGGATCGTCGGTGGCGTACCACCACCACGACAGGAAAAGCAGCACGCCGAAGGGAATATAGATGTAAAACGCACTCTGCCAGCCCCAGGCGATCATCGCCGCGGCCACCAGCGGCTGCGTGGCCGCCGCACCCAGCGTGACACCGGCACTCGAAAGTGAGGTCGGCAGCCCCCAGTGCCCGACCGGGAACCATGCCGCGATCGCGACGGCCTGCACCGGGAAAATCGGCGCATGCACAAGGCCGACGAGAAATCGCACCACCAGCAGCACGCCGATCACCGCGGCCACCGAACCGGCAAAAAGCCCCGGCAGGAGGCCCGTTGCCACGGAGGTGAGCAGCCACATCACGCCGAGCATCGCCAGCACCCGGCGTGCCCCGAAGCGCTCCCCCAGCATACCGCCGGGCAACTGGCCAATCGCGTAACCGAGCGGGAAGGCGGCGTAGATCCAGCCCATCTGCACTTCATCGATGCCGAGTGCCGGCATCATGAACTGCCCGGCCACCTGGATGTCCTGGCGCAGCGCGTAGGAGAGGAACGCCATGGCCGCCAGCAGCCAGAAGAACTTCCAGCGCGTGTTGCCAGCCCCTGCAGCCCTCATGCGCGGGAGCCTGCAAGCACGGCGTGCAAGGCAGCAGCGAGGGGCTCGATATTGCGCGGCGTGATGCCAGCCACGTTGATGCGCGTGGAGTCGAGCATGTACACACCGAACTCCTCGCGCAGGCGCGATACCTGCGCCGGCGTGATGCCGAGGAAGGAGAACATGCCCTTCTGGCGACGGACGAAGCCGAAGTCCGTGCCTGCCGCATTGCCGGCGAGCCTGGTGGCCAGCAGTTCGCGCATGGCGTTGATCCTGGCGCGCACCTCGCCCAGCTCCTGCAGCCAGTCGGCGCGCAGCGCAGCGTCACCGAGAATGCCAGAAACCACCGCTGCGCCATGCGCGGGTGGCATCGAGTAGATCTGACGCGCGGCAGCCATCGCGTTACTGAGCACCGCATCGGCCCGCTCGGTGTTCCGCGCCAGGAAATACACGCCGCCGGCGCGCTCGCGGTAAATGCCGAAATTCTTCGAGCAGGAGGCTGCCAGCACGCACTCCGGCACTGCGGCCATCATGTGACGCAGGCCGGCGACGTCCTCTTGGACGCCGTCGGCAAGCCCTTGGTAGGCGGTGTCGATATACGGGGTAAAACCCGTCCTGAGCGTGAGCGCCGTGAGCTCGCGCCACTGCGCGAAATCGAGGTCTGCGCCGGTCGGGTTGTGGCAGCAGCCGTGCAGCAACACCACGTCTCCAGCGGGCACTTTGGCGAGTGCCGACATCATGGCGTCGAAGTCCACGCCACGCGTGGCCGGGTCGTAGTAGGGATATTCGACGAGTTCCAGGCCCGAACCACCGATCAACGGCATATGGTTCGCCCAGGTGGGAGAACTCACCCAGACGCGCGCCGCAGGCCGGGCACGCCGTATCACCTCGGCGCCGATCCGCAGCGCGCCGCAGCCCCCGGGCGTCTGCACGCCGCGCACGCGGCCGTCGCGCAAGGCCGGGTGCTCGGGGCCGAGCAGCATGGCCAGCATGCGCTCGTTGAACTCGGGATCTCCCGCGATGCCCTGATAGGTCTTGGTGGTCTGCGTGAGCAGCAGCCGCGATTCGGCTTCATGCACGGCACGCATGACCGGCGTGCGCCCCTCCTCGTCCTGGTACACGCCTACGCCGAGGTCGATCTTGTCAGTGCGCGGATCGGCGCGAAAGCGTGACAGCAGACCGAGGATCGGATCAGGCGGCAACAGCCGGACATCATCGAACATGGGCGGGAATTCCTGGGGGCGCGGGTAGGTGGCAGGCGGTGCTCAGAGCGCCGCCGGATCGCCGTGGACGGGCTTGCCGTCGAGCAGCGTAAGCAGCGCCTTGGTCTCTGAGATGTCACGCGGATCGATGGTGAAGAGGTTACGGTCGAGCACCACCAGATCAGCGGCCTTGCCTGCCTCGACAGAACCCGTTTCCCGCTCGATGCCGTTCACGAAGGCCGAGCCGATGGTAAAGGCGGCGATCGCCTCGGGCAGCGCGATACGCTGCTCGGGCAGGAACACCTCGCCATCGGGTATAGACGGATCGGCGCGGCGCACGGCGACTTCCATCTCGGTGAAGGGATTGGCCGTGGAGACCGACCAGTCGCTGCCGAACGCGACCATCGCGCCCGTGGCGCGCATCGCTGCGATGGGGTACATCCAGCGGGTGCGCGCCTCGCCGATGAAGGGCGTGGTGAGCTTGGTGATGTACTCATCGGCCCAGCCCCACAACGGCTGGAAGTTGGCGATCACCCCAAGCGGCCGGAAGCGCGGCAAATCCATCGGGTTGATCATCTGGATATGCGAAATGTGGTGGCGTAAACCGGAGTTGCCGTTCGTCTCGCGGGCCGTCTGCACGGCGTCGAGGCACTGGCGGATGGCACCGTCACCGATGGCGTGAAAGTGCACCTGGAAACCCTTGGCATCAAGCTGCGTCACGGCACGCTTCAGCAGTTCCGGATCGATCATCGGGATGCCGGTCGGCGAGCCGTGCACGTGGTAGGGCTCGGTCATGACTGCGGTGTAGTTCTCCATCACGCCGTCCTGCATGATCTTGACCGCCGTGGCGCGCACCCGGCCATGCGTGTACTTGCTGCGCTGCGCTTCCATCGTGGCTATCTGCTCCAGCCCGCCATCACGCACCCACCACTGCGAAACCACGGCCTTGAGACTGAGACCACCCGTTGCATCCAGCGCGGCATAGGCCTCGAGTTCGGGCTCGCGCACGCCGGCGTCCTGGACAGCGGTTATGCCGTAGGCGTTCAGCATGTGCTGGGAATAGCGCAGCCCCGCGATGCGCTTCTCGAGAGTCCATGCGGGAACGTGCTTGCCCACCAGCGCACCGGCGCCTTCCTGCAGGCTGCCGATGGCCTCACCGGTCTTGGGGTCGCGGTCGATGCGTCCATCGGCGGGATCGGGCGTGGCGCGGGTGATGCCCGCGATCTCAAGCGCCTTGCTGTTCACCCAGGTGGTGTGGCCATCGGTGCTGCTGAGATACACGGGACGGTCCGGCACCACTGCGTCCAGCAACTCCTTGGCCGGCATGGCGCCCGGGCCAAAAGCCGACATCAGCCAGCCGCCACCCAGGATCCACGGCTCATCGGGATGGGCGTCTGCGTAGGCCTTGATCGCAGCCACATATTCCTCGGCGTTGCGCTTACCGTTCAGATCGCAGGCGGAGGCCTCGATGCCGCCGCTGATCGGGTGGATGTGCGCATCCTGCATGCCGGGCATCACCATGCGCCCCTTGAGGTCCACCACCTGCGTGGACGATCCGACCCGTTCGCCCAACTCGGCATCGCGCCCCACGAAGACGATCTTGCCGTCCGTGATGGCGACGGCCTCGGCCCAGCTGCGGGCGGCATCGACGGTGTAGATCGCGCCATTGCGCAGCACCAGGTCTGCGGCAGCTACCGACGGCGCCGCAGCTACCGACGGCGCCGCCGGCGCGGCAGGCGTGGTGGCCTCATCGCGGGCACCGCAGCCAGCGAGCAGGACACCGAGAAGAAAACCTCCGGCTAACCGCGCCGGGGTAAGGCTTGAGTTACGCGACATATCAGAACTCCTCTTTAACAAGAAGGGCATGGATACCCGCGGCGAAGGCGGCGACCAGCGCATCGGCGTCGCCGCGCTCGGTGTGCGGGCATACGAGCATCATATTGTGGAACGGCGTGATCAGGACGCCCCGATTGAGCATAAACAGGTGCAGGAAGCGCTCGAGCTCGGTGTCGAACGCGGCCTCGGCCTCGCGTCCGGTGCGCGGCGGCACGGCGCAGAACTGGAATTCGACGCGCGAACCGAGTTGCGTCACCGACCAGGGAAGCCCGCACCCGGCGATCACCCGGCGCAGATTCGTGGCAACCCGCTCGGCCAGCGCAATCATGTGGGCGTAGGCCGCGCTGGTCATGACCTCGGCCAGGTTGGCGCGCACGGCATGCAGCGTGAAGGCGTTGGCCGACAAGGTGGTGCCCATGCCGGAATGGCCGTGTCCGCCGCCCTGTGCTGCGCGCTCCTGCGCGGCGCGCATACCGCGCGCAACCGGCTCCGTCACCCCGAATACGGCGCAGGGAATGCCCCCCGCGATGGGTTTGCCCAGCACGAAGAGATCCGGCTCCAGCCCGAAGGCCCGGGTGTAACCACCGGGACCGGTGCTGATGGTGTGGGTCTCGTCGATGATGAGCAGCGTGCCGTGTGCGCGCGTGAGGCGCCGCAGCGCCGCGTGATAGCCCGGATCGGGCAGGACCATGCCGATGTTGGTCATCGCCGGCTCGCAGAGCACGGCGGCGACATCACCGGGCGCGAGCGCTGCCTCCAGCGCCGCGAGATCGTTGAACTCGACCACCCGCATGAAGGCGCCGAGGTCCTGTACCTGCCCGATTAGTCCCGAGCGGTGCACGGTGCCGTGCTCGCCGAGCCGCACCAGCGTCTCGTCTACCGCACCGTGATAGCAGCCGTCGAAGACGAGGATCACGGGGCGCGCGGTCACGGCGCGGGCCCAGCGCATCACGGCCCGGTTGGCATCGGTGGCGGTATTGGTGAACTGCCAGTACGGCAAGCCGAAGCGCGCCGCCAGTTCCTGCCCGATCCAGACGGCGTCCTCGCCGGGCAGCATCGTGGTGTAGCCGCGGTCGGCCTGTTCACGCATGGCGGCGGCCACCGCGGGCGGGGCATGACCAAACATCGCACCGGTGTCGCCGAGGCAGAAGTCCGCGTAGGCATGACCATCGACATCGATGAAATGGGCCCCGCGGGCCTCGCGCACAAAGAGCGGAAACGGGGTGGGCCAGTCGGCCATCCAGTGCATCGGCACGCCGCCGAAAAGTCCGGTATGCGCAGACTGCGCGAGTTCGCGCGAGTGCGGATTGGCGAGGGCGAAGGCGCGACTCTCGGATTCCTGGAGGTCTCGCATGCGGGCCCGGCAGACGAGCGTGTGGGTCATGAGAGCAAGGGGTCCCGTCAGAGCGCTTGCGACAACGGCGCCGCATGCCACACCATGGGCCGACAATAACACGGAGATTTCCTGCCATGCCGATTACGCGCCGCGACTTCATCTCGGGACTTGCGCTGGCCTCCGGCGCGCTCCATCTCTCGCCGTTAGAGGCGGCCGCGCGCGGGCTGCTGGACCCGGGCGCCATCGGCCCCGACTACTACCCGCCGCGCCTCACCGGGCTGCGTGGCAGCCATGCCGGCTCCTTCGAGATTGCCCATGCACTCGCGCTGGAGGGCAAGGCGGCCGCCCTGCCTGCGGCCGCCATCGATGGCATCTACGATCTCGTGGTGGTGGGCGGTGGCGTGTCGGGCCTGTCGGCTGCGCACTTCTATCGCGAGCAGGCCGCTCCCGGCGCGCGCATCCTGGTGCTCGACAACCACGACGACTTCGGCGGCCACGCCAAGCGCAATGAATTCACCGTGGGCGACCGCACGCTGATCGGTTACGGCGGCAGCCAGAGCATCGACACGCCCTCGGCCTACAGCAGCGTGGCTATCGGCCTGCTGCGCACGCTGGGCGTGGACACCGAAAGGTTCCACCAGTACTACGACAAGGACTTTGTGAAGCGCCACAAACTCGGCGCGAGGCTGCACTTCGACAGCAAGCATTACGGGCGCGACGCGCTCACGTCGGACCCCTTCTCGACACGCTGGCTCGATATCGCCGAGGCCTCGGACCCCGCCGCGATCATCGGCTCGATGCCCTTGCCGCCTGCCGCGCGGGATGCCCTGCTGCGCCTGCACAACGAACAGCGCGATCTGCTCGCGGGTCAGTCGATCGAGCAGAAGATCGCCACGCTGCGCGGGATGTCCTACGACGATTTCCTGCGGCGCGTGGCCGGGATGCCCGAGGAAGTCGTGATATTTTTCAACAACCAGTCGATAGGCCTCTGGGCCGTGGGTTACGACGCCATCTCCGCCCTCGAGGCCACCCGCGAGGGCATGCCCGGAACCGCTGGCCTGGGACTCGATGAGGCGCTCGCCGGCGAACACCCGCACAACGATCCCTACATCTTCCATTTCCCCGACGGTAATGCCGGCGTGGCGCGGTTGCTGGTGCGCAGCCTCGTGCCCGGCAGCGCCTCGGGCAGCACCATGGAAGACATCGTCACGGCGCGACTGCACTACGACACCCTGGACCGGCCCGGCAACCTCACACGGATCAGACTGAACGCCACGGCAATCGATGTACGCCACCTGCCCGACCGCGAGGCGGTGGACGTGTGCTACGCCCGCGGCGGCGCCGTGGAGCGGGTGCGCGCCAGGCACGTGGTCCTCGCCTGCTGGAACCACGTGATTCCCCACATCTGCCCCGATGTCCCCGCCCCGCAGGTCGAGGCGCTGCGCGCGCCGCAAAAGGCGCCGCTGGTCTACACCAACGTGGCGCTCACCAACTGGCGCGCCGCAGCGAATGCCGGGCTGTACTCCTTCCGCGCGCCGCAGGAATTCTTCAGCTACGGCATGCTCGACTTCCCGGTGAGCGTGCCCGGTTATGCCTTCAGCGCCAACCCTGACGAGCCGATCGTCATGCACCTCGTGCATACACCGAGGGTGCCGGGTTTAGCCGCGCGCGAGCAGTACCGCCAAGGGCGTGCGCAGTTGCTGACACTGAGCTTCGAGGACTACGAAACACATATCCTGCGCCTGCTGAATGGCATGCTGGGTCCGCATGGTTTCGATGCCAGCCGCGACATCGCCGGTATCACGGTGAACCGCTGGCCGCACGGTTATGCCTATGAATACGTGGATCTGGTAGATCCACCGGAGTGGGGTCCGGAAAACGGGCCCCATATCGCGGGACGCGCCCGCATCGGCAGGATATCCATCGCCAACGCCGACTCCGAGGCGCACGCCTACCTGGACGCAGCTATCGATGCCGGCTGGCGCGCCGTGAGAGAGCAGCTCGCCTGACCGCGCTCAGGGTGCCTTGGTCTTGCAGTCGTAGATGACGTAGATCTTGCGATAACCGGGGCTGTCCCACACGCCCGTCCAACCCTTCGGCACCATCACCCCATCGCCCGCGGCCACCTGCGTGACCGTGCCATCGGTGGAGGACAGCGTCACGCCACCCTCCAGAAAGTACATGAACTCATCGTGCGGGTAGGGATCGGACGACGCGAAACGGTTGCGGCCGGTCTGGTACACGCCGGTTTGCAGGCAGCCATCGGCGCTCTCGTGGGCGACCAGATCCTGCGCGGTGACGGTGCCGGTATCGCTGGTCTCGGGCAGGCTCTGCGCGCGCGGATCGGCAAAAATCCCGCCGTGCAGGGCAGCGCCCTGCATCAGGACCGGCTGCGGCGCGGCCTGCGCGAGGCTCGTGGCGAGTATCAGCGTGACAAACAGAGCGGGTTTCATGGGCTGCCTCCAGAATTATCGATCGGCTGATCGTGACACCGGTGGGCGCTGCGCCGCAAGGACAGCCGCTCAGCCGTGGGAGCTGCTGTAGCGCACCTTGCGTTGCAATCTCCCGGTGATATCGCAGCCGCGTGACGGGTATCACAGGACCCATGTCTCGAGGAGCCATCCCGAGCGCAGACGCCGTGATGCTAAGCTGCGCCGCAACTGAAAAACCGGAGCAAAACCCAGCGATGCGAATGCTTGCCGCCCTCATGCTCGCCTGCTGCTGTGCCGCGCAGGCCGTAACCCCCCTCGCGGATCCGTCCGCCGTGGAGCCCTATCTCGTCGCGCGCGAGCGCCGTGAGCCGGGCATCACGCCCGGTGCGGAAAGCGCGGTGCACTGGATCACCGGACAGCCCTCACGCACGCCGCTGGCAATCGTCTACCTGCACGGCTATTCGGCCACGCGCCAGGAGGTGTATCCGCTGGCCGAACAGGTGGCTTCTGCCTTGGGCGCCAATCTCTTCTCCACGCGACTGCGGGGTCACGGTCGTGACGGCAAGGCCATGCTCGAGGGAACGCCGGCGGCGTGGCAGGCAGACACGCGGGAGGCGCTGGCGATAGGACACACCATCGGCGAGCGGGTAGTGATCATTTCCACCTCCACCGGGGGCACGCTTTCGACCTGGCTTGCCGATGCCGAGGGCAGCGCGTCGATCGCAGCAATGGTAATGATTTCACCGAACTTCGAGACCGCCGACAAAAAGCTCTACCTGCTCGACTGGCCGGTGGTCGGGCCGCTGCTGCTGTGGTGGTTCCGGGAGGGAGAGCGCAGTTCGGAACCCCTGAACGATGCGCAGGCCCGCTACTGGTCGTGGCACTACCCGTGGCCCGCGCTGGTCCCACTCGCCAGGCTGATGAAACAAGTCGAGACCATCGACAAGTCGAGCATCACCACACCGACACTGATGATCTATTCGCCGCGCGATCAGGTGATTGACCCCGATGCCGTGCGCACTGCATTCGAGCAGTGGGGTGCGCCTCACAAGCGCCTCGTGGTCTACGAGCGCTCGACCGATCCGTCGCAGCACGTGCTGGCGGGAGACATCGTCTCGCCCGGGAGCACCGCGGAACTGGTGCAGACCATTCGCGACTTCCTGACTCAGGAGGTACTGCCGGCGGCAGCACCGGATGCAACGGCCACGGCCGCACGGAATGAACCCTAGGGTCCGCCCGCGACGTAAAGCAGCTGACCGGACACAAAGCCCGCGCGGGGATCGACGAAGAAGGACACGGCGTTAGCGATATCCTCCGGCACACCCGTGCGCCCGACCGGCACGTCCCGGGCCGCATCCGCCACAAGCTGCTCAACCGGCACGCCGAGGCGCTCCGCCGTGGCGCGCGTCATCTCGGTGAGTACGAAGCCCGGCGCCACGGCATTCACAGTAGCGCCCAGATGACCGAACTCGATAGACAACGTGCGCGTAAGACCGACGATACCGGCCTTCGCGGCGGAATACGCCGACTGTCCGAGGTGCCCCTGCGCCGCGACGCTCGCGATGTTCACGATGCGTCCGCCCGGCTGCGCCTTCAGGAAGGGGTGCATGGCGCGGCTCATCAGGAAGGTGCCGCGAAGATTCACGTCGATCACGGTGTTCCAGTCATCGAGTCCGGTGCGGTGCGCCATGCGCTCGAAAAAAACGCCGGCGTTGTTGATCAGCACGGTGGGTGACCCGAGCTGCGCGAGCACCTGCTCGAAAGCGAGCGCCACAGCACTCTCGCTGCTCACATCAACGGCCACCGCTGCGGCCCGCCTACCGAGTGCGCGCACCGCCTCCAGCGTCTGCGCGCACCGCGACTCGTCGATATCGAGCACCGCCACATCGAGCCCGTCGGCCGCGAGGCGCACCGCAATGGCCGCGCCAATGCCCCGTGCAGCACCCGTGACAACGGCAATCCGCACGGCTGCGGCCATGCCGCTCATGCGAGCCCCAGCCTGTGAGCGGCCAGCTCGGAAAGCATGAACTTGCGCGGCCTGCCGGTGGGCGTGGTGGGCACGTCATCGGACCGGAGAAACAGCACGTGGCGCGGCACCTTGAAACGCGCGAGTCGGGCAGCGCAATGCGCAATCAACGCCGTGGCATCCACGTGTGAATCATCGCGGAGCACGATGCAAGCCACGCCCACCTCGCCCATCCTGGCATCAGCAACAGCGACAACATGCGCCTGCGCCACGGCCGGGTGTCCGGCAAGCGTTTCCTCGACCTCGAGGGGGAGCACCTGCTCACCGCCGCAGCGATAGCACTCCTTGAGACGCCCGGCGAGCACCAGATAACCCTCATCGTCGATCCTGCCGAGATCCCCGGTGCGGAACCAGCCCTCGGCGTCGTGTGCCGCGGCGGTAGCCTCGGGCTTGCGGTAGTAGCCCGTTGTGACACAGGGACCCTTCATCACGAACTCGCCGATCTCGCCGGGAGGAACTGCAAGCCCGGTCAGGGGATCCGTGACGCGGTAGGCAACCAGCAGCCCACCGAGCGCGGGATCGCCCGCGACGCCGGCATCGCGCAGACGTCCATTGCTGGTGAGCAGGCGATCATCGGGATCGTCAGGCCGGGTCACGGTGGTGGAGGCCGTGGCCTCGCTCATCCCGTAACCGGTGGTGATTTCGATATCACCGAGCGCTGCGCGGATATCCGACCAGAGCCCGGGAGGAGCTTTACCGCCGGAAGAAATCAGGGCACGCCACGAGGAGACGTCGTAGTGTCCCTGGCGCATTTCAGCCAGAGCGGCGAGCGTCATCATCGGGATGAACAGCGCATCGCTGGCGGCGTGGCGCTCGATTGCGCGCAGGATGTTCGCCGCATCGAACTGCAACCGGGGAATGATGGCGCCACCCACGAAAAGCACGGCAAGCATTCCCTCGACATAGCCATAAACGTGATACATGGGAAGCGCGAACGCGATCCGCCGCCCGTCCTCGAAGGCTCTGCAGCGTGCGCTGGCATAGGCCGCACGCAGCAGCATATCGTGCGTAAGCAGAACGCCCTTGGGGCCACCCGTGGTGCCGGAGGTGTAGACGATGTCAGAGACTGCATCCTGCGCCACCGCACGTGCAGGAACGGCAGCACCGGCGGCCACCTCGAGATCCGCGAAGGCCATCGCACCGGGGCGCAGCGGCACATCCCCGCTGGCAAACACGACCACCTGCCGCAACCGGGGCAGGCGGGCGCCGCCGCCGCCGGTCTCCCAGCCGGGAGCGATCGCATCGAGCATCTCCGCGTAGTCGAGGTCGCGGAAGCGGTCCATGGTGATCAGGATTGCCGCATCGGACTGCTCCAGCACATAGGCCAGCTCGTCCTTACGGTTCAGGAAATTGACCGGCACGCACACACCACCGGCGCGCGAGATCGCGAACTTGAGCGCCACGAACTCGACGAAATTCGCCATCACCACCGCCACATGCCCGCCCGGTTCGAGCCCTGCCCCGATCAGGCCGGCTGCAAGGCGCTGCGACCACGCACGGATGTCGCGATAGCTGAAGCTGCGCTCCTCGGTGATGACGTAGGGGCGATCGGGGAAAGCCTCGGCCGTGTGGTCGAGCATGCCGTGCAGCGTGCGGCCCTCCCACTGCGGAAAGCGGGCCGCCAGCGCCTGCTGGCGCGCTGACACTGTCTGCATGCCCCGACTCATCGCGATAGCGCCGTTCAGAGGCCGCCCTGAGGCTTCTTCGCGCGCGAGGCCTGGTAGGCCTCCCAGTAGGTCCGGTGCTCGCTGAAAGGCTTGTCGCGCATGCGCACCGCGGGGCGCACGCCGCCCTCGCGCCATACGGCCGTGAAGTCATCCATGCCCGGGCCCGCGATGCCCATGGCGTCGAGGTCATTTGCAGCCGCCATGGCTGCAACGATTCCCATGGTCTCGAACCAGCGGTTGGTGACTTCCTTGTGCGAGTAGATGGCATCCAGCGGTACATGGGAAACCCGCTCGGCGTAGGCCCGTGCCACGGCCTCGACCTCGGCGCGGGGGACGGCACGATTCACCAGCCCCTGCTCGGCGGCCTCGGCGCCCGTCATGTTGTCGCCGGTCAGCAACCACTCCTTGGTCTTGCGCATCCCGAGGTGCACGGGCCATAGCCCGAAGGTGTGGATCTCGCCCATGGCGCGGGCCTCGGGCTGACCGAGGCGAGCGTCATCGGCGCAGAACACGATGTCGCAGACGCCGATCAGGTCGAGACCACCGGCCACGCAATGGCCGTGCACCGCCGCAACGGTGGCCTGACGCAGGCGGAACAGCCGCATCCAGCGCTCGCGCGAGAGATGGAACTCGCGCCGCGACCAGACCGGCGAGCGACGGTGCGGACGCCGCTGCACCTCGTTGATGGCGCTGTCGGCGTCCCACAGGTAGGAGAACTCGTTCAGGTCATAGCCAGTGCTGAAATGGTCACCATTGGCCTTGATCAGCAGGACACGTGTGTCGTCGTCGACATCAAGGTCATCCATCACCAGATCGAGTTCGTCACGCAACTGGCGCGACAGGGCGTTGCCCTTGTGCGGGCGGTTCAGCGTGACAGTGGCGATACGGTCCTGCTTTTCGTAGATGAGCGTTTCGAGTTGCACGTGTTTTTTCCTGAGGGTCGGTAATGGCTGCGGGCCCGGGGCCCGGCATTCGCTGGAATTCCAACATAGCCGTTGACACACGTCAACAGCTTAGTTGACTATTTGAAGGAGGCTGTTTTTCAGCGAGGAAACCATCTCCATGAGACTCGTCACCGCCATTCACGCCGGGCGCGAATTCGCCGGCGCCTGGATCGACGACGACCGCCTGATCGTGGATCTCGCACGCGCTGCAGCGGCCAGAGGCGACAAGCCGGGCGCCTTCTCCAGCATGCAATCACTGATAAGCGCCGGGCCCCGCGCCTGGGACCGGGCCCGCGAACTGCTCCTGCACCCGGATGAGGGATCGATTTTTCCCAGCGCGAACTGCCAACTGCGCGCCCCCCTGCCGCAGCCGGCTCAGCTGCGTGATTTCCTGTGCTTCGAACAGCACCTGCTGAACGCCTTCGCGGCCGCGAAAGAACTGATCGTGGCGCGCGCCGACAACCCGGAGGAGACGCGCCGCGAACTCGATCACAGCGGTGCCTACGCGATTCCTTCGGCGTGGTACCAGAGCCCCATGTACTACAACTGCAGCCGCTTCGCCGTCTGCGGTCCCGACACCGACGTGCTGTGGCCGACCTACTCCGAGGTCATGGACTTCGAACTCGAATTCGCTGCGGTGATCGGCATCGGCGGCAGGGACATCAAAGCGGAGAACGCCCTGTCGCATGTCTTCGGTTACACGGTGTTCAACGATTTCAGCGCCCGCGACGAGCAGTTCCGCGCCATGGCCGGCAGGCTCGGCCCGGGCAAGGGCAAGGATTTCGACAACGCCAACGCACTCGGCCCCTGCATCGTCACCACAGACGAGATCGGCGACCCCTACTCCCTCACGATGCTCGCCCGCGTGAACGGCGAGGAGTGGTCGCGTGGCAGCACTGCCGCCATGCACCATCGCTTCGAGCAGGTCATTGCGCACATCAGCCGCGCCGAAACACTACACCCCGGCGAGGTGCTCGGCTCGGGCACGGTGGGCACCGGCTGCGGGCTGGAGCAGAACCGCTACCTGCAACACGGCGATGTGGTCGAACTGGACGTCGAGCGCATCGGCGTACTGCGTAACCGGGTGCTGCGCGCCTGAGCGCTCACCACGCATGTATCCCCTTCAATTCCACAGGAACACATCATGAAAGAAGCCGTCATCGTTTCCGCCGCACGCACACCGATCGGCAGGGCCTTCAAGGGCGCACTAAACAACATCAAGTCGCCCAGCATGATGGCCCATGCCATCTCGCACGCGGTCGCACGCGCCGGCATCGAGGGCGCCGAGGTCGAGGACGTGGTGATCGGCTCGGTGCTTAACGCGGGCACCGCGAGCATGAATGTCGCGCGGCTCGCAGCACTGGCAGCGGGACTGCCGGTCACGGCCTCGGCCCAGACCATCGACCGCCAGTGCTCCTCGGGGTTGATGGCCATTTCCATCGCTGCCAAGCAGATCATGGTCGATGGTTTTTCCGTGTGCGTGGCGGGCGGCCAGGACAATATCTCGGCCGTGCAAGGCCCCTACTTCGACTGGGCCGCACGCGAGGCGGATCCCGCCGTGGTGGCGCAGCATCAGCACGCCTACATGCCGATGCTTCAGACCGCCGAGTTCGTGGCCGCAAAGTACGCTGTGACGCGCGAGCAGATGGATGCCTACGCGCTGGAATCGCAGACACGCACGGCAGCCGCACAGACTGCGGGGCGCTTCGACCGCGAGATCGTAGCCATCACCGCAACCCGATCCGTTTTCGACAAGGCCACCAAGACCACCACGCACGAGGAGGTCACGCTGGGCCGGGACGAAGGCAACCGCCCGGGCACGGTGCTGGCCGACCTGCAGAAGCTGAACCCCGTGATCGAGGGCGGCACCATCACGGCGGGCAACGCCTCACAGCTCTCGGACGGCGCGGCAGCCTGCGTGGTGATGGACGCCACGCTGGCGTCGCAGCGCAACCTCGAACCGCTCGGCATTTACCGCGGCATGATGGTGGTGGGCAATGCACCCGAGGAGATGGGAATCGGCCCCGTAGTTGCGATACCCAAACTGCTCAAGCTGCACGGACTGCGTATCGCTGACATCGGCCTGTGGGAACTGAACGAAGCCTTTGCGGTGCAGAGCCTCTACTGCCGTGACGCACTCGGGATCGACCCGGCGCTCTACAACGTCGATGGTGGCGCCATATCCATCGGCCATCCCTACGGCATGACGGGGGCGCGCACCGCGATGCATGCGTTGATCGAAGGCAAGCGCCGCGGCGCACGCTACGTGGTGGTCAGCATGTGCGTGGGCGGCGGAATGGGCGCCGCAGCGCTTTTCGAGATCGCATGACAGCCTGAAACAACAACGGGCCGGGCATCACTGCCCGACCCGTTGCAGGCGTGCGTCATTCAGTAAGCGAGGGGGTCGGGTCGCATCTGCACTTTCCCGGCATAGGACTGCGGGATCTCGGACATGAATACCGGGTCCAGTCCATTGGTGAACCACAGCCCACGGCCCTTCCAGCCTGCAGACTCATCATCAATACGACCGTCAAGACCGCGGGTGAAGGTGATCATCGGATAGGGGATGCGGATCACCGAGAAGGTCTCGGTATCAGGCCGGAAGGCGATCAGCGAATCGGAGTTGGTACCGGTCACGAACACCGTGTCCTTGCCCATACCCAAGGTGTCGAACTGGTCGACCCACGTGTAGTAGTGGAAGTTGGTGCCCTTGCCGGGAACGCCCTCGAAGCGCGGTCCGGGCGTCTCCCATAATTTCCAGCCCTCGGGGCATTGATCGCCATCGCCCCAGGTCTGCTTGCAGAGCCTGCGATCGAAGCGTGCGAGATGTCCGCTGCCGGCCATGCCGGCCCAGATCACGCCCTTGCTGTCGACATCGATACCACGAGCGCCAACCGCAGGTGCCGGCGGCTTGTAGGCCTCGTGTTTGCCGGTCTTGGGGTCGAAGCGCTCGATGTAACCGCGGTCACCATAGCTCGGGTACTTGCCATAGGAGCCAGGCGGTATGGACACCCACACATCATCCGTCGCGGGGCTGGGAATGATGCTGTAGCGATAGCCGATGATCGGTTTGTCCGCAACGCCGTCGCCATCGCTGTCAACCTTTGATTCGGACCAGCCCTGCGCGGCCTCGAGGGTTTCGGGTTTCGCGGGATCGTATTTTTTCGGATCGAACCAGCCGACCACATTGCCGTCACCGTTCACCCACAGCACGCCCTTGTCATCGAATTGCAGGTGATGGGTACCGAAGCAGGTGTCGATCTGCTGGAACTTACCGGTCTTCGTGTCGTAGTAGCCCAACTGGCGGTGGTGCAGGTTCTGGGCAATCACGGGGTCCTTGTTGCAGAACGCCGGCATGTCATCGCCCCACTCACGGCGTACCTGCATGGTCATCCACACTTTGCCGGTGTCGTCCATCATCGGGTTGTGGGCATTCACCGGATTGTTGTACGCACCCTTGTGCGGGCTCTCGGTGCCGGGAACCGGGCAACCCGTCAGCTGGGCACCGACGTGAATTTCCTCGCCTCCGCCGAGCGGCTTGTAGGTCTGATCGCACCAGGTAACCGCGTTCTCATAGCTCGGGAGCTTGATCTGTTCCCAGCTGTTTGCCTCGGGGTCGAGGATCAGCAGATTGTCGTTACCGATATCGAGCCCATAAATCTTGCCGCCAGGATAAAGACGGGGATTGCGTTTGTCGCTGGAGATCACATCGTGGGAATAGGTGTATGGCCCGCCGAAGCCCCACTCGGTGATCACCATGTTGCGCTCGATCCCAGCCGGGCGCGGCGGCGGCACCTTGGGGGTTGCGCCCGCGGCGATCTTCTTGCCCCAGACCTCGTAGGTATCGATCAACACATCGCGGTTCAACTGCTCTGAGAGCAGGTTCATCAGGCCCGCTTTCTTCATCCCGTGGTCGAGCGCCACGCGCGAGCCCGCCACGCCGCGCACAAGGGGACTGCCCTGCTGATGACAGATGATGCAGTTCAATTGCATCTGACCAAGCCAGGCCTCGGGCGATGCATAGGGGTGCTCAGCTTTGGCGAGCCGCGCCGCCGAGGGTGCTTCTAGCATCGCCAGCCAGTAATTCGAGGGGTAAATGGCAGCGGCCTGCTGGGCTGTCTTCGCGGTGGTCACGGCGAGCGACAGATCGGCACCGGCCACAGCATCGGTCTTACCGGAATCGACCAGACCGTAGCCGCGAACCCAGACCTTGTAGCCCGCTGCCGGCAACTCGGGCAGGACGAAGCGCCCTTGGTCGTCAGTCACCACGATCTTGCGCAGCGAGGTGGGCAGGCCGCTGCTCTCGGCGATCACCCAGACACCCGCTTCAGGGTGACCGTCAGCGGCGTTCCGCACCTGACCGGAAATGTGTCCGCTGGAGGCGAAGGCAGTCGGAACTGCCAGCAAGAGACCACAGAGAATGCGCTTCTTCATCGTCATCACTCCCGGAAAAATGTGGCAAACGGGCGCGCACGGGGGCAGAAAAAAAGTCCCGCCCCCATTGCCTCCGCAGTGTCCAGCTTCAGATTATCCACATGACTTCAAATTTGTGTCAACGCTCCAGTTGAAAGCCGGTGTATCCGGACACAGGACAGACCGCCCGATAAATCAATATAGGTGTTGACTGGTCAACAGTCCTGTTATACAAATGGATCCGACGGGATGGCGCGACCGGCGGCGTCACCCTCTCACACCAAGGCGGAACAACCCCGGCCATATGCGCCGGAGACCCCTTCCAAGGCGTGAAGCCGCAGAGCCCGCCACACCGGCGGCATCTGCGGAGCAATTACGGCGGAGCGCAGACCACAACATCCCGGATCCATATCCAGCAGGAGAATAATCGGCATGAAGATCAAGTACCTCTCAGGCGTCATCTCTGCAGTCACGGTGCTGACTGCCATGCAGGGCATGCCTGCATACGCGCAGACGGCCGCAGGCAGCGCTGCCAGCGCGAACGACTCAGGACTGGAAGAAGTCCTGGTGACGGCGCAGCGCCGGTCCGAAAGCCTCTCCCGCACCCCGGTCGCCGTGGCGGTACTCGGCACCGAGTCGCTCGCGCGGCAGGCCGTGATCTCGGAAGCCGACCTGCAACTCGCCGTGCCAGGCCTCACCGTCAAGGCGGGCCAGAGCTCAAACCAGCTGAACTACGCGCTGCGTGGCCAGACGGTAGACTCCTTCAGCAGCTCGCGCGCCAGCGTGCTGCCGTACTTCAATGAGGTGCAGGTGGGCGGCTCCGCCTCCACGGCGTTCTACGACCTCTCCTCCATCCAGGTATTGAAGGGCCCGCAGGGAACTCTCTTCGGCCGCAACTCCACGGGCGGCGCGGTGCTCATGACCACCGCCAAGCCGGGCGACGAGCTCGGCGGCTACGTGAGTGGCTGGCTCGGTGACTACCAGAACCGCAAAGTAGAAGCCGCCATCGACGTGCCGATCGTTCCCGAGAAAGTGCTGATGCGCGTCTCGGGTTATTACCAGAAAGCCGATGGCTTCCAGGAGAACATCCGCACCGGCGACCGCGGCGGGGACATCGACCGCAAGAACCTGCGTGTCAGCCTCACGCTGAACCCGACCGACAGCATCTCCAACGAGTTCGTGCTCGATTACGCCGATGTCGGTGGCAACAGTATGGTGAGCGTTGCCTACAACACCGTGCCGCTGGGTTCGAGCTTCGTACCCACGCAACTTCTCTACTCGCCCGGCCTGGATACCGCTTTCGCCACGCCCGGCCTGTGGGACCTGTTCCTCGCAGCCCACCCCGGCACCGATCCGGAAGGCTTCGAGGCCTCCGTGGCGAAGCAACGCGAGCGCGGCCCCTTCAAGATCAACTCCGACGCGCCCAATATCCGCGAAAACGAGAACTACGTGATGTCGAACATCACCAGTTTCGAGCTGAGCGACACCCTGAAGATCCGCAACATCATCGGCTACACGGACCTCGACTCCCAAATCGCCTCGGAATTCGACGGCACGGAATACCCGGCGGATTCCGGCGGCGACATCGGCCGCATCGGCAACCTCAAGCAGTTCTCGGAGGAGCTCCAGCTGGTGGGCGAATCCGCTGGCGGCGCACTCTCCTACGTGGCGGGCCTGTATTACTCGGACGAAGAGGACAACACCTACTCGTTGAGCCAGATCGTCGATCTGAGCCCGATCGCGCCGGTAACCAAGCAGATCAACAACGGCAAGACCACCAACGAGACCAAAGCGGTCTACGCTCAAGGCACGCTCGACATCGGCGAGATGACCGGCGTCGACGGCCTGAGCGTCACCGCAGGCGCCCGGTACTCCGAGGAGGACGTGGAGTTCAAGCACAAGGCTGACGACGTCTATATCGCCAACCCGGTGCCCGCGGGCGCGGTCTTCGAGAACCCGCTGTCCGACACCTTCGAGCAGGTGAGCTGGACCCTCGGCCTGCAGGAGCAACTGAGCGATGACCTGCTGCTCTACGCCGTCACCCGGCGCAGCTACCGCAGCGGCGGCTTCAACTACTTCGCCCCACCGCTGGCCGGATTCGGCAACGAAGGCGGCGCCGAGTACCAGGAAGAGAAAGCGACCGACTTCGAAGTCGGCGCCAAGTGGGAAGGTACCGCAGGCGATGTGCCCGCGCGCCTGAACATCGCTCTCTACACGATGAAAATCGAAGACATCCAGCGCTCCAATTACGTCTCGATCTTCGGCCAGCTCGCGGGCATCACCGTCAACGTGCCCGAGTCCGAGATCAAGGGCGTGGAAATCGACGGCGTCATCAACCCGACGCAGTGGCTCAGCCTCGGCGCCAGTGTTGCCTACACCGATGCCCAGTTCACCGACAGCGCGGTCGCCGTGCTGCAGAACCCGGAAGTCGATTTCGGACCGTACCCGGATCAGCCCGACTGGTCGGGCTCGGTATTCGCGGATGTGTCGTTCCCGATCACGGACGGCCTCGAGGGCTCGCTGCGCGCAGACGTCTACAGCCAGACTTCCTCCTACTTCTCCTCCACCGCAGACACCCTGAACCCGGGCTCCAAGATCGACGGCTACACAATCACGAACCTGCGGCTCGCCGTGGAAAGTGAGGATGGCGGCTGGACGGTGGCGGCCTACCTGAAGAACGCCTTCGACGAGACCTACTACGTCGGCGGTATCGGCTTTGCGAGCCTCTTCGCGGTGAACACCGTGATCCCGGGTGCGCCACGCACCTATATGGTCGAGGCACGCTACAAGTTCTGATCCGGGGCCTTACCGGATCGAACACGGGCGCTGTCGGAGCAAGGTGCTCCGGCAGCGTCTCGCGGGCCCCGCGGCCCGCAGTATTCGCACGCGATCACGGCGGGCATGATGCTGCCGTGACCACTACACGGGAGACTCACCCATGGGCATGCCCTCATTCCGGCTGGACGGGAAGGTTGCGCTCGTAACCGGCGCAGGCAGCGGGATCGGCGCGGGCATCGCGCAAGGTCTTGCAGCATTCGGTGCCGCGGTCGGCTGCGTGGACATGTCCGCAGCCGGGCTCGACGCCACCGTGCAGGCAATAACAACCGCAGGCGGGCGGGCCATCGCCTTGCCGGCGGATGTGCGCGACGAGGCGCAGATGGAAGCGGCCGTGGCAAGTACCGAAGCCGCCTTCGGCCCGCTGAACGCCGCGCTGAACTGCGCTGGCGTGCACGACAACGCGCCGGCACTGGAGATGTCGCGCGCGCAATGGCAACGCGTGCTCGACACCAACCTGAGTGGGGTCTTCGTCTCATCGCAGGCCGAGGGACGCGCGATGCTCCGCAACGGCGGTGGCAGCATCGTCAACATCGGCTCGATATCAGCACATATCTGTAACCGCGGCCTGCCGCAGGTCCACTACAACGCCGCCAAGGCAGGCGTCGCACACCTCTCGCGCTCACTGGCCCTCGAGTGGGCGCAGCAGGGCGTGCGGGTCAACGTGATAAGCCCCGGATACACCGCCACACCCATGGCGAGAAAGCCCGAGGTCTGGGAGATGGTCAAACATCTGGTAAACGACATTCCCATGGGACGGATGTGCGAGGTCGATGAACTGGTCGGGCCCGCCGTATTCCTGCTGAGCGATGCCAGCTCCTATTGCACCGGCATCGATCTGGTGGTCGATGGAGGCGCCATCCGGTGGTGAGCCCGGACCGCAACGGGCATGCACTCGCCGTGCGGTGGGACCCATGAGCCTCGCAGGTCAGCCCCAGCAGCGGCTCGTCGATGCCATCGCGATCGCGAACATACCCACGCTCGCATGCCTGCTGCGGCAACTGACGGGCGAGCGGCGCTGGATAGAGCCGCCTTACCAGCCCACGCGCACGCGCGGCCTGGATGACAACGATACGGGCGGGCTTCCGGCAGAGACGCAGGACGAGATCCGCGCAGCTGCAGTCGAGGCCATCACCGAGTGGATGCATGGCAAGACTCCCGCGCTGCTGTCGCCCTCAGACGAATTGCTCGTAGAAATGATGGGCGTTTCCCTGGGAGAGACGATTCCTCCCGAGTACAGCCTGATGATCCGGGAGGAACTCGCGCTTGGCGGCGTATTGGCGCAAACCGGATCGGCGACAGTTACGCGTGCGCCCCAAGGTTTTTCCGCGCTCGTGATCGGAGCCGGGATCTCGGGAATTTGCGCTGCGATCAAGCTCGCGGAGGCAGGGATCTCCTGCACGCTGATCGAGCGCAACCAGCGCTCGGGGGGCGTGTGGCTCGAGAACCGCTACCCGGGTGCCGCCTGCGATGTCCCGAGTCACCTGTACTCGTTCTCCTTCGCGCCCTTCGACTGGACACGATTCTTCGCCTGCGGCAGCGAGATCCATCAGTACCTCGAGAAAGTCGCCACCGATTTCGATGTCCTTTCGCGGGTGCGTTTCGGCTGCGAAGCGACCCAGGCGCGGTATCTGGAGAGCAGCGCCCGGTGGGAGGTCGATGTCCGGCATGACGATGGCAGAACCGAGTCGCTGCGCGCCAACATCCTGATCAGCGCAGTCGGCGCCTTCAACAAGCCCCGCTATCCGGATGTCCCCGGCATTGAGAGCTTCGCTGGCACCAGCGCACACACGGCGCGTTGGCCCGCAGAGGGAATGGACCTCAAAGGCAAGCGGGTGGTGGTGGTCGGCAACGGCGCAAGCGCGATGCAGGTTGTACCCGCTATCGCGAACGCGGTCGCATCGATCACCGTCATCCAGCGTTCTCCCCAGTGGGCTGCACCCTTCCCCCGTTTCAAGGTCGATGTGCCGGAGCCATTGCAGTGGTTGCTGCGCGAAGTCCCGCTCTACCGTTTGTGGTACCGGCTGCGCCTCAGTTGGGCATTCAACGACAAACAGTACGCCTCACTGCAGAAAGACCCGGCATGGGAACACCCGGAGCGCTCGATCAATGCGCTGAACGATGCCCACCGTCGCGCGCTTACGGATTACATACGCAGCGAGCTTGGTGACCGACAGGATCTGCTGCCCGACGTGCTACCGGGCTACCCGCCCTTCGGCAAGCGGATGCTCATGGACAACGGCTGGTTTCGCACGATGGCCCGGGAGAACGTGCATCTGGTAACGGCTGCGGTCACCGAGGTGCTTCCCGACCGCGTGCGCACCAGCGCAGGCACCGAGCACGAGGCCGATGTGCTGATCTGGGCAACGGGATTCGACGTGCTGAATTTCCTCGTGCCGATGCGTATTTTCGGTCGTGGCGCGCGCGAACTCCACGACGACTGGAAGGGCGATGATGCCCGCGCTTATCTCGGCACCGTGGCACCCGGCTTCCCCAACTTCTTTTGCCTTTACGGGCCGAACACGCAGTTCGGTCACGGCGGCAGCCTGATCACGGTGATGGAACGCCAGATGCACTACGTGATGTCCGTGCTCGGCCAGATGTTCGAGCAGGGGATAGCGGCAGTGGAAGTGAGGCAGGACGTACACGACGCCTACAACGCCACCATCGATCGCCTCCACGAGGGCATGGTCTGGACCCACCAGGGCATGGAGACCTACTACCGCAACTCACGCGGGCGCGTGGTGGTGAACAACCCGTTCCGCATGGTCGATTTCTGGCAGATGGTGGAGCGCGCGGATCTGGAGCAATACCTCTCCACACCCGCAGCGGCGATCGGAGGCAACTGAGATGGCACCCGAAGTCGTAGTGGAACAACGCGGCGCCACGCTCGTGGTGACCATCGATCGCCCTGCCCGTCGCAATGCCGTGAACCAGTCGGTGGCACTGGCCATTGCCGCCGCGATGGACTGGCTGGATGCAGACCCCGCGCTCCGTGTCGGCATCATCACTGGCGGCGGCGGATGCTTCTGCGCCGGCATGGATCTGATCGCCTTTCTGGATGACGAACGCCCGGAAATCCCCGGCCGCGGCTTCGCCGGTGTAACCGAGACGCCGCCGCGCAAACCACTCATCGCTGCCGTGGAAGGCTTCGCGCTCGCGGGTGGCTGCGAACTCGCGCTGGCCTGCGACCTAATCGTTGCCGCCGAGAACGCGAGTTTCGGGCTGCCCGAGGTCACGCGCGGACTGGTGGCAGGCTCCGGCGGCCTGGTGCGACTGCCACGCCGGATCCCGCCTGCCATTGCGCTGGAGTACGCGCTGACGGGGGAACGCATGGACGCGAGGACGGCCCATGGCTGGGGCCTGGTCAATCGCATCACAGCGCCGGGCGCAGCCCTCGATGGTGCGCTCGCTCTGGCGGAAAGCATCGTCAAAAACGGGCCTTTCGCCGTCGAGATGACAAAACGCATCGTTGTCGAATCGCCCTCCTGGACATCGGATGAGACATGGCGCAGGCAGGCGCCGCTGGTCGAATCCGTGCTCGCCACCGACGATGCACGTGAAGGTGCCCGCGCCTTCGCCGAGAAGCGCGCGCCACGGTGGAGCGGAACATGAGCGCTATCAGCGTAAGCGTGATCGGCGGCGGCACCATGGGCACGGGCATCGCCTACGTGTTCTCGCAGGCGGGCGCGGAGGTGACCGTTGTGGAACCGGATACCGCACGCGCCGCCGCAATGCAGGCATCGCTAACGCGTGCTGTGGACTCTGGCATTTCGCGCGGAAAGCTCGACCAGGCGCGCGGCAGCGCTCTGCTCGGCCGCATCCACCGCGTCAGCTCCATCGAGGAGATGCCGCTCGGGCAAGCGCTTGCCATCGAGACGGTCTCGGAACGCTATGAACTCAAGTGCGCGGTGCTAGGGCGCATCGCGGCACGCGAGCCCGGGCTGATCGCCACCAACACCAGCGCGCTCTCGATCGACCGCCTCGCCGGCGCGGTGGACGATCCCGCGCGCTTCCTCGGCATGCATTTCTTCAACCCCGTGTGGTCGATCCGGCTGGTCGAGATCGTGCGCGGCGCACACACCTCCGAACACGCCCTGCAGCAGGCACGCGACTTCGCCACGCAGCTCGGCAAGGAATCCCTGGTCGTGCGCGATGTACCGGGCTTCGCCACCAGCCGGCTCGATCTTGCCGCCAGCCTCGAGGCGATGCGCATGTTGGAGAGCGGTGTGGCCAGCGCCGAGGACATCGATCGCGCCGCCACGCTCGCCTACCACCACCCGGTGGGGCCACTGCGACTGAGCGACATCGTGGGGCTCGATGTGCGCCTCGACATCGCGCGCACGCTGGAGCAGGCACACGGACCGCGTTTCGCACCTCCGGCGATCCTGATCGAGAAGGTGGCGCGCGGCGAACTGGGCCAGAAATCCGGACAGGGTTTTTTCAACTGGAACGATTGAGCCCGCTACGGGCATGGGACAACAGGCAAGGGATTCACGATGACAGCGGATCAGATGTTTTTTTCAGGCCTCGCCGACACGGCGGACCACCACCCCGATCTGCGCGCGAGCGTGAGCCGGCTGGCGGCAGGATTCGGCCGCCGCTACTTCCAGGACGTGGTGGCGCGCGGCGCACAGCCCGTCGAGTTGTGGCAGGCGCTTGCTGATGCAGGCTTTCTGGGAGCCTTGATTCCCGAGGAATACGGCGGCAGCGGCGCGGGACTTGCGGAGCTGAACATCATCATCGAGGAGACGGCAGCGCAGGGCTGCCCCCTGCTCTCGCTGGTGATCCAGTCGATCGTCGCACCGATCATCGCCGCCCATGGCTCCGAGAAACTCAAATCCGAATGGCTCCCCGCGCTCGCCAACGGCAGCCGCAAGATGGCCTTCGGCATCACCGAACCCGATGCCGGCTCCAACACCCACCGCATCACCACCTCCGCCACCCGCACAGATAACGGCTGGGTGCTGAACGGCACCAAGTACTGGACCTCGAACATCGACCAGTCGGATGCCGTGCTGCTGGTCGCGCGCGATGGCGAGCCCGATGCCCGTGGCCGCGCGCCCCTGTCGCTGTTCGTCGTGCCCACCAACACGCCCGGCATCACCATGCACCCGATCGAGGTGGCGCTGCGCTCAACCGAAAAGCAGTTCACGGTGTTCTACGACAACGTGGAGATCGCCGAGGACGCCATCATCGGCGCGCGCGGCGAGGGCCTGAAACAGGTGTTCGCCGGACTGAACCCGGAGCGCGTCTGCGCGGCGGCAATCAACAACGGCATCGCGCGCTTTGCGCTGACCAAGGCCTCGCGCTTCGCCAACGACCGCACGGTCTGGAAAACCCCCATCGGCGCTCATCAGGGCGTGGCCCATCCGATGGCCGAGGCCTACATCGGCGTACAGGGCGCACGCCTGCTCACGGCACGCGCCGCGCAGATCAGCGACCAGGGCGGTGACGCCGCAGAGGCCGCCAATATGGCGAAGTTCCTCGCCGCCGAAACCTCACTGAAGGCGCTAGACCAGGCCATGCAGGTGCACGGTGGCAACGGGCTCGCGATAGAGTACGGACTCGCCGACCTGTGGTTCATCGCCCGTCTGCACCGCACGGCGCCGGTCAGCCGCGAGATGATCCTCAATCACATCGCCATGCACAGCATGGGATTGCCGCGTAGCTACTGAGCGCGCGGCTCCGCAACAACGCACCTACGGGAGCAGGAGATGGACTTCAGCCTTGCCGACCTGGTCCGCGAACACGCGGCACGGCAACCCGAGGCCCCGTGCCTGTCCCACGACGGCGAGACGATCAGCTTCGCTGAACTGCACAGCCGCAGTTCCCGTGTGGCGAACGCACTGCTTGGCAGCGGCCTCAAGCCCGGCGAGCGCGTGGTCGTGCTAGCGCGGAATTCGCCCGTGTTCTACGAACTGGCTTTCGGCTGCGCCAAGGCCGGTGCCATCCTGGTGGCGGTGAACTGGCGGCTGTCGGCGCGGGAGGTGAGCGGGATCCTCATTGATGCCTCGCCCAGCCTCGTGCTCGCCGGCGAAGAACATCTCAGCCTGCTGCCCGCGCTCGGACCCGAGTGCAGCGTGATAGGGCTTGAACAGGACTATGCGCGCTGGCGCGACGCCTGCCCGGACACGGATCCGGCACACCGCAGCAGCGCCGATGACGTGGTTGCGATGCTCTACACCTCGGGTACCACCGGGCTTCCCAAGGGCGTGATGATCTCCCACCGCAACCTGCACTTCAGCGTCCGCATGGCGCGCGAGGTCTGGGCATTCGGTGCGCAGAGTGTGAATCTCGTGGCGATGCCGCTGTTCCATATCGGCGGTCTGGGCTACGGCATGATGGCCTTGAGCCAGGGCGGGCACACGGTGCTGCTGCAAGCGCCAACGCCGGAGCCCATTCTCGAGGCGATCAGCCGCTACCGCGTCACCCACGCCTTCTTCGTGCCGACGGTTATCCAGTCACTGGTGAACGTCGCCGGTGTGGACGCCATGGACCTCTCCAGCATGCAGCGCATGTTCTATGGCGCCGCACCGATCAGCGAGACACTGCTGCTGCGCGCGATGTCGGTGTTCGGCTGCGGCTTCAGTCATGCCTACGGTCTGACGGAGACCTGCGGCACGGTGGTGACACTGCTGCCCGAAGACCACGATCCCGGCGGTCCGCGCGCGGGCCTCCTGCGCTCCTGCGGCAAACCCGTGCCCTGGGCCGAACTCGGGCTGTTCGATCCGCACACCGGAGAACGGGTGCGGCAAGGCGAGGTCGGCGAGATCCGCATTCGCTCCGGCATGGTGATGTGCGGCTACTGGAACAAACCCGCAGAGACCGCCGCGACGGTCGATGCCGAAGGCTGGCTGCACACGGGTGATGCCGCCAGCGCCGATGCCGAGGGTTATATCTGCATCCGTGACCGCTACAAGGACATGATCGTCTCGGGTGCCGAGAACGTGTATCCCACTGAAGTCGAGAACGTGATCTACGAGCACCCCGCGATACTGGAAGCCGCCGTGATCGGCGTGCCGGACCCGCGCTGGGGCGAAACCGTCAAGGCGGTGGTCGTGACACGCCCCGGTGCGCAACTCGACGCACCCGGACTGATCGCCTTTACCCGCGCGCGGCTCGCCCACTACAAATGCCCCACCAGCGTGTCATTCCTGAACGCCCTGCCCCGCGGCGCCTCGGGCAAAATCCTGAAACGCGAGCTGCGGCTGATGGACCTCGGGGGAGAGCATCGACCATGAGCGATGATCCTGCGCACGGCATCCATCCGCTGGCGCGCCTGCTGCGCGGCTTTGCGGTGGATTTCCTGACCTGCCACGACGCGGGCGTGGTGCCGCGCATCATGACCCCCGACTATCGGCTGCATATCGGGGGCGTGGTGTTTGACGGACGCGACACCGAGTACCTGCCGGCCACGGCCGCGCAGCTCACGCAGTTCCCCGGGCTGTGCGTGACGGTGCATGACGTGATCCTGGGCGAGAACGCCTGTGCCATGCGCTTCACCGAACACGGCGCCTCGGTGCGCGACGGCGGCCGGCTCGCGAGCTGGCGCGGCATCACGATGTTCCGCACCGACGGCGAGCGACTCCAGCGTGGCTGGGCTGAAGAAGACTATCTCGCCCGCAAGCGCCAGCTCGCCACGGGAGATTTCGATGCCGTGGAAGCACCACACCCGGCTCCGTGGGACCAGCGCCCCGAAGCGCCCGATGCCGCGGCCGAAGCTGCCGCCACGGACTGGATACGCAACCGCCAGCCCCTCGGAGACCATCCGCAGGATGCACGCCCCGATGCACCTGAACCGCCTGCATCCGCATTGATCGGGATACGCGAGACCGTTATCGACGCCCTCTTCAGCGCGGGCGCACGCGTGGCTTTCCACGCCACGTACCACGGGTTTTACACCGGCGGATTCGACTCTATCGACAGCGCGCGGATCGGTCACACAGCAACGCTGCGCGTGGCCGGCATGTTGACGACACAGGACGGACGCATCACGGAGGCGCGTATTTTCAGCGACCGACTGGGGCTTTATCGCGCACTGCGCAAGCCGCTCGCAGGCGGATCGCCACCATGATGCTTCACCGCGGGATTTCGGTCCTGCTATGCTCCGGGATCACTTCAATAAAAGGCGCGATCTAGCGTGGACAAGGATCCAACAAGCGGTATCGGCAAGCGCAGGGCAGCGGCAAAACAGGATGGTGCTGCCGCCTACCAACAGCGTCGCAAGGAAATCGCCATCGCGGCCGCGCGCGTCTTCAACCGGCGCGGGCTGCAAGGCACCACCATCAGCGCGGTGGCCGAGGAACTCAGCATCGACCGTGCCTCGCTCTACTACTACATCTCCTGCAAGGAAGAACTCTTCGACGAGGTGATCCGCGAAGCCTCCGAAGAAAACGTCGCCAATGCAAGGCGCATACAGGCAAGCGAGGACACTCCGCACCAGAAGTTGCGCGCGCTGATCTGCGGACTGATGGAAACCTACGGCAAGCACTACCCGCTGCTCTACATCTACATCCGCGAGAACCTGAGCCACGTGGGCGCCAAGCGCAGCAAATGGGCGCGGCAGATGCAGAAAATCAACCGCGACTACGACGACGCGGTGGTCTCGATCATCGAGCAAGGCTACGCGGATGGCAGCTTCAGGAACCTCGGCTCACCGCGGATCGTGGCCTATGGCATCCTCGGCATGATCAACTGGAGCAACCGCTGGTTTCGCCCCGCCGAGTACACGGAAACCGCCACCGAGATCGGCAAGACCTACGCGGACATGATCATCGGCGGACTCGATTCGGGTGTGGCACCGGCGCCGCGCAAGACGGCGAAAACCGCCAAGACCACGCAGCCTCCCAAGACCGCAGCAAGCAC
>CAMAXE010000014.1 GCA_945862145.1 Klebsiella pneumoniae
CATGGCCCGCTCGTACGCGGTGTTGGGTCGTGGGCATGGCCCGCTCGTACGTGGTGTTGGGTCGCGGGCATGGCCCGCTCGTACGTGGTGTTGGGTCGCGGGCATGGCCCGCTCGTACGTGGTGTTGGGTCGCGGGCATGGCCCGCTCGTACGTGGTGTTGGATCGCGGGCATGGCCCGCTCGTACGTGGTGTTGGATCGCGGGCATTGCCGCTGTAGGAGCGCGCCATGCGCGCGATCTCCGTGCCGACAGTGTCCGCCGCGTTGACGCCCGGAAGTTCAGATGCCCCAGCTTGCGGCCCGCCCGCGGCTCCTTGCAGTACCAGTGCAGCCGTGCCTGGGCACGGTGAGCCAGCCCGGATCGAAATCGCAGCCCACCAGGGTTGAGCCCACGGAGGCGGGACGCTCGACTCCATCCCCAAGTCGATCGCGCACTGGCTGCGCGCAGTACGCGCTGCTGCGCCCCCGCTCCCGCTGAGACGCGCCGGCGTCCCTCAGACGCCCGTTTGCCGGCGCAATTCCCGGAGTGCCGCGCGTTTTTCCTCTGCGCTCATGGCAGGAGCGGTGGGTTGTTGCGGCGCCTGCGCCGGTGGCGGCAGCGCCAGTTCCGCGCCCGCGAGCAGCCGCTCGCAGACATCCTGGTAGCGCCGTTCGAAGATCGGCAGCACCTCGACTTCCCGCCCTGATGCAAGCAGTTGCAGCCCGGTGGCGCGTGCCGCGTGCCATACGGCGGCATGGCTCCAGCGGTGCGAATCCCGTGCTGCGGTGGCAGCCTCGCGGTAGGCCTCGCGCGGGGATGGCAGGCCATGGGCTGCAAACTGGGCCTCGTGGCAGCACTCCAGCATGCGGTGCAGGGTGGGCAGGTACTCGGACTCCTCGATCAGCCGGCGCGCGCCGCGCAGGATGCTCTCCACATCGATGCCGGCCAGCCCCTCGAGCCAGAGCTTTTTGACCTGGTTCAGCTGCGCGGCGTCTTCGTAGGCCTTGTAGTACTGGTTGTGGTAGTTCAGCCGGAACAGCGTGAACACCTGGTTGATGGCATCGATTCGGCCCGCTATGGGCTCACTCGGCCCAGCTGCGGTCGGTGAGGTCTTCGACGAGGCTGCGAGCGCGCGTGCTGCCCGTTCCGCCAGATCCCGGCCGCTGTCCATGTGCTGACTCCCCTGGCTGCAGCGGGCGATCACGGCGCGCCCACTGGTACTTGATGTGCTGCAAGAACTTGCTGTTCCACGAGGAATGCGCCTCGCCGCTGTCGGTCCAGAACATGAGGAACTCCGGCAGCAGGCCGCGCGCGAAGGTGGCGTCGATGTTGGCCATGTGCAGGATGTCGTAGACGTCGCCGCTTGGCTGCCAGTCGCTGCTCAAGCGTCGGGGTTCGCCCTCGATCGCTACCGTGGAGCTGTAGCGGATCCACTGGCGCTTCACGTGGGTGACGAAGCGGGAGTTCCAGGTGCGGGCGGTCTCGCCGCGCTCGCTCCAGTAGAGAACGAATTCCGGGATGCTGTCCTCGACGAACTCCGATGCCACGCCCGCCCTGTCAAGGATCTCGATGGCGTCGGCGTCGGGTCGCCAGTCGGCGGCAATCCGGCGCGGCAGGTCGTCGGGGATGGCTGCGGCCTCATGCTCGCGCCAGCGCCGGATCACGTGGCTGCGGAATTTGGCGTTCCAGCTATAGGCCGGATCGCCGCGGTCGGACCAGTACAGCACGAACTCCTCGACCTCGGCCTCCGCAAAAGCTGCGGTGATGCCGTGCAGCGCAAGCTGGCGCAGCAGCTCCGCGTCGGGCCGCCAGCGCTCAGCCATCAATGTCTTGCCGCCGGTCAATTTGGCGCTTGAGCTTGAGCTCGCAGCAGGCGCGGGCTCCCGGGCGACGGCATCCAGGTTGAAGCGCAGGCAGTCGGACTGGTCGAGCGGGGCTGAGTCGATGCCGATCACGCCCTTGTCGCGCAGGCTCGCGCTGATGCGCTGGCAGGTGCGCTCGTCCCAGAAGGGCAGCAGTCGCAGCAGTTCTTCCTTGCCGATTTCGCGCCAGTGGCCGTTTGCCACGCCAAAGATCGCGGCGTCATGCAGCACCTGCAGCATGACCGCCTCCTCCAGGCCGATCGTGGCGGCCAGAGTCGGCGAGATCACGATGTGTCGTTCGTGTATAAGCGTGCTGCTGGCCATGGCTGCGGGGCGCCGGCGGGGCGCTGTCGACGTGGTGTGCCGGGCCCGAGCCTGACACAATCCGTCGGTGTGAACAAAGGGCATTCAGCCTAAGGACAGCCCATGGCGAAGTCCAGAGTCGTATTCGTCTGCCAGGACTGCGGGTCGGAGCAAAGCAAGTGGATAGGCCAGTGCCCGGACTGCCTCGCGTGGAACACGCTGGTGCAGTTCGCGCAGCCCGCCGGCGCCACGGCCGTGCGCGCTGCGGCCGGCAGGCGCGCGGGCTACGCGGGCGAAACCGCCGAGCTCCGTACGCTCGCCGAGATCGAGCTCGCGGACGTGCCCCGTGTGGCCACGGGCTTCGAGGAGCTGGATCGGGTGTTGGGTGGTGGGCTGGTGCCCGGGTCCGTGAACCTGGTGGGTGGCCAGCCGGGTGCCGGCAAGAGCACCTTGCTGCTGCAGGTGATGTGCGCGCTGGCCGAGGGCATGGATGCGCTCTACGTGACGGGCGAGGAATCGCTGGCGCAGGTAGCGTTGCGGGCACATCGGCTGGGGCTGCCCACGGGCAAGCTGCGGATGCTCGCGGAAACCAGCGTCGAGTCCATCCTCGCGGCCGCCGAGCGCTTCCGGCCCAAGGTGATGGTGGTCGATTCGATCCAGGTGGTGCACTGCGCCGAGATTCCCTCCGCACCGGGCGGTGTGGCCCAGGTGCGCGAGAGCGCCGCCTGTTTCACGCGCTACGCCAAGGCCACGGGCTCGGCGATGTTCCTGGTCGGCCATGTCACCAAGGATGGCATGCTCGCCGGGCCCAAGGTGCTCGAGCACATCATCGACTGCTCGATCATGCTCGAGGCCGAGGGCGACAGCCGCTTCCGCACCCTGCGCGCCGCCAAGAATCGCTTCGGCGCGGTGAACGAGCTCGGCGTGTTTGCCATGACCGATCGCGGCATGCGCGAGGTGCGCAACCCCTCGGCGATCTTCCTGTCGCGCCCCGAGGAGGTGTCCTCGGGCAGCGTGGTGATGGTGGTCTGGGAGGGTACGCGCCCCCTGCTGGTCGAGATCCAGGCTCTGGTCGATGACAGCATGGGTTCCAACCCGCGACGGGTGGCGGTGGGTGTGGACCAGAACCGGCTCGCGCTGCTGCTCGCGGTGCTGCACCGGCACGGCGGGCTTGCCATCGGCGATCAGGATGTCTTTGCCAACGTTGTAGGGGGCATCAAGGTGACCGAGACCAGCGCCGATCTCGCGCTGCTGCTCGCCATCGTGAGCAGTTACCGCGACCGTGCCCTGCCGACCGATCTGGTCACCTTCGGCGAGGTGGGCCTCTCCGGCGAGATCCGCCCGGTGCCCAGCGGCGGCGAGCGCCTCATAGAAGCCGCCAAGCACGGGTTCCGCCGGGCGATCGTGCCCGCCGCCAACGTGCCCCGCAAACCCATCGAGGGTATGGAGATCATTGGTGTGGCGCGGTTGTCGGAGGCGCTGGAGGCGCTGTAATTCACCCTGCTACTGTCGCAGGCATCACGCGCTCCGACGGAACCCTGCACTGCAATCGATCGAGCGCTTCAGCCCCGGGCCCCTGCCCGGGAGCGGCCATCATCCGTGAAATCGTCGGGAACGATTTCACGGATGCGGCAGCCTCGGCACAGGGATGTGCCGAGGCGTGAGCGAGCGGGGAGGGGGCCGGGGCTGAAGCGCGGATGCCGCATCAGGCTTCAGGCCTAAGGAGAAATCGCGGGCATGGCCCGCTCCTACTCGAAGATTTCCTCGAAGAAATCGAGCATCGCCTCCTACTCGAAGATTTCCTCGAAGAAATCGAGCATCGCCTGCCACGAGCGGCGCGCGGCGCGCGCGTTGTAGAGCGCACCCATGCTGAGATCGTTCGCCTCGGGAACCGTGAATGCGTGGAGCACGCCGCCGTAGGCGTGGAGTTGCCAGTCGACGCCGGCCTCGGTCATCTCGGTGGCGAAGTCGAGCACTTGCTGGGGAGGCACCAACGGGTCGGCGTAGCCGTGCAGCGCGAGGACCCGCGCGGAGATCGGTCGCTTGTCCAGACCGGGCGGCATGAAGAGCCCGTGGAATGACACCGCTCCTTTGATGGCGGCACCCGAGCGCGCGAGATCAATGGCGCACAAGCCGCCGAAGCAGTACCCCATGATCGCGATCTGCGCGGCATCCACGCCCGGCTGCGCGGCGAAGCAGTCGAGTCCTGCGGTCAGGCGGTCGCGCAGCATGGCGCGGTCCTGCAGGAAGGGGCCGAGGAGTTTCTGGTTCTCCTCCACACTGCTGCCGAGCACGCCCTTGCCGTAGTTGTCGAGCGCGAAGGCGGCGTAGCCCATTTCAGCCAGGGATTTCGCCTTCTCGATCGCGAAACTGTCGCGCCCGCCCCAGGCGTGGGAGATCAGGACGCCCGGACGCGGTTCATCGGTGTCGGGTGCCGCATAGAAGCCCTCGAGGGTAGTGCCTGCGTGGCTGTATTCGATGTATTGCTGGTGCATGTTGGAACTCCCCCTGTATGCCGGTGAGCCGCCATGTTAGCCCGCCACCTCCGGCCCGTGCAGCCGCCACGATGGGGGTAGTGCGCCTCGCGGCTGCTATGCTTCGACGCTGAATCCCTCAGCAGTTCAAGGCGCCATGCGCAAGACCAAGATCATCTGCACCATCGGACCGGCCACCTGCTCGATCGAGATGCTCGAGAAGCTCTACAACGCCGGCATGAACGTGGTGCGACTCAATATGTCGCACGGCGATCACGACTGGCACGCCCGCGTGATACGCGCCGTGCAGAAGCTGAACCGTCGCGTGAAGTACACCGTGCCGATCATGCTCGACACCCAGGGCCCGGAGATACGCACCGGGCTCACCAGCACCGACCTGAATCTCCGCGAGGGCGAGGAGATCACCATCGTGGTGCGCGGCACCGAGAACGTCGAGGAGAGCTCGATCCAGATCGACTACGCCGACATCATCCAGGCGGTCGATGTGGGTGACCGCATCACCGTGGACAACGGTCTGATCAACCTCGAGGTGCTGAGCAAGCAGGAGCGCGTCATGCGCTGTCGCGTGATCGACGGCGGCTCGCTCGGCAGCAAGCGCCACGTGAACTTGCCCGGCATCCGCGTGAATCTACCCGCCATCACAGAAAAAGACCGCCACGACATCGCTTTCGGCGTGGCGCACGACGTCGATTACATCGCGCTCTCCTTTGCCCGCGAGGCCGCCGATGTGCGTGCGCTCCGCGAGTTCTTGGGCGAGAAGGCGCGCAAGGTGAAGATCATCGCCAAGATCGAGGACCAGGAGGGCGTGCGCAACCTCGAGGAAATCGTGCAGGAGGCCGATGGCATCATGGTGGCGCGCGGCGATCTTGGGGTGGAGGTCAATTTCTACGAATTGCCCAATATCCAGCGCCGGATCGTGCGTATCTGCGCCGAGCAGGGCAAGCGCGTGATCGTGGCCACACACCTGCTTGAATCCATGATCCAGAACCCGGTGCCTACGCGCGCTGAGGTCACCGATGTGGCCAATGCGGTCTACGAGGAAGCCGACGCCGTGATGCTCTCCGGCGAGACCACCATCGGCAAACACCCGATCAAGTGCGTCGAGTACTTGGACCGTATCTGTCTTGCCACCGAGCCGCAGCGCGGCCTGTGCTTCACCGACAAACTCGTGCTTAACGAGCAGAAACAAAGCCTCGCCGCGAGCGCCGCGCATCTCGCCGAACTGGTGGCGGCCAAGGGCATCGTGGTGATCACGCGCCGGGGCCGCATGGCCAACTACGTGACCAACTGCCATCCCTTCACGCCGCTCATCTACGCCTTCTCCAACGACTCGCGTACGCGGCGGCAACTGGCGCTGAACCGCGGCGTGCGGGCGCACCGCAGCAATTTCAGTTCCGACCCCGAGAAGACCCTCGCCAGCGCGTTTGCCATCCTCGTCGAGCGGGAGGATTTCCGTCCCGGTGATAAGGTGGTGGTGATCTCGGATATCCTCGAGGGCGCTGGCGTCGACGCCATCCACGTGCGCGAGATTCCCGCCCGCCTGTAGGCGTGGCCTGTAGCCGCGCCTCCCGCCCGGCCACATGAACCCAGCAGAGAGCAAGCCGAATGGACGAGAAGATCAGCGTCATGGTGCAGAGCGAGTTCCGGCCCGAGCACTCGGATCCCAGAAAGGGGCGTTACGCATTCGCCTACCACGTCACCATCGCCAATCGCGGGGGCGAGCCGGCGCAGCTGATCAGCCGCCACTGGGTCATCACCGATGGCAACGAGCGCGAGGAGGAAGTCCGTGGTCTCGGCGTGGTGGGAGAGCAGCCGCGGATCATGCCTGGCGCGGCGCATGTCTACTCGAGCGGGGCAGTGCTGCCCACGGCCGTCGGCAGCATGTCGGGCGGTTATCAGTTCGTGCGCGATGACGGCCGCGTTTTCCAGGTGCCGATTCCCGCCTTCAGCCTCGCCGTGCCGCATGCGCTCAACTGATATCGAGACCGTTCGCGCGTTTCTCGGTTGCCCGACGCCCGAGGGCTGGATCGACGCCGCGCTCGAGCAGCCCGAGCTCTTGCTGACAGACCACGCGAACTGCGAAAAAAAGGCCGCGGGCACGGCGCTGAATCTGCTGTTCCGCTACAGCGAGGACAGCTCCCTGATGGACTGGCTCTCGCGCCTCGCCCGCGAGGAACTGCGCCATTTCGAGCAGGTGCTGGCCATCATGAAGAAGCGCAGGGTCCCGTTCCGGCCGCTGGCGGCGGCGCGCTATGCCGGTGGCCTGCGCGCCCTGGTCCGCACCCATGAGCCGGCCCGCTTGGTAGATACCCTGATCGCCGGCGCTTTTATCGAGGCGCGATCCTGCGAGCGTTTCGCTTCGCTCGCGCCCCGGCTCGACCCGGAGCTCGGCGCGTTCTACACCCGTCTGCTCGCCTCGGAATCGAGGCATTTCCGCGCGTATCTGGCCGCCGCTGAACGCGCTGCAGGCGGCGGCGACATCAGTGCGCGCGTCGCGGAATTCCGCTTACGCGAACAGGAACTGATCGAGGCTCCGGACGCGGAGTTCCGTTTCCACAGTGGTCCACCATCGATACCGGCTGCCGCATGATCCGCATGACAAGGAGTCGTCCATGCTGAGGATGTTTCTGCGCTCTGCCACTGCCGGCATCGTGATCGCGCTCGCCATTCTCTACTGGCCGACCACCGCCGCCCAAGCGCCCGGCGTTGGTGTCGTGCCCTTGGTGCAGGTGTACATGACCCGGACCTGCAAGTACTGCAAGCTGTTACGCCAGTACCTGGGCGTCCGTGGCATCGCCTACGCCGAGTACGACATCGAGACCAACGCCTCCGCGCGGCGTGCTTTCGAGGCCTCGGGCGGTCGGGGCGTGCCCTTCGTCGTGATCGGCGCGCAGCGCATCCACGGGTTCAATCCGGTGGCGCTCGAGAGGGCGCTCGCCCAAGCTGGCGCGGCCGTTGCTGCTTCGCGGGCACAGTCCGCGTCGGGTTGATTCGTTTTTTCCACGCTTCCGGGTCTTGAGTAATTTAGGCCGCTGGCTGATATTGCCCGCATCCATGACTGCGGAGCGTGCACACAAGCCATGAAGTTCGGACTCCTGATCCCGCTCGCCTTCCCCTATGCCACGCGAGACTTCGTCGAGCGCCTCGGCAGGCTTGCCGAGGCACACGGCTTCGATTCGCTCTGGATCGGCGAGCACGTGGTGATACCCACCGTGCTCACTTCGGAGTACCCGGTGTCGGACGATGGACAGCTGCCCTCGGCGGTACGCTATGGCGAACTCGACCCGTGGACCACGATCTGCTTCCTCGCGTCGATCACGCAGCGCATCCGTCTTGGGGCCTGCACCATCGTGCCGCAGCGCAATCCCGTCTATTCCGCGAAGGAGATCGCCAACGCCGACTGGCTCTCGGGCGGGCGCGTGGATTTCGGTGCGGGCATCGGCTGGGCGAAGGAAGAGTTCGAGGCCGCCGGCGTGAGCTTCGAGCGCCGTGGCGCACGTTGCAATTCGTATCTGAAGCTGATGCGCGCGCTCTGGACGCAACACGCCGCCGCGTGGTCCGACGAGTTCTACCAGATGCCCGAGAGCCTCCTTTATCCGAAGCCGCTCCAGAAACCCCACGTACCCATCCACATCCTCGGACAGTCGGGAGCGCCCATCGAGCGCGTGGCGGAACTCGGGGACGGATTCTTCCCGCTCGACCAGTCGCCCGAACAGATGGCCGTGATCGTGCGTGATCTGGATGTTGCGCTGCAAAAGCGGGGGCGCACTCTCTCGGAGGTGCTCGTGTCTGCAACGCCTTACACGAACGGCTGCGACCTGGCGAAGGTAGAGGCCTACCGCGAGGCGGGTGTGGACCAGGTGGTGCTCTTCGAGTTCATCGAAGACATCGCCCAACTCGAGCCCGTAATCCTCCGGCTCGCACGTGAAGTGGTGAGGCCGGGCCGGGATATCTGAGCAGTTTCATCAAGGAGCTATCTCGTATGGGAAACCTTCATCTCCCCCACCACGTCAGCCTTGAGGGTAAGGTCGCCATTGTCACGGGCGCTGCGCAAGGCATTGGGCGCGCCATCGTCTGCGTTCTGGCGCAACAGGGTGCGGCCGTGATGGCCACGGATCTGCCGGCGGAAAGCAGCAGACTCGGTGCCCTTGTTGGGGAAATCACCTCTGCCGGCGGACAAGCGCGGGCATACACGGCCGACGTCGCGCTCAAGTCACAGATCGACGCGCTTGTGTCAGCCACGGTTGACTGGGCCGCCAGAGTCGACATCCTCGTGAACAACGCGGGTATCCACGGCTACCCGGCACCGCTTCTTGGCACCACCGAGGCCGAGTGGGACCGCCTGATGGCCGTCAATGTGAAGGGCCCGCTCTTCGCCTGCCAGGCCGTCGTTCCGCACATGCGCAAACACGGCGGTGGCAGCGTGATCAACATCGCCTCGGACAGTGCCTTCGACGTCATCGCCGACGAGGGTGGTTACGGCATATCCAAGATCTCCGTCGTGCGGATGGCCTCATACCTCGCCAAGGAACTCTCGGGAAGCGGCATCCGCGTGAACTCGCTCGCGCCGGGGTGGGTGCGCACGCGACTGACGGATCCCTTCTTCACCGACCCGACGGCAGCGTCATCCATACTCGAGGCAGTCCCCGCGCGGCGCGTCGCGGACCCGGAGGAGATAGGCAAGGTGGTGCTGTTCCTCGCGTCGGATCTCGCGAGTTACGTGAACGGACACTGCATCGTCGTCGATGGAGGACGTGTGGCCGGCATTCCGGCCTGAGGCAGGCCGCGTCCCTGCGACCCTACGTCTGCGCAGGCAGCTCAGCGATCCCGCGCCGCGAACACGCTGGTGGCTGCAGGACCACGCTGGAACACCATGATTCGCATCCCGAGGCTCGCATCGCGCGAGAAGTACGCGTAGCGATCACCCGTGCCCGGGATCTCGACCCAGGAAGTGCCGGGCGGCAGCGCAGCGCCATCGCCCGCGGTCATGGCGATACCTTCACCCGACATGCGCTGCGTGAAGGCCTCGATATCGCTGACCTCGGCGGCCACTTCGAGGATTGAACCGTGGCCAAGAGCCGGATCGTCGATCAGCCGGTTGCCCGGTCCTGCGGGCGCCATGAGCGAGATCCAGTTGCCGCGGTCGTTGGCGCGGAGCCACGCGTGATCGCCGTCGTCCATTCCCGTCCAGGCACGCGGGAGTGCGGGAGCTGCGGCTACCGGGCCGAGATCGAGCGTATCCGTGTAGAGGAGGCGCGCGGCGTCGAAGTTCCCGGTGATGACCACCGTGTGATCGAAGCGAGGTGCGTCGCGCGGCGTACGCTGTTCCTCGGGCCAGGTACGGTCGCGCCGGATGATCACCCCGGACGGGTACTCCCAGAAGAGCTCGATGCTCGTCCCTTGCGCGACGTCCACGGGCAGGTAGCTCAGCAACTCGTCGCCGCGCTGGCGTTCGCCGTTCTCGTCGAGGAACCATTCAAGCAGCAGGCCGCCTTGCTGCATCGGGTTGGCATCCATGCCCATCAGCGTGACTCCGAGCTGCTCCATGCGCGCGCAGGAGGCATCGAAGTCCAGCACCTCGAAATCCAGTTCTACCAGGCTGCCGTCGCCCTTCTGCCTGAGAAAGTCCAGGCCCGGCCCCGCTGTCGTCGGCTGTACGAGCTCAAGCCAGAAGCCGTTGGCATCGACGAAAGCGAGGAGCATGCCGCCGTAGACCGTATCGTCCTCGTCCACGCCGAAGACGAGCGGGTGGCGTCGCCAGCCGAGCGCACGCTCGAGGAATGCGACGCTGCGATCGATGTCCTCGACCCAGATGGCCATGTGCTCGAGGCGGGGTCTGGTGGGGTGTTTGCTCGAATCTGCAGTTGCCATGAAACAGTTTCCTTATAATAGGCCGACGGCCTAGTATTGGCGCGATGCCCTCATCTGTCAATCAGCTGACAGCCTTGAAACCTGTCAGGTGCGTGCAGACAATGGCCCGCGGACACCGTGCCGGTGCGCCGCACACGAATATCTACAAGAGCGGGTGCGGTGCACGCGCGGGAGCAGAGCATGGGCCAAAAAGGCGACGCCAAACGACAGCAGATCCTCGACACTGCCAAGGAGATTTTGCTCGACCGCGGGGTTGACGCACTGGTGCTGCGCGACATCGCGGAGCGGCTCGGCATCACGCACGGCAACCTTCAGTATTACTTCCGCACCAAGCAGGAACTGCTGGTCGCCATCTTCGACCGCGAGATCGCCAAGTACACCGACAGCCTGCATGAGGCTGTTGCCGCCACCACGACGCGACGCGGGCGCCTCGGTGCCATCGTCGATGCAGGCTTGGAAGAAATCCGTTCCCCGGACACGGCGCTCTGGCGCATGGCGATCTCGATGTCAGACCACAGCCCTGACATGGCAGTCCTGCTCAAGAAAGAAAACGACCTCTACCAGAGCGCGGTGGCCAAGGAGCTCAAGCTGATCGCGCCCGAACTCTCACCCCAGCGGCGGCGACAGATCGCGCGCATCATCCACGCGATCCTCGACGGGCTCGCCATCCAGTTCGCCCACGAAAACCCCAACGCACCGGAGATGCGGGCGCTGGAAAGCGAGATCAAGGCAGCGCTGATCGCGCTGGTCGAGGCAAAGTGAGGGCGCGGCCCCCTGCGGGCCGCCCCAGCCCGGGTCATCGGAAATCCGCCGCCTGGTAGGTTTTGAGGATCTTGCCGTAAGGCAGATCAGCCGTCATACGCATGTACTTGGCATCCACTATCTGCAGCACTGGCAGGTTAACGTCGGAGATTTTGTCGACTTCCAGTGTCGCTGAGCCGCTGTACAACTCGTCTTTGCCGTCCGGGCCTTTATAGGGAACGCCGACAAACATGACCGAGTTCAATTGTGCGACGGCGGGTTTATCGCTGCCTTCGACATCAGGAATGACCTTCAACACTGCAAGCGGCAGTGCTTGCAGAGCGGATGCCGGCAAGTTGGTGTCCGGCAGGATAAATGCCTTCGCGGCGATATGACCGGGCTTGACCTCGACGACCGCCTCGATCTCTCCCGTGCCGTGTTTGATCACCTCGATACGATGGGCGAGTTTTTTGCCAAAGCCCCAGATTTCCCGGCCCATGGTGAGGGCGTTTTCAGTGGTCACATACACCGCGTTGGCATAGCCGTACATCTGGCCCTCGTACTGGCAAAGAATGCCTGTGTACACCTCGCCATAAGGACCGCCGCTGGTGCTGAAGTGATTTACCTCGATCACCATGAACGCCATGGCGGGTTCCACCAGCTCAAGTTCAGACGGCAAGACATCCAGCGCCGCGTCTTCATCAGTGAGATAGGTGATCATCACCGCCTCTGTGTCACGGTAATACCACGGGCCTTTTTTATACGCCGGTTTGTGCGCAGGCATGGTGGTGCCCCATTTGTCTGGAGTCAGTCTGCCGTGCTTTGCCATATGAGAAACCTCCACCTGAATAGTGTGTGTGAATATCCGCGTTCGACCCGCCGGCGATAACCAGAACGGCCTCCACTGCGCGGGCTTGAGTCGTCCCTACGTGGCCACGGTGCGTGTCGCCGTTGGTATGAACGGTCAAAAAAGAATACGGCGGCCTAAACAAGACCGCAACTGTTTCCCCGGTATCAGACCGATAAAGCCATATAGAGGACTTAAAGGGCCCTAAAGAGCCTTCACAAGGGGTTTGCCTAAAGTAGGCCACAGGCTTAATATTTGCGCAGGCTTGGCCCGGCAGACGGGCTGCGGTGCGGGGGCTCTATGCCTGATTCGACGCTAGGCGGGCGGATGGTGCATTCCGGTGAATCCCGGGATGCAATCCTGCGCGCCTACCGAGAGCGCACTCCGCGCTCAGCTGCTCTTTACAGCACCGCTCGCGACGTGCTGGCCGGCGGTACCACCGGGAACCTGCGCCACTTCGCGCCATATCCGCTTTACTTCAAGACCGGTCTCGGCAGCCGGATGACGGATATCGACGGCAACCACTACATCGACTGTTTCCTCTGCAACGGCCCGCTGCTGCCCGGGCATCGCCATGCGCGGATCGAGCAGGCGGTAAGGGAGCACGCAGGTGTCGGCCCGCTCGTTCCCAATCCTGAGCTCGCTGTACAAGCGGCGCAGGCGATGCAGCGCGTCGTGCCTTGCGCCGAGCGCGTGCGCTTCCTGAACAGCGGCACGGAAGCGGTGATGACAGCGGTGCGCGTTGCGCGGGCCCACAGCGGCAAGCCTGCGATCGTGAAGTTCTTCGGGCACTACCACGGGCAAGACGACCAGTTCCTGGTGGGGCTCGACGCCAGCCGCGCTCCCTTTGGCGCCGGTGTTCCCTCGGACGCCTACGCCAATATCCGGCTGCTGCGTCACGGCGACATCGCGGCACTCGAGGAAACGCTGGAGCGACACCACGACATTGCCGCCGTGATGCTGGACCCCGCAATGCACTCGGGCGGGCTTTGGGGCAGTTCGCGGGAGTATCTCGCAGCCGTGCGCGAAATCACTGCGCGCTATGGTGTGCTGCTGGTATTCGACGAGGTAATCACGGGTTTCCGCTTGGCCCCGGGTGGCGCACAGCAGCTCTACGGCGTGACGCCCGACATCGCGACCTTCGCGAAGGCGATCGGCGCCGGTGAAAAGCTCGCGGCCGTTGCCGGACGCGAGGCAGTGATGCGTGTGCTCGATCCGGAGCGCCCCGCTGGCACGCCGTTCGTGTTCCAGTCCGGCACCGGCAATGACGGCACCTCTGCCCTTGCCGCCGGTGTGGCTGCCATCGCCCTGTACGAAGACCTCTACCGCGCGGGCGAGTACGCGCTCCTCGCGGCGCGTGCGCAGTGTCTGGCCGATGGCCTGCGTTCTGCCTTCGCGGCCCGCGGCGTGCCATTCCACGCCAACCAGATCGGCCCGATGCTGCAGCTCTTTCTCTCGGGTGCAGCGCCGGGCTTCGAGGCCTTCGCGAACCTGCCCGCGGAGCCGCTGCAGCTGTTCTATCTCGCGCTGATCAACGAGGGCGTGCTGCTCAGCCTGCCCACGTCGAATCACATCTACCTCTCGTTCGCGCACACCGATGCGGATATCGCCCGGGTGCTGGACCGGACCGCACACGTACTCGGGCGATACGACTTCGCGCAGATCGTGCGCGAAGCTGGCTCCTGACACGCGTGCCAACCACCTTCAAACCGAGCCTCCGGAGAACACCATGACCGATACCACGACCGCCGAGCTGGATCGTCTCTTCGCGCTGCAGAAGGCGGCGTTCCGCACGGACCGCTCGCCGTCGCTCGAGACCCGCATCGAGCGGCTGAAAACGCTAGAGGCGGCGATGATCGCCTTCCGCGACGAGTTCCGAGCTGCAATGAGCGCCGACTTCCGCAACCACCACCCGCTGGTCACCGACCTTTTCGAAAGTGGCGCGGTGGTGGCGCGTTCGCGCTACATCCAGGCGCTGCTCCCTGAGTGGATCAAGCCCTCGCCGCGTGAATTGAACCCGCACGTCCACGGCAGCTCCACCGCGTGGGTGGTGAAGCAGCCCAAAGGCGTGGTCGGCAACATCGCGCCGTGGAACTTCCCTATCGAGTGCGCGCTGATCATGGTGGCCGATATGCTTGCTGCGGGTAACCGCGTGATCGTGAAGACCTCGGAGCTCGCGCCGCATACGGCCGAAGTCGTACGCAAGGCGATCGCGACGCACTTCCCGGAAGACCTCGTTGCGGTGGTCTGCGGTGGCGTGGAACTCGCGCAGTATTTCGCGGGGCTGCCGTGGGCGCATCTCACTTACACGGGGAGCACGCGGGTCGGGCGCCTAGTGATGCAGGCGGCCGCGAACAATCTCACACCCGTTACGCTGGAGATGGGCGGCAAGAACCCTACCGTTTTTGCGGAAGACGGATTCGAGGACGGTTTGATCGAGCGCTTCCTCTTCTGCCGCGTCTTCAAGGGTGGGCAGGTCTGCACCTCGCCGGACTACGCCTTGGTGCCCGAGCATCGCCTGGAGGAATGGCTGCAGAAGGTGCAGGAAATCTGGACCCGCATGTACCCGCGCTACATCGGCCACCCGGAGGCCACGGGTGCCATCAACGACGCGCACTACCGTCGCGTGCTGGGCATGGTGGAGGAGGCCGAGGCGGCAGGCGTGCGCGTCATCTCCCTGAACGGCGACAAGCCCGATCCCGCTCTGCGCGAAATTCCGATGTACGCCGTGGTGCAGCCGCCCGCGCAGCTTGCCTGCGCGCAGGAGGAAGTGTTCGGCCCCGTGACCGCGGTGTTCACCTACCGTTCGATGGAGGAGGTCTTTGATCGCATCAACAACGGGCCGACACCGCTCGCGGCCTATCTCGTCACCCGCGACGACGCACTCGCCGCACGCTTCACCGAGCAGGTCCTGAGCGGTGGCACGGGAATCAACGTCTTCGGATTCCAGGCGGCGGATGCGACGCTGCCTTTCGGCGGCGTCGGGCCGAGCGGCATCGGTTGCCACTCGGGATACGAGGGATTCCTGAATTACTCGCACCAGAAATCCGTGTTCAAGTGCGAGGACGACAACGTGCTGATGATGGCGATCAAGCCGCCCTTCGGCGATCTGAGTCAGGCGTTTGCGGATGCCGTACTGACGGCTGCGACCTGAGCATCTTAAAACGAAAACAAGGAGATCACACATGCGCACTTCACACCGTTTCCCGCTGAGTTCCCTCGCGCGTCACATCGCCCTTGCAGGCTTGGCCTCGTCGGTGCTCGCGCCGGCCATTGCCACGGCACAGGACGGCGGCTCGATGCTCGAGGAGATCATCGTCACGGCCCAGAAACGCGAGGAGAACCTGCAGGACGTGGCCATATCAGTGGCCGCCTTCAGTGGACGGCAGATGGCTGAGCTCGGGCTGACGCACGCCACCGATCTGGTCAAACAGGTTCCGGGACTCAAAGTCTCGGGCGCCGGCGGCGGCACCGTGGCGGCCTTCAGCATCCGCGGCGTCACGCAGAACGATTTCGCAGGGGGACAGGAGTCGCCTGTTGCGGTGTACGTGGACGAGGCCTATATCAGCCAGAGCTACGTCACGGGCTTCAGCCTCTTCGATCTGGAGCGCGCTGAGGTGCTGCGCGGCCCGCAGGGCACGCTTTTCGGACGCAATGCCACGGGCGGCCTGGTGCAGTATGTGACGCGCAAACCTTCGCAGGAGGCAGAGGGTTATGTGGACCTGCAACTCGGTGAGGACGGACGTCAGCGCGCCGAGGCAGCTGTGGGTGGCGGACTCGGCAGTTCGGTCTCCGGCAGGTTGTCTGCCGTGCGCGAGAAAGACGACGGCCTGATGCGCAACGACATCGGCCCGAACACCATGGAGACCGACAACTACGCGCTCCGCGGGCAGTTACTGATCGAGGTCTCGCCGGATGTCGATGTGTTGCTAAAGGCGCAGTACGGCAAGGAAGACGGCACCAGAGGTGGGTACTCCCACCGGGTGGCTTACAACGGCGCGTTTACCAAAAACCCTGTTGCCACGGACTTCTTCGGCTACCGCGATGCTGACGGTGACCCTTTCACAGTCTCGCAGGACTTCGATGGCTATTACTCGGCTGAGCTGACGGATCTTCTTGCCCGCATCGAATGGCGAGCGGGCGACATCACGGTAACCTCGGTCAGCAATTACCAGGACATCGAGCACGGTTACGGCGAAGACGCCGATGTTTCCCCGAACGACATCTACAACTACGAGGCCGCGAACGACGTCAGCCAGGTATCGCAGGAATTCCGCATTGCATGGGACACCGACTCCATGCGCAACGTGATCGGCGCTTTTTACCTGCGCATCGATGGCAACCACGACACTCGTCAGACGGGTGATGCCTATTTCGGTACGGGTGTGGGTTACCCCGCTGGCACAGCGGAACTCACCATGACCGACCAGGAAACCGAGACCTGGGCGATCTTCGGCCAGACCGATATCGATCTTGCCGAACTCTGGACGCTCACCCTCGGCGGCCGCGTAAACCGCGACTCCAAGGACTTCGACTTCTTCTCGACCGACATCTACTTCCTGCAGGGCGGCGATTTCGGGTATCAGGACTCCTTCTCGGACACCGACTGGTCGGCCAAGGCACAGCTGAATTACCGCCCGACAGATGGCTGGCTGCTCTACGCCGGGGTGAGCCGCGGCATCAAGTCGGGTGGCTTCAACCAGCCGCTCTTCCCGATCGCGGCCAGTGATTTCCCGTTCAAGGGCGAGACACTGGTCTCCTTCGAAGTGGGGATGAAGGCAGACCTCACCGACACCATGCGTCTGAACGCATCGGCCTTCTACTACGACTACAGCGACTATCAGGCCTACTCTTTCGACGGCTTCGCGACCTTCCTGTTCAATGCCGACGCCGAGAGCTACGGCGCGGAATTCGAGTTTGTCGCCAACCCCGTCGAAGGTCTCGACATCATGCTCGGCCTCGCCTGGCTGGACACCGAGGCGACAGACGTTCCGGCCACCATCTCGGCCACCGGGAAGGAAACGCCTCCGCTGTCGCCAGACTTCAGCTTCAACAGCCTGATTCGTTACGAATGGCCGGCGCTCGGCGGCACGCTGAACGTGCAACTCGACTACGGCTGGCAGGACGACCAGAACTTCAACCTGATCTACACGCCGGTCGTCGAGGAGAAGGCCTATGGCATCGCCAACCTCCGGCTCGGCTATGCGAGCCCCGACGACACCTGGTCTGCCGCGGTCTGGGTGAAGAACGTGGGCGATGAGGACTACCGCACCTACAGCTTCGATACGACTGCCTTCTTCGGTTCCACGGAGGACGTGCCCGGCCTCGAGCGCTGGTTCGGCGGCGGTGTTACCTATCGCTGGTGACAAGCGGTTGAATCCGTAGGCACGCTTTTCGCGTCCAATTCGGCAAGAGGGGGCAGGATCCTGCCCTCTCAGGCCGGCATCGACTGTCCATCGGGCGCCACCGCCGTTGCATCTTGATGCCCCGACCTCAAAGCTTCAAGAATGACATTCTCTACAGCGCCGGGGATATAACCGGCCCAGCACAACGGGCGAACCCATGATCCATCGAAGCCTTGCAGCGCTGCTCGTCATCCTTTTCTCGGGCGTTACGGTCGCCAGTGAAGAGATCCCCCTCGGTATCCTCCCCGATACCGCCACCCCACTCGCCTACCGCCTCAACCTCACGGTAGTACCCGAGCGCGAGCGCTTCTCCGGGCACGCCGAGATCGACGTGCAGCTCAAGGCGCCGACACGCTCACTGTTCCTGCATGGTCGTGGGCTCGATGTGTCGCGCGTGCATGCGCTGGTGGACGGGCGCGGGGTGAGGGCTACGTACCACGAAGTCGAGCCCTCGGGCGTGGCGCGCCTTGATTTCAAGCGCCCGCTGGCGGCCGGTAAGGCCACATTGGTATTCGACTACGACGCCGCCTTCGGCGATAGCGCCTCCGGGCTCTACCGGGTCAAGGTGGCTGGCGAGTGGTATGCGTGGACACAGTTCGAGTCCATCGACGCACGTGCGGCTTTCCCGGGTTTCGATCAGCCTGGCTACAAGACGCCGTTCAGCGTGTCGCTGAACACCCGCCGCGGTGATATGGCGATCAGCAATGCGCCTGAAACCGGCACCGAGCGCCACGGCAAGCTGGTGAAGCACAGATTCGAGGCGACCAAGCCCCTGCCAACCTATCTGGTGGCTTTCGTGGTGGGCCCCTTCGCCACCGCGAGCGGTGCAGTCCCGCCCACCCCACAGCGCAGTGCGCCGCTGCCCGTGCGCATCGTCGGCACGCAGCCGTACAAAGACCGACTGGACTTTGCGCTGCAGAACACCGCGCCGATCGTGAAATTGCTGGAGAACTATTTCGGGAGCCCCTTCCCCTTCCCCAAGCTCGACCAGATCGGATCCCCCGTGATGCCGGGCGCGATGGAGAACGCCGGCGCAGACATCTATGGCGACACCATCTTGCTGTTCGACGAGGACGCTCCGGTAAGCCAGAAGCAGACCTTCGGCATGGTTGTGGCCCACGAGCTGGCACATCAGTGGTTTGGCGATCTGGTCACGCCTGCTTGGTGGGACGATATCTGGCTGAACGAGAGCTTCGCTGAATGGATGGGCTACCGCATCGGCAACGAGTGGCGGCCGGATCTCAAGATCGGTGCCGATGCCCTCGATGCAGGCTTCTCGGCCATGAGCCTGGACGCACTTGCAGCGGGCCGGCCGATCCACCAGCCCATCGCCACCAATGGCGAGATCGACAGCGCTTTCGATGCCGTCACCTACGGCAAGGGCGGGCACATCGTTGCGATGATCGCGGCCTACCTGGGTGATGAACGTTTCCGTGCTGGCGTGCGGCTGCACATGAAGCGCCATGCCTACGGCACGGCCACCACGGAGCAGTTCTTCAATTCGCTCTCAGCCGCTGCGGGCGATGCGCGTGTTCTTGCTTCGCTGAAGGGTTTTGTCGATCAGCAGGGCGTGCCGCTCATCCGGCTTGAGCGCAAGGGCAGCGGTCTTGCCGTGAGCCAGCAGCGCTATGCGCTTCTGGGTACGCAGATGCCGGCGCAGCAGTGGATCATTCCGTTGTGCGTGCGGGTGGGCGAGACGCGCAATTGTTCGCTGCTCGATTCCCGATCGGCCACGCTGCCTGTCGCCGGCAGCGGCCCGATCATGCCCAATGCCGGCGGCACGGGGTATTACCGGTTCTCGCTGCCCGAGGCGGAGTGGCGTGCCCTGATCGCAGAGGCCCCGCGTCTGCCGCCGGGTGAGGCGCTCGCCCTCAATGACAGCCTGTGGGCGGCGTTCCGCGCGGGCGATGTCGCACCTTCGCTGCTGCTAGATGCCGCCATATCCATGCTGGGCAACGACTATTCGAACGCGGCGGTGGAGGGCGGCCAGCGGCTTGCAGGGCTGCGTTCCCGCGGGCTCATTCCGCCTGCGGCCGTTCCCGGCTACCGCGCCTTCATTGCGAGAACCTACGGGCCGGTACTCGAGCGGCTGGGCTTTGATCCGCGCGCCGGTCATCACGGTGCGGAGGATCCCGATCGGCAGAAACTGCGTTCGGCCCTCGTCTCCCTGCTGGCCGCGGAGGCGCAGGATTCCGCACTGCAAACCCGTCTGGCCGCTGCGGCTACGGCGCGGCTGGCTGGAGATACGGCGGCCTTGGATGACACCTTCCTCGGGGATGCGCTGCGGGCGAAGGTGGCGCTCGGGGGCGAGGCAGCCGCGAGCCCGCTCTTCGAGCGCGCCGTCAGCAGTGATGAAACACTGTTCCGTGATGCATCGATCGCCGCGATTGCCGCCACTGGCGATTCTGCAACGGGCCGTTGGGTGCTGGCCCATATAGATGATGAGCGGCTGCGCTCCGGTGACAGGCTCTGGTTGCTGACAGGGCTGATGCGTGAGCCCGGCACCCGCGACATGGCCTACGGCTGGATGCTCGAGCACTACGGGCAACTGGTCGAGGGGGCGGGCATTTTCGTGTCTTCGGCCTTGCCTCGGTTTCCGTCGGGTTTCTGTTCTCGGGATGCCGCGGATGCGGTTGAAACGGCGATCCGTCCGCAGGTGCTGAAGTACGGACGCGGTGCGCTGGAGCTCGATCGCAGTGTCGAGCAGATCCGTTCCTGCGGCTTGTTGCGCGCGCGACGCGAGGCCGACATCGCCGCGCTCTTCCCTTAGATCCGGGGGCTGAATCCGTCCGCGCGCTTTCCGCGTCCAATCCGGTAAGAGGGGTAGAACCCTGCCCCTTGGTCCACGTTTACAAGGAAAAGTGGACCCTGCGCGTGCCGCCCGCGATGCATATTGGCCTCGAGATGGGCATCGGCGAGGCCGTGATGAAGGGAATGAAAGGCGACATCAGGGCATGTCGCGCGCATGGCGCGCTCCTACGCCCGAACCGGCGATATGCCTGCGATTTCGGACTCAAGAGGTGTAAGGTTGTACTTGACACATGTCGGGCCTTGTCAGATATTTCACCCGTGATCAGGACCTTCAGAAACAAGGAACTTGCAGCCCTTTGGGCAGGAACGAGAACACGTGTCGACCACAGACTTCGCGTCGATTTCGAGCAGTACCACTGAGAGAACCCGCCATGACCGACATTGCCGTCCGTCGCAGCCGCAAGCGTCGCCCCACGCACCCGGGCGTGCTGCTCAATGACACCGTCTTGCCGGCGCTGGGTCGCTCGAAGGCAGAGATCGCCAGGCTGCTCGGCATATCGCGGCAGTCGCTGTACGCCATTCTCGCGGGAGCCCAGCCGGTGACGCCCACCACGGCCGTGAAGCTCGGCAAGCTGTGCGGCAACGGCCCCGAGCTGTGGATGAGTATGCAGGCGGCGTATGACTTGTGGGGTGCTGAGAGGGAAGTGGATGTCACCGGCATCCCGACGTTGAAGTCGGCGTGACTTTCATATCGCGCGCATCGCGCGCTCGTACGTGGAATCCTGGGCAGGACGCGCCATGCCACCGATGCGCGCTCTCGGTCAGCGTAGCTGACGGCAAAGTGCCCCCTGCGCTGCCGGACGCTCAGCCAGTGCCAATGCCGCCAGCAAGGCCGGGTTGGTGGCACAGCGCCATGCAGGTGATGTCATCCGACTGTGCCATGCCGCCTGTAAAGGCGTCCACAGCTGCCAGCAGGTGGTCGATGCATTCCCCAGGGCCCTCGCAGCGCACGCTCTCAAAGGCTGCCTTTACGCGCTCCATGCCAAACTCCCGGAAGCTCGCGTCCATCGCTTCGGTAATGCCATCGCTGATGAACAGCACCGTGTCGCCGGCCTGCAAGCTCACGGTCGCCGCCGCATAGCGTTGCTGGCCGCGAACACCTAGAGCCCGGCCTTTGGGGGCCTCCAGCCAGCGTGCGACGCCGGTATGGGGGACGAGCAGGGGCTGCACGTGGCCGGCATTGACGAAGGCCAAGGTCCCTGTCGCCGGTTGGTACTGTGCATAGACGGCTGTCACGAACAGCATCTCCGCGTTGCCCTCATGCAGCAGTGCGTTGGCCGCGGCGACCAGCATGGCAGGCTCGTTGGCAGTGGCGCCCTCGGCCGGCTGCAAGGCGGTCGTGCGCAGGACGCTTTTGGCCGACATGCCAAACAGGCCGGCGGCAATGCCTTTTCCGCAGACATCCGCCACGACGAGGCACACGGCACCGTCCTGGGCAGCGAAGTGATCATAGAAATCGCCACCGATATCCTGGGCGGGCCGCATCATCCCCTGGACCGCAAAGGCAGACGTCGCGGGCCACGGGCTGGGCAGGAGTGCTTGCTGCAGCTTCGCAGCGACGTTGATTTCTTCCTGCAGTTTCACCAGATGTAGCGACTCCCGATGCTGCAACAGGTAACCGATCTTCCGATCGCGATGGACAATGGCGCCGCCGATGACGCAGAGACCGACCAGGGTCAGGAATTCCTGAAAAGCAAACAGCCGGGAGGTGCTCGTCTCCGGCAAGAACAGGAAGATCGCCAGGGTGCCAAATACGAATACACAGGAATTAAGCAGGCCTCGCGATTTCCAGTCCACGATGTACAAAAAGTTCGTCGCAACGAGCAGCGTGGACAGGCGCAAGAATTTGCCCCGCGTGATGATGGCTATGATGGCTAACACGAGCAGTCCCAAGATCAGGCCGAGCAGATGCAGCGTGAGCAGTCGTTCGGCCAAGGGGCGGTTTCCGGCTGCACGGGGGTGCCTTAGCGCAAGGGCCAGCAGGGCACTCACGACGAGGACGACATGGCTGGTAAAGATCAGAACGTCAGTCAGGTCAATCGTTGCAGAGCCGGTAAGGTGAGCCGCGATTCGCTCGCTGTCCGCCACGGCAAAGAACGGCGCCACCATAACGATGGCGAGGCCAGCGTAAGGCGCGAGCGACAGGTTTGCCTGAAATCGCCGCTCCACGAGCCACTTGCGCTCGTCCGTGCTCAAACTGGCCAGCAGCCGAGACTCGACCAGCCAGTCGGGAAGGCATCGACCCAACGCAGTCAGCATGGGTCCATCCGTATCAGTTTGCTATGCGCAGCAGCAGGTGGCAGCGGTCGCCGTCTGTTCTGACGCGCACACGTTCGGCGCGTTGGGCCAGCAGCCAGCCAGAGAGCTTGGCCATCCCTGTAGGGTCGTTCAGCAGGGTGTCGCGGTCAGGGCGAGTCTTGACCAGTTCGATGGCCTGTCCCTGATAGGACACGTCGATGTCCAGATGGTATTCGTCGAAGGCGATATCCACGGTGATATCCCCCATCGCCAGGCCCGTGGCCAGCGATTCCATGACGTGATGCAGGGATTGGGTGGCCGTGGTGATGGTCTCTTGCAGGGCCGCAACAGAAGCGCCGAACTGCAGCAATCCGTCGCGGATGGCAGCGTAGTTGTCCGTGCCCGCTGCCAGCGTGAGGCGGGTGCGGCGTGTGTTGCCCAGTTGCATGACGTAGTTCAGCGCGAGCGCCACGATGGCGCTGAGGGAGACGGGTGAGTTCAGGATGGGCTTGAGGAAATGCGGTGCGTTCACATACAGGTGCGGCAGCAGGCCGGCACTGAGTCCGAATGACAGGGCGCAACCCGCCATCAGGATGCGGCGCGTGTCGAGCAGCCTGGAGGTCAGCAGTTGGATGCCGGCCAGCATCATGAAACAGCTGCAGTAGATCACCGCAGCCCCCGTGATGGGAGGCGGAAGTGCGGTGATGGTCGCGGCCACCTTGGGCATGAAGGCGCAAAACACCATGAGCAAGCCGAAGCTGTAGGCGATGCTGCGGCTCGTGGCGCCGCTGGCAATGGCCAGTCCGATGTTGCCGGAAGAGGTGTTGTGGCTCACGGTACCCAGCAGGCCGGCCGCGATGTTGCCAATACCCTGCGCGGTGGCGCCACGGCTCACAGACGCCATGTCCGTACGCTTCCAGTCCGAGTCGTTGATTTTCTGGCACAACGTCAGATCACCGACATTCTTTAGCGAAGTGGCGATGCAGGCGATGGTGAAGGGCAGCAGTAGCGACCATTCAAATGCGATGTTGGAAACGGCCCAGTGAGGCCAGCTGAACCACGGCTGATCCACGACCGACTGGACAGCGCTGGAGGATATGCAACCCAGTGCCAGCGCCGCGGCAACGCCGGCGCAGATTCCGATCAGCAACGGGAACAACTTGACCAGGCCACGACCCCAGGCGGTGCACCCGACCATGGTCGCCAGGCTAATGAGCCCGACGGCGAGGTTGCTTCCCTGGTCGGCACCGGCACTCAGGGTGGCCGGGTCCGCCAACAGCCTGGGGAATCCTGGGGGCAGCACGGCGATGCCCACCATGGTCATGACGACACCGATCACCTCGGGTGGAAACAGCACTCTGATGCGTGGCAGCAGCCGCGCCAGAGCCACTTCCAGGGCGCCGGCTACCGCGGTCATGCCGAACAGGGTGGGCAGGCCATACCCGCCACCGGCGAGGATGGCGGTAGAAAAAAACGCCGGGGCGACGATAGGCGGGCACAGGTAGCCAGAGCCGATGGGGCCGCGTCGGTTGGCCTGCAGGATCGCGCCCAGCCCGGTTACGATCATGCCCATGCGCAGGATGTTTTGCGTGTCGGCTGCCGAGGTCGCGAAGGCCGCCAGGGCGGCGGCCATCATCACCCATCCTGCCGCACCCATCAGTACTTGCTGCAGCCCCAGCGTAGCCAGTGCCGAAAGCGGCGGTGTATCGTCGACGCCGTACGTCAGGCTGCTGGGTTTCATGTTAATCCCTCAGGTGGACGATATCGTCGAACCCGACCGTGAGAATCACTTCGCGGATTTCCGCACTGGCACCGTGTAACTGCAGCGTGCCGCCTTTCTTTTCTGCTGCGTTGGCTGTCACCAGCAGCACCCTCAGCCCTGCACTGCTGAGGAACTCGATTTTGGAGAAATCCAGTTCCACGGAGTGCGCGTCCCCGTCGAGAAGGCGCCGCAGTTCGGCTTCGTGTTGCGCTGCTGTGGTAGCGTCAAAGCGACCGACAGGCTGGTATTTTTCAATGTGTGGCATGGTGATCCCAGTGTGTCGGGGCAGGCGGATACTAGACGAGTTGCGTGTCGTGCAGGGGCGGTAATCCGAAATGCCGCGTCAGCATGGCTTCCGAGGTAGCTAGTGCACCCTCGACCCAGCCCTGATCGTGCGACCAGGCTTCGCCGCAGAGGTAGATCGGGCAGCGCTCGATCGGATGCAGTATCTGCTCGGCCACTTCGTGGCTGCGCACGCCCATGTTCCAGAAATGCGCGCCACCCCCAAACGGGTCGCGGTTCCAGCTCATGCACGCCGCGGCATAGGGGGCGGGCACCTCGCTCTCCGGTAGCCCATGGAGTTCCAGCAGCTGACGGTGGGCCTCGAAGATGATCCGCGACGGTGCAGCGTAATCGGCCCACAGATCCACGCCTTCCTTGCGACCGGTGAGCTTGACCTGCGGCTTGGGCGCCGCCGCGTTGTCGAGCTGTTCCCAGTACGACTTGGTCAGGCCGCCGTCATAGATCAGCACGACGCCCTGCTGGTCGTGCGGATTCACTTTCCAGTAGTACACCTGTCGCATCGGCAGGTCGGTCACCGACTTGCCGTTCGAGCCGCCGCCTACGACCTTTTCCCACCAGCAGTTTTCGTAGCACAGCGCGATCTTGAACAAGGGCACTGGCGAGACGGACTCCAGCAGGGACTTGAAACCCGCGCCCCGGCTGTCAAACAGCGGTCCCTTGCGGTCCAGCAGTTCGATGGACCGGCGCGGCATGGCCAGGATGAGCTTGCGGGCCACGCTCAGGGCCTCGGTGCCGTTGTCGTCCACCGTGGTGAAGGCGATGCCGGTGGTGCCGTCAGGCAGCAGGGTGTCTTCGACCGACCTGACTCGCGTGTTCAGCTGCACGTTGACACCCAGCGCAAGCACCTTCTCGTGCAGTCGCCGCGGGAGGGCGCTGAAGCCATCCACCAGGTGCATATGCCGTACCGCGCTGCGCATATCCGTCAGGTTGAACGGGAAGCCGTCTGCCGCGCTCCAGGTCCACAGGATGCAGTCGTAGCCCAGGCTGTCCTGCAGCAGTTGCACGGCCCCGTGGCCCAGCGTGCGCTCCAGGATGTAGCGCAGGGGCGTCTCGTAAAGCGGTTTGCCTTCGAAGCTGCCGCGCTCGCCAATGGTGCGCCAGTGTTCGGCCGTGACGCTTTCCAGCGTCTCCAGCGTCAGGTCGATATCCAGCAATTCTTTGAAGGCAGGGCCTAGCGAACGCACGGCCGCCACGGCCACCAGGTTCGACAGGGACTCCCGGTTGCGCAGGGATTCATCAATGACATAGGGAATGCGATCGGGGTCGGTCAGGTCGCTCATCTTCATGCGCTGGCCGCGCAGATAGGCGATGTTGTTCGCGTTGGCATCGGGCAGCTCGCCAGAGGCCAGGCCCAGTGCGCGCGCCAGGCCGCACATCAGGACGTGGGCTTCCGTGAAGCGCATGCCACCGAGTTCGACAAAGGTGTCGTTGACGAACGGCGGCTTGACCGACAGCAGACGCCCGCCGACCCGTTCGCTGCCTTCGAAGACGCGCACGTTCAGGGTGCGCCCCGGCTGTCCTGCATCCGATTTCAGGCGCCACGCACTGTAGAGGCCCGATATGCCGGCACCAACAATCGCCACATCGATGATCTGGTTCATGCTTGAGATCCCGCTGAATTCACCCTGAACGCATATGTTGGCGCCGATTGAATACTGATCCAGGGCCGGCCGCTGCGTTTTTCGTCAGCGGCTGCGGATCAGTGTGGCCGTAGATCTGTTTTGCCCTCCGTGCCGATGGCTCGGCGTTACCGCTTAGAACGGCGCGTCCTCTGCCACCGCCCTCCCGCACCAAACGACGATTGAAAGTACGCAATCGAAGCCAGGCCCCGCGGCGGCACATGATCCTTAGGTCGCGGCGGCGTCCATCTTGGCGGTGTGGTGCCGTTCGACCGACTGCCGCTCGGTATGGATGCGGGCGATGACCAGAAAGGCCCGTTCGACGCTGCCGAGCAGGGCGAGCAGGGCGCCGCGCTCGAGCGAGGTGGTCCCTTCCGGCAGGGCCAGGATATCGGCGCGCAGTTGCAACAGGCCCGAGACATGCTCGGCTGCGGCATCATTCGCCGCGGAGCCCGCGTCCGGCGCGCTGGACATCAGCCCCGCCATGGCCTGCCGCAACTCGCTGATCGCGCGGCTCAGGATGATATGGCCAGGCGCGCTGAAATCATCACGCTCGATCCGCCGGGCCAATTGGAACAGCGCCTCACTGAGGCTGGCGGTGAAATCCGCCTCCTCGATCAGGCTCGCCAGCAGGTCGGTCTGTTGGTGCGAGCGGTCCGGGTGAAACAGCGAGGCGGTGTAACTGCGGATTTCGCGGCTGAGGATATCGATGGCGTCGAAATGATCCTTCGCGTTATCGGGCGCGTTGGGTTTTTCCTCGGCGATGTCGAGGAGGGTGGCAGCACCCTGCAGGTGACGGGCCATTTCCTGCTGGGTGGAGGCGAGCGCTGCGTCCATGTCATTGAGATTGTCCGGGTTGAGATACTTCGCCTGGCTGTAATCCTCGGCATCCGCTGCCGCATTGCTCCCCACCCGCATGAGCACCCGCTCGAAGACGCCGATGAACGGGAAGAGGATCATCACATTGAAGATGTTGAAGGCGGTGGAATAAGCGCCAACAGCCACCGGAACGAGCGGAAAGGTTTCCACCCCATTGACCACCACGGTGCGGCCGATATCGCCTACTACCATGGGCACCAGCTGGATCATGAACGGGAAGAGCGGCAGCATGATCGCCACGCCGATGAAGTTGAAGGAGATGTGCGCATAGGCTGCGCGCTTGGCGTTGCGGCTGAGGTTCAGCGAGGCAATGTAGGAGGTGATGGTGGTGCCCAGATCCGCGCCCAGCGAGAAGGCCAGCGCCGTCTCCCAGCTGAGCACGCCGGCCGCGCCCAGGCCCATCACGATGCCGATGGTGGCCGATGAGGAGTGGATCAGCGCCGTGATGATCGCCGCAGTGACCACGCAGAGCAGGATGTTGCCATAACCGTCAGCTCTGAGGCTGCTGATCACCTCCATCACCTCGGGGATGTTGCGCAGCGGGCGAAGGCCGCCGGTCATCAGCGACAGGCCGTAGAAGATGAGCGCGAAGCCCATGCAAGCCAAGGCGATGTTCTTTGTCATATCCGATTTGGCGAAGACCCAGATCAGGGCGAAAAACCCGCCCACCATGAGCCCGAGCGGCCCCAGCGGCAGCGCGATCAGCGCGTTGGTCAGGGTGGTGCCAACATTGGCGCCCATGATGACCGCGATGGCGGGCCGCAGGGCCAGCACACCAGCATCCACCAGGCCCACCACCATTACCGTCATCGCGGTCGACGATTGGATGATGCCGGTGATCAGCGTGCCGGCGGCGAGGCCGGTGACCGGGGTGCCGGCGGCGCGCGCCAGCACTTTGCGCATCTTGCTCACGGAGAGCGACTGAATGCCGCTGGTCATGAAATCCAGGCCGAGCATGAAGATACCCAGTCCGCCTATCACGGGTACTAAAATATCCTTGAACCAATCGACTTCCATGATGCAGACCTTCGATGAATGGCGCGGGATGCGGATGTCCCGAGCCATGTTTATCAGTACGCCTCAACGCCCCGGCCGGACACAGATATCCAGCCACACAAGTGTAGACCGGGGAAAATATTCTGCTGCATGCAGCCGTTGTGAAGGACGAACCCGCATTGAAGCGAGGGTGGCGGTCGCCTCTGACTGCAATCTCAGCTCTCAGCGCTGCTCGCACCGCGCCTCGCGCCGCAGCGCATCCACTGTCTTCGCCTGCTCCGCATCCGTGACCACGCGGCGTATCACCACGATGCCCCGCTCCGAGCGCAGTATCGCGGAGGGTGCGCTCACCGGCACGTTTTGCTGCGGCTTGCCCACCCAGATGTCGAAGTCCGCGCCAGGCGCGAGCGCCTGGTCGTTCATCACGAAGATGTTGTCGCTGTTGGCGGCAAACACGGATACCGAGGTGTAGGGCGCACTCGCCGGGGCGCGGATGCGCACGGGGCCTGCGCGCACGTCCACCACGCAGACCGAGTACAGCAGGTCCGGGCTCGGGCGCACGATGCTGCGTGAATCGGCATTGGCGAGCGGCCATTCCTGCAAAGTATTCGCGCTACCTGTGGCGACCAGCGTGTCCACCGCCCGCCCCATGATGTAGCGCGGCACGTACCAGGTGCTGCCGAGGTGCGCTAGCAGGGCCACGCCAAGTGTTGTCGCCAGCCAGATCGCCACGGCTTTCACGGGCAGCCCTCGCGCAAGATCTTCGGCAGCACCACCGCGCCGGGCTCCGAATAGACGTCGGTCTCGGGGTTGTAGAAACGCACCGTGAGCTCGAAGTCCTCGCCCGTGCGCACCGGCAGCCAGTTGCCCTGTGCCTCGTTTGCAGACACCACGATCGACCACGAGCGATCTGTCGCACGTGCCACCGTGGTCTGGCTGAAGGAATAGCGTTTCTGCGGGTTGGAAATCAGATAGCTGTCGGCGCCGTAGGCGGTGATGCTCCACCAGCGCGCACCGGGATCGCGGCCGTCCAGGCGATAACGGCAGTTGCCGTTCAGGCGCCGGCCCTCGCTGTCGGTGGTGGCGGTGTAGTAGAGGGTTTCCTCCGGAGCGAGTGCCAGCAGACCGCGGCGCGCCACCAGTGCACGTGTCCACGGGTCCGCGCTGCTGCTGCCCGTCGCCATGCTGGTGCGCCAGGGCCCGGAGGCGATATCCCCGCCCATGCCTTCGCGCTGCAGGAACAGCACCGTGGCGCCCAGCCCGAGCAGCACTCCCGCGAGTACTGCGGAGCTCCAGAACCCCAGACGTTTCAGCATCCCCGCGCGCTGCTCAGCGCGCGATCGGGCGGTAGCGGATGCGCGTGGGCTTGGAGGCTTCCTCGCCGAGGCGTTTTTTCTTGTCGGCCTCGTACTCCTGGTAGTTGCCGGCAAAGAAACTCCACTGCGAATCGCCCTCGGCGGCCAGGATGTGCGTGGCGATGCGGTCCAAGAACCAGCGGTCGTGGCTGATCACCATCACGCAGCCGGCGAACTCCAGCAGCGCGTCTTCGAGCGCGCGCAGCGTCTCGATGTCGAGGTCGTTCGAGGGTTCGTCGAGCAGCAGCACGTTGCCGCCCTGCAGCAGCGTCTTGGCTAGGTGCAGCCGCCCGCGCTCGCCGCCCGAGAGATTGCCCACCATTTTCTGCTGGTCCGCACCCTTGAAATTGAATCGACCCACGTAGGCGCGGCTCGCGATCTGGAAGCGCCCGACAGTCAGGATGTCGGCGCCACCCGAAACGGCGTCGAAGACGGTCTTGCTGTTCTCGAGGCCTTCGCGGGACTGGTCCACGGAGGCGAGCTTCACAGTGGAGCCGATGCGGATCGTGCCGCTGTCGGGCTGCTCACGCTCCATGATCATGCGGAACAGCGTGGATTTGCCCGCGCCGTTCGGGCCGATGATGCCGACGATGGCGCCTGCGGGCACGCTGAAGCTCAGCTTGTCCATCAGCAGGCGATCGCCAAAAGCCTTGGACACGCCGTCGAAGTCCACCACCAGATCGCCGAGGCGCTCGCCCGGCGGGATGAAGATCTCGGCAGTCTCGTTGCGGCGCTGGTACTCGACGCTGGAGAGTTCCTCGAAGCGGTTCAGACGGGCTTTGCTTTTGGCCTGCCGCGCCTTGGGGCTCGAGCGCACCCACTCGAGTTCCTGTTTCATGGTCTTCAGGCGCGCGACCTCGGTCTTGGACTCCTGCTCGAGGCGCGCCTCCTTCTGCTCGAGCCAGGACGAGTAATTGCCTTTCCACGGGATGCCGTGGCCGCGGTCCAGTTCGAGGATCCACTCGGCGGCGTTGTCCAAGAAGTAGCGATCGTGAGTGATCGCCACCACGGTGCCGGGGAAGCGCTGCAGAAACTGCTCGAGCCAGTCGACGGACTCGGCATCCAGGTGGTTGGTGGGCTCGTCCAACAGCAGCATGTCGGGCCTGGAGAGCAGCAGTTTGCAGAGCGCCACGCGGCGTTTCTCGCCACCCGAGAGCTTGCCGATCATTGCATCCCAGGCAGGCAGCCGAAGGGCGTCTGCAGCGATCTCCATTTGGGTTTCGGAATCGGTGCCGGCCGCGGCGATCACGGCCTCGTACTTCGCCTGCTGTTCGGCGAGTTTCTCGAAATCGGCGTCGGGCTCGGCGTAGGCGGCGTAGATTTCCTCGAGCTTCTGCTTGGCTTCCATCAGTTCGCCAAGGCCTGCCTCGACCTCCTCGCGCACGGTCTTGTTGGCGTCCATCTCGGGCTCCTGCGGCAGGTAGCCGATCTTGATGCCGGGCTGTGCGCGCGCCTCACCGAGGATGTCGGTGTCGACGCCTGCCATGATGCGCAGCAGGCTCGATTTGCCCGAGCCGTTCATGCCCAGTACACCAATTTTGGCGCCGGGAAAGAACGACAGCGAGATGTTTTTCAGGATCTCGCGCTTGGGCGGCACGACCTTGCCAACCCGGTTCATCGTGTAGACGTACTGCGCCATGGCGGCATACCTGCGGAGGCGGGGGAAGGGTCGCGAAAGTAACCGAGCGCCGCGTTGTTTGGCAATCGCAGCGCGTGCAGCGCAGCGGCGGGCTTTTGTGAATACCGCCAAACAGTGCCCAGGCCGCGGCGCATCATCTACGGTGTGCCGGGTGCCGTTGTGTGCCGCCGCCACTCGCCCCCAGTTGCCGCCTCCTGCGGTTGCTGTTCTTGCAACGCTTGCCGGAGATCCCTGAAATGCGCCTCGGAAAACACCTGAAGCATGCCGCCTTCGCCGCGCTACTCACCTGCAGCACGCTGGGTGCGCCGGCCGCGCGCGCGATCCTGGACGAGGTCTCCTGGGAGGCCACGCGCGTTGTGCGGGTGGACGGCCGCGAGATCAAGACCCGCGTTCACCACGCCAAGCTGAAGGAGCGCATCAGCGCGGTGGTGAAGGGGGTGGAGCTGGATCTCGTCCTGCGCTACGACCGCAATCTTCTCTGGCAGATGACCTCGCTGTTCGAGTTGGCCGCCGAGACGGATATCTCGGCCATGGATACGCCGGCCAATATCCGCGTGCTCTCGCGCACCCGGGTGGGCAATGAGCCGGTGGGTGGTGCGCCCGCCACGCACTGGCGTCTCAGTTACCAGACCCGGGGTGGGGCGAAGCATGAGGGCGATTACTGGCAGAACGCCGCCGGCGTGCACGTGAAGAGCCGTTTCAGCGTGACCGATCCCGCAGGTAAGCCACGCCAGGTCGAGCTGGAACTGCGCGATCTGCAGGTGGGCCCGCAGGCGGCCGATCTCTTCGAGGTGCCCGAGGGCTACAAGGTGATGCCGCTAGACTCAGGCGAGCTGATCCGGTCGGTGCTGGGCTTCTGAGGGCGCGGGATCCCGCGCGAATCGCGCATCCCCGCAGACGGGCTCATAAGCCCCGTCCAGACCGCGGCAGCGCGCCCAGGAAACTGCGCGGCGTAGGCGCTGCGCCAGCGTTCGAGCACGGCGCTGGCATTGTCCGCAGGCGCTGCCGCCCACACTGCGCCACCGAAACCCGCGCCGAATGCCGAGGCCGCGAAGGCGCCGGATTTCTCCGCTAGGCGCACCAGCGCGACGGTTTCCTCGATCTGGTTGCCCAGCACGGATTCGGCGGCGTTCTGGGATTCCCGGGCTGCCGCGCCCAAGGCGGCCGCATCTGCGCTACCGATCGCCGCGAGCGCCGCCGGCACCAGTTCATCGCACTCGCACCGGAATTGCTCCTGCCGCGCGGCGCCGCGCGCGTGTCCCGCCGCCGCCACCCGGTTGAAGGCCTCCTGTGCCGCGCCGCTTTTCTCAGCTACCACGCCGGAGTGCAGCACCAGCAGCCGCCAGTGCGCGGGCCACGCGGTGCGCGCCTCGAGTTGCGCGGGCAGATAGGCGAACTGCTGCACGCAGCCGGCCCGGGCGCCCACGATGGCCAGGTGATCCTGAGCACCACCGCGCGTGCCCACGCCGGCATCTCCTGCAAAGGGGCCCCAGGCATAGCCAACTTCGATGGCGGCGGCGTAGGCGGCGAAGGCGAGCGGCTCCTGCAGGCCCGCAGCGCGCCAGTTCGATCGCTCCGGTAGATCGTTTGCCCACGCCAGCGCCCACAGCACACCTAGCACCCAGGCGCTCGAACTCGACAGGCCTGCCGCTGGTGGCAAATCGGATCTGACGCGCAATTCCACGCCCGTGTGCAGACTGCCGATGTCCCGCGACAGCCGCCGCAGCACCGCCCGTGTGTAGACATCATCGTTGCCCGCGACACCCGGCGCCCCCGGCACGCGCGTGGCCTCCAGTTCGAGCCCCCACGGCGTGGCGCAGGTGAGCGAGCGCCCGCCGAGGTAATCAACGTGCTTGCCCAGCAGCTCGATGCGGCCCGGCACGAAGCACTGCGCGCGTTCCATGCTCAGTAATCCACTGCGCGTGCGGCGAGCTGCGCTGTGACCGAGGCCACATCGGCGCGCGTCGATAGATCGAGTGCGCCCGCGCTGATCGGCACCGCACGAACCGGTTCGCCGGACTGCATCAGCAGCCCGATGGCGTCCTGGATCTCGAGTTCGCCCCGCGGCGAGGGGCGAAGCTGCGGCAGCACGCGGAAGATCGCCGCCGACAGATGCCAGAGGTTCATCGATACGATGCGCGGCTGCGCCTGTGCCAGCGGGTGATCGGGGGCGGGTTTCTCGACGATCGCACGCAGCAGGCCATCACTGCCGACCTCGCAGAGTGCGAAGGCGAGCAGTCGCTCGGCGGGGATATTGCTCTGCCGCAACAGCGCCTCGGCATCGAAGGCGCCGAAGGCATTTGCGGGCGTGGCTGCCACGGCGCGGATCACCTCGGGCGGGTACCAGGTGTCGCCGTTCAGCACGATGAAATCGCGGTTGCCCAAGGCATCCCGCGCGGCCAGTACGGCGTCCGCCGTGCCAAGGGGCAGGGCCTGTTCCGCGAAGCTGATCTGCAGCCGACGCCCCGGATGCGCGGCGAAATGCGCAAGCACCGCGCCGTGCTCCGGCCCGATCACCAGCACGGCTTCCCGTATACCCGCATCCGCCAGCGCCGTGAGGATGTGCTCCACCAGCGGTCTGCCCACCGGCATCATCGCCTTGGCGCCGCCGTCGGCAGCCGTTGCCTGTGCGGGATCGAGTGGCACCTCGCCGTCGATGCGGCGCATGCGCGAGCCGAGGCCACGGGCGAGGATCACGGCCCGGGTACTCATGCGCTGTTCTCACCCGCTGCGTTGCGGAAACCACGCAATACCCGCGCCACGCCCCAGCCGCAGAGCACGCCCGTAACGCCGAAGACCCACGCCGCGGTGGTGCGTCCGTAGAGCACCGCGCCGGTGCCGAAGAGCGCGCAATACACCAGGCCACAGCCCAGCACCCAGCCGAGCATTGCCTGCGGCAGCGAGTCGGGCGAGGGCCCGATGCCGGCGAGTGCGCGGATGCGCGTCCAGCCCGGACCCGCCGGCCGCACCAAGCGGTAGAAGGCGAGCAGCGTGGCGTCGTCGGTGGGGCGGGTGAGCAGCGTGACGAGCACCCACACCAGCGTGGTGATCACCGCCGTGAGCAGCACCACTAGATGCCCCGCGACTTCGTGTCCGGCATGGCGCGCCACCTCGAAACCCACGGCCACCAGCAGTGAGCCCAGCATCGCGGCGACTTCAGCCTGCGCATTGATGCGCCACCAGTACCAGCGCAGCAGGTACAGCAGCCCCGTGCCCGCACCGATCGACAGCAGCAGCGTGAAACCCTGCCGCGCGGACTCCAGCGCCGTCGTGAAGAGCGCCGCCACCAGCATCAGCAGCGCCGTCACGATGCGTCCGATCAGCACGTAGTGGCGCTCGCTCTCGGCCGGGCGCATGAAACGCCGGTAGAGGTCGTGCACGAGGTAGGACGTGCCCCAGTTGAGGTGCGTCACGATGGTGGAGACATAGGCCGCCACCAGCCCCGCGATCACCAGCCCCAGCCAGCCCGCCGGCAGGAAACTGAGCATCGCGGGGTAGGCGATGTCGTGCCCGATCAGGGCGGGGTCGACCCGCGGAAAGGCGCGTCGGATGTCATCGAGGGTGGGGAACACCAAGAGCGAGGCGAGCGCCACGATGATCCACGGCCAGGAGCGCAGCGCGTAGTGCGCCACGTTGAAGAGCAGCGTGCCGGCCAGCGCGTCGCGCTCACTGCGTGCGGCCAGCATGCGCTGCGCAATGTAGGAACCACCCCCGGGCTCCGCGCCCGGATACCACACGGACCACCATTGCACGAGCAGCGGCATCACCAGCACGCTCAGTGTGAGCGTCCAGTCGGAGGGATCCGGCAGCATCGCCAGCGTGCCGGGCGGCGTGCGCTCGATCAGCCCTGCGAGCCCGCCGACCTCGGGCCGTTGCAGCGCGAACCACGCCGCCGCGAAGGAACCCGCCATGGCGATGCCGAACTGGATGAAATCCGCCACCAGCACGCCCCACAGCCCCGAGCTGGCGGCGAAAAGGATGTTGAGCACCGCACTGACCGCGAGCGTTTGCCACATCGGCCAGCCGAGCAGCAGGTTTGCGATCTTCACCGCGGCAAGATTCACCATGGCCATGATCACGACGTTGAAGACCAGGCCCAGGTACACCGCGCGAAAACAACGCACCACGGAGGCCGCCCGCCCTGCGTAGCGGATCTCGTAGAACTCGAGATCGGTGAGCACGCCCGAGCGCCGCCACATGCGCGCGTAGAACATCACCGTGGCCATGCCTGTCAGCAGGAAGGACCACCAGGCCCAGTTGTTCGCCACGCCGTGTTCGCGCACCAGGTTGGTGACCAGGTTCGGCGTGTCGGTGCTGAAGGTGGTGGCGACCATCGAGACGCCCACCAGCCACCAGGGTGCTGCACGCCCCGAGGTGAAAAACTCCGCCGTGCTGCGTCCGGCGCGACGCGCCATCAGCAAGGCCGGCACGAAGGCCACTGCCAGTGACAGGGCGATGATCCAGATATCCAGCGCGGCGAGTTGCATGGTCTTGCCTCAGGTGCTGCTCGGGCCGTGCCACTCGCCGCGGGTGAAGTCCGGGAACTTCATCGGCGCGCTGCCGCTGGCCACGCTGAGCCGCGAGAGCGGCAGCGGTGCGCTCCAGGCGGCGGCGTCGTAGACGTCGAAGTCCGGTGTCAGGCCCTCGCGCAGGCATTGCACCAGCCGCCAGCACATCACGAAGTCCATGCCACCGTGACCGCCCTGCTCGCGGGCGCGTTCACCGAGTTCGCGCCACAGCGGATCCTCGTGTGTCGCCTGCCAGGGATCCAGCGGCCCGAAAGCCTCTTCGCCGGGCTGTCCCTCGACGTAGATGCGTGGCGGATAGTCCTGGAAAATCCCCTTGCTGCCCTGCACGCCGTTCAGTCGGGAGTAGGGCCGGGGGCTGCTCACGCCGTGCTGCAGGGTGATGCTGCGCCCACGTGCGGTCTTGACCAGCGAGGTGTTCACATCGCCCGCGAGGTAGCGCTCGGCGCGGCGCGGGTCGTTGGCCGCGAGTTTGGTGTCACGCCATGCCGAGAGGCCCGCCTCGGGCGAACTCATCGAGACCAGATAATCGAAGCGGTCGCCGCGGTGGATATCGAGATAGCGGGCCACCGGGCCCAGCCCGTGGGTAGGGTAGAGATTGGCGTCCATGCGCGTGTGCCAGCCGCGCCGCCAGAGGCCCTCGTCGCGGGTCTCGAAGAGGATCTCGCGCAGATCATGCAGGTAGGCCGCCTCGCAGTGCAGCAGCTCGCCCAGCACGCCTGCGTGCACCAGGCGGTTCACCAGCATCTCGGTGTAGCCGTAGTTGCAGTTCTCGAGCTGCAGGCAGTGGCGACGGTTGCGCTCGGCGGCATCAACCACAGCCCAGAGCTCCTCCAGCGTGAGTCCCGCCGGGCATTCGGTGGCCGCGTGCTTGCCGGCGTTCAGTGCGGCGAGACACACCGGTACATGCCACTCCCAGGGCGTGGCGGTGTAGACGAGATCCACGTCCTCTCGCTGTACCAGCCGCTCGAAGTCCCGCTCGCCGCCGGTGTAGACCGCCGGCGCCGGCCGCTTTGCCGCCTTGATGTCCTCCAGGGCCAGCGCGGCGTTGGCGGGACGCAGATCTGCGATGGCGGTGATCTCGGCACCCTCGATGGTGAGGAGCTCCGCCAGCACCGAGCGCCCGCGAAGCCCGGTGCCCACGATCGCTATGCGGGCCCGGCCGCGGGTGTCGAATGCCACACCGCGCATGCTGCGTTGGCCGGGTGCTCGCGGCACGGCCGCGTCCGTGAGCTGCGTTGTCGGGACTGGTGTGTGACCCGCGAGCGGCGCCTGGGTGCAGCCGGCAAGACCTGCTCCGGCGGCCGCTGCCGCAGCCGCAGCGAGGAATTCCCGGCGCTTGATTGCGTCTGTCACGTCCTGCCCTCCGGTCTTGTCGCATCGCGACGCTAACACGCGCTGCGGCCACCACGAAACGTCAGACGAAACACCAAAAACCGCCGGGCGGCCGGACGCGTAGCATCGGCTAGAATTCAGGCCTTGCCCGACAAGACTGCGGGCTTCGCGTTTGCCGCTCGCCCGAGGTGCTACCCATGTTCGACAAGCAGATGACTATCGCCGGCTTCGATCCCGAACTCGCCGCCGCCATTGGCGCCGAGGAGCGCCGCCAGGAAGAGCACATCGAGCTGATCGCTTCCGAAAACTACGCGAGCCCACGGGTGCTCGCCGCACAGGGATCGTTGCTCACCAACAAGTACGCCGAGGGCTACCCGGGCAAGCGCTATTACGGCGGCTGCGAGGAAGTAGACAAGGCCGAGGTGCTCGCCATCGCGCGCGCCAAACAGCTCTTCGGCGCGGACTACGCCAACGTGCAGCCGCACTCGGGCTCGCAGGCCAACAGCGCGGCATTCCTTGCGCTGCTGAAGCACGGCGACACGATCCTCGGCATGAGCCTTGATGCCGGCGGACACCTCACCCACGGCGCCAAGCCGAATTTCTCCGGCAAGATCTACAACGCCGTCCAGTACGGCCTTGACCCCGCGACCGGCGAGGTCGATTACGCGCAGGTCGAGCGGCTCGCGCATGAGCACAAGCCCAAGCTGCTCATCGCCGGCTTCTCGGCGTATTCCCGGGTGCTCGACTGGTCGCGCTTCCGTGCCATCGCCGACGCGGTCGGGGCGTATTTGCTGGTGGATATGGCGCATGTCTCGGGGTTAGTGGCGGCGGGGCTGTACCCGAACCCGATACCCTTCGCCGACGTGGTGACCAGCACTACCCACAAGACGCTGCGTGGTCCGCGCAGCGGCATCATCCTCGCCCGCGCCAACGACGAGATCACCAAGAAGCTGAACTCCGCGGTGTTCCCCGGTACGCAGGGCGGCCCGCTGATGCACGTGATCGCGGCCAAGGCGGTGAGTTTCCTCGAGGCACTGCAGCCCGAGTTCAAGGTCTACCAGCAACAGGTTCTGGACAATGCCCGCGCCATGGCGGCCACCATCATCGAGCGCGGTATCAATATCGTCTCGGGCGGCACCGACAACCACCTGATGCTGGTGAATCTCGTCGACAAGCCCTACACGGGCAAGGACGCCGACGAGGCGCTCGGCCAGTCCTGGATCACCGTCAACAAGAATGCCGTGCCGGGCGATCCACGCCCGCCGGCGGTGACCAGCGGTTTCCGTGTGGGTACCCCCGCGATCACCACCCGCGGCTTCGGGCTGACCGAGACGGTGCAACTCGCGCACTGGATCTGCGATGTGCTGGATTCGCTGGAAAAGGGCGACAGCGCCCGCGTGATTCCCGCGACCCGCGAGAAGGTGAAGGCGGTTTGTGCGCGCTTCCCGGTTTATGGCTGATGCCGGTGATCATGGCTAAGGCGATGAGCCTCGGCGTCAGCGCGGCGCACTGAGATGGAACTCCTGGCCCTTGCCGTGGATTTCGTGCTGCATGTCGATCAGCATCTGCTGGAGCTCTTCCGGCAGCACGGGCTGTGGATCTACGCCATCCTGTTCCTGATCATCTTTTGCGAGACCGGGCTGGTGGTCACGCCCTTCCTGCCGGGCGACTCCCTGCTGTTCGCCGCCGGCGCCCTGGCGGCCGCGAGCGGGCTCGATGTGTGGCTGCTGGGTGTGTTGCTGTTTCTGGCTGCGGTGCTGGGTGATTCCCTGAACTACACCGTAGGGCGTCGCTCAGGTCTGCGACTTTTTCGGGACCCGCAGTCGCGGCTGTTCCGTCGCGACTACCTTGAGAGCACCGAGCGTTTTTACGCGCGGCATGGCCCCAAAACGATCGTTATCGCCCGTTTCATCCCCATCGTGCGCACCTTTGCCCCCTTCGTGGCGGGCATGGGCAGCATGCCTTACCGGGTGTTTTTCCTGTGGAATGTGGCGGGCGCCTTCCTGTGGGTGGCGGGCTTTACCGGCGCGGGTTATGTCTTCGGCGATCTGCCCGTGGTGCGCCAGAACTTCACGCTGCTGATCCTCGGGATCATCGTGGTCTCGGTGATGCCGGTGGTGATCGAGGTCCTGCGTGCCTGGCGTCGCCGTGGCGCGGCGCGCTGAGGCCGACAAGTCCTTTCTGACCCGAAACGAAAAAGGGCCCTCGAAGGGGCCCTTTTGGCATGCCGCTGGGCGGTATGTCAGCGGAACGAGAACCGCGTGAAGCGGCTGCCGCGGCCGCGGGAGTTCATGCGGTTACGCATGCCGTCCATCAGCTCCTTGCGCTTGGAAGCCAGCCAGTCTTCACGCGAGATATCGCGGCCACCCTTGGCTTCCTCGCGGGTCCGGTAGGTGCAGAAATCCTCATAGGCCTGGATTTCATTGCGCATCTCGCGGGTGACCAGTTCGATCATGATCGCGTCATCGAGCAGGCCGAGCACCGGCACGCTGTCGTCGATGATATCTTTGGGGTCGTAGAAATACGCCAGCGCGCTCACGACATCCGTGCGCTCCTCCGGGCCGAGGGGCCAGTCGGAGTCGTTCAGCATGGTGATCAGCGACTGCAACTGAGCGAGCTTGGCCTTGACGAATTGCGGGGCGCGGGCGTCGTCGCCGACCTTGTCGAGGGTTTCCTGGGCCTTGGCGGCTACGTCGGCTTCCGGGGCGCCAGTTGCGCGCTCCTGTGCAGCCTCCATGGCCTTGCGAAAGTGCTCGAGATCCTGATCGTCCAGGGAGAGGGTGATTTCGAGCGGCATGGTTGCGGTCCTCAGCAGGGCGTTATTTGAGTTAACGGGGCGTCTCGATTAGCGCCGCATCATAGAACAGCCCCGCGGCGCTAAACAAGGCGCTCCCAAGCCGCGTTATTAGCGGGGACTGCGCCGCAGCGACATGGCCACCGATGCGCCCAGAATCACCGCCACTACCGCGAGCGAGAAGCAAGGAGAAGCGGTCGGCGGCGTGGATGCCGAAGAACGAGAACAGCATCAGCGACACGAAGACGTTGTCTATCGCGAGGGATTTCTCGCGTTTAGGGTAAAGGCGGCCTTGCGGCTGACTGTCTGGTGGCTTGTACCGAGCGGACGATCTGCGCGATCATCGATCTTTCAATGCGGCCCCGCAAAGGGAGATACCCATGCCCACCGTCAAGCAGATCCTCGCGACCAAGTCCGTCAGGGGTGTTTACACCGTGGATGCCTCCTACACCGTGCACGCGGCGGTGGCCCTGCTCGCGCATCACGGGATAGGCGCCCTGGTGGTCCTCGAGAACGGCGAGCCGGTAGGCATCTTTTCGGAGCGCGACTACGCCCGCAAGGGCATCATCACGGGCAAGCGCTCACACGAGACCCCGGTGCGCGACCTGATGAGCGCGCCGCTGGTCACGGTCAGCCCGGACCAGAGCATGGAAGAGTGCATGGAACTGATGACCTCGCGGCGCTTCCGCCACCTCCCGGTGGTCGAGGACGGCAAGCTGGTCGGCATGGTGGCCATTGGTGACGTGCTGATGCAGATCGTCTCGGTGCAACGCAGCACCATCGATCAGTTGCAGGGTTATATCACCGGCAAGTATTGATCTGCGCGGCGCTGGCCGCGCTTCGGCCTGCGGGCACCTCCTGATCGCTGTGCTCCTACGCTGGCCGCGCTTCGGCCTGCGGGTACTCCCTGATCGCTCACAGGCAGTACCCACAGGCCGAAGCGCTCTGCAGGGTTGAGGTGATGGCGTCTTTGAGAGAATTTGCGGCTGCGGGCTGCGGGCTGCGGGCTGCGGGCTGCGGGCTGAGCGCGTAAGAGGTCGTGCTTTTTGGTCAGCGGCACGGAACTTGTCGTGGGCCGGCCACGGCAAGTAGTACGGTAAAAGCGGGCTGTGCTTTTGGTTGGCTAGCGTATCAGCGCAGCAGTTCGATCAGGGGTTGCGGATACAGCCCCACCGCCAGCGTGAAGAGCGCGAGTGCGAGTGTCATTACACCCCCTGATCTCTGGCCCCAGTTCCACGCGGCGTCGAGGCGCCGTTTGCCGGGCACGGCCAGGAACATACTGATCATCACGCGCAGGTAGTAGTAGATGCCGATGGCGCTGCCGGCCACCAGCACGCCCACCAGCCAGTAGAGCTCCGAGCGCATGCTGCTCGCGATCACGTAGAACTTGCCGATGAAGCCCGCGGTGAGCGGCACGCCACCGAGCGACAACACCGATACCGTCATCACGGCCGCCAGGAACGGACGCTGCCAGAACAGACCGCGCACATCGGCCAGCGTCTGCGCGTCATCACCGCGGTAGGGCGATGACAGCAGTGTCAGCACGCCGAAGGCAGAGAGCGTAGCGGACATATAGGTGAGGAGATAAATGAGGATCGCTTCCTGGCTGAACGCATTGCCCGCCACCAGGGCGGCCAGCAGGAAGCCGAAATGCGCGATCGACGAGTAACCGAGCAGACGCTTCAGGTTGTTCTGCATCAGCGCGAGCAGGTTGCCGCCGAGGATCGACATGGCCGCAAGGACTGCCACCAAGGTGGTGTAGACCGGATCGGCACCGAGTTCTGCGGCCTGCCACCAGCGCATCAGCACCACCACCACGGCGATCTTGCTCACGGTTGCGAGGAAGGCACCCACCGGTGCGGGTGCGCCGTTATAGACATCGGGTGTCCAGAGGTGAAAGGGCACCAGCGAGAGCTTGAAGGCCACCGCGATCAGGATCATCGCGATCCCTGCGGCGACCAGCCCGGAGTGCTCGACACCGGCGAGTGAGGCGAAGGTCATGCTGCCGGTTGCGGCGTAGATCAGCGCCATGCCAAAGAGCAGGAAGGCTGAGGCCGTGGCTGAGAGCACCAGGTACTTCACGCTGGCTTCCAGCGACCGGCGATCCTTCACGATGTAGCCAATCATGCCGTAGAGCGGCACCGACATCAGCTCCAGTCCCACGAAGAACGAGGCCATGTGCTGTGCACCGGTGAGCACCAGCGCGCCCGCCGCTCCGATCAGGAGCATCAGGTACATCTCTTCGCGGTTGTCGTTCAACCCCTCGAGGTAGGCGTGGAACAGCGTAGCGCAGCCGAGTGTGGAGACCAGCACCGCCGAGGCCCCGAACAGGGAGATCTGGTCCATGACCAGCAGGTCGGTGATGGCGAGCGAGCCGGGAATCTGCTGGCGCACGTAGATCGTGGCCGCCAGTGCGGCGTTCAGTCCCAGCACGGTCAGCGTCGCGTTGAAGAAGTGATGGCGGCGCCACGAGACCGCAAGCATCACGGCCACCGCCGTGAGCGTCACCACGATCAGCGGAGCGAGGGCGAGGATGTGGATCGCTTCCAGATTCATTGTTGCATCGCCTGTCAGGGTGCCGGCGGCGTGTAGATCTGTTGCAGCCGCGCCACGGGGCCGGCCGCGAGGTCGAGCACGGGCTGGGGATACAGTCCGAAGTAGACGATGCTGGCCACCAGGGTGAGCAGCATCGCGAGTTCACGCGGGGACGAGCCCTCGATGGGCTCCTCCGAGCGGGCGGGACCAAACATGCTGCGGTGGATCATCGCCAGCGAGTAGACCGATGCGAACACCAGGCCTGCGGCGGCCACCACCACCACGGTGGGCGCCGTGTTCCAGGCGCCTGCCAGCACGAGGAATTCGCCGATGAAGTTGGCGGTGCCGGGCAGGCCGAGCGAGGCCGCGGCAAAGAAGAGGCCGATCGGCGGCAGCCACGGCATCCGCGACCACAGACCGCCCATCTTGCTGAACTCGCGGCTGTGCAGACGCTCGTAGAGCTGGCCGCTCATGATGAAAAGCGCGGCCGCCGAGAGACCGTGCGCGACCATCAGCATCACCGCGCCCTGCAGCGCAAGAGCGCCGCCCGCGTAGATGCCGATCAGCACATAGCCCATGTGCGAAATGGAGGTGTAGGCGACCATCCGTTTGATGTCGGTCTGGATGAAGGCCTGCACGGCGCCGTACATGATGCCGAACACCCCCAGCCACATCGCGACCGGGGCGAACTCCTGGGAGGCATTGGGGAACAGCGGCAGGGCGAAGCGCAGCATGCCGTAGCCGGCGGTCTTCAGCAGCAGGCCGGCGAGGTCAACCGAGCCCGCGGTGGGGGCCTGCGAGTGCGCATCGGGCAGCCAGCCGTGCAGGGGCGGGATCGGGAGCTTGACCGCGAAGGCAAGGAAGAAGCCGAGCATCAGCGTGAACTCGAGCCGCGGCGGCAGTGCCACGCCGCGCAGGTCGTTGTAGTCGAAAGTGAGAATCCCGGTGGTGTCGTGATTCACGAACACCAGCCCGAGGACCGACAGCAGCATCAACAGGCCCGAGGCCTGCGTGTAAATGAAGAACTTGGTGGCCGCCGAGATCCGCGAGTTGCCGCTGGAGGCGCGGTGTCCCCACAGCGCGATCAGGAAGTACATCGGGACCAGCATCACTTCCCAGAACAGAAAGAAGAGGAAGAGATCGACCGCGAGGAACACGCCGATCACGCCGGAGAGGATCCACAGCAGGTTCAGGTGGAAGAAGCCGGTGCGCCGTGTGATCTCCGTCCACGAGCAGAGGATCGACAGCAGGCCTATGAACCCGGTCAGTACGATCAGCGCGAGCGACAGACCGTCCAGCGCCAGGTGGATGCTGATGCCCATGGCCGGAATCCAGGGGATCTGCAGTTCCATCTGCCACTGGGGGGCGGCGAGCACGTCGGTCGCGAGGCTGTAGTTGCCGCTCGCCCACAGGTCGAGTGACAGGTACATCACCAGCGACATACTGGCCAGCGCGATCCAGCGCGGAGGCAGGTTGCCGAAGCGGTCGCTCTGCCAGCAGAGCAGGCCGCCGATGAGCGGGATCAGGATGAGCCATCCGAGCAGCATGAGTTCGGTGGCTCCTCAGTTCAGGGTGATCATGACGGCGGCCAGCACCAGCGAGGCGCCGATTGCCATGGAGGCGACGTACCAGCGCAGTCGACCCGTTTGCGGCAGCACGACCAGTCCGTTCAGTACGCGTACCGAGGCCGGCAGCAGGGCGATGGTTCGATCCAGCGTGTCACGCCGGCCGGGGCTGGCGATGTACAGGAACGGCTGCACGAAGAGCACGTTGTAGAGTGCATCGAAGCCGAAGGCGGCTTTCCACCAGGCCGAGACGAGGCGGCCGATGCCGCTGCCCGCCACGGCATTGACCAGTGTGCGGCGGCCAAGGAACAGCATGATCGCCGCACCGATACCCGCCAGCCCCACAACCGAGGAGATGATCTCGACGGTGTGTTTCGCCTCGCCCCCGGCTGCGCCCGGAGAGCCCGGCAGCACGCCTGCGAGCGGCGGATGGATCAGCGCACCCAAACCCGTGGAGAGCACCAGCAACACGATCAGCGGCAGCGCGTAGGCGATGCCGTGGCCTGCGTGGGCATGGATTTTCTCTTCACCGTGGAAGACGGTGAAGATCAGGCGGAAGGTGTAGAGAGAGGTCATGAAGGCACCGATCAGGCCCGCGTAGAAAAGCGGTGAGGGGCCGTCAGTGAGGGCCCAGTGGGCCCACAGGATTTCGTCTTTCGAGTAAAAGCCGGCGGTTAGCAGCGGCAGTGCGCTGAGCGCGGCGCCGCCGACCAGGAAGCAGGCGTACTCGAGTTTCAGCGTCTTGCGCAGCCCGCCCATCTTGAAGATGTCCTGCTCGTGGTGGCAGGCAATGATCACCGCGCCCGAACCGAGGAACAGCAGCGCCTTGAAGAAGGCGTGGGTCATCAGGTGGAACACCGCCGCCTGCCAGGCGCCCGCGCCGAGCGCGAGGAACATGTAGCCGATCTGGCTCATCGTGGAATAGGCCAGCACGCGCTTGATGTCGGTTTGCACCAGGGCGCAGAGGCCCGCCATCAGGAGCGTCAGCGCGCCGGTGGCGCCCACCAGCAGCATGGTGTCGGGAGCCAGTACGAACAGGCCGTTAAGGCGTGCGATCAGGTACACACCTGCCGTTACCATGGTGGCTGCGTGGATCAGCGCCGAGACCGGCGTGGGGCCGGCCATGGCGTCCGCTAGCCAGGTCTGCAGGGGTAACTGCGCGGACTTGCCCACCGCGCCACCCAGCAGCAGCAGCGTGGCGAGAGTGATGGTGTGATCGCCCGAGGCAAAGACCTGCGGCGCGCGCAGGAGCATCTCCTGGATATCGAGGGTGCCCAGCTTCTGCAGCAGGATGAACATGCCGAGCGCCATGAACACATCGCCCACCCGCGTGACGATGAACGCCTTGAGGGCCGCGTTGCCGTTGGCGACGGTGCGGTAGTAGAAGCCGATCAGCAGGTAGGAGCAGACTCCTACGCCTTCCCAGCCGAGGTAGAGCATCAGCATGTTGTTGCCGAGTACCAGCAGCACCATGCTGGCGACGAACAGGTTCATATAGGAGAAAAAGCGCGAGTAGCCCTCTTCGCCGCGCATATACCAGGAGGCGAAGAGGTGGATCAGGAAGCCAACGCCCGTGATCACGCCAAGCATGGTGAGCGAGAGACCGTCGAGATGCAGGCCGAAAGCCGGACGGAAATCGCCCACCGCCATCCAGGTCCAGAGCACCATGTCGTGGCTGCCGCCATCGAAACCCAACATGGCCAGCGCCGTGGCCGAGGCCGACAGTCCCATGGAGCCCACGCCGATGGCAGCGGCGGTGTTCTCGGAGATCTTGCCGCGCGAGAACGACAGCAACAGGTAGCCGATCAGGGGCGCAAGGAAAGTCAGTGGCAGCGTATTCATCCGTGCATCTCGCTCGCAAGGTCGATGTCGAGGCTGCGGTGGCGGCGATAAAGCTGCAGCAGCAGCGCGAGTCCGATGGCCGCCTCGGCGGCCGCCAGCGTAAGCACCAGGATGAACATGATCTGTCCGTCGGGCTGCACCCAGCGGCTCCCGGCGACCACGAAGGCAAGCGCCACCGCGTTGGTCATGACCTCGAGGCAGATCAGCATGAACAGGATGTTCCGCCGGGCCATCAGGCCGGCGAAGCCGATGCAGAAGAGCGCGGCCGCCAACAGCAGGCCGTGCTCCATGGGAATACCGGCCGTCTCAGGCATGGTGCTGGCTCCCGTGGTTCATCGCGTCTCTTCCCTGCCGAGGTGATAAGCCGCTACCAGCGCGCCGAGAAGCATCAGCGAGGCGAGTTCGACGGCGAGGAGGTAAGGGCCGAAAAGGGCAATGCCAACCTGCTTGGCATCGACGGTGGCGGTGCCCGTGAGGCCGGGTGCGTTGAGTATCCCCGACACCAGTGACGCGAGCATCACCGCGGCAAGAATGGCCGGCCCGATCCAGGTGCGGGGCCGCAGCCAGGCGCGTTCCTGCGCGGCGGTCTCGGCGCCCAGGCTGAGCATCATCACCACGAAGACAAAGAGCACCATGATGGCGCCCGCATAGACGATCACCTCGAGCGCTCCCGCGAAGGGCGCGCCGATGGCGAAGAAAATCCCCGCTACCGCAAGCAGCAGAACCACCAGGTACAGCAGCGAGTGCACCGGGTTGGTGTGGGTGACGCAACGCAGCGCCGAGGCAAGCGCCACCAGGGCGCAGGTGTAGAAAGTCAGTTCCATGTGTGGGCCCTCATGGCAGAAGGGTTCTCACGTCGACAGGTTGTGCCTCGGCCTCGGCGGAGCCCTTGGGCTTGCCAGCGATAGCGAGACCTGCGACGCGGTAGAAGTTGTAGTCGTGGTACTTCCCGGTGCCGGCGATCAGCAGGTCTTCCTTTTCGTAGACCAGATCCTGGCGCTTGTACTCGGCGAGCTCGAAGTCCGGGGTGAGCTGGATGGCGTTGGTCGGGCAGGCTTCCTCGCACAGGCCGCAGAAAATGCAGCGGGAAAAATTGATGCGGAAGAACTCCGGGTACCAGCGGCCGTCGTCCTGCTCGGCTTTCTGCAGTGAGATGCAGCCCACCGGACACGCCACCGCGCAGAGGTTGCAGGCGACGCAGCGCTCCTCGCCGTCTGGGTCGCGCGTCAACACGATCCGGCCGCGGTACCGGGGCGGCAGGTAGACCTTCTGTTCCGGGTACAGAATGGTGTCGCGCTTGCGAAAACTGTGGGCGAAAATCATCCACATGCTGCGTAGATTGGTGCCGATGCCGATGAGTACGCGTAAGACGAGGTTCATGGGCATTCTCATTTCATCAGCACCACGGCGGCGGTGACCAACAGGTTCAGCAGCGTGAGGGGTAGACACACCATCCAGCCTGCCGCCATCAGGTGGTCGTAGCGCGGCCGTGGCAGCGCGGCGCGTAGCAGGATGAACAGCATCACGAAAAAGACGGTTTTCAGCGAAAACCAGAAGCCGGCCAGCCATTCCGGCCCGGGGCCATACCAGCCGCCGAGGAAGAGCGCGGTGAGCAGCGCCGATACCACCACGATGCCCACGTACTCGCCGACGAAGAACATCGCCCACTTCATGCCCGAGTATTCGGTGTGGTAGCCGGCGCCCAGCTCCTGCTCGGCCTCCGGCAGGTCGAAGGGGCTGCGGTGGGTGACCGCGATAGCGGCCATCGAGAAGGTCAGGAAACCGAGGAACTGCGGCACGATGAACCACATGCCCTGCTGTGCCTCGACGATATCGCGCATGTTGAAGGAGCCGGCCTGTGCCACTACCCCCATCAGCGAGAGGCCCATGAAGACCTCGTAGCTCACTGTCTGTGCGGCCGAACGCAGGCTGCCGAGCAGCGCGTACTTGCTGTTGCTGGACCAGCCGGCGAAGAGCACCGCGTAGACCGCGAGACCGGCCATGGCCATGAAGAAGAGGATGCCAATGTTCAGGTCGGCCACGCCCCAGGTGGGCGAGACGGGGATCACGATAAAAGACAGGAACAGCGCGCTCATTGCGATGACGGGCGAGATGATGAAGGTGAGACGATCCGAGAACGGCGGGATCCAGTCTTCCTTGAAGAGCATCTTGATCACGTCCGCCGGCAGCTGCCAGATGCCGAACGGACCGACGCGGTTGGGACCGTAGCGGTCCTGCCAGAGTGCGAGTACCCGTCGCTCGATGAAGCTGAGGTAGGCGGCGAACAGCACGACTATCAGCAGCAGCACCACCGCCCGGCCGATGGCCGCGCCGATCTCCAGCAACGCGGGAAGTGGCAGCAGGTTCATCAGGTACCTCCCTGCACGAGTCTGGCCTCGCCCGCCAGCGGCGCCCACGCGAGGCCCGGAAGGCCTACGGGTACACCGAGTACGCCGCGCGCGAGGTGTTCGCGGATGGCTACCGGGGCTTCGAACAGCTGCTCGCCGATCTGGAAGCGCGCCATGGCATCAGCGGCAAGCCCGAGTGCGGCCGCGTCGGCCGGATTCAGTGCCAGGTAGGGCTTGGGCACGAGCGTGCTGGCGGCCGGGGCTCGCGAGGAGAGCTCCTCGCTGCCGTGGATGTGCCACACGGGCGCCACGACCAGCGTGGCGGTGGCACTGCTGCCCGCTGCGGCGTAGCCACCGGTGCCGGCACCTTCAATGAGGCGAACGCCCGGATCCCCCGAGATCAGATGGCCGCCAACCTCGTCCTGGAACTTGTTCCAGGCCTGGGGCGAGTTCCAGCCCGGAGCCCACGCGAAGGGAATCAGCGCGCCCGGCTCCGCTGGGCCGCCGTAGCCTTCCATCGAGAACGCCAGAGCGGTGTCGGGATCCTGCGTGGCGCGCGGCTCGTGCACGGAGATGTTGGCCCGCATCGCGGTGCGTCCCGAGTAGCGCAGGGGCTGGCGGGCGATCTTGCGACCCGAGACCCGTAGCTCGGCATTCGGGGCGGCGCCCTGGATAGCTTCGAGGCCAGGGACACCCTGCGCACAGGCTGCAGTCAGCTCGTCGAGAGTCGACCAGGGCAGGGCGCAGCGGCTTGCCGCGGCCATCAGGCCTGCGATCCAGCGCCAGCTCTCGCGCACCTGCGAGGCGAGGTTGTAGTAGCCGGGGTCATAGACCTGGAAGTAGCGCTGGGCACGGCCCTCGCTGCTCACCACGGTACCGTCACCCTCGGCGAAGGTGGCGGCAGGCAGCACGACGTGCGCGCGTTCGGCCGTGGGGCTCAGTTGGTGATCTGCCACCAGCACGCAGTGCGCGCGCTCCAATGCGGCATCAACCACTGCGGACGGTGCGCGGCGGTAGAGATCGTTTTCCAGTACCACCACCACGGTGTCGGCATCGACCTTGGCAAGCGCCTGTTCGACATCAAGGCCACCGAGGAAGGCCACACCCAGGGTGTTTACTTCCGGCAGCGCGAGGCTCAGGCCTGCGGGCAGTCCCTTGGCGCAGAGCGCACGAGCAATATTGGCTGCGGCATCGAGCACCGCGAGCGAGCCGGCGCCTGTTCCCGACACCACCAGAGGCTTGCGGGCGCCCGCCAGGGCTGCGGCAATGCGCGTGGCCAGTGCTGCGGTGTCGGCGTCGAGTGCTGTTGCCGGAGCAGGTGCCGCCGGGTCGATGGCCCGGGCCACAGCAAAACCGAGCGCGGCGATCGCATCGGGGCTGGCGTGGTGACAGGCAGCGGCGACGTCGTCGAGGCGCGTGGCATCGACAGCGGCGATGAAGAGTGGATGACGTTCGTGCTGGCCGATATTGGCTATCGCCTCGACCTGCCACTGCAGTACTCGCTTGGCCGCCGCGAGCTCTACCGCACGGCCGTGGACGGCCTGCCGCAGCGCGAGTGCTACACGAGGTGCCGTCTGGGTGACGTCCTCGCCGAGGATGATGACGGCGTCGAAGCCCTCGATGTCACGCAGCGACGGAGCGCGCGCGGGGCTCTCGCGCAGGATCGCGAGCGTCCGCGCGGCGAGCGCATTGCCCGCCACATCCATGCCGGTCGAGAAGTTGTCCGCGCCAACGAACTCGCGCAAGGCAAAGTTTGCCTCGAGGCTGGCCCGCGGCGAGCCGATGCCGACGATGCGTCCGGCATCGCGCAGGGTGAAGGCGAGGCGATCGAGTTCGCCCTGCGGCGAGGCGGCTTCGAATTCGGTGCCCGAACGCGCCAGCATCTGGCGGGGACGATCCTTCAGGTTCACATAACCGTAGCCGAAGCGGCCGCGGTCGCAGAGGAAGTAGTGGTTCACCGCGCCATTGAAGCGGTTCTCGATACGGCGCAGCTCGCCGTAGCGCTCGCCGGGGCTTGTATTGCAGCCAACGGCGCACTGCTGGCAGACGCTAGGTGCGAACTGCATGTCCCACTTGCGGTTGTAGCGCTCGGAGTGCGTGCGGTCGGTGAACACGCCGGTGGGGCAGACCTCGACCAGGTTGCCGGAGAACTCGCTCTCCAACTGGCCGTCGGCGACGCGGCCGAAATACACATTGTCATGCGCGCCGAAGACCCCGAGATCGGTGCCGCCCGCGTAGTCCTTGTAGTAGCGGACGCAGCGGTAGCAAGCGATGCAGCGGTTCATCTCGTGATTGACGAAAGTGCCGAGATTCTGATTCTGGTGCGTGCGCTTGGTGAAGCGGTAGCGCCGCGTCACCTGGCCTGCCATCACCGTCATGTCCTGCAGGTGGCAGTGGCCGCCTTCCTCGCAGACCGGGCAGTCGTGCGGGTGATTGATCATCAGCCACTCGATGACGCTCTTGCGGAAGGTTTTGGCTTCCTCGTCCTCGATGGAGATCCAGGAATTGTCGGTTGACGGGGTCATGCACGACATCACCAGTCGCCCGCGCTTGTCGTCGGCGTTGGCGTACTGCTTGACCGCGCACTGCCGGCAGGCGCCGACCGAGCCGAGTGCCGGATGCCAGCAGAAATAGGGAATGTCGAGACCGAGCGAGAGGCAGGCGTGGAGCAGGTTGTCAGCTCCGTCGACCTCGTACTGTTTTCCGTCTACGTGAATGATTGCCATCAGGGCGTGCCTCCGGCTGCCGCACGCGCGAGTGCTGGTTGGGCGGCAATGCCGCGTTCGAAGTCTTCACGGAAAAAGCGCAGTGCGCTCTGCAAGGGCTCGACCGCCCCGGGGGCGAGCGCGCAGTGCGTCTTGCCCGGTCCGAGCAGGCCGCACAGGCTCTCGAGGGTCTCGATGTCGCCGGGTGCGCCCTCGCCACGCTCCAGCGCGGCGAGCAGCTTGCCCGTCCACGGCAGCCCGTCACGGCAGGGCGTACACCAGCCACAGGACTCGCGCGAGAAGAAATCAATCAGGTTCCGCGTGACGGCCACGATGTCCTGCTTGTCGTCGACCACGGTGATGAGGCCTGTGCCCATACGGCTGCGTGCCTTGGCGATGGTGTCGAAGTCCATGGCGAGATCGAGGTGCTCGGGCAACAGGAAGTCGGTGGAGGCGCCTCCCGGCAGCCAGGCGCGCAGATTTAGTCCCGGCTGCATGCCGCCGGCGTGTTCTTCGAGGATCTCGCGGCCCGTGGTGCCCATGGGAAGCTCCCAGGTGCCGGTGCGGCGCACGCGACCCGAGGCGCCGAAGAGCTTGGTCCCGCCATCCTTGCTGCGGCCGGCCGACAGCCCCGTGAACCAGTCGGCGCCGCGCAGGACGATGCCGGGTATGTTGCAGAAGGTCTCGACGTTATTGACGATAGTGGGTTTACCCCAAGCACCGGCGATTTGCGGGAACGGAGGCTTCGAGCGCGGTGTGGCCCGCCGCCCCTCGAGGCTGTTGATGAGTGCAGTTTCTTCGCCGCAGATATAGCGACCGGCGCCCGTGTGCACCAAGAGCTCGAAGTTCCAGCCCGTGCCGAGGATGTTGTTGCCGAGGTAACCGCGCTCCTTTGCCTGGGCGAGCGCCTTGCGTAGACGCTCGGCTGCCAGCACGTACTCGCCACGCAGGAAGATATAGCCGCGAGTCGCCTCGATTGCCCAGGCCGAGAGGATCATCGACTCGACCAGCGAGTGCGGGATCTCCTCCATCAGGAGGCGGTCCTTGAAGGTGCCCGGCTCCATTTCGTCGGCGTTGCAGATCAGGTACTTGGTGCCTACATCCGGCCCCATAGGGACCAGGCTCCACTTGACGCCGGTGGGGAAGCCGGCGCCGCCGCGACCGCGGAGGTTGGCGTCCTTCACCAGTTGGGTGAGGGCGGCAGGCTCCAGATCGCGCAGTGCCTTGCGCAGCGCCGAATAGCCCTCGAGCGATTCGTAAGCGGCGATCTCGGTGATCGGGGTGCCGTGGTCCAGCCGCCACAGCAGCGGGTGTGTCTCGGGTTGCATCCGCGCCGCGCCGCTCATGTATAGCGCTCCAGCAGTGCCGTGACCTCGGCGGGCGCCACCGGGCCGTGGGTGTCGTCGTCGATCATCAGGGTAGGGCCCTTGTCGCAGTTGCCCAGACAGCACACGGGCAGCAGCGTGAAGCGGCCGTCTGCCGTGGTGCCGCCCCAGTCGAGGCCGGTTTGGCGGCTGATCTCGGCGCGCAGCTCCTCGTAACCGGTGAGGAAGCAGGAAATGCTGTCGCAGACCTTGATCACATGCCGGCCAACCGGGCGGCGGAAAATCATGTTGTAGAAGGTGGCCACACCCTCCACCTCGGCGCCGCCGATGCCGATCACGCGGGCGATGGCCTCGATGGCACCATCGGCCACCCAGCCGCGGTGGTGTTGGACGATCTTCAGTGCCTCGATGGTCGCGGCGCGTGGATCTTCGTAGTGCTCTATCTCGTGGCGGATCGCGTGGATCTCCGCCTCGGAGAGCGCGAAATCGCCGGCGCTGCTGGCGATCAGGGCCCCGGAACCAGTCATGTGCGTTGCCTCAGCGGTCGACATCGGCCATCACGAAATCAATGCTCGCAAGATAGGCGATCAGGTCGGCGACAAGGCCGCCGCGGATGACCGTCGGAATCTGCTGCAGGTGCGGGAAACTCGGCGTGCGGATGCGCGTGCGGTAGCTCATCGTGGCGGCGTCCGAGGTGAGGTAATAGCTGTTGATGCCCTTGGTGGCCTCGATCAGTTGGCAGGCCTCGCCGGCCGGCATGACCGGGCCCCAGGAAACACCCACGAAGTGATTGATGAGCGTCTCGATGTCGGCGAGGGTGCGCTCCTTCGGGGGCGGCGTGGTGAGCGGGTGGTCCGCCTTGTAGGGGCCAGCCGGCATGTTCTCGAGGCACTGGCGGATGATCTTCACGCTCTGACGCATTTCCTCGAGGCGCAGCACGCCGCGGTCGTAGGCGTCGCCGTTGACGGCCAGTGGCACCTCGAACTCGAAATTCTCCCAGCCGCCGTAGGGGCGTGCTTTGCGCAGATCGTAGTCGACGCCGGTGGCGCGCAGGCCCGGGCCCGTGACGCCCCACTCGATGGCCTCGGTGCTGTTGTACTTGGCGACCCCGATGGTGCGCGAGCGCAGGATGCCGTTACGCATCGCTGCCTTGTCGTACTCGTCGAGTCGTTTTGGCATCCAGTTGACGAAATCGCGGACCAGCCTGTCCCAGCCCTCGGGCAGGTCGTGCGCCACGCCGCCGATACGGAACCAGGCTGGGTGCATCCGGCCGCCGGTGATGGCCTCGATCACGTCGTAGGCTTTCATGCGGTCGGTGAAGATGAAGAAAATGGGCGACATGCCCCCCACGTCCTGGATGTAGGTGCCCAGGAAGAGCAGGTGGCTGGTGATGCGGAAAAACTCCGACATCATGATGCGGATGGTCTTCACCCGGTCGGGGACCTGGATGCCCGCGAGCTGCTCCACCGCCATCACGTAGGCAAGGTTGTTCATCACCCCGCCGAGGTAATCGATGCGGTCGGTGTAGGGGATGAACGAGTGCCACGATTGCCGCTCGGCCATTTTCTCGGCGCCGCGGTGGTGGTAGCCGATGTCCGGCACGCAATCGAGGATTTCCTCGCCATCGAGCTGCAGCACGATCCGGAAGGCGCCGTGCGCCGAGGGGTGGTTGGGCCCCAGATTCAGGAACATGTAATCGGTGTGGGCCGTGCCCCTGGCCATGCCCCATTCCTCGGGAACGAAGCGCAGCGATTCCTGCTCGAGGTCCTGTTTGGCGTCGTCGAGGCTGAAGGGATCGAATTCGGTGGCGCGCGCCGGGTAATCCTTGCGCAGCGGATGGCCCTCCCAGGTGCGGGGCATCAGGAGCCTCACCAGGTGGGGGTGACCCTTGAACTCGATACCGAAAAGATCCCAGACCTCGCGCTCATACCAGTTGGCGTTGGGCCAGATGCCGGTGACGGTAGAGAGTTGCAGGTCGTCGGCAGCGAGCGCGACCTTGATGCGTACGTCGTTGTTTCGCTCGATCGACAGGAGGTGATAAAAGACCGTGAAATCGGCTGCCGGCATGCCCGCTCGATGGCGGCGCAGCCGCTCGTCGACGCCGTGCAGATCGAGGAGCATCGAATAGGGTTTGGGTGCCTGCCGCAGGTACCTGAGCACGGCGGTAGCGTCCTGTCGCGACACCCAGACGGTGGGAACTGCCCCCAGCGTGTCCTGAAAATGGATTCGGGCCCCGCCGAAGCGCTGGTACAGCTCCGCGATGACAGGGTGCTGGCTGCCCGGTAGCCCGGTCGTTGATGCGCTTGACTTGTCGCCCACGCTCAGCTGCCCCTCAGACCTGGTTGGGAGCGCGCAGTGTGGTCGCGCTCATCCTTTCCTCGCGACGCTGTTCGCGCTGCGAGGCAACTTCGACCTTGTGGACGCCCTGATCACCCACCACCCACGACAGCGGACGGCGCTCGGTGGCGATGGAATCCTGCAGCAGCATCAAGCCTTGCAGGAAGGCCTCGGGCCGCGGCGGACAGCCAGGTATGTAGACGTCTACGGGCAGAAACTTGTCGACTCCCTGCACCACGGAGTAGATGTCGTACATGCCGCCAGAGTTGGCGCAGGCACCCATCGAGATCACCCAGCGCGGCTCAAGCATTTGTTCATACAAGCGCTGGATGACTGGCGCCATCTTTATAAAGCAGGTGCCGGCGATGACCATGAAGTCCGCCTGGCGGGGTGAGGCGCGGATGACCTCGGCGCCGAAGCGGGCCACGTCATGCGGCGCCGTGAACGCGGTGGCCATCTCGACGTAGCAGCAAGAAAGTCCGAAGTTGTAGGGCCAGAGCGAATTCTTGCGGCCCCAGTTGACGGTTTTGTGCAGCACATCTTCGACTTTACCCATAAAGACGCTGCGGTGGACCTGCTGCGACAAAGGGTCCGCGTGGTCCGCAGCTGCGATTTTTTTCGGCGCCGGGGCGTCCCGGTCCGAGACCACGATAGGGGTCAGCTTGTAGTCCACCTCAGCCCTCCGAGAATTCGCTGGCGCGGGCACGTGCCTTGCGCATGGATGGCGCCCACTTGAGCGCGCCTACCCGCCAGAGATAAACCAGTCCGGCGAACAGGATAAGAATGAAGATGGTGGCCTCGATGAAGCCCGTCCAGCCGCTTTCGCGAACGGAAACGGCCCATGCATAGAGGTACAGCGCCTCAACGTCGAAAATAACGAAGAACATGGCGACCAGATAGAACTTGGCGGGCAGCCGCATCTGCGCCGTGCCGGCGCCTACGACGCCGGACTCGAAGGCTTCATTCTTGGCGCGGCCCCTGGTGCGCCCGCCCACGAAGGCCGACACCAGAATCATGGCGCAGCACACGGCGAGGATAACCAGCACGAAAACGGCGGTTGCCCAGTACTGTGAAAGGGCCGCGATGCTCTCGCTCATTGCCACTCCCCTGCAGATTGCTGTTGTTGGGACCCGGCGGCGACAACCGAGGCTCCCACGGACCGGCGCGAAGTATAGTTCAAGGAGGGCGCCGTGCGCCCACACCATTTACACTGCCATTGCGGGGCTGCGCGCGTACCCCCTACGACGAAAACGACACTCCCTGCAAGCCCCTGCAGGTGAAATTCTTGAGACAGCGGCCAAGGCGCGAGATTTTTTCTTAAGGGCGTGAAACTGGCTTGCCACTCCCGAATTCAGAAGCTAGAGTACTGCCGCACCGAACGATACGGTGGCGGTCGTCAAAGAGATTGTCTGGCGAGCGAAAAAATAAGTTGCGCAAGGTTGCTTCGATGTTGTCCCGGATTTTCTTTTCTACAGGTTCACAGGCTTCGGTCCGTCCAGATCAGGAGGCGCTATCCGTCATGAGTCTTTCCATCACCAGGATCACGAGGACATTGGCGTCCGTCGTGGTGGCAGGCGTGGTGGCAGTTGCCGCACAGCAGGCATCTGCCCAGTCGCTCGACAAGGCCATCGCCACGCAAGGCGAAGCCGACAAAGCGGCTGCGTCTTCGCAGAAGCGCATCAACGAGATCCGTGACCGCCTGCAGGATGCGGCAAGCCGCTACGCCTCGGCGACTGCGGATGCCGAGAGCCTCGAGAAGTACAACTCGCAGCTCGACAAGCAGGTAAAGGCTCAGCGCGATGAGGTCTCCTCCATAGAGACCCAACTGCTCGAGATCGAAACCACCAGCCGTGAAGTCCAGCCGCTGATGAAGCGCATGGTCGACACGCTGCAGAAATTTGTGTCTCTCGACACTCCCTTCCTTCTCGCGGAGCGCACCAGCCGGGTCCAGACCCTGCAGGACATCATGCCCCGCGCCGACGTCACCATCTCCGAGAAGTACCGCCGCATCATTGAGGCCTACCAGATCGAGCTTGAGTACGGCCGTACCCTCGAGTCCTACGATGGCCTGCTGGGCAGCGGCCCGGACGCCCGCACAGTATCTTTTGTGCGCCTGGGGCGCGTTGCGCTTCTCTACCAGACGCTTGACGGTGCGGAGACCGGCTACTGGGACGCTGAAAAGAAAGATTGGGTTCTAGACAACAGCTACGCTGCTGCGGTTGCCGAGGCCCGTCGTGTTGCTGAAAAAGATGGTCCGCCGAATCTGTTGACTGTCCCCGTTCCCGCTCCGAAGGAGGCCCGGTCGTGATTAAGTCCAAGCAGTTGATCCTTGTCGCGGCTGCGGCCGTGATGCTACAGGCCGGTGTAGCCTTGGCGCAGGACTCGCTCGAAGGCCTCCTCGCAGAGGTGCAGGCGGCGCGTGCAGCAGAGCAGCAAACCTTTCAGCAGCGTGCAGCGGAGCTCAACGCGGCGCCTGCGGAGCAGCAAGCCAAGATGCTCGCCGAGGCTCAAAGCCGCCGCGAAGCTCTCTCTGCGGCGTCGGACAAGCTCGCCGAACAGTTCTCCGCGAATGAGCTCGTGATCAACGAGGCCGACAAAAAGCTTCGCGACAAGGCCGCATCACTGGGTCTGCAGGAAGTGTTCGGTCTGGCGCGTCAGGTGGCTGGTGATTCCGCGAACATTCTCCAGCAGTCGATGATTTCCACGCAGTTTCAGGCAGCTGAGGGTGAGTCGATCCGAGACGACTACTTGCGCGAATTCGCAGCCTCACAGACAGCGCCCACGCATAGCGACCTCGAAAAAGTGTGGCTTGAACTTCACGGGGAAATGACACAGAGCGGTGCTGTTGCGAAGTACACCACAAGGGTCGTGCAGCCTGGCGGTGAGCCCAAGGAGACCGAAGTCATCCGTGTGGGCCCGTTTACGGCGATGTCAGAAGGTAAGTACCTGAATTATCTGCCTGAGCTCAAGGCATTCAGCGTGTACCCCCGGCAACCACCGGCGGAATTCATGACCATCGGCGCCCAGTTCTCGGCAGCAACCAGCGGTTACCCGACGGCAGTCGTCGACGGTTCGCGCGGAGTGCTGATGTCCCTCTACGTCGAGCGTCCGTCGTGGGCGTATCGGATTGAGCACGGTGAATCCGTCAACTATGTGATCCTGCTCGTCGGCGGTATTGCCATGGTGTGCTTCCTGTACCAGCTCGTGTTCCTGATCGTGGTGCGCATGAAAGTGTCCGCACAGCTGAAGAGTCTTGGAAAGCCTGCAGCAGACAATCCGCTGGGTCGGGTTCTCCTTGCCTTCAAAGGGGACGCAAGCAACATCGAACAGGACGCTGATGTCGCGGAACTGCGAATTGCCGAGGCCGTGTTCCGTGAAGTTCCCAGACTCGAGCGTTTCCAGGCGATGTTGCGCCTTGCCGTCGCCGCGGGACCATTGCTGGGTCTGATCGGTACGGTTCTTGGCATGATCTTGACCTTCCAGAGCATCACCGAATCCGGGTCCAGCGATCCCAAACTGATGGCTGAAGGCATCGGTGCGGCAATGATCGCGACCGTCCTCGGTATCGGTATCGCTATTCCGCTGTTGTTCGCGAACGCTCTCTTGACGTCCATCTCGAAGGGGATCGCTCAAGTGATCGAAGAGCAGTCCGCCGGCATGCTGGCCGAAAGCATCGAGACGACCCGTCGTGGCTGATATTCCGCTGTTTGGTGGGTTTATCCATCTCCTGTCGGATGGAGGGCCTTGGGTAGGCTGGATTTTCGCCAGCGGTGTCCTCATGTGGGGCCTGGCGATCGAGCGCTATTGGTACTTTTCGCGCGTGTTGCCACGGGAGGCGTCCAGCGCCCAAAAAGAATGGCTTGCCCGTACGGACAAGAGTTCTTGGTGTGCGCGGCAAATTCGGCAGGCCATGATCTCTCGTATCAATCAGAACATGACCGTTGGCTTCCCTGTTCTTCAGGTGTTGGTGCCCATGTCGCCGCTGCTCGGCCTCGTCGGAACCGTTTCGGGGATGCTCGGGGTATTCGACTCCATGGCGCTTCGTGGAAATGCAGACGCCCGATCGATGGCCAGTGGTGTATCCGAAGCCATGATCTGCACGATGACCGGACTGGCAGTCAGCATCACGGGTCTCTACCCTGTGCATGCGCTCCGGACGCGCGCGGCCCATGAAACCGAACTCTTAGCAGACAGGTTGTCGCTCTAGCCATGCGTTTCAAACGTCGCGTACAGGACCACGGGGAGTCGTCCCACGGCATCGATCTAGCGCCGATGCTCGACTTCGTCATCAACCTACTGATCTTCTTCATCATCACCGCGGTGTTCGTCAAGGCGACAGCGGTAGTGGTGAACCGGCCAACCGGTTTCGATCAGGCGAACGATTCGGATTCCAAGAGCATCCAGATCCAGGTTCTCGACACGGGTGAAATATACATGGACAACCGCGCCGTCGATGTCCGTGCAGTTCGCGCAAACGTCGAGCGCATGAGCGCGGTAAACCCGGATGCCGGCGTGCTGGTGCTTGCGGGTTCTGAGTCGCCTACGGGAACCCTGATATCCATCGTCGAGCAAGTTCATCTCGGCGGCATCTACAACATCACGTTCACCACCACCGAGTGAGCGGAGCGATCAGATGGCCAAGCAACACTCCGCAGAGCAAGAAGACCACGGCATCGACCTTGCGCCGATGCTCGATTTCACGATCAACCTGTTGATCTTCTTCATTATTACCACGTCCTTCATAAAGGAACCTGGCATAGAGGTGTTCAAGCCGAACGCTTCGACGGCGGAGGAGCGTCCCAAGGGCAATCTTCTCATTGCCATCCGCGAGAACGGAGATATCTGGCTTGATCGCCAGTCTATTGATCTGCGTGAGGTGCGAAACGTCATCGAGCGCCTTCATACCGAGCGCCCGGACGACAGCGTCGTGATCATTGCCGATCGAGCCTCACGCGCCGGCATCGTCGCAAAAGTGATGGACGAAGTGCGTGCAGGTGGCATCAAAGACGTCGCCATCGCAGCTGATACGGCTGCCGGCGGCTGATCCCGGAACTGCAGCAGGAGCCATAGCCTTGTTCACAAGACTGCCATTATCCCTGCTGTTCGGCACAGTTCTCACTCTGCTGATGTTCTGGCTGATGTCCAGCTTGGTCAGCCGCCCGAGCGGCGGCGAAGCTATGAGAGAAGCGACCCGGATCGAGTTCACCCGGATGCGCAAAGATACCGATGTCGCGAGCAAGCGCGAAGAAAAGGTCGAGCGTGAGCGCCCACCGCCTGCGCCGGAAGTGCCAAAGATGCAGTTCCAAACGAGTGGCGTCGACAGCAACGTCGCTACGCTTACGCCAAGCGTCGATGCACGCGGCGCGATGAGCGGGCTGAACATTTCCGCAGGCTCCGACCGCGATACGATTCCCTTGGTTCGCGTTCCCCCAGACTACCCTGCGCGTGCCGTCAACCGTGGCATTGAAGGGTGGGTGCTCGTGGAATTCACGATTACAGGCACCGGCGCGGTCAAGGACGCCAAGGTCGTCGACTCCAAGCCAGGTACCATATTCAACGACGCCGCAGTCAAGGCTATCAGTCGCTGGCGTTACAACCCGAAGGTTGAGAACGGACAGCCCGTCGAACGTCGTGGCGTACGCACGATCATCCGTTTCGACCTGGAGAACTGAGGCATGACCATGATGCAGTTCATGCTCCGCGCGACTCTTGCCCTGCTCCTTGCGCTTTCGCTGGCAGGTCAGGCCAACGCCCAAAAGAAAAAAGACGATGCGCCCCCTCCCACGGGCATCGACGCTGCGACTGGCAAAATCCTGACCGAGGCCATCGAGGCGCTCAACAAGGAGAACTACTCGGGCGCCAAAGCGGCGATCGCAAGGTTGAAGCTGGATTCGCTGAGCCCTTACGAGCGTAGCCGCACGGAGCAGATCCTCGCTACCATCGAGAGTTCGCAGGACAACTACACCAAGGCGCGCGGGCACCTGCAGGCAGCGATCGCCGCCGGGGGCCTGAACGACAAGGAAATCTCGGACACGCGCTACCAAATGGCGCAGATGTTCCTTGCCGAGGAAAAATGGAAGGAAGGCGCTGCAGCCTTGGAAGAGTGGTTTCGCACGGCCCAGAGCCCTAACGGTGCTGCTTACTACCTGCTTGCGGTAGCCTATTACCAGCTGGAGGACTTCAAGCGTGCTACGCCTCCGGCGCAGAAAGCCGTAGACCTCACAGACAAGCCGCAAGAAGGCTGGGTCCAACTGGTCCTGGCGCTGTATCTGCAGCAAGACCGCTACTCCGAGGCAGTGCCGCTGCTGAAGAAACTGATTTCCATGACGCCTGAGAAAAAGAGCTATTGGCAGCAACTGTCGTCTGTGTATGGGCAGATGGAGGACTACATCAAGGCTCTGAGCACCTTGCAGCTCGCGTACAACGCCGGGATCGTGAACGAAGACTCTGACATACGCCGCCTCGCCGATCTGCAACTCTTCAACGAACTGCCTTACCGTTGTGGCATGACCCTCGACGAGGCTATCGCGAAGAAGCAGGTGAAGGTTGATGCCAAGCTCTATGAGAAGCAGGCCAACTGCTGGATCAGTGCACGCGACTTCGGGAAGGCGATTTCCCCGTTGAACCGGGCCGCTGAAATGGCCGGGAGCGGCGATCTGTTTGTGCGACTCGGAGAAGTCCAGATCCAACGAAGTGAATGGGGCGAAGCCGCGAAGGCGCTGCAAAGCGGAATCCGCAAAGGCGGCCTCAAGGACACAGGTAACGCGCAGTTGCTTCTCGGGATCGCGCACTTCAACCAGAAGAACTACGGGTCCGCGGGCGACGCGTTCAATCGGGCGCGTGGCTTCGAGAAGCATCGAAGGATGGCCGATGGCTATCTGGAGTTGATCAAGGTCCAGAAGGGTTGATTCGAGGATCACAGCCAGTCATGAGCCGGAATAAACCACACAATGGCCCTGTGCGCAGGGTGGCAGGCATCGCGGTCGCGGTGCTTCTGGGCGTCGGGAGCGTGGCGAGCCACGCGCAGGACGTCGGGGAGCGCTACGCAAAACTCTACGCAGACACTGAGAGTTTCGTGCGCTATAACGACATGCTCACCAAGCAGATCGCGTCGCAGCAGCAGCGTCTGGCTGACGTCGAATCGCAGTCCGCTGCGCTCGACGCCACTGCAGCCAACCTGGCCCCGCTTCTCTCGCGGATGCATGGTGATCTTGAGAAGTTTGTCGCCCAGGACCTCCCCTTCCTCGATCCTATCGGGGACAGCGACGATAGCCGCCAAGACCGCATGCAGCGTCTCAAGGACATGATGTCTGACGGCGGTCTAAACTCGGCCGAGAAATACCGCCGTCTTCTAGAGGCCTATCAAATCGAGATGGAATATGGCCGTTCGGTTGCGGCGTATCCAGGGCAACTTGACGACGGTCGTAAGGCCGAGTTCGTGAGGGTCGGTCGCGTGTCCCTGCTGTACCGCACAGAGGATGGCCAGGAGGCTGGCTATTGGGACCACGCCCAGAAGACATGGGTCGTTGACAACGATTACCGTGACACAGTGGCCCAGGCACTGCGGGTTGCCAAAAAAGAAGTAGCGCCTGACGTGATGTTCGTTCCGGTGCCCCCGGCGCAGGAGGCCCGCTCGTGAACTGCACTCGCTTTATCAAAGCCGCTCTCGTAGCCCTCAGCCTGCTGCCGTTGGCTGCAACGCAGGCTGCCGTGAACCTAGGCGAATTGGAGCGCCAGTCGGCCGCCATGCGTGAGCGGGAGGCGAAAGTCTGGAAGGAACGCGAAGCTACTCAGCGAGTAGAGCTTCAGAAGCAGGAGAAATCTCTGGCGGAAGCGGCCGCGCGGCGCCAGCGCGCTGACAACCGGACCAAGACACTCGATGCCGAATGGACCGCAAACGACGCGCGTATCACGGAATTCAAAGATTTGCTGCGTCAGCGCGAAGGCAACTTGGGAGAGCTCTTCGGGGTTACGCGCCAGATTGCCGGCGACGCGGCCAATGTACTGTCCAGCTCCATGCTCAGTTCGCAGCTCCGGCCTGTCGAAGGCGAGGAAGGGCGTGAGGCGTTCATGCGGCGGATTGCCGCGGCGAAGGAGCTTCCGGGTATCGACGAGCTTCAGCGCCTGTGGTTCGAGCTACAGCGCGAAATGACAGAGACGTCCAAGGTCGTCCGCTTCAAGGCACCGGTCAAGATGCGTGACGGGACGTTGGCAGAGGCGGACGTCGTGAGAGTAGGTCCTTTCACCGCGGTTGCCGACGGCAAGTATCTCACGTACAACTCGAGTACCTTGCAACTCGAGCAACTCGAGCGTGAGCTCACGCCCGGCCTCATGCGTACGGCGAGGGACCTCTCGGGCTCCACTGGTGATGGGTACGTCTCAGCTGTGGTAGATCCGGCACGTGGTGCGATGATAGGGATGTTTTCTGAGCGGCCAAATATCATCGAGCGTATCCAGCACGGAGAGGTCGTCAACTACGTGATTCTTTTCGTGGGCATACTTGCGGTAGTGCTCGCGCTATACCAGTACGTCTATCTGTTTATGCAGCGTGCCAAGGTTGCCGCGCAGTTGAAGAACCTCTCACAGCCCACCAGCAACAATCCGCTTGGTCGTGTTCTTCTGGCAATGCATGAGGGTGATGTGGCCGGTCAGTCGGCAGAGGTTGTGGAACTCAAGATCTCCGAGGCTGTGCTTCGCGAGGTGCCTAAACTGCAACGCTTCCAGGCCTTCTTGCGCCTCGGCGTGGCGGCGGGTCCGCTGCTCGGTCTGATCGGTACAGTCATCGGCATGATCGTGACCTTCCATGTCATCACGTCCACGGGTTCCAGTGACCCCAAGATGATGGCGCATGGTATCGGGCAGGCCATGATGGCGACGGTACTGGGAATTGGTATCGCCATCCCGCTGCTCTTCATTAATCAAGGCATGACCGCGCTTTCCAATATCGTGACGCGGATCCTTGATGAACAGAGCCAAGCGGTGCTTGCGAATGAACTGCTGCGGCGCAACCCCTTCATGACGCGCTCGCTCGAAGAGGCTCGGCGCCTCGACAAGGGCTGACACGCGCCTCGGCTCCATCGACGGGCGGCAGAGATGCCGCCCGTTTTCGTTCAGGCCAAGTGATCCCGGGTCCCTGTGCTAGTATCCACCGCGATCCGTTCCGGACGATCCCCGCATGCGTTGCCCTTTCTGCTCCGCCGCCGACACCAAGGTAATCGACTCCCGCCTCGTGGCCGAAGGTGACCAGGTCCGGCGGCGTAGAGAGTGCCTGAGTTGCAGCGAGCGCTTCACGACCTACGAGAGCGCCGAACTCCTCCTGCCGCGCATCATCAAACAGAGCGGCGTTCGTGAACCCTTCAATGAGGACAAACTCCGGCAGGGTATCCTGCGAGCCCTCGAGAAGCGCCCCGTCAGCAGCGAGAAGATCGAGGCGATGCTGATCCAGATAAAGCGGATCCTTCAGGCGTCGGGCGAGCGCGAGGTGGTCTCGCGCGTGGTGGGCGAAGAAGTCATGCGGCAACTGAAGGCGGTGGACCATGTTGCCTTCGTGCGCTTCGCGTCCGTGTACCGCAGTTTTCAGGATCTGAATGAGTTCCGCCTCGAGATCGAGCGGCTCGCCGAAGAGCAGCTCTCGCTCCCGGAGCCCTGAGCTCCCAGTTCTGCATGAACAGCTGCCCCGATGACACGCGTTTTATGGCCTTGGCTATCCGTCTTGCGCGGCATGGCCTGGACCGAACCTCACCGAATCCCCGCGTAGGCTGCGTGCTGGTACGCAGCGGAGCGCTCCTTGCCGAGGGCTGGCACGCACGCGCCGGAGAGCCGCACGCGGAGGCACTTGCACTGGCCGCGGCCGGCGAACGCGCGCGCGGTGCTACGGCCTATGTGACGCTGGAGCCTTGCAGCCACCACGGCCGCACCGGCCCCTGTGCCGATGTGCTGGTCGCGGCCGGCATCTCCCGGGTAGTAGTCGCCACGGAAGATCCCAACCCGCGCGTGAGCGGCCAGGGTCTGGCACGGTTGCGTGCAGCGGGCATCGAGGTTCTGGTGGGTGTGCTGGCGAGCGAGGCACGCGCACTGAACCCGGGATTCTCCTCGCGGATGACCCGCGGCCGGCCATGGCTTTGCTGCAAGCTGGCCACCAGCCTTGACGGTCGCACCGCGATGGCCTCCGGAGAGAGCCAATGGATCACCGGCGAGGCGGCGCGTCAGGACGTTCAGCGCCTGCGCGCGCGCAGTTGCGCAGTGATGACCGGGGTCGGCACCGTGCTCAGGGATGACCCGCGGCTCGATGTGCGCCTCGGTGACGCAGCGAGCGCGAGACAGCCGCTGCGCGTTGTGCTCGACAGCCAACTACGCACGCCTCCGGGTGCGCGCCTGACGGCGTCTCCCGGCCATGCACTGGTGGTTCATGCCGACGCTCACCCGGGCCGTGAGCAGGCGCTCGTGGGTGCAGGCTGCGAGCTTCTTAGATTGCCCGATGGGCAGGGCAGGGTGGCGTTGCCCGCGCTCCTTGAGGCGCTGGCCGCACGGGAATGCAATGAGGTGCTGCTCGAGGCGGGCGCGACACTTTGTGGTGCTTTTGCAGCGGCCGGACTGATCGACGAGTACCGGATCTACATGGCGCCCGTATTGCTCGGCAGTAGGGCCAGGCCTTTGCTGGAATTGCCCTTCGAGCACATGGCAGAGCGGCTGCAACTCACGGTAACGGCCGTCGAGGCAGTCGGTGAAGACTGGCGCATAACCGCCGTTCCACGCGCCTGAGCGTGGCACCCAACGAGATCAGGAGAGGGGCTATGTTCACGGGAATCATCGCGGCGGTCGGCGAGTTACGCCGGCTCGAGCGTCGGGGCGGTGACGTGCGGCTGGAGATCGGCACGGGCAAACTCGATCTCGCGGACGTGAAGGGAGGCGACAGCATCGCCACCAGCGGCGTCTGCCTTACCGTGGTTGCGCATGGCACGGATTGGTTTGCGGCCGACGTGTCGCTGGAAACGCTTTCGCTCACCACGCTTGGTGCCTTGGGTCAGGGCGCGAAAGTGAATCTGGAAAAGTCGATTGGCGTGACGGACCGCCTGGGCGGCCACATGGTGAGCGGCCACATTGATGGCGTAGGTGAGGTGATCTCGCTTGGGCAGGACGCGCGCTCGTGGCGCTACAGCCTGCGGGCGCCGGCGCAACTTGCCCGCTACATCGCCCGCAAGGGTTCAATTTGCATCGATGGCGTCAGCCTGACGGTAAATGCCGTTAACGGCGCGGACTTCGAGTTGAATATCATTCCTGCGACCATGCGCGAGACTGTTTTCGGTGAATACCGGGCGGGCTCCAGGGTGAACCTCGAGGTCGATCTGGTGGCACGCTACCTCGAGCGCCTGTTGCTGGGAGACAGCGCCGCCCTGCCCGATGCCGCTGGCGGCATCAGCCGCGACTTCCTCGCCAGTCACGGATTTCCCTCGACATGAACTTCGATCCCCCGCAGAAACTCGTCGATGCCTTCCGTCAGGGGGGGATGGTCGTGCTGGTCCACGATGACGACCAACGCCTCGGCGGCGTGGTCATGGCAAGCGCCGAATCGGTGACGGCCGAGCAGGTAAATTTCATGGCCCGTAACGCCCGCGGCCTGGTGAGCCTGGCGCTCACCCCGGAGCGTTGCAGCCAGCTCGCACTCCCCGCAATGGCGGGCAGCGCCTCCAGCGCCCAGAGCAGTCGCTTCCGCGTCTCCATCGAGGCCGCCGAAGGGATCAGCACGGGTATCTCGGCGGCTGACCGCGCCCACACGGTGCGTGTCGCGGTAGCCCGCAACGCCCAGGCGCGCGATCTGGTGCAGCCCGGGCACGTGTTCCCGGTGCGCGCGGAGATCGGCGGCGTGCTGAAGCGCGCGGGTCACGCCGAGGGCGGCTGTGACCTCGCCCGGCTCGCCGGCCACGAGCCCGCAGCCGTGATTGCCGAGGTTCTGTGCGATGACGGCAGTCTCGCCACCGGCGCCAGGCTGCAGTCCTTCGCACGGCAGCACGGCCTGCCCTTCGGCACCATCGCAAGCCTGATCCAGTTCCGCCTGCTGAACGAGGCCACGGTGGAACTGCTGCGTGAGGGCGAGGTGCAAACCGCCTGGGGCCGTTTCCGTCTGGGCGTGTTCCGCGAGCCGGAGTCCGGCGCGGTGCACACGGCCCTCAGTCTGGGCCACGTCGAGCTAGCGGTTCCGGTGCTGGTGCGGGTTCATCTGCAGGCCTCCTTGCGTGATCTGTTCTGGACCCAGGTGCCCGGACAGCCACCGGGCTGGAATCCGGCCCGCTGCCTGGAACGCATCGCGCGCGAGGGCGCCGGCGTTTTTGTCCTGCTCGATCAACCTGAGAGCGCCGAGCACCGCCTCGCCAGCGTAGAGGCCGCACTGGGCGGACGCTCGCCCGCGCTGCCAGGGCGCTCCCCCCACAGCAACCACACGCTGGTGGGGGTCGGTTCGCAGATCCTGCGTCGCCTGGGCGTGGGGCAGATGCGCGTGATGGGTCCGCAGATTCGCTACAACGCCATCTCGGGATTTGGCCTTGAGGTCGTGGAGTATCTGCCCTTCGAGTAACGGCCACGCTGCCTCGCCGGGCGCCTGCGCCGCGCAACTGCGGCACACAGTTCCACCCGATCGCGCGGCAGAAGGCCATAGGATCACCGCTCGCGCGGCATGGCCGCCCTGCGGGATTGGTGGCAGAATTGGTAACCCCTTCAGCCGCAGCACACCGAGGCGAGCATGTCAGAGATCAAGACCATCGAAGGCGATTTCGCCCCGAGTGAGGCCCGCTTTGCATTGATTGCCAGCCGCTTCAATGCGTTCGTGGTCGAGAGCTTGATCGCCGGCGCGATCGATGCGTTGCGCCGTCACGGTGTCCCTGCCTCGCGGATCACGCTGATCCGTGCCCCCGGTGCATGGGAGCTGCCCCTGGTGGCGCAAAAGGTCGCCTGTAGCGGCAATTACGACGCCATCGTGGCACTGGGCGCCGTGATTCGCGGCGGCACTCCCCACTTCGAGCATGTGGCCGGCGAGTGCACCAAGGGGCTGGCTGCGGCATCCATGGATGCGGGCATTCCCATTTCCTTCGGCGTTCTCACCGTCGACACCATCGAGCAGGCCATCGAGAGAGCCGGCACCAAGGCCGGCAACAAGGGCGCCGAGGCGGCGCTCTCGGCCCTCGAGATGGTGAGCCTGCTGGCACGCCTGTGAACGCAGCAGCCGAGGCCGACAGCGTCGCGGCCCGCCGTGCGCTCATTGCGGGCCGTCACAAGGCCCGCCATTACGCGGTGCAGGCGCTCTACCAGTGGGCCGTCTCGGGCAACAGCCCGGGTGACATCGAGCGTCAGTTCCGCGAGGACTTCGAGTTCCGCGGCACGGACCTCGAATACTTCCAGAATCTGATCCACGGCGTACCGGCCTGCGCCTCTGACCTCGACCTCGCCTTCTCGCCCTTTCTCGACATCGAGCTCCACAAACTAGGCCCCGTCGAGCGGGCTGTGCTGCGCATCGCCACCTGGGAACTGCGTGAGCGCCTCGATGTGCCGTGGCGTGTCGTGCTGGATGAAGCGGTCTCGCTCACCCGCAAGTTCGGCGCCACCGACAGCCACCGCTTCGTCAATGCCGTACTCGACCGCGTGGCCCGCGAGCTGCGCCCGGTCGAAATCCGCGGCGGCCGCTGAACCCCGCGCCTGCGGCTGACTGCCCGTGCCGCTCTCCGAATTCCAGTTGATCGCGCGCTACTTCGCCGGCCTGAGCCCTCCGGATGCGGAGGGCGTGGTGCTCGGCATCGGCGATGACGCCGCCATCCTGCGCCCGCCTCCGGGCGAGGATCTGCTGGTCTCGATCGACACCCTCGTTGCGGGCGTGCACTTTCCGCCCGCGCTGTCAGCCCGCGCGATCGGTCACCGGGCACTCGCGGTGAATCTGAGCGATCTGGCCGCCATGGGCGCACGGCCGTTGTGGTTCACCCTGGCGCTAACCTTGCCAGATGCCGATGAATCCTGGCTTGCCGGCTTTGCCGCTGGTATTGGCGCGCTCGCCGCGCGATGCGGTATCGCGCTGGTCGGTGGCGACACGACGCGTGGCCCCCTGTCGATCACTATCCAGGTGCACGGTGCCGCCGCACCCGGACGGGCATTGCGCCGGGACGGCGCCCGCGCGGGCGACAGTCTGTGGGTCACGGGGCGTCCCGGGCTTGCCGCGCTTGGTTTGCAGCGGCTGCAGGCAGGTGGCGCCGAGGATGATCCCGTTTGTGCGGCCTTTGTCTGGCCGGAGCCGCGCCTCGCGTTTGGCCGCAGCCTCGGCGGGCTGGCCACGGCGGCCATCGACGTGTCGGACGGGCTTCTCGCCGATGCGGGCCACATCGCCGAGCGCAGCGGACTCGGCATCGAGATCGATGCCGGGCTTCTGTCGCTGGAGGGCGTGCTGGGCACGATCCCCCGATCCGAAGCGCTGGCGCTATGTCTCAGCGGGGGTGATGACTACGAGCTCTGTTTCACCGCGCCAGCGCTTGCCTCGGCCGCCATCGCCGAGCTCGCTGCAGCGCAGGGGCTGTCGTGCCGGCGTATCGGCACGGTGGTGCCCGGAGCCGGCGCGCGCTGCGCCGGAGTCGACACGACCGGCACGGGTTACCAGCATTTCGGGGGGTCCGCGGATGGCTAGGGCACCCCTGCAGGGGCTGCCTGGCGCGGGATGCATCGCGCGGTGTCTGGCTGTCTTGCTCCTGTGCGCGTTGCTGCCGATGGCTGCGCGTGCCGGCATGTTGATCACTGCCAACGCCCTCTTCGAGGGACGTGCGCTGCTCACTATCGATGGCAACCGCAGGCTGCTGCGCGTCGGTCAGTCCTCGCCCGAGGGCGTGCGTCTGCTGTCGGCCTCTGCCACTGAGGCGGTCATCGACATCGAAGGACGTCAGCAGCGGCTCGCGCCGGGGGCCGAGATGGGTGTGGCCTTTGCACAGCCGGAGCGCCGGCAGGTCTCGGTGCCGCTCAACGAGCGCGGCGAGTACCGGCTGGTCGGCACGGTGAACGGCCACCAGTTGCCATTGATGGTCGATACGGGGGCCAACATTGTCGCGTTGAGCGGGCAGGATGCCGACCGTCTTGGCATCGATTATCGCCGCCGCGGGCAGTCCGTCACGGTGCAGACGGCAGCGGGTCGGGTCCCGGCCTGGAGCATCACGCTGGACCGCGTGGAGGTCGCGGGCATCCTGGTGCGCAACGTGCCGGCCACGGTGATCGAGGGTCCACATCCGGAGCCCGCCCTGCTCGGCATGTCCTGGCTCATGCGGGTGGCCATGCGCGAGAACGCGGGCGTCCTCTACCTGCAGGAACGCTGAGCGGCCGCAGCGCCCGCCAAGCTGCTAGAATCCGCCTCCCCGCGCTTACCCGGAGAAGCGTCTTGTCCGTACGCTACGTCGCCTCGTCCCGCCTGCCGACCCCCTGGGGGGTGTTCGACATGCACGGCTTCGAGGATATCGAGCAGGAAAAGGAGCACGTCGTGCTCACCCTCGGTGACGTCGCTGACGGCGTGCCGGTGCTGGCGCGCATCCACTCCGAGTGCCTGACGGGGGACGCGCTGTTCAGCGTGCGCTGCGACTGCGGCGCGCAACTGCGCAGCGCCATGGAGCGCATCTCCCGCGAGGGCCGGGGCGCACTCTTTTACCTGCGGCAGGAAGGACGCGGCATCGGCTTGCTGAACAAGATCAAGGCCTACCACCTGCAGGACGACGGCGCCGATACCGTCGAGGCCAACGAGCAACTCGGCTTCGGTGCCGACATGCGTGACTACAGCATCTGCGGCGTGATGCTTGCCAAGCTGGGCATCAAGGCGCTCAAGCTGCTCACCAACAATCCGCGCAAGGTGGCAGCCATCGAGGAGCTCGGCGTACTGATCACCGAGCGTATTCCGATCCGCACGGGCCAGAACCCCCACAACCAGCGTTATCTCGACACCAAGGCCGGCAAACTCGGCCATTTGATGGGTCAGGACTGACCCCCGACGTAGCTCTCAGCGGCTGGGGCGTTTCGCCGGCAGACGCAGCACCTTCAGGCGAGCCCGGATCGAGACCTCGATGCCCGCGGCGTCCAGCCCGACGCTCTTCAGCATGTCCTGCGGCTTGCCGTGATCAAGGAAGCGGTCCGGCAGCCCGAGGTGCAGCACCGGTATCACGATCCCTCGCGCTGCCAGCAGCTCAGACACTGCCGCGCCCGCTCCTCCCGCCACCGTATTTTCCTCTGTCGTGACCAGCAATGTGTGTTTGGCCGCGAACTCCAGCACCAGCGCCTCATCAAGGGGCTTCACGAAACGCATGTCGGCCACCGAGGCCTTCAAGGACTCGGCCGCCACGACTGACGGCGCGACCATGGTGCCGAAGGCGAGGATGCCCACCCCGCTGCCCTTGCGCAGCCGTCTGCCACGACCGATCTCCACCGGTGCCAGCCCCGGATCGATGGGGGTGCCTGGCCCGGTGCCGCGCGGGTAACGCACGGCCGCCGGCCCCCGGTGCAGGTAGCCGGTGCTCAAGAGCTTACGGGTCTCGTCCTCGTCGGAGGGCGCCATCACCAGCATGTTCGGCACGCAGCGCAGAAAGCTCAGGTCGAAACTGCCAGCATGGGTCGCGCCGTCCTCGCCCACCAGACCCGCGCGGTCGATGGCAAACAGCACGTCAAGATCCTGCAGGGCGACGTCGTGGATCAGCTGATCGTAGGCGCGCTGAAGGAAGGTTGAGTAAATGGCGACGATGGGCTTCATGCCCTCGCAGGCAAGCCCCGCGGCCAGCGTGACTGCGTGCTGTTCGGCGATGGCGACATCGTGGAAGCGCTCGGGGAAGCGCTGCGAGAATTCCACCATTCCCGAGCCTTCGCACATAGCCGGCGTGATGCCGACCAGCAGCGGCTCCTGCTCGGCCATGTCGCAGAGCCAGCTGCCGAAGACCTCCTGGTACTTCGGCAGTGCTGGCTTGGGCTTGGTCGGTGCCGGCGCGGGATCGATCTTGTTGATGGCGTGATAGCCGACCGGGTCGCGCTCGGCAGGTGCGAAGCCCTTGCCCTTCACGGTCAGCACATGCAGCAGTTGCGGGCCCTGGCGCTCGCGCACATGCCCCATGGTCTCGATCAGCAGCGGCAGGTCGTGACCGTCGATGGGGCCGATGTAGTTGAAGCCGAGTTCCTCGAAGAGAGTGCCCGGGGCAACCATGCCCTTCATGTGCTCCTCGGTGCGCCGGGCGATCTCCAGTGCCGGTGCCGGCAGGCGCGAGAGCACGCGCTTGCTGCCTTCGCGCATGGTGTTGTAGAGCGGACTCGCCCAGATTTGCGCGAAGTAGGAGGCGAGGCCACCTTCGTTACGCGAGATCGACATCTGGTTGTCGTTCAGCACCACCAGCAGGTCAGCGTCAGTGTGGGCGGCGTGGTTCAGCGCCTCGAAGGCCATGCCGGCGGTCATCGCGCCATCGCCGATCACCGCGACAACGCGGCGCTGCTCGGCTCGTGCACGGGCGGCAAGTGCCATCCCGAGCGCGGCGCTGATGCTGGTGCTGGAGTGGCCCACGCCGAAGCTGTCGTATTCGCTCTCGCTGCGGTTGTTGAAGGCGGCGAGTCCGCCGGCCTTGCGGATGGTGAGCATCGCCTCGCGTCGGCCGGTGAGTATCTTGTGCGGGTAGCTCTGGTGGCCGACATCCCAGACCACGCGGTCGTAGGGGGTCTCAAAGATGTAATGCAGCGCGATGGTGAGCTCCACCACCCCCAGCCCCGCACCGAAGTGTCCGCCGCTCTGCCCCACCGAGTAGAGCAGGAACTCGCGCAGCTCATCTGCCAGACGCGGGAGTTCGCCCGGGGAGAGCTCCCGCAGGTCATCGGGAATCGTTACCGTGTCCAGCAGGGGCGTCACGGGGCGGGTACGCGGAATCTGGGTGAAGACCTTCATGTGCTCTATGACCCGCTTTGGGGCCGTTTTCCGGATTGAGTCGGCATGATGCCGTAATCAGCGATCCCGGGCCACGATGAACCGCGCTATGTCGGCGAGTGCGTCCGCACGCGTCCCGAACGGCGACAGCGCCTCCAGCGCGCGCTCGCACAGGGCCTGCGCAAAGCCGATCGCGGCGGTCTCGCCCATCAGGCTGAGGAAGGTGGGTTTGTCGCGCGCGGCGTCGGCGCCGGGCTGTTTGCCGAGGACGGCAGCGGTGCCCGTGCCGTCCAGGATGTCGTCCTGCACCTGGAAGGCGAGGCCGATGTCGGCGGCATAGCTGTCCAGCCGGGCAAGCTCCGCATCCGGCGCATCGCCGAGCAACGCGCCCATGCGCACGGATGCGCGGATCAGTGCGCCGGTTTTCAGCGCGTGCATGCGCTCTAGCGCGGCGCGCTCCAGATCCACGCCCACGCAGGCGAGATCCATCGCCTGTCCGCCCACCATGCCGGTGGTGCCGCTCGCCGTGGCTAGCGTGCCCACCAGCGCAAGCCGCGTGGGCACGCTGATGCCGGGGGCCTGGGTCAGCAGTTCGAAGGCGAGCACCTGCAGCGCATCGCCCGCAAGGATGGCCGTGGCCTCGTCGAAGGCACGGTGGCAGGTGGGTTTCCCACGGCGCAGATCGTCGTCGTCCATGGCCGGCAGATCGTCGTGGATCAGCGAGTAGGTGTGCACGCACTCGATCGCAACGCAGACCCGGTCGACGTCCGCCGCCGGCGCATGAGCCCCCCCCACGGCATCTGCCGCAGCCAGACAAAGCACCGGACGCAGCCGCTTGCCGCCGGCCAGCAGGCTGTAGCGCATGGCCTCGATCAGCCGGCGCTCGGGCAATGCGGCAGCCGGTGACGGCAGCAGGCGATCGAGGGCGGACTCGATGCGCGTGCGCTGGGCATGGAGGGCGGAACCGGGTGCGTTCATGCGCGTGGCCTGCGGCGGGCTCAGCCCGGGCTCTCTCCAGCATCGGCGAAGGGGCTGAGGCGCGTCGTGCCATCCTGTTGCATCAGCATCTGCACACGCAGTTGGGCCTCGGTGAGGGCGCGCTGGCATTCCTGCGTAAGCCGCACGCCCTGCTCGAAGGCCGAGAGCGACTCCTCGAGGCTCATCTCGCCGTCTTCCATCCGCTCGACCAGTGCCTCCAGTGCGGTTAGCGCCTGCTCGAAATCTGGCGTCTTGGGGCTTTCGCTCACGGTGGCTCCCGGGGTGAGTCCTGAGCGGGGGACACTAGCGTGTCAGGGCCGGGCAAGGCAATGCACCCGCGGCGCGGCGTACGCTCTTCTGCCGCCCTCGACAGTGGCATGCCACGTGCATTCGACTCCAACGAGTCAAACAAGGATCGTCTTTCCAAGAGGTTTCAACGATGGATCTGGCGACTGTAGGTGGCCTCGCCGGCGCCCTGTGTGTGGTGCTGCTGGCGGTCTTTCTCGGGGGTGAGCCGGGACTGTTCTTTGATCTGCCCTCGCTGCTGCTGGTGCTGGGGAGCACGGCCTTCGTGGTGATGACCCGCTTCGGCATGGCGCCGCTGGGCGGTGCGCTCGGCGTTGCGGCACAGGCTTTTTTGCGGCGCCCCGACGATCCGCAGCGGGTGATTGCCCGGCTGCTCGAACTCGCGGGCCTCACGCGCCACGGTGGGCTGCTGGCGCTGAAGAACCAGGCCACCAGCAACCGTTTCATGGCCGATGGACTGAGACTCGTTGCCGAGGGCCACGACCCCGAGGTGCTGCGCCAGATGCTCGAGAACGACCGCCTCCTCGCCGTGGAGCGTCACGAGTGGGGGCAGCGTATTTTCATCGCCATCGCCGAGGTGGCGCCCGCCATGGGCCTTATCGGCACCTTGGTCGGGCTGGTGCAGATGCTCGGTAATCTCGAGGATCCGCGCGCGATCGGCCAAGGCATGGCTATCGCGCTGCTCGCCACTCTCTACGGCGCTCTGGTAGCGCACCTCATCTGTCATCCGGTAGCGGAAAAGCTTGCACTGCGTGCCGCCCAGCAGAGCCTGGTGCAGGCGCTGGTTATGGACGGGTTGCTGGCGATCCAGGCCGGGCAGAGCCCGCGGATCATGCAAGACGCCTTACAGCGTTATCTTCCCGAGGGGCAGCGCCGCGCTGTGCCGGCCTGAGACGCGAACCGTGGGCCTCCAACCATTTCTCCCGGCAAGCCCTCGCTGGCTGCCCACCCTTGCGGTGGTGCTGCTGGCGATCGTTTGCATGTTGGTTGTGATGCTCTCCCTTTCGCGGCCCGATTACCGTCGCTTTGCTCTGGTGTCGGGGGGGCTGGCCGCTGGCTTCGGCAATGAGGATTCTCTTGCGGGCGACCCTGTGCCTCTCGGAGCCAGCGTGATCGTCCCCGACGTCCACCCCGAGGGCGAGCCTTCACCCATCGACAAACCCTGGCAGGGGAGCGGCCAATTACCGCCGCTGGAGTTGCCGCTTGCCGTCGTGCCGCACGTGGCAACGACCACGGCAGCGCCCCAGCCTCCCGGCCCCACGCCGGAAAGCCGTGCCCTCGCTCACGCGGCAGTGGATGCCCTCATTGCCGGCGCGCGCAAGCAGGCCGGCGCGCTGGCCGCGCGCTTCGGCGGCGGCATCTCGCGCGGGGAGGTCGAGATCGAGACGCGCGGGCGCACCGTTTTACTGCGCCTGCTGGAGAAGGGCAGCTTTGCGCCGGGCTCCACGACTCTGCTCCCGTCGATGCGCAAGCAACTTCAAGACGTGGCGAGCGTGGTTGCTGCGCAACCGGGCCCGCTGGTACTGCGCGGGCATCACGCCGGTGCCGCGGCCACCGGGTCCTCGGACTGGGTGCTCTCTGCGGGCCGCGCCGCGGCCATTGCCGAGGTGTTGCAGGGCGAGGGCGGCATCGACCCGGGCCGTCTCACGGTAGTGGCCCACGGCGCATCGCGCCCGCTGGTTGCCCGCGGTTTGCCGCGCGCCGAGCGCAACCAGCGGGTCGAACTCGTTATCACCCAGCCGGTCGATGCCGCGCTGCGTGAAACGCTGGATATGCTGGCGGCCTCGCATGAGGAACTGGACGGTGGTGTCCCCCTCGAGCAGATTCTCGATCCCCCCGCCGCGGAGGTGCCCTGAGATGGCCGACAAACCCCCACGCCGCGCCCAGCCCGTGCAGAGTGCGCGAGACCGGCGGCGTTTTTTCCGTCTTGACGACCGGTTGCAGATCAGCCTGCGCCGTCTTGTCGGTGACGAAGCCGGTGCGCCGCGCAGTCGCGGCGACCAGGTGATGGTTGAGGTGGATCGCCGCCTCGCGGCGCTGATCGCCGCGGCTCGCGTGCAGGCCCCCGCGGTGGCGGAGCTCGCCGAGTTACTGAACCGCAAGCTCGATCACGTGGTGCAGACGCTCCAGCTGAGCGAGGCCCTCGCGCAGCGGGCAGCCTTTCGCGAGTACGTCGTTAACCTGAGCGCCTGCGGCCTCGCGCTTGCGTGCAGCGAGTACTTCGAGTCCGGCGAGGGCCTGTCGGTCGAGATTCTGTTCCCGCCCAGCGCCACACCTCTCGCCCTCGTGGCGCGGGCGGTCAAGTGCGAGCCACGACCCGATGGTGGCTACGACCTCAAGGCCGATTTCGCGGGCATTGCCGCCGAGGACCAGGAGTTTCTCATCCAGTACATCATGCGCCGGCAGAGCCAGTTGCTCGCGCAGATGCGCGAGCAGCATGAGCGGCGCCCTGGCGTGATCGCTGCTGCCGCCCGGGGTGTCGCGCAGAGCTGAGCGCCATCGCCGGTGCAGCGGTTACACTTTGCGTTTCATCACGCGGAGAGAATCGAACGATGCGCTACGGTGTCTGCCTGCCCTACATGGAGCGCGATTACGACCGCGCGATGATCCTGCAATGGTGCCGTGCCATCGACGCCGGTCCCTTCTACAGCCTCTCCTGCGGCGAACGTATCACGGGTTATACCTTCGAGATGCGCATGCTGCTTGCCGCTGCTGCTGCCGTTACCGAACGCGTGCGGATCGTGCCATCGCTCTATGTGTTGCCGATGCATTCGGCCGTGTGGGCGGCCAAGGAAATAGCCACGCTCGACCAGCTCTCGAACGGGCGCGTCACCGTGACGGTGGGCGTGGGTGGCCGCGAGAAGGACTACCAGGCGGTGGGCGCCTCCTTCGCCAAGCGCCACCAGCGCATGGACGATCAGGTAGCCGAGATGCGCCGCATCTGGGCCGGAGAGCCGCCCTTCGAGGGCGCGGATCCGGTGGGACCGGATCCCGTGCAGGCCGGCGGTCCACCGATTCTGGTCGGCGCGATGGGCCCGAAAAGCATGCAGCGCGCCTCGCGCTGGGCGCAGGGCATCTATTCGTTCTCGCTGAACGGCGAGGCCAACGAGATTCGCCACATGCAGGACATGGCCGATCGCGCATGGGAGGAAGCGGGACGCACCGACAAACCCTATCGCATGGCCGGTTTCTGGTGCTCGCTTGCCGATGACGGCGAGGCGCGGCTCAAGAACTACGTCTACGACTACCTGAAGATCGCCGGCGAGGACATGGCCCGCACGGTGTCGGGAATGATGAACCGCCACACCGTCGACAACATCCGCCGCGCCATCGACGGCTATCGCGAGATCGGTGTCGAGGAAGTCATGTTTGTGCCTGTTACCGCCGATCCTGTCGAAGTCGAGCGGTTGGCTGATCTGATCGACAAGCTCTGAGCTCGTAGGAGCGGGCCATGCCCGCGACCGCGCCCAAATCGTGTACGAGCGGGCCATGCCCGCGACCGCCGACGATGTGCCTCCCGCGCTTCGGGCCGCTCACCACGAGAGCCTGCGACCCGAAGCGCTCGAACTGTTGCTGTGCCCGGTAGGAGCGGGCCATGCCCGCGATAGCAGTACATCAGGAGGCACGGTCGGGGGCATGGCCCCTTCCTACATCTGACATCCGGTCGCTATACTCTTGGCCATCCTGGGGGTGGGAATCACCTGAGACACCGGCACGGCCGGTGAACCCCTCGAACCTGATCCGGATAATGCCGGCGAAGGGATAGGAAGCTTCCGCGGCCCGCGCCCTTGCGTTGTGCCGTTTTCTCCCTCTCCGTCGTCCCTCCGGATCTTCAGCACAGGAGTTCCGGATGTCGTACGCGTTCCGCTTTATCCGACTCGGCAGCTATGCCCTTGTCGCGGCGTTGCTATTGCTGGCCACAACCGTCCGCGCTGAAGGCATCGAGGAAATCCGCGTCACTGCCCGCCTGCGCGAGGCGCCGGTCGCGGCGGTGCCGGCCAGTGTTACTGTCTTGCCGGCGGCGGCCATCCGCGCGCGGCAGGCGCAGCATCTGCAGGAGATGCTGGATGCTGCCCCCAACGTGAATTTCAGCCAGGGCGCCTCGCGCGGGCGCTTCATGCAGGTGCGCGGCATCGGCGAGCGCAGCCAGTTCGTGGATCCGGTGGATCCCGCGGTCGGGCTTTACATAGACGGCATCGACTTCAGCGGACTGGGCAATGCGGGCACGCTCTTCGACGCCGCGCAGGTAGAGATCCTGCGCGGGCCGCAGGGCACCGCCTTCGGCGCTGGCGCTCTCGCGGGGCTCGTGAATATCCGCAGCATCAGCCCCACCGTCGATCCGGGTGTGCGCCTTCATGTGGGGGCCTCCGGGTACGGCGGCAGCACACTCGGCCTCGCCGCCGGCGGGCCGCTGGCACAGGGGCTGGCCGGGCGTCTTGCCATCGAGCGACACCGTTCCGATGGCTATCTGCGCAACAGCTACCTCGGGCGTGACGATACCAACGCCATCGACGAGCTCACGGCCCGCGCACGCCTCGCGTGGGAGCCGGCCCCTGAGCTCTCGCTCGGTCTCACCGCGATGCGCGTGGATGCCGGCAACGGCTACGACGCCTTTTCGCTCGACAACACGCGTCACACGCTCTCCGACCAGCCCGGCAAGGACCGGCAGACCAGCGATGCGCTGGCCTTTGATGCCGCATGGCGCGGCATGGATGCCGCCGAGATCCGCCTGCTCGCCACCTGGAGCCGCTCGGAGCTCGACTACGGCTACGACGAGGACTGGTCCTGGCCGGGCATATGCGCCGGCGCCCCCTGCGAGGGTTACGAATACGCGAGTACCGATCGCTACATCCGTGATGTCGATGCCCGCAGCATCGATCTGCGCGCGCTGTCGCGTGGTGATGGCCGGCTGGGCTGGGTCGCGGGTGTCTACGCGTGGCGCCGGGATACCTCGCTCGACCGGCGGTTCTTCGATTTTGCCGCGGGCTACCCGCCGCCTGCCGCACGTTTTGCCAGCGATTACGATGCCTCGCGTGATGCGGTCTACGGCGAACTCAATCTGCAGGCTACGGAGCGCCTGACGCTGGTGGCGGGTTTGCGCGCCGAGCGCTTCGAGGCGAATTACGCCGACAGCCTTGGCGTGGCCGCGAAGCCCGCCGACACGCTGTTCGGCGGGCAGGCGAGCGCGCAGTACGCCCTTGGCGACGCGGCGATGGTCTACGCGCAGGTAGCGCGCGGCTTCAAGGCCGGCGGTGTGAACGGCGAGGCGATCGGCAAGGCCCGCCAAGCGGCGCTGTCGCCCTCGATCATCGCCTTTCTCGAGCAGCGCACCGAGTTTGCAGCCGAGGCGCTGTGGAACTACGAGCTCGGCTGGAAGACGCGCTTTGCCGATGACCGCGCAAGGCTCGCGCTGTCGCTCTTCGCCATGGCGCGTAAGGATGTGCAGCTGAAGGCCTGGTACAACGAGGGCCCCCAGTTCGTGGGTTACACCGACAACGCCGCGACCGGCGAGAACCGTGGCCTGGAACTGGAGCTTGGCTGGCAACCCGCGGACACCCTTGATCTGGAATTCGCGCTCGGCCTGCTCGACACGCAGATTGACGGCTTCGTTGCCAACGACCCCGATCTCGGCTTCGTCGACAAGAGCGGTCGTGACCAGGCGCAGGCCCCGAACTGGCAGTTCCACGCTGCCGGCGAGTGGCGTTTCGCGCCGCGGTTTTTCGCGCGGGTCGAGTACGAGGGCAAGGATGCCTACTATCTCTCCGACTCCGACGACGAGCGCAGCGAGGCCTTCGGCCTGCTGCACCTTGCCGCCGGTTATCGCCGCGCCGGGCTGGAGTTCACGGCCTGGGTGCGCAACGCCCTCGACAAGGACTACGTGGTGCACGGTTTCTATTTCGGTAACGATCCGCGCAAGTTCTACGTGAACGAACCCTATTATCAGTTCGGCGCACCCCGCGTGGCGGGTGTCACCGTCGATTACCACTTCGGAGGTTGATGCCGGTGGCCTCTGCTCTCGACTGGCTTCTGGCGCAGGACCCGTGGGAGGCCCTGGCGGTAGTGCTTGCGCTCGCCTACCTGCTGCTGGCCGTGCGCGAGAACACCTGGTGCTGGGCGGCTGCCTTCGCGAGCACGCTGATCTACCTGTTCCTGTTCTGGCAGGGCCGGCTCTACATGCAGTCGGCGCTGCAGGCCTATTACCTCGTGATGGCCGTGTACGGCTGGTGGAGTTGGCGCGGCGGTGGGGCGGGCGATGGCGCGCTGCCGATCACGCGGCGGCCCTTGCGATGGCATCTGGCGTGGATTGCGGGCGTGTGCGTCGCTGCAGCGTTGAACGGCGCGATCCTCGCGCGCTACACCGAGGCCGCTCTGCCCTGGGGTGATGCGCTGGCCGCCTGGGGCAGCCTGCTCGCCACCTGGATGGTGACGCGCAAGATCCTCGAGAACTGGCACTGGTGGTTCGTGATCGACGGGCTTTCCCTGTACCTGTGCGTGGAGCGTGGTCTATACCTTACGGGCGGTTTGTTCCTTGCCTACCTCGTGATCGTCGTCTTCGGATACCTACGCTGGCGTAAACACTATCTTGAACAACTCCCGGCGACCGTTGCCCCGCGCCCTGGCTGAACTCTTTACCCGCTGGGAGCCGCCGGGTGAGGGCGGCACACCCGAGCTCGAGGCCGTGTTCAGCGCCGGCCACAGCAACCGTACTTTCTTGATGCGTCGCGGCGAACGGCGCTTCGTGGTGCGTCTCGCCGATCGCTCGGCTGCTGCGCTCGGTGTGGACCGCGCGGCCGAGCAGAAGGTGCTTGCCTGTGTCGAGCGACTCGGCATCGGCGCGCCGGTGCTCTTCTGCGAGCCGCAAACAGGCACCCTGGTGACCGACTACCTCGAGTCGCGGGCGGTGCGCATCGAGGGCATCGGGGCCGAGCAGGTCATCGACCGCCTCGCCACGGCGCTGCACGCGCTGCACGCGCAGGAGCTCGACATTCCGGCGGTCAATATCGCCGACCGCATCCGCAGTTACGCGCGTGACCTGCAGTCCGAGGATCCGGTCCGCTGGCCGCGGGCGCGGCGGCTGTTGTCCTCGTGCCGGTTGGTGATGGAGCAGTACCGCTTCGGTCGCAAGCTCCAGGCGCTGTGCCACAACGATCTGGTGGCGCCGAACATTCTCGACACCGATGCGGGCATCCGGATTCTCGATTGGGAATACGCCGCCCGCGGTGATCCCTTTTTCGATCTGGCCACGCTGGTCGAGGATCACGGCCTCACGGCGATCGATCGCAACCAGCTGCTGCTTGCCTACGGCGAGATGGGTGATGCCGCGCTTGAGCGGCTCTACCGCGCCCGCGTGCTCTATCGTTTGTTGAGCGCGCTGTGGTTCCTGCTGCGTCATCGCACCGCGAAGCCCGACACCATCCCGGCGCTGCTGCGCCACGAGCAGGCGCTGGAGCAGTTGCTGCGGCGGGGCCCGGAGGATTGAAGCTGCGGAACGGCAGCGTCTCTCCTTGGTTGAGCAGTGCATCCACCAGAGGCTCGTTTGCTCGGGGCGGTGGCGCGCGTAGGAGAGTCCACCGGCGGCTTTCCGACCGTGTGCATGCATCGGCTGTGCGCCCTTGCGCTAGCGGGTGACGCCAGTCTGCGGTCCAACGTCGAGATCTTCGACCCCCTGCTGCTATCATCCGCCTCGTAACCCAGCCAGGCGAGTTGGTCACTAGGGGTAACACCGGATGAACGCGCAACGACTGCATGAGCGCATCGAGGACTACCAGCGCGCCACCCGCCAGCTGGCCAAGGCCTTGGCGCGCCCGCTGGACGAATTCATGCGTGATTCCGTGATCCAGCGGTTCGAGGTTGCCTACGAGCTTGCCTGGAAAATGCTCAAGCTGCGCCTCGAGCAGGAGGGCGTGGCGGCGGGTACGCCGAGGCAGGTTCTGCAGGCTGCGTTGCAGGCCGGCTTCATCACCGATGGCAACACCTGGACCGAACTGCAGGCCAACCGCAATCTCACTACCCACACCTACGACGAGGCGCTGGCGCAGCGGGTGTATGAGTTCGTACAGCGGGAGGGTCTGGCGCTGTTCGAACAACTGGCGCGGCGGGCGGACGAGTGGAACTGAGCGCCAGAACCGGACTTTCTGTCTCGTTGCTCGAGCAACTGCGGGATGTGTTCGGCCGGTACCCCGAAGTCCACCAAGTCGTGATCTACGGGTCGCGCGCAAACGGCAGCTACAAGCCCGGGTCGGATATCGACCTCGCGGTGTTTGCAGACGACATCAGTTCAATCCGCTTTGCGTACTTATGGGGCGAACTCGAGGAGTTGCCGCTGATATTCACGCTGGACGTGGTGCACTGGGACACCTTGAGCAACGCCCGATTAAAGCAGCGGATAGTGGACGAGGGTGTTCCTCTCCTGCCATCGCGAACGCCCGAGAGACACGCTCGGGCCTGACCTGCACAAGGCGGCCGCCGCATTGCGACACGACGCCGTGCGCTTTGTGCCGGGCGTGGAATTGCGCCGGCGGATCGCCCGCTCCGGACTCAGCGCAGCATCGACACCAACAGGCCGCTTAGCGCGCAGACCGCCAGCACCTCGATCACGCCCCGCTTGTAGTGCAGCAGCGCGATGGCTGAGGCGCTCGCGAGCAGCGCCGCCGGCCAATCAAAGCCGCCATCGAAGCCCTTGGGCCACAGCACGTGCCAGGCGAAGAACAGCGCGAGGTTGAGTATTACCCCCACCACTGCGGCCGTGATCGCCGAGAGCGGCGCGCTGAATCCCAGCTTGCCGTGGGTGGATTCGATCAGCGGTGCTCCTGCCAGGATGAACACAAACGATGGCAGGAAGGTGAACCACGTGACCAGCACTGCCGCGAGCGCGGCGCCCGCTGCAGCGTGCTCCGGGCCTAGCGGCAGGGCGCCCCATGCGCCCACGAAGGCCACGAAGGCCACCACCATGATGAGCGGCCCCGGCGTGGTCTCGCCGAGCGCCAGCCCATCGATCATCTGCGTGGCTCCCAGCCACCCGAACTGCAGCACGGCGCCCTGATACACATAGGGCAGCACCGCATAGGCGCCACCGAACGTGAGTAACGCGGCCTTGGTGAAGAACCAGCCCATCTGCGTGTAGATGTGTTGCCAGCCGAAAGTGGTGGTGAGCGTCAGCATCGGCGCCAGCCAGGCCAGCGTCCCGATGATAAGCACCACCGCGAGCCGGTCGCGGCGGAACTGCGTGTGCGGGGCGAGCGGCGTGTCGTCATCGATCACGGCAGGGCCGTAGCTCGCCGCGCTCGCGCCATGACCGCCACCCCTGAACATCGATGGCGCGAATCGCGCGCCGGCAATGCCGACCAGCGCCGCGCCGAGCACGATGGCCGGAAACGGCAGGTGCAGCACGAAGATCGCGAGGAAAGCCGCCACCGCGACTGCGCGGAGCAGGTTGTTGCGAAGTGAACGCGAGCCGATGCGCCAGGCAGCCTGCAGCACTATGGCCGTCACGGCAGGCTTAATGCCGTAGAAGAGCCCCGCCACCAGTGGCGTGTCCCCCAGCGTTACGTAGATCCACGACAGCGCCACCAGGATGAACAGCGAGGGCAGCACGAACAGCACGCCCGCTACCACGCCACCCACACTTCCGTGCAGCAGCCAGCCGATATAGGTGGCGAGCTGCTGCGCCTCGGGGCCCGGCAGCAGCATGCAGTAGTTCAATGCATGCAGGAATCGCTTCTCGCCGATCCAGCGGCGCCGCTCCACGAGCTCGGTGTGCATCAGCGCGATCTGCCCCGCGGGTCCGCCGAAACTGAGGAACCCCAGCTGCAGCCAGAAGCGCAGTGCATCGCCGAATCCGGGGTGAGCCGGGCGCGGCTCGTGTGGCCGTGATTGCTGCTCCGTATCCGTCATGGCTGCAATCCTAGGGCGCGTGGTTCAGCGTGGATGCCAGCACTTTGTCGATGCGCTTGCCGTCCATGTCGACGATCTCGAAGCGCCAGTCTTCCCAGTTGACTGCATCGGTCTCCCGCGGGATCCGGCCCAGCAGCAACAGCATCATGCCGCTCAGGGTGTGGTAACGCCCGCGGTCCTCTTCGGGCACGGCGTCCAGCGCGAGCAGGTCCTTCAGTTCCGGTAGCGGGATCTGGCCGTCGAGCAGCCAGGAACCGTCCTCGCGCTGCACGGCCTGCTGGTCGTCGGGGTCGCGGTGATGAAACTCGCCCGTGATGGCCTCGATCAGGTCGTGGAGCGTGACGATGCCCTCGACATCGCCGTACTCCGACACCACGAACGCCATGCGCAGCGAGGAACTGCGGAACCGCTCTAGCAGTTCCATGCCGGTAAGGCTCTCCGGGATGAAAAGTGCGGTCTGCACGTGGGCCGTGAGACTGCGATCGTTGCCGAGCAATACGCCCGAGAGCCACCGCCTTGCGTCCACGACGCCAAGCAGTTTTTCCAGCCCGCCCTCTACCACCGGGAACGCCGAGTAGCGCGATGCCGCCACCAGCGCCAGGTTCTGCTCGAAGGGCTGCTGGGCATCCAGGCACACCACATCGGCGCGCGGCACCATCAGCGAGGCGATCGGGCGGTCATCCAGGCGGAACACATTGCGCACCATCGCATGCTCCTGTGTCTCGATGATGCCTGCGCTGGTGCCCTCGGCGATGACGGCGTGGATCTCCTCCTCGGTCACGGTGAGCACACCCGTTTCCTTTACGCCGAGGAGCCGCAGGATCAGTTGCGTCGACACCGTTAGCAGCCAGACAAAGGGTTTGGTGAGCAGCGCCAGCCATTCGATGGGCCGTGCCACCAGGCGGGCGAGCCGTTCCGGGTGGGTCTGGCCGATGCGCTTGGGAACGAGTTCCCCGATGACAATGGTGAAGTAGGTGATGGTGAGCACCACCAGGCCGGTGGCGAGGTAACGCGCATAAGCAGTCGGAACGTGCAGCCCTTCCAACCAGTGTGAGAGCGGCTCGGCGAGCGCCGCCTCGCCCACGATGCCGTTCAGCACGCCGATCAGCGTGATGCCGATCTGGATGGTCGACAGGAAGCGGTTGGGGTTCTGACCGAGTGCCACCGCGGCCGCGGCGCCGCGGTCGCCGTCATCGATGTGGCGCTGCATCCGCGTCTTGCGCGCGGTGACCAGCGAGATTTCTGACATCGCGAAGAGCCCGTTCAACAGGATGAGCCCGGCGAGCAGCAGGATTTCCATGGCAAGGTTTCCAGAGAGTGGCCCATTCTAGCTCGCGCGGCGCGTGTTCCAGTGAGTCCCTTGGTCTATGCCATTTTTACTCGGGGGCGGCGCCCGCAGCGGCAGCTCAAAAGTTTTGATTTTTGGGCTGCCCTGCAGACGCTGGATCTGATCGAAGGGCATGTGCTGGCGGGCGCAGAGCCGCCCTGAGGGTTCGGCATGGCGGCGCGCCTTTCCCGCAAGTAGTGGCTCCGCATAGACTGAGCCCGTGACACTCTGCCAGCGAAGCCACCGAGATCCCATCCCATGTCCGACCAGACCCTGCCGCTTGCGCACCTCTACGCCCGCATCGCCGACGACCGTCGCTTCGATGAGTTTCACCGCGTGCTGGCGCCGCACTGCAGGATCAGTGGTCCGGGCTATGTGATGGACGGCCTGCCGGCCATCCTGCAGGGCATGGAGGTGCTGCGTCAGTACGACCGCACGTTCCACCTGGTGGGCAACCACACGGGCGAGTGGCAGGGCGAGGATCTGTTCATCGGGGAGACCTACTGCCTCGCCTCGCACGTGTACCTGCGCGAGGGGCAGGAATGGAAACTCGACATGGCCATTCGTTATCAGGATCGCATCGAGCGCTTGCCCGAGGGGCTGCGTTTTGCGGCGCGCGAGCTGAAGCTCGCGTATGTGCAGGACCTGCCGCTCTCGATGGTGCGTTGAGAACGACCACCCTTCAAGCGGGCGCTTCGAGCAGGTGAATTGAGATCCGGTGCAGCGCTGGGTGTGGTCTCAGCGCGGTGCGCGGAAATCCCGGTCGGGGCGCATCTGGCCGCGCGCCAGCAGTTCGCGAATCACGCCGTCGCGCTCGCGCTTGTCCAGTTCAGCGGCGCGCAAACGTAGCAACTCCCAGAGTTTGCGATCAGAGAGATTCCCCGGTTCGATCCTGCGTGGCTGCTGCATGCGGCCCATCACTCCTGTGAAAGTCCGCTTAAGCTAAGTTCGATTCATTACAGCCCGATGAATCGAAAGCATGGTCGTTGGCGTATCTGCTAGGCTCGCAGCACTCGCGTTGGAGGCGTCGCTGACTCATGGATCTGGAGGATTTTCGCCGGGATTATCTGGCCGCGGGTCTGGATCGTGCGGACCTCGATGCCTCGCCCTTCGTGCAGTTCGAACACTGGATGCAGCAGGCGATTGCCGCGGGCTTGCGTGATCCCACCGCCATGTCGCTCGCCACCGTGGGGCCTGATGGCCGTCCGTGGCAGCGTTTTGTTTTGCTGAAGCACTGCGACGAGCGGGGCTTCGTGTTCTACACCAATCTCGAGAGCCGCAAGGCCACGCATATCGCGCAGAACCCGCGCGTCAGCCTGCATTTTCCGTGGTCTGATCTCGAGCGGCAGGTGACGATAGCGGGCACGGTGGAGCGTGTCTCCAGCGCCGAGGCGCTGCGCTATTTCCTCTCGCGCCCGCGCGACAGCCAGCTCGCGGCCTGGTCCTCGGCGCAGAGCCGGCGCTTGTCCTCGCGGCAGGTGCTCGAGGCGGAGTTCGCGCGCATGACGCAGAAATTCGCCAGTGGCAGCATCCCGCTGCCCTCGTTCTGGGGCGGGTTTCGCGTGGTGCCGGAGGCCTTTGAATTCTGGCAGGGTCGCCCCAGCCGTCTGCACGACCGCTTTGCCTACGAGCGCAGCGATGGGGGTTGGGGCATCGAGCGGCTCGCGCCCTGAACGTCTTGGCGATCAGGCGCTGCCCGAGTCGATCTCGAGGCGCGCGCCGCCACCGGGAGCAAGCAGCGCGGGCAGCAGCTCGCGGCACTCCTCCAGCGCCTCACGCAGTGTCCACGGCGGATTGATCACGAACATGCCGCTCCCGCAGAGCCCGCTGCCGGCGGCCTGCACGGGGCGCAGTTCGAGTCTGGCGTGCAGCCACTTGGCGGCGCCGAGCGCCTCCAGCCGTTCGGGCAGGCGGCGCGATTCACGGCTCGCCAGCAGCGGATACCACAGCAGGTACACGCCGCTGGCAAAGCGCTGCACGGCATCGCGCAGCGCCTCGACCACCTGGCGGTAGTCGCTGTCGAGCTCATAGGAAGGATCGATCATGGCGATCGCCCGGCGCGGTTGCGGCGGCAGCAGGGCGCGCAGGCCGGCAAAGCCGTCGCTGTCGATCACGCGCGCCGGCACCGGCGATTTCCGGCTGTCGCGCTCGAGCTCCAGGGCGTCCGCCGGATGCAGTTCATGCAGCCACATGCGGTCTTGCGGCCGCAACAGCATCCGCGCGATGGACGGCGAGCCGGGATAGCGCTGCAGCCGTCCGCCCGGATTCGACATGGCCACCACCTCGCGGTAGCGCGCCAGTGCTGGCGGCAGGTGTTTCGCCTCCCACAGCGCACCGATGCCGTCCTGATATTCCGTGTGCCCGCGTGCGGTGCCGCGTCCCAGTTCGTAGCGTCCGGCGCCTGCGTGGGTGTCGATGTACCAGAGCGGCGCATCCTTGGCGGCGAGGTAATCGAGCGTGTGCACCAGCACCAGGTGCTTCAGCACGTCGGCGTGGTTGCCTGCATGAAAGGCGTGGCGGTAACTCAGCACGGCGTGGATCCGGTGACGTGCGCGCGCCGCGCAAGGGCGCGGCAACACGGTGAAAAGGCGGCCGGGGCAGTCTAGCATGGGCCTTCCGCGCAACCCTGCGCGCACGGAGGTGCTGATGTTCCTCGGTCTGCCGCGCACCGTCGTGGCCTTGGGGCTGGTCAGTCTGTGCATGGACACCTCCTCGGAGATGATCCACAGCCTGTTGCCGCTTTATCTGGTTGTCGGGCTCGGGGCGAGCGCCGCGATGCTCGGTTTGCTCGAGGGCATCGCCGAGGCCACCGCCAGCCTGATGCGTGTATTCGCCGGCGTGCTGAGTGATCGCATGGCGCGGCGCAAGCCCCTGATCCTTGCCGGCTATGGGCTGGCCGCACTTGCCAAGCCGCTGTTTCCGCTCGCTGCCGGGGTGGGGGGCGTGCTGTTTGCCCGCGTGGCAGATCGCATCGGCAAGGGCATCCGCGGCGCCCCGCGCGACGCGCTGCTCGCCGACATCACGCCGCCTGCCCTGCGGGGAGCGGCCTTCGGCCTGCGGCAGTCGCTGGACACCGTGGGCGCGGTGCTCGGGCCGGTGGGTGCCGTACTCCTGATGGGGGCGCTGGACGAGGACGTGCGCGCCGTGCTGTGGGTGGCGGTGCTGCCCGCGCTGCTTGCGGTAGTGCTGATCGTGGCGCTGGTGCGGGAGCCCGAGGCCACACGCCCCACACCCGGTGCAGCGGGTGCCCTGCACCGCCACGAGATCGCGCAGCTGCCCCCGGCGTTCTGGCGCGTGGCGTGGCTCGGCGTGCTGCTGTCGCTGGCGCGCTTCTCGGAAGCCTTCCTGCTGCTCCGCGCGAGCGATCTGGGCATGGCCACCGCGCAGGTGCCGCTGGTGCTGGCGGCGTTGAATATCGTGTATGCCTTTTCGGCGTATCCGCTGGGGCGGCTATCGGATCGATTGGGGCGCGGGCGCTTGCTGGTGGCGGGACTCGCCGCGCTGGTGCTCGCGGATGTGCTGCTCGCGCTCGATACCGGACCCTGGCCTTTTGCCGCGGGCATCCTGCTGTGGGGCCTGCACATGGGCGCAACCCAGGGCGCGATTACAACACTGGTGGCCGATGCCGCGCCGGCGCGACTGCGCGGCACGGCCTTCGGCGTGCTGCACTGCGCCAGTGCCGTGGCATTGCTCGCCGCCAGTGTCATCGCCGGCGGTCTGTGGAGCGCGCTGGGCGCTACTGCCACCTTCATGGCCGGCGCGTTGTTTGCGCTCGTGGCGGGGGTGGTGGCGGCGTGCTCAGGCGCTGTGCAGGGTGGGGGTATGAAGGCAAACAGCCCTTCGTAGGGGAAGAGCGTTATGGCGGGGCCGGCGCCCCGCACATCACTCCGGTTGCGCCAGCTTGGTCGCCAGTTCCTCGGCTTCCTCCGGCGTGCGTACCACGTAGGGAATCACCAGCACCATCAGTTCGGTGCGGTCCTCGCTGTCGCCGTCGGTGCGGAAGAGCTTGCCGATCCCCGGCAGCTTGCCCAGCAACGGTATGCCGCGCTGCACGCTGCCTCCGCGCGAGGACACCAGGCCGCCGAGCAGCACCGAGCCGCCGTCCTTCAGGCTCACCGTGGTCTGGATGCTGCGGTTGAAAATGGTCGGGGAGTCGATGTCGCTGGTGGTGGTCGCGGTGGCCTGACTCAGTTCCTGCGCCACTTCCACGTCGACATAACCCGAGGCGTGCACCGTCGGCCGGATCTCCAGCGTCACGCCGGTGCGCCGGTACTCGACGTTATTCACGATGGGCGCGTCGGCGTTGTCGATCGAACGCGCCGAGGAACTCACCACGGGGATCTCGTCGCCCACGTCGATACGTGCGCTCTGCCCGCTCATCACCATCAGCCGCGGGCGCGAGCGGATCTGGGCGCGCTCGTTCTTGTAGAGCAGGTTCAACACGGCGCGGGTCTCGCCGGCGTTGTCCAGCGTGAGGTTGAAGCCGGTGGAGCCGATCCCCAGCCCACCGAGCGTGCCGTAGTCGACGTCATAGGTGTCGCCATTGCGCGAGACCGAGCCCTTGGCCAGCCACTCGATGCCCGTGTCCTCGGAGTCGTTCAGCGTGACCTCGGCGATCAGCACCTCGACCAGCACCGCGGGTGCGGGGCGGTCCATGGTCCGTATCGTGGGCAGCAGGTCGAGCCACTCCTGGCCGCTGCCGCGGAACACCACGGCGTTGCGGTTTGCATCGAGCACGAAGCGCCCGCCGGCCACCTGCGGGCGATCCTCTTTGCGCTGTAACCCGACGCGCTGGCGCTGGCTCGACTGCATGGAGCCGCCCATGCCACCACCACTGCCGTCATCCTCGCCCGTGGCGTCGGTGGGTTGCACCCGCAGTGCCCGTTGCTGTGTCCCGCGCGCAGATCCGCCGCCGCCTTGCAGGGCGTTCAGCACCTCGACGATGTTTGCGGCGTTGGTGCTGGTGACCTGGTAGGAGAAGATCCCGTCGTCGATACCCACCTGCCGCTCGCGGTCAATCGAGTCGACCCACTGGCGCACGTGGTCGAGGGTCTGCTGGTTCGGCGCAAAGACCACCAGCGAGCTGCTTGCCTCCAGCGGCAGCACGATCACGCTGCCGAGCGGCGGGCGCTGTGAGGCGTCGTAGCCTTCGGACTGCAGGATCCGCTCGAGATCGTTGGCGAGTTCCTTCACGGGCACATAGGCCGGGCGCACGCTCATCGAGTACTTGCCGCGCATCACCGGCTGATCGAGCGAGCGGATGATGCTCAGTGCCTGCTCCACCTCGGGCGCCTTGCCCACCAGCACCACGGCGTTGCGCACGGGGTCTTCCTGCACCTCGAGCTCCATGCCCTTCATCACGTTGCTGAGCCAGCTCTTCACCTTGGCGTTGGACACCACCTCGAGCGGCACGAACATGAAAATCGGGCGCTGTGTATCGGGCACGTCGGGCAGCGTGCGGCCGCTCACCAGCAGCGGCGTCTGACCGCCCTTGCTGGTGCGGTCGACCACGAACACCAGCACGCCGTTTTCGCGGTTGATCACGATGCCGTAGGCAGAGAGCGTGGTGCGGGCGATGCGGTAGAGCTCGGTTGGCGTCACGGCCTCGGTGATGCGCAGCGTCACCAGGTCCTGCTGCTTGCGGATCTCGGGCTGCACCGTGAACGACAGGCCGAGCTGCTCGCCGAACACCTCGTTGATGAAACTGGGCAGTGGGATGTTGTTGTAGTTGATCGAGACCTTCGGCCCCGTGAGCGTGGCGGAGAAATCATCCACCGCCCGGCTGCTCACCGTTTCGCTGACGCGTACGTGCGGCGTAGTGCGGATCTCGGTGTCGGTGGCCAGTAGGGCTTCAGACGGTGCCTCGGCGCTGCGTTCCACCGGCGGGCGCAGCGGCTCGAGGAACTCCGCCTCGGTTTCCTGGTTCCGCTCGAAGGCGGGGCCCTTGGAGGCTGGCGACTGTGCCTTCTCGAGGTTCTCGCAGCCGCCGGCAAGCGTGAGTGCCGCCCCCAGCGCAAGGCGCCGCAGCAGGGCGGTTGGAAAACGGGCCTCTCGGGCAGGCCGCGGGCAAAGCATGGTATTCACGGTTGCGCCCCGTCGTAGAGTTGAAGTGTCGAGGTTCCCGCCGAGGTCGAGAAGCCTACTGAGTCCGAGCCTATTTCACTCAGCGTGATGCCCTCTGCGAGCGCCTCTCCCGCACGCAGGCGGATGGCCTGCGCGCTGTCCTCGGCGCCTGCAGTGGGCAGCAGCAGTGCGGTCGGGCCGCGGGCGCCGTGCTCGATCCCCACCAGTCGGTAATCGCGGGCTATGCCCTCCAGATCGGGCACGGGCTGTTTTGGCTCGGCGGTGGCGCTGGCCTCGGTTGCACTGTAGCGCCCCCAGTGTCCGTGGGCCCCCAGCGCGCGCAGGGTTATGGCGACCTCGCGCGCTCCTTGGCCGGCGGCACCGGCGGGTGTCGCGCTGCCGGCCCGCGGGCCGGAGCCCTGGCCCAGCAGCCCGGCTCCGAAGCCGCTCGCCAGGCTGAGCAATGCCGCTACCAGCAGCGCCAAGAGCAGGCGCCCCAATATTGCCGGGCTCATGGTTCATCCTCCGGCAGTACCACGACGCTCAGCTGCATCGTGATGGTCTGGCCGCGCTGGGCCGAGACCAGGAGTTGTTCGACGATGATCCGCGGGCTGTGCTCGGCGAGTTCCTGCAGCATCGGCAGCACGCCTTCCTCGCGCAGCCGTCCGTTCACCTCGGCACGCACCCGCCAGCCACCGACCGCTGTGAGTTCCTCTGCCGGCGCGAGCTTCATGCGGTTCCACGCCAGATGCCTCGCAATCACCGCGCGCAGCGTGGTCTGCAGATCGGCGGCGGCGAGATCCGCAGAACTCGCGCGCCAGGCCTGCGACTGCCACCGGGCGAGCGTGGCTTCCTCGCGGCCAATCGCCTCCGCCCAGCCTCCGCTTGCGGCCAGCGCTTCGAGGCGTGCGGCGCGGCGTGCGAGGGGGTTGCGGTCGGTTTGGGCGTCCTCGAGCGCGTCCCGGGTGAGCAGCCCCACGTGGATGACCAGCACCAGCGGCACCAGCATCAGCAGGGCGGCGAGCCGCGGGTTGGCGAGCGTCTCGTCACGCAGCCGCGCGATTGCCTCGATAACTCCCGTCGGCGCGCGCATCAGGGCTTGCTCCCGGCCTGAGCACCCGTATAGAGCGGCGGCGTGTTGCTGGCGGGCGCCAGCGTGATGTCGAGACTCACCTGCTCGGGCCGCAGCGTGGGCGCCACGCTCACGCGCTCGAACCAGGGGCTCTGCTGCAGCGCCTCGACATAGGCGCGGTTGTCGGCGGCTTTGTCCTCGAGCACCACGCGCATGCCGCGTGCGTTGAACTCCCACTGCAGCAGGCGCTGGTAACGGCTGCCCACCAGGTGCTCGAACTCGGCGGCAGCCTCCACCGCGTTACGACCGGAGAGCAGCTGCGCGAGCGACTGGTTGTGCGCGGCCAGCGCGAGCACCTTGCCGCGATCGGCGATCAGTGGCGCGAGCTCGCGTTCGCGGGCCTCGATGGCGGCGTCCAGCCGCGCGTTGGCGCTGCGCTGCCCGGCGAGTTCGCCCGCCGACCACAGCAGCCACAACAGCGCTGCCACGAGGACGACGGCGGCGGCCGCAAGTGGGTCACGCGTGGCGCGGCGCCAGTTGAAGGGAGGCAGGTCCCAGCGCGCATCGCCCAGTGTGGCGGGCAATTCCGGCGGAGCGGCATTGGCGGCGAGGCCCGCGGCACGCAACCGCAGCGCCCGCTCGCGCGGGGTCGTGGGCAGCACGGCACTGAATGCCAGCCGCCCCGCCTCCCAGCGCTCGAGTAGCTCGATGTCCGGCGCCAGGCGTCGTCGGCAGCTGTCTGCGGCGGGTTCGAGAAAGAGTTGCTCCGGTAACACTTGCCAGCGTTGCCCCGGGCCGTCCAGCGTGCTTATCGCCGTTGCCACGACATGGGCGTCCCAGAGCCACAGCGCCACATCGCCGTTGTTGTCGGCAGCGTGCCAGGCGGGCGATGCGAAGGGGGCCAGTTGGCGGGCGCGGTCGGCGATGGCGCGCGCACGATGGCGCTCGGGTACGGCGCGCAGGTCGACTGGTGCGAACACGCAGAGCTCCGCGCCGACCAGCCACAGCGCGCGGCTCACGGCCAGCGCTGCCGGCTGGACGCCGCTAGCGCGCTGCAGGCGCACGGGTGCTGAAGTACTGGCCCGGAACTTCATACGGTAGATCCTGACGGTTCCTGCTGACGGTGTAGACGCTTTCGACCTGCCAGGGATCCTGCGGATCGAGGGGACTCAAGTGTAGCCGATGCAATTCAGCGTGCGCCGAACCCTCCGTCCACAGGCTGAGGACCAGCGTGTCGGAGGGGAAAAAGCGGTAGCTGTCCTCGTCGATGGGCAGTTCCACGTCGGCACGCGCCTTGAAATCGGTTGTCGAGCGGAAGGGCTCGCGGTTGCGGGCGTTGATGATCTCCTCGGCCTGCGCCGGGCTGAGTCCGGGGAGCCATTCCAGCAGCGCGGCGGGCACCACGTTGGGGTTGAAGGACTCGACCTCGCTTGGCGAGAGCCAGTCGTGGATCCGCAGGCTCGGGTGCGCGGCGAGCCACTCGCGCCACCCTATGACCTCCAGGAGCTCGGGGGCCGAGCGCAGGTTGGCATTGGCAGGTGGCCGCAGTCCGGCCGCGAGGTACTCGGGGCGTTCGGCACCGTTCAGCCTTTTTGTGGTGTTGTTGTCACGGTAGTCGGCCAGCGCGTCCCCGAGGGCCGCTGCCACCCCCTCGGTGTCATCGAAACGGCTCAGCAGGCTGATCAGTTGCGCGGCCGACTCACTGTTCAGGGGGATCATGCCGGCATCGTCCTGCAGCGCGAAACTTACCCGGCCCACGCCGGCGTAGGCCGTGCCGTCCAGCAGGATTTCTCCGCCCACCGGATCGATGCGCAGCTCCCCGATAGTGTCGCCGCCCCGGGCTTCGGGCTCCTCGGTGGTGGTGAGTCCGGCGCGCGTGTAGCGCTGGCTGCCTAGCAGGAAGAGCACGGTGGCGCGGGTACTGTACATGTCGAGGTTGTCGCGCAGCCGCGCCCGGATCAGCGTTGCCTGTTCCACCCGTGAGCTCACGTAGGCATCCAGGGCCGCCGCGAGGCTCAACACGATGGCCATGGCGCCCAGCGCGAGCATCAGCGCGAAGCCGCGTTGCGGCCGGGGCGCGGGGCGCTTATTCACTGTCCAGCTCCGCATCGTCGATCTCGGTATCGGTGCGTGGGCTGTGGCGCGCGAGCAGCAGCACGTCGAGGCGGTCATCGTCCGGAAACACCAGCCGCACCCTGAGCGGCAACGGTGAGGATGGCGTTTCCGTGGCCTCGGTGTTGCGCTCCTGCGGCGGCCAGCTGTTGTACCAGGTGCCATTTGAGCCCTGGTATTCGATGCGCTGGAGTGCGGGCAGGGCTGTCACCTCGACCTGCTGCTCACCCTCGATATAGCGCATGCCACGTTCGGGTTCGGCGCGCCAGGTGATGGGGGTGGGGATGCCCTCGGAGCCCAGCAGCGGGCGGAAGCTCTGCATCGTGAACTCGGTGCTGCTGCCGGCAAAGTCGGGCGCCGCCGGCGCCTCGTCAATGGCTTGATCCACGTCGAGCTCTTCCTCGTCCTCGGCAGTAGCTCCGGACCCGGCGTTCGCAGCCGCTGCGCCGATGCTCTCGCGCAGCCAGGCCCGCGCCATCAACTCGTGATAAGCGACGCCCTGGTCGGCCGCGACCTGCCGCAGCATACCCAGCCCCTGACCGATGCCTTGCACCACCAGCGAGGCGCTCAGCGTCACCAGCAGCAGCGCCACCAGCAGCTCCAGCAGACCCAGCCCGCGGGCGTATTTCATTTGGCGTCCTCGGGGCGACGCGCACTGACGTGTTGCACCATGCGCAACTCCTGGCGCCCGACTACGCGAGGACCGCGCAACACGTCGATCTGCACCGCGTAGAGAGCGAGATCGTGGAGGCCCAAGGCGCCCGTGGTGGTGCGGCCCTGGCGCGTCGGTCCCAGCGCTTGCGCCGACCAATCAATGCGGAAGCCGCGCCAGTCGAAATTGCCTCCCGGCTGCGCTCCGAGGTCGATCTGCTCAAGCTCGGCGATCGCCTGCTGCACCGCGGACTCTTCCAACGCGAGGTCGCGCACCTTGCCGAGCGCGCCGAGGTCATTGCCCACCCAGGTGAAGGCGCCGAGCAACACGAAGCCGAGGATCGTCAGCGCAACCACCGCCTCGAGCAGCGTGAAGCCGGCGTTGCGGCGCATCAGCGTGCGTCCTTGACCGTGCAGAAGGGCGCGAGCAGCTCGAGTCGGCGCTCGCTGGGGCCGGCGATCACGTTAACCTCGCCGCCTGCGCACAGGCCGTTGCGCCGGATGAATATCGTGTCGCCGCCGGCAATCGACCAGCCGGCCGGAACATCGAGGTAACGCTCCGCCAGCGCTGACAGGCTGCCCTCGGTACCCGTCGCGTAGGCCACGCGCGGGAGTGCTGCGATGCCGTCCTCGAGTTGGTGCAGGCGGGTGTTGAAGCGCACACGATCGAGGAGCCGCGACAGCGCGGGCGCGGCGATGCCGAGCACCAGCGCGCCGATCAACAGGGCGACGCTGATCTCGATCAGCGTGAAACCGCCCTGACGGCGCATCAGGGCAGGTATCCGACGTCCGCCGCCAGCCCCTCGCCGCCGGCCTCGCCATCGGCACCCAGCGAGTAGAGCGTGAAGTCCTGCCCTTCGGCGGGCTGGTCGCGGTACTCGTAGGCGTGCCCCCAGGGGTCGAGGGGAAGTTCCTCGTCGAGGTAGGGCCCTGCCCACGCCGGGATATCGCCACCCTCGGGCTTCTTGCCGAGCGCGGCCAGGCCTTCGTCGGTGTTGGGGAAGCGCCCGACGTCGAGACGGAAGGTCTGGAGCGCGGTTTTCAGCATCTTCACCTGCGTCTCGGCAGTCTTCACCTTGGAGCTGTCGACCTTGCCAAAGAGCCGTGGCCCGACCAGTCCGGCAAGCAGCCCGAGGATCACGAGCACCACGAGGATCTCGATCAGCGTGAAGCCGGCACTGCGGCGGTGAGGATTTTTCAGCATCAGGGTTACTCCTTGCGCGCGGCGCGGGCCGCAGTGGGTTCAGACGGGAATATCGGTGAGGCTGGTGATGGCGAGCACGATGCCCAGCACGATGATGCCTATACCCATGCCGATCACCAGGATGGCGAGGGGCTCGATCAGCAACAGCACCCGTTTCATGCGTTCGCGGCCGCTTTTGGCGCTGAGCGCGGCCAGTGCTTTCAGCATGTCCGGCAGGCGTCCGGCGCGCTCGCCCGTGCGCAGCAGGTTCCAGGCGGTGGCGTCCATCGCGCCCTGTTCCTCCAGTGCCTTGGAGAGCGCGAGCCCGGCTTTCACCGAGCGCGCCGCGGTTTCCAGCCGGCGGCGCCGGGTGACGAGCTTCACCGAGCTGTTGGCGAGGTCCAACGCATCGAGCATCGGCACACCCTGCCCGAGCAGCGCGCCCATCAGCGCGGCCCAGCCGGCAGTCGAGGACTCACCGATCCAGGCGCCCACCACCGGCACACCGGCCAGCCACTCGAACAGCGCATCGCGCACGGCTGGCTTGCGGAACACGCGCACCAGTGAGATCGCCGCCACCAGCATGCCGAGCAGCAGCAGGAGCAGGTTCTCGTTCACGAACTGCCCCGCCGACAGCACGGCCCACGCAAGCCACGGCAGCGACTCGGCGTTCTTCAGCAGCCCGGCGAACCGGGGCACCACGAAACTGAACATCAGACCCACCGCGAGCAGCCCCACGCCCACCAGCACAGCCGGATAAATCAGTGCGTTGCGCATTTCGGCGGCGAGCTCGCGCTCATAGGTGTACTGCGTGAGGGCTTCCTCCAGGCTGTCTGCGAGTCGCCCGGTCATCTCGCCGGCGCGGGCCAGCTGGAAAAAATACTCCGGTAGCACCAACCCTGACAGGCGCAGGGCCTCGGCGAAGGACTTGCCCTGCGATATGGCGCGGCCGAGTTTATCCAGCGCCTCGGCAAGCGAATCGCCCGCGTGCGCGGTGGCGATCGAGCTCACTGATTCTGCAATGCCGAGTCCCGAGTGCAGCAGGGTGGACAGTTCGGTGAAAGCGAGCTGCAGCGTGGCGCCTGAGATCCGCCCCCGGCGGCTGCGCGCCACCGCCGCCTCGAGTCCGAGCACGGTATTGCCCTGGCGCTGCAGGCTGCGGCGTGCCTCGGCTTCGCTCGCTGCCTCGACGGCACCGCGCTCGAGCCGGCCATCGGCATTCAGCAGCTCGTAGGCGAACTTCATGTCACTGGCTCACGACCCGCATGACCTCCTCGACGGAGGTTATCCCGCGGCTCGCTTTCAGCAGGCCGTCGTCGCGCAGCGAACGCCAGCCGGCGGCTCGCACATGCGCCTTCAGCTGGTCCTGCGAGACATTGCGCGCCACCAGAGCCTGCATTTCCTCGTCGACTGGTATCAGCTCGTAGATACCGATGCGACCCTTGTAGCCGGTGCCCTGACAGGCCGGGCAGCCGCGCGGGTGGAACCAGTTGCCGTGGCCATTCCAGGCCGGTAAGGCGGCAAGCTCGGTCAGGATCTCGGGGGGCACCGTGCCCGGCTCGCGGCAGGCGCTGCAGAGCACCCGCACCAGACGCTGAGCCTGCAGGCCGCGCACCGGTGCGGCGGCCAGGAAGGGCTCGATGCCCATGTTGATCAGCCGGGTGAACGCCGAGGCGGCATCGTTGGTGTGCAGCGTAGAGAGCACCAAGTGCCCGGTGAGCGCGGCCTGGATGGCGATTTCGGCGGTTTCGAGGTCGCGGATCTCGCCGATCATGATCACGTCCGGGTCCTGACGCAGGATCGCGCGCAGGGCCCGAGCAAAGTTGTAGCCGATATCCGCCCGCGCCTGGATCTGCGTGATGCCCTGCAGCTGGAATTCCACCGGATCCTCGACCGTGATCATCTTGCGGTTGCCGTCGTTGGCGGCAGTAAGCATGGAATACAGCGTGGTGGATTTGCCCGAGCCGGTGGGTCCGGTGACCAGCACGATGCCGTGGGCCTCGCGGGCCCAGCCGTGCATCAGCTCGAGGTGGTCGGGCTCCATGCCGAGGTTGGCGAGTGCGAGGTCCGCGCGCTCCTTGGGCAGCAGGCGCAGCACGATCGACTCCCCGTGCACGTCGGGTGCGGTCGAGACGCGGATGTCGAACTCCCGCCCGCCCACACGGGTGCTCATGCGGCCGTCCTGCGGCAGCCGGCGCTCGGCGATGTCTGCGCCCGAGATCAGTTTGATGCGTGAGGCCACGGCCGGGAACCGTTCCATCGGTTGTGTCATGCGGGTGTGCAGCACGCCGTCGACGCGCAGCCGCACCAGGAATTGCGTGGCGCCCGCCTCGACATGAATGTCCGAGGCGCCCAGCTCCACGGCCTGCGCCAGGATATTGTTCACCAGCTCGATGATCGGGGCTTCCTCGGCGAGTTCGCGCAACGCCTTGTCGGTGCCGCCGGAGAGCGAATCCATGGCCCGCTCGCGGGACAGGAAGTCGAGGTATTGGTCGAGATCATGGCGCCGCGCCAGGTAGAGATCGAGGCGGCGCTCGCCGGCGCAGACCGACAGCGCCTGCAGCACCAGTGGCGAGAGCGGATCCTGCGCGGTCCAGCCGAAGGCGTCCTCGCCCTCGTGCCAGAGCAGGACGCGCTGATCGATGAACCAGTCGACGGGAATGCCCGCGCCGCTGATACCCTGCTGTACGCGGGACTCATCGGGCAGGGGCACCCCCGTTCCCAGCACGGGAGCATCGAGCTGCCCCGACAGCGCTTTCAGCAGGGCGTCTTCGGCCACCGCGCCGGTACGGAAAAGGATGGAGCCCAGCCGCCCACCTGCGGCAGCCTGCAGTTGCAGGGCGCGCTCCACGTCCTGGGCATGCACGGCGCGTGCATCGACCAGCAATTCACCGATTTTGCGTGATTCCACGGGATGCAGTGTGTCCGTTGGCGAGTCGGGCTATTCAAACAGGTCGGGGGGTGGGAGACAATCAAGCGCGGAAAGGCTGCCCGCACCGTGTGACAGCCGCATGACCGGAGCATCCTGCGTGACGCTGAACCTGCTGATGACCGGCAACGAGTTGATGAGTGGAGTCACCGTGGACAGCAACTCCGCACTTATCGCCCGCCTGCTCGAAGCCCTGAACATGCGGGTGGGTAGCAAGCTCGCCATCGGCGACGACCTCACGCAGATCTGCGCCGAGATCGAGCGCCTGGCGGGCCTGAGCGAGGTGCTGGTGGTGAACGGTGGGCTCGGGCCCACCAGCGATGACCTCACCTCCGAGGCCCTTGCCCGCGCGGCCGGCGTGCCGCTGGTCGAGAACGCCGAGGCGCTCGCGCACCTCGAGGCCTGGTGCGGGCGCCGCGGATTGGCCCTGAATGCCGCCAACCGCAAACAGGCCCTCCTGCCCGCAGGCAGTGTGCTGATTCCTAACCGGGTGGGCAGTGCGGTGGGCTTTCGCCTGCAGCACCGCGGCTGCGAGATCGTCTGCACGCCCGGCCCGCCCGGTGAGCTGCGCCCCATGCTCGAGGAGCACATCCTGCCCTGGCTTGCCGAGCGCTACCCCATGCGCGAGCCGGTGGTGATCACGCGCTTCCAGGTTTTTGGCATCGGCGAGTCCTCGCTGCAGGAGCTGATCGGCCGGGAGATGCCCGACTGGCCTGCAGAGGTCGAGCTCGGTTTTCGCGCCGGTGCGCCGCTGTTGGAACTCAAGGTTTCGAGTTTCTCCAGCCGTGCCCAAGGCGCCCGCCTTGCCTGCGAGGGACGCCTGCGCGCACTGCTGGCGGACTACATCGTCGGCATGGCGGACACCACGCTGCCGTCATGCCTGGTGGGGTTGCTCGCCGCCCGCGGCGAGCGCGTTGCCCTCGCCGAGTCCTGCACCGGCGGCCTGATCGCAGCACTGCTTACCGAGGTGCCCGGCGCCTCGCGCGTCTTCGAGGCGGGCTATGTGGTTTACGCCAACCGCATCAAGGAGCGGATGCTGGGCGTGAGCCACGAGACCCTTGAACGCCACGGCGCCGTGAGCGAGCAGGTGGTGCGCGAGATGGCTGTAGGCGCGCTCCGCGAGAGCGGCGCAGAGCATGTGCTGGCGGTCTCAGGTATTGCGGGCCCGGATGGCGCCACGCCGGGCAAGCCGGTGGGCACGGTGTGGATCGCGTGGGGCAACGCCGGGAACATCCGCGCGCGAGAGTTGTACTTTCCCGTGGCCCGCAAACTCTTCCAGACCATGGTCGCGGCCACCGCGCTCGATCTGCTGCGCCGCGATCTGTTGGGCATTGAGGGGGTTCCCCGCTATCTGCGCGAGCGACGGGTGCCGCGCTGAGGCCCGCCGCGTATGTGCGCCAACGTCGTGCTGCACGGCACCGAGCGAGCGCTTCGGGCCAAGGGGCTTCCCCGCTCGCTCACGCCTCGGCACATCCCTGTGCCGAGGCTGCCGCATCCATGAAATCGTTCCCGACGATTTCACGGATGAAGGCCGCTCCCGGGTAAGCCCCTCGGCCCGAAGCGCGGGCGAGGGAGAGACAACCGGAAAAGCCCCGGGCGCAGGCCGCGCCTCAGGCAGCCCGAGGATCCGCGCCGCCTCTGCGCAACTGGCCACCGCGCTCGAGCGCAAGCAGGGCCACGGGTGTGGCGAATAGATCGCCGCCCATCACCGCCACGGACCAGGGCAGAAAGAGTAGGCGCGAGTTCGCGCAAGCGACGGAAGTTGTGCGGGTGTGTTGGCGCTGGCTTCAGCAGCCGCAGGATATGTTGAGGCTGCCCAGGGTCAATCCGTCAGGGGTAACCCCCCTTTTTTCACCGTTCGCAAAAGTAGGGCTAAGCGGCTATCGCCAGTTTCTGTTTCGGGATGATGCCTCCAAGGGCCATGTTCGGCCGTTCGTTGTTGTGGGTCCATAGCCACTTCGTGGCAAGGTCCTGCATCTCGTCGATGGATTCGAAGAGGTTGTAGCTCAGCCAGTCGTAGCGCACGGTAGGGTTGTACCGCTCGATATAGGCATTCTGTTGTGGCTTGCCGGGCAGGATGTGCTCGATGCGAATTCCGTTGCGCTGCAAGGCACGGCAACCGATTGAGCGCCTCGTGCCGAGGCTCTTACCCGGGAGCGGCCTTCATCCGTGAAATCGTCGGGAACGATTTCACGGATGCGGCAGCCTCGGCACAGGGATGTGCCGAGGCGTGAGCGAGCGGGGAAGAGCCTCGGCACGAGGCGCGGGTGCGACAACCCGAAGCGCGGGTGCGACAACCCGAAGCGCGGGGTGCGACAACCCGAAGCGCGGGTGCGACAACCCGAAAAGCCCGTGCCTACGGCAGCCCGAGAATGCGCGCCGCCTCTGCACAACTCGCCACCGGCCGACCCACTTCGTGGCAGAGCGCCACGGCCTGTAGTGTGAGCTCCTCGTTGGTGGGATGGTCCGCCCCGAGGTGATCCTCCAGCCCGGTGTGCAGGTGGCCGCCGCGCTCGAGCGCGAGGCGTGCCACGGGCGTGGCGAATAGATCGCCGCCCATCACCGCCACTGACCAGGGCAGATCGCAGCCCGCGGTTTCCAGCATCTCGAGGTAGGCCTCCAGCGCTTTCGCCGTGGGCGGCAGGCCGAAGGTCACGCCGCTGCCGATGCCCATGTAGCCGGTGTCGCCGCCAAAGTAGAACTTCAACATCGCACCGGGCGGCAGTTTCCCCAGCCGCCAGTAAACGAGCGCGTTGCGCAGGAAGCCGGGTTCGTAGATTGCGAGGCTCAGACCGAGCTGCAGTTCCGTGGCCTGCGCGATGGCTACTTCCATGTCGGCGAAGGTGTTGAGGTACATGAAACTCTGCTTGCTCGGCATGCCGTCCGGATCGGCCCAGCCGAGAATCATCGAGCCCGGGTCCATCAGGCCGATGCGGATCGCGCCTGCCGCGGCGAGGATCCGGATGTGCTCCAGCCGTGCGGCCATTGCGGTGCCTGCACCGATGGTCGGGTAGAGCAGGGCATCGGGGCGTGCGGCGAGTATTGGCTGGTAGCTCTCGAGGTAACGCAGGGCGGCCTCTGCGGGCGGCAAGCTGAAGTCGCTCAGGGGCGTGTGCGTGTGCACTATCGATGCGCCCGCGGCAAAACAGGCGAGTGCCTCGGCGGCGATCTGCGCGGTGTCCACCGGCACGTGCGGGTTGCGCGCTGGCTGCGTGGCGCCGTTGATGGCGGTCTCGATGATCACGGCCCGTTCGTGCACGGGTGCCTCTGTGGCACCCGCACCGGGCGAGGGCCGCGCGGCCTGCGCGCTGTCGATGCCGTGGATGGATTCGAGCTCGAGGCGCAGCTCCCGCGCCAGCATGCGCAGCGAGCCCGCGGTGTCCTCGGTCTGCAGCGCGGGTGCCTGCGGTGGAAGCGAGCTTGCAACGCTACTGATGCCCGCCGCGATATCAGCGTCCGGCTGGAACAGCCCGAGCAGCACGCCGGGGTCGAGCCAGTCGCCCTCTACCGCGCCGCGCACCACCAGCGAGCCGTCGCAGGGAGCACGTAACTCGAGCACGGTGTCCACGGCATCCATTGACACCAGCAGGTCGCCCGCGGCGACTCTCTGGCCCGGGTTCGCATGCCACCGCAGGAGCTCTGCTCCCGCGAGCGCGTTGCTGGCATCGGGAAGGCGTATTTCGAGGGTCTTCATCGATGAAAAGAATACAGGAAGTCCACCGCGTTCTCGACGCCGGAGACGGCCTCCACGAAGAAGCGCGGGGTGAGCCGGTAGCGCAGCCTGAAGGTGTTGACCTTCTCGAAGGTCGAGACCCCGTAGCGCAGGTAGAGATCTGGCGTGAGGTAGCCGCTCAGCTGCACTTCGGTGCCGCCCTGCACGTCGCGTGAATCGATCTGGAAATCCTGTATGCCCAGCTTGCCGAGGACGCGGCCGGTCACCACGCCGGCTCCCGCGAGCCCCATCCGCATCGCCGTGCTGCTCAGAGCGAGTTCGTTGTTGTCGCCGGTAGCGGGGGCCCGGCCCGTGAGCAGGTAATGCAGCGCGCGGCTTTCGGGCATGGTCGGCTTGGAGAACACCGTGACCTCGGGTGCCTTGGCGTCACCGCGCACCTGCACGCCAACGCTGATCTGCTCATCCTCGATTCGGCGTACCGCCGTGATCCGCAGTCCCGGGCGCCCCAGCGGACCCCGGAAGAGCAGGCTGCCCGCGGTCACCTCGAGCCGTTGCCCGTAGGCGGTGTAGCGACCATCCAGGATCTTCACCTCGCCGCGCCCCTCGAGTGGCGTGCCCGGCTGGCGCTGCAGCCGGATGCCGCCGCCCAGCCGTGCATCGGCGCCGAAGCCCTTCAGGTGCACGGCCTTGCCGAGTTCGAGGTTGATGGCCAGCGCGTAGTCGAAGCGCGATTCGGGGGTCTTCTTGCCCACGATCACGGTGTCGCGGGAGACGCTCACCGCGCTCTCCGGGAGCGACTCCAGATCGATGTCGGCGGTGGGTATGCGCACGCTGCCGCTCACGCTCGCCAGCGCGGGCTCGAGGTCCAGCGTGATGTCGGGCACCACGTGGATGCGCAGGCCGCGTCGCGGCTCGAGCAGCAGTTCCTCGGCGTGGAGGTGCAACCGCGCGCTCCAGTCCTTGCCGGCCCAGCGGAAGTTGCCGTCGATGTTGCCGGTGCCCGCCTGCGTGCGCAGGTGACCTTTCAGGCTTGCCTGTGGCCCCACAAATGTGAGTGCGAGTGCAAACTCGTCGATCGGGTGCGTCAGTGACTCATGGGCAAAGAGTCCTTCCGTGATGTCGAGTTCGCCGGCGAGCTGTGGACTTGCCACCGTTCCCGAGATGCCGATGCGCCCGTCGAGTCGCCCGCGGGCCTCGAGGCTGCCGGGAATGATTCGCAGCATCGGCCCGGTGTCGATGGCGGCCAGCGTGACGCTGCCTGACAACGCCGATCCCGGCGCGGTGCCCGCGATCTCCAGCGCGCCTGAGAGCACACCCGTAGCGCCGGATCGCGCCTGCCCTTGCAGCCGCGTCACCCCTTGCTCCATTTCCAGTCCGATCGCCAGTTCGCGCAGATCGAAGGGCAGTTCCTCGCCGGCGGCGAGCGGCACGATCTGGAGCACGGCGGATTCCAGTTTTGCGCTGAGCCGTAGCGGTGCGTTTCCGCGTCGCGAGGCATCCACGGCGAGATCGAGCGTACCCTCTGCCTGCAACTCCTCGGGCAGCCAGGGCGAGATCAGGTCGAGCGGCAGGGCCCGCAGCCTGAGCGCGATGCCCTCGAGTGCCGCCGGCGCAAGACTCAGCCGCTGCGTGTTGCAGATGGAGGCCTTGGCGTTACGCAGGCAGAAGGGCTCCAGTGCGAGCGTGCGTCGCGTGGCGTTCCAGCCGATCGCGAGCGTCTCGTCGAGGCGCCATGACTTGGCGCCGGCGTGGCGCTGCAGTTCCAGATCCCGGCAATTACCGCTCCAGTCGCCGCTGCGCACGGCCAGCGTGCCGCTGCAGTCGAGCGCGAGTTTCAGGCCCTCGCCCGTCGTCTGCGCGTTCAGGCGGTGCGACGCGGTGCTGCCGGTGAGCAGCGCATTGAGGCCATCGATCGGGAGACCCGCCAGCACGAGCCCTCGGGCATCCAGGGACAGACGGTTGCCGCTCGCCTGCGGGCCACGCCACCTGGCCGCAGCCTCCAGAGACTGCGCTGTGCTGCCTTGCCAGCCGGCTTGCTGCAGTTGCAGCGTGGCCTCGAGTTCCGGGCTTCCGCGCGTGCCGCCCAGATGAAACTCGCCATGACCATGACCCGAGGCCTGCGCCAGCGTCTGCGCGAGATCCTGCGCTTGCAGTTCGCCTTCAAGGTCGAGTCGCTCGCCGGCGCTGCCTGTGAGGCGCAGTCGATTGCCGCCGCCGGCGAGCTCCAGACCATCCACGCTCAGGCCTCCGGCGCCATCGAGCGCTATCGTTCCGGTGGCGCTCAGGGGGCGGGCGTCGAACTTGCCTTGTACGTCGAGCATTGCCCGCAGGCCTTCGCTCGTGCCGCGCAACGCGCCGTCGAGGCGTACGCTCCCGCCGATGCTGCAACCGGTTTGCGTGCGCCAGCGGGGCAGGCAGGCCTCATGCAGCTCCGCCGCCAGCTGCCAGTTCCGGTCGCCGCTGAGTGCAAGGTGGCCGGATCCCTGAACAGTGCCGATCGCACCCTCCAGCGCAGCGGATGTGAGCGCGAGACCCTCTGCGGGCGACCAGGTGGCCGCCCCGCGCAGCCGGTTGCCGCCGATCCACGTCGAGACGGTGCTGGCCTCGAAGGTAGCTTCAACGTGCTCCAGGCTCCCAGCCAGCGTGGCGCTCGTGTTATCCAGCGTGCCGTAGTCGGCCAGCTCGCCCGGCAGCGAGAGCGGTGCGCTCGCCTGCAGTTGCAGCGCGAAAGGCAGCGCCTCGCCCAGCGGATCGACCGTGCCGCTCGCTGTGAAGGGCCATGGTCCGCCGGCCTCGGCGTGGACCTCGAGCCGTGCGAGGTCGCCCTGCGCACGCAGCCGCAGTGCCGGCCAGTCGGGCTGCGCGAGTGTTGCGTTTGCCGATAGCGGCAGTTTGCCTTCGAGGTCGAGACGACCGCTCAGTCGGATGCCCGTCTCGCCGATGCGCCCGGCCAGCCGCTCGACCTCGATGCGGCTGCCCGTTACCGCAGCACGAAAAACGATCTCGTCGATACGCAGGAGTTCCTGCCCCTCACGGACGATGCGCAGGCTGCCGAGCGACCCTTGCGCGATGTCGGGATCCAGCGGCAACGCGAGTCGCGGCAGATCAAATTCCCCGTGGTCGGTCGCGGCGCCAAGGGTGATGTCCAGGCTCTGCGCCGAGAATGAGTCCACGCAGAGCGCGAACTTGGCGAGGCAGCCCGCATCCAGCCGCCATGCCAGATCGCGCAGCGTCACCACCTCCCGCTCGCCGCGCCAGCGCAGGCGACTGATCCGTGCCTCGAGGAGAGTGCCACGGCGGCCTTCGATCGCCAGTTGCGGCAGCGCGCGTTGTAGCGCGGCCACTACCAGCGCCGCGCCGCGTTCGCTCTGCGCGAGCTGCAGTGCCGCTGTCGCTGCAATAGCCAGCACGAGCAGCGTGCCTGCCAGCACAAGGAGCCGGTTGCGGCGGGTCACAGCGGCGGCCCCATGCTCACGTGGAACTTCAGGGTCGAGTTCTCGCTGTCACACACGGGCGCTGCAATGTCGATGCGGATCTGTCCGATGGGCGAGAGCCAGCGCAGCCCGATGCCGGCGCTCTGGTAGAGCTTGTCGTGGTGGTCGGTGAAGGCGCCGCCGCCGTCGATGAAGGCGGCAACTCGCCAGCCGGGCCGCACGCGGCGCGAGATCTCCAGGCTGCCGACGCCGAGATAACGCCCGCCGATCAGCTTGCCGTAGGCGTCGCGTGGCGAGAGGGTCTGGTAGTCGTAGCCACGGATGCTGCGGTCGCCGCCGGCATAAAAACGGATCGAGGCGGGCATCTGGTTGAAGCCGTCGGTCCAGATCGCGCCGAGCTCCAGGCGGGCGAGCACGCGCGTGTTGTCATCGCGCAGTGAGCGCAGCACGCCAAGGCCGCCGCGCCAGCGCAGGAAATCAGCGGGCGCACCTATCGTGCGGTCGCTGAAGTCCACCGAGCTCCAGACGCTATAACCCTCCGCCGGATCGAGACCGGACTCCAGCTTGGTGCGCGAGAGGTTCGAGGAGGGCATCAGATACGCGACATCCTTCTGCGTTTCACTGCCCACCGTGTAACGTTCGAGCTCCGCGTTGATGCCGTAGCGGTACGACCAGTCGCCGAAGATTTTCATCGCGTGAGCGATGCCTGTGGTGGCGGCGAGCGAATCGGTGTCCTCGATTGTTTTACCCTGGATTCCCGCGCTCAACTCGATAATGTCATCGAGCGGGTCGTGGTGCGGGATGCGCCACACCGATTCCAGCGCCTGACGTGACTGCGAGAGCTCGGCGTCAATCGACAGTGAGTCGCCGCGGGAGTTGAGTAGCGGTGAGTTGCGTCCGAAGCGCAGCCGCAGATCCGAGTCGGTGCTGAAGCCGGCGCCGACGTCGTAGCTGCTCTCGGTGACGTCTGCGGCCAGCACCTCGATGTCCGCCACCTCGGTGTCGCTGCGCTTGATCCGCACCACCAGCTCGCTGAAATAACCCGTATCCCGCAGGCGCTGCTCGAATCGGGACATCAGCGTGGCGTCGAACCAGTCCCCGCGCTGGAAGGGGGCGAGCCTGCGGAGCAGTGTGCTGTCGAGACTGGAACCGGTGATGCTCACCTCGCCGAAGCGCACCCGCGCTCCGGCAGCAAGCTCCAGCACGGCCTGTGCCTCGTGCCTCGCCACATCGACGCGGAGCTCGGCGCGGCGGAACCGGGGCTTGAAGAATCCGGCGCGGCGACAGGCGCGCAGCAGCTCCTCGCGCAGCATGTCGTAGTCGGGGTGCGACAACGGTTTCCCCGGGGTGAAAGGACTCTTGAGCAGGCGTTGCGCCACGGCGGGCACCGTGCGCGCGGCGTCATCGATCCGGATGTCGGCCTCGATCCAGAGCACTCGGGGGCCCGGCTCGATCCGCAGCACCCGCCGGCCTTTCACCGTCAGCACACTGAAGGTGGATTCGTACCAGCCGAAGGGCTGCATCGCGTTGTCGATATCGCGGCGCAGCTGTCGTTCCAGCCGGGCGGGCTGTTCGGCAAGGGCCGGGTCGAGCTCGCCGAGGTGCAGGCGCAGGTTGCGGGTCGTGGCCTTGTCGAGGCCCTCGATGTCGAGTTCCAGCCCCGGTGCGCCGGCATACGCCATGTGCGGCAGACACAGCACCAGTGCCGCGAGCAGTTGTCGCGCGGTACGGCTCGGCCATGTCAGGATTCGCACTTTCACAGGGTTGTCGTTCGACGTTGGACGGGGCCGGGTGGCTGCCTATCGTAACCGTGCGCGCCGCGCACGGCATCCGGGGGCGGCGCGCAGCGTAGAGGGAAATGATGAGCCAGGACATACAGCGACGCGCGCGGCGGCTTCCCGCGGAATGGGAGCCGCAGGATGCCGTTCTTCTTACGTGGCCTCATGACGGCAGCGACTGGGCGCCAGGCCTCGCCGAGGTCGAGGTGGTGTTCGTGGCCATCGCGGCGGCGGTCTGCGCCCATGAGCGCCTGCTGCTGGTGCTGCGCGACGCCGCGCACCGGCGTCATGTCGAGGCCCTGCTGACGGCGGCGGGTGTGGACCTTGCGCGGGTGCGGGTGGTTGTCGCGCCCTCCAACGACACCTGGGCCCGTGATCACGGGCCGATCACGGTTTTCGAGGACGGCCGCCCGCGCATCCTCGACTTCGTCTTCAACGGCTGGGGCGGCAAGTTCGAGGCAGCGCTTGACGACGCCATCACTGAGCGCCTGCAGGACAAGGGCGCGTTCGGCAGTGCTCCCCGCGAAGGCATCGATTTCGTGCTGGAGGGCGGGAGCCTCGAGTCGGACGGCGCGGGTACGCTGCTCACCACGCACGAATGCCAACACCACGCCGGGCGCAATCCGGCGCTGGACACCGCAGCCATCGAGGCGCGGCTCACCGAGGCCTTCGGCCTCGAACGGGTGCTCTGGCTCCACCACGGGCAACTGGAAGGCGACGATACCGACGGTCATATCGACACCCTCGTGCGCCTCTGCGACGCGACCACGCTCGCCTACCAGCAGTGCCAGGATCCCGCAGACCCGCACTTCCCCGAGCTCGCTGCACTCGAGGCCGAGGTGCAGGCCTTGCGTACCGCGGGCGGCGAGCCCTACCGGCTCGTGCCCTTGCCCTGGCCCGCAGCCAAACGCCATCCGGACGGTCACCGTATGCCGGCCACCTATGCGAATTTCTTGATCCTGAACGGCACCGTACTGGTGCCGACCTACCGTGATCCGGCCGATGCCGAAGCCATCGCACTGCTCGCCCCGGTGTTCCCGGGCCGCGAGGTGATCGGCATCGACTGCTTGCCGCTGATCGCGCAGGGTGGCTCGCTGCACTGCGTGACCATGCAGTTTCCCGCCGGCACACTGGCGCCCTGAGCGCCGCCCCCTGAAGCCACCCACCGGAGCCTCCGCATGAGCCAGATCCTGCGCGCCGCCTGCCTGCAACACGCCTGCACGGGCGACCGTGAGGCGAACCTCGCCACCAGCGCCTCGATGGTGCGCGAGGCCGCGGCCGCCGGCGCGCGGTTGGTCTTGCTGCAAGAGCTTCACGCCGGGCCGTACTTCTGTCAGGTCGAGGATGTTGCCTGTTTTGATCTGGCCGAGCCGATCCCGGGGCCGGGTACGGCGTTTCTCGGTAGCCTGGCGCAGGAGTGCAGCGTGGTGCTGGTGGCCTCGCTCTTCGAGCGTCGCGCTCCCGGGCTCTACCACAACACCGCGGTGGTCTTCGAGCGTGACGGCAGCATCGCCGGGCGCTATCGCAAGATGCATATCCCCGACGATCCCGCTTACTACGAGAAGTTCTACTTCACGCCCGGCGACCTGGGCTTCACCCCCATCGCCACCTCGGTGGGCAAGCTCGGTGTGCTGGTGTGCTGGGACCAGTGGTACCCGGAGGCCGCTCGCCTGATGGCGCTTGCTGGCGCGGATCTGCTGCTTTATCCCACGGCGATTGGCTGGGATCCCCGTGACGAGGCCGCCGAGAAAAACCGTCAGCGTGATGCCTGGGTCACGGTGCAGCGCGCGCACGCCGTGGCGAACGGGCTACCCGTGCTGGTGGCAAACCGCATCGGGCACGAGGCCGATCCATCGGGGCATGGCGCGGGCCTGCAGTTCTGGGGGCACAGCTTCGTGGCAGGGCCGCAGGGGGAGCTGCTGGCGGTGGGCTCCGAGGGCGCCAGCGAGGCGCTGCTGGTGGACCTTGACCTTCGACGCAGCGAGGATGTCCGCCGCATCTGGCCCTTCCTGCGGGATCGGCGGATCGATGCCTACGGCGACCTGCTGAAGCGCTTCCGCGATTGAGTCCTGCCCTCAGGGGTTACCGAGCCGCCCATGGTGTGCAGGAATTGGGGGCGTGTTCTCATGCCGGATCTTCGCAGAGGTGGGATTGTGTCTCGGGCAGCGAGAGCACAGGAGCGCGCTCCATGGAACCCAAATCGCCTTCCAGGCGTGTAAGACCGATATGAAGTGGTTCAAGCCAACGATCGTGCCTGTGCGGGAGTCCCGTTTCGACTCTCTCGTGCGGCCGCACCTCGACCGGCTGTACCGCTTGGCCTACCGGTTCACCCACTCGCGCGAGGATGCCGAGGACTTGGTTCAGAGCCTGCTGATCAAACTCTTGGCGCAGGAGGAGCGACTTGCCACACTCGATCTCCCCGGCCCGTGGCTTGCCCGCGCCCTTTACCATCTTTACATCGACCAGACCCGGCAGCGGCGTCGTCAGGAGGCCGCGTTGGGCAGCCGGCTGACCGATGAGTACGCGCTGGACTCGCTTGTCGACGAGGTGTCGGACTCCCCCGAGCAGGCCGTGGAGCGCAACCAGCGCGCGGACCGGCTGCAGGCGGCGCTGGCCGCGTTGTCCTCGGACCACCGCGCCTTGATCGCCTGGCATGACATGGAGGGCTACACCCTCGATGAACTTGCCGTGCAGCTCCAGGTGCCGCTCGGCACCCTGAAATCCCGCCTGCATCGCGGGCGCGCCAATCTCCGGGCGCTGCTGGAGGATCCCTCCGCAGGCGTCGAAGCCCTTTCCGTAGCGAGGTTCGCTGTATGAACTGCACCCGTGCCCTTCTGCTCCTTGAGGAGCAGCTCGACGGCTCGCTGGAGCACCCTGACGAGGCCGGCCTTGCCGAGCATCTGCGTGGTTGCGGTGCCTGTGCTGCAGCGCGCGGTGCCATGGTGACCCTGCAGCAACGGCTGGCGGCCATGCCCCTGCCGCCCCCAGCCGCCGGCTTTGCCGACCGCGTGCTCGCCCGTACGCACGCGGCAAGCCCGGCGCGGACGTCCGTGTCCCGGGCGCGCCCCGCGTGGATTGGCGGGGCGCTGGCGGCGAGTCTCTTGATGGTGATCGGCTTGGGGTTCAGCCGGGAGACGCTCCCCGAGGTCATGGCCATCGCCAACGAGCCGCTCCGGCTGGTGTTCCGCAGCGAGGACGCGCTGCAGGGCGTCACGATCGAGATCGAACTGCCCGAGGGTGTGGCGCTGGCGGGTTACCCGGGCCAGCGTCAGCTGGTGTGGAAATCCGATATTCAGGCCGGCCCGAACCTGCTCGAGCTACCGGTTGAGGTGCGCGGGGACGGTGGTGTGCTTACCGCCACGCTGAACCACGGCGCCGAGCGCCGCCAGTTCTCGGTGCGCGTTGTCGCGGCGGCTCCGGTAGTCATGGAGAAGACCGATGTCTAGGTTGTCTGCCCTTCTGGGTGTTGCGGGGCTTGTGTTCAGCCTGTCCGTCATGGCGGACAGCGGGCTGCAGGGTCTCGAGATGGACGTGATGGATCCCGGCGAGAACGCGGCGCGCGCTACCGGGCGCATCGCGATGCCGCGCTTGATGCTCCCCGTGCCCACCGAGCACGATCTGTCTGGCGTCGAGCCTGAACAGCGACGTGGCCTGTCTGCACCGATGGCCGATGGCATCGGTGTTTCGGTTGCGCGCGAGGCGGTCGCACCGGTCACGGATACCGACACGGCCAAAGACGTCCTCGCACCCGATACGCCACGCTGAGGCGTGTTATAGAGTTGCTGTGCCCGGTGTTGCTGCGGGTCATCCCCTGACGAGTTCCCTGCGACCCCATCCGTGATGATTGCCATGCCCCGTTCCGTTTCCACTCAGGCGCGCCGATCCATGCGAGGTGTGCTGCTTTGCCTGCTGCTCGCGGGCTGCCCCGTCGTGGCCTTGGCGGCTCCGGCCATGGAGGCTGGGGTTCAAGCCTATCGGCAGGGTGATTTTCCGGCCGCGCTCGGGTATTTCCGGCAGGCGGCAGCCGAGCAGCCCGATGACAATGCCGTGCAGTTCAACCTCGGGCTCACCCTGTACCGCACGGGCGATTATATTGCCGCGCGCACGATTTTCCTCCGCCTGCGCCGCGAGCCGGGCATGAGCGCCATAGCCGAATACCACCTCGGGCTGGTGGCGGCCCGACTTGGGCAAAGCGACCGCGCCGCGAAGCACCTGCGTGCCGCCGCCGCCGGCGATTCGCCCCGCTTGCGCGAGCTCGCCCGTGCGGCGCTCTCCCGCCTCGGTGAGCGACCGGATGCACGCACGGCCACTGCCTATGCGATGCTCGGCGCCGGTTTTGATGACAACCGTAACCGCGTGTCCAAGGCGGTGGAAATCGCCGGGCAGGATCCGCAATCCGCCTATGTCGACATGGTCGGGCAGGGGGTGTATCCGCTGCCGTTGGCTCAGGAAGTCGATCTGCTTGCCACGGCTTTCCGGCGCGACTACGAGACCGATGACGAGCTCGACCAGAGTTCCGTGCAACTCAGCCTGCGCCGGACCTGGCGGCCGGGTGCATGGCGTCTGTCGCTCGCTGCCGAGAGCGAGTCGATACTCCTTCGCGACAACAGCCTGGTGCAATCGGCGGGTTTGGGCTTTGAAGCCGTCAGGCGCGTGGGGAAATCGACGCTGCGGCTCCGTTACCAGCCGGCGCACGTCAGTGCAGACACCGAATTCGACTACCTCGATGGCAGCCGTCAGCGTGCGCTCGTCGCGCAGGATGTGAACCTCGGTGGGCTGCAATTGCGCGCCGGCTATGAGCTCGAGCAGAGCGCGCAGGGCGATGGGGTGGGCGCCGATATCGTCTATGGTCAGGCGCCGCTGCGCCACGGGCCTTTTATGCGCGTGAGTCGCGCGCTGACACCACGGCTCGAGGCCAGCCTGAACGCGTCCTGGCGGCGCAGTCGCTATGACGACAAAGCGCCCGATGCCGACCGCCGCGAGGATGACTTGCTGCAGGCGGGTGCTTCCCTGCGTTTCCAGGCCGGCCGTGACTGGGGGTTGTTGCTGGACTACCGCTTTTCCGACAACCGCTCGAGAGTCGACGACTATGACCACGACCGCAGCACCCTGCTGGCGGGCTTCGAGTGGCGCTATTGATGAGCACGCAAATTTTTTCGTCGCCAAGGAACCTTTGGCCGGCTTCGGGCGTGTCTTGTGGCATGGACGCCGGAGTTTTTCTGGCCTCCGCTAAACAAACCTGCAATTGGAGTGATCCCGCATGCGCAAACTGAGTCTGTTCATCCTCGCCGCCGGTGCCACGCTGGGCGTTTCCCTGGCGCAAGCCGATGACGTCACTGATGCGGGCATAACCGTCACGGACGGGCCCGAGGTGCAGGTTGATCCTGTGCCGGAGGTACACGTCGATCCCATGCCGGAGGTACATGTCGATCCCATGCCTGGAGACACCGGTGAGACGGCCGAGCCAGTGTTCGTGGTCGAGGACATCGACCTGCCTCACCCCGTAGATCCCTCGGTGGAGATGATCGATGAGGGTGGCGACGGCGAAGCCGATACGGCTGGCACCGACGACACGGCTGGCACCGACGACACGGCTGGCACCGACGACACGGCTGGCACCGACGACACGGCTGGCACCGACGACACGGCTGGCACCGACGACACGGCTGGCACCGAC
>CAMAXE010000015.1 GCA_945862145.1 Klebsiella pneumoniae
CGCGTTACTCACCCGTCCGCCACTCTACTCATCCCGAAGGACTTTCGCGTTCGACTTGCATGTGTTAGGCCTGCCGCCAGCGTTCAATCTGAGCCATGATCAAACTCTTCAGTTCAATCTTTTACCTCTGCCACGAGGACAAGAGGGAGCATTCATCCAGTAGCCCGGATAAACACCCAAAACTCGGCTCAACGCAAGAATAACTGTATACAAATGAATCTATACAGGTCGCTTGTGCTGATGTTTCCTTCGCCTGAAACAACTTTCCAACACAAGCGCCCACACAAATTGCTTGATCGTTTGTTCTTAAACAACTGCGATGCCGCTAGGACTTCGCTACCTTTTAGGGTTACCCCCGTCAGGGAAGGCGCATTATACGGATCGAGTTCGATGCCACAAGGTCTTCGGGCATCGAGTACACGGTAGTATTCCATGCCGAGAAAGAGCGCTTGTCCTTGACACAGAGAGCCGGCGGAAGCGGGTTGGAAAACACGCCTCCCGGCGGCCAGAAAACGTCAGGGTGCAGCGCGTCGCGTGATCCGCTCCCAGGTGAGCTGCCCAGGGCCCGACAATGCATAGGCTACGGCCATAAAAAGAAGGACTCGGGGAGGATCGACCGTCACCAGCCCGATCAGGAGCACGAGCATGAGGATAATCACAAAGGGAACGCGTCGCTTGAGGTCGAACTTCTTGAAGCTCAGGTAGCGGAAGTTGCTGACCATCAGGAGCCCTGCAAGCGCAGTCAGCAGAGCTGCAAAGAAGGACACGACGCCGGGAAGGTCCTTGCCGGTAAAACCCAGATCGGAGGCGGACCACACCAGCGAGGCAAGCAGGGCCGCGGCAGCAGGGCTCGCCAACCCACGGAAGTAATTATTGTCGACGGTACCCACTTGGGTATTGAAACGCGCGAGGCGCAACGCCGCACCGGCTACATATATAAACGCCGCAGCCCAGCCGATCTTGCCCATCCCCGAGAGAGCCCATGAAAAGCTCACCAATGCGGGTGCAACGCCGAATGACACCATGTCAGAGAGGCTGTCGTACTGCACGCCGAACGCGCTCTCGGTGCCCGTAAGGCGGGCCACTCGCCCATCGAGCCCATCGAAAAACATGGCCACGAAGATCGCGATCGAAGCCGACTCAAACTCACCATTCATCCCATGGACGATCGCATAGAAACCCGCAAACAGGGCGCCTGTAGTCAACAGGTTTGGAAGCAGAAAGATACCTCGCCGACGCACTTTCTGCCCGGCCTCCGTGAGCTCTTCCTCCTCATGCTCATCAACCGGCAAACCGAGGTCCACACGATCTTGCGTGTCGCCATTGCTGGGCTCGTTGTCTGGCACGAATCACTCCAAGTCGTGACGGGGGAACAATATATGCCAGCCGGCGGCAAACTGTCAGCCGCAACGCCAGTTCAGGTACCCGAGCGCCAGCGAGGGGCTCGCCTGCAACGTTGTTAAACAGATCCCGCCCAGGCGTCAGGGCGCCTCGTGGCCACCACGCTCGACCAGCGCGCGCACCAGCCCCGGCTTCAGGCCCTGAAGCGGCAGGTTGATACTCGCGAGCGAGCCACTGAATGCGCAAGATATCTCTTCATGCAGCGTGCGACTGCCTCTAAAATACGGCCCGCTAACAACTCGCCATCCATCCCGGGGAACTGCCATGGGCGCTAACTATTTCAACTCACTCACCCTCCGCCAGCAGCTCGCACAACTGGGCCGTTGCCGGTTCATGGACCGCGCAGAGTTCGCGCAGGGCACAGAGCGCCTGAAAGACGCCAAAGTCGTTATCGTGGGTTGTGGGGCGCAGGGTCTCAACCAGGGCCTCAACATGCGCGACAGCGGCCTGGATGTGAGCTATGCACTGCGCGCCTCGGCCATTGCCGAGAAGCGCCAGTCATGGAAGAACGCCACTGAAAATGGTTTTTGGGTGGGCACCTACGCAGAACTCATCCCCACCGCAGATCTGGTCTGCAACCTGACCCCGGACAAACAACACGGCTCGGTCGTTGCCGACATCATGCCGCTCATGAAGCAGGCCGCCTGCCTCGCCTATTCACACGGCTTCAATATCGTCGAGGAAGGCGAGCAGATCCGCGCTGACATCACCGTCGTGATGGTCGCGCCCAAGTGCCCTGGCACCGAAGTTCGCGAGGAATACAAGCGCGGCTTCGGCGTGCCGACGTTGATCGCGGTGCACCCCGAGAACGATCCCCGCGGCGACGGACTGGAGATCGCAAAGGCCTATGCGGCCGCTACCGGCGGGCACCGTGCAGGCGTACTCGAATCCTCGTTCATCGCCGAGGTGAAATCCGACCTGATGGGCGAGCAGACGATCCTCTGCGGCATGCTGCAAACCGGCTCGCTGCTGTGCTTTGACAAGATGGTGGAGAAAGGCGTTGCGCCGGGGTATGCGGCAAGGCTGATGCAGCACGGCTGGGAAGTGATCACCGAGGCGCTCAAGCATGGTGGCATCACCAATATGATGGATCGCCTCTCGAACCCCGCGAAAATCGAGGCCTTCCGCCTGGCCGAACAACTGAAGGGGATCCTGCGCCCTCTCTTCTGCAAGCACATGGATGACATCATTAGCGGCGAGTTCTCCCGCGACATGATGAAGGACTGGGCTGGTGATGACCGGAAGCTGCTCGGTTGGCGGGAGGACACCGGCCGCAGCGCCTTCGAGACCACCCCCTCCGACAACTCGGCAACCATCACCGAGCAGGAGTTCTTCGATCACGGCATCTTGATGGCGGCAATGGTGAAGGCAGGTGTGGAGCTTGCCTTCGAGACCATGACCGCCACCGGCGTCATCGACGAGTCGGCCTATTACGAGTCACTCCACGAGACGCCCCTGATCGCAAACCTCATCGCCCGCAAGAAGCTCTATGAGATGAACAAGGTGATCTCGGATACCGCCGAATACGGGTGCTATCTGTTCGCTCATGCAGCCGTGCCCATGCTGCAGGACTTCATGCGCGACATCGACACGGATGTGATCGGGCGCGGTCTGGCGGGTGACACCGGCGTGGACAATCAGGAACTGATTGCCGTCAACACCGCGATTCGCAATCACCCGGTGGAGACAATCGGCCGGGAGCTGCGCTCCTACATGACGGCCATGAAGCGCATCCTCTGATGCGCCTCTGATGCAGCCTGCTTCCATGGGCAGACAAGACAGCGATCACGCACGCCCGGCCTTGAGCCGGGCGTCGCGTTTCAGGGGCTGAGTACGCGATCGCCGCGGGAGACGCCAGAGACCCCGCTTCGCACAACCTCAAGGATCACTGCATCGCCAACAGCCTGGATGAAAGCATCGAGCTTCTGCTGGGTGCCGGTGAGCATGATGGTATAGAGCGAACTCGTGACGTCGACGATCTGGCCCCGGAAGATATCGGAGGAACGCTTGAGCTCCTCCCGCTGGGCTCCGGTGGCCCGCACCTTGATAAGCATCAGCTCCCGCTCGATGTGCGCTCCCTCGGTCAAGTCACAGAGCTTCACGACGTCGATCATCTTGTTCAACTGCTTGGTGATCTGCTCGATCACACGTTCATCGCCCGACGTGGTAAGCGTCAGTCGCGAGAGCGTGGGGTCCTCCGTGGGGGCGACATTCAGCGTCTCAATGTTGTAGCCGCGCTGCGAGAACAGGCCTACTACCCGGGAGAGTGCACCGGGCTCGTTTTCCATCAGGAGGGAGATGATCCGGCGCATTTCAGGTCTTCTCCGTCTTGCTGAGCCACATATCGCACATGGCTCCGTTGGGCGCGATATGCATCGGGTAAACGTGCTCGTCGGGGTCCACCACGATATCGAGAAACACCAGCCTGTCCTTCATGGCGAATGCTTTCTCCAAGGCTGGCCGCAGGTCTTCCTTGCGCTCGATGCGCATGCCCACGTGTCCGTAGGCTTCGGCGAGCTTCACGAAATCAGGCAGTGAATCCGCGTAGGCACTGTGCGAGTAGCGCCCGGAGTACTGCATGTCCTGCCACTGCTTGACCATGCCGAGATAGCCGTTATTCAGGTTGATGATCTTGACCGGCAAGCCGTAGTGCTTGCAGGTCGAGAGTTCCTGGATGCACATCTGGATACTGCCCTCTCCGGTCACGCAGGCGACGTCTGCGTCCGGGAACGCGAGCTTCACGCCCAACGCAGCCGGCAGCCCGAAGCCCATGGTCCCGAGGCCTCCGGAATTGATCCACCGGCGCGGCTCGTCAAAGAGGTAGTACTGCGCCGCAAACATCTGGTGCTGGCCGACATCAGAGGTCACGTAGGCGTCACCTCGGGTCACCTCCCAGAGCTGACGGATCACGTCCTCCGGCATGATGTACGCCCCATCCGTGGCGTAGCGCGGGCTGGTATAGATGCCATGGGCCGCACGCCACGCATTGATGCGTACCCACCAGTTCGCGAGCGCGGCACGGTCAGGTTCCCCGGCACCGGCACTGCGCATCTCCTCGATGTGCCCGATCATGTCGTTCAGGACCGTATCGACAGGGCCCGTAATGGGGATGTCGGCCCGCACGGTCTTCGATATCGAGGTCGGGTCCACATCGATATGGATGATCTTGGCATCGGGACAGAACTTCGAGGGGGTGTTGGTGACCCGATCATCGAAACGCGCGCCAATCGCGATGATCACGTCTGCGTTGTGCATGGTCATGTTGGCCTCGTAGGTGCCATGCATGCCAAGCATGCCCACGAACTGGCGGTCGGTGCCCGGAAAGGCACCAAGACCCATCAGCGTGTTCGTGACCGGGTAATCGAGCATGCGAGCGAATCGTCGCAACTGGGTGGATGCATTACCCAGGATCACGCCACCACCGCTATAGATCACGGGCCGCTTGGCAGACAGCAACAGCTGCACGGCCTTGCGGATCTGCCCCGAGTGTCCGCGCGTGACCGGGTTGTAGGAACGCAGACGCACTTTCTCCGGGTAGACGTAGTCGAATTTGTCGACCGGGTTGGTGACGTCCTTCGGAATATCGACAACCACGGGACCCGGTCGGCCGGTGGTGGCGATATGAAACGCCTTGCGGATGATCGACGGGATCTGCTCGGCGCGCTGCACCATGAAACTGTGCTTAACGATCGGCCGGGAGATGCCGACCATATCGGTCTCCTGAAAGGCGTCCTCGCCGATCCTGTCGCGGGGCACCTGCCCGGAGATCACCACCATCGGGATGGAATCCATATAAGCGGTGGCAATGCCGGTCACGGCGTTGGTGGCACCCGGGCCGGAGGTAACCAGCACCACGCCAGGCTTGCCAGTAGCGCGTGCATAGCCATCTGCGGCGTGCGTGGCGCCCTGCTCATGACGCACCAGTATGTGGGTCATGTCACCCGCATGTTTGAAGAGTGCGTCATAAATATGAAGCACCGCACCACCCGGATAGCCGAAGACGTATTCAACGCCTTCGTCCTTGAGGGCCTGAACCACCATCTCACCGCCAGACAATTTGACCACGAAGACTCCTCCACACATGACGGGGCCGGATCCTGCGGGTCGCGAAACGACAACACGCCACAGCCGACCGATCAGCGATGCCAACGCCGTGCTCGGTCAGACTGCCGGTTCCAGACTTGAAAACCCCGCGAACGCTGCGAGAAAACGCAGCGCCCACAAACAGGGGAAAAAACACTTCTCTGTGAACGGGTAGGAAGACGCGGTTACGACTTCCGAACTGCCGCCTGCGACCGGCAAGTCGCTGGGGAAGCCCCGAAGCCCTTATTTTTCTGGACCTGACGAGCCCAAGTCAACCGCTAATTATGTGGCTCTTTGCGCAAGGCGGAGGGGCGGACCGCGACTCCGGGAAGTCTGATGCCCGCAGCTGAACCGGGGCTATACTCTGGACATCACCCCGGCAGTCGCCAGAGTTCCCAGATGAAGAAACCCGCGGCCTTGACGATGTTTGCGTTGGTGTCGGTGCTTGCGAACTTCGTGGCCCTCGCCGACCAGACGGTCTACAAGTGGAACGATGCGCAAGGTGGCTTGCACTACACGCAGCGCCCGCCTGCAGGCATCGCATCGGAAGCCATCGTGGTGCGGCGCGGATACTCCGCACCGGACGCGTCAGCGCGCGAACAGAGCCCCGAGGAGTTACAGGCTGCGGACAAGACGGAGCGCTGCCAGATTGCGAGCAAGAACCTGGAGATGCTCTCCGGGGCTGGCGCCGTGAAACGCCGTGACCAGTACGGGCAGGACCACACACTGAGCGCAGAGGAGAAAGCCGCCGAACGCGAGAGCGCCCGGGCGGCCGTGGACCAGAATTGCCCTCCCCCGACCTGAGCCGGGGAAAAACCCTCTCGGGAACTCAGGACGGCTTGGTGAAGCTGAGTTCGCCAGAACCAGCAACATCCACCACCACGGTATCCCCGGGGCCGAAACGTCCCCCGAGAATTTGCTGCGCGAGCGGATTTTCGATCCGCTGCTGAATGGCGCGCTTCAGCGGCCTTGCACCGTAAACCGGGTCGAAACCTGCGTCGGCCAGCAGCCCCACCGCCTCATCGGTTACGTGCAGCTTCATCTCGCGCTCCCCGAGGCGCTTGCGCAGCAGCTCAAGCTGGATGCTCGCGATACTGCGGATCTGGGCGGCCTGCAGCGGGTGAAACACCACCGTCTCGTCAATCCGGTTAATGAACTCCGGCCGGAAGTAGCGCGCCACAACCCCCAGCACCTCGGCTTTCATCTGCACGTAATTCGCTTCGCCCGCCAGTTCCTGGATGCGATCCGACCCCAGGTTGGAGGTCATCACGATCACGGTATTACGGAAATCAACGGTGCGCCCGTGACCATCGGTCAGGCGCCCGTCCTCGAGCACCTGCAGAAGTATGTTGAACACGTCTGGGTGCGCTTTCTCCACCTCGTCGAGCAACAGCAGTGAATACGGCCGGCGGCGCACCGCCTCGGTGAGATGCCCGCCCTCCTCGTAGCCGATATAGCCGGGCGGCGCGCCGATCAGCCGGGCAACGGAATGCTTCTCCATGAACTCCGACATGTCGATGCGCACCAGTGATTCCTGGCTGTCGAAGAGAAATTCAGAGAGCGCCTTGCAGAGCTCCGTCTTGCCGACGCCGGTGGGCCCGAGGAACAGGAATGAACCGTTCGGACGCATCGGATCGGACAGTCCGGCCCGGCTGCGACGCACAGCGTTCGAAACGGCGATGATCGCCTCGTCCTGCCCGACCACGCGACGGTGCAGATCGTCCTCCATACGGAGGAGCTTTTCGCGCTCGCCCTCGAGCATCTTCGAGACCGGGATGCCGGTCCACTTGGACACCACCTCGGCGATCTCCTCCTCGGTGACCTTATTACGCAGCAACTGCATACGACCCGCATCGAGATCATCGGCCGCGGCGAGTCGCTTCTCCAACGTGGGAATCACGCCGTACTGGAGTTCGGACATCCGCCCGAGGTCCCCCGCGCGGCGGGCATTCTCCATGTCCAGACGCGCCTGCTCGATCTCGGACTTGACCTGATGCGCCCCCTGCACCGAGGCCTTCTCCGACTTCCAGATCACATCAAGACTGGCGTATTCGCGCTCGAGCTCGCCGATTTCCTCCTCGATCTTCCCGAGGCGCGCGCGCGCGGACGCATCGTTGTCCTTGCGCACCGCCTCGCGTTCGATCTTCAGCTGTATCAAGCGACGGTCGAGGCGGTCGAGTGACTCCGGCTTGGAGTCGATCTCCATGCGGATACGGCTCGCGGCCTCGTCGATCAGGTCAATGGCCTTGTCGGGCAACTGACGATCGGTGATGTAGCGCTGCGAGAGATGCGCCGCAGCAACGATGGCCGAGTCCGTGATCGTGACGCCGTGATGCACCTCGTAGCGCTCGCGCAGCCCCCGCAGGATGGCAACGGTGTCTTCAACGGAGGGCTCATCGACCAGCACCTTCTGGAAGCGTCGCTCGAGCGCAGCGTCTTTCTCGATGTTCTCGCGGTACTCGTTCAGCGTGGTGGCGCCCACGCAATGCAGATCCCCGCGCGCGAGCGCCGGTTTCAGCATGTTTCCGGCGTCCATGGCGCCTTCGGCCTTGCCCGCACCGACCATGGTGTGCAGTTCATCCACAAAGAGAATGATGCGGCCTTCCTCGCGCGCGATTTCCTTCAGCACGGATTTCAGCCGCTCCTCGAAATCACCGCGGTACTTGGCGCCGGCCAGAAGGGCCCCGAGGTCGAGCGACAACAGACGCTTGTTTTTCAGCCCTTCGGGCACCTCGCCGTTCACGATGCGCTGCGCAAGACCTTCGACGATCGCCGTCTTGCCCACACCGGGCTCGCCGATCAGGACGGGGTTGTTCTTCGTGCGACGCTGCAACACTTGGATGGTCCGGCGGATCTCCTCGTCACGCCCGATCACCGGATCGAGCTTGCCTGCAGCCGCGCGCTCGGTGAGATCCAACGTGTACTTCTCGAGTGCCTGGCGACTTCCCTCAGCCTCGGCGTCCTGAACAGATTCGCCACCACGCACACCCTCGATAGCTTGCTCCAGCGCCTTTTTCGAGAGACCTGCCGCGCGCAGGCGTTCGCCCGTCTCGCCCTTTTCGTCAAGCGCCGCAAGCAACACGAGCTCGCTGGAAATGAACTTGTCCTTGCGTGTCTGGGAGAGCTTGTCGGCTACGTTCAGCAACTTCACGAGCTCGTTGGACAGATGCACCTCGCCGGCCACACCCTCGACGCGCGGTTGCCGCGACAGCAGATCCTCAAGTTTTACACCGAGCAGCCGCGCATCGACCCCGCACTTCACGAGTAACGGCCGTACCGTGCCCCCTTGCTGCGCGATCAACGCCACCAGCAGATGAGCAGGCAGGATGAAATTGTGGTCGCGCCCCAGCGCGGCCGACTGCGCGTCGCCCAGTGCTGATTGCAGCTGGCTGGTGAAACGATCGATACGCATGGGCAGAGCCCCCCGGTTGGTTAGCCACTATGTGGGGTCCGGAGGCCTGCGCTTCAAGTCAAAGGCTGTTTAGCTTGCGCTGGATCAATCCACGCGAGTGTCGCCATACGCCCCGTGACGCCATCGCGCCGGTAGGAGAAGAACAGATCCCGCTCGGTGACGGTACAGCGCCCACCGCCCGCCACATCCTCTACCCCCAGCGCCTGCAGGAAAATGCTTGCCAGCGCATAGATATCGACGAGGAATTTTCCGGGCTGATGCGCAACGGCGACGAAAGCCGCGTCTATATCGCTGTGCCAGACCGCGTCCTGCGCGGCCCGGAACGCCTGCCTGACCTCGGCACCCACCTCGAAGACGGCCGGGCCGATCGCTGGCCCCAGCCATGCGCGGATCCGCTGCGGCGGCGCTGAAAATCGCGCCACGCTGGAAGAAAGCACACCGCCTGCAAGTCCGCGCCAACCGCAATGGGCCACAGCAAGCTCTGAGCCGTCTGCCGCGGCCAACACCACCGGCAGACAGTCAGCAGTGAGCACCGCGCAAACAATGCCAGCCTCATCCGTCCAGGCCGCATCGGCCTCACGGATCACGCCGTCATCGCGGGCGTCGACGATCTCGATGCCGTGCACCTGATGCAGCCACTGCGGCTGTCGGGGAAGACCGAGCACCCGAGCCAGACGCTCGCGGTTTTGCAGCACCACGGCAGGGTCATCGCCCACGTGATCACCGAGGTTCAATGAGGAAAACGGCGCCGCGCTCAGACCGCCACCGCGCTGGGTGACGACCACCCGGATTCCCGGAGGCGCCACCCAGTCGGCCTCGATCAGGAACGACTCAGGGGACATCACCGCCCTCGTCACGATCGGCGCGTAGCGTTGCCAACAGGGCTTCCATGTCCTCGGGCATCGGCGCCTCGAATGCCACGGTCTCGCCGCTGCCCGGATGCACGAAGCTGAGGCGGAAGGCATGCAGTGCCTGACGTCCGAAGCCGCGCAGGCAAGCCGTGAGTTCAGGGGTCGGGTGCTTCGGCAGCCGCACGCGGCCCCCGTAGGCCGGGTCGCCCGTCACCGGGAAACCGGCCTCCGCAAGGTGAACGCGAATCTGGTGTGTCCGGCCGGTCTCGAGCTGTACCTGCAGCAAGGCATGGGCGCGGTAGCGCTCCAGTACACGGTAGTGGGTCACGGCCTCGCGACCGCCCGCCTCCAGCACAGCCATGCGCTGGCGATCGCGCGGATGGCGGCCAAGGGGCCTGTCGATCGTGCGCCCGCTGATGGGAACCCCGTTCACGATGGCGCGGTACTCACGGCTCACGTCGTGGCGCTGCATCGCGGCAACCAGCACGGCCTGGGCTGCCAGCGTCCGGGCGACCACCAGCAATCCGGTGGTGTCGCGGTCGAGCCGGTGCACGATGCCAGCGCGCGGCACATGCGCGAGCTCAGGGTAGCGGGCCAGCAATCCGTTAAGGAGTGTGTCGTCGGCATGGCCTGCGGCAGGATGCACCACCAGCCCCGTCGGCTTGTCGATGACGAGGATATCCGCATCCTCGTGAACGATCCGTAACGCCATCTCGACCGGCTGCCAGTCACCCTCGGGCTCCACCTCGACATCGAGCCGCAGGCGCTCACCCTCACGCACCGGTTCGCGCGGGGCCCGGGTGGCATGGTCCACCGTCAGGCGGCCATCGCGAATCCAGCGCTGTAAACGGGAGCGGGAAAAATCGGGGAATAACTCGGCCGCAGCCTGGTCCAGACGGCGGCCAGCAACCGCGGGGGTGACCTCGCTCTCACGCTGGATCCTGGTGCTCATGGGTACTCGGGGAGATTTGCCGCAGCTGCGGCCGTGGGAGTTCTCGAGCGGCGGAGTCTAGCATGCAGCCAAGCGCGGCCTTGGGGACGGCCCGGCGCTGTGGTTAAATACGGCGGCTTCAGGTCAAGCAGTCCAGTGGATCCCCCGAATGCTCCCGAAACGTCTGATCGCTCTCATGCTCTCCGGGCTGCTTCTGGCAGGCTGTTCCTGGTTCAAGGGCGACGATGACGAAGTTCCGCCGGATCAGGGCGAACGCGCGCTCTACGACACCGCCCAGAAAAACCTGCGCGCCTCGAACTACGACCTCGGCATCAAGAACCTGCAATTGCTAGAGGCCCGCTACCCCTTCGGCCCTTACGCCGAGCAGGCGCAGCTCGAACTGATCTACGCCTACTTCCGCAATTACGACCACGAGGAAGCAGTGGCCGCGGCGGATCGCTTTATCCGCCTGCACCCGCAACACCCCACCGCCGACTACGCCTACTACATGAAGGGCCTGTCGTCCTTCACCGAGGCCGAGGGCCTGCTGGAGCGCTTCCTTCCTACCGACCGCACGCAACGTGACCCCGGCCCGGCGCGGCAGTCGTTCGCGGACTTCTCGCAGTTGCTGTCACGCTACCCCGGCTCCGAATACGCTCCCGACGCCCGCGCGCGCATGGTGCATCTGCGCAACCTGCTGGCACGCCATGAGATCAACGTCGCCAATTACTACTTCAAGCGCCGCGCCTACGTGGCAGCACTGAACCGCGGGCGCTATGTGGTGGAGAGCTTTCAGGAAACACCTGCCGTGCCCGATGGTCTGGCCGTGATGGCGCAGGCCTATCTGATCCTCGGTATGGACGATCTGGCCCAAAACGCCGTGGCGACCCTGAAAAAGAGTTACCCCGACCATCCTTCGCTCGACAAGAGCGGCAACTTCATCCCGCAGCGCTTCTCCGGTGACGGCGGGCGCTCGTGGAAGAACCTGGTCTCCCTCGGCTTCATAGACCAGACCGAGCCGCCGCAGTTCGACAGTCGGGCGATCTACGAAAAGCTCAGATAAGCCTCAGTCGCCGGCCTTCCAGCCGGAGGTGATGGGATAGCGCCGGTCCCTCCCGAAGGCGCGCTCCGTGACGCGCACGCCCACAGGTGCCTGCCGGCGTTTGTACTCGTTCAGATCCACCAGCCGGATGACGCGCGCCACGGTTTCCACATCGAAGCCGTCGGCCACGATGGCGTTGGCACTCATGTCGCGCTCCACATAGCGCTCGAGTATCTGATCGAGGATCGAATAAGGCGGCAGGTTGTCTTCGTCTTTCTGGTCGGGGGCCAGTTCCGCGGACGGCGGACGGCTGATAACCCGCTCGGGGATCACCGCAGCCAGCGTGTTGCGGTAGCGTGCCAGCTCGAACACCAACGTCTTGGGCACATCCTTCAGCACATCGAAGCCGCCGGCCATATCACCGTAGAGCGTGGAATACCCCACGGCCATTTCGCTCTTGTTGCCGGTGGTGAGCACCAGCAGCCCCTTCTTGTTCGATAGCGCCATCAGCAGCACACCGCGACAGCGCGCCTGCAGGTTCTGCTCGGTCGTATCTGCTGCCAGCCCGGCAAACTGAGCGCCAAGGGCCGCCGTGAACGCCTCGTACATCGGCTCGATCGAGATCACATCAAAACGCACACCGAGCGCCGTTGCCTCGGACTCGGCATCCTCGATGCTCATGGCAGCGGTGTAGCGGAAGGGCATCATCACCGCCTCTACCTGCGCCGGACCCAGCGCATCGACGGCCACTGCGAGCGTGAGGGCGGAATCGATGCCGCCCGAGAGCCCCAGCACCACGCCCTTGAAGCCGTTCTTCCGGACGTAATCGCGCACACCTGTTACCAACGCTCCGTAGACCAGGGCGTGGTGATCAGGCTCCGGCTCGACGTGCCCGTCGAGTGCGAGCTGGCCATCGCTTCGTCGCGACACCCGAACCGGGTAGAGCCCCTCCTCGAAGTGGGGTGCGCGGGCAGCCAGCCGCCCGTCGGCGTCAACGGCGATGGAACCGCCATCGAACACCAGTTCATCCTGGCCCCCGACGAGGTTGGCATAGATCACCGCAACCCCGCCCGCCTGCGCCTGGGCGCTGACGACCGCAAGGCGATGCCGGTGTTTACCCGCGTGATAAGGCGAGGCGTTGATGTTCAGCAGCAACTCGGCGCCTGCGGCCACCGCAAGCTCCACCGGACGGGCGTGCCAGATGTCCTCGCAGATCGTGATGCCCACGCGCAGGTCACCGATCGTGACCACACAGGGCGTATCGCCAGCCGTGAAATAGCGTTTCTCATCGAAAACCTGATAGTTGGGCAGTTCCATCTTGGCGTACTCGGCCACCAACCGCCCCTCGTGGAAGAGGCCCGCCACATTCTCCAGACCGCGAGCGCCAGGACGCGGATAGCCCAACAGAACCCAGGCCGGGGGCAGTTCTGCCTGCAGCACGGCCAAAGCACGCTCGATACGGGGCCCGATACTGGCACGCAGTAGAAGGTCCTCGGGCGGGTAGCCCGTCAGCATCAACTCGGGGAAAACCACCACATCAGCGCCAAGAGTCTCCACCGCACGCCAAGTCGTGCGGATCACCATCGCCGTATTGCCGTCGATATCGCCGACCAGCGGATTTACCTGGGCCATCACCACGCAGAGTTGCGACATCGTGAGCTGATCCTCGAGCCGGGGTACGTCGGCATTGTCCCGTATACGCACCATCGCAGGCAAAAGAGCGGCAGGCACCGAGGTTCACTTCGCGGCCCCGCAGGACTAGGCTAGGCGCATCACCCGGCACAATGAGCCCCAATGCCCCTGTTCAGACTGATTCTCCTGCTGCTCATAGGCTTTATCGCATGGAAGGCCTACCGGCTGTTCCTCAGCCGGCGCTCGCGGCAACCGCCCACGCCACCGCTGCAGGACATGGTGCGCTGCGCGGTCTGCGATATCCATGTCCCGGCGGCCTCTGCCGTGCGATGTGAGGGCAAGAGCTTCTGCGGTGACACTCACCGCCGGGAGTTCCTTGCACGCAGCGGATCGGAATAGACCTCCATGGCGCCGTCTGCCGCGCGCGAACCCGACAACAGCTACGGCCTGCTCCGCGTCTACAGCTACTACCGCGCCACGCTCGCTCTGGCGCTGCTCCTGATGTACCTGCTGCTGCGCCGCAGCCAGTCCGCGGATCTGCTGCAGCCCATGCTGTACCTGGGCACGGCTCTGTCCTATGCGCTGATCACGATCGGCAGCCTGTTCCACGTATTGGCGTCACCACGGACGCCAAAACCGCGCGAACTCTTTGCCATGCTGGTGATCGACATCAGCGCGCAGGTGCTGATCACGCATGCGAGCGGCGGCATCAGCAGCGGCTTCGCGGTGCTGCTGATGGTCACCGTGGGAGCCGCCGCGATATTCGTGCCCGGCCAGATCGCCACCCTGGTTGCCGCGGTAGCAAGCCTAGCCGTACTCGGTGAGTCCTTGTACCTGGTGATCCGCCATGACGCCGCCATGGGTGAGGTGTTTTCCGCGGGCGTGCTGGGGGTGTTGCTATTCGCCAGTTCGCTGCTGGTGCAGCGCCTGGCGACACGGCTCGAACGCAGCCAGTCGCTGGCCGCCGCAGCGGCGCGGGAAGTGATCGAGCTCCAGCAGTTCAACCAGTTGATCGTGCAGCGGATGCAGACGGGGATACTGCTGGTGGATGCCGGCAACCGCGTGCGCGTCAGCAACCATGCTGCAGCGCGCCTGCTGGGCACCAGCGAGCGCGAACTGGCCCGCGAAGGCTCCACCCTGCCAACGGCGATCATCAGGGCACTGGAAACCTGGCGGCGCAATCCCTCGCGCCTTCTGGCGCCTTTCAAGCTGCGCGAGGATGGCCCGCAGGTGCAATTCTCCTTCGCCCGCATGGAGTCGGCGTCTGGCGACGCAACTCTCGTATTCGCCGAGGATTTCTCGCGGATCGCCCAGCAGGCACAGCAACTGAAGCTAGCCTCGCTCGGGCGGCTGACGGCCAGCATTGCCCACGAGATACGCAATCCTCTCGGCTCGATCAGCCATGCCGCGCAACTGCTGCGTGAGTCAACGGAACTTCCCGCCGACGACCACCGGCTGGTGGAAATCGTGATCGGTAACGCGCGGCGCACCAACGACGTGATCGAGAGCGTGCTGACGCTGTCGCGCGGACAACAGCCACGCCCAGAGCGCCTGATCCTTGCCGACTGGCTGGCGGGCTTCGCCGCCGAGCTGCGCCAACGCGCCCCTGAGGCAGGCATCGACCTTCGCATTGCTGAGCGCGCAGTACAGTCGGAGGTCAGCGTGGATCCGGTTCACCTGCGGCAGGTGCTGCAGAACCTGGCCGAGAACGGTCTGCGCTACAGCCTGCGCGCCACCGGCGAACCCTCGCTGGTGTTGCAGCTGGACGTGGATCAGCAGACCGGGCTGCCAATCCTCGACCTGATCGATCAGGGGCACGGGATACCGGAGGCGGATGCCGAACGCGTTTTCGAGCCGTTTTTCACCACCGAAGCAACCGGCACCGGCCTCGGCCTGTACCTCTCGCGGGAACTCTGCGAAGCTGGCCAGATACGGCTCGAGTACCTCCACGCGGCTGACGCAGGGGCATGTTTCCGGCTGAGCTTCCCGCATCCCGCGCGCCGGACAAGTCACGCCACGCCGGCGTGAACGCCGCAGAGCAGAGCAAGGAGTCCTGATAACCCCGATGAGCAGTCCCTCGGTACTCATCGTCGACGACGAGCCCGATATCCGCGAACTCCTCGCGATGACCATCCGCCGCATGGGCTTCGAGGCATTGTGCGCAGAGGACCTTGCCGGCGCGCGGCGTCAGCTAGACAAACGCAGCGTCGATTTCTGTCTTACCGACATGAAATTGCCCGATGGCACGGGACTCGAGCTGATCGCCTGGCTGCAGTCTCGCGTCGATCCTCCGCCGGTGGCCGTGATCACCGCCTTTGGCAGCGTCGATCTTGCGATCGAATCAATGAAGGCAGGTGCCTTCGACTTCCTCACCAAGCCCATCGATCTCGAGCGGCTGCGCACACTGGTGAAAAACGCCCTGCGCATCGGGGACCCCGCGGCAAAGCCGCAGGATACGCCGCAGACCCGGCTGCTCGGAAACGCAGCTCCTGTACAACACCTGCGCGAGCAGATCCTGAAGCTCTCCAGAAGTCAGGCGCCGGTGTATGTGAGTGGCGAATCAGGCAGCGGCAAGGAGCTGGTAGCACGCCTCATCCACGAGAGCGGCCCACGCGGCGCGGCGCCCTTCGTGCCGGTGAACTGCGGCGCCATTCCGGCAGAACTGATGGAGAGCGAGTTCTTCGGCCACCGCAAGGGCAGCTTCACCGGCGCGGTGAGCGACAAGCAGGGTCTCTTCCAGGCCGCCAATAGCGGCACGCTGTTCCTCGACGAGGTCGCTGACCTGCCGCTGGCCATGCAGGTGAAACTGCTGCGCGCATTGCAGGAAAAAGCCGTGCGCCCCGTGGGTGCGGAGCAGGAAGTGCGGGTCGATGTGCGGGTGCTGAGCGCCACGCACAGAAACCTCGCGGTGGAAGTCGAACAGGGCCGGTTCCGCAGCGACCTCTTCTACCGGATCAACGTGATCGAGCTGCAGGTGCCGAGTTTGCGGGATCGGGCGGGAGACATCCCGCTGCTCGCGAAGGCGTGTGTACAGCGGCTGGCGCTCGAATACAGCCTGCCTCCACCGCGACTGCACGACGATGCCTTGGCCGCGTTGGCGGACTACCCGTTCCCGGGCAACGTGCGCGAACTCGAAAACGTGCTGGAGCGCGCGTTCACGCTCTGCGAAGGCAATGTGATCCGGACCGACGACCTCCGGCTGCCCCGGATCGAATCAACGCCCGAGGATCCCACCGCAGGCCTGGAGCAGGACTTCGACCCCGCGGGTACCGTTTCGCTCGAGCGCTTCCTCGAAGACATCGAGCGCAAGGCGCTGATCCGCACGCTGGATCTGGAGCGCTGGAACCGCACCGCAGCGGCGCGGCGGCTGGGCATGAGCTTCAGGCAGATGCGCTACCGGCTGAAAAAACTCGGCATCGACTGACGCACATCGTGCGCCATATCCGATATGTACTACAGACGCCGATAAGAGCGATCGGTAGCTTTGACCCTGCACACACGGACGCGTGCTTTGCCAGGGAAGGCAGGCCCCAAGGACGGGGCGACGGGAAGGGAGTTCCCCGACCGCCGGGACACACCGCCAAGCCTCGTTGTACCAAGGAAGGGAAGACGAGGCATGGCGGCTGTTTTCGGGACTTGCTGCGAAGTGTGATAAGCGGCGTGCAGGGACGTGCGCAGCAGTGGCAACACGGGGCTCCAGGGAGGGAGCGCTATGCGCAGGATGCGCGGATTCACGCTTGTCGAATGTCTTACCGTGATGCTGATCATCGGCATCCTGTTCGGTTTGGGCTTGCCGGCCATGCAGGACTTCTCCGCCCGCACCCGTGCCGACAGCGCGATGTTCCAAGTGCGCGCGCTCCTCGGGCTGGCACGCCAGAGTGCGATCACGATGAACCGTGACATCACCGTCTGCGGAACTCAGGACGGCAAGCGCTGCAGCACCGAGTGGACCTCGCAGCCCGCCCTGCTGTTCGCCGACCAGAACCTGAACCGGCAACTCGATGCGAGCGACCGTCTGATCCTGCTCTCGGATCCGGCGCGCATGGCGCGCATCCGCTGGAGGGCATCAGGTGGGAGACCTTATCTGCGTTATCGCCCCGACGGTGGGGTGCGGGAGTTCGGGCACTTCCTGTATTGCCCTGAGGACGGCAACCTGCGCTTTGTGCGACAACTGGTGGTAAGTGCCACCGGCAGACCGCGGCACGCGCTGGATACGAATGGAGATGGCGTGGTGGATAACGGCTCGATGGCCCCGGATTGCCTGCGCTGAGGAAAGGCGCCCTGACTCAGGAACAGGTACCGGTCTGGGTGCGCTTTACCGAGGGTTTGCCGGTCGGAGAAATACTCACGACACGCTCCTGTTTGCCGACCCTGGGGGTGGCTCGACAGACCAGAAATGCTTCGTCGCTGCCGCCCGCTCGAATTCCCGAGGGCGGCATATCGATAGTGGTGCTCAGGCTCGAGGACAGCGCGCCGCTGACAACCGCTTTGTGCAGTACGCTCACGTTGCCGCCCAAGGCAGCCTGCTTCTGGAGCACCACATCGTCGCTGGTACCAGCCGCATAGGGAGCAATGACAATCCAGCCACCCTGCCAGGAAGAAGACGCCGCACAGGTGGCGCCATCAGTGGACGCGCAGACCTTGACGGTAGTGTTGCGCTTGATGGCCTCACTGCGTGCCAGATAAAGGCTCACCACCAGGTTGTTGGCGGCAGATCCCAAGCGGCTGCCCAGCGTGGCGTCGAGGAATGTAGGCACGCCCACGCCGACCAGGATTGCCAGGATCAGCAGCGTGATCAGCATCTCCACGAGGGTGAATCCCGCATGTCTCAGGCGGGCATAGGTCCTGCCATCCATCGGTCGTTGCCCGCTCACCGCCCTGCGCCCACTCATTGCTTGACGTGCCAGTAGACCCGCCCCTTGGGCGAGGTGTAGCTGGAGGAGGGAGTGGGGCTGCCTCCCTCCAGCGGCGAGATGCCGCTCCCGCCGATCAGGAAAGGAACGATCGTGCCGTCATCGAGAATGACCTTGCCTGCCACCGGGGACGGCGGCAGGCCGTCACCCGTGATGCGTTGGTAGCGCGTCAGCCCCACCGAAGGCGCACCGTTGGTGTAATTGAGGTTGTAGACGTTTGCCTCACCGAGGTTGCCGCTGCAGGCGTTGGCGTCATAGATCGCCGGCTTGAAGGTACTGAAAGTCACGGTGTCGGACACCGTGATGGCTGAGGTCACCACGTTCTCAGTGCTGGCGAGCGGCAGATACCAGCCTTTCTTGCTGGCAAGATCGCTAGCGGTGGGATTGCCGGAAGAGGGAATGGCTGTGAGCGAATTCCGACACAGCAAGGCGCCACTGCAGGTGGCGTTTTCAGCACTGAGCCAGGCGTTATTGGTCGGCTGGTCGTCGACCCGGAAAAAATGGTTCTGTACGGCGTTGGAGGCGCCGTAGGTTCCGGCGCCCAGTGGCTTTTCGCGATCTCCGGTGCCTACAAGCACCGCATAGCCGCCACCCGTGATCGGCACCACGTCGGGGCCGAAGAGGAATTTGCGGTTACGGGTACACGTCGTGGTGCCGTCATCGCAGCCCAAGGCCGCGATACGGGTGATGTTCCAGCTTGAAGGCGCCGTGGTGCCGATAGCGGCCCCGGCCGAAGCACCCGAAATCCGGTAGAGGTTGCCACCGGTGTCGGCCGCATAGGCGTAGGAAATCAACCCGTCCGCATCCGGCACCACCGTGACAGCGCCGGCTACGCCACGCGTGGTGTTGAAGGTCTTCAGCAAGACACCCGTGTTGGAGTCGATGACATAAATGCGGTTGCCCTTGGTGCTGGAGCAACTGTGGTTGGCGCCGCTCGCACCATTGTCGGTGTCCTCGCAGCGATCGTAACCGCCGCCCATGATGAGTACCGGCACCCGCGTGCCCCCCGAGGTGTAACCAGCAGCCTGCGCAGCCACTGCCGGCGACCAGGTCTGTCCGATTCCGCGCCAGTCACCGTTGGTGACGTCGTTGGTGCAATTGGTGTCGTCCAGCAGGTTGGGACAGCCGCGCTTCCATTTGAGCGAGGGTGCCGTGGAACTGGTGACATCGAAGGCATAGAGGGCGCGCCCGCCGCGACGCATGCCGGCGTAGAGGAATGTCGTCGGGGTGGTCGAACTGTAGATCACGCCACCTACCTCGCCCCTGTATGCCGTGATGGGTCCGTCGACTGCGTAGGGCTTGGGCAGGCCGAGCTCCACCTTCCAGGAGGCAAAGGTGCCGGAGCCCGATACCGTGGTGATATTCGCCACCAAGGCCCCGGTGCTGCTGTTGTAGGAGGTGATGGTGCCGTCCATGTAATTGGAGGCGTCAGAGGAAATCCTGAGCGCCTTGCCCGCGGAGTAACTGAGTCCGGTGCCCACGGTGAGTGACTTGGAGCCCGAGCCGATAGCCAGGGATGTGGTGCTGGTGGATGTGTTGACCGGGTAACTCACGATCACCGTGTTGTCGTACTGACGCTTCACCGTGCTCCAGAATTCAGGCGCCAGGAAGGACCAGATTTCCTGACCCGCAGCGTAGGAGCTGATACTGGCCGTCCGGTTGCCGTTGATTGCGCGCAGCATGCCGTCGTTGGCCGAGTAATAGACCACTACTTGCGGCAAGGCGTCGGTGCCGTAGTTGATGGCAACCGGGCGTGAATGCACGACGTCGCCATGCACGGAAGCACGCATTTCGGTGCTGGTGATGCCGTTGATGCGCTCGTCCACGCCCGTCTTGGCGTCAAGCCCGCGCTGCCAGTTGATGATCTCGTCGCGTGCGGTGGTCGTCGAAGCTCCCAGCGAGGCCGCCGGAATGGCCGTCGTGCTGGCACTGGTTGCGAAATCGAAGAGCGAGGTACAAGAAGCAAAAGTGGCCGAGCAGGTCTTTACGGTCCGCGTGGTGGAGCCGCGCAGCACGTAGCCCTGACCGCCTTTCTCGACCAAAGGACCATCGGGATAATTCGAGGCATCCGCGCCGGTTACCGTGTTGCAGTCACCCTGGGGTTGCGTAGCCCAGTAGGTATCGACGGAACTTGGCGTCCAGAAACTCCGCGCGCACTCGGTGATGAAGCCGGTGTTGGCGTTAATGGCGGAGCTCCCAGCGGCATCAAGCAGTTTGAGGCTGCCGCTAACGAGGCCCAGCTTGTACTGCTTCAGGTTGCCGGGCCAGCGCGGCAGGGCGTCGGCATCGGGGCGGAACATCCCGATGAACACCTGGTTCAGGAAGGTGCTCTGGGCATTGGAGGCCGCCGGCAAGCTCACCGACGCAAATACGCTGTTAACAGCGAGAATCTCGGAGAGCACCGTGTTCAGTGCATCAACGATATTTTGTGAAACGCCCGAACTCACGTCGAAATATTTGCCGCTGCTGACGCTGGCCATGCTCTTCAGCAGTGCCGTCCAGCCCGGGCCCTGCCCGTTGGTGGCCTTGTCGATATCGAGAGTGTAGATCGTGATTTGCTTCGAGCTGTCGCGCATAAAACGGGCCCATTCATCGGCCACGTTGGTCTGCGAACCGCTGGGTGAAATGGGGATGGCGGTGGCACTGCCCCCCAGTGCCGTCAACAGAGTTGTGGCAGTGCTGGTATCGGAGCTGTTGTCCTGCGCCGCACCATTGCTGACATAAATGATGTAGTTCTTGGCGCAATTGGCAAGATTCGGGCCGCTGTAAGTGGTTGCAAGGGGGCCGGACAAGGCATTACCCGTGAGCGCGTAGACGGCCTTGGATTGCGTGCTTCCCGTGACGTTTAAGGTGTAGTCAGCTTTGGTCTTGTTGTTGCCGGAGCGCGGGGTGCTACCGGCAAAATAGTAGTAGGCCTCGGCCATGGTGAGACCGGCCTTGCCGGCATTGGACTTATCGCTCACCTTGTTGAAGCTGTTGATCAGAGTGGAGTACGTGGTCTTGTTGGCGGAGGTCATGGGGCGGATGGCCGCACGCATATACCCACCGTCGATGTTGCTGTTGGGGCTGCCGGTCTCCGTAAACAACATGATGCCCACATTGAACTTGGCCGTACCGCCCGAACCCACCGCCAAGCCATTGAACACGTTCACCAATGCCGCTATTTCGTTGGTGAAAGCGGTATTCCAGTTGGCGGTGTTGTCGATCAGGAACAGCACGTTCGGTGGCGTGGGCGCAACGCCTGTGGGCGCACCCGTGAACAGGTCGATATCCTCGGCCCGCGCAACGCACGAGAACGCGAGCAGGAACGCGACGATCCATTGGCACAGACGTGGGAACATCATGTAAGACTCCTGAATCAACTCATCCGGAGAGCCTAAGCTCTCCGTTAAAAATGGAACGATCGGCGGCTGAATATGTCGCTCAGCTCGATGAAGTCCTAATCATCGTCATCGTCATCGTCATCGTCATCGTCATCGTCATCGTCATCGTCATCGTCATCGTCATCGTCATCGTCATCATCCCCGTCATCGTCATCATCCCCGATCGACAGGTTCTTCTGCGAATCGCTCAGCACAGCGCGTACCGCCTGCACCACGGTCACTTGCGCGCCGCTCACGGGATCGGTGACAACAGCTTCGAATTCCCAGGTCGTGATCCACGCCGAGGTAGTGGTGAGGCCCGGCAAGGTCACGCTGCTTACTGCAGCCGTAGACGCCTGCACGGCGCGGACGCACACAGGGCTACTCAGATCCACCAGATAGTCGGTGGTACCGTCGTTGTTGATATCGACAGCCTGGTCAGCCAGCGCCGTGGGCGTGGTGTAGAACGGTCCACCCAGTTCGGTCTCGATCACGGCCTGGGCGGATGCGGTGGCCTCGCTGCGGACCTGCATATTGCCCACCGAACGCAGCCCCGTCGTGCTCATGGTGAAGGCCGTGGTCACCAACACGGTGATCAGCAGCAACATCAGCAGGCTCAGGAACAGCGTGATGGCGCCGCGTTGTGGGCCGGGCAGGCTGCTACGCATGATCACGGCGTTTCCCTGCGGCTGGTGATATTGACGAAGCGCACGGTCGTGCTGAAAACATGGCGCTTGAAGCCGTCGTCGAACGGGCCGAGCGTCTGGGTGCCAAGCGTGTAGGTCTTGGTGTCGGTGTATCCGGGCGTGGCCTCGGTGGTGCGGGCGAGTACGTAGACGCGAGCAGCGGAGACATTGGTGAGTTGCGCTACCGTGCAGCCTCCTGCGCAGTGCCTGAATGGCGGGCTGCCGTCGGGGATCCCGTCACCCCGGTTGGTGGCGATCTTCCGCGTTGTATCTTGCCAATCGACCGCTGCCGCGTAGTTGATCGATCCGCCGGTCTCGCTAAGGCTGTCGATGCCTACCTCGATACGGAAGCCCTCGATACCTTCTACCAGCGGGACTGCCGCCTGCTGGGCCGGCGCACTGCTGGTCACACCCAGCTCCGATCGCACCAGCGTGGGTATGCCGTCACCCGCCGTAACAGCGTAGTCGCGGATGTAATAGATGTTCGAGATCAGGCGGTAACGCGGGGCGAGGCGGCTGTCGCACTGACGACGCTGCAGCGTGAAGCCAGTGGTGCCCAGCACGTAGCGACTGGCATCGGTCTCACAGCGTGAGGTCTGGAAATACGCCGCATTGGCCAGATTCGCGTCGCAGTTGGCGTCCTCGGGCTCGAAGGCGGAGGTGGTGGCATTCCAGATGAGGGCACAGGTATCGGCGTGGCGCACTACCACCACATCGGTGTCGGCCTGCTTGTTGGTCACGATACTGCTGCAACCGGTAGGAACACCGTTGTAGAACTGCAACGGAATGCCGATCAGGGCGTTGACGTGCCCCAAAGTAGTCGACCATGAGGAATAGGCTAGGCAGGGCCCCGGGACGATTGCGGGTGCGTCAGTGGGTACTGCAGTACTCGTCAGATCATCAAAAACCGGGATATAACCCCCCCAATAGCCACCGTGCATCAGGTCATCCGACAGCACGTTCAACGCAAAGCGTGCGTTCTCGATCTGGCTGTTGGTCTTGGCCATTTCCTGGTTGGTACGCGAGGTGTTCACGAACAGCGACACCAGGGCGGTCATGATCAGGAGGCCGAGAGTAACGGCGATCATCAGCTCGATCAGGCTGAATCCGGCCTGCTGTAGTTTGTGCTGCTGCGGGCGGCTCATGAGTCAAGGTTCCCGATGCGCACGACGGTGGTGATGGTCCGACGGCAGAGATCGTTGACGCAGGCGGTTCCCGTTGTGTTGTAGGAATTGGCCCCGCAAGCCACGCTCGATGGCGGCGCGGTGAGCGGGGACATGCCCTGCCAGGCCACGGTGATCATGTACTGGTTAGTACCGATATTCTCGATGCAGCCGCGTGCACCAATCATGGCGCCCACCTTGGCAGACGCGGACGATGTCTCTGCCGCGCCCTGAAGTTGTGTGCACCACTCCCCGGCATCGCGCTCAGCAAGGCTGCTGGTGCTGCTGGAGCAAGTAATGCCGACACCCACCGGACTGGCGGACCCCGTGACGTAGGACGCTGCATTGATGCGGTTCAACTCGACACGGGCGCTCATGTCCTCCAGCAGCATCAGCGCCTGCGATCGCTGGTAAGACTCGACCTCCGACATCTGCAGCCTCGACTGCACCTTGGTAAGACCCCACAGCCCGATCACGCAGATCACGATAGTGACCAGCACCTCGATCATGAGGGCGCCGCGCTGCGTGACGGGAGACATGTGCCGGCGCATCACCACTCGCCTGTCGGAGCTTTGGCCCCGGTACTGTTCAGCGTCAGCGTGCTGAAGCCCGACGCCGATTGCAGGGAGGTAGGCGCGCAACTGACGGTGAACGTCGGCAGGCCCGTGCTGGTGACCGACACGGTACAGGTATAGCGGTCAACAATTTCCGTGGGAACGCTGTAACCGAGGTCAGAGAGGGTGGCGGTGTAACTGCGGTTGGCCAGCAGATACTGCTGCTCGCGATTGGCGATATCGAGCATCTCGGCCTGGGCTGCACTGCGGTGGCTCTTGCGCACCGCGTTCTGATAGCCCGGCAGGGCAACGCCGACAAGAATTCCGATGATCACGATCGTGATCATGAGTTCTATCAGCGTGAAGCCGTCATGGCCTCTGTTTGGCTGCCTGTAGCGCATCGGGTGTCCTGCAGGAGTCGGGGTTTTACGCCCAGTCTGGTCAGAGTTCCAGACTAGCGCCGTGGCGCGAACGGGCAAGCCGCAGACGATGAGCGGTCAGATCAAGCGGACGAGTGGGCAACGGAGCCCGAGGCAGACTCAGCCGGGCCGCAACTCGCGCGGCATCGAGAAGATGATCGACTCCACCCTGCCCTGCATCTCGACCGGGGCTTCCGCTCCAAGGGCCTGCAACCGCTCGACCACGCGGCGCACCAGTACCTCGGGGGCCGAGGCTCCCGCCGTGACGCCGATGGCTCTGCGGCCCTCCAGCCAACCCGGCTCGATGTCATCAGCGGAATCGATGAGATGGGCGCTGGCGCCGATGCGCTCGGCGAGTTCTGCCAGGCGGTTCGAGTTGGAACTGTTGGACGAGCCCACCACCAGCACCAGATCGCACTCGAGCGCCAGTTGATTCACCGCGTCCTGGCGGTTCTGGGTGGCGTAGCAGATATCGTCCTTGCGCGGACCACTGATGGCCGGAAAGCGTGCAAGCAGCGCATCGATGATGGTGGTGGTGTCGTCCACCGAGAGCGTGGTCTGGGTGACGTAGGAGAGCGCAGCGGGATCGCGCACGGTGAGGCTTGCTACCTGCTCAAGGTTCTCTATCAGGTAGATGGCACCGCCATTCGCGGTGTCGTACTGGCCCATGGTGCCCTCGACCTCCGGGTGCCCGGCGTGACCGATCAGGATGCACTCCCGCCCCTGCCGGCTGTAGCGCATGACCTCCATGTGCACCTTGGTAACCAGCGGGCAGGTAGCGTCGAATACCCGGAGCCCACGACGCGCGGCCTCCTGCTGCACGGCCTGCGAGACACCGTGCGCGCTGAAGATCACGATGGTGTCATCGGGCACCTGGTCGAGTTCCTCGACGAACACCGCACCGCGCGCACGCAGATCCTCGACCACGAACTTGTTATGCACCACCTCGTGGCGCACGTAGATGGGTGCGCCGAAGATCTCGAGGGCGCGGTTCACGATCTCGATGGCGCGGTCCACGCCCGCGCAGAAACCCCGCGGATTAGCCAGCCTGATCTGCATGCGAGGACGCCTCCCGGTCGAGAAAGAGGGTATCGATGACCATCATCACAGCCCCCACCGTGATCGCGGAATCCGCGACGTTGAAGGCGGGAAAGTAATGCCGCCCCCAGTGCACGGAAATGAAATCCACCACATGCCCGAGCAGCACGCGGTCGATAAGGTTGCCGATCGCACCACCCAGGATCAACGAAAGCGCCGTGGCGAGCCAGGCCTTGCCCGCGGGGAGCGTGCGCAACCACCACGCGATCCAGCCGCTCACGCCGAGCGCTATGGCGGCGAAAAACCACCGCTGCCAGCCGCCGGCATCACTCAGAAAACTGAAAGCCGCGCCCCGGTTGTGCAACAGCGTCAGGTCCAAGACCGGGAGCAGGACCACCGGCTGGGCGTAATCCAGCATGTGGGTGGCCATCCACTTCGTGAGGTGATCGAGCACGATCACCGCCAGCGCAAGCACGTACCACGGCCAGACACGCGCGCCGCTCACAGGCCAAGCCCCATCTCGACGGCGCAGGCCAGGCGCACGACCGCAGGGGCCTCAGGCATATTGTCTTACCTCGCCCACGCCATCGACGTTATCAATGCACCGGCCGCAGAGTTCGGGGTGCGCGGCATGACTGCCCACATCCTCCAGCCGATGCCAGCAGCGCACGCACTTGGTGCCGGGCGCAGGCCGCACGAGCAGTTGCAGCCCCGGCAGCTCGGTGCCCAGGGCCTCGGCAGGCGCATCGCTCGCGGGGTGTATGGACGCCGCTGAACTGATCAGCACGAACCGTAGCTCCTGCCCCAGCCGCGCGATTTGCGAGGCGAGCGGTGCATCGCAGAAAAGCTGCACGTCGGCCTCCAGCGACCCCCCCACGATCCCGGCGTTGCGGGCGCGCTCGAGTTCGCGGTTCACCGCGGTTTTGAGTTGCATCGCCAGATCCCAGAAATCACGCCCGAGTGCGGCATCGGCCGGCAACTCGGCAAGCCCCTCGTACCAGGTGGCGGCGAACACGGTCTGCGTGCGCTCGCCGGGCATGCAGCGCCAGATCTCGTCTGCCGTGAAACTCAGGATCGGCGTGATCCAGCGCACCAGCGCCTCGAGGATATCGAACAGCGCGGTCTGCGCCGAGCGGCGCGCCTGGCTGTCGGTGCGCGTGGTGTACTGCCGGTCCTTGATAATGTCGAGATAAAAGCCGCCCAGCTCCGTCACGCAGAAGTTGTGGAGCTTGTGACTGACCAGGTGGAACTGGTATTCGTCGTAGGCCTGCCGCAGTTCGCCCTGCAGCACAGCGGCGCGATCCACGATCCAGCGATCAAGCGCGAGCATCTGCTCCGGGGCCACGCGATTGACCGCCGGATCGAAGCCCGCGAGGTTCGAGAGCAGAAAGCGCGCGGTATTGCGGATCCTGCGGTAGGCATCCGCGTTGCGCTTGAAGATCTCGTCCGAGACGGTCATCTCGGCGCGGTAATCGGTGGAGGCTACCCACAGGCGCAGTATGTCGGCGCCGAGGGTCTTCATGACCTGTTGCGGCGCGATCACGTTGCCGCGCGACTTGGACATCTTGTGCCCCGCCGCATCCACGGTGAACCCGTGCGTCAACACGCCCCGATAGGGCGCGCAGCCCTCGATGCCAGCGGCCGTGAGCAGCGCGCTTTGGAACCAGCCGCGGTGCTGGTCGGACCCTTCGAGATACAGATCCGCCGGGAACGACAGATCGGGGCGCTGCGAGAGCACCGCCGCATGCGTCACGCCGGAATCAAACCAGACATCGAGCGTGTCGGTTACCTTGTCGTAGTCCGCAGCCTCGGCGCCGAGCAGTTCGGCGGCATCGAGATCGAACCAGGCGTCGATCCCGGTCTGCTCGATGCGCAGTGCCACGGCCTCGATCAGCTCGGCCATGCGCGGATGTATCGCACCGGTCTGGCGGTGCACGAAGAGCGCGATCGGCACGCCCCAGGTACGCTGACGCGAGACGCACCAGTCCGGGCGGTTCTCGATCATGCCCTCGATGCGGGCGCGTCCCCATGCCGGCACGAACTGCACGGCTGCCAGGGATTCGCGCGCGCGGTCGAGCAGCCCGGCGCGCGTCATCGACACAAACCACTGCGGCGTGGCGCGGAAGATCACCGGGCTCTTGTGGCGCCAGCAATGCGGATAACTGTGCTGGTAGGCCTCGTAGTGCAGCAGCATGCCGCGCTCGCGAAGCAACTCGACGATCGGCCCGTTGGCCTTCAGCACGAACTGCCCTGCCACGAAGGGCGTGTCGTCCAGGAACACGCCACTCGCGTCCACCGGATTCAGTATGCCAAGACCATAGGCCTGGCCCACGTGATAGTCATCGAGACCATGGCCCGGGGCGGTGTGCACGGCGCCCGTGCCGGCCTCTGTGGTGACATGGTTGCCGAGCACCACCGGCACCTGCCGCTCGAGAAACGGATGCTGCAGCAACTGGCGATCCATGCTCCCACCCGGTGCCACCGCAATGGCATCGGTGCCATCGATGCCATAACGCGCCAGCACGGACTCCTGCAGGGCATCGGCCAACACGAGGTAATCGTCCTGCGCCACGCGGAGCAGCACATAGGGCAGCTCCGGGTGCAAGGCGACGCCCAGATTGGCCGGCAGCGTCCACGGCGTGGTGGTCCAGATGGGGATCGCCACCCGGGCCGAGGGCTCAACGTCCACCCCGAAACAGCGCGCGAGCGCGACAGGATCCACAGCATCGAAGCGCACATCCACCGCGGGCGAGGTCTTGTCCTGGTACTCGACCTCGGCCTCGGCCAGCGCCGAGCCGCAGTCCATGCACCAGTGCACGGGCTTGAAGCCTTTTTCGAGGTGGCCGTTAGCCGTGAGTTTGCCGAGCGCGCGCACGATGTGCGCTTCGGTAACGAAATCCATGGTGAGGTAAGGGTGCGCCCAGTCCCCGAGCACGCCCAAGCGGATGAAATCCTCGCGCTGGCGCTGCATCTGGCTTAGCGCGTACTCGCGGCAGAGTTTGCGGAATTCCGCGGCGCTCACCTTGACGCCTGCCTTGCCCACTTTCTTCTCGACGTTCAGTTCGATCGGCAGACCGTGGCAGTCCCAGCCCGGCACATAGGGCGAGTCGAAACCACCCAGGGTGCGGGATTTGACGATCATGTCTTTCAGGATCTTGTTGACCGCGTGGCCGATGTGGATCTCGCCGTTGGCGTAGGGAGGGCCGTCGTGCAGGATGAAGGTGGGCGCGCCGCGCCGCGCGGCACGAATCTGGCCGTAGATGTCCTCGGCCTGCCAGCGGGCCAGCATCTCGGGCTCGCGGGTGGCGAGGTTCGCCTTCATGGCGAACTCCGTCTGCGGCAGGTTCAGCGTGTGCTTGTAGTCAGCCATTGGTCACCCGTGTCACTGCGCTTCGAGCGGCCGCGCTAGATGCCGAAAAACTCCCGCGCCACCCCGATATCCACGGCGATGCGGGCCTTGAGTTCGTCGAGAGAGCCGAAGCGGCGCTCCTCGCGGATGCGCTTGCGGAACACCACATCGATGCTGCGGCGGTAGATATTCTGCCCGAAATCCAGGATATGGACCTCGAGATTGGCCTTTGTGCCGTCATCGACCGTGGGCCGCGTACCCACGTTTGCCACGCCCGGCAGCGGCCTCGGCCCCAGACCGCGCACCTCCACCGCATAGACGCCTGCGAGCGGTGCGCGCAGACGGCGCAGTTCGAGATTGGCCGTGGGTACGCCAATGGTCGCGCCGAGGCGCTTGCCCACCACCACCTTGCCGGCCATCGAGTAGGGCCGGCCGAGGAGGCGCTCGGCGGCGCCGAAGTCCCCCTCGCTCAACAAGGTACGAAGCCGCGTGCTGCTCACCCGCTCGCCGGCAAGAGCCACGGTGGAGGTGGCTCCGACAGTGAACCCGAAACGCGTACCCCACTCGCGCAGCAGCTCGATGTTGCCCTCGCGGCCATAGCCGAAGTGCACGTCGTCGCCCACCACGAGGTGCCGGGCCCCCAGCCCCTCGACCCAGACGTCGCGAATGAAATCCGTGGCACGTACGGCGGCGAAGTGTTTGTCGAAATGGATGCGGAGCAGGTAATCGATGCCCAGCGAGCGCAGCACCGGCACTTTCTCGCGAAAGCTCATTAACCGCGGCGGCGCCTGCAGCGGCGCGAAGTACTCCCGGGGCAGCGGTTCGAAAACAATGATCGCAGACGGCAATCCCGCCGCCCGGGCCCGCGATATCACCTCGCCGATCACCGCCTGGTGACCGCGATGCACACCGTCAAAAGCACCGATGGTCGCGACGCAACCACGGTGGCGCTCGCGCAGGTTGTGCAGACCGCGAATCAGTTCCAAACCCGGCCTCCGGCCTCAAACCCCCGATACGGGGCGAGTATAAACACAGGCAGCCTCAGACGGCGCCGACCACGCGACGGATGCCACTCGCAAGGAAGGTGGGCCGCATGGCCAGCAGCGCCGCGAAATAGACCACGGCGCCCAGCGTGCACACCACGCCAAGCCGCCAGACGCGCACGCCCCAGCCAAAACGGCCGAGATCCTCGAGCCAGAAACCAGCGAGCACCAGCATGGCCGCCAGCAACAGCGTGGCGAGCAGGATGCGCCCCAGATCCAACAACAGCGGGCGATCGATCCGGTAAAAACCCTTGCGCGCCAGGCCAAGACACAGCAGGCCGGCATTCAGATAGGCCGCCATACTCGTTGCCAGTGCCAGCCCCATGTGGCCGATCTTCCACAGGGAGTGAAGCGGAATCACGAACAACAGGTTGAGCCCCATGTTGGCCACCATGGCGATGATACCGATGCGCACCGGGGTGCGCGTGTCCTGCCGCGCGTACCAGGCCGAGGCAAAGACCTTGATCAGCATGAAAGCAGGCAGTCCGAGCGCAAGCGCACCCAGGCTGAGCGAGGTCATGGCGGTATCGCGTGCGTTCATTTCGCCATACTGGAACAGCGTCACCAGTATCGGTTCCCCGAGCAACAGCAGCGCGGCAGCCGAGGGCATGGCGACCATGCAGATCATCGCAATGGCCCAGTCGAGCGTGTGACGGTATTGGGTATCCGCGGCGCTGGAGAACTCCCGCGAGAGCCCGGGCAGGATTACCGTGGCGATGGCGATGCCGAACACACCGAGCGGCAGCTCCGACAAGCGCTCGGCGTAGTAGAGCCAGGACACACTGCCGGTGGGCAGGAACGAGGCCAGCACGGTGTCCAACATGAGGTTGATCTGGCTCACCGAGACGCCGAAGAGTGCGGGGATCATGAGGCCGAGGATGCGGCGCACGCCGTCGTGTTCCGGCAGGAAACGCGGCCGCGGCAGCATGCCGATGCGCGCAACGAAAGGCAGCTGGAAAAAAAACTGTACCAGTCCCGCCACGAATACCGCCCAGGCGAGGGCCAGCCCGGGCTCCTCGAAATACTGCACGCCGTAGACCGCGCCCGCGATCAGCGTGAGGTTGAGGAACACCGGCGTGAAGGCCGGCACCGCGAAGCGGGAGTAGCTGTTCAGCACCGCGCCGATAAAACCGGTGAGCGAGATAAAAAACAGGTACGGGAAGGTGATGCGAATCATCTCGGTGGTGAGCGCCATCTTGGCGGGCATCGCGATAAATCCGGGCGCGAAGATCAGTGTCACCACCGGCGCACCAACCACTGCAAGCGCCGTCACTGCGAGCAGCGCCGCACCCAGCACGCCGCATACGGCATCGACCAGCGCTTTCACCTCGGCAACGCTGCGCGTGGTCTGGTATTCCGACAACACGGGGACAAAAGCCTGCGAGAAAGCACCCTCGGCGAAGAGCCGGCGCAGGAACTGCGGAATACGGAAAGCCACGAAAAAAGCGTCGGCGTTGGCGGTGGCGCCGAACATCGCGGCGATCACCATGTCGCGAACCAGCCCCGCCACGCGCGAGATCATGGTCATGCTGCCAACGGTCAGGCTGGCGCGGAAGAGCCTGCGTCCCGTTCCATACCGGGCCTCCTCGCTCATGGGGCGCGTAATTCCGTACGGCGGGCCTCGAACCACTGCAGCGCGAGCAACGAGTGCGCGTTGTTGCAACGTCCCGCGGCAAGCAGTGCGGGCAAATCGGCAACGGGTATGACGTGCAGGCGGATGTCCTCGTGCTCGTGCTCTTCGCCGTGCAGCAAGGACACACCCGCCAGGCTCACCCGCGCGCAGTACAGGTGGAAATACTCGTCACAGCCGCCGGGCGAGGCGTAGTAGCTCGCGATATGGCGCAAGTGCTGCACCTCGCAGCCGGCTTCCTCGCGCGTTTCGCGAATAGCAACGCCCTCGGGGTCTTCACCTTCCTCGCGCAGGCCGGCCACGAGCTCGAGCAACCACGGTCTGCTGTCGCCCTTGGCCCACGGACCCACGCGAAACTGCTCGACCAGGCCCACGGCATCGAGTACGGGATCGTAGAGCAGCACGCCCACGGCCTCGCCGCGGCAATGGACCTCCCGGGTCATGGGCTCGGACCAGCCGCCCGCGAAGCGGCGATGCCGGAGCGTCAGCCGTTTCAGCGTCCAGAAGCCCTTGAAAAGCACTTCTTCGTGAAGGATCTCGACGTCTTCCGCGTCGAACACCACGCTCTCGGCGGCAGCGGGGGTTTGCTTACTCATTGAAACGCTTGCCCGTGTACCAGGTCACGCGCGTCTCGTGATCGGCCACCTGTTCGGCCACGTCCAGCACCAGCGCGAACAGCGCCATGCGCACCAGCACGCCGTTGTCGGTCTGGCGGAAAATGGCGAGGTTCGGGTTCTCGTTGAGATCGGTGTCGAGCTCGTTTGCTTCGGCGCGTGAGTCGCGTGGCAAGGGGTGCATGATCACCGTGTTCGGCTCGCAGTAGCGCGTGTAGATCGCCTGGTTCAGGCGATAGCGCCCGCGGTAGCGGTTGGCCTCGTCCGGGCTGCTGAAGCGTTCTTCCTGAATGCGCGTGGCATAGGCGATATCGACGTGACCGATCGCCTCCTCAAAATTATCAGTTTCGGTGACGCTGTGCCCGGCGCTGCGCAAGAACTCCACGATCCCCCCCGGCATGCGGAGTTCACCGGGCGAGATGCAGGTGAGGCTCACGTTGCGGAAGCAGGCGAGCAGCTTGGAGAGCGAGTGCACGGTGCGTCCGTGGCGCAGGTCACCGATCATGGCGAGGCGCAGCCCGTCGATGGAGCGGCCGCTGTGCTCGACTTCCTTGCGAATGGTGTAGAGGTCGAGAAGCGCCTGCGTGGGATGCTCGTTGGGACCGTCGCCGCCGTTCACCACCGGCACGCGGCTGGCGGCGGCGAACTCTGCCACCGAGCCTGCCGCGGGGTGGCGCATGGCGATGATGTCGCTGTAACCGCTGATCACGCGGGCCGTATCGTAGAGGGATTCGCCCTTGCTGAGCGAGGAGCTCTCGATGCCGGTGGTCTCGCGGACCTCGCCACCCAGCAGATTGAAGGCACAGCCGAAACTCACCCGCGTGCGGGTGCTGGGCTCGAAGAACATGTTGCCGAGTATCGCGCCCTCCAACACCCGCGTGATGCGGCGGCGGTGCGCGTAGGGCTCCATGCGATCGGCCACCTCGAAGACGCGCTCGATATCGGCGCGCTCGAACTGATCGACCGAGAGGATGTGCGAGCCGGCGAACTGCATCCTGGGGGTCCTCGCTGCGATCTGGTTGCGGGCTGGCCCGGTGTGTTCGGGAACCCAAGGCCGCGGGTTAGTCTACGCGCTGACCGTGCGGCCTTCATCCAGGAACTGCAGCTCCGCCCAGCGCGCGTAGAGCGGCGAGGACGAGAGCAGCTCCTCGTGGGTGCCGGTGGCCGCTATGCGGCCGTGGTCCAGCACCACAATGCGATCGACGCGGCGCACGGTGGCCAGCCGGTGGGCGATCACGATGGTGGTCCGCCCCTGCATCAGCGCGGCCAGCGCCTGCTGCACGTGGTGCTCGCTGTCGGCATCGAGCGCGCTGGTGGCCTCGTCTAGCAGCAGGATCTCGGGATTGCGCAGCAATGCCCGGGCGATGGCGATGCGCTGGCGCTGCCCCCCGGAAAGCCGCACACCACCCTCGCCCACGAAGCTGTCGTAACGCTGCGCAAGACGCTCGATGAACTCCTCGGCGTGGGCAGCACGGGCCGCGCCCTGCATATCCTGCAGCGAGGCCTCGGGCACGCCGTAGACGATGTTGTCGCGCACCGACCCGGCAAACAGCACCGGCTGTTGCGGGACCAGCGCGAAGTGCCGGCGCAGATCACGCGGATCCACACGCGCGGCATCGATGCCGTCGATCAGTATCTGCCCGGAAACGGGTTCATAGAAACGCAGCAGCAGGTCCACCAGCGTGGACTTGCCCGCGCCCGAGGTGCCGACCAGCGCGGTGCTGGAGCCCGGGGCAAAGTCCAGACTGATGCCGTCGATGGCAAAGCGGTCGGTTGCCGAGGAATAGGCAAATCTCAGATCGCGCAACGAGATCCCACCCGCCAGCCGGGCGGGCAGCGCCACGGGACCGACCGGCGCGCGTATTTGCGGCGGCTCGGCCAGCAACTCCAGCAGGCGCTCCATGGCACCCGCGGCGCGCTGGATATCACCGAAAACCTCCGAGAGCGCACCCGCGGCGAGCGCGACCATCACCGCGTAGAACACGAAGGCGGTAAGTTCGCCCGGGCTGGTACGCCCGTCGATCACATCCTGCCCACCGACCCAGATCATGGCGCCGATGGCACCGAGCACCAGCACGATGGCGATCACCGTAAGCCAGGAGCGCTGGGTGATGCGGCGCACCGACACGCGGAAAGTTTCCTCCACGAATCCAGCAAAACGCGCGCGATCGAGATCCTCGTGGTTGAAGGCCTGCACGGTCTTGATGTTGCCGAGCGCCTCGCCCAGGTAGGCGCCAGCATCGGCCAGGCGATCCTGGCTGCTGCGTGACAAGGCGCGCACGCGGCGTCCGAACACCATGATGGGCGCGAGCACCGCCGGCACGCTGAGCACCACGATGCCAGTAAGCTTGGGGTTGGAGACGAACAACAACGCGATCCCGCCCACCAGGATCAGGAAATTGCGCAGCGCGATCGACACCGAGGAGCCGATCACGGTCTGCAGCAGCGTGGTATCGGCGGTGATGCGCGACTGGATTTCGCCGCTGCCGTTGGTCTCGAAGAAGCCCGGGTGCAGACCCACCACGTGGTCGAACACACGCCGGCGGATGTCGGCCGTCACGCGCTCGCCGATCCACGACACCAGGTAAAAACGCACGAAGGTGCCGGCCGCAAGCAACAGCACCAGCACCATGAACACCGCCACCGCGGTGTTGAGCTGCTCGTGCGAGCGCGTGGCAAAACCCTTGTCCACAAGAAGCCGCAGCCCCTGCCCCAGGCCCAGGCTGATGCAGGCCGTGAACACCAGCGCCACCGAGGCGCCCACCACACGCGCGCGGTAGGGCTTCAGCAGCGTTATGGCCGGGCCCAACATGGCGACCTGAGGTCTTTCAGTGGGCATCTGCAATGTCTCCGGAATGCGCAGCTGAACAGGCCGAGGCGCCGTAGGCGGCAAGATCGTGAAGCAGCGCGAGTCGATCGGGGTGGTCCGCGCAGGCAGCGCGCGCCTCCTCTAGTGCCGTACGGAACCCGGCGCAATCGAGCTGGCCGCGCGGGGCCTCACCGTGCAGGCGTGCCTGCAGGTTTTCCCGCCACTCGGCGCGCTCGTCAGGGGAGAGAGAAGCCGGGAAATGCCGCGCGCGGTAGCGAAACAGCAGCGCGTTCAACCGCGCATCACGAAACACGAAACTCCCGGCTCGCAGATCCGCCGCAGGAGCCACGCGCAGCGCAGCAAACAGCGCCTTGTCACGGTCGTCGATGAAGCCCGCGTAGAGCGCCGCCTCGGGGTCGCGCGGAGCACCCCAATCGCGTTCCACCGCATAAACCTCACGAAGCTTGGCCGCCAGCCCGGGCGTTGCGAGGAGCCGCTCAGCGTTCGCCTGGCAGGCGGCAAGATCAAAGCCGTAACGCTCGGCAACCGCAGGCGTCAGCATGGCCGCTGGCGCCAGCATGGGAGACTTGTTGGTCTTGATTTCCTTCAGCGGGATGCGCCCCACGCCCGCGGGGAGATCCTCACTGCGCGTGTAGAGCAGCTCGCGGATGCGCGCGGCATCGAGCGCGATGAGCGGCGTCGGGTCGAGCGTGAGGTTACAGGCGATCACTGAACTCTTGTTGCCCGGGTGTACGGTCAGCGGCAACACCAACGCGCCACAGCCCTGCTCGGCCGGAAAACGCGAGGAAATGTGCAGCACGGGTTTCGGCGCGTCCACCGACAGCTGCTCCTGCACCCAGCCCTTGGAGCGCGCCTGCAGGGCCCACTCGAACAGCCGGGGCTGCGCCTTGCGCAACAGACGCGCCAGCGCAATGGTCGCGCGCACATCGGAAAGCGCATCATGGGCGTGGGCGTGGTCGAGCCCGTTGGCTCGCGCGAGTTCCTCGAGCTTGAAACTCGAGCGGCCGTCGCGGTCGGGCCAGACGATGCCCTCGGGGCGCAGCATGCGGGTCATCCGCATCACGTCGATCAGATCCCAGCGCGAGTTGCCGTCGCGCCACTCGCGCTCGTAGGGATCGTAGAAATTGCGGTAGAGCGTGCAGCGCGTGAACTCGTCGTCAAAACGCAGCGTGTTGTAGCCCACGCCACAGGTGCCGGGCACCGCGAGCTCGGCGTGGATACGCGCGATGAACTGCGGCTCGGGCAGCCCCTCAGCATTGGCCCGCTGCGGCGTGATGCCGTGGATCAGGCAGGCGCCGGGATGCGGCAGATAGTCTTCGGGCAGGCGGCAGAGGATATCGAGGGGCTCGCCGATCTCGTTCAATTGCGCGTCGGTGCGAATCCCCGCGAACTGCACCGGCCGGTCGAGCGCGGGATCACGCCCGAAGGTCTCGTAGTCGTGCCAGTAGAAACTCGCGGAGGCTGCCACGCTGCAGTGCTCAGCGCACGTCGATACGCTGTTCCGCGATCTTCGCCTGCCAGAGCTTCGGGCCGCTGCTGTGCACCGAGTCACCACGCGAATCCACCGCCACGGTGACCGGCATGTCGCGCACCTCGAACTCGTAGATCGCCTCCATGCCGAGCTCCGGGAAGGCCAGCACGCGCGCGGCCGTGATCGCCTTCGACACGAGGTAGGCCGCGCCCCCGACGGCCATCAGGTAGACCGCGCCGTTGTCGCGGATCGCCTCGATCGCCAGGGGGCCGCGCTCGCTCTTGCCGATCATGCCCATAAGCCCGGTCTGCTCGAGCATGGTGCGGGTGAACTTGTCCATGCGGGTGGCCGTGGTCGGACCCGCGGGCCCCACCACCTCATCGCGCACCGGATCGACCGGGCCCACGTAGTAGATGAAGCGGCCCTTGAGATCCACCGGCAGCTGCTCGCCACGCGCGAGCATATCGGTCATTTTCTTGTGTGCCGCATCGCGCCCGGTGAGCATGCGCCCCGAGAGCAACAGCGTCTCGCCGCTCTTCCAGGTAGCGATGTCCTCGCGCGAGAGAGCGTCCATGTTGACGCGGCGCGAGCCGGAGGAGTCCCAGTCGACCTTGGGCCAGTCATCGAGCGAGGGCTGTTCCTGCAAGGCAGGCCCACTGCCGTCGAGCACGAAGTGCGCGTGGCGCGTGGCGGCGCAGTTGGGGATCATCGCCACCGGCAGGCTGGCGGCGTGTGTGGGGTAGTCCTTGATTTTCACATCGAGTACGGTGCTCAGGCCACCCAGACCCTGCGCACCGATGCCGAGCTGGTTCACTTTCTCGTAGAGTTCGAGTCGCAGTTCCTCGATGCGGCTGGACGGGCCGCGTGCCATCAGATCCTGTATGTCGATGGGATCGAGCAGGGATTCCTTGGCGAGCACGGCGGCTTTTTCGGCGGTGCCACCGATGCCGATGCCGAGCATGCCGGGCGGACACCAGCCCGCACCCATGGTGGGCACGGTTTTCAGTACCCACTCGACGATGGAATCCGAGGGATTCAGCATCACGAGCTTGGACTTGTTCTCGCTGCCGCCACCCTTGGCGGCAACCTGCACGTCCACGGTATCGCCAGGCACGATCTGGTAGTGGATGACCGCAGGCGTGTTGTCACGGGTGTTCTTGCGAGCGCCCGCCGGGTCCGAGAGGATCGAGGCGCGCAGCACGTTGTCGGGCTGCAGGTAAGCGCGGCGTACACCCTCATTCACCATGTCATCGACGCTCATGGTGGCACCGTCCCAGCGCACGTTCATGCCCACCTTCAGGAAGACCACCACGATGCCTGTGTCCTGACAGATCGGGCGATGGCCCTCGGCGCACATCCGTGAGTTGATCAGAATCTGGGCGATGGCGTCCTTGGCGGCAGGGCTCTGTTCGCGCTCCCAGGCCCGGTGCATGGCCTGCACGAAATCGAGCGGGTGGTAATAGGACATGAACTGAAGGGCGTCGGCGACACTGGCGATCAGGTCGTCCTGCTTGATCACGGACATCGTGGGGTTCCCCCGGACAAGGACTGCGATTCTACTGCACAGCCAGTCCGTTGGCGCGCGCGGGAGCGGCTCGTGCTGATGCGAATGGCCGGAATCGCGGGCATGGCCCGCTCGTACTCGGGGAGATGGCGGCGTGCGGGTGCGGTGTGCTGGTCGCGGGCATGGCCCGCTCCTACGCGGCAGACCGCGCCATGCGCGCGACCTCCGCGGTACGCGAGTTACCGCGCTACTGCGGCAGCGAGGACGGCGGATTCTCCAGACGCGTGAGGCGCTGTGCCACCTGCTTGCGGAACTCGATGGTCGACTGCACCCACTGTTCGTTCTCTTTCAGGCGGGATTCCTGCGCGCGTTGGGTGTTGGAGAGCGTGTTCACCGTGCTGTTCATGCGGCCGATGGAGTCTTGCAGGGCCGCCTGTTGCTGTTTCAGCGTGTCGACGGTTCCGGCAACGGCAGTAGCCTGACCGACCTGGCCTTGCAGCCCGCTGATATCGGCGGTGGCCGTCGTTAGCTGCTTCTGCTGGGCGATGTAGCTGCCGGCGGCTTTTTTCATGCCGGACTCGAGCTCGGTCAAACGGGCATCGTTCTTGCGCCAGGCCGAGGCCCACAGCTTGTCGACTTCCCCGCCAAGCTCCTTGATCTTCACCTGCATCGCGGCGCTCGACTGGTTGGCGTTGTCGCCGGTTACGGAGAGCTTGCCCTCCAGATCGGCGAGGCGGAGGTTCGCCTGCGCAAGCTCGGTGTCCAACCGCACGGTCTGCTGGTAGAGCAGCGCCGCGACGGCTGCCGTGCCAAGCCCCAGCAACAAGGCGAGGACAGCCACATAGCGCATCGAACCGCCATTGCCCCCGTGCGCCGGAGCACCCTCCCCTCTGGGCGCTCGCGCCGGCGGCTCGGAGCGGGCACGACGATGCGCGGCCTCGTCGCCGTCTCGCGTGGGCACGATCAGAGGGATATCAGTCAGCTTGTCTTCTGGGCTCGGCATGATCAGCAGGGTCACTGGGAATCGATAGAAGTATAGGCAACAAAAAAGGGCCACAAGGGCCCCTTTTTCGCCGCACTAGTGCGCGCTCAGAGCAGGCTCATCACCAGCCAGAGCACCACGGACAAGGCAATGGAGCCGTGGATCACGCCACGCACGGTGGCGATGGCGGGCCAGAGCTTGCCCTTGATAGCGTTCAGTTCGAGCGCGGCGATGATGGCCACGGACACGCCCAGAGCCGTGCCGCTGGCATTGCCGAGCACGCCGTGCGAGAGGTGCGCCGAGGAGCCCATTAGCAGCAGCATCGGAGCGGAGAAGAGCACGTTGGTGCGGGATGCGAGCAGCGCCTTCGGGCCCGCTGCAGCGGCATCACCGGGCACGATGCCGCAGATGATCTTCTGATTCGGCCAGATGATCAGCCAGACGTTCAGGAACATCAGCGTGCCCATCAGCGCACCGATGGTGATGTCGAAGGTCCAGGCCTGAGTCGGGTGGCCGTAGAGACCGAGAATCACAACGCCGGACAGGAAGGTAAGCAGCGCGCCGTAGCGGAACCACCAGAGCGCGCGCGGGGCGAGCTTCTTTACGGCATCGGATTTGGCGTCTGGCGTGGCTTCCTTGAAGTACTCGCCCTGCACGAAATTGAAGTAATACAGCAGGCCGATCCAGGTGACGCCGGCCATAAAATGGACCCAGCGGGTGAGCTGTGCGGCCCCGGCCAGGCTGAAGATATCTGGGTTCATGTTGTTCTCCTCTGAGCGGTGTATGTGTGTCACGCCGCGATTGCGGATTCGCGCAAGGCGACTCGCACGCGATGCGACAAGGCATCGGTCGTAGTGTAGGCGGCGCTCACGGAATTGGAAACAAAAAGAAAGCCCCAGCAAGTGCCGGGGCTTTCAGGTTCAGCAAAGCCGAACAGGAGGCTTACATCATGCCGCCCATTCCACCCATGCCGCCCATGCCGCCCATGTCGCCACCGCCGTGGCCGTGGCCTGCCTTGTCTTCCGCCATGTCGGCGATCATCACTTCGGTGGTGATCATCAGCGCGGCAATCGAGACCGCGGCCTGCAGTGCCGTGCGGGTGACCTTGGTGGGATCGAGAATGCCCATCGCGATCATGTCACCGAACTCGCCGTTGGCTGCGTTGTAGCCGTAGTTGCCCGTGTGCTCCTTGACCTTGGCCAGGATTACCGAGGGCTCCTCGCCAGCGTTCTGCACGATGGCGCGCAGGGGCGCTTCCATCGCACGGATCGCCACTGCAATGCCGTGGTTCTGGTCTTCGTTGTCGCCCTTCAGGCCCTTGATGGCCTGTACGCAACGCACCAGTGCCACGCCGCCGCCGGGAACCACGCCTTCCTCTACCGCAGCGCGGGTCGAGTGCAGCGCGTCTTCGACGCGGGCTTTCTTTTCCTTCATCTCGACCTCGGTGGCAGCGCCAACCTTGATCACGGCAACACCGCCGGAGAGCTTGGCAACACGCTCCTGGAGTTTCTCGCGGTCGTAGTCGGAGCTGGTGTCCTCGATCTGCACGCGGATCTGCTTCACGCGGGCTTCGATGTCGGCTTCGTTGCCGGCGCCATCGATAATCGTGGTGTTGTCCTTGTCCATGGTCACGCGCTTGGCGGAACCCAGGTGCTCAAGGGTGGTGCTCTCGAGCTCGAGGCCCACTTCCTCGCTGACCACGGTGCCACCGGTCAGGATCGCGATGTCCTGCAGCATGGCCTTGCGACGATCGCCGAAACCCGGCGCCTTGCAGGCCGCGACCTTCAGGATGCCGCGCATGGTGTTCACCACGAGCGTGGCCAGCGCCTCGCCCTCGACGTCCTCGGCAACCACAACCAGCGGCTTGCCCGACTTTGCTACCTGCTCGAGGAGCGGCAGCATGTCGCGGATGTTCGAGATCTTCTTGTCAACCAGCAGGATGAAGGGGCTCTCGACTTCGACAGCCATCTTTTCCTGATTGTTGATGAAGTAGGGCGAGAGGTAGCCGCGGTCGAACTGCATGCCCTCGACGATGTCGAGTTCGTTGGCGAGACCCGAGCCCTCTTCAACGGTGATAACGCCTTCCTTGCCTACTTTCTCCATCGCCTCGGCAATGATCTTGCCGATGCTCTCGTCGCCGTTGGCGGAGATGGTGCCTACCTGTGCGATCGACTTGCCGTCGGCGCAGGGGGTGGACATTTTCTCGAGTTCGGCGACCGCAGCGGCGGAGGCCTTGTCGATGCCGCGCTTGACGTCCATCGGGTTCATGCCGGCGGCAACCGACTTCAAACCCTCGTTCACGATGGACTGGGCCAGTACCGTCGCGGTGGTGGTGCCGTCACCGGCGGTGTCGGAGGCCTTGGAGGCCACTTCCTTCACCATCTGGGCGCCCATGTTCTCGAACTTGTCTTTCAGCTCGATTTCCTTGGCTACCGAAACGCCGTCCTTGGTGACGGTGGGTGCGCCGAAGGACTTGTCGAGGATCACGTTGCGACCGCGTGGGCCGAGGGTGGCCTTCACGGCGTCGGAGAGCAGGTTGACGCCTTTCAGCATCCTTTGACGACCGGAGTCGCCGAACTTCACATCTTTAGCTGCCATGGTTCAGTTCCTTAACTGTTAAAACCGGATTCGATCACAAGGGCTTGCCCGAACGGGGACGGCTGTCGTCCCGCGGAGGCATCGCTCACTCGATCACGCCGTAGATTTCGCTTTCGCTCAGGATCACGACTTCGTCGCCGCTGATCTTGACCGTGTTGCCCGAGTACTGGCCGAAGAGAACCTTGTCACCGACCTTCACGGACATCGGACGGATCTGGCCGTTATCGAGGGCCTTGCCGTTGCCAACTGCCAGGACTTCACCCTGGGTGGGCTTTTCCTTGGCCGAACCGGCCAGGACGATGCCGCCTGCGGAGACGGTCTCTTCCTCTTTACGCTTCACGACCACGCGGTCGGACAGAGGACGGATCTTCATTGCTGTTTCTCCCTGATCAATGGTTTGCGCTCTGGTACACCCGATATTAAAAGGAGGAGGCGAAGCCTCGACCTTCTTGGCACTCTACCTCGGGGAGTGCCAATCATATGCGGGAAACCCTGAAGGTCAAGCCGGAAATGGCGTGGAGCAATGGATGTTCCCCCCAGCCGGCTTGGCTTTCCGGCCCTCGCGGGGGACGAGGTGGGGGCAGTCCCCCGGATTTCAAGGGGGAGACCACCGAAGGCGCCAGCCGCGGCGCCCTGCCCGATCAGCCTGAGCCCCCTGCAGGGCTCGCGCCGGACCGACGATCCGCCACCAGGTAAACCGCCAGTACGACCCCGGGGATGCCAAGCGCCGCGGAATACCCGAAGAACCCGGCGTAGCCGATCCAGTCCACCATCACACCGGACAGGCCACCGAGGAGTTTGGCCGGTAGTGTCATCAGGGAGCTGAACAAGGCGTACTGGGTGGCGGTGTATGCCGTGTTTGTGAGCCCCGAGAGGTACGCAATGAACACCGCGCTGGCGAGCCCTCCGCAGAGGTTGTCCGCGCTCACGACCAGCGCCAGCAGCGGCAGGCTGGGTTTGCTGAGGGCAAGAAGCACGAACAGCAGGTTGGTCCCTGCCACCAGGCCCGCTCCTGCCACGAGCGGACGCGCAATGCCGTAACGCACCACTAGCGCCCCTCCCAGGGCCGCACCTGCGATGGTCATGAAGAAGCCGAACACCTTGGTCACATCGGCAATCTGCGTTTTGCTGAAGCCGAGATCGAGGTAAAACGGGTTCGCCATCACACCCATGGTGATGTCGCTCAGCTTGTAGAGAGCGATGAGCGCCAGGATCGCTAAAGCCTGTCTCCCGCTCCGGGTAAAGAACTCGATGAAGGGTTCGATGAGGCCTTCGGTCACGAAGCGCATGAAGCGTTCGACCATCCCGCCCGCAGGCACCTGCCGCTCGGCGGAGACCTGGGGGTGTGCGGGCTCCCGCATCACCAGCGTCGCGACGATGCCCACCCCCGTCAGGGCAGCCATCAAGAGATATGCCACAGACCAACCTGCACCCTCGGCAATATAAAAGGCACCTGCACCCGCGACGAGCAGCGCCACGCGATACCCAAACACATAGGCCGCTGCCATCGCGCCCTGTAGGTCCGTGTCGGCCGCCTCGATACGCCATGCATCGATCGTGATGTCCTGGGTCGCGGAGCTGAAGGCAACGAGCACCGCACACAGTGCAACCGCAGCAATGCTGGTGCGGGGGTCGAGCTGTGACATGCAGAGCAACCCTGTCGCGATGCCGAGTTGCGCCGCCAGCATCCAGCCTCGCCGCTTGCCCAGCAAGCGCGTAAGAAGCGGAAAGGGAAGCCGGTCGACCACCGGCGCCCAGATCACCTTCACCGAGTAGGTGACGCCCACGAGGCTGAAAAATCCGATCACGGAAAGATCAGTCCCGACATCGCGCAGCCATGCCGAAAGCGTGGAGAACACCAGGAGGTACGGCAGCCCCGCACTGAAGCCCAGCCACACCATTCCCGTGACGCGAGGGCCCGTATAGACCAGCGCGGCATCGCGCCAGGTGCGACTGCCTGGCTCCGGGCCAGCGGATGACACGTTCAATCCCGGAAATTCTGGAACTGCAGCGGCGCCTCCAGCTCCTGCTTGCGCAGCAGCGCGATGGCCTCCTGCAGATCGTCGCGTTTCTTGCCGTTCACGCGGACCTGATCGCCCTGGATCGAGGCCTGCACCTTGAGCTTGCCCTCCTTGATGATCTTCACGATCTGGCGCGCGAGTTCGATCTCGATGCCATGACGCATCGTGATCTCCTGCTTGACGATGCGCCCGCCACCCTGCGGGTCCGCCTCTTTCATGGCGCGGGCATCGATGCCGCACTTGGCAATGCTGGTACGCAACACATCACGCATCTGCTGGAGCTGGAACTCGCTCTCGGCATGCAGCGTGACGACCCGCTCCTTGCGATCAAAACCGGCATCCACGCCCTTGAAGTCGAAGCGGTTGGCAATCAGCCGCGCCGCCTGGTCAATGGCGTTGGTGAAGACGTGCAGGTCGACTTCCGAGACCACGTCGAACGAGGGCATGCGTTTTCTCCTGCGGCAGCTTCGCGATGCGCGATAATGCCCGGATGCAAGAGACACCCACAAGCGCAACGCGAACCGCATGGCATGTGCTGGGCGCGGGTGCCATGGGTTGCCTGTGGGCCGGCTCGCTTGCGAGCGCCGGGCATGCAGTCAGGTTGCTGCTGCGCGAGCCTCCCGCCTGCGGCGCGGATACCAGCATCACCCTGATCCCGCATCCCGCCGACGGCCTGCGCGGCGAGACACTGCAACTCCCCGTATGGCTCGAGGCTGCGCGGGACAGTGCACCCATAGCCCGCCTGCTCGCCTGCACCAAGGCGCCCGACCTGCTGCCAGCACTCGAACACACGGCCCCGCGCATTGCCGATGGCGCACGGGTGGTTTTGCTGCAGAACGGCATGGGGTTTCACGCCGCGGTGGCGGCCCTGCTGCCACGGGCAAGGATCTTCTGTGCGCTCAGCACGGAGGGCGCCTACCGGCAGGGTGCTCTCCACGCGCGCCACGCGGGCAGGGGCGAAACGCTGCTCGGCGCCTTCCCGGGCGGCAGCGGCAGCGCCGCGGAACTGGCGGACGAACTCGGGCGCGGATTCCTGCCAGTGCGCCCCACCGAAGACATCATCCCCGCGCTATGGGCAAAGCTCGCCGTGAACTGCGCCATCAACCCGCTCACGGCGCTGCATGGCTGCAGCAACGGCGAACTGCTGGACCGCCCGGCGCTGCGACGCGAATTCGACGCGCTCTGTGCGGAAATCGCCACCGTGCTCGCCGGACTCGGACATCCGCAGCTAGCGGCAACGGTGACGGCCGATGCCGCCCGGGTAGCGAGGGCTACAGCCACCAACCGCTCGTCCATGCGCCAGGATCTCGAGGCCGGACGCCGCAGCGAAATCGGTTTCATAACGGGGTTCCTCTGCCAGCACGCGCAGGCAGCAGCCCTTCCCTGCCCGCTGAACGACGCGCTCCTTGCCGCCGTGCGACAGCGCGAGCAATCGAAGCAGGCCTGAATGAGCCGTACATTCAAGACATGACAACATCCATCACCCGCGATGCCACGAGGTCCCGATGACGATTCCAACCCGTGTCATTCTTTCCTGGAGCAGCGGCAAGGATTCCGCCTATTCACTGCATGTATTGCGGCAGGACCCGGGTATCGAGGTCGTAGGCCTGCTGACAACTTGCAACGAAGAAACCGATCGGGTGGCAATGCACGCCGTGCGTCGCGAATTGCTGCTCGCGCAGGCCGATGCCGTGGGGCTGCCGGTGCGTATCGTGAACATACCGAGTCCCTGCACGAACGCGGAATACGAAGCGCGCATGTCGGGTGCCGTGGCGGAACTGATCGCTGACGGCGTGGAGGCCATGGCCTTCGGCGATCTCTTCCTGGCCGATGTGCGCCGCTACCGCGAGCAGCAATTTGCCGGGACCGGCCTGAAGCTGCTGTTTCCGCTGTGGGGACGCCCACCTGCAGAACTGGCCCTCGAGATGCTCGCGCACGGCACGCGCGCGATCGTTACCTGCGTGGATCCGCGCGCACTCGATCCCACGGATGTACTTGGCGCGTACTGGGACGAGGCACTGCTGGAGCGCCTGCCAGACGGCGCCTGCCCCTGCGCCGAAAACGGCGAGTTCCACACCTTTGCCGTGGACGGCCCCGCATTCAGGCACGTCGTGGCAACGGAGCACGGGGAGCGCGTGGAGCGCGGCGGCTTCCATTTCATCGACTTGCTGCCTGCACGCTCGCTCTAACGGGCACGCCGCGAATCACTCAGCGGCGGGCGGCGCTACGGTCACGGCAGCCGTGCGACGGGCCTGATCGAGAAATCCGCACAGCAACTCTGCGCCGTCCAGGATACGCACGGAGTGACGCTGCATCAGGTCGGGGGGAATCGAGAACACATGCTCCTCGCGCACGGCGGAGATCGCAGGCCACGCCTTCCACATCTCCATCCAGGCCGGCTGGCCATCGTCACTGCCGCTCGCGATAATCACCTGCGGGTCTGCCTCTAGCACCGCCTCGATGCTGACATAGGGCACCAGCGGCACGGCAGAGCCGAACACGTTCAGGCCACCGCAGAGGGCAATCACATCGCTGACGATATGGCTGTCGTTCAGCGTCATCAGGGGTTCGTTCCAGATCTGATAGAAAACACGCACCGGCGCTTTGCCGCGCTGGCCGTGGCGCAGCGCCTCGAGCCTGCGCGTGAAATCTGCGGCCAGCGGTCGCGCCTGGTCTTCACGGCCCACCAGCCGCCCAAGGCGCAGGAAGAGCGCGGGAATGTCCTCGAGGCGTCGCGGCTCCACCTCGAACACCGGAAATCCCAGCGCGCGCACACGCCCGGGAATCTGGCCATTGCCGCTCTGCCAGCCGAACACCAGCTCCGGCGCGAGCGAGAGGATCAGCTCGTAGTTCGCGGTCGCGTAGTTGCTTACCCGCGGTATCGCCTTCGCGGCATCCGGGTAATCGCTGTATTCATCGGCGCCGATGACATAAGCGCCGGCGCCGATATAAAAAAGCAGCTCCGTAATGTTCGGCGCCAGCGAAACGATGCGCGTGGCGGGCGCAGCCAGTGTGATCGTGTGCCCGGCGTCGTCGGCTTCGCGTATCAGCTCGGCCTTGGTCGCGGCACTGGCCAATAGCGAGAGCAGCAACAGTGCAGTGGCCGACAGGCCGTTCATCAATGCACCACCATCGGGGCGCCCGTCAGCGGATGCGGCATGAGCAGGCAGCGCAGCCCGAAAACGCGCTCCACCAGCGCTTGATCGAGCACCGCGGCGGGCGGCCCCTCGGCAGCCACCAGGCCGCAGCTAAGCACCACCATGCGGTCGGCGCAGCGCGCCGCGAGATTCAAGTCGTGCAGCACCGCAAGCACCGCAACACCCTCGCTGGCGAAGCGGCGCACCACATCGAGCGTAAGCTGCTGGTGCGACAGGTCGAAAGCCGAAGTCGGCTCGTCCAGCAACAACACGCGAGAACCCTCAGGAGTCGGCTCCCAGATCTGGGCAAGCACCCGCGCAAGCTGCACGCGCTGCCTCTCGCCGCCGGACATCTGGGTGTAGTAGCGCTTGTCGAGATAGCCCGCATCCACCGCGTCCAGCGCCGCCTGCACGATCTCGCGATCGCGCGCGACACCGGTGTTGTGGGGAATGCGGGCGAGGGCTACGACCTCGCGCGCGGTAAACGGAAAATCCAGCGTCGAGTGCTGCGGCAGCACCGCCAGAACCCGCGCCCGCGATGCAGTGTCCCAGGCTGCGAGCGGGCGCCCGTTCAGTGCCACCAACCCGGCCGTGGGGTGAAGATCGCCGCAGAGCACGCGCAGCAGCGAGGACTTGCCGGCACCGTTCGGTCCGACGATCGCGGTGACCGTGCCCGGCTCCAGACCAAGGTCCACGTCACGCAGCAGGTCGAAACCCGAGACATGCAGATGGATGCCGCTCGCGCGCAGGCCCATGTTCACAGACTCCTGCGCTGCTGTAACAGCAAGGCCACGAAAAACGGTGCTCCCATCAGCGCGGTGAGTATCCCCGCGGGAAGCTCCGCCGGCGCCACCACGACACGTGCGGCTGCATCCGCGAGCGTCAGAAGGAGCGCGCCGCCAATGGCGGCCGCGGGAATGACGCCGGAATGGTCCGGACCGATCGCAAGGCGCACCAGATGCGGCACGATCAGCCCGACGAATGCGATGGCACCTGCCACGGCCACGCAAGTGCCGACCCCGAGCGCGGTCAGCACGATCAGGCGGCGCTTGACGCCCTGCACGTCGATGCCCAGATGTCGCGCCTCGGATTCCCCGAGCAGCAGCGCGTTCAGGGCTCTGGCCTCGCGCGGCAGCCACAGGGCCACGAGGCCGGCGACACCTGCGGCGATCAGTGCACGCGGCCAATTGGCAGTGCCTAGCGCGCCCATCTGCCACAAGCTCATCTGGCGCAGCATCTCGTTGTCGGCCAGGTATCCCAACAAGCTGTTGACGGCCCCGGCGATGGCGGAGACGGCGATGCCGGCGAGCAGCATGGTGTTCACGGAGGTGCCGAATGCAGTGGTTGCAAGGCGGTAGACGAGTACCGTCGCGAGCGCGCCGCCAATGAAGGCGCCGATGGCGACCAGGCCGAGCCCGGTCGCCTCGAACAGACCACCCCAGTTACCGGCGCAGACAATCACCACGCTGGCGCCGACAGACGCGCCGCTCGAAACGCCGATCAGCGATGGATCGGCCAGCGGATTACGGAACAACCCCTGCAGCATCGCGCCGCAACTCGCGAGCACAAGACCAACGCTGAATCCAAGCAGCACCCGCGGCGCGCGGATCTCGAGCAGGATGAGCGCGTCACGCGATGGCGCCTCGGGCGTAGCGATATAGCCTGCGATCGCGCGCACCATCGCAGTCGGAGAAATAGCCACCGGCCCGGTCATCAGCGCGATCGCCAACACGACTGGCGTGGACAACAAGAGCAGCACCAGCAAACGCCCGCGGGTCAGCAGGCGCCCCATGCTCAGGCTCCCGGCCCGACGGGCGCGAGGGTGGGCATGCCGTTACCGGCGAGCGTGCGGGCTTGCGGCATGCCTGCAGGCAGCGGATGCAATTCCGGGTGCAAGGCGTGGGCAAGAATCTCCAGACTGTCGACCAGGCGCGGGCCGGGCCGGCTGAAATAGGCATTGCCGTCGAACAGCAATACACGCGGGCCCGCGGCCGCACGAAGATGCATCCACTCGGGCCGATCGAGAAACACACGGGTGTCCTCGAGGCTTCGCTGGATGTCGAAACCGCACAGGGCTATCACGAGCACATCGGGGCTTGCGTCCGCGAGCTCCTGCCAAGCGCGTCGCTGCGATGGCTCGCGCGCAGCGCCCAGGCAGGGAATTCCTCCTGCGAGCGTGATCAGCTCCGGGACCCAGTGGCCACCGTCGAAAATCGGGTCGAGCCAGTCGAGCAAGGCAACGCGCGGCCGCGCGCCGGCGGCAATGGCAAGGCTGCGACTGGCCACTGCATCGATGCGTGACTGCAGTTGCGCGGTGTATTCACGTCCCCGCTCGACGCAACCGGCAGCCGCGGCAACCAAACCCACGGTGTCCAGCACGTCCTGCAGGCAGATCGGCTCCAGATTGACCACCACCGGCGCGCCCGGAAGGCTGCCGATCGCCCGCGCCACCTCGCTGCCGGAAACCGCGCAGACATCGCACAGCGCCTGGGTAACGATGAGGTCCGGGGCGAGCTCGCGCAGCAGCTCCTCTTCCAGGCTGTAGAGGGAGGCATCGTCCTGCAACTGCGCGGTGACCAGGCGGTCGATCGCGTCACTGGAAAGTCCCGGAGGAATGCGCGAGCGCGTGAGCACGGGCAATCCCAGCACCGACGGTGGCCAGTCGCACTCATGCGAAACACCCACCAGATTGTTGCGCAAGCCGAGCCCGCAGACGAGCTCGGTTGCACTGGGAAGCAAAGTGACGATCTTCATTGAAGCCTGTAGCGCATCCCTAGGTAGCCCCCGATGCCGGGCGCACCATACCCGAAAACTTCCTCGTAATCCTCGTCGAGGAGATTCTCCCCGCGGGCATAGAGCTCCACCGTATCGCCAAGGCTCCAGGTCGCATTCAGGTTGAGGAGCGTGTAGTCGTCCATCTTCACGATCTGCGAAGGCTCCGGATACGGCGGGAAGTACTGGTCGTCCTGCGTGCCGTTGTACTGGGCATTGAGGTTCAGCTGCAGGTCCGGGCGTGCCTGCCAGGCAAGCGTGACGCTCCCGATGTGCGGTGCGCGACGCAGCTCATCGACGTTATTGCCCGCGTAGTCCGGTGCGGTCGAATCGGTGTAGGTATAACTGCCCGCCAGAGATAGCGTGTCCGAGATTGCAGCACGTGCCGCGATCTCCACGCCTTCGCGACGGCTGTCACCGTTCTTGTTGGCCGCGGTGAAATTGAAGGTGGAGGGATCGAAGACGAAGCCGTCGATCTCGTCAGTGAGATCGGCACGAAAGAGCGTCAACGAAGCGTTCAATCTGCCGTCCTGCCAGGACTGCTCCACGCCCACTTCGCGGCTCTCGGACTCCTCGGGCTGCAGATCGGCGTTGCCCTGGAAGTTCGTGTAGTAGCCGAAGCGCTCGCTGAACGTGGGATTCTTGACAGCCGTGCCCCAGGCCGCTCGCAGGCGTGTCCCGGTCGATGCGATGTTGTAGACCGCCTCCAGGCGCCAGGCATCGGAGCCGTCAAACTCGGAATTGTCGTCGTGGCGCGCGCTGGCCGCGAGCGTCAGTGCATCGGCGAAGGTGCCCCGGTACTCGATCCCGGCGCTGTCGGTGTTGCGCGCGCGGTCCTGGTTGGGATCACCCCAGGGCTGGGCCAGCCCGCGCTGGCTGAAATCCTCTTCCTCGCGCTCGAGCAGCATCGAAATCTGCTGCGCACCCGCGGCCCACTGCACCGAGCCGAGATAGCGGTACTGGTCCTTGGTGGTGCTGGTGGAGCCGGAAATCGAACCGTACTCGACGTTGTCGTTGTCCCACCCCGTGTAGGCATACTCGATGCGGTGCTGCAGCAGGCCATCGAGCATCGAGTAGTCGGCAAAGAGCCGCGCCGTGTCACCGCGGAAATCCGAGTAGACGTCGGCATCCTCGGGCAGGCCCGTGAGGTAGGAGGTGTTGTCGAAATCACTGCGCCCGTCGCTGCGTCGCGCCATGACGCCGACGCGCAGATCCGGCGTGGCCGACCATCCGCCCTTCAGCGTGTAGGTTTCATTGCGATAACCATCTTTTTCCGAACCTTGGCGGGAGATGTTACGGCCTTCGGAGTCGATCACCGCGGCGCTTAGGTGCAGATCCGTTTTCTCGCCGCGATGGCCAGCGCCAACGCCTGCCTGATAGGTACCGAAACTGCCGCCCTCGGCATAAGCATCAGCGGACATCGGCGCGGTGGCCCCGCGCGTGATGACGTTGATCACGCCCGAAACCGCGTCGCTGCCGACCAGCGCGCTCTGCGGCCCGCGCAGGATCTCGATACGCTCGACGGAGTCGGCGCTGAGCGTTGCCCAGTTGAACTCGTCACCCTGCGAGGGATCATTGGCCTCGACCCCATCGATCAGCACGAGCAGGTGATTGCCTTCGGCCCCGCGCACGCGCACCTGCGTGGAGGACCCCAGCACGCCGCTGCGGCTGACGGCGAAGCCGGGCACGTCGCGCAGCAGGTCGCTCACCAGCACAGGCGCCCGGTAATGGATCTGGTCGGTGGTGATGACCGTAGCCGAACTGCCAGAACGTGTTAGAGACACCGGCAGGTGCGAGGCGGTAACGATAACTTCCTCGTCGTAGCCACTGGCGGCGAGCGCGTGGCCAGACGCGAGACTTGCGAGGCCAACGGCCCGAGCTAGAGAACTAAGTCTGGTATTCATGGAGAACCTCATCCTGGACTGCTTGGTACAGGAAATGAGGCAGAGGGAGGAGAGTGGTCACGGACGGCGGAAGCCGGCGCGGACAACCACCGACAAAGCCCGCCGCTTCATCACTGCAGTAAACGCGTCAGGCCGGTGTCGGGCTCCAGCCAGATGGCTGATACCGTTGCGGGGGCAGCGTTGGCATGATCCGTATCTCGCCTTGATGGGCTACGGATGCACCAAACTTCCCGTTTACCCCGTTCCAATCTCCCCTGCAAAGGGCGATGAGCGGGCACCTGTCGCGGGCCGGATAGTGGGCGCGGGGTGAGTCGTGTGTCAACACGATCTTCGTTGCAGAAGGGTTGCGTGCTCAAAGGTCGGCGCAATTGACACTCAGGACCCCCCGCAGATACCTTGCGCTCTCATCGCGGAGAGCCTCTGGTTATCGTCCTGGACGATGACCTCCAAGCCCAGCCGGGCAGCGCACGCGGCATGAGAGGAACATATGGGACACAGGCTGACCAAGATCTACACACGCACGGGCGACGACGGCACAACCGGGCTCTCCGACGGCAGCAGGGTTGGCAAGGACAGCGCCCGCGTACGCGCCATGGGCTCCATCGACGAGACCAATTCGGTCATCGGCATGATGTTGGCCGAACTGCCGCCGGCAGATCCGGTGGCGGGAATGTACATCCGCATCCAGCACGATCTCTTCGACCTGGGCGGCGAGTTGTCGATACCGGGAGCGGCACTGGTCGCGGCAAGCCGCGTGGAGTGGCTGGAACAATCCACCGATGAGCTGAACGAGGATCTGCCACCCCTCAAGAACTTTGTCCTGCCGGGCGGCAACCGCGCGGCGGCGGTGTGTCACCTGGCGCGCACGGTATGCCGTCGGGCGGAACGCGATCTCGTCACACTCGGTGTCGACGAGAAGCTGTCCGCCCCCGGCCTGCAATATCTCAACCGTCTTTCAGACCTGCTGTTCGTGACCGCCCGCGTGCTGGCGCGCCGCGACGGTGGCCAGGAAGTGCTCTGGCAGCAACAGCTGCGGACCTGAACCGCCCTCTCAAACGATCATCGCCAACAGGGCGATGATCACCAGCCAGACCACCAGAGCGCGCCGGTGCAACACCGCAACGCTCTCCACCTCGGCCGCACCGCGCGCGATCAAGGCCTCGAGGCTCTCATCGGCAACCGGCGGCTGCAGGTCCAGCGCCGCGCTGCCGCACGCCTCGAGGACATCGACGGCCTCGAGGCGGGTGTTGTCCAGCGCCTCGCGCCAACGGCGCAGGCAGGCGTCGAAATCCCCCACCAGCGCAAAGCTGAGAGCGAGGAGCCGTGCCGGCACCCACTCGATCCAGTGGCGCAACGCCAACCGTCCGCCGTCGTTCTCCGGTGTGCCCACGCGCGAATTTTGCTCCTCGAGCAGCACCAATCGGCAAGCAAGGGCCGCGGCTGGACCGGCCAGGATGAACCAGAAAATCACCGGGAAAAGCCGCTCGAAAGAGCGGTAATAGAGCCTGCCACGCACGAGCGTGTGCAGGGCTGCGGGATCCTCCACACTGGACTCACGGCCGCTGGCGGCCATCGCCTCTTGCTGCACGAGTTCGTGGGCGGCCTGGAAGTCGCCACGACTCCAGCGCTCCAGATACTCGACTACCGCGGCGCCCAGGTTGCCGCGGCCCAGGGAAAACAGCAGCACCACCACCAACAGCGCAAACTGCAGCAATCCGTGGAGCCCATGCCCGGCCCACAGGTACACGCACTGCACGACAACGGCCGGCAACAGGACGCTCCCGACTTGCAGCCCGGACCCTGAAAAGCGTGCGGCCAGTAGGCCCTGCAGCCTGTGGAACCAGTCATCCTGCTGCACGGGCGCGCCACCGCCGCGGACCACGTAGATCCCAAGCGCCACCAGCAAGGCAAAGAGTTCCACCGCAAATCCTCCGCAGATGGGGCCGGTGCCGTGCTCAGCGCAGCGCTCTCCGGTACCTCGTCCAGTCAAACGATGGGCCCGGATCGGTCTTGCGGCCGGGCGCGATATCCGCGTGACCTACGATACGCCCTATCGAAAGTCCGCGGAACTCCCGCCTCAGGCAACGCGTGACGGCCGACAGCGAGCGGTATTGGGCATCGGTGTAGGGGATGTCATCGGTACCCTCGAGTTCTATTCCGATGCTGAAGTCGTTGCAGTTCGAACGCGTGCCGAAGGTCGATGCGCCGGCGTGCCAGGCACGCGACTGGAAGGGCACAAACTGCGTCACCGCCCCATCACGGTCGATCAGCAGGTGCGCCGAGACCTCGAGCCCGCGCAAACGCTCGAACCACGGGTGAGCGCTGCAATCGAGGCTGTTGCAGAAGAACCGCTCGACGTGCTCACCACCAAATTCGCCCGGCGGCAGACTGATGTTATGGATGACCAGCAAGTCGATGGCGCAGCCGGGTGGGCGTTCGTTGCAGTTGGGGGACGCGACCCTGCGCACGTGGCGGAGCCAGCCATCATCGATGCGAAAGCCGGCGCGCTTGTTGGGCAAAAGAGCCTCCCGAACGCTTGTCAGCGCCGGCCAGCCGGATCGCCGCCAGACGCAGCGTTGAGGATCACGGCCTCGCCGTTCTCGATCATGGAGGCAAGATCGTTACGGCTCCATTCTCCCGCCCTTGCACCCTCGGCATCGGCAAAAACGAGCAAACCCGAGCGCGGAATGCGGGTGAGCAACTGCAGCCGGCGGCGCGGCGCACCGGATGGGCGCAACTCGAGCCACTGATCGGGAGCCAGTTTGTCGACCAACTGCAGGAATTCCGCTGAGGCTGGCGGACGGATGACGACCCGAGGTGCTGGAACGGATGCAGCTTCCAGAACAGCCGCCTGAGCTGCGGGATCGGCAGCAACCGAGAGCTCACTGCCGCCGCCATGCACCGCCAGATAGCGACGCAGATCATGCAGCGCGTCCACAAAAACGGCGGGGTCCTTTTCGTAATCACCCAATACCCGCATCACGAGCATCTGAACGAGCCGCGGGAACTCGTCGGTGGCAGCGTCGACAACCGCCGCCCTGTTCGCCGCCGCGGCATTGATCTCCGCAAACAGCAGCCGTGCAGGGTGTGCAGGCGTGGTAAGACGATCGCTCTCGAGCAGAGATGCCCGGAGCAGCGGCACCTGGAGCAATCGGCTGATACGGCGCACAGCAGCCGGCACGCGGACATCACGCAGCGCGTGGTCAAACAGCGCCCTGATCAGTCCGATAGTCTCCAGGACATCTGCGTGCAGCGACATCGGGCGGCTGAAGCCGGATTCGGCCAGAGCCTCATTTATCAGTTCGGGGATTTGGAGCGCTTGCACACTGCCTTTGGCAGTGGCCGAAAAAAGTGACTTGGCGGGATCGAGAAAACTTTCCTGCACATAAAGCAGGGCCTCATCGAGCTGGCTCCGCGGCATGGCCATCGCCTTGCCGGGCGGCGCGAGCAGAGGCGTTCGGGACACATCCCAGCCCGCATCCTGCGCATCTTGCACCCGCTCCTGCGGCGGAGCAGCCGGAGGGGTCAAAGAGATGTCCGCCACTATGTCGGGCCGCTGCACCGTCTCTGGTGCTTCGGTGGGGAACAGTCCGATACCGTCGTGATAAAACGGTCCGAGCTCATCGATGACGAACCGGGAGAAGAGCCGGGAAAAGGCACCCATGGCGCCGGGCTCCACGCCCACGTGGGTGCAGCTCTCCATGAACGCTCGCGCCAGGCGCTCGGGTCCTACCGGCAGTGCCTCCAGGTCGACCCGACGGCTGCCGTTCAACCGCGCAAGCTGCCGCCCGATGGCAAGGAGTGCCTCGCGATGCTGGTGGGAGGCGCGACCGGCGATGTTGTCGATGGAAATCTGTTGCTCGAGCAACGAATTGTCGACCACACCAAGCGATTCAAGCCGCTGCGCTCCCGGGGCTGGTCCTGCCGGAGCGGCAGGCTGACCCAGCCCATCGAAGCCCGCGAGTACCGCAGCGATAAACTTGTCCTGCAGCGGGCGGCCCTTGAGGCGGATATCGCGGATCGCGTCATAGATCTGCGACTGCTCGGCGTTGCTGCGCGACTGTCTGGCTTGGGCGACGAGAGAGGGCTCGGCGTTGGAGAGCAGCGAGGCCATGAGGAAACCAAGCTCCTTGCGTGCATGCTCGCGCAATTGGAAAAGCGGGTCTGAGGCGGCGTCCGGCATGAAGTCTGTCCCTTTGCGGTCCTGGCAACGCAGCCCTGCCGCGCGCGTAGGCCGCGGCGGCTCGACCACATCCAAGCGTGCAAGTCGTCTTGTCGCGAAGGGAGTATACATGAGCATTAGGCTAGCGAATTCTGGGCCTGCCTTGTGTGTCGGCCATCACGAAAAGCATGCGAACCCATAGGCAAAAGCGCCCCCGGTGCACGCATGCCGTGAGCCACAGCACACCGCTTGCGGCACCTCCGACTGCTACAATTTCGGCGCCAGCCCCGAGGGACCGCCATGCACACAACTCCACCGGATCCGCACGCCGTTGCAGAGAACGTCCGTGCCGCCCTCGCCGAGGACATCGGTGATGGGGACATCACGGCCGCGCTGGTGGCTCTCGAGGCGCGCGCACGAGCCAGGATCATTACCCGTGAGGCAGCGGTGGTCTGCGGCAGGCCTTGGGTCGACGAGGTATTCCGGCAGGTGGATGCAGCCGTGCGGATCAGCTGGAAGTGTGAGGATGGCGAACGCGTGGCCGCCGGCGCCACGCTCTACGAACTCGAGGGCCCCGCACAAGCGCTGCTCACCGGCGAGCGGACAGCACTGAATTTCCTGCAGCTGCTCTCGGGCACGGCAACCCGTTGCGCCACGTTTGCTGCTTTGCTGGACGGGCTGCCCACACGGCTGCTGGATACCCGCAAGACCATCCCGGGCCTGCGTGTCGCGCAGAAGTACGCCGTGCGTTGTGGCGGCGGCCGCAATCACCGGATCGGCCTCTTCGACGCCTTTCTGGTCAAGGAAAACCATATCGCTGCCTGCGGCTCGATAGCCGCTGCGATCGCCATTGCTCGCCGCAACGCGCCCGGGAAACCGGTGGAAGTGGAAGTCGAGACGCTGTCGCAGCTCGAGGAAGCACTCGCCGCCGGCGTGGACTCGGCGCTGCTCGACAACTTCGACCTGGAGGGCATGCGCCGCGCGGTAGCCATCACCGCCGGAAGAGCCAAACTCGAGGCGAGCGGTGGCGTGTCGGAGACCACGTTGCGAGCCATTGCCGAAACCGGCGTGGACTATATCTCGATGGGTACGCTCACCAAGGACTGCAAGGCCATCGACCTCTCGATGCGCTTCCTGCCGGAGCCGGGTTGATGCTGCACATCGCCGTACTGAGGCTGCGCTTCCATCTGGAAGGCTACGCATCGCTGAAGGACAAGCGCCGGCGCCTCTGCGGCCTGCGGGACCGCTTCGGCCGACTACCCGGCTACGGTTGCCAGCGAAGCGCAGAGTAAAGGTAGAAGAGGCCGGCCACCGAAATCAGCGCCGACCCGTAGCGCAGGGTTCGGAGCGCGCCGATTTCGTGGCGAGTGCCGGCTGTGCGAACGAAGCGGATCCCGACGAACAGCGGCAGCACCACCACCTGGTGTCCGATTTCGACGCCGAGGCTGAAGGCCACGATGGCAAGGCCGACCGCGGCGCCCGACATGCCCGACATGGCATCGAGCAACCCGCCGGCGAATCCCAGGCCGTGAAAGAGGCCGAAGAAGAAGGCCACCGCCAGGCGCGTGCGGCCGCGGCTTCGCTCCGGCCGGAACACGTTGGTCGCGGCCACGAAGACGATGCTGGCCGCGATCACGGGTTCGACGATTCGTCCGGACAGACGCACCACGTCGAACACCGACAACGTGAGCGTGATCGAGTGGGCCAGCGTGAACATGCCGATCACCAGCAGGAGATCGCGAAACGACCTCGCACCAAGAGCCAGCGCCGCCACAAAGAGCAGATGGTCGTAGCCGCCGAGGATGTGTGTGATGCCGTGGCGAGCATACTCGGCGAACATCCCCGGGCGCTCGCGGTCGGGCGACGCGATGGCCAGCGGCTCCTTCGAGCGGAGCAGCAGCCCTTCATGCACGAGAGCTCCCTGGTCGCGAACACGAACGACGAAGGTCGCTTCCCAGGGATTGCCGGGGGCGTAGCTCAGCTCGTTCAGCAGGTCCTGCCTGAGACTGAGCACGCGCACGTCGTCGCGAACCGGGTAGTCGATGTCGTACACGACGTGTTCCGGATCTGGCTCGGTGATGCCGGTGATTCTACCGGGCAGTTCCTGGCCGTCTGCGCTGATGCGGAAGTGTTCGAGGAAGTAGCCGCCGTGTTCCTTCCACGCTTCGTCGAGCGTCGCGGCTGAAGTGGCGAGAAACACTTCCTCGACGGGCACGCGAGCACGCACCTGCAGTCTGCCCGGCGTGCGATCAATGTCGAGGGATCCCTGGGAGATCGGGTGCGCCAGGGCCAGCGGCGGCTGCATCAGGGCGCAGAGCGCGAATGCCGCCGGTACGACGAGCCAGGCGAGTCTGATCCACTGGGTCGAGCGCGCCGGTTTCATCGATGCACGTGAAAGCGCGGATAGGCCGGATTCACCGCGACGGTTTGCTGCAATAGCGCACGGCCCTTTGTCAGGTCTCCGGCGCGCGAGAAGATCATGCCGCCGTGGTGAAGCAGGTGGGCATCCAGAGTGCCGAGCGCCAGAGCCTTGGTCATCGCGTCGGCGGCTCCGGTGAAGTCTCCATTCTTGTAGAGGGCCCAGGCGAGCGTGTCCCAGGCGTAAATGCTGTGGCGGATCTCGAGGTCTTTGCGCGCCCAGCGAAGAGCGTCGACGGGGCTCTCGACGCAGTCCGAATAGAAGCTGGCCAGGTGGTGGTAGTAGTGCGCGTTGCCCTCCTCGATCGAGTGGAGGTAGGCGGCGAGCGCGCGCTCGTGCCACGCGGCGGCTTCCTCCGTTTTGCCGATGAACTGGTAGAGGTCGCCGAGGTCGTGGAGAGTTTCGGCGCGGGGAACGCGATCGATCAGTTGCCGATAGAGGGCGATCGCTTCCTCGTAGCGGCCCTGGGCACCTCGCAGTTCGGCGAGGTGGTCGATCTGCGCGAAGCTTGCCGGAGCAGAGAGGTACTCGGCTTCGGCCTGGTCGAGTTCGCCGCGACGAAACAGAAGCTCGCCGCGACGGATGCGGTACCAGCCGTCGCTGTCGCCGGCCCGGGTCAGCAGTTCGAGGGCCTTGCTGGTGTCGCCTTGCAGTTCAGCGAGCCTTGCCTCACGCGCCAGCACGGGAGGCGATTCACCGTCGGCTGCGAGGCGTGCGTAGACTGTTCCGGCTTCTGCGTAGTTCCCGAGCTCCAGCTGGGCGTCGCCAATGGTTGCCAGCGCAGACGTGTTTCGTGGGTCGATCGCGTAGGCGTGTTCGGCGGACTCGAGGGCCTCGGAGAAATGATGGCCTTCGAACTGCGTCAGCGCGAGCGCGGCGAGACCACCGGGGTTGCGGGGCGCGGGAACCGAGGCGAGCGAGGCCTTGGCCTCGTCGGCGGCACGATTGAGCCAGACAAGATCCCCGCTGTCGCGCATGAGCTTGAGATAGGCTGAGGCAAGCCGGTTGTGTGCGATGAAATCGAGGGGGTCACTACGCACCCGCTCCTCGAGGAATTTGCGCAGGGAATCGGCGTCCGCCACCGGGTCGGGCGGTTGCGTTGCGTCCGAGGAACGACCCGTGGATTCGACGCCGACGCCAGGCGACGAGGCTTCATCTGCCCCGGTGGCCTCGGGGGAGGATTCGACGCCGACGCTTGTTTGCAGGGTATCGCTGGCCCTGGCGGCCCACGGGAATGGGGCAAGAACCACGAGCACAAGCATCCATGCCGCTAGAATCTGGATCCCCCCACCGGCGTGCGCCGCCCGGCGAGGGGACCCATTGCATTCACACCGTACGCAGCCGCACGACACCCCGCCGCGGACATGGGAGACCCGTGTCCAGGGCAACGCGCGCGGGCTAGTTGCGCGTGTTGTCATCGAGGATTTCCGCCTCGAGCGGCTGCCGCGAGGCGGCAAAGAAGGGGAACGCGTCACGGAAGGGAACGTCGTTGGCGTCAACGTGGTCTCCGGTGGTGCGGACTTCGTTTGTCAAGAGAAAGATGAAGGTGTCGACCACGTCGTCGGCCGGTCGTCGTCCGTTGGGGAAGCCGGCACCATCGTTGGTGCCCCCCTGGGGGCCGGTGTTCGCCGTCGCCGTGTTCAGACGCAGGTAGTCGCCGTGGGTCACCGCCACGTCGGCCAGAATGTCGATATGGGCCTGGTCAGTTCCGAGGGCGACGAGCGTGCCGACGATGTCGGCGGCGAAGAGGCCGTCGGCGTCATCCGTCGGAGTGGCGCGGTTGTATGCGTTTTTGCGTGAAAACGGGATCAGAAAGGTGTTGATGCCGGGCACCCCCACGCGGTCGATGCGACGGAACTTCCCAGACACCCGGGGGTCATTATTCGCCGAGTAGTGGACATCGGCCTTGCGCAGCGTGATGGCGCTCACCCCGATGACGCTACCGGCGTTGCCCAGCAGCATCGACGCCGGCACGCTCACCGCGATCATCTGCACGTTGTAGCCGGCAAAGGTGTCGCGGCCGCGATTGAGAAGACTCTCATCGCGTGAACCGCCAAGCACCGCGGCTGCGAAACGGTTGAAGCCCGGAATGTCGAAGAAGAAGGGGTCCTCGGTGAGGCCTGCGAAGAACGAGATTCCACTGGCTGAGTCAGTGGTGACGACGGACGCCGGTGCGGCGGCTGCGGTCGCCGACGCCACGGTGGTAACCGCGTCGAAGCGCGCCGTGGTCTCTCCCGTCACCGGGCCGAGAGTGACGCGGGCGGTCTGGGGCACGGAGCGCGACGTCTGCTCGTCGAATCGCACCGAGAGGGCCATGTCGGCCACGGCGTCGCCGCTGTTCTCGATCTTGAAACGGTACAGGACGCTGCTGTCGAAGCCACCGAAATGGTGGTTCTCGCCCGGCACGATGAAGCCGTGAACGTCGAAGGCCAGAACGACGTTGGCGTTGTTGTTGGGATCGACGAACGCGTAGAGGTCGGCGACGTCGGATGCCTGGTCTGCTGCGACCAGCGGCGCTTCGGCGTGATCGGCCGCCAGGACGGCGCCCGCGGTGAACGAAAGCGCAGCGATGGTGAGCGCCACGCGCAAGGGATTGGATCGAAGTTTCATGGGTTCCTCCCGGAATGGTCAGGTATGAGGCGGCCGACGACGGTCCTGTGTACAACGAAGCGCTGAAAGACGGGGAATGATTGGCTGGCCCTCGCGCACGCCAGAACAGCGCCTACACTTGCCTAGACGCAAGCTAACGCGCGCGCGCTGCTGGGGGGGGTTGCTTATGTTTGCCTGATGCTGGAGTGAAGCCGGCGAGTAACGGTCCCGAAACGGTCCACCTTTCACCGATCAACAACCTCGCGCGGACTGGAAATATTCTAAGTGACTGTTTTATATGGTGCCGGAAAGAGGAATCGAACCTCCGACCTACTGATTACGAATCAGTTGCTCTACCGACTGAGCTATTCCGGCACGGGGACGCGGATTCTAGGCGTCCTCCCGTCAGCTCAGCAAGGGGACTGCGCGCATGCAGGAATTATCTGACATGAGCATCAGAGTAGACCCACGACCACTTCTGATCATTAGTCGTAACCTTCCTCCCGTCGTCGGCGGAATAGAACGCCTGATGCACCGGCTCATCCACGAACTGGACGCCAGCATCGAATGCTGGGTGATCGGTCCACGCGGATGCCGGCGGCACCTGCCGGCCGGCATCCGGGTGTTCGAGATTCCGCATCGCCCAGCGCCCCTGTTCATGCTGCTCGCGATGTTGACTGCTGCCGGGTGCTTGCTGGCAAGGCGCTTCCGCGTTGTGCTGGCGGGAAACGGACTGATGGCCCTGGTTGCCCTGCCGGCCAGACTCCGGCGGGTTCCCGTAGTGACCATGGTGTATGGCCTCGATGTGGTCACGGAAAATCCCCTTTACCGGGCAGTCTGCCTCCCCGCGATCAGGTCCAGCGACGGGGTGATTGCCTGCAGTTCCAATACTGCTCGCTTAGCGCGCGAGCGCGGCATCGAGACCACACGCCTTTCGGTTGCAATACCCGGTGTCGAGATGCCGAGTCGGTCGCCCGCGCCGGGGGAGGCAGCGCGGATTGACGACGGCAGACCCCTGCTTGTTTCCGTGGGTCGCCTCGTGAGGCGGAAAGGCATCGCGGATTTCATCCGGCATGCACTTCCCGCCATCGTGGAGCGCGTCCCCGCCGTCCGGTATGTGGTCATCGGTACCGCGCCGGTTGCCGCATTGAAGCGGGAACCTAGCGAAACGGAACGGATTCGCTCTGCGATATGCACGGCGGGTATGGAACGGCATGTCGAACTCGCGGGCTTTGTCGATGACGGGATTCTCGAGGCGTGGATGTCGATTGCCCGCGCTCACGTATTCCCCGTTCTCGACCTGGCGCAGGATGTGGAGGGCTTTGGGCTCGTCGCGCTGGAGGCAGCAGCACGAGGAGTTCCCACTGTGGCGTTCGATGCAGGCGGCGTCAGCGATGCTGTAGCACCGGGGCGCTCGGGAACACTCGTTCGATCAGGCGACTACGCCGCCTTGGCAACCGCGGTTGTCCGCGTCCTGCAGGAGCCGGCCCGCGCACAGGCACCCTCTTGTCTTGCATTTGCCCGGGAGCACGACTGGCCTAGTTACGCCAAAAGCGTTTTGAGGGAGATCCAGCGCGTGGCGCCCTCCGACCCCGGGGGCAGCCCCCCAGACAGGTCACAGAGCGGCAGCCCCACGTGAAAGTGCTGATGCTGACACACGATTTCCCGCCGCGGACCCTGGGTGGCGAGGGTCTGTTCGCGAGCGCCATCGCCACACGACTCTGGGCCCGGGGGATCGATCTCGAAGTCGTGGCGCCACGCACTACGGGAGATAAGGCACATGACATGAAGCTCGGTTTCAAGGTGCACCGCGTAGGCGTGGTGATGACGAATTTCGCCACGCGGACAGTTTCGTTCGCTTGGAACTCCCGTCACCTTGTGCGTAGCTACAAGGGCAATGTCGTTTATACGTTCCGCCCCGTAGTCAGGCCACAGCAACCGATGCTGAGCCACTTCCACGTCACGCGCGCCGGCCAAGCGAGGGCCGCGCGCATGTCGCGGCAGTGGGTCGCTGCGCTGACCAATGGACTGTTTGCGCCGGTTGACCGGCGACAGGCGAGGATATCCGCCAGAGTTATCGGCGTTAACGAGACAATGCGTGCGGAGCTCGGGTGCCTGATGCGGCAGCCCGAAGAATTCCAGGTCGTGCAGAACGGCGTCGATACCGCGCTATTCAACGATCGCGGCCGACCTTCACCGCAAGGCTTTCGCCTGCTGTTCGTGGGCCGGCTCGATGCCTTGAAGCGCGTACCGGACCTGTTGCATGCCGTTGCCACACTCGCGGCTTCGCATCCCGGTCTCAGCCTTACGGTTGTGGGTTCAGGTCGTGAGTACCGCAACCTCTTGGCGTTGACACGTTCGCTCGGCATCGCAGAGCGCGTGCGTTTCGTCCCGGGGTTTCCGCATGAAGAGATGCCTGCGGTCTATCGCGCGCACGACCTGCTGGTCCTGCCCTCTGCATACGAGTCGTTCGGGATGGTGATTCTGGAGGCCATGGCGTGTGGCACCCCAGCGCTGACATCCGATGCATGCGCGCAACTGGGTCAGCCCAGCTTCCCGGTCGGATCCGTTTTTGCACTCGCCGATAGTATCGCGCAACTTGCGCACGATCGGGAGCGACTCTCGAATCTGTCATCGGACGGGCGCGAAACGGCCATCTCTTATTCTTGGGATCGTGTTGCTGCCAAGGTCGAAGAACAACTGAGGGCGGGACGTGGAACAGTGCGGGGATAAACGCTCCGCCCTCACCAAGGCAGCGCTTCTCGTGGCCGAGCGTTTCCTCGGGATATTCCCGGGGGCAACGCAGATCGCGACAAACATGGGCTGGCTTTTTCTGGATCGTCTGCTGCGGATGGGAGTCGGACTCCTCGTAAGCGCATGGGTGGCACGTTATCTCGGTCCGGAGCAATTCGGGCTGATGAATTTCGCCCTCGCCTTCACCGGACTCTTTGCCGCTTTCGCAGGCCTCGGCCTGCAAGGCATAGCTGTCCGGGACAGCGTCCGGGATTCGGAAAATGCCGCACTGACCCTGGGCACAACTGCGCTGTTGCAGTGTGCGGGTGCTGCATTCGCATATCTGGCGATGATCGTCGCCGTGAGTTGCCTGCGCCCGGACGACCTGCTCGCGCGCAGCACGATCGCCATCCTGGGGGCTCTGCTGTTCGTTAAAGCCGGAGAGTTCACGAACTACTGGTTCGAGGCGCGGGTGCAGAGCCGCTACATCGTATGGGTGCAGGGCATCGGCTTCCTTGTTTTCGCGGGAATGAAGGTCGTGCTGATCGTGCTGGAGGCTCCTTTCTCAGCGTTTTTGTACGCAGTGCTGGGCGAAGCCACAGTGGTGGGGCTGTGCTCGCTCGTGGTGATGGACAAGTGGGGCCATCCTCTGCGCAAGCTGCGCGCAAGCACACAACGTGCACGCATACTCCTCGCGGACTGCTGGCCATTGATGCTTGCAGCCGTGGCGGTCACCGCCTACATGAAAATCGACCAGATCATGATCGGCCAGATGTTGGGCAACCATTCGGTAGGACTGTACAGCGCCGCCGTCAGGGTCACTGAAATCTGGTTCTTCATACCGCTAGCAGTCGCGGCATCGCTGTTCCCGTCAATCCTCCAGGCGAGGGAAGAACACCCCGAGGCCTACCATCTGCGTCTGCAGAGGCTCTACGACCTCATGGCCCTGCTCGGACTGTGCATCTCGCTGGCGGTGACGCTCTGCTCAGGGTTTCTCATCGAGCTGATGTTCGGGAGCGAATACGCAGCATCCGCACGGATCCTCTCGATCCACGTCTGGAGCGCGGTTTTCGTGTTCCTGGGCGTAGCCAGCAGCCAGCAACTGGTGGCCGAGAACCGGCAAACCCTCAGCCTAGAGCGGACCGTGCTCGGAATGGGCCTGAACATTGTTCTGAACTTCAGCCTCATACCGGCACATGGCCCCGCCGGCGCCGCCGTCGCCTCACTCCTGTCGCAGATGTCGGCGGCGTTTTTGTACGATCTGATCCGCAAGGAAACAAGGCCCATGTTCTTCATGAAATCACGCGCGCTCAATCCGGCAAGATTGCTGGCAGCGCTGCGAGGCGGCCGGCAACCATGAAGGGTTTCCGCGAAATGGGCCCTTCTCCGGAACACCTGCAGAGGGGCTTGGAATGTCGCTCATCCGTTTCCTGAGGTGCGTTCTCACACTTCGGGCAACGCCAGCGAAGTACCGGCGGGATTACTGGCGTTCGCTCTGCACGACGCCAGACCAGCAGGGCACTCTGCCGCTGCCATGGATCAACTACAGGGCGATTGAATACCTCGACAACCTGATCAGCCCGGGTGCGCGGATTTTTGAGTACGGATCGGGGGCCAGTACGGCGTACTGGATAGAGCGTGGTTGCGTGGTCACATCCGTCGAGCACGACCGTGAATTCTTCGAGAGGATCGGAGCAGAAACGGGTCGGCACGCTGCCGTGGTGCTACTGGAGCCCAGAGTGGAAAAGAACCCGTCGGATCATGCCCCTGCGTCTCCACGTTCGTTTCATTCCTCGGATTTCCCCGGCCTTTCCTTCGAAGACTATGTCAGGTTCATAGACCAGTTTCCGGATGAATCTTTCGACCTCATCCTGATCGACGGTCGCGCGAGACCCTCGTGCATCAACAGCGCTATCGGGAAAGTGAAGAGGGGCGGCGTACTGGTGCTGGACAACTCAGACCGCAAGCACTACCTGGAGGAAACCGCAGTGCTTCTGCAAAATTGGCCCCGCAAGACATTCAGGGGTGCGGTCCGGGGCCTCGTCCATCAGGAAAAGACGACGGTGTTCACACGGCCCTGACTGCCGCAAGGGACCAGAGTCCGTTCTAGCCCACCTGTCGGAAGCGATCCATGCGGCGGACCTTTGCCTGCGCGACCGGGTTGCGCCAACCGGAAGCGAACGCAGTGAGCATGTTATGCAGCGCCCTCACCCACGGCGTGCGCCGGTCCTGGGGCAAGGCGTCCCAACCAACCGACGCCAACCTCGAAACGGCTTCGGCCAGGCTACGCAAATAGGGCTCGTAAACATCACGCTGTACCGGTTCGGGAAGTTCGTATCCGCCGGCAAGCATCACCCTCTCGCCCCGCAGGATGCGCAGGCTGTGAAAGTGGAAGAAAACGGCCTCTCGCGGATCGAACCGCCCCACGTTCCAAGGCGCTGCCGCGAGACCGGCCGCTTCCAATACATGCACGCTGGCGGGGAATCGCTCAGGCCAGTCGTCGAGATACTTCTGATCACCGAACAGGCCGTTCTCGAAGCGCGCGTGGCACCACTCAAGACATCGCGCCTCCCACCACTCCCTCACCGGTTCAGGCGTGTCCCTGCAGAAGGACACGAACTGCACGCAAAAGCGGCCGCTGAGAGCGCTCTGGTCGTAGCCGGGAGCATAGGCATGCTCAGTGATGAGCACGCTGCGCTCAGCCACCTCGAGTTCGCGGAACAAGGGTGCGGGCGAGCGCAGGAACCAGAGATCGGCATCCACGTAGGTAACACGAGACACCGAAGCTTCGGCCTCGAAGACCCAGCGCGGCGCGAACGGCGTGAGCGTCCAGCAGTACTCAGCGCGTGTCCGCCCCGCGCGGGCCGCGAGCAACCCGGCCGTTTCGAGCGAGGACAGGCGCAACAAGCGCAGGTCGGGCAGCGACAGCCGCCCGAGGACCTGGTGGGCGACGTCATCGACACAAAGCACCCACAGCGTGAAACGACCACAAGAGCGCCGCATCGAGGCGTGCAGCGCGAGCGCCTGGGGCAGGAAGAGACTGTCGATCAGCGTGACGAAGTGTTCCAATCGATCAGCCCGCGAAGGAATTCACCGCGTCGATCACCTGCGCGACCTCCGCGTCGGTGAGCGCCGGATGGCAGGGAAGCGACAGGCAGAGACGTGCATGGCGCTCCGCGACGGGAAGCCCCACGGGATCCACCCCGAACCCGCTCGCTCCGCCCTGCGCGTGCAGCGGCACGGGGTAGTGAATGAGGCTCTGGACGCCGCGTTCCGCGAGGTGGCGCTGCAGCGCATCCCGCCGGACGCAGAGGACCACGAAGAGGTGGTGGACGTGGGCCGTCGGCTCCGGAGAGGCTTCCATGAGCCAAACTCCGGGATGCCGGATTCCAGCCCGATATGCGGCGGCGACAGCACGGCGCCTGTCAGTGAAGGCAGCCAGCCAGACGAGGCGCTCACCAAGCAAGGCCGACTGCAATTCATCGAGCCTGCTGTTCATCCCGGCAACCGGGTGCAAATAACGCTCGGACTGTCCGTAGTTGCGCAGCATCGAGGCTCGTGCAGCCAGCCCCTCATCCGCCGTGACAAGCATTCCGGCGTCGCCGATCGCTCCCAGATTCTTGGTGGGGTAAAAGCTGAATGCGCCCGCGACACCGATCGAACCGGCAGGCCTGCCCTGCTCCACTGCGCCATGGGCCTGCGCGCAATCCTCGATCAGCAGCAGGCCGCGCCGCGCGCAGAATTCCGCCCATTCGTTGGCAAGATGCATCCTGCCGTAGAGATGGACCAGAACGACAGCGCGCACGTGGGGGCTGATGCACCGCTCCACGCTGGCAAAATCGAGCAGAGCCGTACCCTGCGTGATATCGGCAAGAACGGGCGTGGCTCCCGTGCGCGCGATGGCGAGCGCGGTCGCGAATGCGCTCATGGACGTGGTGACCACTTCATCGCCGGGGCCTACGCCGGAGGCCCTCAGCGCAATGTCGATGGCATCCATGCCATTGCCCACACCAACCGCCCACGGCACAGCGCAGACAGCAGCCCAAGCACGTTCGAATGCGGCAAGCTCGGGGCCGAGGACGTAATGACCGGAGTCGATGACCCGCTCCACCGCACGCAGCATGGCGGCACGGAGTTCCGCAGGCTCGCGCCGGAAATCGTTCATGAGAATCATCGGTCAGGCCCAGAACGCCTTGTGGAACTCACGGTAGAAATCGATGGTGCGGCCGAGGCCCTCCGCAAGTGCGATGCGGGGCTCCCAGGCGAGCGTGTCACGGATGCGCGTGTAGTCTCCGTAGTAGTCGCCGATGTCGATCGCCTTGCGCTCGGCGGGAAACGGAACGATGTCTACCGAACCGCTGCCCGCGATCGAGACGAGCAGCCGTGCGAGATCAATGAGGCTGACGACCTCCTTGCTACCGAGATTGAAGACTTTCCCTTGCGCGCCAGGGTGCGTGCCGGCCAGCAACAGCGCGTCCACGCAGTCATCCACGAAATTGAAATCGCGAAGCTGCGTTCCGTCACCAAAGACCGTGACGGGCTTGCCCTCCAACAAGCGGCGGATCCAGATTCCGAGGAAGGTCTGGCGCGCATCCTTGACACGCATCCCGGGGCCATAGGTATTGGTGAGCCGCAGTGCACACGCGGCTATCCCGTACACCGAGTTGTACAACAGGTGGTAGTACTCGCCAGCGAGCTTGTTGATGCCGTTCACATCGACAGGTTGCACCGGGTGGTTCTCGTCCACCGGGAGATACTGCGGCCGGCCGTAGAGCTGGCGGGTGCTGGCGAATACGATCCGGATACCGGAATTCACGCGGCGGCAGCTCTCGAGGATGGACAACTGTGCCGCAGCGTTTATCTCGAGGTCCCTCTCAGGGGCCTCCATGGAGTCGAGATGGCTCGTCTGCCCTGCGAGGTTGAACAGGAAATCCCTGCCGCGCAGGAGATGCTCCATTGCATACCTGTCACGCACGTCGCACACGTTGATTTCCACGTCCTTCCTGATGTCACGGACGTTGAATAGGTTGCCCCCGTACTCGGGTATCAGACTGTCGACCAGCGTGACGCGGGCGCCCTGCCCCACGAGCCGACGGGCGAGGTTGGAACCGATGAAACCCAACCCACCGGTGATCAGTACATCGGCACCGCTGTATGTGCTCATGATTTCCTTCGCGCAATCACGATCTGATCTAGAAACAGATCCTTGTTGGCGGGCAGCATGCGGGCGGCCAGAAGGCCGAGACACGTCAATGGAGCCATAAGCAACAGCCTCAGGGGAGTCCTGCACCACCGGGGAAGAGCGGCGGTGACGTTGTGCAGGTAAGCATTGATCAACTGGAACAGGATGCCAGCATCCGCCGAGGTTTTCTCCTGGACATCGATGCCAAAACCTGCCGCTTCCAACAGGGGAGGCAGGCCGAAACTCGTATACCGCCGGTAGTCGTGGGGTTGTTCGTGCTCGTCCCAGATGAAGGGAACGCTGAGCAACAACACCCCGTCGGCTTTCAGCAAGCGCGCGACTTCAGACAGGAATGCCTGCGGATCCGGAACGTGCTCCAGCACCTGGCTGCACAGCACACCGTCGAAAACTCTGTCGGGGAAGGGCATGCACGAACCGTCATACAGGAGGTCCGGCCGACGGCCGGAGGAATCCGCCCGGGCGGACACGTCGATGCCCACGTAACGGTCGACGCGCAGCAGGCTCCGGTAAGGCTGAGTGCCACAACCGATGTCCAGCACGATTCCTCCGAGGCGCGGGGCATGGCGAGCGATCGCATGCCAAAGGCCGCTTCTCGCAATGTAGAACGGGTTCAAGAGGACGCCGGCTAAACCGGGGCGGTACATTGCTTCGCCGAGTATGCACCGGATGCGCGTATTCAAGGGCTGCGCTCGAGCAGCATGCCGCGGAACTCGAAACTCCGGCACCCTCCCAAACGGAAACGGCCTTCGGCTGCGGGAAAATCCGCCAGAACCGCCCAACCAGCCAGAAGCTCCCGGAGGCTGGCCTGACTGAATATGTGGCAAGGGTAACTGGCGCCGTAGATACGTCGGGGCGCACGCTGCACGACGATCAGGTTTGCGTCGCAGACATCGTGGACTGGTGTGCGGTCCACCACCATTGCCCGCGCGCCCGACAAGCGCAGCTCGCGCATGATTGCTCCAGGGTCCTTGACGTACTGCAACACGCTGGAGAGCAGGACGACGTCGGGCGCTCCCAACGACAAGGCCGAGGGAATGTCGTCACGGAACTGTAATCCGTCCACCACCACGTGCTCACGCCCACAACCCGCGACGACAGGCTGTTCCACGACGACCCATTCGACACGCCTAAGCGATCGCAACAACGCCCTGTGCTGCAGGTAGGTGCAGCCCAGTGAGCCCCCGAAATCGAGCACGCGGACGCAGTTGTCATTAGCGGCAGCAACCCGCATGAGCGCCGCCATCAGGGGCCAAGAGTACTCCGGGCGCGGGAACGGGACTCCATCACGGCACCAGGCGGCCTCGCCACACAGCACTCGCCGGGTGGCATCCAGCGTCCTTTGCAGTATCACTGGCGCATCATAGCCGCTGCTGCCAGCCAGCGCTTCGTCCCACCCGGAAAACCCCTCCCTGAACTCCAGCGTATTGCCACGGGCACGCATCAGCGCACGCATCAGCGCCGGAGGCACCCACGCACGCGCCGCCGCTCGCCAGCCGCTCATCGCCGACGCACCCAGCGTGCTACGAGGCTCCGCAGGCGACCGGGAATGCCGCCACTGCGGCCCTGCACAAGCTGTCGCGCCATCAGGTCCCGCGCCAGCGCATCCGCGACGATCGGTATCGCCGCAACATCCACGGGCCGATCGTTCACGGGCGTATCGAAAACGGTGGTCCTCCCACCGTGCCGGCCGGTTCCGTCATTGCCGATGTTCTGAACGAGCGAGCGCCCCGGGTAGAGCGTGAGCTGGCCCTGCAGGAACGCAGATGCGTACCAGAGGATCGCCCATGAGTCGACGCGGCCCGCTACGGCGTCTCGCAACATGTCGGTATAGGGATAGGCCCCGTCAAAATCGAATGCGCGGCAAAGCCCGCGCCGCTCGAGTTCCTGCAGCAGTGCCGGCCCTTCACGCCGGAAGCCGCGCCACGCGCGCCCCCATGTGCCCCATCCCCAGCAGTCCGCACCCGGCAGAAAGAAGGTCTCGGGCAGTTTTTCCTTCAGTGGCAATTGGTAAGCATGCACGCTCACCACGCGGTCTTCGTCGGCGTAGCGGCTCAAGGTGTCACGCATGTAATTGAGGAAATGCACCGAGGTCAGCATGTCGTCCTCCAGTACAACGACGGACTCGTTCGCCACCAGCATCTCGTCGACGCCGTCGAGCACATTGCGTGAAAGCCCGAGGTTATGGCGCCGCTCGACGACCCGCACACCCGCAAAACCCGGGATTTCCCGCAGCACCGATCGCACTCTGGCAACGTTGTGACCATCCGCTTCATCACGCGGCCCGTCAGCGAACACCGTGAGCTCGGTCTCAGCCGCACCGTTGTTCCGCCGCAGAGCCTCGAGAGTCCGTCGCAGGTGTTCATCCCTGCTGTACGCGAATAGCGCGACGGGTGGCCGGTGCCGCGCCTGACTCATGGCACCAAGGCCCGGAAAGCACGCCGTGTCGCTCGCACCACAGGCAGGAGGACGCGTACTGCCACACCCCACACCCATCCGAAATCGGACGCTGCCAGGCGCGCCTGCTCCGTGTCGAATCGACTGTCAGTAATGTTCTGCGTCGAGTAACCTCCACGCGAAAAATACGACACGACGAGCGGAGGTTTCAGGCAGGCGACGTTCTTGCGCGAGAGGAGCTTCATGTTGAGTCGGTGATCGGCACGCAAGGGATAAGCAACGTCATAGGCCTCAGGTTCGATCATTGAGGCGGGGTAAAACAACCCCTGATGCCCCCAATTGCGAAACACGATTCCCTGCCGCAACCGGGAGGGCCAGCGGTTTCCGAGCTCCTGCACGTGAACGCCGCAGGCCACGAGGGTGCGCTCGGGGTCCGTCGATTCGAGCAGCTGGATGGCGCCATCCATGTCCGGAAGCGCGATGTCATCGTGGCCGTAAAAGAGCAGGAATTTGCCGGCAGCGGCGCCGATACCGGCGTTGAACGCGGCGTAGATGCCGGGCACTTCGCATTCGACAATCCGGACGCAGCAGAAACCTCGCGCCTCATCGAGCCAGCGGGGGTCGAGCGCGCCTGTTCGCACGACAACGAGTTCCATGCGCGAGACGGCGCTCAGTGCAGCAAAACTGCAGAGGCAACGCCGCAGCGCGACCTCAGAGGGATCACGAACGGGAAGGATTACCGACACGAGGGGCATCGACTCCCCAGTGGATGTGGCTGGATCGACGGCCATCCTACGGTGTACCTCCCTTTAAGACGAAACCCTCACCAAGGTTTCCCTCCTGACGCAAAGCAAGCTTGGCATCGAAATTCGGTGCGAAGGGCAAAGGCGCATCCAAACACCTTCCACCCTCTTCCGCGATACTCACGACAAGACCTCGGTCAGTGACCCGGGGCGTCAGGTGCGCCGGCTGCACGCCTGTCGACGCGGCCACACCTTCGCTGCCACCGCCCCGGCCATCCAGAAGCGGCTGTAAGAAAGCCGAGTTACTCACAAGAAACACCACGGGTAAGACAAAGAGCAAGCCCTTCCGCCATTGATGGGCATGTGCCTCGACGTAGAACACAACCGCCGCCGCGGCGAACAGACACCATACGGCGCCGAGGGTGAACCGCGAGGCAGGTGCCGTGAGAAACCAGAACGCAATACTCGCCAGAGGTGGGAGTAGGCAGCACCACACACGTGGGTGTCGAGGCATGCTGCTGCGTCGCGTGAGTGCCAGCACGCCTGAGGAAACAATCAGCGCGAAGGCCCCGTAGAAAGGCTGGACGATGAGTGGGTTGCAGTTCACGCCGAAAACCACTGACCAATCCACTCGCCGTCACCCGGCACCTGCGACCGATGCACGCCCGGCATGGGTGCCCAGCCTGAAATCCAGCGGGCTTCTTCCTGCATACGCTCGACAGGCACAGACCACTCAAACGGCAAGCGGGCAACCGCAAGGGGATATACAGGGACCCCGGAGAGGATACAGCCCCTGCACATCCAGACCGCGACTACGCAGAACGGGAGGAACAGCAACTGAAGCACCGCAGGTCTGCCACCCACGCACCACGTGCGGAAAATGCAGAAAAAGATGATACACAGGGAAAACAATGCCGTATTCAGCTTCACCGTGATCGCGGACGTCGCGACAAACGCGATCGTCGCGAGCAGCGGCCTCTGCCCCGGCTCGTCACGTGTCGACGCGCTCAGCGCGACCAGCAAACCGGAAAAAATCGCGAACTGCAGCAACATGACGGCGACGTCCGGCATGGGCGCGGTCGTCCATTGACGTATCAGCACCGGCATGAACAGAGCCGGCGACAGGAATAGGCGCATGAGAGGCCGAGGAGCGCATAAACAGGCGGCTGCCAAGCTCCATCCAAAAGCGGCTCAGACATGGCGATGGCCCGTCACGAGCCCGTGCTCAGACACGATCCCGCTTGTAGATCAGTGCGGTGATCTGCTCGGAGATGAGCCCGAACAGAAACGTTATCAGCGAACCTGTCAGCAGCAGCGCGCTCATGTTGGTGAAGCGCTCCTGCGTGGAAAAGGTATAGCCGTAGTAACCCAGCCCGAGCAGCAGAAGTGCCGCAGAGGCAGGGAAGTACACCCGCAGCGGCGAATACAGCGTACCCACCCGGAAAATGATCAGCAGAAATTTGACTCCGTCGCGCAACGAGCTGATGTGCGACTTTCCCCGGCGTGGGAGCACGTTCACAGACCTGTAGCCCACCGAGTAACCCGAGCGGAAGAACGCCATGGTGCTGGTGGTGGGGTAGGAAAAACCGTTCGGGAGCAGGTAAAGGAACTCGTTGAACAATTCGCGTCTTACGGCGCGGAATCCGGAGGTGAGGTCCTCGACGCGATGCCCTACCATCCAGGTCGCGAAGCGGTTGAAGACAGTGTTGGCCGCATGACGTCCGGCAGTCGCCTGCCCGGCCGCATTGCGCGCACCCACCACCATATCGTAGCCACCATCGCACAACTGGTTTACGAGGCCGCCCGCCTCCGAAGGGCGGTGCTGGCCGTCAGCGTCCATGAAGACAACGATGTCGCGAGTGGCGGCACGGGCGCCGGTTTTTATGGCCGCGCCATTGCCCTTGGAATATGGGTGCGTGATCACGCGTGCGCCTGCCAAACGGGCCACGGCGCCCGTGTCATCCGTGGAGCCGTCGTCGACGACGATCAACTCCGCAGCCGGATACAACCGGGTCAGTTCCGCGAGCACGGCAGCGATGGCCTGCGCCTCGTTGCGTGCGGGCATGACGACGCTGAATGCGTCCTGTGCCGTGCTCATCAGTGTTGTTTCCGCTCAGGCATGCAAAAGGTGATACTCCGGGAATAGCCACAGCTCCGCAAGACATCGCCCAAGGCGGCACATGCAAACCGACGAAACTGCTTCCGGCCCGAAGCGCCCCTGGCTGCAGCACTGGCATGCCGTGATGGCGCTGGGCGTTGCACTTTTGCTGTTATACGCAAGGGTGGGCGACTACGGCTACATCGATTTCGACGACACCGCATACATCGAGGACAACCTCATGGTGCGGCAGGGTCTCTCTTGGGAGGGTATCCGCTGGGCGTTCGGCGCCTTCTACGCGGCCAACTGGCATCCGCTGACATGGATCTCGCACATGGCGGACGTGTCGGTGTTCGGAATGGACCTTGGTGCGCACCATCTGGTAAATGTAGCACTGCACGGGGTGGTATCGCTGCTGGTGTACTCGCTCTTCGCGATGCTGCTGGCGCGCCGGGACGCCGCTCTGGCCGGTGCCATGCTTTTTCTGGTACACCCCCAACACGTGGAATCCGTGGTGTGGCTCGCCGAACGCAAGGACCTGCTTTGTGCAACTTTTTATTTGCTGGCGATTCTTGCCTATTGCAGGTACACGCGCTCACCAACAGCCTCGTCCATGGCGCTGGTGGCAGGCTCCTGCACCCTCGCGCTTCTGTCCAAGCCCATGGCCGTCAGCCTGCCGTTGATCCTGCTGCTGTTGGATATCTGGCCACTTGGCAGATTGCGACGTGGTGACGGCGCTCATGCACTGCTTCGCTCGGTCTGGCCCCTGGTCAGGGAGAAACTCGTGCTTTTCGGGTTGGTGTTTGCGGCCTGTGGCCTCACGTTGATCGCCCAGACGCGCAGCGGTGCAGTCGCCGGGCTTGGCCCGCTCGGTGTTCCGGACAGGCTTCTGAACGTGATCGTGTCCTATGGGCTGTACCTCCGGGACTTCGCGCTTCCGGATCGCCTGGCGATATTTTATCCGTTGCAGTCTTTCGACTTTCTGCGCGAGTTCCTGCCCGCCGCGCTGGCACTGTTCGGCACTGGCGCATTGTGCTTTCGCGCGGCCCGCGCGCACCCGGGCCCGCTGCTAGGGTTCACCTGGTTCATCGTCACGCTGCTGCCGGTGATCGGCCTCGTTCAGGTTGGCGCCCAAAGTCGGGCGGACCGGTATATGTATATCCCTTCAATAGGGCTTCTTCTGGGGCTGGTCTCGCTATTGCCGCCGGCCGCCGGCCTCTGGCGCACACGTGCCATCACGATCATCAGCATCATGGCGTTGTTCTGGGGAACGCTCTGTTATCTGCAGATCGGTTACTGGGAGAGCCCTGGTGTGCTGTACAAGCGCACGGCGGACGTAACACGAGACAACATCTTCGCCGAAACACGACTTCTGGATATCCTGATCACCAAGGGCGAACTGACCAGCGCCGAAGTGCGCGCCAATGGCCTGATCGAGCGATTTCCCCACCGATATGAAGGCTACATGAGCAAAGGAGAGATAGCCCTTGCCATGCAGCGTCCGGCGGATGCCGAAATCTGGTTTCGTGGAGCCCGAGAGAGAGCACCGGAACACTGGCACGTGATCAACGACCTTGCTATAGCCGTTTACCGCCAAGGCCGCCATGAAGAAGCCTGTGCGCTCTTCGCCCACGCCGTGAAAATGGGAGGAGAATCACGTTCGTTGCGGCAGAATCTAGCGACCGGAGGGTGTATCGCGCCCGCTGGCAACACCGGGCTCCCTGCCATCTAGTGGCGATAGCGGAGCACGCCGATGCCGAATCCTTGTCCGGTGAGGGGTTCGGCGCCAAAAAGTACTAGCGGCTCATAGTCGGTAGCCACCCAGGCAAGGATCTCCCTACCGTATCCGGCTTGCCCGAAGCGGCCCAGAAGCACGCCGCCCTGATCGACGAGGACCACGAAATCCGGAGGTTGACGTCGCAGCGCCGTGAGTACAGCCGCTTCGCCGTGAAACGCCAATTCTGGCGATGGAAGCGCGTAGTAAGGGGTTCCCGCAGCATGACGCGAGAGGAAATTCAGCATCGCTGCATCGGGCAGAACAAGCATCGTGGTCCCTGGCGCGATGCCCTTCTCTTGCCAGTCGAGAAAGGCCTGTATCCACGGGCCTCTGGCATCCCTGTCTTCCCCGAACACGCGCATATGCTCGCCATCGGAGCGCAACTCCAGATTACGCAGCGCATAGTGCCGGCGTGAGGTATCGAGATGTGCCAACACCAAAGCAAGACCCAGCGCGAACAGCGGCAACCTGCGCCACCACCAGACTCGCACCTGTTGCGTGGGGTCGGCAAGCAGCCGAGCCACAACCAACGCCACCGCTGGCATGGAAAGCGCGAAACCGTAGTGGAAAAGCCGTGCGGCCAGAACAATCTTCAACAGAGAACCCAACGCAAAAACCGACAGCACTAGCCACGCGTTTGCCCGCGCGCAGAACGTGCCCCGTCTGCGTTTAAAGATGGCCAACAGGGCAACGGCAATCACTACAAGCGGCAGGAAGCCGAGACCTTGCTGGACGGCTGTAGTCTCTAAAGGCTGCAATAAAAACATGGCAGGCAGGGAAACCAGGAGTACTGTTCCCAGTGCAACAGCCGCTACTCGTTGGACCCTCTCCAGTCTTTCCAGCATCAATCCTGCAGCGGCGCACAAGAGGACTGCCAGAAAACCCGCGAGCGCACGGGCGAGATTCTGCCAAGGCGCATCAAATCCGCTGACCCATCGGTAGTACAGCAGACCAGCACTTCCCATCTTGCCAACCGGGATCAACCCTGCAAGTACAGCATGCAAGGCTCCCGAGTTCCCAAGGGATGGCACAAACGCGACAAAAACAACCATCAGTGTCGCCAGCGCGGAGCCCAGAAACGCAAGCCACTGACGCCTTGCGCACCGCATACAGAGGCATGCAGCCATGACGGCAAGCACAAGCGCGAGGAAGACCTCTGGCTTGCCGAGCATGACCAGCGCGAAACACGCACCACCAGCTGCCATACGCCATTCGGAGATCCCGGCGGGCTCTCCTCGCAGAATAAGTGAGAGACACACGAACGCCAGCATCAGGCCGTAGACGAGATCGCCGGAATATGGCGTGACGAAATTGAAGTTGGCCTGGAATACGTATTGCGGGAACGCGCACAGCAGAAGGAAGGCCAGTGCAGCACCCAGGCCAGAAAGGCGACCACCAATCCAACCGAAAAGGCTGCGCAGGAGTAGGGTGAAGCAACCTATGAGAAAGAGGTTGAACCATACCAGGCTGGCAATCGATGTGCCCAACAGACCCATTACCGCCGCGCTCAGGTAGGAACCAAGTGGACCGAAGACGTGAGCCAGATCTGTGTATAACCGGTCGCCCTCGAGGATCCGCCAGGCGACATAGGCCTGACGCCCGTAGTCAACCAAAGGGTCAGTCCAGCGCTGCCAGCTCAGCCACGCCGGAACCACGAACGCGGCCGCGAGCGCGAGCCATTCGGCCCACCAATCCGCGCGCGACCGGAGGTACCACGCGGCCATGTTCAGGGCTGCCGCACCAACGCAAGGGCATAGAGGCAACTCGCCGGAAGACCCTGCAGTGACTCACGACTGCACCACATGAGTTCGGCATCGCGCGGTGGCCTCCCGACAATCGCAAGCCCGTCAATGCCGGACCGGCTGAGGCGTGGGTGTATGCGAGTCAGAAAGACATGCGTGGCACCCGCTTCACGTGCCGTGCGCCAAGTGTTCGCATCCACGGGATACGGCAGTGGCACGGACTTCCGCGCGGAGAGCACCGTCACGTAGGAAGGTTCGTAAAAGCCGACCACCGCTCCCCCGGGAAGGCTACGATCCAACTCCGCAAAATCCGCAAAAATCCTGTTCTGCAAACCCAGTTCACGGCGCGCTTCGACAAGTGCCGGTTTGCGATACCACTCGTAGACGGGGCTCAGGCCGTCTTCGCGGGCAAGTTCCGCGCGACCCATCAGGAACGCGTGTGAGGGCAACGCCAGCGCGGCAACCAGGCCAGGCACGATCCACAGCGGCAAGCGGAGGCGCTCATACCGGCGGGAGATGATCACCAACAGCCAGGCTCCATTGAGGAGCAGGAAAGGCATTATCGGAAACAGAAACCGGAACATTTGTCCCGGATAAGGCCACACGAGCAGCACTGCCAGATACCCCGCCACGTACAAGGCATCCAACCGGTTTGCGACTAACCGCAGCGCAACGCCGCCAAGCGAGATGGCAAGCACGAACATCATCGATGCCCAGGTAAGCGGCCGTTCGTCACTCCAGTAGAGCGCGATGAAACTTGCCCAGGATTCGGTGAGGCCGCCCACCTGAGCGCCAAGGTAATCCACAAGACCTTGCGGTGAAGCAAACAGATCGTCCCATATCGCCCCGTAGCCCCTCACCTCGACCCTCTCGGGCGTCAGCATGCTGAATAGCGCGAGCACCGCTGCGCACGCACCAAGCTCGAGCCAAGTGCCCGGCGGAACTCGTCCACTGCGTAGCCGCGTCACGACTGCTCTGACGAGAACCGCAGCAGGCAGCACCAGTCCGATGGTGCGCGATGTAACCACGAGCCCTAACAGAATACCCGCGAGGCAGGCACTAACAGGCCGTCGGTCAACCGCGTCACTATGCCCCGCAATGAAGGCAGCGCTGAGCAGCAGGTACCAGGATTCGCTCAGAATGCCCTGAAGTCCCAGAAGGGTACCTGGCAACACCACACAAAACATCATGAGGACATGCGCGAGTGCGCGCGAGTGAAGCACAAGCGCTGCATGACGCCACAGGAAGGGCAAACTTGCCAGGAAAGCGGCAATCACGGCCGCATGGGCCAGGGGCAACGAATGTGCCAGGCCAAGCAGCCCGAGAAGCAATGGAAAACCCAATGGAAAGTACTGCTGTTGGCAGACCGAGAGCGCAGCGGCGTCGTCTGCCCCCCACGGCGAGAAGCAACGAGCCATTGCCAGGTAGTTACTGCTGTCATCCGCGAGTGATGCCAGCGCAGCAAGATCAGTAAGCTTCAGAAACAGGTAAGCGAACCAGGTGATCACCACTGCCCATGCGACCCATGGGCTCAAGCCGCGACTGGTCTCTCGCTTCCAATTCAAGACATCAGGAACCGGATCATCCATGGCAACCCCGCTCTATGTCATCGGCGATGCCATCGCGCTGACGTTTCCATGCCAATCGGTAAAGGGGGTTTCGCGGGGGCGTAGTCGATGCTTCGCGAAGTCGGACTCGAGCATCCTCGCAAAGGTTAGCGGAAACAAGGACGCGCACGATGTGCCGCAACACGGCGATATCGCCGCTCATATCCCAGACCTGTTCCAGATGCCGGAGCGTGGGGTCGAGTTCGCGCTTGCTGATCCAGTAATCGGCCAACGCGGAGTGAGCGGCCTGCCGCGCGCGCGCCATCACGCGCGCATCAGTCGAGGAGACAATCGATTCGAGCATCTGGCGACCGTTGTCGATGTCGAATCCTGCGCAACGGCCCGCTGCGGCAAGTTGCATGACAAGACCGAGGCTCTCTGGAACCTGATAGTCGATTCTGCCTGCGCCAAGGCCATCACGCAGGTCAAGAGCCGCGTCGGCAACACGCCCGGGAGGGCGGGTAGCACAGTAGAGTTGGAGCCTGCCGGCCCGGTAATGCGGGCTGGCGCGCAGTCGCGAGCTCGCCGCGTCGTAGATCCGCACCGATTGCTCGATGCTTCCACGTTCGCCCAGGGAGCGGCCGTATTGCACCAGTGCACGGATCGAGTCGGGATGCTCCGCGTGCCAGATGCGACCCGCCAGCAACGGGTCGGCCCACACGAGCCCGGTTTCGCGAAGCACAAACAGGTTGTTCAGCAGCAGTATCGCCATCAGGGCCAACCCCGCCCGGCGCACCGGCCCGATACCGGCCCAAAGAAGCGCACACACGCCAACCCATACCCCCACTCCCGGCAGATAATTGCGATGCTCGAAATAAGGTTCAAGCGGGAAGATCGTCGACTCGAGAAGGTGACCTCCCAGGAACCACGCCAGAGCAAAAGTAAAGGCACGGAAGGGACCCGCGCGCAGCAGCCAGCCCGCAATACCTAGCAGTGACCACGTCACCGCCGAAACCAGAGTGGCAGGCGGGAAGAGCAGACTGGTCGATACCTGCAAATCATCATGGAAAGGCCCCAATCCGTTCCGCTGAGGGGCGATCAGCAGGTGCAAGTACTCGAACAGGACGCGGGCCTCGGTGAACAGGCGTTCCAGCGGGCCATATCCGACGCCCACATAGGCCGTATCGACATGGGCAAGATGCTGCCAACCGAGATAAGCGATACCCCCTACCGGCACACAGAAGGTGGCCCAGCACCAGCACCACCACGCCATACGCCAGCGCCGCTGTCTGAAACTCGGCGGCAAGGCACGGCCGACGAGGGTGTACTCCGTCGCGATAACGAACAGCGGGAGCAGTGCGCCGGTCTCTTTGGACAACGCTCCAAGCAGAGTCCCCGTCAGAAGTGACGCGGTCATACCCAGCAAGGCGAAACCGGGGCGGTCAGCCAGAAGATGTCGGGCTCGCAGCCACCCAATCATACCCAGCAGGCAGAAGCATGCACTGAGAGAAGTCATCCTCTGCACCGCCATGAGGCTGGTGCTCATCAGCAAGGGACTGCTGCCCCACAAAGCGGCAACTGCGAACGCGAAACGCCCGGGCTGGGATGCGACTCCCGGCAGGTAGTACGCCAAACGCCTTGCCAGCGACGCGACGAGTAAAACATTCACCAGGTGCAACAAGACGTTGCACCGGATCATCACATCGATGTGATCCGGCCAGGCCGATCGCTGCGCGAGGAAGCTCGCGAGCGCCAAAGGGCGACCAAATGGCCCGGCGTTACCGCTGAAGACGAACAGGATGGCAGAGTCCAGATCGCGGACGCTTTCGAGTCCCGCGAGATTGGCGAGATCGTCGAACGCCAATCCGAAGCTGAACCCGGGGCGATAGAGGACATAGATCAGGGCACAAAAAACAAACAATGCTGCCCAGTGGCGTACAAAAAAAAACGCCCCTCCGGATGGAGGGGCGCTCGGAACGGGCGAAAGGTCTGAGCGATCAGACAACTCGCAAATCCAGTCTCACTTACAGCTGCCGGGGCGGTACTTGGCGGGAACCGTGGAAACAGTGGTGCTCCCACCGCAACGCCAAGTGATCACACCACCCGTGTTTCCGGCTACGACGAGGCCCAACTGGTTAGAACCGGCGTCAAGTTCCGAAATGCCGTTGTTGCCAGCAGCGGTGTTGATGTCCAACCGGATATATTGGCTACCGGAGTTAACCCAAGACACTTGGCTTACTTTGCCTGCACCGACCGTATTGAACACGTTCGTTGCGCCGGTAGTCGGCATGGTGCCGGTCGAGGCAAAATACTCGGTGACTGCAGTCTTTACTTCGCTGCCGCGAGCCAAGACCTCAGATAGCTTCGCACGCACGGTGTAGTCTTGGTACGCCGGCAATGCCACCGCCGCCAAGATGCCCACGATTGCGATCACGATCATCAATTCGATCAGGGTGAAGCCCTTTTGCATTCTGTTCACTTAATTACTCCTTGTTGGAAAAACGAGTCAGTTGAACGATCGGAATTGAAGACCGCCGAACGCCTGAGGGCACACCATTCAATATGTAGGCCAACATAGCCCCAGCCTCAGCCAGAAGTGGATCAAGCCCTGAATCGTTGCGTTCCAGGACTGGATACAACCCCAACGCCCGCTCAGACCTCCGCCGGGGAGCGCCCTATAACGCCAGACATTGGACAGATTTTGTCACCCGCCGGTCACTCCGCCTCTTTCCCGGGGCCAACTAGGCAGTCAGGGGATGTGGCCCCGCCACCAAAACTCTGTTGCTATACTCGACCACAATGACCCTGCTTTATTCGCGGACCCTGAGATAGCGGCAATCGACACGAACGAGGCGCAATGAACGCCAATACCCCGATACCCTTGAGCGGCCTGGCACGCCGGCTGGTGCAAGACGGCGTGCTCGATGAGCAGGTAGCCCGGCAGGCCCTGCAGGACGCCCGTCAGCACAAGGTGCCGTTCGTCACCCACGTGGTGGAGCGCAACCTGGCCGATGGCAGCCGCATCGCCGAGTCCGCTTCGGACGAGTTTGGCACGCCCTTGCTCGACCTCGCCGCCTTCAACATCGAGACCTCCCCGAAGAACCTGGTCGATCCCAAGCTGATCGAGAAGCATCACGTCATCCCGCTTTTCAAGCGCGGCAACCGTTTGTATCTGGCGGTGTCGGACCCCACCAACCTGCACGCGTTGGACGAGATCAAGTTCCATACCGGCATCAGCACCGAGGCCATCCTGGTAGAGGAGTCCCAACTCGCCAAGGTGATGCAGCGCTTCCTGAAGGCGGCCGAGGAAGCCTCGGGCAGCAATTTCTCGAGTCTTGACGATGTCGGTCTCGAAGACCTCGACATCGAGAGTGGAGAGAAGAAGCCAGAAGACGGGGACCTCCGCTCCGCGACGGACGACACCCCGATCGTCCGCTTCGTAAACAAGGTGCTGCTGGATGCCATCAAGGGTGGCGCGTCGGACATCCACTTCGAACCCTACGAGAAGAACTACCGCATCCGCTACCGCACCGACGGCATCCTGCACGAGGTGTCCAAGCCACCCGTGGCGCTGGCGCCCAAGCTGGCGGCGCGCCTGAAGGTGATGTCGGCGATGGACATCTCGGAGCGCCGGGTGCCGCAGGACGGCCGCATCAAGATGAGGCTGTCCAAGACCCGCGCCATCGATTTTCGGGTCAACACGCTGCCTACGATCTTCGGCGAGAAGGTCGTGTTGCGTATCCTCGATCCGGCTAGCGCTCAGTTGGGAATTGACGCGCTGGGCTTCGAAGCTGACCAGCGTACGCTCTACATGAAATCCCTGATGTCGCCACAGGGCATGATGCTGTTCACCGGCCCCACTGGCAGCGGCAAGACCGTGTCGATGTACACGGGTCTTGGCATCCTGAACACCGACGAACGCAATATCTCTACGGCCGAAGATCCGGTCGAAATCAACATGGCTGGCGTGAACCAGGTTCATGTGAACGCCAGGGTGGGGCTCACCTTCTCCGAGGCGCTGCGCTCATTCCTGCGGCAGGATCCAGACATCATCATGGTGGGCGAGATCCGTGACCTTGCCACCGCCGAGATCGCGGTGAAAGCCGCCCAGACCGGCCACATGGTGATGTCCACGCTACACACCAACAGCGCCTGCGAAACCATCACCCGCCTTCTGAACATGGGCGTGCCCGCTTTCAACGTGGCCACCTCGATCAACCTCATCATCGCTCAGCGCCTCGCAAGACGGCTCTGCCAATTGTGCTGCAAGGAAGTGAAGCTCCCCCCGGACGTGCTGCTCGAAGAGGGCTTTACCCCGGAAGAGGCGAACTCCATCACGGTCAAGGGGCCAGTGGGTTGCGCAAGATGCATGAACGGCTACAAGGGGCGGGTGGGCATTTACGAGTGCGTGCCGATAACCAAGGAACTCTCCCAGATCATCATGGAGGGCGGCAACTCCATCGAGCTGTCCAAAATGGCCCGCAAGCAGGGCTACAATGACCTGCGGCGTGCGGGCCTCGTGAAAATTATCAAGGGGCTAACCAGCCTCGAGGAAATCAACCGCGTGACAAAGGACTGACCATGGCACGGGCAGCGGCGCAGACCGTCAAGACGGCAACGTTCACGTACACAGGCAAGGATCGCCGCGGCAACCTTACCAAGGGCGAACTCCAGAGCGAGAGCGTCGCCGTCGCCAAGGCGCAGTTACGCAAGCAGGGCATCACGCCGCAGGTGGTACGGAAGAAGCCGAAGCCCCTGTTCGGCGAGCGTAAGAAGCCCATCAAACCCGCCGATATCGCGGTCTTTGCTCGCCAACTAGCGACCATGATGAAGGCAGGCGTGCCGCTGGTGCAGTCCTTCGACATCGTTGCCGATGGCCAGGAAAACGCTGCTTTCCGCGAGATGATCCTCGCCATCAAGAACGACGTCTCCGGCGGCAACAGCCTGGCCTCTGCGCTGCAGCATCACCCGCGGCACTTCGACGACCTCTTCTGCAACCTGGTGCAAGCCGGCGAGCAGGCGGGAAAGCTGGACTCCATGCTGGACCGCGTTGCCACCTACAAGGAAAAGACCGAGGCGCTCAAAGCCAAAATCAAGAAAGCCCTCACCTACCCGATCGCTGTTCTGGCGGTTGCGGTAATCGTGACCATGATTCTGCTTGTATTCGTGGTGCCCCAGTTTGCCGAGACCTTTAGCAGTTTCGGCGCCAATCTGCCGGCTTTCACGCTGATGGTTCTCGCGTTATCGAATTTCATGCAGGCCTATTGGTACGTCATCGTGGGCGCGATGGTGGCAGGAGGCTACGCCTTCGGCGAGGCCAAGCACCGCAGCAAAGCCTTTGCCGACGGAGTCGACGCGGCCATGCTTAAAGCACCCGTGATCGGCCCGATCCTGAAAGAAGCCGTGGTCGCCCGATTTGCGAGGACACTCTGCACCACTTTCGCCGCCGGCGTACCGCTGGTAGAGGCCTTGAACTCCGTGGCGGGTGCTGCTGGCAACGCAGTCTATGCCCGTGCAATCCGCCAGATCCGCGACGATGTGACAGTGGGTACCACGCTCACTCAGGCCATCCGCACCACCGGCCTCTTCCCGATGATGCTGCTGCACATGGTCTCGATCGGCGAGGAGTCCGGCGCCCTCGATTCGATGCTGGATAAGGTGGCCGCTCACTTCGAGACTGAAGTCGACAATAAGGTGGATGGCCTCACCGCCCTGCTGGAGCCGCTGATCATGTCAGTGCTCGGGGTGCTGGTGGGCGGCCTGATGATAGCCATGTACCTGCCGATCTTCATGCTCGGCTCGGTGATGTAGGCGCCCTTGGATCCCCTTCTTCTCACCGCGCAGTTCTGGCGCGACAACCCGGGCCTGCTGATCACGGGCATTGTTATGCTGTCGCTCGTCGTGGGCAGCTTTCTTAACGTTGTGATCCTGCGATTACCCGTAATGATGGATCGGGGCTGGCGCGAGGACTCTCGCGCGTTGCTCGCCACGCGGCCCATCGCCGCTTCGGAAACCGACGTCTCCCTGGTGCATCCGCCGTCAAGTTGCCCGCATTGCGGACATCGCATCCGCCCTCATGAAAACGTCCCCGTCTTGAGTTATGTGCTGCTGCGGGGGCGATGTGGCAATTGCCGTGAGCCCATATCCCCACGCTACCCCATCGTCGAACTACTGACCGCCGTCCTTTCAGTAATCGTGGTGCTGCGGCTAGGTATCGGCTGGCCTGCCCTTGCGGGCTTGGCGCTGACCTGGGCGCTGGTCACGCTCACCGTCATCGACCTGGACCACCAACTTCTCCCCGACAGCATCACACTGCCGCTGCTGTGGGCGGGACTCATCATCAACCAAATCATTGGCACGGTGCCTCTGCGTGACGCCTTGTGGGGCGCGGTGTTCGGGTATCTATCGCTCTGGTCTGTCTACTGGGCATTCAAACTGGTGACTGGCAAGGAAGGCATGGGTTACGGCGATTTCAAGCTGCTGGCGGCATTGGGAGCGTGGCTGGGGTGGCAAGCGCTGCCGACCGTTGTACTGCTGTCATCACTCTTGGGCGCCGTGGTGGGCCTCGCGATGATTTTTTTCAGGGACCACGGCCGCAACACGCCGATTCCCTTCGGCCCGTTCCTGGCGGGGGCGGGATGGGCAACCCTGTTATGGGGTACTGCTCTGCGCGCCTATTTGCCCTGACGATCAGGGCCACGGCTGACAGCCGCCAGCTGTCGAATTGAAAATCATATGCCTCCTGATCATATAATTCCAGAAGAACACCGTTCCAACTGCGACCACTTTCGAGAGCATGACGTGCATGCCACGGTGCTCCACACAAAAATAGAGAATCAGCTGGTGCCAGACCAGCCCGGTGCCACTGACGGCATAAATGATCCCCAACTCCTGAAGGCGTGAAAACCGTATGCCACTTTGGAAAACCAACCTGATGCTCACAAGGTAATTGGCCAGCGTCGCAAGCACGAACCCCCAGACACCCGCCCACAAATAGCCTATGTCCATCCGATATATCAACAGTGCGAAGACTATGAAATCCACCACTGCACCCGCGACTGCTGCGATCAGATAACGCACGATTTTGAGGGCGCCAAGTGGTCGCAACACTGTGCTCATAATGGCCGAGAAAAGCCTTTCTCCCGAATACTTCATGCTTTTTTTGCCACGACCATGCAGACAGCTCCCGCGCCCGCGAATTCAGCGAATACAGCCTCGAGCAGCGCGAAAGGCGTCAGCAGCGCAACAGCCACGGCCCAGATCGACAATTCGGCAAGGCGGCTAGGGGTGAGTGGATCACGCATGAGCCGGTAAAGACGGTTCGGCACGCGCGGGCACAGGAGGTTCAGTGTGCTCTGGACAAAGCCAAAGAGACTTTGCGACCACTGCAGCGTTGCTTCGCGCACGACGATGAAATCCTCCGCAGAAAGGCATTTGCGCAGACCATCCGCTGTCAGGAAATGAAGGTGCCGGGGGATATCGAGGTGGAACCAGTAGCGCCCGAAGATCCGCGCTTGCCAGCTAGCTGCATTCGGCACCGCCAGGAACAACAACCCACCAGAGGGAAGCAAACTCGTCGACGCACGCAGGACCGCTACGGGATCACGTAGATGCTCCAGTACGTGCCAGATGACCACGGCATCCACCGGATCAAGTTTGTGCACATGCTCTCCGATTTCGCCCTCGATGATGCGCAGACCTGGGCGTACCGCGCGCGCTGCGCCACCCGGGCGCTCGAAACCGATGGGTACTGCGCCCAGGCGCTCGAGCTCCACGAGAAGTTGTCCAGTGCCGCAACCCATGTCGAGTACGCGCGGATTGGGCGCGTCGTGCAGGGCGACAAGCACCGAGCGCGCAAGCCGGCGCTTGCCAGCATCGAAGACGTATTGAAAAACCGACTGGAATTTCCGTTTTCCGCGTCCGTAATAGCAAGCCTCATAGTAGTGGGCAAGCTCGTGATCGGTCGGCGAGTCGAGTAACGAGCCGCTGCCACAGCGCCCGCAGAAGGAAATCCGGAATTGATGCCGGCCCTCGTCTGCATCAAGGGCCACAACAATTTTCGGATTCGTGCTGGTGGTGCAAAAAGCACAATACATCATGGGTTCATTCCGCCAACTCGGCTGAGATTCCTGCGAAAACCGATCATTGCAGGGTCAAGCTTGATTGCCCGGGAAAAAGCAACGCGGGCCTCATCCATATGCCCCTGCTGCTCGAGTAACAGTCCGAGATTATTGACCAAAGAAGCATCCCGTGGTGAAAGTTCCACGGCACGACGATAACTCGTCTCCGCAGCCGCCCAGTTCCGCGCCTGCAGTTCGAGGAATCCGAAGTTGGCATGCACACCCGCTTCATCCGGTGCAAGCTCGACCGCACGAGAGGCCTGTATTCGCGCCTCTTTGAGGAGGCCATGCTCGAGATACCACACGGAAAGCCCCATTCGAACCGTGTAATGCTCGCCGCTCACCTGGAGAACGCGCGAATAGAGCATGAAAGCATCTCGCCAGTAGCCGACCTGAATCCATGCAAGCACCGAATAAAACAACAATCCCGCCGCAACGACCGCAACATGTACGCCACACGCTTGCTGCCGACGCGTCCGGGCAAGACCTACCCCCAGCGCGAGCAAGGGGCCCAAGGAAGGCAGATACATGTAGCGATCGGCATGGGACTGCGACCCAGCCTGCACCAATCCACATACCGGCGCGATCATGATCAGGAACCAAAGCCAGCCAAACGCAGCCCATGGACAGGTCACACGGAGACGCCAGCAAACGAGGGACACGCCGATCATCAACGAGGAAGCAGGCAGAACCTCGCAGACGATGTCCGGAATTCGCACGGGATAAAAGACGGCAAGTTGCGTCGGGAGTACCAGATCACGAAAGTAGGTGGCAAGTGCCACAGGCACGTTTGCCGCTCGCTGCAGCACCGGCAACTGGTCCACGGGAGCAAGAGCATCTCGCTGCGCCATGATCGTCAGCGCACATACGCCCGCCGACAGGAACATTAGCGGCAATTTTTCGATCACCAGGCGCAGGCAGAGTCTGCGCCCGCAACCGGCACCCTCCCGATTCCTTGCCAGAGGCCAAACATCAAGCAAGAGAAGCACAAGAGGCAACGTCACCGCCATGGGCTTGGACAGCAATGCGGCCGCTCCCGCGCACTGGATCGCGGCGTACCATCCACGCGTCCCGACTGCGGCATAACGCAGGTGCGCCAAGCAGGCCAGCAGGAAAAAGAAAGCGCAGAGCACATCCTTGCGCTCCGCAATCCAGACAACCGACTCGACATGCAACGGGTGTACGAGGAACAGACCAGCCACTGCAACCGAGGCCAGCCGGTCTACCAAGACCTTACGGGCAAGCACCAACACCAGAGCCGAGTTCAGGAGATGGATCAGGACGTTGACGATATGTGCCGGACCCGGTGCCAGCCCGAACACAGACACATCGGCCATGTGCGACAACCACGTCAGCGGATGCCAGTTGCTCATGCTGAACGTTGTGAACGCCCACCGGAAGCCGTCGAGGCTGAGTCCGTTGCGAACCTGCCCCCTCAAAACTACATAGCCGTAATCGTCTAGGGGTGCATATCCAAACTCGCCAACGCGCCCAAATACCAAGGCCGCGAGGAAAACAAGTATGGCCAAAGGAGCCAAGAATCGGGCCGCGAAGGCCTTTGACCGCTTCCATGAGACCGGGCTACTCGCAGCGGTCACCCGCAGTCCTCCCAAGCGTTTTCGCGATTCGCTCGATTCGACTGGCAACACCCTCGAGTGTCGGGTCGACTGAGAGCACGTCGCAGTAAGCCTTCATGGCCTCCTTCGGGCGGCCCTCCCGCTCCATTATCACGGCAAGGTTCAGCATTGGCAGACTCCAGCCGGGCCTCAACTCGAGGGCACGAACAAAAGCCCTCCGGGCGCCGACGTTATCGCGCCTCGCTAAAAGCAGGTTGCCCAATGCCGCCTGCACGAATTCGTTTTCACTGTCTATTGCCAGTGCTTCCCTGACATGCGATTCCGCGTCTTCGCGGTTGCCTCGCCCGGAATGGAAGCTTGCCAATCCCACATGGGCCTCCCAACTGCGAGGCGTAACGGTAAGCATCCTTGAGTACGCCATGTAATCATTGGCCCAGTACCCTACTTGTATCCAGGCAATCACCGTATGGAATACCAGGAGCACACAACAGACGACTGTGCAGCGATGGCGCGATTTCGGCTCGAGGCTCGAGCCGTTCGCCCCGACGGCAAGCAGGAGGCCGATCGAGGGGATATACGTGTAGCGATCGGCGTGCGCCTGCAACCCCGCTTGCAGAATGCCGATAACGGGCAACAGTGTGAGGCAGAACCAGCAGCAGCCGAACATCCACCACGGCGCGGAGCGTCGATGACGGATGACGAGGACCGACGCGCAGACAACCAACACAAGCGCCGGTAGGAATACACTTGCAGCATCAATTGGACGGAGCGGATAAAGCGCAGCAAGGTCGAGGGGGAAGATCAGCTGTCTGCAATAGACAACCAGGGAGAGGATCGCATTCTGCAGACGATATGCGAGCGGCACTGACTCGAAACTCGTTATTGCCTCCGCCTGAGCCATGACGGTCAACACGCACACCACCGCAGACATCAGGATGACGGGCGTCTTCTCGAGAAGGAGCCGGCAGAAGTTCCTGACCTGGGCGCCAGCGCCAGTAGGTGCCCGCAGCCTTCCACCGGGCCAGTAGTCGAGCAGCAGCAGCGCCACGGGGAGGGTCACCGCCATCGGCTTGGACATCAGGGCAAGTACACAGGCCAGTTGCAGGCGCAGGTATCGCGTCACGGTAGGGCGCGCTTGCAGGTCAAGATGGAAATGCAGCGCCGCGAAATAGAACAGGGCGCAGAGCACGTCCTTTCGTTCCGCCACCCAGGCCACGGATTCCACGTGCAGCGGATGCACCGCGAAAAACAGCGCCACCAGCAACGCAGCCCCATGTCTGGCTCCTGCCACCACCCGGAACGCGAGCGCATAGACCAGCAGGCTGTTGCAGACATGCAGAAGCAGGTTCACAGCGTGCTTCGGGCCCGCCGCCTCGCCGAACAGCGAGACGTCCAGCATGTAGGACATCCACGTCAGCGGATGCCAGTTGCTGAAGCGGAAGCTGGTCAGCGCCCAGGCGATGCCCTCGGGCGTCAGACCCTTACGCACGGGCGCCGTGTGGACTACGTACTCGATGTCGTCGATGCCCACGTAACCGAAGCCAATGCAGCGGTAGTAGACCAGCAGGCTCGCCAGTGCCACGAGAGCCGCGCAGCCGCAGTGCAGCCACATGACTGAACACCCGGCTGCGCCGTAACGGAAAGCGCTGGCGCCGGACCCCTTAGGCGACAGGCTCATTCGAGCGGGGCAAGAAGCGGATAGGCGAGGATTCCCCAATGGTGGAGACGGTAACGAATGGCCGCTTCGAGCACCCCGAATCCATAACGTACGCTGCGCCTGAAGCTGATTGAGGAGGCCTCGGCGAAATACCGTGTGGGGCAGGAGATCTCGCCGATCCTGAAACCGAAATGACAGGCCTGCACGAGCATCTGGTTATCGAACACGAAGTCGTCTGAATTGCGATCCAGAGGCAGGCGCTGCAGCAACTCCCTGCTCCAGGCGCGATAGCCCGTGTGGTACTCGGTGAACTTGTATCCGAGTAACAGGTTCTCAGCGAGTGTGAGCAGTCGGTTGGCAACGTACTTGTAAAGCGGCATGCCACCCGCCAGCGCTCCTCGTCCGAGGATGCGCGAAGCAAGCACGGCGTCGTACTGCCCACTTGTGATCATCGCCGCCATCGCCGTCAGCAGGCGTGGCGTGTACTGGTAATCCGGATGCAGCATCACGACCACGTCGGCTCCAGCATCTAGCGCGGCTGCATAGCAGGTTTTCTGGTTGCCGCCATAACCGCGGTTACGTTCGTGGCGGATGGTGCGCAGGCCAAGAGAATGCGCGAGATCTCCGGTTCGGTCGCTGCTGCAGTCGTCGACGAGGATCACCTCGTCGACCACGTCACGGGGCACTTCGTCCAGCGTCTGGCGCAGCGTTCGCTCCGCATTATAAGCGGGCATCACGACGACGATTTTCTTGTCATTCAGCACGAGAAAGCCCCGGAATCGAACATTGGTATCACGCAATCATAGCCTCTGCTCCGCGCTAGAAACTCAGGCACGGAGGTTGTACCGGAGGATGCACCACAGCGCCCTCACCCCATCCTTCCACCCGATCTTCTTGCCCTCCTGATAGGTGCGACCGTAATACGAAATGCCCACCTCGAAGACCCGACACCCGAGCTTCGCGATCTTTGCAGTGATCTCGGGCTCGAAGCCGAACCGGTCCTCCTCGATTCGCAGCGACTGGATGATTTCACGACGGAAGACCTTGTAGCAGGTCTCCATGTCGGTGAGATTGAGATTGGTGAACATGTTCGATACCAGCGTCAGGAAGCCGTTGCCTACCCGGTGCCAGAAATACAGAACGCGATGCGGGCCGCTACCGATGAACCTTGATCCGTAGACCACGTCTGCCTTTCCCTGCACGATCGGACCGATCAGTAAGGGATATTGCTGGGGGTCATACTCGAGATCGGCGTCCTGGATGATCACGATGTCACCCGTCGCCTCCGCGATACCCGTGCGCAAGGCGGCACCCTTGCCGCGATTCACCGAGTGAAGAGCCAGTTTGTCGATTTTTGCGCGGAGCGGCCCTTCCAGAAGTTCTCTGCTGCCGTCTTGGGAGCAATCGTCGACGACGATGATTTCCTTTTCGCCACCCGGTGCAGCGCGCACGGCATTGATGACTGCCTCAATGGTGCCGCGCTCGTTGTAGCAGGGGATGACAATGCTGAGTTTCACAAGATGCACCGGAAGTAATCGATGGTCTCACGGAGCCCGTCCTCAAGGTCTGTCGTGGGCTCCCAGTCGAGCAACCGGCGCGCCTCAGCGATGTCGGGTTGGCGCTGACGCGGGTCATCCGTGGGTAGCGGATGCAATACCAGGTGTGAGCGGGAGTCGGTGAGCCGCAGGACGAGTGCGGCGATGTCGAGGATACTGCTTTGCACGGGATTCCCAAGATTAACCGGCCCGGGGCTGTTCTCGGAGTTGTCCATCAAACGCAACAGTGCATCAACCATATCGTCGACGTAACAGAAAGAGCGCGTTTGCTGGCCGTCCCCGTAAACAGTGATGTCACGGCCCTGTAGAGCCTGCACGATGAAATTACTCACCACGCGCCCGTCATCGGGCTGCATGTGTGGGCCGTAGGTGTTGAAAATGCGCGCAACGCGTATCGCCAGCCCGTGCTGGCGGTAATAATCGAAAAACAGCGTTTCGGCACAACGCTTGCCCTCGTCATAGCAGCTGCGTGGGCCGATGGGGTTTACACGCCCCCAGTAGCTTTCCGGCTGGGGGTGCACATCGGGATCACCGTACACCTCTGACGTCGAGGCCTGCAGGATCGGCGCACGCAGGCGCTTGGCAAGCCCAAGCATATTGATCGCGCCGTGTACGGAGCTTTTGGTGGTCTGCACCGGATCGAACTGGTAACGAACGGGCGAGGCCGGGCAGGCGAGGTTGTAGATCTGGTCGACCTCTACGTAAAGCGGGAATGTGATGTCGTGGCGCAGCACCTCGAAAAGCGGGTGCGCCACAAGTTGCCGGATGTTTTGGCGGCGTCCTGTATAGAAGTTGTCCACACAGAGTACTTCGTCACCGCGCGCCAGCAAGCGGGTGCAAATGTGTGAGCCGATGAAACCCGCCCCACCCGTTACCAACACCCTCCGACCACCGCTAGCCATATCGACTACCACTCTCGTTGACGGGACCATCCGCAAACAATATCGGGCCACGTTGAAGTGTGGCGTACCGTGCTTTAGGGTGCAAACGTCCCATTCGCCTCAGCAGAGCATGAGACTAGAATGGTGTTGGTTCCCTTGTCCGGATAATGGATCTGGCGTGAAAAAATTCGTGATAGGCCTCACCGGAGGCATTGGCAGCGGCAAGAGCGCCGCTTCGGCGCGCTTCGAGACCCATGGCATCACCGTGGTCGATGCCGACCAGGCCTCTCGTACGGTGGTGCAGCCGGGCCAGCCTGCGCTCGCACTGATCGCCGAACATTTCGGGGCTGGCATTCTCGATGCCGGCGGAGCACTCGACCGGGCGCAGTTGCGCCAGAAGATCTTCGCCGATCCCGCGGAGCGTCAATGGCTCGAGGCGCTCTTGCACCCGCGCATCACGATCGAGATTTTCCGCGCGCTTCAGGCTGCCACCAGCCCCTATGCCCTGCTGGTCTCGCCACTGCTGCTCGAGGCGAAGCAAGACACCCTCGCCAACCGCGTCGTGGTGGTGGATGTAGACGAAACCACACAGCTCGCGCGCACCATGAGCCGCGATGCCAACAGCGAACCTCAAGTGCGCGCCATCATGGCCGCACAGATCGGCCGCGCGGAGCGGCTCGCCCGCGCGCACGACGTGATCCGCAACGAAGGCTCGCTCGAAGACCTGCAGCGGCAGGTCGATGCCCTGCACGAACGCTACCTGCAACTCGCCGCCGAGCACGCAGCCTCGGCGGTCGGAGCACAGCCATGAGCCAGACGGTCAGCTGCCCCAGCTGTAAGGCACCTGTCGAGTGGGTCGAGTCCATCCCTTGGCGGCCCTTCTGTTCGCGCCGCTGCAAGGACGCTGATTTCATCGCCTGGGCGCAGGAGAAACACGTGCTGAGTGGCGACAGCGAGACCGCGGATTTCCTCGACACGCCGCCCGACTGAGCCGGGCTCGCCGCACCGGACTCCGGTTGCTACCGGGCCCGTACCAACGATGAACCCCGCACGCCTCAGGAGCAGACGGGACAATCTGCACGCCGCGGAATCCTGAGCCGATGGAACTCCGTGCTGAGTCCATCGAACACCAGCAACTCGCCGATCAACGGCACGCCAGCGCCGGTGATGAGCTTCAGGGCCTCCAGCGCCTGCAGCATGCCGATGGTGCCCACCACCGGAGCGGCCACACCGTTAACGGCGCAGGCCCGCTCCTCGCGCGCATCCTGCACCGGATACAGGCAGGCGTAGCAGGGCCCCGCGCGCGCGGGATCAAACACCGAGAGCTGCCCCTCCCAACCCAAGGCAGCACCACTCACCAGCGGCTTGCGCGCGCCGATGCAGGCGGCGTTCAGGGCATAGCGGGTGGCGTAGTTGTCGCTGCAGTCCAGCGCCAGATCCACGCGATCCAGCACCGCCGGCAGCGTCGCGGCATCGAGCCGCGTTTCGATCGGCTCCACCGCCACGCCCGTGTTCAATGCGGCGATGGCCGCCGCCGCAGAGCGTGCCTTGCTCCAGCCGATGTGCGACTCCTGATGCAGCGGCTGGCGCTGCAGGTTGGAGAGTTCGACGTGATCGGGGTCGGCAAGGAGCAGCGTTCCCACGCCGCTGCTTGCCAGGTACATCGCCGCAGGCGAGCCGAGACCTCCCAACCCCACGACCAGCACACGGGCGTCGCGCAGGCGCTGCTGCCCCTCTATGTCGATCTGGGGCAGCAGGATATGGCGGCTGTAGCGCAACAGCTCCGCGTCATTCATGGCAGCACTCCTCGTCCGCCTTGAGAGACTGCTCCGCAGGCAGCGGTCCTTTGAAGTAACCGGCCGTAACGCGGTCGTGACCCGCGAGATCGCGGGTAGTGCGGGGATTCTCGAAACCTGCCGCCTCGAACAGCGCCCTGACCGCTTCACCCTGATCGGCGCCGTGCTCGCAGGCGAGCAAGCCGCCAGGTGCCAGATGCGCGGGCGCCACCGCAATAACAGCGCGCAGCGCATCCAGCCCATCGGCGCCCGAGGCAAGTGCGCGCCGCGGCTCATGGCTCAGGCCTGGGCCCTCGAGGCAGGTATCGTCATTGCGGATATACGGCGGGTTCGACACGATCACCGCGAATAGACGCCCGGCGACAGGGCCATACCAGTCGCCGGCAACGAAGTGCGCGTTAGCAATGGCATGGCGTTGTGCGTTACGCGCCGCAACGGCGACCGCAGCGGGATCGATATCCACGGCGGTGATTTCCCAGCCCGGCCGTTCCCGCGCCAGCGCAATCGCAATGGCGCCGCTGCCCGTGCCAAGGTCGAGCACGCGGGCCACCGGAGCGTCCACTGCCGCGAGCACGCGCTCGACCAGGCACTCGGTAGCGGGGCGCGGCACCAGCGTGGCGGGCGTGATCTCCAGTTCGAGCGACCAGAATTCCGCCACGCTACGGATGCCTGCTACCGATTCACCGGCCGCACGGCGGGCGATTAACGCGGCGAAACGCTGTTCAGCCTCAGCGGGCACGGGATCGCCGCCATGGGCATAGAGCCAGACGCGCGCGCGACCGAGCGCCTGCGCCATTAGCAACTCGGCGTCCAGACGCGGCGAGTCACCCGGCAGCGCTGCCGCTGCGCGCGCTATCAATGCACTCACGGTGATATCCACAACGCCGGGCTCCGTCATCGCGGCAGCGCTCAGTCGCCCAGTGCCGCGAGCTGGTCGGCCTGGTACTCCTGGATCAGCGGTCCGATCACGCAGCCGAGATCGCCTTCCATGATCTCGGGCAGGCGGTAGAGGGTGAGATTCACGCGATGATCGGTCACCCGACCCTGCGGGAAGTTGTAGGTGCGGATGCGCTCGGAACGATCACCGCTGCCCACCTGGAGTTTGCGCTCGCTCGCCTGCTCCGCGTGCTGCGCGTCCTGCGCCTGGCTGAGCAGCTTGGAGGCCAGCAAAGACATCGCCCGCGCCCGGTTCTTGTGCTGCGAGCGCTCGTCCTGGCATTCCACCACGATGCCGCTGGGGATGTGTGTCAAGCGCACCGCAGAGTCCGTGCGGTTGACGTGCTGGCCGCCAGCGCCGCTCGCGCGGTAGGTGTCGACACGCAGATCGGCCTTGTTGATCTCGACCTCTTCGATCTCGGCCACCTCGGGCAGGATCGCGACCGTGCACGCCGAGGTATGGATACGCCCCTGCGCCTCGGTGTCGGGGACGCGCTGCACACGGTGCGCACCGGACTCGAACTTGAGCCGGCTGAAGACATCGCGCCCGGCTACGCTGGCGATGATCTCCTTGTAGCCGCCGTGTTCGCCCGGGCGCTGACTCAGAACCTCGACCTGCCAGCCGCGGGAGTCGCCGTAGCGCGAGTACATGCGGAAAAGATCCCCCGCGAAGATAGCCGCCTCGTCGCCACCGGTGCCGGCGCGAATCTCGAGGAAGACATTGGAACCGTCGCGCGGGTCGCGCGGCAGGAGCAGCAGCTTGAGTTCGCCTTCGAGCGTCTCGCTGCTCGCGCGCGCAGTGTCGAATTCCTCCTGCGCCAGTTCGCGCATCTCGGCGTCGGTATCGCGCAACAGCGCCTCGGCGCCGGCGATGTCCTCGAGCACGCGCAGGTAACGCCCATAGGCCAGCACCACGGGCTCGATCTCGGCGTACTCCCGGCTGAAGGCACGGAAGCGCGTCTGGTCGGCGATGACCTCGGCGTCACCGAGCAGCACGGAGAGTTCCTCATGGCGCTCGCAGAGCTGCTGCAGTTTGGTGGCCAGCGAGGCCTTGATCACGAGCCGCCGTCCCCGCCGTGGCTCAATCCAAGCAGCCGACGCGCCCAGTCGAGGAGCTCGTGACGACCTTCTTCGCCCGCCCGGCGCAGCTCGATGCTGGGGCCGTGCACCAGCTTGTTGGTGAGGTTACGACCGAACTGCATGAGTACTTCCTCGGGATCCGCACCGCCGCGCAGCGATTTCACCGCGCGCTCGAGTTCCTGGTCACGCAGCCGCTCGGCCTGACTGCGGTAATCGCGCAGCATGCCCACGGCATCCTGGCCGCGCTGCCCTCGCTCCCAAACCAGGACGCCCTCGGCCACGATGTGCTCGGCTTTTTCGGCGGCCTGTTCGCGGGCGCGGAGGTTCTCGTCGATGATCTGCCTGAGGTCATCGACACTGTAGAGATAAACGTCACGCAGCTCCGCCACCTGCGGCTCGATATCGCGGGGCACAGCGATATCGACCATGAACATAGGCTTGCGCCGCCGGGCCCGCAGCGCCTGCTCCACCGCACCCTTGCCGAGTATGGGCAGTTGCGAGGCGGTGCAGCTCACCACGATGTCGGCCCGCGCAAGGTGCTGGGGAATCTGCGACAGCGTGATGGCCTCACCGCCATGCACGGCCGCCAGCTGCTCGGCACGCGCCACCGTGCGGTTGGCGATGATCAGCCTGGGCACACCGGCTTCTTTCAGATGCCGGGCTACGAGCTCGATCATCTCGCCGGCACCGATCAGCAGCGCGGTGGTCTGGCTGAAGTCGTCGAAAATGTGGCGCGCCATCCGCACCGCCGCAAAGGCCACCGATACCGGGTTCTGCCCGATACCCGATTCGGTGCGCACGCGCTTGGCCACTGCGAGCACGTGGTCGAGCGTGCGCCCGAGCTCGGCACCCACCGTGCCCGCTCGCCGCGCCTCGCTTACGGCCGTCTTGAACTGCCCGAGGATCTGGGGCTCGCCCATCACCAGTGAATCGAGGCCGCTGGCCACACGCACCAAGTGCCCGAGTGCCTCGGGGCCGCTCAGGCTGTAGAGGTTGGGTCCAAGCTCTCCGGGAGCCAGGGCGCGGGTGCTCTCGAGCCAGTGGCCGAGAAGCGGAGCTGCGCCTTCGTGGCTGGCTGCAGAGACGATGATCTCGGTGCGGTTACAGGTGGAGAGGATCACGGCCTCCGAGATTCCCGAGAGGCCACAGGCCCCGCTCAGGCCCTCGGAGAGTTGTTCGGGGGCAAAACTCACCCGCTCGCGCACCGCGATCGGGGCGGTCTCGTGGTTGAGGCCGACAATCAGCAGACTCATGGGCGGGTGGGGCCTGCGACGCCAGCCGCGGTGGGCAGAAACAAGTGGCGCACCTTTGTTGCTCGGCGGTCGTGAAGCGCCCGGAGTGTATCAATTCAGTGCCGGATTGTGCAGAATCCCGGGCCTGTAGCACCCGCGCGGTTGCCGCCCCACGCCCCCCGATGTACACCCTTTTGCGCCCTGCCCGCCTGGCCACACTCGGCCTGATCCTGCTCTTGCTGGCGGGCTGCGCTGCCACGCCCACTCCGAAACCCGGGACAAGCCCGGAGGAAGCGCCCGTTGCGGAGACCACCCCCGCACCCAAACCGGAACCTGTTTACCGGCCCTTCCCGGAGGACTCGCTATATCCGCTCCTGGTGGCCGAACTCGCGGCCCGCAACGGTGCGGTGGATGTAGCACTCGAGAATTATCTTCGTCAGGCCCGTGTTACCCGCGATCCAGGCGTCGCCGCCCAGGCAACGCGCATCGCGCGCTTCAGGAAAAACGCCCCCGCCACACTCGAGGCCGCCCTGATCTGGGCCGAGGCCGAGCCCGGCAACCCGGAAGCACGCTACACCGCAGCCACCGAGCTCACCCGGGAAGGCAGGCTGCAGGAAGCCATGGTGCAGATGCAGGCGCTCTACCAACTGGGTGCGGGAGCCAACTTCACCGCCATCGCCGCGAGTGCGCTGGACGCGCCGGAGGCCGATCGCAAGGCCATGGTCGAGGCACTCGCCGGGCTTGGGGAGGACGTGCCCAACGACGTGCTGGTGGCCCGCGCCGTGCTGGCACAGAGCCTGGGGGACAACGACAGCGCGCTCGCACTCACTACCCGCGTGCTGAAGGCCGAGCCCGGCAACTATCAGTCGGTGCTGATCGAGGCGCAGATCTACCAGAACCGCGGCGACACCGAAAAATCCCTCGCCCGTATCAAAACCGCACTCGAGGCCGAACCGGGCAACGACCGCCTGCGCCTGCAGTACGCCCGCTTGCTCGCACGGAGCGACCTTCCGGGCGCAGCCGAGCAGTACGGCACCATGCTCGCGAACGCCCCCGACGACGCCGAGCTCCGGCTCTCGCTGGCACTGGTGCTGCGCGAAATGAAGGACTACGCACGGATGCGTACCGAGCTTGAGGCGCTGCTCGCCGCGGGCAAACAGGAGGACGCTGCGCATTTGTATCTGGGGGAGGATGACGAACGCGCAGGGCGCAAGGATGCCGCGATGGATCACTACCTCGCCGTCAAACCCTCTCCGGCCTTCCCCATGGCCATCAATCGGGCGGGCGCAATGCTGCTAGCCGACGGCGGCACCGAGGCGCTCGAGGCAGGAATGCAGCGCTTCCGCTCGCGCTGGCCCGAGCACGCCACCCGGATCGTGCTGCTGGAGTCCGAGATTCTGGTGGACCGTAAGGAATTCGATGCCGCCTGGTCGGTGCTGAGCGCCGCACTCACCGAATCGCCCGCAGAGCCCATGCTGCTCTACTCGCGCTCGATGGTCGCGGAGAAGCGCGGTGATATCCCGGGCCTGGAGCGGGACCTGCGCGAAATGCTCACACTCGAGCCCGACAACTCGCTCGCGCTGAACGCGCTGGGGTATTCGCTCGCCAACCTCACGGACCGCCACGCCGAGGCGCTGGAGCTCATCAGCCGGGCACTGGCCTTGAAGCCCGGCGACCCGGCCATCCTGGACAGCATGGGCTGGGCGCATTACCGGCTGGGTGAACTGCCACAGGCACTTGGCTACCTGCAGGATGCAGTCAGCCGCTTCCCCGACCACGAGGTCGCGGCTCATCTGGGCGAGGTCCTGTGGGCCATGGGTCGCAAAGACGATGCAGTGGCCGCATGGAAAAAGGGCCTTGAGGGCACCCCCGACAGCCCCATCGTGCGAGACACCATGAAGCGCCTGGGAGCGCCGGAGATCAAACCGTGACACGCGGCAGGCTGCTGGGCGGCCTGCTGGTGCTGGCTCTGCTGGGCGGGTGTGTGCAGCAGCCACGCCAGGCCCCCGCAAGCTGGCAGACCCATCTGAATGCAGTGAGCGCCCAGACCCGCTGGGACCTGCAGGGCAAGATAGGCCTGCGGGCTCCGGGCCGCGCGGGCAGCGCGTTCTTGAGCTGGAACCAGACACCCGAGAGCTATCGATTGGTCCTGAGCGGCGCACTTGGCCTCGGCAGGCTGGTGCTGGACGGCGATGCGAGCGGAGTGACCTGGCAGGATAAGGACGGCGCCACGCGGCATCACCCCGATCCCTCGGTACTGATCGCCAGGGCCTGGGGCTGGACGGTGCCCGTGAACGCCTTGCGCTACTGGGTGCGGGGAATCCCCGACCCGTCTCTGCCCGTGGATGATCAGGTGCTTGAGCACGGCCTCAGCACCCGGTTCCGGCAGTCGGGCTGGACGGTGGCCCCCGAGAACTACAGCGATGTGGGCGGCATCAGCCTGCCCGGGCGCGTGCGCCTGAACGGCGAGACCGCCGCGATCACCGTCTCGATCAGCCGCTGGACCCTGCCACCGGCCTGAACATGCCAACCCTTCCCGCCCCCGCCAAGCTGAACCTCTTCCTGCATATCACCGGGCGCAGGCCAGACGGCTATCACCTTCTGCAAACCATCTTCCAGTTGCTGGACGTGGGGGATGAACTCGACTTCTCGGCGCGCGCGGACGGTCAGATCACTCTGGCGACGGACCTCGAGGGCGTGGCTACCGAAGACAACCTGGTGGTCCGCGCCGCGCGCGCCCTGGCGCTGCACACGGGCTGCACGGCCGGGGCGGACATCCGGCTCCGGAAGCGGATACCCACGGGCGGCGGGCTGGGCGGTGGCAGCTCTGACGCAGCCACCACGCTGCTCGGCCTGAACCAGCTCTGGGACTGTGGCCTCGGCCTCGAGGAGCTGGCCCGCATCGGCCTGTCGCTCGGGGCCGACGTACCCGTGTTCGTGCACGGCCGCAGCGCCTGGGCCGAGGGGGTTGGCGAGGTGCTGCAACCCGTGGAATTGCCCTCACTCTGGTACCTTGTGATCTACCCTGGGTGCCCGGTGAATACTGCCGTGATTTTCAAGGACCGGGAATTGACACGTAACAGCCCCGTCATCACACTAGCCGCCTTTTTGACGGGACAGGTTCACAACGATTGTGAGCCCGTCGCCAGCAGGCTGAACCCGGAAGTTGCTCGGGCGCTCGCCTGGCTTGCGAGCCACGGAACGGCACGCATGAGCGGCACTGGAAGCGCCGTCTTCGCAGCCTTCGAAGACGAGTACGCGGCGCGGAGAGCGGCCGCGGCAGTGCCTGGGGAATGGACGCGGTTCGTGGCACGTGGCCTCGACCGCTCACCAGTGCATGCAGCATTGGGTTTATGAATCGCCTGGGGCGTCGCCAAGTGGCTAAGGCAGCGGGTTTTGATCCCGCCATTCGTAGGTTCGAGTCCTACCGCCCCAGCCAATATCCCAACCGGGAACGCCTGTGACGACGAGGAACGCCGACGTGCCAGAAATGATGGTGTTCACCGGCAGTTCGAATCCCGAACTCTCGCAGAAAATCGTGCAGCGGTTGGGCCTGAGACTCGGCAACGCCACGATCGGGCGTTTCAGCGACGGCGAAACCAGCATCGAGATCGACGAGAACGTCCGCGGCAAAGATGTGTTCATCATCCAGTCGACCTGCGCACCCACCAACGACAACCTGATGGAACTGATCCTCATGATCGACGCGCTCCGGCGCTCGTCGGCCACGCGGATCACAGCGGTAGTGCCCTACTTCGGCTATGCACGCCAGGACCGTCGCGTGCGCTCCGGCCGCGTACCGATCAGCGCCAAGGTGGTCGCCGACATGATGGCCAAGGCGGGCGTGAACCGCGTGCTCACCATCGATCTGCACGCCGAGCAGATCCAAGGCTTCTTCGACGTACCCGTAGACAACTGCTACGGCTCCACCATCCTGATCGACGACATAGAGCGCCAGCGTTACCAGAACATGATCGTGGTCTCGCCCGATATCGGCGGTGTAGTGCGCGCCCGCGCCATCGCCAAGCAACTGAACGACCTCGATCTCGCGATCATCGACAAGCGTCGCCCCAAGGCCAACGAATCGCAGGTGATGCACATCATCGGCGAGGTCGAGGGCCGCACCTGCCTCGTGATCGACGACATGGTCGACACCGCCGGCACGCTCTGCAAAGCCGCGCAGGCACTGAAAGAGCGCAGCGCCTCGCGGGTCATCGCCTATTGCACGCACGCCGTGCTCTCGGGCAAGGCGATCAGCAATATCTCCGCGTCGGCGCTCGACGAGCTCGTCGTGACCGACACGATCCCGCTCTCGGCGGAGGCGCGCGACTGCGACCGCATCCGCGTCCTTAGCGCAGCCTCGCTGCTCGCAGAGGCCGTGCGTCGGGTCAGCAACGAGGAATCCATCAGCGCGATGTTCGCCTGATCGACACGCGAGGGCAGCCGCCCACGCGTTTTAACCATGGCGGTGCCGTACCCGGTCGCAGGGGCGGATGTCCGCAACACAGGAGCACAGACCATGTCTGCCCACTTTGAATTGAACGCCGCTCCGCGCGGCGACGCGGGGAAGGGTGCGAGCCGCCGCCTGCGCCACCAAGGACTCGTCCCGGCGATCCTCTACGGTAACGAGACGGTGCCGCTGTCGATCTCCCTGTCACACCGCGAACTCACCAAGGCACTCGAGAACGAGGCGTTCTTCTCGCGGATCGTCACCATCAAGATGGACGGCGCGGATCTGCCCGTGATCATCAAAGATCTGCAGCGTCATCCGGCCAAACCGGTGATCATGCACGCCGACTTCCTCCGCGTGAGCATGGACCGCAAGATCAACGTCCACATCCCGCTGCACTTCATCAACCAGGACAAGTGCCAGGGCGTGAAGCTTATGGGCGCCATGGTCCAGCACAACGCCAACGAGATCTACATCAGCTGCCTGCCGAAGGATCTGCCGGCGTACATCGAGGTCGACATGACCCCGTGGAACCTGGGTGAGTCGGTGCACATCTCGGATCTCACGCTCCCGCCGGGTGTGGAGAGCGTGGCGCTGCAGCAAGGCCCGGAGCACGACCTGCCCGTGGCCACTGTGCTGGCAACCAAGGGCGGACCGGTCGAGGAGCCAGGCGCAGCAGCAGCGAAGGCAGCACCGACCAAGGGAGCACCGGCCAAGGGGGCTCCGGCCAAAGCGGCAGCCAAGCCCGCAGCGGCAGCAGCCAAACCCGCTGCGGCCGCCAAGCCCGCCGCAAAGAAGAAGTAAGCACGGGAACCGGCCGCGGGTGCTCATGCGTGCCCCGCGGCCTTTTTCATACCGGTGCCCTCGCCGCTCGCCCTCATCGTGGGCCTTGGCAACCCCGGGGCCGAGTACGCGCGCACGCGCCACAACGCGGGCGAGGATTTCGTCCGGGCCATTTCTCAGTCCTTCGGTGTCATACTTAAAGCCGAGGCCCGTTTCAACGGGCTCACCGCGCGTCTGACTATCGCAGGGCAGGACATCCGCTTGCTGGTGCCGCAGACCTTCATGAACCGCAGCGGCCAGGCCGTGGGCCCGATGGCAGGCTTCTTCAAGCTCGAGCCCGCGCAGATACTGGTCGCCTACGACGAACTCGACCTGCAACCCGGTGAGGTGCGTTTCAAGGAAGGCGGCGGGCACGGAGGCCATAATGGCGTGCGGGATATCATCTCCGCGCTGGGTAACCGCAACGATTTCTTCCGGCTGCGGATCGGCATCGGACATCCGGGCAGCCGGGAACGGGTGAGCCCGCACGTGCTCTCGCGGCCAGCGCCCGAGGACCGGGAGCGCATCGATCTCTGCATCGAAGAGGCACTGCGTGCATTGCCCGAGGCGGTGAACGGCAACTGGCCGATCGCCATGAACAAACTGAACAGCTTCAAGGTCGAGTGACACATGGGATTTAACTGCGGCATCGTCGGACTGCCCAACGTGGGCAAGTCCACGCTCTTCAACGCACTCACGCGGGCAGGCATCGCCGCGCAGAACTTCCCGTTCTGCACCATCGAGCCCAACACGGGCATCGTGCCGGTGCCCGATCCGCGGCAGGACCTGATCTCGGCCATCGTGAAGCCGCAGCGCATCGTGCCGACCACGATGGAGTTCGTGGATATCGCGGGTCTGGTGGCGGGCGCCTCGAAGGGCGAGGGCCTTGGCAACCAGTTCCTCGCCAACATCCGCGAGACCGATGCCATCGCACACGTGGTGCGCTGTTTCCGCGACGACAACGTGGTGCACGTGGCCAATCGCATCGACCCGCTGAACGACATCGAGGTGATCAACACCGAACTCGCGCTGGCGGATCTCGAAAGCGCCGAGCGCCAGTTGCTGCGCGTCGCGCGTGTGGCCCGGGGCGGCGACAAGGAAGCGATGAAGCAGCGTGATCTGCTCGAGCGCCTGATCCCCCTCCTGAACGAAGCCCGCCCCGCCCGCACGCTGGCGGTCTCGGGAGACGAGGAGCGGCTGCTGCTGAAGCAGCTGAACCTGCTCACGGCCAAGCCCACCATGTACATCGCCAACGTGGCGGAAGACGGCTTCAGCAACAACCCGCACCTCGATGCCGTGCAGAAGATGGCCGCCGCCGAGCACGCCATCGTGGTGCCCATCTGCAACAAGTTGGAAGCCGAGATCGCAGAACTGGAAGAAGCCGAACGCGCCGAGTTCCTGGCCGAGCTGGGCTTCGACGAACCGGGCCTGAACCGCGTGATCCGCGCCGGCTACCAGCTACTCGGACTGCAGACCTACTTCACCGCCGGCGTGCAGGAAGTGCGCGCGTGGACGGTACCCGTGGGCGCCAAGGCACCCGAGGGTGCAGGCGTGATCCACACCGATTTCCAGAAAGGTTTCATCCGCGCCGAAGTCATCGCCTACGAAGACTTCATCGCCTGCAACGGCGAGCAGGGCGCCAAGGACGCGGGCAAATGGCGGCTCGAAGGCAAGGAGTACGTGCTGCGCGACGGGGATGTGGTGCACTTCAGGTTCAATGTTTGAGCTCATGAAACCTGTTCCGCACTGGCACCGGCCGGTGGGCCGTTAAAGCCAACGCGGGCTTTCTTCCGTTACGCTAGACGTAACGCCTCTTGTTGGGCTAGCCTCGGCCCATGATCCTCGGCTTCCGAGACAAAAGGACCCGGGAATTCGCTGAAGGAAAGCGAGTTAAGGTTTTTGCGTCTTTTTTTTGCGCGTCAGGCAGAGATGAAACTGGATCAACTTGAATCAGCTACGTCAGTACGTGACTTGGCAGCACTTCCCGGCAACAGGCTCGAGATCCTTCGCGGTGACAGGAAGGGCCAATACAGCATCCGCATCAACGATCAATGGCGGATATGTTTCGAATGGGCATCGGGCGCCGATGGTCCCGGCAATGTCGAGATCGTGGACTACCACTGAGGGAAACCGTCATGGCACGCAGACCAACCCACCCCGGGGAACATCTCGCCGAGCAGCTCACCGAACTTGGCATGAGCGCCTCGGAACTGGGCCGCTGCATCGGCGTCCCGGCCAACCGCATCACGGGAATACTGAACGGGCAGCGTGCCATCACGGGTGACACGGCGCTGCGTCTCGGCCATTTCTTCGGCACCACACCCGATTTCTGGATGAATCTACAGAAGCTCTATGAGTTGCGGACCGCCGAGCGGAAGCTCGCAGGAGCCCTGCGAAATCTGCCTACGCTGGCAGATCGTTCTGTGCCCACTCAGCCCCCGCGCAGACGGGCAGCAGCCTGACCGTCGGGTTGATCAGGTGCTGACACCCTCGTTGGCCCACTACGCGTTCATCGACCGCCTGAAGGCCCTGCCCTTCATCGAAGCGATCTACCTGTTCGGCTCCCGCGCCCGCGGAACCGAACGTGAACGCTCCGATATAGATCTGGCGATTGTTTGCCCGATGGCCGGGATGCGTGACTGGTAGACGGTTCTGGATATCGTCGAGGATGCGAACACACTGCTGCACGTGGATTGCGTGAGGCTGGACGCGGAACCTGCCGACAGCGCACTGCGCCGTCAGATCGAGAAAGAGCGGCTTACCCTGTTCCTGCGGGAGGCGGCATGAGCATCGAGCACAACGCATCGGAGCGCTTGCGTCTTGCACTCGCGGAATTGAGCACTGCGCTGGCTGGAACATGAGGAGCCTTGGCTGCAGATGCTGCAGGACAGGAACCTGAGTTCGCACACCTACCGCGGGGGACTCGCCCGGGAGATCCACTCGCGAATACCGCAGCACGCGTCCCAACTGCGGGGTTTGCTGTCTGCCCTGCTGCAGCGAGCCGGTTGAGGCATTCCTGCCAAGGGAAATGCGCGCTGCGGATTGACACTGCCCCGCCACAGCAAACAAAATTCTCGCCCCATGGCGACGTAGCTCAGCTGGTTAGAGCACGGCATTCATAATGCTGGGGTCGGTGGTTCAAGTCCACTCGTCGCTACCAACAAAATCAACGGCTTATAACGATTAGGTCGTCTGCGCAAAATCCCAACTAAGCGCCAACTAAGCAGGCGTAGAGCGGCTTTGGTGGGTCGTGGCCTCGTCTGCCAGCCAATAGCCAACCTTTCTTCAGCGCGTCGGTATATACCGGAACGTCGCCGGGCGGCTCATACCCGCAGCCAGTGGGTGGATAGGACCCACGCTGTCTCTGGGCTAGTAGCCCGCAGGCGCTATCCAAGCAGGATCCCGCCTCACAGACGGATGAGGGGAAGACCCTCAAAGCGTCTCACGCTCTTGTGAATACGTTAAACCTCGTGCATCTTGTGCGCTTAAGCACCCGGCCAACGGAGTTTGAGCCAGATGAATAAAATCACTCTTACATTGCTCCTTGCGTCGAGTTTTAGCGCCACAGCCCTTGCCGCGACGCCGGTAGGCCTCTGGCGCGGAAAGCAGTATGACGCTGCTACGAACGTCTTCATCAACGAGGGCGACTGGTGTTTCCTGTCTGACGGCAGGGTTTGCCCGGTCGGCGTCGGAGAGTGAAGCAGCTTGTTCGGACCGAATCCGAAAAACTTTATGACTTTCAGTTATCGATGAGATTCGAGAAAAATGGATGACTTCAGAAATATTGTTTCTAATACATCTATCCCCCTTGGAGTTCTGGCATTAGGAAAAATTTCGAGGGGAAACATAGAGGCTCCATCCGACACCGATGTTTTTTCAATTACGATGCTGTCGGGAAGAAAATATTGGTTTGAGCTGCTTGGATCGCAGAATGGAGGAGGAACGCTGGACGATCCTTATCTTGAAATTCTATCTTCCAGTGGGGGATATATAAGGGGTTACAGTGGATCACTAGTGTCCGGTTAAATCCGATGAGATCCGGAAAAACCTTAACACTGGCGCGCCCTTGCGGCCGATTTAGGGTGGTGTCGATTTGAACCGTGAACCGCCGAATTTGTGTAGCTTCCCCCGGTTACCACCGCGGGGGCCCGGTCAT
>CAMAXE010000016.1 GCA_945862145.1 Klebsiella pneumoniae
GGCCTCGGCCTGAAGCGCGGGTGCTGAAGAGCCTGAAGCGCGGGTGCTGAAGAGCCTGAAGCGCGGGTGCTGAAGAGCCTGAAGCGCGGGTGCTGAAGGGCTGAAGCGCGGGCACCGTGCCGCGCATTGCAGATGTCGCCGACGTGGCCCGCCCCTACGATCCCGCGAGAAACAGCCGGTAGGCGGGGTTCTCGGTCTCGTCCCAATAGCTGTAGATGCTGTTCGATTCCAGCGTGCGGGCGAAGAAACCTGCCAGCGCCTCGCGTGCGCCAGGGGGCACCTGAAAACCCGCTAGCACCCGGGCAAAGGCCGCACCGTGGTTGCGGTAGTGGAACATCGAGATATTCCAGCCCGGATCGAGAGCATTCAGGAAGTTGAGCAGCGCACCCGGGCGCTCGGGGAACTCGAAGCGGTAGACGATTTCCTCGAGCCCAGCCACCGGCGCGTGCCCGCCCACCATATAACGTACGTGGAGCTTGGCCATCTCGTTATCGGTGAGATCCACCACCGGGTAGCCCTTCTGATGGAGATCCTGCACCAGCATCTGCCGGTCATCACCGCCAGGGGTCACCTGCACACCCACGAAGATGTTCGCCACGCCGTCGTGTGCATACCTGTAGTTAAACTCGGTGATCCCGCGGCCGCGCCCGATGGCGCCGCAGAAAGCGCGGAAGCTGCCGGGCACCTCGGGGATGGTGACGCTGAACACCGCCTCGCGCTTCTCGCCAGTTTCGGTGCGCTCGGAGATATGGCGCAGCCGATCGAAGTTGGTGTTGGCGCCGGAATCGATCGCGAGCAAGGTGCGATCGCGCAGGCCCTCGCGCGCGATGTATTTTTTCAGACCCGCAAGAGCCAGCGCGCCGGCGGGCTCGGCGATGGAGCGCGTGTCGTCGAAGATGTCCTTGATGGCGGCGCACATCTCGTCGGTGTTCGCGGTGATCACCTCGTCGACGGTCTGGCGGATGACGCGGAAATTCTCCTTGCCGATCTGCGCCACAGCCACACCGTCGGCGAACAGTCCCACCTGCGGCAGGACCACACGCCTGCCGGCCTTCATGGCCTCATAGAGGCAGGCCGCATCCTCGGGCTCGACGCCGATCACCTTCACCTGTGGCCGCACGTACTTGATGTAGGCCGCTACCCCGGCTAGCAGGCCACCGCCACCGCAGGGCACGAAGACCGCATCGAGCCCGCTCGAGATCTGGCGCAGGATCTCCATGCCGATGGTGCCCTGACCCGCGATCACATCCGGATCGTCATAGGGGTGCACGTAGCAGAGCTGCTTTTCTTTCTCGAGCTTGCGGGCATGCTTGGAGGCATCGTCGTAGGCATCGCCGTGCAGCACCACCTTGGCGCCGCGGCTGCGTACCGCCGAGACCTTGATCTCGGGGGTGGTGCGAGGCATCACGATGGTGGCCTTTATCTTCATGCGTTCGGCCGCGAGCGCCACACCCTGGGCATGGTTGCCCGCCGATGCCGTGATCACGCCCCGCGCACGCTCGGCGGCCGTGAGGCCGGCCATCTTGTTGTAGGCGCCGCGCAGCTTGAACGAGAAAATCGGCTGCAGATCCTCGCGCTTCAGCAGGATGCGGTTGTCGAAGCGTGCCGAGAGCCGGCGCGCTTCGTCGATGGGCGTCTCGATGGCCACGTCGTAGACGCGGGAATCGAGGATGCGCTTGATATAGGAATTGGGCATTGCAGTCAGGCCGGATCGTGTGAGTCGGTGATGGTAGTCAGCGGGCCGCGGGCGCGCCACCCGGTCACGGGTTTTTGGGGTGATCAAGCAGTGTGCCGCGCCCGGGATCCGGCGTGGAGAGCTGATCGCCCGGAAAATTGCCCGTCGCGGACGCGATAACGCCGACCCCTGATGGCGACGTGCGGGCAGCGGCACTGACACGATGCGCTCTGTTCACGTAAGCTCGCCGAACGCTCGGTACGGCAGGATCGCGAGGATGAAAACCCAGGCACAACTCAAGCAGGACGTGGCGCAGGCTGCCTTCGACTACGTGCGGGGCCGGGTAGGCGACAAAGCCGTGCTGGGTATCGGCACGGGCTCGACGGCAAACTGCTTCATCGACCTGCTGGCAGGCATCAAAGCGCAGATCGACGCCACGGTGGCGAGCTCCGAGGCCTCTGCCCAGCGGCTGCGTTCGCACGGCATCCCGGTGCTCGACCTGAACGCAGTAGACGGCGTGGATATCTACATCGATGGCGCGGACGAAGCCAACGCAGCGCTCGAACTGGTGAAAGGCGGCGGCGGTGCGCTCACGCGCGAGAAAATCGTGGCCGCCGTGGCGCGGGAATTCGTGTGCATTGCCGACGAAAGCAAACTGGTAGCCCGGCTGGGCACCTTCCCGCTGCCCGTGGAGGTGATCCCGATGGCGCGCAGCCACGTCGGTCGTGAACTGCTGAAGCTCGGCGCCGATCCGGTCTACCGGCAAGGCGTGGTCACCGACAACGGCAACATCATCATCGACGCGTACGGCCTGCAGGTGCAGGACGCACGCGCGCTGGAAGAGCGGATCAACAACATCACCGGTGTGGTCTGCAACGGGCTCTTCGCACGGCGTCCGGCGGATCTGCTGCTACTCGCCGGCCAGAACGGCGTGAGGGAGCTGCGGGCTCGCTGAGGGTTATCCGGACGCGGCAAGCGCAGATCCCTCAGACCACCGCCGTCCTCACGCTCACAACCCCGGCAATCTCCGCCAACACCCGGTCGCCCGGCACCAGCGGCCCCACCCCTGCAGGCGTGCCGGTTAGCAGCACATCGCCGGGCCAGAACGTGAAATGCCGGCTCGCGTGGCACACGAGCTCGATGATTGGCGTCACCATCTGCGCACTGCTGGCAAACTGACGACGCCGACCGTTCACCACCAGCCGGATCTGCAGCGCGGTCAGATCGACATCCGGGTCGGGTGGCACGAACTCGCTGAGCGCGCAGGCGCCATCGAATCCCTTGGCGATCTCCCAGGGCTGACCCTTGGCTTTAAGACGGTCCTGCTCGTCGCGGAGCGTGAGATCCAACGCCACGCCAATGCCGGCGATCGCGGCGCGGGCCTGCGCGGGGGTAGCGTTGCGCAGTTCCCGACCGATCAGCAGCGCGATCTCGGTCTCGTGGTGCACGCTGCCGCGGTCCACCGGCACCCGCACGGCCGGCGCAAGATCAACCACGCTGGAAGGCGGCTTGATGAACAGCAACGGCTGCTCGGGCACCGCGTTGCCCAACTCGGCCGCGTGAGCGGCGTAGTTGCGCCCCACGCAGACCACTTTGCCAACAGGCAATCCGGCGAGCGAGCCATCCGCGAAGGCATGGCAATAGCCGCCCGTGCCTACCGCGGGCGTGCGGGGAAGACGCTCGGGTGCAAGCCGACGAACCAGCCGCTTGCGCGCGCCAGACTGCAACAGCGCCTGCAGGCGGTGCTGCGCCCGTTCGCGGGCGCGCGGCATGCGGTCGCGCAACGTCACTACCAACCGCTGCAGCAGGGCGGCATACCGCGAATCGGCGGCGCATGACGGCGTCCCGATCAGTCCTTCCAGCACGGTGGCGTGGGTGTCGAAATCCTGATGATCACCAAGGGCGGTCTGCAAACGGCGCACCCGGTCAATCAGGTCACGCGGCTCCCGGGCGGAATCGACGGTTGCGTAGAGTTCGAGGAGATAGCGGCTGCGCTTGGCACGCTTGCGCAGTTCATGCCAGTCCTCGACCGGAGAGTCGGGCTCAAGCGCCCGGCCGCGGCGACAGAGCTTGCGCAGGGTGGTCCGCGTGGCGTGGGCCAGCACCGGCCGGCCTGGCCACTCGGGCTGATACAACGGCACGGCTGCCAGCGCCTCCAACCGCGCGATCAGCCGGTGCCCGCGATGACTGCGGAAGGCCGCCAGCATGGCACGACGCTCGCGGTTACGCAGACGTGCGATGTCGCGCATCAACAGGCGTATCGCGGGGTCGGCTGTATCAGGCGGGGAGCCCAGATAATCCGGCAGCCGCTCGAGCAGCACGTCCATGTCGCGAAGCCCGCTGCCATGACCCGCGAGCCAGCGACACTCACTCACCAGTTCGGCGGCATCCTCTACAGGGCCGTGACCCTCGAGTGCGCCCAGTGCACTGCGCAGACGGCGCAATTCCACCCGCATATCGTGCAGCGCCTCGATATCGGCGTCGCTTTCCACACGGGGCATCAGCACCGCGAGTCGCCCTGCTGCAGCCCCGAAAAGGGCAAGCAGCGCTTGGCGCTCGGCGGCAATCAGAGGATGCAGCATGATTTATCATCGCGCGTGCGGGGCGGAAATGCCAGCAGGGCATGATCCCCGAACCGTTACCGCGAGGCAGATCAAGGAACGCGGCGCTTGGGGTAGTCGAAGGACCACTCCCCCGGCTGGCTGTCCGGAACGGGCTTCCAACTGCGGGCGTCGTAATCGAGGCAGAGCACGCCGCAGGTGGGGACGTTTCCGATGTGCAACGCGTGACAGAGCTGGTTGGCGAGTTCGGTCAGGGTGGGGTTATGGCCGACCATGAGCACCGATCCGACGCCGGCGGGTAGCGTCGCAATCACTCGCAGCCAGGTCTCCACGCTCGCCTCGTAGAGGGATGGCTCGACCCTGATGTCGGCCCCGGCAATGCCGAGCTCGGCAGCCATCAGCTGCGCCGTGGTGAGCGCGCGGCGGGCCGGACTGGCGATCACTAGCGCAGGCGCCTGGCCCCGCTCGCTCAGGCGGCGCGCCATGTCGGGCGCATTGCGCAGCCCGCGCTCGTTCAGCGGGCGATCGATGTCGTCCTGACCGGGGGTAGCCCAGCTCGACTTGGCATGACGGACCAGGATGAGGCGTTTCATGGTGTGTCCCAGGCGTCAGGGATGGGTCGCTGCTTAGCGCCAAAGCGCCAGCACCTGATCACGGATGTGCGAGGTTGTTACACTTGGGGCGCCGATTGCCCCAGCTGTGTAGCCATCGGGTTTTCGAAAGCAGCCTGCTCATCCAAGAGGACAGCCTCTCATGCCCCGTTTCGATAGCACACGCTACACCGCTGTTTTTTTTCTTATGGCTCTAGGAGCGTTTCCGGCCTTCGCGGCGGACAGCACGGATATACGTTCCTTGATGACCGCTCAGGAGTTCACCGAGGCAGGCTTGAGCAAGTTGTCCAAGGAAGAAATCGAAACGCTTAATCGCTGGCTGGTTCGTTACACCGTCAAGGACGCTCCGGCATTGATACGAACGGATCCCGTTATTCGGGCAGAAATCAAGAAGTCGGAGACGTCCGGGATAAAGAGTCGCATCGCAGGTGAGTTTCAGGGATGGAGCGGCAACACCCTCTTCCAGCTCGAAAATGGTCAGGTCTGGCGGCAACGCTTGCCGGGGCGATGGGTAACGCGCAGATCAAGCCCAGAGGTCGAGATCAAGAAAAACATGCTGGGATTCTGGGTCATGCGCGTGATCGATGGTGGGATGAGTATCGGCGTCACCGGTCCGGAATGAGGCCTCGTGCCGCGAGGGCGGCGCGCAGGGGAGCGAGCTGTGTCGCATAGCGCTTCCACTTGCCGATCGAATTTCCGTGAAGCGGTGCGCGCACCTGGACGGCGCTTGCCGTAAACACAGGTTGCTGGTTTCTTTCAAATGCCAGCATCCCCGGCTCGAACTCCATGCCGATGTGATCCATCAGCCGTCGCAGTTCCTGCTCTGGCTCGATCACCAGATTTTCGTATCGCACCTCGACGAATCGGTCTTCAAAAAGATTCGCCCAATGGCGAGCCAGCCGGTCGAAGGCCGACATGTACTGGGCAAGATCGTCGAATTTGTATGAATAGCGGAAGTACACCTGCTTGTAGAGCGCAAGGCAGGTATCCATGGGGTCGCGTCTGACAAGGACAAACCGCGCATCCGGAAACGCTTTCGCTATCCAGCCTGCATACATGAAGTTCTCGGGGAATTTATCGATGAACATCTTGCACGGGCCGACCAGCCGGTGCCGGATGAACCGCAGGTACGCGGCCGCAACGGATTCCGGTGAATCAAGCGCGAGAGCGGCGCGCAAGTCGGCCGGGGCCAGGGCGATTCCCGGCGTCGCCCCCACCGCAAGCTGCAACGCCATCACGAATGCGTAGCTTTCACCGATGCTGCTGATAGCGGTATGGCTGGACAGCATCCGATCGAGAAGCGTGGTGCCGGTGCGCGGCAGACCGATGATAAAAATCGGCTCAGGAACTGCTTTCTGACGCTCAGGCCCGGCCTGACCTAGCCATTTCCTGCTGGTGTTTTCGATTATCGAGTCCACCAATCGCACATCTTGTTCGACACGATAGGGCGACGCCGCGGCAGCAGCCTGTGCGCCGGCCCGGTAACACTCGAACGACTCGTCCCACTGGGACAAGTCCTCCAGTTCTTTTCCGATCGCATAGTGAAGGAATATGTTTTTTGTCTGATCATCGGTTTCCGTCACGAGTTCCTGCATTGCCCTGACGTGATCGAATGATATGGCGGTACGCACGTTAGACAGCTCGAAGTGATAGCGCTTGTGCCTGGGATATCTGTCGAGCAGTGACTGGTAAATGCTCGCAGCCTGATCGACCTGTCCGAGTGTGACTTTCTCGGCCGCTAGATGAGCCTGGAAGCTTTCTATGTCGGGCTGCAGGACGTGGGCCTGCTCGAAGAGCCCGTGTGACTTCAGATGCAGACCGAGCCTGCGGTATACGAGGCCCGCCATGCACAGGTAATAGGGGCTGTTGGAAAGCGCCGGCGCATAGGCGTCCAACAGCCCGATCGCGTCCGGATACCTGCCGGAGATCTGGTAAACATTCGCCAGTTCGATCGCCGCGTCATAGCGTCGCGCATCGGCAGCAATCGCACGCTCGAAAGCACGACACGCGTCCTGCGTGCGGTTCTGGAGCTTTCTGGCCAGACCGACGAGAAATTGGCCTGAAGGATCGGCGGGATTCCGGGACAAGAGTGTTTGAGCTGCCCGCTCGGCAGCTTGCCAGTCGCCACGCTGGACACCGGCTTGCGCCGCAGCAAGGAGCTCTCGGGTTTCTTCATCCATTTTCCGGGCTCCCCGGTCGATGCCTTGGCTCGATGACGCGTTCAGCCTGGCGGAGGGCTGCACGCAACCGTCAGGGTACCGGTATTCCCTCGTTCAGCAGGGCGACTCTGAGAGGTTCGAGATGCGTGGCGAACCGATGCCATTTCCCAACGGAATCCGGATAAATGGGCCGCCGTACCTGCATGGCACTCGCGGTAGTACACGCAGAAGGGTTCGAGTGGAAGTTCAGGCATTCGGGCTCGAACTCCAGCCCGAGCGCTTGCAGCAGAGCCCTTATCTGCGGCTCGGGTTCCCGTATCAACTCTTCGTAGGACACCTCGATCAGCCGGTCACCGAGCACGTTCTTCCAGTGCTCGTGCAGCCTGACGTGCGCCGCATAGTAGCGGGCAAGATTCTCCTGACTGTAGGAGTACTTGTAAGCCCAGGTGAACACCTGTTTGTACATCGAAAAACACGCATCCATCGGGTGGCGCCGCAGGGACACCAGCTTCGCGCCAGGAAAGGCCTTCGCGATCAGCCCGAGATACAGATCGTTATACGGCAGCTTCTCGATGAAAAAGCGCTCAGGGCCCAACCGGTATTCAGCGCAAGACAGATACGTCTCCGCAATCCGGTCGACACCGATCCGCGCGCAGGCATCGATTATTTCCAGTGCGATCTGCTCCCGCGTATGACAACCGCTCGCGTCCCTCACGGCCCGCGGCAGAAACTGTGTCTCACCCAGGCTTTGCACACTCGAATGGCACTCGAGGATCCGCTCGACAAGCGTTGTGCCCGTGCGCGGCAACCCGACGATAAAAATCGGGGTTTTCTCCGGGTTTTGCGGCCTGCGCGGCTTGATTTCAGCAAACCATTCGACAGTGAAAACGCTGATGATCCGATCGATGATCTGGATGTCCTTCGAAACGTCGTACGACATGCGGCTCGATACCGCATCGCAACCGCGGGCGTAGTAGTCAAAGGCAAGGTCCCACTGCTGCAGATCCTCCAACTCCTTGGCGATCGCGAAATACAGGAACACATTTCTGTCCGGCGGGAGCTGCTCCCTCGCGAGGATGGATATCATCCAGTCGACATGGGAGCGGTCTGTCGCTTTCTTCAGCCGCGAGAGGTGGTGATGGTTTCTCTGATGAGAGGGTTTCGCGCTGAGCAGACCCCGGTACAGGGCCTCAGCGTCATCGATTCTCCCGAGATATGCAGAGCAAGCGGCAAGATTGGCCCTGAACAGCTCGATGTCTGGCTGCAGGGTGGTGGCGCGCTTGTACAAGGGCCAGGCTCGCTCGGGCAAACCGATGCTGTCGAATACCGTTGCTGCCATGTCCAGATAACGTGGGCTGTTCGACAGCAGCGGAACGTAGACCTCCAGCACGTTAAGGGCGGCAGCGTTGTTCTGCGCGATCACCAACTGATCGGCCATCTCGATGGCGGCATCGTAACGGCCCTCATCGAGCTTCAGCGCTGCACTGAAGCTTTGCAGCGCAGGCCTGTGCTGCCCGAGGCCTTTGAAATGCAGCCCACGCAGGAAGTGCCCCTCTGCCGCATCGGGGTTGCGCTCGAGAATCCGGGTTGCCGAATCGCCTACGGTGTTCCAGTCGAACAGTTGCGCCGCGCGCCGTGCGCGCTCGCTCAGTTCGCGCTCATCCTGTTCACGGCTCACGGGAGTGGGACCTCTGCTCGGATTGCCAATGCAAGAGCGATTTTAAACGCCAACCATACACTGGCCGGATCACCACACATCTCGGTCGCGTCGACTCGTAGCCACCGCCCAGTGCGGGCCAACCCGCAAGCTGCGGGAGCAGTGCTGGGTTGCAGATTGATCGTCTAGAAAAGAAAAATGGGCCGCAAGCGGCCCATTCTTCCGATCACCCATTAATCAGAACTTCTGATTGAACCGCAGATAATAGCCTCTGCCGAACGTGCGATAGGTCGACGGATCGGTCGTAGCGTTGAAGCCCGTTTCGATGAAGGGTGCTTCTTCATTGGTCAGGTTGGTGACACCCGCAGTGATCGAGGTATTGGACGCGAAGGTGTAGCTCGCGACAATATCGTGATACAGCATGTCATCGATCTTTTGGATGTACGGGTTGCTGTCGCAGTTGCAGAACGTATCTGCATCAAGTTTGCTCACGTACTCCCCAAGGTAGCTGACAGTCAGGTTGTTCCAGTTCCAGGACACCGAGTAGTTCGCTTTGTCTTCCGCGAAAGCGGACCCGGCGTAGCGGCCCCGGTACTCGGCTTTTTCGGCACCATCGAAAGCTATGCTGCTCCGCTCCAGCAGGTGGGCCCAGAGGAAAGCCAAACGCATTTCGCCTTTGTCTTTCAGGCCAAACTGGTCGAGGCCAAAGGTGTAACGGATTTCCGTATCCACCCCGTTCACGGCTTCCTCCGCAACGTTCAAGGGCAAATCCTTGACCAGGGAGACTTCGTAATCAGCATCGCGTGTCACCAGGGCGCAAGCGTCTGCCAGACCGTTCACATAGCACTGCTCAAGGATGAAGTCGGCACCCAGGCTGCTGATCGCATCCTCGAACTGGATGTCCCAGTAATCGACGGTTACCGACAGATCGCCGGACACGAACTCAGGCGTCCAGACCACGCCGACCGTGTAGGTATCACCGGTTTCGGGGGTAAGGTTCGGGTTCCCGCCGACCTGAGTCAGGACCTGACTGTCGAGTTGTTGGCTCGCCTGGGCACAACCAGCAGGCAGGGGATCCGCTGCGCAGGGGTCAGAGAACGACGGGAAACTGTCCGCCAAGCCTCCGTAAAGATCGGAGATGCCGGGTGCACGGAACACTGAACCAGCCGTTCCCCGCAGGCGCAGGCCCTTGATCACCTGGAAATCCAATCCAATCTGCCAGGTGTCTTCGGCGGCAAAGGCGCTGTAGTCGTCGTGCCGCAATCCGAGCTTCACATCCAGGGCTTGCGACCCGTTGTTGAAGACGGGGGCCAGAAGCTCAAGGTACGCAGAATTCACCTCAAGCGAGCCGACGGTGGCACGCCCGGTGTTTCCGGTGACTTGACCGAGTTGCTTCCCGGAATCCGGGGAGTTGTCCAGGTCCTGCTGCTGGTGGAAAGCACCGACGGACCAACCAAGCGCCCCGCCCGGCAGCTCGAAACTCGAGCCGGAGACAAAGAACTCCCAGATTTCCTGTTCAATCCGGAGGTGATCCGTCAGGTTTGCTTGTACATAGCTGTACATGTCATCAGTGACAGTGCCGGGCCCGCCGAAAAGGTTCATCGGAACGCAGCCAGCAATCAGGCTGGTCGGATCGGCGACATCCTGGTAACACTCGGGTGTGCCGTTGCCGTCCAGATCGGCGGACGGTCCAAGCGCATTGGAAAGGTTAGGGCCGAAATACTGACCGAAGTCATTGGACGTGATGGTGCGCACACCGCGGTTGTAGGTCAGTTCCCAATCAATGTCTTGGGTGATCTGACCGGCAAGGCCGAATACGCCCTGCAATTGATTGACGTCTTGTTCAAAGCTGCGGGTTCTTTCACTCATCCTGCGGCGGGCGTTGGTGACGGGGAGAACCGGCAAGCCAGCCGCGGTGACTGCCTGCACCAGGTAGTAATTCTGCTCGGAGATTCCGTTATACGGCGACCCTAGCCATACACCCTCGTACCCGGGATCGGTATCTGTTGACAGCGGCGTGGGCGCCAATTCCTGGGACGAGTCCCGGATATTGCCGCGCAATTCGAGGAACGCACGCACGTTATCCGTTACATCAACCGAGCCCTCGGCAAACATATTGAACTTTTCGTACGGTGTCTGGAGGTAGTTGCCGGGGGCGTAGTTATAGGTACGTCCATCGTAAGGCACGAGGCCGTTACCCTCGTTCATGTAGGTCCCGCCACCACTGGCAAACCTAAGCCTGCCTTCTTCGATACGACTGGACCCCAACGGGTAGCAACCCCCGGAGGCACTCCCGTCATACGGGCTAGACGGCTGTTTTTCGCAACCTTCCGGATAGATGTAGTAGGTGTTCTGCATATGGCCCCAAGGCACATCGCTCTGGTAGGCCTCCTGCTGTTTGACGTACTCCGCGCCAAACATGAAGTGGCCTTCATCGAAGCCTTTGCCAAACACCACGCTCAGCGTGTCTTGCTTGCCACGGTCGGCTTTGTCCCAGTCGGAGCTCTGGGCCTCGATCTCGGCGCCTTCGAAGTCCTTGCGGGTGATGACGTTGACCACACCGGCAACTGCATCGGCGCCATAAACGGCGGAGGCGCCGTCTTTCAGGATTTCGACGCGCTCGATCATCGCTGCCGGAATCGTCTGGTAATCACCGCCGTCGACCGTTCTACGACCATTCACCAGGTTCAGGGTCCGCGATGCGCCCAGTCCACGGAGATCAACCTGCACGGAGCCATCGCCGCCGTTATTGGTCGTGGTCCCGATGGGGGAGCCGGACATCGAGGGCATGCTCTGGATGAGGTCACCGATATCGGTGATACCCGTTGCCTTGAGGTCCTCGCGGTTCAACACCGTCACCGGGCTGGCGGACGCCAGATCGGCCCGCTTGATCCGGGAACCCGTAACGACGACTTCCTCAATGACCTGAGCCGAGTCCTGCGCCATGACTGGCAGGCCGAAAACTGCGACGCCGAAGCCAAGTGCCGCGCTCACCGCCAGCGCCAATGGTTTTTTCTGCAGCATGTTAAATCCCCTTACTGTTTCAGAGTTTTTGCTATCGCTTCGTTAACCCGAGAAATCGTCAAAACGCACCACCTGCCGTGTGCAGAACAACCCCTTGCTGCACACAACAAGACCACGGACAACCGTCCAGACCGAAGGCCTTTTTGGGAATATAGCTACGGGACACACCGAATTGACAAGCCGTACGGGCCGGAGTGGGATTAGTTGGCAATTACAGGCGGGGGCCAGCATCAATCACTGGCGCACATCTCGCGGTAGATGTCCTCGGCCTCGGCCAGCAGGCCGCGGTAGCGGGCCGGCACTTCCGGTGCCACGGTCGGGGGGGCATCAAATCCTGTGGAAGCCTCCACGGCCGCGTACCAGTGGGGTGCCCAGACACCATCGGTCTCACGCCGGCCAGCCGGCCAGTGAAGCATTTGCTCCAAAAAGGGGATGCCGGCATGCGCGCAGATCCGGCCGAGGGCTGTGCGCGGATCCGAAAGCACCTCCAGGGCATCCACCACCAGCGGCAGGCGGGAAGCCCTCGCCGCCACGTAGCGGTAGATATCCCTCTGCTGAGAGAGCCCAAGCTCATGGAGCGCGAAGTCGGGCCGCACCTTGATATAGGAGGTGATCATCCGCGCCGGCTCGCGCACCAGGAAACAATTAACCAGTGCCCCGGTGAAGCTCAAGTCCACCTCGGGCAGCATCTGGTGGGTGAGTTGCTTCTGGTACTGGACGGGGGTGTGCACCAGGCCTTCGGTCATGGTCCGCGCCACGCTGCGCCAGTCACAGTCCATGCTGGCGATGATGTCCTCGCGGCCGGGGTGATCGGAGCCGGTGGCCTTCAGGTAGTAGCCATAGAAAGGCTCGTCGACGACCGTGCAGTCTGGCCGGTTCCCGAAGGCGCGCGTCATGGCGGTAGAGATATTGCGCGGCCCTGACCACATGGCGATACGCAGCGGGGCAACTGCCTCAACGCGCATGAATCGAACCGCGATTGCGGATGTAGTGAGCCACTGCCTCACGGTAAGCGCCCTGCAAGCGGGCGATCACGGGGCGGGCATGACCGTCGCCGATCGGGCGCTGGTCGACCTCGCGCACCGGCACCAGCCCGGCGAAGGTGCCGGTCACGAAAGCCTCCTCGGCGTTGTAGACGTCATGCAGGGAGAAGCTCTTCTCACGCACCGGGATCTCCAGCGCGCGCCCGAGTTCCAGCACCTTCCCCCGCGTGATGCCATCCAGGCAGTAGTTGCCGCTGGAGGTCCAGATCTCGCCGCGGCGCACGATGAAGAAGTGCGTGGAGTTGCAGGTGGCCACGAAGCCGTGGGGATCGAGCATCAGGGCTTCGTCTGCCCCGGCGCGCGCAGCCTGCATGCAGGCGACGATGCAATTGAGCTTGGAGTGGGTGTTCAGCACCGGGTCCTGCACGTCGGGGTAACCGCGCCGGGTGTAAACGGTGTAGAGACTCACGCCCTGCGCGAGCGTCTCGGGCTTGGGGAGCTTGTACTCGGGGATGATCACCACCGTGGGCGGCGTGATGGTGACGCGCGGATCCTGGTAAGGCGTGGACTTGAGGCCCCGCGACACCATCAGCCGGATGTGCACCCCATCATCCATCGCGTTGGCAGCCAGCAGGGCATACAGGCGGGCGCTCAGATCTGCAGGCCTGAAGTCGGGCAGGAAGCCGAGCGTCTTCATGCCCTCGAACAACCGCTCAAGGTGCCGTTCCAGGAACAACACCACGCCAGCCTCTACCCGCAGGCCCTCCCAGACACCGTCGCCCAGTATGAATCCCGAGTCAAAGACCGAGACCTTGGCCTCATGGCGCGGGTAAAGCGTGCCGTTGATGTCGATCAGGATGTGTTCGTTGCGCGGATCGCCGGCGTGGTCGTGGCTGGCTGTCATGCTGCTGGAGTCTCCGTGTTGCGGAGCGATGATATGCCGACCACGGCGTGCGCAGCACGGCTGAGATCAAGCGCCGCGGGGCGCAGTCGGTGCTTCCGGCGAACTGATCGCGCTCAGAGCATCCGGCGCAGGGGCTCGGCGAACAGCGCACCCGCCATGCAGCCAAGCATCACGGCCGCGCCTATCCAGGTGATCTGTGCCGCCTCCTGCACCAGGCGCAGGAAGGGCAGCACCGGGAAGTGCACCGCCACCACCGCAGAGGATGCAGCGGCGGCGGCGTAGAGAATCCAGTCGAAACGATTCTCCCGTCGCCCGCGCGCAATCGCAGGCATGGCCTGCATCACACGGGCCGTGAAACCGTCATCTGCCAATGGCTCTTCGGCGCCGTCTAGCGCGTGTTGCAGCCAGTCGTGCTCATGCATGGGAGAAACCCTCCTGCCACTCGCCGAGCAGCTCTTGCAGCCGGTGGCGTCCGCGCAGTACGTGTGTCTTAACGGTCCCCACGGGGATGCCCATTATGTCGGCGATCTCCGGGTGCGAGAAGCCGCGTTGCAGGGAGAAATGGATCGCATCGCGCTGGGCCGCGCTCAGATGCTGCATGGCGGCGTCGAAATCGGCCATGAATTCGCGTGCCTCGTGGGCGTCTTCGTGCAACGGGTGGTGGTCCTCGATCTCGGTGGTATCGGGTTCGCTGCGGCGGATCTCGCTCAGGAAACTGCGATAGGCGATACGGAACATCCAGGTGCGGAAGCTGCTGTCGCCGCGGAAATCACCGATCGAGCGCCATGCCTTGACGAAGGACTCCTGCGCGAGATCATCGGCCAGCGCGAGGTTGCCGCGCGTCAGGCGGCGCAAGGTCCGGCGCACATCCGACTGGTGGCGCAAGACCAACATCGCAAACGCGTGGCGGCTGTCTCCGGCCGCCGCGCGTCGGGCGAGTTCCTCGTCGCTGGGCAACATGGCGCAGGCCCCGACTCGCCCGATTACGCGCCCTGCTGACGCGTTTTCTCGAGCTTCCAGACCAGCAGCTGCGCGAGGCCGATGGCAAGCGGGATCAAACCGATGGAGGCCGCACCCACGCCGGCGTTCGCCAGGAACATGCCGCCCACGCCGAGCCCGATCGCCACGTTGACCGTGCCGCGGGCGAGCCCCGATTTACCGTTACTGCCCTTGTCGAGTGCGTCCAGCAGTTCCACCGGCACGTCCTTGCCCTGGGCGATGATGCGGTCAATGGTCTCGTGGACCATCTGGCGCTTGCGGCGGTTATTGAAGCTCACGATGGCGACGATCAGAACGGGTCCGCCGAAGATCACCAGCAGGGCCACCACGGGAGCCAGCTGTTCGAGGAAGCTGTCGTCCTCGACGCGCAGCTCGCGGTGTACTTCGATCGGACCCTGCAACTGCCGCAGGTCCTCGAGGGCTGCCTTCAACCCGGTGATATCGCCCTGCTCGGAGCTGCGCACATCCTCGGGCAATGACTCCAGCGCCGTTTCGAGGCGACCGATCAGCCGGGCCAGGATCTCGGCGTGGTCCTTGTCGCCGTCCAGGCTGATCTCGATACCCTGTGGGCCACCGTCCTTGCCACCGTCTGCATTGATGTTCAAGCGGAAGCTCTTCTTGCCAGACGGGGATTCGGCCGGAGCCGCAGAAGACGGCGCGGCGGGTGCATCGGCCGCGGGAGCCGCGGGGTCTGCGGCCGGGTCCTGGGCCATGGCCAGCGAAGAGCAGCAGGTGATGAGAATGGCGGCGGCAGCGTTGCGCAATTGCGTGATCCTGTTCATCGAAAGTCCTCCCGGGACATGAGTTCCTGTCTTTAGAGACGCCACTGCGTCAGCGATGGATTCAGTACGCCGGGAAAAGTTCGGGGCCCCGCTGCCTGCTCAGTCGCGGGACAGCCCCAGCGCGGCGAAGACCTGCGCGCGAAGTTCGGGGCTTTCGTTCACCAGATGATGGCGCGCCCCCGGCAGGATCCGGATCTCGGCAGCCGGGAAAGTCTCGCGGATTCGCGGCAGATTCCAACGCCAGTCGACCGTGGCGTCCTGATCGCCCTGTATCACCAGCGGGGCGTAATCGTTTGGCGTCTCGGCCATGAAGGCATCGAGCCAGCGGCGCATGGCGCTCACCCAGCGCAGCGGCAAGCGCGTGCTCTGCAGGGGGTCGCGCTGGAGAAAGGCCAGGAAATCCGTATCACCTGAGTTCGGCATGAAACGTCGCGTGATCGAACGGCGAAACGGGCTGAGCACTGTGTGCATTGCACGCACCTTGGCCCAATCAGCGGGCCGCACCAGCGGCGCCAGGAGCATCATGCGCTGGAACGGGCACGCAAGGCCGAGACGGCGCTGCCGGAATGCCCACGCCATCAGAATCGCGCCGCCGGTGCTCTGCCCGATGCCAAACAGCGGTCCTGGCAACTGCGGGCCATAGCGCGCGATGACGGCGCCAAGCACATCCACATAGTGCTCAAAGCTCTCGATGCTTGCCTGCAGACCCGAAGACAGCCCATGACCGGGAAGATCCCAGGCGAGCACCGCATATCCCTGCCGCAGACAGTATTCGCTCAGCTTGCCGTAGAGGCCGGCATGATCGAAATATCCGTGCACCAGCAGGCAGGTGCCGCGCGGTCGTGGTGGCAGGTAGAAGTGGCAGGCGATATCGAAACCCGCTGCCGGCAAGCGACCGAAGTGATGCACCACGCCGGGGATGCGGTTGGCAAAGTCGATGCCGTAATACGCGAGATAGTCCTGCTCGGCGCTGCTGGGGACCGCAAGACTCGAGAACTCGAGATCACGCAGGCCATCGCGCACCGCCTGCGGGTCGAAGCCCGGGGTGAGCCCGCGCTCCGAACGCGGCCCGCCCATCTGCGTGCCCTCAATTCACCTCGGCAACAAGCTCGCCCTTGGCGTAGCGATCGGCCATGGCCTCGAGCGAGAGCACGCGGATGCGATCGGCCTGGCCCTCGCAGCCGAACGCCACGTAACGATCGCGGCAGAGCTCCTTCATGGCCTTCATTGTTTCCTTGAGGTACTTGCGGGGATCGAACTCCGAGGGGTTTTTAGCGAGGAAACGGCGGACTGCGCCCGTCGAGGCAAGCCGCAGGTCGGTGTCGATGTTCACCTTGCGAACGCCATGGCGGATGCCTTCCTGGATTTCCTCCACGGGAACGCCGTAGGTCTCGGGAATCTTGCCGCCGAACTCGTTGATCACGGCGAGCCAGTCCTGTGGCACCGAGGAGGAGCCGTGCATCACCAGGTGCGTGTTGGGGATGCGCGCGTGGATCTGGCGGATGCGGTCGATGGCGAGGATGTCGCCGGTGGGCTTGCGCGAGAACTTGTAGGCGCCGTGACTGGTGCCAATGGCGATGGCTAGTGCGTCAACACCGGTTGCTTTCACGAAGTGGGCGGCTTCCTCGGGATCGGTGAGCATCTGCTCGTGACTCAGGGTCCCTTCGGCGCCGATGCCGTCTTCCTCGCCGGCCTGGCCGCTCTCCAGCGAGCCAAGGCAACCGAGCTCGCCTTCCACCGACACGCCGCAGGCGTGCGCCATGTCCACCACCTGGCGCGTGACGCGGACGTTGTAGTCGTAGTCGGTGGGGGTTTTACCGTCGTCACCGAGCGAGCCGTCCATCATCACGGAACTGAAGCCCATCTGGATGGAGCGCTGGCAAATCCCCGGGGAGACACCATGGTCCTGGTGCATCACGATGGGGATGTGGGGGAATTCCTCAATGGCGGCGAGGATCAGGTGACGCAGGAAATTGGAGCCGGCGTATTTGCGCGCGCCTGCCGAGGCCTGCACGATCACCGGACTCGCCGTCTCGTCGGCGGCCTCCATGATGGCGCGCATCTGCTCGAGATTGTTCACGTTGAAAGCGGGCACGCCGTAGCCGTGCTCGGCGGCGTGGTCCAGAAGCTGGCGCATGCTGATCAGGGCCATCGAGGGGTCTCCGTGGGTATTGTGAGCTCGCAGACAGACTGCGTTCAGGCGCTCCGGCCGGGGTGGCGGTCGCTCGAAGTCTAATGGACAGGTCCGGGGCTGTCATCGAAACACTGCGCCGCGTTTTCCAGCGGACCACGCAACGGCTACACTCAGGAGACACTGCAGGGAGTTGCACCATGCGCCTGACCATCCTCACGCTCGTCGCCTCCATCGTCCTCAGCGGCTGCCTCGCGGCCGGCCAGACCACCGAGGACAAGCGCCGCAACATCCAGAACATGCGCAAGGAAGTGCTCACGGATCTTTACCGCGTCAACCCGGAAGCACAGGAGGAGATCAAGAACGCACCGGGTTACGCGGTGTTCTCGAACTGGAACGCCTACCTGATCTTTGCGTCCGTGGGGCAGGGCTACGGGGTGGTGGTGGATAACGTGAGCGGTGCCAATACCTACATGGGCATGGGCGCGATAGGCGGCGGGTTCGGCGCGGGCGTGAAGGACTACCGGGCGGTCTACATCTTCCGCCAGCGCCACATCATGGAGCGTTTCATCGACCAAGGAATCAGCTTCGGGGGCAACGCAGACGCCGCCGCCAAGGCGAGCACCCAGGGCAAGGCCTATGGCGGTGAACTGCTGATGGACGGCATCAAGGTCTATCAGCTGACCGAATCGGGCATCGCCCTCCAGGCCACGATCCAGGGCACCAAGTTCTTCAAGGACGCGGACCTCAACTGACCGCAAAAATGGGGTCAGAGGATAAATGGGGTCTGACCCCATTTATCCAACGGCGCGTCGCAGGTATGCCTTGACCGCAGGCCGGCTGATACCGCGTGCGCCTGCGGTCTGGCAGTTGGCACAACCGAGCTCTTACTTCAGTCGCAAGACTTCTCGTATCTGTCGCATGGTCAACCTCTCTGCCGTCATCTGTCTGCCTCTCGGTTGAACGAAAAGGCGTCCAGCGCGGCCTTGGAGGCGACGTAGGCCGAGAAGCGCGGGGGGCTTGCCAGCACGCCTATCGAGGAAATGTTGAATCAGACTCGTTCCCCGTGTCCGATCCAGGGAGGGACTCAGGCGTTCAGCAGATAGGCGTTCAAGCCGGCCTGTCGCATCAGGTAGACCGCCAGGTCGCTGCGCTTGCCTCCCTCGGGTGTGACTAGATAGCTCTTGTTGCGGTCGAGTTCGCGCAGCTGCTTGCGCAACACCACCACCGGCATGCTCATCGCGCCCTCGATATGGCCCACGCGATACTCCACGGGAAAGCGCACGTCGAATATCTCGTAGCCGATGCCCGCACCGGAAAAAAAAGTCCGCGCTTTTGCAAGATCGATCGTCTGCACCAGCGATGACTTGAAGATGGCGTCGAACTGGGCGCGAGTCAGGCGGCCCAGCACGCCGTCGGTGACCATCCGCACGGTCGCGTTCCGCAGGGTGTCGGCCACCAGGGCCTCCTCGCCGAAGTAATCACCCGGAACGAGGTCGAAGGTCTGGCCCTTGTAAGGGCCATGATCCTCGGTGATCACCTTGGCCTCGCCCTGCTCGAGGATGTAGAAGTGCTCGCCGCGTGTGCCTGCATTGACCACGTCCCGGCCGGCACTGAAGGAAACGCGCTCAAGCTCGATGAAACAGCGTTGGATATTGGTGGCCGAGAGATGCGACATCAGCGGCGCCTCGAGCAGCCTCGCCATCCAGTCTTGGGAGTACTCGTCGTCGAAACGGGCCTCAAGGAGACGCTCCTCGGCGTTGTGGACCATCACCACGTCGAAGGCGCCATCGTCCCCGGCGACCGCGAGGAGCGAATCCATGGCTTCGCGTTTCAGCACCAGCACCGTGCTGTCGGCCGTGGCGCGGACCGAGGAGCCACTGCGCGCCTGATCCTCGAGCGGGAAGCGGGCCTGACTCCCCCCGGCGGCGATGATGTTGCGGCTGTCGAAGGATTCGCGGGCCTCGACCTCGCCCTCGAGCAGCAGGTAGCTCACGTCCGCAGGCGGGTTCTTGCGGAACAGGAACTGGCCCTTGGCAAGCTGCATGACCGAGGCGCCGTTAAGCACCCGCGCCATTTCCGCCTCGGTGATGAGGGTGAGCGGATGGAAGCGCTGCAGCACATCGAGCGCGAGTTCGACTCCATCGACCTTGGCCATCACTTACTCCTTGCCGGACCGGGCTCGCTGCTCGAGGATCTCGACGGCGGGCAGTACACGTCCCTCGACATACTCGAGGAAGGCACCGCCGCCGGTGGACACGTAGGAAATCCGTTCCTGCACGCCAAAGGTCTCCAGCGCCGCCAGGGTGTCGCCGCCACCGGCGAGCGAAAACCCCGCGCTGTCGGCCACCGCTTGCGCCACGGCCCGGGTACCTTCCGCGAACTGCGGTATCTCGAACACCCCCACGGGGCCATTCCAAAGGATGGTGCCGGCGCCGCGGATGATCTCGGCGAACCGCGCCGCAGTACGCGGACCGATGTCGAGAATCATGTCCTCCGGCCCGACGTCAGCCACCTCCACGGTGCGCGCCTCGGCGTCCGTGGCGAAGCGATCGGCAACGACGACATCGACGGGCAGCGCAATGGCTGTTTTCTGCATGAGTGCGCGGGCCGTGTCGAGAAGATCCGCTTCGGCGAGGGACTTGCCAATGGGAAACCCGGCAGCGGCGAGGAAGGTGTTGGCGATACCGCCGCCCGGAATCAGCTGATCGACCTTGCCGGAGAGCTGCTCCAGCACCGAGAGTTTGGTCGAAACCTTGGAGCCGCCCACAATGGCCAGCAGCGGACGTGCCGGATGCTGGAGCGCGCGGCCAAGGGCGTCCAGTTCGGCCGCCAGTAACGGACCGGCGCAGGCCACGGTCGCGAAACGCGCCACGCCGTGCGTGGAGGCCTCGGCGCGATGGGCCGTGGCGAAGGCATCCATTACATAGATGTCGCACAGGGCGGCCATGCGGCGCGAGAGCGCCTCGTCATCCTCTTTTTCGCCCTTGATGAAACGCACGTTCTCGAGCAACGCGATCTCGCCCTCGGCTAGCTGGACGCCATCCAGCCAGTCCGAAACCAGCGGCACCGGGCGGCCCAGCAGCTCGCTCAATCGCTGCGCGACCGGCGCAAGGGTGAACGCGGCGTTGTCGGCTTGGGAGGCACCGGCCTTGGGTCTGCCGAGGTGTGACATCACCAGCAGGCGAGCGCCACGCTCGAGCGCGAGACGCAGGGTAGGGAGGGCCGCCGTCAGCCGGGCATCGCTGGTAACCCGGCCGTCCTTGACGGGCACATTGAGATCCTCGCGGATCAGTACCCGCCTGCCACGAAGCTCGAGGTCGGTCATCAGGATCACGGACATGCTTCTTCTCCCTGTGTTGTCCCTGTCGTTATGCGGGGGCCTCCGCAGCTGACCAATATAGCGCGACATCGAGCATCCGGTTGGCGTAGCCCCACTCGTTGTCGAACCAGGTCAACACCTTCAGCAATCGCCGCCCGCCGAGCCGTGTCTGTGAGGCATCGACCACACCGGAGCGGGGATCGTGGATGAAATCGCAGGAGGCGAGCGGCTCGGAGGTGTAGCCGAGAATCCCGGCTAGCGGGCCCCGGGCAGCTTCCTCGAGAACCGCGTTCACCTCAGCCACCGAGGTATCTACCCCCAGCACCACGGAGAGGTCGATGGCGGAAACATTGAGCGTGGGCACCCGCATGGCCTGCGCCTCGAAGCGGCCTGCAAGGGCGGGAAGCACCCGACCGATGCCCGCCGCAAGCCCGGTATCCACCGGGATGATCGACTGCAGGGCCGCGCGGGTCTTGCGCAGATCGGTGTTGTGGTAGGCGTCCAGGACCGGCTGGTCGTTCATGGCCGAGTGGATGGTGGTGATGACCCCGGTCTCGACACCGAAAGCTCGCTCCAGCACGTCGATGACGGGCACGATGCAGTTGGTGGTGCAGGAGGCCGCCGAGATCACGCTCTGCCCGGCACCCAACCCGTGATGGTTGATGCCAAAGACCACGGTGGCATCGACGTCGGCGTCGGCGGGCTGGGAGAAGATCACCCGCTTGGCCCCCCGGTGCAGATGCTCAAGCGCCCGGGCACGGGAACTGAAGGTTCCGGTGCATTCGAAGATCAGATCCGCGCCAACGGTGCCCCAGTCGAGCGCTTCGAGGGCGGAGTGATGACTCACCCTCAGGCTTCGCCCGTCGATACGGAGTTCGCCCTCGGTGCTCTCGATCCGGCCCGGGAAGCGCCCGTGCGTGGAGTCATAACGGCTCAGGTAGGCCATGGTCTCGAGGTTGGCGATCTCGTTGACGGCCACGATCTCGAGCCGGTCACCGAGCGAGCGCTCGTGGGCAGCACGGAGCAGGCAGCGTCCGATGCGTCCGTAGCCGTTTATCGCGGCGCGCATCTCAGCGGCTCACTGTGGGAAAGGATCGGGGCACGGGCTAGCCTCGGAGCGCACGGTTGCAGTTCGGGCCTATTGTGGCCGAGCAGTGACAGCGGGCGGAACCGCAGGCCCACGCTTCGGTAATCCTTCGCTGAAATGTATATCAAATGTTTTTGATATAGCCCGACACCGCTGCTAGAGTAGGCCAATGACGCTTGCTGCAACCCCAATCGGGCTCCCCGAGGCCTTCGATGCGCTGGCCCGCCTTTATAAGGCGGCTGCGGATCCGCTGCGCCTCGAGATCCTCGGTGCTCTCCGGCAGGACTCCTACGGGGTGCTGGAGCTCTGCCGGATTTTCGGCGTTCGCCAGCCCGCGCTGAGTCATCACCTGAAGGTGCTGGCCGATGCCGGCCTGGTCGGGCGGCGACGCGAAGGTACCTCAATTTTTTACCATCGGAGCTCTGCGGTGACACTGGAGCCCGCCGCGCAGGCGCTGATGGCGGCCGCTGATACGATCAGCCTGCGCGAAGACACCGCGCTCGGCATCGCCGGTATCCGTCGTGAACGGGCCGATAGCTCCCGCGCATTCTTTGCCGCCAACGTAGCCAAATTCCGCGAGCAGCAGGAGTTGATTGCTCCGCCCACGCAGTATCAGGGGGCGGTGATCGAACTGCTGCAGGCGCAACAGCCCGCGCGCGTGGCAATCGCACTCGAGCTGGGCCCGGGCGACGGCTGGCTCCTGCCGCTGCTCTCGGCGCAGGCCGCGCGCGTGATCGGCATCGACAATTCACCCGAAATGCTCGCCCAGGCGCGCAGCACCTGCGCGGCGCACGGTCTCGGCAATGTGGAGCTGCTGGCGGGCGACGGCGCCGCGGCGGGCGCACTGGCAGGCTCCGTCGATCTGGCGGTCTGCAACATGGTGCTGCACCACACCGCATCACCGGCCGGGATCCTGGCGCAACTGGCTGAGGCGCTGGTGCCGGGGGGGTCGCTTCTGCTCACCGATCTCTGCGCGCACGACCAGGGCTGGGCGCGCGAGGCCTGCGGCGACCTCTGGCTGGGCTTTGCCCCCACCGACCTCGCGGCCTGGGCCGCACTCGCCGGGCTGATCGAGCAACACAGCCTCTATCTCGCACTGCGCAACGGTTTCCGCGTGCAGCTGCACATCTTCCAAAAACCCAAGGAACAGGTGTTCCCATGAGCGAATATTCGATCTTCACCTCCGAGTCGGTATCGGAGGGTCACCCCGACAAGATGGCCGACCAGATCTCGGACGCCGTACTCGATGCGATCATCAAGGATGATCCCGACGCGCGCGTTGCCGTGGAGACGATGGTCAAGACCGGCATGGCGATAGTCGCAGGCGAGGTGACCACCAGCACGTATATCGAACTCGAGGACCTGATCCGGCAAGTCATCGTCGACATCGGCTATGACAGCTCCGCGCTCGGTTTCGATGGCCGCTCCTGCGCCGTGCTGAACGCGATCGGCAAGCAGTCGCGCGACATCGCGCAAGGTGTCGATTCCGCGAAAGACAAGGAACAGGGCGCCGGCGATCAGGGCCTGATGTTCGGCTATGCCAGCAACGAGACCAGCGTGCTGATGCCAGCGCCGATCACCTACGCACACCGTCTGGTGGAGCGCCAGGCGCAGCTGCGCAAGGACCGCACGCTGCCGTGGCTGCGCCCCGATGCCAAAAGCCAGGTGACACTGCGCTACGAGAACGGCCGCCCGGTGGCGGTGGATGCCGTGGTGCTCTCGACGCAGCACGACGACGATGTATCCAATGAGACCATCCGCGAGGCCGTGATCGAAATGATCATCCGCCACGTACTCCCCGCGGAATGGTTGCACGCCGACACCAAGATCCACGTGAATCCCACCGGACGCTTCGTGATCGGTGGCCCCATGGGAGATTGCGGACTGACCGGGCGCAAGATCATCGTCGACAGTTATGGTGGCATGGCGCGTCACGGTGGCGGCGCCTTCTCGGGCAAGGATCCCTCGAAGGTGGATCGCTCGGCGGCGTACGCGGCGCGTTATGTGGCGAAGAACATCGTGGCAGCGGGGATCGCCGAGCGCTGCGAGATCCAGGTGTCCTACGCCATCGGCGTGGCAGACCCGACCTCGATTTCGGTGAACACTTTCGGTACCGGCAAGCTGCCCGACCACGAAGTGATCACGCTGATCCGTGAGCACTTCGACCTGCGCCCGCGCGGCATCATCGAGATGCTCGACCTGAAGCGCCCGATCTACCGCCCCACGGCCTCCTACGGTCACTTCGGGCGCGAGGGCGAGGGTTTCAGCTGGGAGCGCACGGATCGGGCGGCGGACCTCGCAAAGGCGCTGTAAGCCGTACCTCAGGAAAGATGAAACGCTCCGGCTCGCCGGGCTGAAAAAAGAAACGCAGGGTGCGGACCAGTGCGGGCTGCCGACACCCTGAATACGAATTCCCGTTAATGCATTCACACCGTCAGGAGACCTTGAAATGACTACCGCAGTACGCATCGACACGCTTTTCACCGACTGCAAAGTCGCCGATATCACACTGGCCGAGTGGGGCCGTAAAGAAATCCAGATCGCCGAGAGCGAGATGCCGGCACTGATGGCAATCCGCTCGCGCCACCGCGATGACAAGCCGCTGGCAGGTGCCAAGATCCTCGGTTGCCTGCACATGACAATCCAGACCGCCGTGCTGATCGAGACGCTGGAAGAGCTGGGTGCCGAAGTACGCTGGTCCTCGTGCAATATTTTCTCGACGCAGGATCACGCAGCCGCGGCGATCGCCGTGCGCGGGACAGCCGTCTACGCCTGGAAGGGCGAGACGGAGGAAGAGTACGCATGGTGCATCGAACAGACCATCCTGAAAAACGGCAAGCCCTGGCCTGTGAATATGATTCTCGATGACGGCGGCGATCTTACACAGATCCTGCACGAGCGCTTTCCGGAACTGCTCAACGCTGTGCACGGCGTTACCGAGGAGACCACCACCGGCGTGCTGCGACTGCAGGAAATGCTGAAGCACGGCACCCTCAAAGTGCCGGCAGTGAACGTGAACGACTCGGTCACCAAATCGAAAAACGACAACAAGTACGGCTGCCGTCACAGTCTGAACGACGCCATCAAACGTGGCACCGACCACCTGCTGTCCGGCAAGCGCGCGCTGGTGATCGGTTACGGCGACGTGGGCAAGGGTTCGGCGCAATCGCTGCGTCAGGAAGGGATGATCGTGCGGATAACCGAAATCGACCCCATCTGCGCCATGCAGGCCTGCATGGACGGCTTCGAGCTGGTCTCGCCCTACATCGACGGCATCAATGACGGCACCGCCGAGCGCATCGACCGCGAACTGCTGGCGCACATGGATCTCATCGTCACCGCCACTGGCAACATGGATGTTTGCGACCGGCACATGCTGGCGGCGCTGAAGAGCGGCTGCGTGGTGTGCAACATCGGCCACTTCGACGACGAGATCGACACTGCCTTCATGCGCCGCACCTGGGAATGGGACGAAGTGAAGCCGCAGGTGCACCGCATCTTCCGCGACCGCACCACCAACGACCACCTGATCCTGCTCTCCGAGGGCCGTCTGGTGAACCTTGGCAATGCCACCGGGCACCCCTCGCGCATCATGGACGGCTCCTTCGCCAACCAGGTGCTCGCGCAGATCTACCTCTACGGTCGCCGCTTCGCCAACCTGCTGCCCGAACTCAAAGAGGCTGCTGTGGGCATCGAAGTGCTGCCCAAGCACCTCGACGAGGAAGTGGCACGGCATATGGTGGCCGGCTTCGGTGGCGTGCTGACGCGCCTGCGCGCCGATCAGGCGGACTACATCAAGGTGTCGGTGGATGGTCCGTTCAAAAGCGACCAGTACCGCTACTGAGCAGGCTCGGGTAGCGGCCCAAGGCATCGGCGGATGCGCGACATCCGCGTCTTCGTCGAAGTGCCCCTGGTGGCGGGAGCGGAATTCGTCGCGCCCGCCACCCTCGCGCACTACGCGCGCAATGTATTGCGCCTGCAGACAGGCGATGCGCTGCAACTCTTTGACGGCAGCGGGCGGGAGTTTGCGGCGAGCGTAGCCGCCGCAGGCAAGCGGGAACTCCGGATCCTCGTCGGTGAGGAACTCGAGGCTCTTCCCGAATCATCGCTTGCAGTCCACCTCGGACTCGGCCTGTCGCGCGGCGAGCGCATGGACTGGGCCTTGCAGAAGGCAACCGAACTCGGTGTCGCCTCGGTCACGCCACTGGTGCTGTCGCGCTGCAACGCACGGCTCTCGGACGAACGCAGCGAATCGCGCATGCGGCACTGGCGGCAAGTACTGGTGAGCGCCTGTGAGCAGTGCGGGCGGCCTCGTCTGCCGGTGTTGCACGAGCCTTCCGGTCTGGACGCCTGGCTGGCCGCCAACGCCGGCATCCCCGGCCTGGTGTTGCATACCCGCGATGCCGTGCGGCTTGCTGCCACGGCTGTCCCGCCACGGGAGATCTGTGTGCTGACGGGTCCGGAGGGCGGACTCGACGATGCGGAGTTCTCCGCAGCGCTGGCGGCGGGTTTCAAGGCCTGGTCGCTGGGACCCCGCGTCTTGCGGGCCGAGACAGCACCCGCAGCGGCGCTCTCGATACTCCAGCACCTGTGGGGAGATACCTGAGGCAGCGCCCGCTGGCCGCTCAGTGTTTTTGGGGCGCTTTTACCGTCTCCGGCAGGCCGAACAGGCGCTTCTCGATGTAGTCGAGATCTGGAATCGCAGCAGCCTGACCATGCACCCGCACCCTCATGCTCTCGGCAGGTCCGGGCACGACGTCGTCGAGCTGCTGGATATCCGGGGGCGTCAAGCGAAGCAGGTTGGGCACACCTCGGGTAAGCAAAGCATAGCGGCGCTGCTCCGCTTGGTCGCCCAAGGTGCCGATGATCACGATACGGCTGCCGGTTTCCTCTTCCGCCACAGGCTCGCCGTTCAGCGCCTCGAAGGACAACACCGGCACCGCCTCGTGGTGCCATTTCACATGGCCCAGCAGCCAGTCGGGTGCGCCATCGGGGGGCGTGAGTTCGCGGCGCTTGATGATCTCGGCGACGACGGAGGTGGGCACGACGAGCAGTCTGCCAGTCACCGGCAACAGCAGCGCGCTCAGGTCGAGCACCGTGTTTTCACTGTCCATGCGCCTAGTCCGCCACGCGTTCGGTTGCACGCCCGAGAAGCGCGTTGATGTGTCCGAGCAGCACGCTCTCCTGATAGGGCTTTCCGAGATACAGATTGGCGCCCAGAGACAGAGCACGCTCGCGGTGTTTGTCGCCCGTACGCGAGGTGATCATGATCACTGGCAAGTGGCGCAGCGCCTCGCTCAGTCGCACCTTGCTCAGCACCTCGAAGCCATCCATATGCGGCATCTCGATGTCGAGCAGCATGAGATCGGGGATCTGCTCCTGGAGGAGCACCATCGCCTCGGCACCGTCCTTGGCCATCATGACCCGCATGCCTTCGCGCTCGAGGAAGCGCGTCGTGACCTTACGCACGGTCACGGAATCATCGACCACCATGACGAGCGGCACTCGCTCGGTCTGCGCCGCCTTGTTCATCAGCGTGACATCGGCCCCGCGCAGCGGGGCGCGCGCGGCATCGGCGCGGAGCATCGCGGGGATATCGAGGATGAGCACCACGCTGCCGTCACCTAGCACGGTGGCGCCGCTCAAGCCCGGCACCGCGCCGAACTGCGGCCCAAGGCTCTTCACCACGACTTCGCGCGCACCAACCAGGTGATCGACTTCCACTGCGAGCATCTGTCCGCCGCCTCGCACGAGCACGACCGGGACGTTTTCCTCGAGGTTGCCGAGGTCCACCTGCTCACCCGGGTAGAGGAGTTCGCCCAGATGCCGCACTGCATATTGCTGCCCGGCGTAGGCGAGCAGCTCCGCATCCGGACCGCTGTAACGCACGAGGTCACGCGCGGGCATCCGCACCACGCCATCGACGGTGTTCAGCGGGAGTGCGTAGCTTTCGGTGCCCACGTTCACCATGAGTGCACGACTCACCGACACGGTGAACGGGAGACGGATAAGAAAGCGGCTGCCCTTTCCGGGGACGCTGCGGATCTCGAGCGAGCCGCCCATCTGACGGATCTCGCTGCTCACCACATCCATGCCCACCCCGCGGCCGGATATCTGGGTGATTTTCTCGGCGGTGCTGAAACCACTCTGCAGGATGAACTGCGTGATCTCGTGATCACTCAGCTGGGCCTCAGGCGCCATCAGCCCGCGCTCGATGGCCTTCCGGCGCACGGCGTCGATATTGACGCCCGCGCCATCGTCAGAGAGCGAGAGCAGCACATCGCCGCCCTCGCGAGCAATCTCGATCAGGATGTGGCCGGAGGCAGGCTTGCCGGCAGCCAGGCGTCTCTCAGGCGACTCGATGCCGTGGTCCACCGCGTTGCGAAGCATGTGTTCCAGTGGCGCGACGACGCGCTCCAGGATGCCGCGGTCGAGTTCGCCGTCCATCTTGCCGAGATCGAGTTCGACGTTCTTGTCGAGCTCGGCAGCCACCTGGCGCACCACGCGCTTGATGCGCGGCAGGATGCTCGAGAAAGGCACCATGCGCGAGCGCATCAGCCCTTCCTGCAGCTGACTGTTGATGCGCGACTGCTGGATCAGCACCGTCTCGAGATCGCGGGTTTTCTCCGAGAGCGTGCGCTTGATGTCGAGGATGTCGGAAGCACTCTCGACCAGCGAACGCGAGAGCTGCTGGAGCTGCGAGTAGCGGTCCATCTCGAGCGGATCGAAACCCTCCGTACCCGTGGTCTCGACGCGCTCACGCCGGAACAGGATCTGCGCCTCGGTGGCGATATCGAGCCGTCGCACCTGGCCCTGCAGGCGCTCGATGGTCGACTGCATATCGTCGAAGAGCTGACCGAGCTCGCTCACCTGCTCCTCGACGCGGCCGCGCGAGATGCTGGTTTCGCCCGCCAGGTTGACCAGGTCCTCCAGCAGTTGCGAGGACACCCGCACCACCTCGTCGCGCGGCTTCACCGGCGCCGCGGCCGGTTGTGGCGTCAGCCTCGGCGCCGACGGCAGCGTGGAGGGCGCGGGGCGTAGGACGGTGATTTCCGGTTCTGCGGCGGCAGCAGGTGCCTCGGTCCCGGGGATCTGCAGGGGCGGCGTCGCCACGGCCGGCGCGGGCACCGGCTCGGCGGTCGTGGGCGCGGAGACTGCGGGGGCCGGCTCTGCAGGCTCCGGGCGGCCACGAATTATGTCCATGACGCGCGCGAGCTGCTCATGGAAGTCGGCGACACGCAGGAAGAAGGCATCCGGGAGGCCCGCGGGATTGACGCCCTCGGCAAGCAGCATCGACTCGAACTCGTGCGCCAGATCACCGAGCACCGAAATGCCCGCCATGCGGGCGCCGCCCTTCAGGGTATGCAGATCGCGCTGTAATTTGTCGAACAGGGCGCGGTTGCCGCGCTGCGCTCGCCAGCCGTCGATGCCGGTATCGATCGAGGCCATCAGCTCCTCTGCCTCTTCGAGGAAGATGCCGAGAAGCTCGAGATCGACGCGGCTCAGGTCACGCACGATGCGTTCGCGCGGCGAAAGTACGGGCTCGACGGTTGCTGCAGGGAGGGCCGCCTGCGCTTCCGGCGCACGCTCGGGTTCGGGCGTGTGCACTGGCTCTGACGAAGCTGCCGTTTCGGGCTGTAGTTCGAGCTCTGGCTGCAGTTCTGGCTCGGGCTGCAGTTCTGGCTCGGGCTGCGGTTCTGGCTGGAGCTGCGGTTCTGGCTGGAGCTGTAGTTCTGGCTCGGGCTGCAGTTCTGGCTCGGGCTGCGGTTCTGGCTCGGGCTGCAGTTCTGGCTCGGGCTGCGGTTCTGGCTCGGGCTGCAGTTCTGGCTCGGGCTGCAGTTCTGGCTCGGGCTGCAGTTCTGGCTGGAGCTGTAGTTCTGGTTCTGGTTCTGGCTCCAGCTCAGGCTCGGGCAATGCAACCGGCACGATATCCTGCGGCACGGCGGGTCGCTCGGCGGGCATGACGATCGGCGCGGGCGCCGGCCTGCCGCACACCAGATCCATTACCTCGAGCAGTTGCTCATGGTAGGCGTGGACACGCTGGAAGAACGCGTCGTCAAAGCTGCCGAACTGCACCCCCTGATTGACGAGGAAGGTCTCGAAATTGTGGCTGAGCTCGCCCAGATGGCGCAGGCCAACCATGCGGGCGCCGCCCTTCAGCGTGTGCAGATCGCGCTGCAGGGCCTCGAAAGGTGCCCGGTTGCCACGGTCGTGGCGCCAGTCGTCGATGCCTTGATCGATGGCGGCGAGGAGTTCTTCGGCCTCCTGCAGGAATATCTCGAGCACCTCGGAGTCGGTCTGCTGCAATTCGCGCTCGATGCGGGACCGCAAGGACTCCGCGTCAGCGGAAAGCGCGGTCGAGACCGCCTCGGGCTGGGGCTCGGGATGCGGTTGCAGGGCAAGGGTTGCCAGAGCCTCGAGCAGCGCGGCCGAAATCTCGGGCTGCTGCCCGGCTGCGAGACGGTCGAGCGCATCAAGAAACGCCTCTATCCCGGACTCGAGCAAGGCAAATTGCGGAGGCTCCGACGCGTCGGCAGCCTCTACAGCGGCAAGCAGTGGTGCTGCGAGTGCCAGCACACCGGTGACGGCGAGCTGTTCCGCACGCTGCAGGATGGTGCGCAGCTCGGCGGCAAGCGCGGTCCGGTTGCCCTGCGCATCGTCACCACGCCCCCACGCATCAAGCAGCGTGCGGGCATGGAACAAGCGCTCGAGGGCTTCCTCCAGGAACCGGGCAAGTCGGGCTGCGGCTGCCTGCGCGGCCGGATCCGGCGTGGTCTCGGCGGATGCTTCGGCGACTGCGACGGCCTCGTCCCGCAGGTCGACCGTGCGGGCTAACAAGGCCTCATCCGGCAGCATGCCGCAGGCGATATAGTCATCGAGGAGCGCGCACAGCCGCTCGATGAGAGACCTCTCGGCACCGGCCAGAGGCTGCATCGCAGCGCTCGCCGCGCGGATGCGGTGATCCAGCGGATCGAGAAGCTGGCCAAGCTCGGTGACGGCAGCAGCATGGGCACCGCCACGCAGGGTGTGGATGCTGCGAAGCAACTGATCGTCCACGCGCGCCGCTGGGCTCGCGCCGAGCCAACGGACCATGGGCGACAGGTGCTCGGCGGCTTCCTCGGCGAAAATCGCGCGCAAGCGCACTGCGCTCTCATCGATGCCAGCGGCGGCGAGTTCCTGCGGCTCGAGTTCCGGCAGCCAGTCCTCGATCGCCACTTCCGGGGCAAGGGCTTCGTCAGGCTCCGGCTCGATTCCAAGATCAGGCTCCGGCGGCCACTCCTGTGTCGTCGGCTCGAGTGCCACGGGCTCAGGCTGCAGCTCGACCGCTACGAAGGCTCCAATCTCCGCCGCCGCGGGTTCTTCCGGTGCCGGTATCGCGGCTACGGAAGCGATCACTGCGGCCGCTGGGTTTTCTTCCCAAACCGCCGCCTCGCCCCGCGCCAGGGCAGTGGCCACCGTCCCGACGCGCGTGGCGGTCAAGCGGTCCGGCGGGCTTCGCGTGGCGAAGGCCTCGACCAGCTCTGGCATCAGCGAACGCGCACGCTCAATCGCCTCGAATACGGCAGGTACCGGCTCGACGCCCCGCTCCATCACCCGGTTCAGCAGGCTCTCGATCGACCATGCCAGATCGCCGATCACGGCCGCGCCGACCATGCGCCCGCTGCCCTTCAGTGTGTGGAAGGCGCGACGCAGTTCGGTCAGCGCAGGTCCCGGCACCGGTGCTGCACGCCATACCGGCAGATGCGTGGCTATCGTCTCCAGGACCTCGGTCGCTTCCTCAACGAAGATCTCCATAATCTCCGGATCCAGCGTAGCGCCCTCCGGTTCGGGTTCGGGCTGGGCCTCGATCTCGGGCGCAACCTCGGCAGGCGCAACCTCGGCAGGCGCCACCACGGCAGCAGGCGTCTCGGCACGGATGGCGCCACGCGGCGAGACCACCACGGGAACATCCGGAAGCACACGCCGCAGGGCCGCCTGCGCACGCACCAGGATGAGATCGGCAGGCCGGCCATCGATCACCAGCCGTTCGATGAAGTACTCGACGCTGCTCAGCGCATCGGCCAAGGCATCGATCAGGTCGTGATCGGGCGCCTCTCGCGTACCGGCAAGCACGTCACGCAGGTAGTCGCGGCAACTTCCCAAGATGCCCGAGGCGCCAGCGAGCTCCGCAAGCCGCAGCGCACCGCTCATGGCGTGCAGCCGCTGGGGCAGCATCGCGAGCAGCTGCGGATCGTCAGCCGCGTTGGCGAAATCCGCGACCTCCTGCTTGGATTGCTCGAGGCCAGCCTGCACCTCGCGGTAGAGCGCGACGCGCGCACGCTCCAACGGATGGCGATGCGACTCGGCATCACCCACCTCACCACCGGCATCGATCACGCGGGCGGCGAGACGCTGATCAACCTCCAGCAGGGCCACGGTGATCTCGGTGAGGCGGCAGTCGAGCTCATCGCCCGCGGGGATGCCGGCGGCGATGCGTGCGAGCTGCGGCGCGAGGATTTCGATCTCCGCGCGATAGCCCATCCCGGCAAGCTGCGCACCCATGCGCCGCAGCTCGGGTTCGACCTCACGCAGTACCTGCCCGATGGACAGGGCATCACCCTCGGCGCTCTCCAACTGACCCAGCACCCGCGCCAGATCCGACGCGATCACGCTGACTGCCGCGCCCGTGGCACCAAGATCCTCGAGCACGCCACCGGACTGGCGCGCGCGTGCCGGCAGCAGCCTGTAGCGCTGCTGGAACTCGACCAGGGCCGCAGACGCCGGGAGGCTTTCGGCGATGACTGCAAGAAGATCACGGTAGAGGGCAGGCGCAGGCACGCGGGTGTAAAGGCGTGGGCCCAGCGAAACAAGCATACGCAGCTCTTCGTCGATCTGGCGCAAGCAGCCGATTACGCGCTCGTCAGACTCCATATCACCGTGTAGCACGGCATCACAGAGCGCCGCGGACGCCTGCCAAAGCAACCTCTGGCCGCCGGGCCGCAGCCGTTGCGCCAGCGAGCCGAACACGCGCTGCAGCACATGAAACCGATCGCGGGAAGACTCCTTGCGGAGCACGCCGAGCAACTCCCCCTGGAACCGCTGACGTGCCTTGCGCAGGAGCTCGATGTCATCTTCGGCTGCATCGAGTACGCCATCGCCGGTTTCCTGATCGAGCTCCGGGATATGGTCGGGCAGGCTGCTTTGCGGCGGCTCAAGCGGACTTTCACCGCGCGTCGCGCGCAGATCGTTGGTGACCTCGATGACATCCCAGGGCAGTTCGCGCTGTTCCAGCGCAACCCGGCGCAGATAGGCGGGCAGCTGCATCCCTGCGGCGAGCAGCAACTGCAGGGTGGTTTCCGAGGGCTGGATGTGGCCGTGCAGCATGGCCTGCACGGTGAGCTCGGCCTCGCGCGCCAGCTGCTCGGCGCTGGGAATGTCGAGCATCCGCAGCGTGGCGCAAATCTGGTGCGCCAGGGTGAGCGCGTGGCGCAACCGTGTGGGATCGGAGAGATTATCGGCGAAACCCAGCAGCTCGGCGCCCAGTTGCCGGGACGTCTGCTCGATCTCGCCGGTGACCCACTGCAGGGCCACGAAATCGCGCTGCATTCAGCGTGCTCCTGCCGGGGCCCGGTTCACCGCGAACGTCCACCGCCGCGAGCTTCCTCGGGCAGCTTGAATCCGGCGACCGAATTGCGGAGATCGTTGGTGATTCCGGCAAGCTTGCCGATCGACTGGGCCGTGGCGGTGGTGCCGGCGGAGGTCTGCGAGGTGATCTCCTGGATGATGTGCATGGTGTTGGAAATATGGCCTGCGGACGAAGCCTGCAGCCGCGCCGCGTTGGAGATGTTCTGGATGAGCGCGGCGAGGTTCTTGGATACCGACTCGATCTCCTCGAGTGCCACGCCCGCATCCTCCGCGAGCCGTGCACCACGCACCACTTCGGAGGTGGTCTGCTCCATGGAAAGCACAGCCTCCCGGGTGTCGGACTGAATGGTCTTCACCAGCGCTTCGATCTGTTTGGTCGCCGCACCCGAACGCTCGGCGAGACGCTGCACTTCATCGGCCACCACCGCAAAACCGCGCCCCGCATCACCCGCCATGGAGGCCTGGATCGCGGCGTTCAGCGCGAGGATATTGGTCTGGTCGGAGATGTCGTTGATCAGCGACACGATGTCGCCGATCTCCTGCGAGCTCTCGCCCAGGCGCTTGATACGCTTGGATGTCTCCTGGATCTGCTCGCGGATGGTGTCCATGCCGCCGATGGTGTTCTGCACCACCTGGGAGCCGGTCTTGGCGAGCGCCACCGAGCGGTCGGCCACCGAGGCGGACTCGGCGGCGTTGGATGACACCTGGTCGATGGTGATGGCCATCTCGTTGATAGCGGAGGATGCTCCGACGATCTCCTGTGCCTGGTGCTCGGCAGCCTCGGCCAGGTGCAGCGCCGTGGCCTGCGTATCCTCGGCGGCATTGGAGACGTTGCGCGAGGTTTTGTTGATGGAAGAGACGATCGCGCGGAGCTGATCGATGGTGAAATTTATGGCGTCGGCGATGGCGCCGGTGAAATCCTCGGTAACGGTGGCCGTGGTGGTGAGGTCACCGTCTGCAAGACCTGCCAGTTCGTCCAGCAGGCGCAGGATCGCCTGCTGGTTGCGCTCGTTCGTCTGTGCTGTCAGCTCCAGCCGACGGCGGGCATTCAGCGAAAACTGCACGCCGAGCATCACCAGGGCAACCACGATCAGCACCCCGAGGACGAGAGCGGATGCGGTGTTCAGCGTGCGTTGGCCGCCGAATGCGTTGATGCGTTCCGAGACACCGCTCATCGCACCGGAGACCTTGGGGGAAGCACGGGAGATCGTCTCGGAGGCGGTACGGGCCTGCTCGAGATCCGGTGCGGCGTCGGCAATGCGCTGGCGGCCGCCAAGTACGGGGCTCATCAGCGCATCGATCTCGCGCAGCGCGGCACGTGCCTCGCTGCTCAGCGCGGGCATCGCGCCCAGCTCTGCGAGTGCGGCGAGGAATTTCGAGGCATCGTCATCGAACTGTCGCGCGGCATCGCCGGCGCCGCTGCCGCGCAGCATGCGCTCGATGTTGCGGTCGATACGCTCGGCGATGAACGACTGGCGCTCGGCCAGCACGATAGCGCGCGCCGGCGCACCGCCTGCACTCAGCGACTCGCCGATACGCGCAGCGCGCTCCTGCACCGCCGGTAGGGCTGCGGCGAGGGATGCCGAGGCATCGGCGAGCACGACGATGCTCTGCTCGCGCTCCGTGATGATGGTGGCAGCGGTGTCTACCTCGGCCCAGGCACTGGCGAGGGTCGTCAGCTGGTCGGCGAGCAGATCGCGCGGCGAAGGCAGGTCATCGCGTCCGTTGGCCAGCACACCGATATCGGTGTTGAAGTCCCGTCGCGCCGTGTCTAACACGGGGAAAGCATCCTTCTGCCCGGCGACGGTCTCGCGGGCACTGGCGTCTGCTCGCTGCGCGACCACCCGCAGGTTGGAGACGACCCGCTGATAGCCCGCGTCATGGCCGGCATCCCGGAAGATGGTGATCAGGTTCCAGACGAAGGCAAGAATGGCGATGCCGAGCACCCCACCCCAGACCATCGCCGCTTTGCCGCCGGGCAGACTGCCACCGAGACGCTTCTGGCCGAATTTCATTGATGCATCCTCTTTGCCCGAACGGCACACAGGCCGTGTTCACGCCGGCACGCCTTCAAAGCGCCGCGTCCAGGAATCGTATATCGGCCAGAAGTCGCGAAGGACGGAATACCACCCACTCGCCATCGGCCGAACCGTAGATGCCCTCCAGCAAGGGCTGCAGGCCCTCGTGGACCGGCGGGGCCTCGCCCCGGTATGCATCCGCGGCAAAATGCTTGAGCCCGTAAACCTCGTCGATGATCAACCCGCAGTACATGTCCCCGGCCTCCACCACCACCGCGCGCTGTCCCCGCCAGGGCGGCGGCGATGGCAGACCAAGCCAGGCGGTAACAGAGACCACGGGCATCAGGCGGCCGCGCACATTGGCTACGCCGCGAATCCACGGCTGCACCCGCGGCAGGCGGGTTAGCGGGGGCAGAATCAGGATTTCCGTGACCTCGCCCATGGGCGCGACCAGTTGCTGGCCGAGCAGCGAAACCCCCACGCCCGTCCAGTGCGGCTGGATTCGCAGCCGGGACCGCGCGCCCTCACTGCCGCTCTGGGCACGGGCGGCCATCTGCAGCAGAAGGGGAAAGGCGCCGGCAAGTTCCTGCGGCATGGGAGGGCCTCAGTCCGGCTTGCCGTCGAGAACCTGACGTATCGTCTGCAAGAGCAGGCGCTCGTCGACAGGCTTGGTGAGGTAGGCGCGCGCGCCCTGGCGCAGAGCCCAGACGCGGTCGGTCTCCTGGCTCTTGGTGGAGACCATGACCACGGGAATCGAGGCGGTATGAGGGTCCCGCGCCAGCTGACGGGTAGCCTGAAATCCGTTCAGGCCAGGCATCACCACGTCCATCAATACGAGATCCGGGTGACGGTCGCGCGCCAGACTGAGCCCCTGATCCGCATTCTGCGCGTTAATGACCTCAAACCCGTGACGCTTGAGGATCTCGGTCAGCGCGAACGTCTCGGTTGGCGAGTCGTCGACAATCAGAACCACACTTGGCATGCCGGTGACCCCGCGTGAGACCGTCAGGCCGCAGGCTTGACGTGCTGTTGTATGGCGTCCAGCAGTTCGTTGCGGCTGAAGGGTTTGGTGAGGTACTGGTCGGAGCCCACGATGCGGCCCTTGGCCTTGTCGAAAAGGCCATCCTTGCTGGAGAGCATGATCACCGGCGTGGACTTGAACTCGCTGTTGTTCTTGATCAGGGCGCAGGTCTGGTAGCCGTCGAGCCGCGGCATCATCACATCCACAAAAATAATCTGGGGCTTGTGGTCGGCGATCTTGGCAAGCGCATCGAAGCCGTCCTCGGCGGTGATGACCTCACAGCCCTCCTTCTGCAGGAGCGTCTCGGCGGTGCGCCGGATGGTCTTGCTGTCGTCGATGATCATGACCTTGAGACCGTTCAGGCTCTGTTCCATGCCGAGACTCCTCCCCTGCGATGCCGGCGGCCGGCAGGCCGCGGCTGGATGCACTGCGCGATTGCAGTACGGACGCCACACCTGTCCATCTGGTATGGTTTCCAAGCGCAATTATTAGACCATTGCGTCGTGGAAATACAGCGTCGTCTGCAAAAATCGGGGGTTGATCGATGAGTGTCCGTCTGGGTGTGGTGATGGATCCCATCGATGCGATCAGTTTCAAGAAAGACAGCACGCTGGCGATGCTGTGGGCCGCGCAGGACCGTGGCTGGGAGCTCTGGTACATGCGGCAGGAAGACCTGTTCCTGCACGACGGACCGCGCGCCAGGATGCAATCGCTCAGGGTTTTCCGTGACGCCTCGCGGTTCCACGAACTGGGCCCGGCAGCCGACCAACCACTCGGCGGGCTCGACGTGATCCTGATGCGCAAGGATCCCCCCTTTGATAACGAGTACCTGTATTCAACGCATGTGCTGGAGGCCGCGGAAAATGAGGGCGTGATGGTGGTTAACCGTCCGCACTCGCTGCGCGACTGCAACGAGAAGCTCTTCGCCACCCAGTTCCCCCAGTGCTGCCCGCCGCTGCTCGTCAGCCGCTCCGCCGAGCGCCTGCGGGCCTTCCAGAAGGAGCACCGGGACGTAGTGTTCAAACCGCTGGATGCCATGGGAGGCACACTGGTATTCCGCGTGCGCGAGGGCGACCCCAATCTGAGCGTCATTCTCGAGACGCTGACCGGGCACGGAACGACCACCATCATGGCGCAACGCTACATCCCCGAGATCGCCAATGGCGACAAGCGCATTTTGATGATCGACGGCGAGCCGGTGCCATACGCCCTTGCGCGTATCCCGGCGGTGGGCGAGACACGTGGCAATCTGGCGGCAGGCGGCAGTGGCGAGGCGCGACCGCTCACCGAGCGTGACCGCTGGATATGCTCCCAGGTTGGTCCGGCGCTGCGCGAGCGCGGTCTGCTCTTCGTGGGGCTCGATGTGATCGGCGATTACCTGACCGAAATCAACGTGACCAGCCCGACCTGCATCCGGGAGATCGACAAGGCCTTCGGCACCGACATTGGCGGGCAGCTCATGGACTGCATCGCCGCGCGCCTGGGGCGCTGAGACGCGGCATGGCGGGTCGCTACGCGGGCGAGGCCACGGCCGACCGGCTTAGCTTCGGCTTGCTGGTGGCGCTGGCAGTGCACGCGGGCGTGATTCTGGGCATCGGTTTTTCCTCGCCCGCGCGCGAGGCACCGGCGGCGGCGCTCGAGATCACGCTGGCGCCGTTCCCCAGCAGCACGCCGGATGAGCGCCCGGATTTTCTCGCCGCGGCCAACCAGCGGGGTAGCGGTGAAGCCGCCGAACGCATCGAGCCCCGCGCCGTGCTCGCGCCATCGCGGCCGGCGCAGGCGGCAGAACCGGTTCCGCGTGAAGCCACGCCGAGCCCGCCGCAGCCGGCTGCAACGGATGCAGCGGTCACGGCAACCCACTCGTCCCGGACACTGGAGCTCGGGCGGGAGCAGTCGCAGCCTGCCGCGACTCCGGCGAGCGGGAGTGCCCGCACGGAACCCACCACCACGACCGAAATCGCCTCGCTGATGGCCAGACTGGACGAGCAGGCACGCGCCTATGCGCGCCGTCCGCGCGTGCAGCGGATGACCTCGGCGTCCACGCGGGCCACCGAGGACGCGGCCTATCTGCTTGCCTGGACCGAGCGCATCGAGTCAGTCGGCAACCGCAACTACCCGCCCGAGGCGCGGAGCCGGCGTATCTATGGCGATCTGCGCCTGCTGGTTGCCGTGCGGGCGAACGGCGGCGTGGCAGACATCAGGGTGTTGCAGTCATCGGGCTACCCGGTGCTCGATAGCGCGGCCATTCGTATCGTGCGTCTGTCGGCGCCCTTTGCCCCCTTCCCCCCGGAGTTGCGCAAACGCCACGACCTGATCGAGATCATCCGCACCTGGCAGTTCCGGGCCAACCGGCTCCGCGCAGGCGAGTGAGTCACGCTTGCACGGTCGGCGCGCGGGGTCGCAGAATGAAGCCATGCCAGAGTCATTGCGCAACCAATTTCTGATCGCCATGCCCGGCATGGAAGATCCCAACTTCGCACACAGCATCACCTACCTCTGGGAGCACTCGGAGGAGGGCGCGATGGGGCTGGTCATCAACCGGGCCCTGGACCTCTGTTACGACGAGATCTTCGACCAGCTCGATATCGAGGATTTCACGCGCGGCAACCCGTCCAGAGTGCTCTCGGGCGGCCCCGTGCAGACCGATCGCGGCTTCGTATTACACCGCAACACGGCGCGGCAGTGGCACTCCACGCTGCCGCTGAGCGAGGAGATCAGCCTCACCACCTCGCGCGACATCCTCGAGGCCATGGCGCGCGGCCAGGGCCCGCAGGATGTGCTGCTCGCGCTGGGCTATGCAGGCTGGGGCCCGGGGCAACTCGAGCGCGAGATTGCCGAGAACGCCTGGCTCACGCTGCCGGCACTGCCCGCGATACTTTTCGCTGTGCCGGTCGAGCGGCGCGCCCATGCCGCGGCGCTGCACTTCGGTATCAACCTGGATCTACTCAGCAGCGTGCACGGCACCGCCTGAACGACGATGGCGGGGATAGTCATTGCCTTCGATTTCGGGCTCCGGCGCATCGGTGTCGCCGTGGGTAATGGCATCACCGGAACTGCGAGCGCGCTTGCGCCACTGGGCGCGCGCGACGGCAATCCCGACTGGGAGGCGATCAGGCGGTTGATCAAGGAATGGGGGCCCGAGCAACTGCTGGTGGGGTTGCCGCTCAACATGGACGGCACCCCGAGCGAGATGAGCTCGCGTGCCGAGCGCTTCGCGCGCCGGCTGGAGGGGCGTTTCGGGTTGCGTTGCGCGCTGATGGACGAGCGGCTGAGCAGTTTCGAGGCCCGCGGACTGATCGCCGATGCACAGGCCAATGCCTCGACCGACAGCGTGGCGGCCTGCCTGGTGCTGGAGAGCTGGCTGGGGCGCAAGGATCCGCAGCCGAACTGAAGATCAGCGCTTGGGGTAGAGCTGACCCTTGTCCTTCTCGTGTTCGATGGACAGCGAGGCGCCGCGCCCCATGCCACCGGAGTGCGTCCCCATCTTGATCATCAGGCGCAGGTTGTTCTGCGAGTCGGCATACGCCAGCGCGTGCTCGTAGGAAATGATGCCGTCCATGTAGAGCTGGTAGAGAGACTGGTCAAAGGTCTGCATGCCGAGCGCGGTAGAGCGCTCCATCAGCTCCTTGAGCGCGTGCACCTCGCCCTTGCGGATGAGGTCCGAGACCAGCGGGGTGTTGATCAGAACCTCGATTGCGGCACGCCGCGCCAGCCCGTCAACGGTGGGAATCAGCTGCTGGGCGATCAAGGCCCTCAGGTTCAGCGAGAGGTCCATCCAGAGCTGGTCGCGCGCATCGGCAGCGAAGAAATTCTGGATGCGATCCAGCGCCTGGTTGGCGTTGTTGGCGTGCAGCGTGGCAAGGCACAAGTGACCCGTCTCGGCGAAGGTGATCGCGTGCTGCATGGTGTCGCGCGAGCGGATCTCCCCGATCAGGATCACGTCCGGAGCCTGACGCAGCGTGTTCTTCAGGGCAATGTCGAAGCTCTCGGTGTCGATGCCGACCTCGCGCTGCGTGACGATGCACTTCTGGTGCTGATGGACGAACTCGATCGGATCCTCGATGGTGATGATGTGACCGGAGGAGTTGCGATTGCGCTGACCGATCATGGCTGCGAGCGAGGTCGACTTTCCGGTGCCGGTTGCGCCCACGAAGATGATCAACCCGCGCTTGGTCATCGCGAGCTCGTTCACGATGGGCGGGAGCTGGAGTTCCTCGACCGTAGGAATCTTGGTCTCGATGCGCCGCAGCACCATGCCTGCGAGATTGCGCTGGTAAAAGGCGCTGACCCGAAAGCGGCCTATGCCGCGCGAACTGATGGCGAAATTGCACTCGTGCGAGCGGACGTACTCCTTGCGCTGGCTCTCGCTCATGATGCTGAGAACCAGCTCGCGCGTGCGCTCGGGGGTGAGCGGGGTGTCGTCAATCGGGTGCAGCTTGCCGTGCACCTTGATGCAGGGCGCGACCCCGGCCGTGACGAAAAGGTCGGAGGCCTTCTTCTCGGCCATCCGGAGAAGCATGTCCTGGACTTCGATGTCCTTCTTGGCCGGGGCTGCAGTATCCATGCGTAAAACTCCGTCTGTGCGGGACCCCTGCGGGCTCAGAAGTTATCGGGCATCTTGGCCTTCTCGCGGGCCGCGTCACGGGTGATCAGGCGCTTGGCAACCAGGTCGGCGAGACACTGGTCTATGGTCTGCATGCCGATGCTGCTGCCGGTCTGGATCGCGGAGTACATCTGCGCAACCTTGTCCTCGCGAATCAGGTTACGGATGGCCGGTGTGCCGCGCATGATCTCGTGCGCGGCCAGCCTACCGCCCCCGACTTTCTTCAGCAGCGTCTGCGAGACCACCGCCATCAGCGACTCCGAGAGCATGGAGCGTACCATCGACTTCTCTTGCGCGGGGAACACGTCGACGATGCGGTCGATGGTCTTGGCCGCCGAGGTGGTGTGCAGCGTACCGAACACCAGGTGGCCGGTCTCGGCAGCCGTGAGGGCCAAGCGGATGGTTTCGAGGTCGCGCATCTCGCCCACGAGGATGATGTCGGGGTCCTCCCGCAGGGCCGAGCGCAGGGCCTCGGCAAAGCCGTGCGTGTCGCGGTGCACTTCGCGCTGGTTCACGAGGCATTTCTTGGATTCGTGGACGAATTCGATGGGGTCCTCGATGGTGAGGATGTGGTGATACTTGTTGTCGTTGATGAAATCGACCATCGCGGCGAGCGTGGTGCTCTTGCCCGAACCCGTGGGGCCCGTCACCACCACCAGCCCACGCGGCTCAGAGGAGATATCACGGAACACCTGGCCCATGCCGAGTTCCTCCATGGTGAGCACCTTGGCGGGGATGGTACGGAATACCGCACCGGAGCCGCGATTCTGGTTGAAGGCGTTGACGCGGAAGCGCGCGACCCCGGGCACCTCGAAGGAGAAGTCAGTCTCGAGGAACTCCTCATAGTCGCGTCGCTGCTTGTCGTTCATGATCTCGTAGATGAGATCGTGGACCTGCCGGTGCTCCAGAGGCGGGAGATTGATGCGGCGAATATCCCCGTCGACGCGAATCATCGGCGGCAGCCCCGCCGAGAGGTGAAGGTCAGAAGCGCGTTGCTTCGCCGAGAAGGCCAGGAGTTCGGTGATGTCCATTCGAATCTCCCGGAAACAGTGTGTCGGAACCACAAAGGCGGTGGCGGACGGGCACGGGCCCGCGCCCATCCGTATAATAGCGCAGGCCACCCAGCGGTAAAGGCGCGCGGGGCAGGCAACCCGAATCCAGCCCCCCCCAGCACCAGGCACCTGATGGATAGCATCGCCGACAGAACGCAACAGTTGCTCGCCGAGACCGCTCGCCTTGCGAGGGCAAGCGGGCGCGTGGCGGATGCGGTGACGTTGGTCGGCGTGTCGAAAACCCAGACCGCCGAGCGAATCCGTGAAGCGGTGGCCGCAGGCTTGCGCCACGTCGGCGAGAACTATGTGCAGGAGGCCTTGCCCAAACTCGCGGCGCTGGCGGACCTCCCGGTGACGTGGCATTTCGTGGGTCGTTTGCAAGCCAATAAGACGGCCGTGATTGCCGCATCCTTCGACTGGGTGCATGCCATCGACCGGCTGCGCATCGCCCAGCGACTTAACGATCAACGTCCCGAGGACAAAGGCCCGCTCGACTGCTGTATCGAAGTCAACCTGAGCGGCGAGGAGACCAAAGGTGGGGCGACACCCGCCGAACTCCCCGCCCTCGCGGCGGCCATTGCAGGGATGCCGCGTTTGCGCCTGCGTGGTCTGATGGCGCTGCCGGCGGCTACGCCCGACCCGCTGGCACAACGCGAGCCCTTTGCGCGTTTGCGCCGGCTGCTGGAGGAACTACGCATCGCACACCCGCAGCTCGACACGCTGTCGATGGGCATGAGCGCCGACATAGAGGCCGCGATCACCGAGGGCGCCACGATGGTGCGTATCGGGACGGCTTTGTTCGGGGTGCGCCCGCCACGCGAGGCTCCGCAGGAGGCCCTGCCACGAGAGCCACATGGGCCGCATGAGCCACAAACCGGAGCAACCCTATGAACGCTTCCTCCATCGCCTTCGTGGGCGGCGGCAACATGGCAGGCAGCCTGGTAGGCGGCTTGCTCGCCCGCGGCTGGGGAGCGACGAACATCCGGGTGAGCGACCCCGAAGAGGCCTCGCTCGCGCGGCTTGCACACCTGGGTGTGGCAACGTTCAACGACAACGCCGCTGCGGTGAGCGGTGCCGATATCGTGGTGCTGGCCGTGAAGCCGCAGATGATGCGCAACGCCTGCCTGGACATCCGCGAGGCGGTTGGCGTCGACAGACCACTGGTGATCTCGATTGCAGCCGGCACGGCCATCACCTCGATCGCCACATGGCTGGGGGAGGACACGGCTGTCGTGCGCTGCATGCCGAACACGCCGGCGATGCTGCAGTGCGGTGCCACGGTGCTGTTTGCCAACGCGCATGTGCGCCCGGAACAGCGCCGGGTCGCCCACGAGGTGCTGGAGAGCGTTGGCTATGCTGCGTGGGTGGATCGGGAGGAACTGCTGCACGCCGTGACCGCGCTGTCGGGCAGCGGCCCGGCCTACGTGTTCCTGCTCATCGAGGCGATGCGGCGCGCGGGCGAGATGCTCGGTCTGGACCCGGAACTTGCGGCCCGGCTGGCGGGACAGACCGCGCTCGGGGCGGCACGAATGGCGCTCGAGGGTGATGTCGATGTCATCGAGCTGCGCCGGCGGGTTACCTCGCCGGGAGGAACCACCGAGCGGGCTATCCGGGCCTTCGAGCAGGCGGGCCTGCGCGGCATCGTCGAGACCGCGATGACCGCAGCCTGCGATCGCTCGCGGGAGCTTGCAGATGAAGGCGCTTCGGGCTGACAGAACCACAGGAGAGCAGGCGACATGAACCTTTTGAGCGAAATTTTCAATTACCTGATCCAGACTGCACTCAGCCTGTTCCTGTTTGCCGTGCTCATCAGGCTGATGCTGCAGCTGGCACAGGCTGACTTCTACAACCCCATCTCGCAGTTCGTTGTGCGGGCGACCAACCCCCTGCTGCTGCCGCTGCGCCGTTTGATACCGGCCATCGGCAAGCTCGATACCGCCTCGGTGGTGCTTGCGCTGCTGGTGCAGACAACGTCGATCATCGCCTCGCTGGCGCTGATGGGTTACCGCCCGGCGAACCTGCTGATCCTCCTGGTCTGGAGCCTGATCGGTGTGCTCTCACTGGCAGTCAATCTGTTTTTCTTCGCGATCCTGGGCCTGATCATCTGCAGCTGGATCGCGCCACAGACCAACCACCCGGCGCTCGCGCTGCTGCAGCAGCTGACCGAGCCAGTAATGGGGCCATTCCGGCGCCTGGTGCCACCGATCGGCGGGCTGGACCTCTCGCCCATACTGGTTTTCGTTGTGATCAACGTGCTGGGCAAGCTGCTCTCGGGCATGGCCGCGCAGTTCGGCATGCCTCCGGGAATCGTACCCGGCCTGTGACCGGCGCGCTGCCCAGTTGCTAGATTGCCTCCCCTTGCAGAGAACCCCTCCCCGATGTCTATCGAGCCGAAGTCCGACAGCGTCGGCATCGTGACCCCCAAGGTCGAGCACTTCGACCAGCCACTGGCGCTTGGCAGCGGCCAGTCGCTGCCGGCCTACGATATCGTCTACGAGACTTACGGCGAACTGAACGCCAGCCGCTCCAACGCCATTCTCATCTGCCACGCGCTGAGCGGCACGCACCACGCCGCCGGGTTGCACAGCGACAGCGACCGCAAGCCCGGCTGGTGGGATCACTGCATCGGACCCGGCAAACCGATCGACACACGACTCTTTCACGTGGTCAGCCTGAACAACTTGGGCGGCTGCGCCGGCAGTACCGGACCCGCCTCAATCAACCCGGCAACCGGCCGCCCTTGGGGGCCCGAATTTCCGGTGATCGGGGCGCGTGATTGGGTGGTCTCACAGGCGCGTCTGGCCGATCGGCTGGGCATCGGGCGCTGGGCGGCAGTGATCGGCGGCAGCCTGGGCGGCATGCAGGCGATGCTCTGGGCTATCGACCTGCCGGAGCGCATCGCGCACTGCGTGGTGATCGCCGCGGCGCTCAAGCTCTCGGCCCAGAATCTCGCCTTCAACGAGATAGCCCGGCAAGCGATCACGGCCGATCCGGACTTCCACGACGGCTGGTTTCTCGAGCACGGCAGCGCGCCGCGCCGCGGACTGGCGATCGCGCGGATGGTGGGCCATGTGACCTATCTCTCCGACGAGCTGATGGGCGACAAATTCGGCCGCGAGCTGCGCAGCGGTTCGCTCACGCAGGATGGGGTGTCCAACGCCGAATTCCAGGTGCAGAGCTATCTGCGCTATCAGGGCGACCAGTTCGCCGACAACTTCGACGCCAACACCTATCTGCTGATGACGCGCGCGCTGGATTATTTCGACCTTGCGCGCGCGTCCGGCGATGATGCTCCCGCGGCATTTCGCCAAGCTGTGGCCCGCTTCCTGGTGATTTCGTTCTCGAGCGACTGGCGGTTCTCGCCGGCCCGCTCGCGGGAGATCGTCGATGCGCTGATCAGCGCGGGTCGCGACGTGAGTTACACAGAAATCGAAGCCGCGGAGGGGCACGATTCCTTCCTGCTTCCGGTCGCGCGTTACCACGAGGCGCTAGGGTTGTACCTGAAGCGTGTACACCGGGAGCTCGTCCATGCAGCTTGAGCACACCGTTCGCGGCTGGATACGCGAGGGCTCGCGGGTACTCGATCTGGGCTGCGGTGACGGGCGCCTCCTGCTCGACCTCGCCGCATCGCGCGCCGTCCTTGGCTACGGCCTCGAGATCGACCAGCGCGGCATCGCGCGCTGCCTGGAGGCGGGGGTCAACGTGATTGAGCAGGATCTCGACCGGGGACTCGGGAATTTCCCCGACCACAGCTTCGACACCGTGATCATGACCCAGACCCTGCAGGCGGTGCGATTCCCGCACATGGTGCTCGAGGAAATGCTGCGGATCGGACGCCAGTGCGTCATCACCTTCCCCAATTTCGGCAACTGGCGCTGCCGGCTGCAGCTGGGCGGTGGCGGGCATATGCCAGTGTCACGCTTCCTGCCGTACGCGTGGTATGACACACCGAACATACACTTCTGCACGGTCCTCGACTTCGAAGCGCTGTGTCGCAGCAAGGAAATCCGCATCGCAGACCGCGTCGTGCTCGACGCGGGAGACTCCGAGTCACTCGCCACGCGCTTGCTGCCAAACCTCTTTGGCATGACCGCCATTTACCGGGTGACGCGATGAAACGCCTGCTGGCGCTGGCCGCACTGCTGCTCTCGATCCAATGGCAGAACGCACACGCCGAAATGCGGCAGTACGGCCGTTATGAGGTCTATTACAGCCTGTTTGCGACCGATTTCCTGCGACCGGAGATCGCACGTGCCTATGGCTTGGTGCGGGCCAATGACCGGGCGCTGCTTAACATCGCGGTGCGACGCACTGAGCCCACGGGTGGCAGTGTGCCGATCAAGGCGGTGGTGGAAGGCACCCGCAGCGATCTGATCCACAAGCGCGAGCTCCAGTTTCAGGAGATCGTCGAGGAAGCTGCGATCTATTACCTGGTGGAGTTTCCTTTCCGCAACGAGGAAACCCACTATCTGGAGCTGCGCATTCACCCCGAAGGCGATAGCTCGACACTGGACCTGCGGTTCAATCAAACGCTGTTCGTGGATTGAGCATGCGCATGCCTGAGATCGTCGTCGCCACCGGCAACCGCGGCAAGCTCGCAGAATTTGCGGGGCTCCTGGGGAGCAGCGGCATCATTCTGCGCAGCCAATCCGGGCTCGGCATCGAGCCTCCCGAGGAGACCGGGAAAACCTTCATCGAGAATGCGATTCTGAAAGCGCGGCACGCAAGTGATGGCACAGGTCTTCCTGCGCTCGCCGACGATTCCGGACTCGCGGTCGATGCGCTCGGTGGCGCGCCGGGCATCTACTCCGCCCGCTTCGCGGGCGAGGACGCCGATGACGCCGCCAACAACGCCAAACTCCTCAGGCTGCTGGCCGATGTGCCAGCCGCGGCGCGCACGGCCCGCTATCACTGCGCGCTGGTGCTGCTGCGCCACCCCGAGGATCCGCTGCCGCTGGTCTGCAGCGCCAGCTGGGAAGGAGAGATTCTGAGCGAGCCGCGCGGCGCGGAAGGCTTCGGCTACGACCCGCTGTTTCTGGTGCCCGCACTCGGATTGAGCGCCGCCGAATTGCAGCCTGCGCTGAAAAACCGGCTTAGCCACCGCGGACAGGCGCTTGCGAAATTGCTGCAGGCGCTGGAGGGCGGGTGCTGAAGCTGCCGCCACTCTCGCTCTACGTTCACCTGCCGTGGTGCGAGCGAAAGTGCCCCTACTGCGACTTCAACTCTCACCAGCCGAGCGGCGAGCCGCCGTTCGAGGCCTATGTAGATGCCCTGCTGGAGGATCTGGAGGGAGACCTCCCGTGGGCGCAGGGGCGCAGCTGCCAGACGATTTTCATCGGCGGCGGAACCCCAAGCCTGTTTCCCGGGCGCGCGATAAGGCGGCTTCTGGACGGGGTGCGGGAGCGGCTGCCCCTGCTCGCCGATGCGGAGATAACACTTGAGGCCAACCCCGGCAGCGCCGAGGCCGCGCGCTTCGGGGCGTACCGTGAAGCGGGGGTGAACCGCTTGTCGATCGGCGTCCAGAGTTTTGACGATGCCAGCCTCGCGGCACTCGGCCGGGTTCACGACTCGCGCGCCGCACATGCCGCGGTGGCCGCTGCGCGCGCGGCGGGCTTCAGCAACATCAACCTCGACCTGATGCACGGACTCCCGGGGCAGGATCCAGCCGCGGCGGCGCGTGACCTCGATGCTGCCATGGCCCATGCGGTGCCGCATCTGTCCTGGTATCAGCTCACGATTGAGGCAAACACGGTGTTCCACTCGCGGCCGCCCACCCTGCCCGAGGACGACGCACTCGCGGAGATCCAACAGCACGGCGAGGCGCAGCTCGCGCCCCAAGGCTACCGGCAGTACGAGGTATCCGCGTTCGCACAGGACGGGCAGCAATGCCGGCACAATCTCAACTACTGGCGGTTCGGGGACTATCTGGCCATTGGCGCGGGCGCCCACGGCAAGGTCACCTTAGCGGCCGAGGAACGGGTGATTCGCACTCGCCGAACCCGCGTGCCGAGCGACTATCTGGGCGCGGTCGCTACCGCGAGGCGCGCAATCATCGCGGTGCCCGCCAACGAACTACCGCTCGAGTTCCTGATGAACGGGCTACGACTGTGCGACGGGGTGACAACCGCTGATTTCGAGAGCTGCACGGGCGTGTCCGCTGAGAGCGTGCGAGCAGTCGCGGCTTCCCTGCGCCAGCGCGGTTTGCTGGTGGATGATGAAAATCAGTTGTGCACCACGGCTGCAGGTTTCCGCTTCCTGGACAGCGTTCTCGCCGCTTTCGCCTGAAGCCAGCCTCAGTCTGCCTGCAGGCTGTCGTCGCGAGAGAACAGCAGGTCCCAGACGCCATGGCCAAGCCGCTGGCCGCGCGCTTCGAAGCGGGTGATGGGCCTGGACTCGGGGCGCGGCGCGAACGCTGCCGCACCAGCCGCATTGCGCCAGCCTGGCGCAGCGCCGAGCACCTCGAGCATCTGGGTGGCGTAGTCTTCCCAATCAGTCGCGAGATGAAAGACCCCTCCGTTGCGGAGTTTGCCACGCAAGGCCGCGACGAACGGCGCCTGCACCAGACGCCGCTTCTGGTGGCGCTTCTTCGGCCACGGATCGGGAAAGAACAGCATTACCAGATCGAGTGATTGCTCGGGTATGCAGCGCAGGAGCACATCCACCGCATCGGCACAAAAAACACGCAGGTTATTCAGCCCCGCCTCCTCGGCGAGCGCCAGGAGCTTACCCACTCCCGGTCGATGGACCTCGATACCAATAAACCCCGTTTCAGGCTCCCGGGTAGCGAGTTCGGCCAGGCTGAGCCCCATGCCAAAGCCGATCTCCAGCGCAAAGCGCCGACGGTCGGGAAACAGTGCAGGCAGGTCGAGCAGGCCGTCGTCAGGATTGAGGCCGCGCGCGTGCCAGAGCGTCTCGAATGCCAGACGCTGGGCCGCGGTAAAACGGCCCTCACGGCGCACGAAGCTGCGGATGTGATGGGCTGGGGCGTCAGCGTCCATGTCGCCACGCACCGATCATGACAAGACACCAGCCCGCCAGGAAAAACGAGCCGCCAACCGGAGTGATGAACCCGAATTGCCGCAGCCCGCTGAGAGCGAGAACGTAGAGGCTGCCACTGAACAACAGCGTACCGGCGACAAAGCAGCCGCCTGCGCGGGCAAAATGGCGATTCGCGGCGGATGAACTCTGCAGGCCGCCAAGCGTGAGCAGGCCAAGAGCGTGGTACATCTGGTATTGCGCCGCCGTCATGAACGCCGCGAGGGCACGCGGCTCGAGGCGGGCCTGCAAGGCGTGGGCGGCGAAGGCTCCCGCGGCCACACCCAGCAGGGCCAGCGCCGCGCCCGCCAGCAGGAGTGCCCGCGCCGACATCAGGCCAGCATGGAGGATCTGAGCTTTTTCAGGGCGCCCTGCTCTAACTGGCGGATCCGTTCGGCCGAGACGCTGTATTCGGCAGCGAGTTCGTGCAGGGTGGCTTTGTCATCATCGAGCCATCGCCGCTGCAGGATCGTCCGGCTGCGCTCATCGAGCGCCGTCAAGGCATGGCTCAAGCGCTCCTGACTGTCCGCTTCCCAGTCGGCATCCTCGAGCTGGGTGGCTGGGTCGAGGCGGCGGTCCTCGAGGTAGTGCACCGGTGCAAAAGCCGCGGTTTCCTCGTCGTCATCAGGATGGCCGTCAAAGGCCACGTCGGCTGCCGCCAGGCGGCCCTCCATACGGCGAACCTCGTCGACCTCAACTCCGAGGTCACGGGCCAGCGCCTGCGCCTCCTCGTTGTTCAGCCAGCCCAGGTGTTTCTTGGCGCTACGCAGGTTGAAGAACAATTTGCGTTGCGCCTTGGTGGTCGCGATTTTCACGATGCGCCAGTTGCGCAGGATGTACTCGTGGATCTCGGCCTTGATCCAGTGGACGGCGAAAGACACCAGTCGCACCCCGCGGTTGGGGTCGAAGCGGCGAACTGCCTTCATGAGGCCGACATTACCTTCCTGGACGAGGTCGGCGAGCGGCAGTCCATATCCCGAATAGGAGCGTGCGATGTGAACCACGAAACGCAGGTGAGCGAGCACTAACTCACGGGCAGAGTGAAGATCTTCTTGATCGTAGAGCGCGTGGGCCAGTTCCTGCTCGCGCTCCGGGCTGAGCACCGGAAACGCACCGACTGCCTGTACATAGGCGTTGATGTTGCCCCCCGGGGACAACGCAAGCATCGGCTGAAGCATCTTGGACATCCTGTGCCCTCCGTAAGACGGGGAGAATTCTAGCACTCGCGGTCTTAGAGTGCTGAAGCTCGCGAAGTTCCGCAGCAGGAAGATTTCACAGCATCAACCTGTAGCCCCCCCGAACAGCGCCTCTACAAACTCGGCGGCGTCAAAGGGACGAAGATCTTCGAGGGATTCACCGATCCCGATATAGCGGATAGGCAGGCCGAGCTCGCGGGCAACGGCAAACACGATCCCACCCTTGGCGGTACCGTCCAGCTTGGTGAGGGCGAGGCCAGTGACGGCCACAGACTCGCGGAAACTGCGCGCCTGCGCGAGACCGTTCTGCCCCGTGGCGGCATCAAGCACCAACAGCACCTCGTGAGGGGCGGAGGCATCGAGTTTCTGCATCACGCGAACGATTTTGCGCAGCTCTTCCATGAGGTTGGCTTTGACGTGGAGTCGGCCCGCGGTATCGGCAAGCAGTACGTCGACCCCGCGGGCCTGCGCTGCCTGCAGCGCGTCGAAAATCACCGAGGCGCTGTCAGAGCCGGTTTGCTGCGCGATGACCGGCACATTGTTGCGCAACCCCCAGGTCTGGAGTTGCTCCACCGCCGCGGCACGGAAGGTGTCGCCCGCCGCAAGCATCACGGACAACCCGTCGCCCTGCATGCGCCTTGCGAGCTTGCCGATGGTGGTGGTCTTTCCCGCGCCGTTCACGCCCACCAGGAGGATCACGAAAGGTTTGCCGCTGCGAGGCACCGTGAGCGGCTGGGTGCTGGGTGCCAACACCGCAAGCAATTCTTCCTTCAAGGCACGGTAGAGGGCATCGGCATCGCCGAGCTCGCGGTGCTTCACACGGCGGGTCAGGGCATCGAGAACCTCGCGGGTGGTTTTTATGCCGACATCGGCCAGCAGGAGCCGGGTTTCGAGCTCCTCGAAAAGGTCGTCATCGAGTGTTTTGCGGCCAAGAAAGAGGCTGGCAAGTCCCTCGGACATTGCGCTGCGGGTCTTGCCCAGCCCGGCCCGCAGGCGTGAGAGGAATCCCGTGCGCACGGGGCTGTCTGGCGGCTCGGTAGCCTCTGCGGGGGGTAATGACGCGGGCTCGTCTTGCTTGAAAAATTTCATCGGCTGGCACAGGCATCCGGGAGGCCCACGATTATACGGTATCCTGCCTCACCGACCTTGAGAGGGCTGTCATGGCCTCGACGCGCCGCCCTTCGAGCGCTCCCCGCAGTCGCCTGCGCCTGATTGGCGGTGCGTTGCGGGGTCGACATATAGAGTTTAGCGAGGAGCCTGGCCTGCGCCCAACGCCAGACCGCGTGCGCGAGACTCTCTTCAACTGGCTCCAGCCCCTGATCGCGGGTAGCCATTGTCTTGATCTCTTTGCCGGCAGCGGCGCGTTGGGTTTCGAGGCCCTGTCCCGCGGAGCGTCATCGGTCACGCTGGTAGAGCAGTCAGGCACGGTGGGGGCGGTACTGCGTGCCAACGCCTCGCGTCTGGGGGCCACCGAGATCGAGATCGCGACCAGCGAGGCTATTGCGTGGCTGCGCCGGGGTGTGAAACGCCGGTACGACATCGTGTTCCTCGACCCGCCCTTCCACAGCGGACTGCTCGAACAGGCCCTGGATGTCCTCGGCAACGCGGAGATACTTTCGCCCGGCGCCCTCGTATATCTGGAGTCCGACAGCAACGAGGCGCCACCGCAGACGCCAGAGGGCTGGTCTGTGTACCGTGACAAGCGGGCAGGCCAGGTAGCCTACCGACTGCTGCGGGCCAGAGAGTGCTGATCGCGTTTGTGGGTGGTCGGCCTTTTGGCTACCATGCGGCTCCCTCAGGCAACGACGCCAGACTGTCATGAGAAGCATCGTTTACCCGGGCACCTTCGATCCAATCACCAACGGCCATGTCAATCTGGTGGAGCGCGTCTGCCGCCTGTTCGATCATGTGGTGGTTGCGATAGCGCGAAGCGACCGCAAAAATCCGCTCTTCAGCAGCGAGGAACGGATCGCGCTGTGCGAGAAGGCGCTGTCGCACGTGCCCAATATCGAGATCGTGGGCTTTGATATCCTGGTGGTGAAGTTTCTTCGCGAGCGCGGGGCTTGCGCTGTTCTGCGCGGCTTGCGCGCCGTCTCGGATTTCGAGTACGAGTTCCAGTTGGCCAATATGAACCGCGCCATGGATTCCGAGTTCGAAACCGTGTTCCTCACGCCTTCGGATCATCTGTCCTATATCTCGTCATCGCTGGTACGCGAGATCGCTTCGCTGCAGGGCGAGGTAGCGAACTTCGTGCACCCCGAGGTAAAACTGGCTTTGGTGGACAAATTCCCGCCGCCCTGAACACCTGGAGCCGCCCGCCATGGCCCTTATGATCACCGCGCAGTGCATCAACTGCGACGTGTGCGAGCCGGCCTGCCCCAATGACGCAATCTTCCAGGGCGAGGAGATCTACCAGATCGAACCGTCCCGCTGCACCGAGTGCGTCGGACACTTCGACACACCGCAGTGCCGCACCGTATGCCCGGTAGACTGCATTCCCGATGATCCCGCGCAGGTGGAAGACCGCGAGACCCTGCTGGCAAAACTCTCGCGGCTCAAGGCGGCCGCAGCTGTCACCGACGCCGGTAACGCTCAGCGCTGACAGACAATACAGAAGTACGTGCTGCGCTGCCCGAGCCTCGTCTGGCGGACAGCAGATCCGCAACGCGTGCAAGCCTCGCCCTCCCGGTCATAGACGTTCAGGCGCAATGCAAATTCGCCGGGGTGGCCATTACCATTCACGTAGTCGCGCAGGGTGGTCCCCCCGGTGGCAATAGACTCCGCGAGCACGCTGCGCACGGCAGCGGCGAGGACTCCATAGCGCGCGAGGGATACGCGGCCGGCGGCACGGCGCGGGTCGATGCCAGCCCGGAAAAGAGCCTCACTCGCATAGATGTTGCCGACCCCGACCACTACCTCGCCGTCCATCAAAAACTGCTTCACGGAGGTACGCCTGCGGCGCGAGGCGTCGAACAGCAGCGCGCCGTCAAAACCCGACTGCAGTGGTTCGGGTCCCAGCGAGCGGAGCAGCGGATGCTCGCGTGCATCACCCGCGATCCAGAGCATGCAGCCAAAGCGGCGCGGATCGTGGTAGCGGAGCAGGAACTGCCCCTCGAAGAAGAGGTCGATGTGGTCATGCGGGCGAGGCGGGGGTGCCTGATCGGCCGGGTGCAGGAGCCGCAGGCTACCCGACATCCCCAGGTGCACGAGAAGTGTGTCATCGCCAAAGCGGAACAGCAGGTACTTGGCGCGCCGGTCGATGGTGTCGAGACGAACCCCCGTGAGGAGCGCGCCGAGCGCGGGCTCAACCGGCCAGCGCAAACGGCGCTCGCGAAGCCTCACTTCGGATACCCGGCGGCCACGTAGAGACGGGAGTATGCCAAGGCGCGTGGTCTCGACTTCAGGCAATTCGGGCAAGGAAGCTCCCCTCCGGCATGCCGGGTATCACGGACGGCAGGCACAAAAAACCCGGCCTTGGCCGGGTTTTCCAGGTGTCGCTCGGGCGACTCACTTGATCTTCGATTCCTTGTAGATCACATGCTTACGCACGACCGGATCGAATTTCTTGAACTCCAGCTTGTCAGGCGTGGTCCGCTTGTTCTTGTCGGTGGTGTAGTAATGGCCGGTACCGGCGGTGGATACGAGCTTAACTTTGTCACGCATGGCTCACGCTCCTGTTGGTTTATGCCGAATTCAGGCGCGTACGCCGCGGGCGCGGATTTCGGCGAGGACGCCATCCACACCGCGCTTGTCGATGATACGCATTCCCTTGGCGGAAACGCGCAGGGTCACGAAGCGCTTTTCCGCTTCGCTGTAAAAACGGTGCCGGTGGAGGTTCGGCTCGAAGCGCCGCTTGGTCTTGTTGTTGGCGTGGGAGACGTTGTTTCCCACTATCGGGCGCTTGCCCGTGACCTGACATACCTTGGACATCGTTGCAGAACCTCGTGGTTGCCGGAACCGACACAAGGACGGCTCCAAAAGAGCGCAACGTTATACCAGAGCCCTCGCCACACTGACAAGCAAAGCGCCAGCGCTGGTATTTTTGGTGGCATCACGTGCTCATAACAGGCCTCGCTCCGCGAAGGAGAGCGCCTCGGCCTCCCCCACCACGAAATGGTCCAAGACCCGGATATCGACCGTGGCGAGCGCCGCCTTCAGGCGCTGCGTGAGACGCTGGTCGGCCTGCGAGGGCTCGGCGACTCCTGATGGATGGTTGTGGGCAAAAATCACCGCAGCGGCGTTGATGGCAAGGCAGCGTTTGACCACCTCGCGTGGGTAGACGCTGGCGCCGTCGATGGTGCCGCGAAACAACTCCTCGTAGCCAATCACGGCATGCTGATTGTCCAGAAACAGGCAGGAAAAGACCTCGTGCGGCAGACAGCGCAGCTTGAGCTGGAGGAACTGCCGCACCTCGGTGGGCGAGCCCAAGACCCGACCACGGGTGAGCCGCCCCAACAGGTAACGACGCGAGAGCTCCAGTGCGGCCTGCAGCTGGGCCCAGGAGGCGTCCCCCACTCCATGAACCGCGCAGAAAGCCTGCCGGTCTGCGTCCAGCAACCGTCGCAGGTCGCCGAATGTAACGAGAAGCTGTCTTGCCTTGTCCACGGCGCTTGATCCGGGCAGCCCGGAACGCAGCATGATGGCGAGGAGCTCGGCGTCCGAAAGGCCGGAGGCACCGGCCGCCAAAAGACGCTCACGCGGGCGCTCGGCCCGCGGCCAATCCCTGATACTCATGCGAACCTCCCTGTCCGCGCCCCGCCCTCAGAGCAGGGATGACTATACTAGAAAGGCCGGGGGTAGAGCTGAATGCCGCGCCGGGACCTGACGAACACATCGCGGATACGGGCCGGGCATGCCACAACTCGTCAATAGACAGGTACTTTTGGGAATCACCGGAGGCATAGCAGCCTACAAATCGGCCGAACTGGTCCGACGGCTGCGGGATGCGGGCGCAACCGTGCGGGTGGTCATGACCCTTGCTGCCTGCGAATTCATCACCCCGCTCACCTTGCAGGCGCTGTCCGGTCACCCCGTGCACCTGGAGCTGCTGGATACGGCTGCCGAGGCGGCAATGGGACATATCGAACTCGCGCGCTGGGCCGAGCTCGTCCTGATCGCCCCGGCGAGCGCCGATTTCATGGCAAGGCTGGCCGCCGGGATCGCCGATGACCTCCTCAGCACGCTTTGCCTGGCCACCAAGGCGCCCGTCCTGCTGGCCCCCGCCATGAACCAGGCCATGTGGAGCAATCCGGCAACCCGCTCAAACTGTGCAACCCTGACGGCGCGTGGCGTGCGCATGGCGGGACCTGCAACCGGCTCGCAGGCCTGTGGCGATACGGGCCCGGGACGCATGCTGGAGGTGCCCGAGCTATTGGCCGCCGCCGCCGCGACCTTCGCCACGGGCGTGCTCGACGGCGTGCGGGTAATGCTCACGGCAGGCCCCACCCGGGAGGCCATCGACCCGGTGAGGTACATCAGCAACAGCAGCTCGGGAAAGATGGGCTTTGCCTTGGCCGAGGCGGCGGCAGCAGCCGGCGCCGAGGTCACGCTGGTAGCAGGCCCGGTGCAGTTGCCAACTCCCGCCGGCGTGAGGCGTATCGATGTGGTGAGCGCGGCCGAGATGCATGCCGCCGTGATGGAGCATGTCGAGGGTTGCGATCTCTTCATTGCCTGCGCCGCCGTCGCCGATTACCGTCCTGACGAAGTCGCTCGTCAGAAGATCAAGAAACGCCAAGCCGACCTCGACTTGCATCTGGTCCGCAATGCCGACATTGTCGCTGACGTGGCGGCACGCGACCCCCGCCCGTTCACGGTGGGTTTCGCGGCCGAAACTACCGACCTCCTGCAGCACGCGCGAAGCAAGCTCGAGCGCAAGGGGCTGGATCTGGTCATAGCCAACGACGTCTCGCGTGCGGACATCGGCTTCGACAGTGACTACAACGAAGTGCACGTGCTGTCGGCGGAGAGCGAAAGCAGCCTGACACGCGGCACCAAGACCGCCATAGCGCGGGTTCTGGTGCAGGAGATAGGCGAGCGCCTTCGCCGGTCAAAGGCGCATCCAGAGGGAGTCGCCCCGACATGAATCTCGCCACGCAACTCCACAGCCCTAAGGGGACGTTTTTTGCGCTCGCCGTTGCCATCGTGGTGGCGGCCGCGCTGCTGGCCAACACAGTGCTGGTGTTTGCCTGGGCGCAGGAGTCGCGCGCGATCCGGCAACGAGCCGAGGCTGTGGCGGCTCAGGCGGCCGCGTCGCTCTCGACGCATATACGACTCGCGCGGGTCCACGGCGAGCGCCTGGCGAGCGAGCCGGCCCTGCGCATAGCCGTCGCCACCGGCACCACCGAGGTACTCCGCGAGGCACAGCAGCAGATCGCGGACGAATTTCCGGCAGCCGAGAGCGTGAAACTGCTGACGCTTGGCAATCTGGGCATAGCAGCGCCCGATTTCAGCACTGCATCGCTCAGCAACAATCTTGAGACGCACATGGCCGGCGAGGCGTTCAACGGCGCATCGGCCGTCCCGGAGGTCTTCCAGATCGACCAGCGCTGGGTGCTCGCGATGGCGTTCAGAATCCCTCCGGATGCGCAGCATCGTGGCGGCGTGATCCTTCTGCGTCTGCGCTTGGACGAGTTGCTGGGAACATACCTGTTACCCGAGAATCCCGAGGGCCAGTACTCGTTGTGGTCTACCGCCGGGGGCGCTGACGGACAGCCGATCGTCACCGCCGGACCGGATGCCACCGAGCCGGATACCGAAACCTACACGGCGCGGACGGGTTTGCCGGCGTTGCGGGTGGGCTTCAAGCCGTCTTCGGCCTTTCTGGATGCCTCGTCCATCAGCGCTCTGGCCTTGCTCGCGCCGATCTGCCTCGGGACCGCCATCTTGTTGGCGCTGTTGTATTTCGCTGCCCTGCAGCTGCGCGCCCAGCTGCAGCGGGATGCCCGGGGTCTGCGGGAGATGGGCTTCAATCCCCGCGCTAACACCTTGCCACGGCCCGACCTTCATTTCACCGATCTGGAGCCTGTGATTGGAGGCTTCGAACGGCGGCACAAGGAACTCTTGGGCTACATGCGCAAGTCGCGCAACCAGCCGCCCGCGGCCAGCGCCCCGGCAGACGATTCGTTGGACATCGAGGTGGTCGAATTGCCCGGCGCGAGTGTCGCTGACGCGATGGCGTTCGAGCAGGAGCCTGCGCTCCACATTCCGGAGGAGATTTTCCGCGACTACGACATACGCGGACACAGCGAGCAATTCAGCAAGCCGCTGGTCGACATGATCGGCCGTGCCATCGGCTCCGAGGCCCTCAAACAGGGTTTCCAATCGATCGTGGTGGGCGCCGACGGCCGCGAGAGCAGCCCGGCACTGCGCGAACAACTGGTGCGCGGACTGCTCGCCTGCGGCATCGACGTGATCGACATCGGAATCGTGGCAACGCCGATGCTTTATTTTGCCTGCCATCACCTGCAAACGCTGTCCGGCGTCATGGTGACGGGCAGCCACCACCCCGGAGAACACAACGGATTCAAGATCATGATCGGGGGTGAGGCTCTCTGCGGCGAACGCATCACGGCGCTGCGCACCCGCATCGCTGGGAAAGACTTCGTCGAGGGGCAGGGCAGCTACCGGGTAACCCAGATCGACAGCGACTACACGCGCGCCGTCTGCAACGACATCCTGGTCGGGAGCCCCTTCAAGGTTGTCATCGACTGCGCCAACGGCGCCGCGTCCGTAGTGGCTGTGGACCTGTTTCAGGAGCTGGGCTGCGAGGTGGTGCCGCTTTTCTGCGAGCTGGACGGCCGTTTCCCCAACCATGCCCCCGACCCCTCGGTACCCGCCAATCTGCGGCAGCTCGCCGCCGAGGTCGCCGCCAGCGGCGCCGATGTGGGCATCGCCTTCGACGGCGACGGCGACCGACTGGGTATTGTTACCAAGGGCGGGCGCATCATCGCCGCAGACCGCCTGATGATGATCTTTGCCAAGGATCTGCTCGCGCACCAGCCAGGCGCCGACATCGTCTTCGACGTCAAATGCAGCCGCGATCTCGCCACTGTGATTTCCAGCCATGGGGGCCGGCCCATCATGTGGCGCAGCGGTCACTCCTGGATCAAGCAGAAAATGAAGGAGTCCGGTGCGCTGCTGGGCGGTGAGTTCACCGGCCACATTTGTTTCCGCGACCGCTGGTTCGGCTTTGACGACGGGCTGTATGCCGCAGCGCGCCTGCTCGAAATCATGAGCGCTGAGGGGCGCAGCCTGGACGCGATGCTCGCAGAGCTGCCACGGTCGGTGTCGACCGCCGAGCTGATCATCCCGGTGGCGGAGAAGCGCAAGTTCGAGCTGATGTCCCGCATCAGCGAGAAGATGGAACCGCAGGGCGCCCGTCTCACGCGTATCGACGGCGTGCGGGCCGAGTTTCCCGATGGCTGGGGGCTGGTGCGGGCTTCCAACACCTCACCGGCGCTCGCGTGCCGGTTCGAGGCCGAGAACGCAGCTGCTTTGGTCCGGATACAGCGGATATTCCGGGAGGAAATCCTGCGCCTCGGACCTGGGTTGCAACTGCCCTTCTGAACCGGCGGCCACCCGGGCCGCAACACACTGCCGACGGAGTTAAGGAACGATGTCCCTCGATCGCGCTGCGGCTGTCGATATTGCCCGGGTTCTCACCGAATCCCTGCCCTACATCCAGCGCTTCACCGGCAAGACCATCGTAGTGAAATACGGCGGCAATGCCATGGCCGACCCCCAGCTGCGCGAGAGCTTCGCGCGTGATGTCGTCCTGATGAAACTGGTGGGCATGAACCCCGTGGTGGTGCATGGTGGTGGGCCGCAGATCGGCCAACTGCTTAGCAAGCTCGGTATCGAATCGCGCTTTGTCGACGGCATGCGGGTCACTGACACGCAAACCATGGACGTGGTCGAGATGGTGCTTGGCGCAACCGTGAACAAGGAGATCGTCGCCAACATCAACCGTCACGGCGGCAATGCGATCGGCGTTACCGGCAAGGACGGCAACCTGATCGAGGCCACCCGGATGTCCGTTACCCGTCACAGCCCGGGCATGAGCGAGCCGGAGATCATCGACATCGGGCATGTCGGGCAGGTACGGCGGATCAACCGTGCCGTTCTGGACATGTTCCTGAAAAGCGACTTCATCCCCGTGATCGCCCCCATCGGGGTCGATCGCGAAGGACTGTCCTACAACATCAATGCCGACCTCGTGGCCGGTAAGATAGCCGAGGTGCTGCAGGCAGAAAAACTGATCCTGCTCACCAATGTCCCCGGCTTGATGGACAGCGGCGGGCAGGTGCTGACGGGGCTCGACAGTGCCGGGGTGAATCGGCTGATCGAGGACGGCGTGATCACGGGCGGCATGCTGCCGAAGATCCGCTGTGCGCTGGAGGCGGTGGCCGGGGGTGTTACCAGCTCCCACATCATCGATGGAACCGTTCCGCACGCAGTCCTGCTCGAAGTATTCACTGACGAGGGCGTGGGCACGCTGATCAGCAACCGTCGCCGCGCGCACGACTGACTGCGCGCCAGGGGCTGCATATGAACCAGAAGACCTCGCGCCGCGATGACATCCTGCGGCACCTTGCCTTGATGCTCGAGGCAACGCCGGGCGGCCGCATCACAACAGCGGCTCTGGCCGCGCGCATCGGCGTGTCGGAGGCTGCGCTCTACCGCCATTTCCCCAGCAAGGCGCGGATGTTCGAAGTGCTTATCGAATTCATCGAGGAAACGCTGTTTTCGCGGCTTGCACGGATCCGCCGCGAGGAGACCGACGCCCTCGCGCAGTGCGAACAGATACTGGGGCTGTTGCTGGGCTTCTGCGAGCGCAATCCCGGAATCACCCGGCTGCTGACGGGTGACGCCCTGGCCGGCGAGAACGAACGGTTGCGCACGCGCGTGCAGCAACTCTACGACCGGCTGGAGACCGAATTACGCACGGTGCTGCGCGAGGCCGAGCCCCGTCAGGGGCTGCGCACGTCCATTCCGGCGGCCTTGGTGGCCAACCTGCTGCTTGCAGTTGCGGAGGGGCGGATTGGTCAATTCGTGCGCTCCGATTTCCGGCGATCGCCTACCGAACACTGGCCCGAGCACTGGCTACTTTTATCCGCCACGGTGTTCCGCCAAGGGCATTAGGCAGGCGTCAGTGGCTCGGTATCGTGGGGTGCAAGATGTGGAAGCGCTCCACATCCATGGTAAATCGCATGTCAATAGCCTTCAGTTCGTTCTTGAAGCGCTCGATCTGGTTATCGTGCACGCCGATTTCGGCACGCAGGGACTCAACCGTCCCGGGAAGATCCTTTGGTACCTGCTGACCCGAGCGCTCCAGCTCGGCAGCCTGCGCCTGCTCGGCTTCCAGCCGCTGCTTGAGATTGGCGACGTTCCCCTTCAAAAGGTTTATCCGCACCCTTACCTCGTTCAGCCGGCGCTTGCGCGCCGCATCGATGTCTTCCACTGTGCTGTAGCGGGCGAGCAGCATGTCGTCGTACCGGGCTTGCCGCGCCTCTTCTTCCTTGCGCAATTGCGTCTGGATCACGCTGTTGTTTGACTGTCTGCGCTCGGCATCGGTGAGGGCACGCGGAACAACCTCGATCACCCTGCCTGCCTGGTTGAGAACCTGATAGCCCTTGTGGGCTAACTGGGGCGGGACCTGGTCGTCGATGACGGTGAAGCCATCGTTGTTCTCGTAACGGAAAAACACTTCCTCGCCAAGCGCAGGCAGTGCCTGCAGGTACATCGCTGCTCCCAATGCCAGTATCACTGCGGTTGCTCTCATCTCACGGCCCCTCCGCCCAGCTCCATGGTCACGCGATACTCCCGTGGGTTGCGCCCCACTGCTGCCGGTAGAGAAGCACCCGTGGCAAGTGCTCCCGGAACGCGGATTCTGCCTCCAGAAAGCGGACGATATCGTCCAGGCGCGCGATGCTCGTCACGGGTGCTTCGAGTTCGGCGGCCAATTCGGCGACTGCCGACCGGCCATTCGGTCCCACCTCGTCGCGGTCGAGCCCTATGACTACGCCGGCAACGCTGGCCCCGGCACCGCGGATAAGCTCGACGACCTCACGCACCGCGGTGCCGGCGGTGATCACGTCATCGACTATCAGGACCCTTCCCTTCAGGGGGGCGCCGATCAGCGAGCCGCCCTCGCCATGGGCCTTTGCCTCCTTGCGGTTGAAGGCGCAGTGGACGTCGCGCCCCCCCTCGGCAATGGCAATGGCGGTGGTGACCGCGAGCGGGATGCCCTTGTAAGCAGGGCCGAAGAGCATGTCGTATTCAATGCCGGCTTGCGCGATGGCCGCGGCATAACAGCGGCCCAGAGTCGCAAGCGATGCGCCGCTGCTGAAGTGGCCGGCGTTGAAGAAGTAGGGGCTGAGGCGTCCTGATTTCAGCGTGAACTCGCCGAATCGCAACGCGTGATGGGAAAGCGCCAAGCGGATGAACTCGCTACCGTGACTGGACATGTCTACCGAGCCGCTATTTTTCCACCGAGTATAGCAGCGCGTTCGCGTCCCAATGCGGATCCAGCCGGCACGCGCTCATGTATGATTACAGGTACGCAAGCACGGATACTTTGATGCGCGTGATCAGTTTCTGCACCGACGGACTCCGCGAAGCCGTTGGGAAAGGCTTTTTCGAGTGGGCCCTGCGCCAGGACCCGGACATTATATGTGTCCAGGATCTGCGCCTGAGCGAGTCGAAGCTCAGGGCTACAAAGTACAACCCCGAGGGCTACTTCAGCTATTTTTTCGACTCGATAGAGGGCACCACCAACGGCGTTGCCATCTATTGCCGCAAACTGCCCAAAGCCATCATGACGGGCCTTGGTCTCGGCGAGGCCGACGGCGAGGGGCGGTACATCCAGGCCGACTTCGAGAGCATCAGCGTCGCCTGCCTCCTGGCGCCTGCGGCAAGCCTGACGGATCCCGGTTCACTAGCCCGTAAATCCAGGTTTTTCGAGCAACTCGGCTCGCAGCTCGACAAGGTGCGCAAGAAGCGCCGTCAGTACATCCTGTGCGGCAACTGGAACATGGTGCATCTGGCGCGCGATTTGCGCCGCACAAGCACCGAGCAGGATGATCCGGGCTTGCTGGGTGCCGAGCGCGAGTGGCTCGGAACGCTGTTTGGCGAGCTCGGTTATGTCGATACGTTCCGTGAAGTGAACACCGACCAGGACGAGTTCTCGTGGTGGCCCGCCGGGCGCGACGGGGCGGATGCCTCGCGGGTCGACTATCAGGTGGTATCGGGAGGGCTACGTGGCACCATCGAGTACGCCACGCTTTTCAGGGGCCAGGAGTTCTCGTCCCACGCCCCGCTCACGGCAGACTACGACATCGAAATCGCCCGCCTCTGAGGCGTGCGATCCCGAAGGCAGGCTCAGTCCTGGGCGAGCGCCATTTTCTGCACCCGCACGAGGTTCTGGGTACCGACGCGGGCAAGCTCCAGCATCCTTCCGAGATCCTCTGCGCCTAAGGGCTTGCCCTCTGCGGTGCCCTGCACCTCGATATAGTCGCCGTGCTCGGTCATCACGACATTCATGTCGGTTTCGGCAGCCGAGTCCTCGGCATAATCGAGATCAAGCACCGGGGCATCACGGTAGATGCCCACGGAAACGGCCGCGACCATGTGGCGTAGCGGATCATCGCCGAACAGGCGTCGGCGACGACCTTCGGCAAGCGCGTCCACCAGCGCCACGCAGGCACCGGTGATTGCCGCGGTTCGTGTGCCGCCATCGGCCTGGATCACGTCGCAGTCGATGATCACGGTGTTCTCGCCCAACTTCTTCATGTCGACGGCAGAACGCAACGCCCTGCCGATCAGGCGCTGGATCTCCACGCTACGGCCACCCTGCTTGCCCTTGGTGGCCTCGCGATCGGAGCGCGTGTGCGTGGCACGGGGGAGCATTCCGTATTCGGCCGTGAGCCAGCCACTGCCCTCACCGCGCAGGAAACGGGGGACGCCGCGGTCGATGCTCGCCGTGCAGATAACGCGGGTATCGCCGAATTCCACCAATACCGAACCCTCGGCATGGCGGCTGAATCGGCGGGTAATTCGCACCGGGCGAATCTGTTCCGGGCGGCGGCCGCTGGGTCTGTCCATGCACATGGTTCCGGTAAACGGGAGGGGGAAGTCGCGAGGCCGGAGATTATACACAGCGAAGCGGCACACAGGCCGCCTGACGCGTGGTGCGCGCGCGGCCGGCACGGCTACAATGTTTGCCATTCCCTGGCGCATCCGGAGATCGCCCTTGCCACCCATTCAGAGCATGACGGGTTTTGCGCGCGCCGAAACAGCGCAGCCCTGGGGGGCGCTGAGCTGCGAGATCCGCTCGGTCAACCATCGCTACCTCGAACTGCAGTTGCGTTTACCGGAGTCGCTGCGCCACGTCGAGCACGCGGCCCGCGAACTGCTGCGTGAGCGGCTGGGGCGCGGCAAGGTCGACTGCTCGCTGCGATTGCAGTCGGGCGATCGCGCCGCCAGCACGTTGCGCATCGACCACAACCTGCTCGCCAAGGTGCTCGAGGCCTGCGCTCGTATCGAGTCAGACTCCGCCGGACTGGCACGACCCACCGCGCTTGAGCTGCTCGCATGGCCGGGCGTGCTCACCGAAGACGCCCCCGATGCCGACACCACTGCCGCCGCCACGCTCGCGCTGGTCGATGCCACTGCCCGTGAGCTGGTCGGCATGCGCGAGCGCGAGGGCGCGCGGCTTGCGGTCCTGCTGGAGCAGCGCCTCGCGGGGATAGAGACACTGGTACAGACAATCGGCCAGCGCCTGCCGGAGCTTGTTGCCGGACACCGCGACCGCCTGAACGCCCGCGTCGCCGAGCTTCTGGCGCAGCCCGACCCGGAACGTATCGCCCAGGAAATTGCCCTGCTGGCCGCGCGCAGCGATGTCGCCGAAGAGCTCGACCGCCTGATGGCGCATGTGGCGGAGACACGCCGGAGCCTCGCGGCCGGTGGTGCCTGCGGCAGGCGACTCGACTTCCTGATGCAGGAGTTCAACCGCGAGGCAAACACGCTATCCTCGAAGTCGGTGTCGGCCGAGACCACCCAGTCGGCGGTGGACATGAAGGTGCTGATCGAGCAGATGCGCGAACAGGTGCAGAACATCGAATGAGTCCTGCCAGAGGCCGTCTCTACATCGTCTCTGCACCTTCAGGAGCCGGCAAGACCAGCCTTGTCTCCGCGCTGGCCGCAACCGATGCCGGCGTACGGGTCTCGGTATCCCATACCACCCGCCCGATGCGACCGGCCGAGTCCGACGGCATCAACTACCACTTCACCGACCACGACCACTTTGCCGCCATGCTGGAGGCCGGCGACTTCCTCGAGCACGCCACTGTCTTCGGCAATCTCTACGGGACCTCGCGGAGCTGGGTGCTCGAGACACTGGTGGCCGGCACCGACGTGATTCTGGAAATTGACTGGCAGGGTGCCCGGCAGGTGCGGGAACGGCTGCGCGAGGCGATCTCGATTTTCATACTGCCGCCCTCGCTGCCCGCCCTGCAGCTGCGCCTCGAATCGCGGCGCCAGGACGGGGCAGAGGTGATCCAGGAGCGCATGCGCCAGGCAGTAGGGGAGATGTCGCACTACGGCGAGGCCGACTACCTGGTGGTCAATGACGACTTCGACCGCGCACTCGCGGAACTGCATCTCATCGTGCAGGCCGAGCGTCTCAGGCTCCAATCCCAGTCCAGTCGTTTACGTGAATTGCTCACAGAGCTGCTGTCAGGCCCCTGAGCCCGTCTGCTATGCTCCGTTCCCCCCGGTTGGCTGAGCGCTTTGGCCAACTCTCTCACTGCAGGTGAACACATGGCACGAATTACCGTCGAAGACTGCCTGAGCAAGGTCGACAACCGCTTCGACCTGGTGCTGGTCGCATCGCGTCGCGCCCGCCAGCTTGCCACCGGCGGCAAGGAGCCCTTGGTCCAGGAAACCTCCGACAAGCCCACCGTGATCGCGCTGCGCGAGATCGCCGAGGGACTGATCGGCCCCGACTTCTTCGACGAGCCCGCCGAGGCCACCCTCGAGGAGCTGCTCGAGGCGCAGGCGGATTCCATCAGCCTCTGATCCCCACCGGGGCGGCAACGCCCGGTCTTTCCCGTAACCGCATATGGCACAGCTAAGCGCCCTCACTGACAAACTGCGGGGCTACCTTGCGCCCGAGCAGGTTGATGCGGTCCGCCGGGCCTACTACTACTCCGAACAGGCACACGACGGGCAGGTGCGCCGCACCGGGCAGCCCTACGTCACGCATCCCCTGGCAGTGGCCGGGATCCTCGCCGACATGCGCATGGATCACCAGAGCCTTATCGCAGCCCTGCTGCATGATGTGATCGAAGACACCGGTATCGCCAAGGAATCCCTCGCGGCGCAGTTCGGCCCGGCCGTGGCCGAGTTGGTCGATGGCGTGAGCAAGCTCACGCTCTTCGAGAGCTCCTCGCGCGCCGAGGCACAAGCAGAAAACTTCCAGAAAATGGCCCTCGCCATGGCGCGCGATATCCGCGTGATCCTGGTAAAGCTCGCCGACCGGCTCCACAACATGCGCACGCTCGACGCGCTCAAGCCCGAGCAGCGCCGGCGCATCGCCCACGAAACACTCGAGATCTACGCCCCGATTGCGCAGCGACTCGGCATGAACAACATCCGTACGGAATTCGAGGACCTGGGTTTTGCCGCGCTGCACCCGATGCGCTCGCGACGCATCCAGGCGGCGGTGCGCAAGGCACGCGGCAACCGCAAGGAAATCGTCTCGCAGGCCCAGCGCAAGATCGAGGCCTGCCTCACCGCCGAGGATATTACCGCCCACGTGGTCGGTCGGGAAAAGCACCTCTACAGCATTTACTCGAAGATGCGCAGCAAGCGGAAAAGCTTCTCCGAGATCATGGACGTCTTTGCCTTCCGCATCGTCGTCGACAGCGTGGACAGCTGCTATCGCACACTGGGCGCCGTGCACAACCTCTACAAGCCGCTGCCGGGCCATTTCAAGGATTACATCGCCATACCCAAGGCGAACGGCTATCAGTCGCTACACACGGTGCTCTTCGGGATGCACGGCGTGCCGATCGAGATCCAGATCCGCACCGCCGAGATGGAGGAGATGGCCAACAACGGCATTGCCGCGCACTGGCTGTACAAAACGGGTACCACCGAGGGCGCGAAGACGGGGCACTCCCGGGCACGGCAGTGGGTGCAGGGACTCCTCGAGATGCAGCAGCGCGCCGGCAACTCGCTCGAATTCATCGAGAACATGAAAATCGACCTCTTCCCCGACGAGGTCTACGTTTTCACACCCAAGGGCGCGATCCTCGCGCTGCCGACAGGCGTCACCGCGGTGGACTTCGCCTACGCGGTCCACACCGACATCGGCAATGGCTGCGTGGCCTGCCGCATCGACCGCAATCTGGCGCCGCTCAGCACGGTGCTGCAAAGCGGCCAGAGCGTCGAGATCGTCACCGCGCCGCGCGCGCGGCCCAACCCGACCTGGCTCAATTTCGTGGTCACGGCCAAGGCGCGCGCCAATATCCGGCATTTCCTGAAGGGCCAGCAGCACTCGGAGTCGATCGAACTCGGGCGCAGGCTGCTCGAGAAAGCCATGACCGCGCTGGACGGCGACCTGAAGACCCTCGACCCGCGGCGCCTGCAGCAATTTCTGGCTGAGACCCCTCGCGCATCGCTGGATGCCATTTACGAGGAGATCGGCCTGGGCAACCGGGTTGCGGCCCTCACGGCACGGCGGCTCCTCGGTGCCGGCGAGGGTGTGCCCGGCCCCAACTCACCGGAACCTTCACCCCTCGTGATCCGCGGCACGGAGGGAATAGTCCTCAGCTATGCCAAATGCTGTCACCCCATTCCGGGCGACGCCATCGCCGGGCATATCAGCGCAGGGCGCGGCGTGGTGGTGCATCGGGCCAGCTGCAACAACATGGCCGAGATACTCGAGGATCCCGAGAAGAGCACGCCGCTGCGTTGGGCAGATAAGACCAAGGGCGAGTTCGCCTGTGAACTCCTGGTCGAACTGGAAAACCGCAAGGGCGTGATCGCCGCCATCGCCAACGGCATCAGCGGGCTGGACGTGAATATCGAGAAAATCACCATGGAAGAGCGCGACTCGCAGCTCTCCCAGGTGAGGCTGATCGTAGCAATCCCGGACCGCATCGCGCTCGCCCGGGTGATCCGGCGCATGCGCACCATCAAATCCGTCCTCAAGGTGAGCCGCGTACGTCACTAGGCCCACGCGCCACCACAGCCAGACAACACCCGGAGATCCGCATGAGCAACCGCGCAGTCATACACACCACGGACGCACCGCAGGCGATCGGCCCCTACTCGCAGGCCGTGAAGGCAAACGGCGTGGTCTATCTCTCCGGACAGATCCCCCTGGACCCGGCCACGATGGAACTGGTCCAGGGCGACATCTCGATGCAGACCCGACAGGTCTTCGCCAACCTGAGTGCCGTGTGCCAGGCAGCGGGCGGCGAGCTCAACCAGATCGTGAAATTGACGATCTTCCTGACCGATCTCGCAGACTTCGCCGCGGTGAACGCCGTGATGGCGGCTGGCTTCAGCGCGCCCTACCCGGCGCGCTCGACGGTACAGGTCGCAGCGCTGCCCCGGGGTGCCGCCGTCGAGGTAGAAGCAATCATGGTGGTACGCAGCTGATTCACTGAGCGCCCGCGAGCAGCGCACTGTAGCCAGCGCGGAAGTCGGGGTAGAGAAAGCGGTAACCGGCAGCGAGCAGCCTGCGGTTGCTGCACCGCTTGTTGCCGCCACGCTGATCGGTGCTGCCACGCGTGTCATCAAGCGCCACACCCATGCGAGCCGCAATCCAGTGACGCACTTCCCACATCGGCGCAGGCTCGCAATCCACGCCGACATAACACGGCGCGAGCGGTACGGCCGCGGCCTGACGTTCCAGCAGGAACTGCAGGATTGCTGCGGCATCGTCACGATGAATGCGGTTGGTATAGCGCACAGGAGCAGCCGGACAGCCGATCCCGGCGCGCACGTCAGAGAGCAATCGCAGGCGACCAGGCCCGTAGATGCCACCCAGTCGCAACACGCTCCCGCGCGCACCGGCCATGGACCGGATAATCGACTCGCCCTCCAGCAGTGCGCGTCCCGAAAAGCCACGCGGTTCGGTGGGAGAATCCTCGTCGACACAGCTGCCATCCTCCTGGTGATAGACACCGGTGCTGCCCACCATCAGCACGCCGGGCTCACCAACGACAGCCGTCAAAAGATTGCGCACGCCGTCGACGTAGACGCGGCGATAATTCGCCTCTTCAAATCCTCCCGGCGCGCCGGTGAGCACCAGATGATCGAACGCGATGCCGCCCAGAACAGCGAGCGATTCGGGCTCGCCGAGATCTGCGGCAATGCGGTGGAAGCTCTCGGGCAGGAGCGCGGCGTTACGGCGCAGGCCGTGCACCTCCCAGCCGGCGCGACACAGCGCAAGACCCAGCGCAACGCCGAGATCCCCACATCCAGCAATCAACACCCTGAGTGCACCCACGGCCAAGCCTCCGGTTCTCGATGGGCTATGATCGCCGCAGCGTACCCGGGACGGCCAGCAGCGTGATCCAGCCAGTATCGACCCCGCGCGAAGCGCTGGAGCAGACACCGGTCACGGCGCTGCGGGGCGTGGGCCCGAAGCTCGCGCAGCAGTTGGCTGCTATTCACATCAACAGCGTCGCGGATCTCCTGTTCCACCTGCCGCTGCGGTATCAGGACCGCACTCGGGTAACGCCCATCCGGGAGCTTGCACCCGGCATGGAAGTGGTCGTCGAGGGCAAGGTGCTGGGCGTGCGCCAGGAGTTCGGTCGCCGGCGCAGCCTCTCCTGCACCATCTCGGACGTGAGCGGCATCCTCACGCTGCGGTTCTTTCATTTCAGCGGCCCGCAACAGCGGGTACTCGAACAGGCCGGACGGCTACGCTGCTATGGCGAGGCTCGACGCGGGCGCAACGGCGTCGAGATGTTCCACCCCGAGTTCCGCCTGATCGACGAACTGGCCCCCGCCGTCGATGAAGAAGCGCTTACCCCGGTCTATCCCACCACCGAGGGACTGCACCAGGCGAGTTGGCGCAAGCTGAGCGAGCAGGCGCTGCTGCTGTTAGAGCGCGGCGCGCTGCGGGAACTGGTACCGCCGGGGTTGCTGCCGGGCGATGTCCCGCTCGCCGAGGCACTGCGTTTCCTGCACCGCCCGCCCCCCGACGCGCCCACCGAACAATTGCTCGCCGGCGAACATCCCTACCAGCAGCGGCTGGCCGCGGAGGAACTGCTGGCGCATCACCTGAGCCTGCTGCGCCTGCGCGAGCGCGCCCGTCGACAGGGCGCGGCACGATTGACGGGAGACGCCGCGCTGCAACAGCGCTTTCTCGCGGCGCTGCCATTCGCGCTCACCGGGGCACAGCTTCGGGTGGCGGCCGAGATCGCGCGCGATCTGGATGCGGGCGTGCCGATGCTCCGGCTGGTGCAGGGAGATGTCGGCTGTGGCAAGACATTGGTAGCCGCGTTGGCCTGCCTGCAGGCGATCAGCGGCGGTTGGCAGGTCGCGGTCATGGCGCCCACCGAGTTGCTCGCCGAGCAACACCTGCGCAACTTCGAGGCGTGGATGGAGCCGCTTGGCATACGCACCGTGGCGCTCTCCGGGCGCCAGGGCGCCGTGGCGCGACGCACCGCGCTTGCCGCACTCGACAGCGGCGAGGCAATGCTCGCGATCGGCACCCACGCGCTGTTCCAGGAAGAGGTTCGCTTCGCCCGGCTGGGGCTGGTGGTCATCGACGAGCAGCACCGCTTTGGCGTGCACCAGCGGCTGCAACTGCGCGAGAAAGGCACCAGCGGCGGGCTGGCACCGCATCAGCTCATCATGACGGCCACACCGATCCCCCGCACGCTGGCGATGACCGCCTACGCCGATCTCGACTACTCGGTGATCGACGAGCTGCCGCCCGGCAGAACGCCGGTGGGCACCGTGGTCATCAACAATTCACGCCGGTATGAGGTGGTTGAGCGCGTCCGCCACGCCTGTGCCGACGGGCGGCAGGCCTACTGGGTCTGCACCCTGATCGAGGAATCCGAGGTGCTCGAGGCGCAGGCCGCAGAGGCCATCGCCGAGGAACTCACCGCCGCACTGCCAGAACTGCGCATCGCGCTCGTTCACGGGCGCCAGCCGGGGCGTGAGCGCTCGGCACTGATGGCCAGCTTCAAGGCAGGCGAGATCGACCTGCTCGTGGCCACCACGGTGATCGAGGTCGGGGTCGATGTGCCGCGGGCGAGCCTGATGATCATCGAAAACGCCGAGCGCCTTGGCTTGGCGCAGCTGCACCAGTTGCGCGGGCGGGTGGGCCGGGGGGCAACCGCGAGCCATTGCGTGCTGATGTACCAGACGCCGCTCTCCGCCACCGGCCGCGAGCGACTGCATGCCATGCGCGACACCACCGACGGCTTCAAACTGGCCGAGATCGACCTGCGGCTGCGCGGGCCGGGAGAACTGCTCGGCACCCGCCAGACCGGCACGCTGGAAATGCGCTTTGCCGACCTCAGCCGTGACGCCGACCTGCTACCGCTGGTGCGCACCGCCGCCGAACGACTCCTGCGGGAGTGCCCGGGACAGGTCGAGCCCCTGCTGGCGCGCTGGATGGCGGGCCGCGAACGCTACGCCGAGGCCTGAGCCGGCAGTCCGCTGGGGCTCGTCTACACTTGCTGGACCGACCCGCTGTGGGCCGGCCAGGAATCCCCCACATGCCATTGCCGTCTACGATCCAGGAACTGCTGGACACCAGTGGGGCCGCCTGGCAACCGGTGGAAACCGCCTCGGTCCCCGACGCACTGCGCGGGGGCTCGGTCCGCACGATTGTCCTGCAGGACGGTTTTGGCCAACTCCAGGCGCTGATCGGCGCGGATTGCCTGCTGGACCTCGCCTCGCTGAACCGCTTCACCGGACGCGACTTCATGGCGGCGCCGGACGATGCGCTGGACCGCCTCTGCACGGCACGCGGCCTGAGCGCACTGGCCGCCGTACCCGCGGCATTGGAGATGCCCGTTATCGTCGACCGGCGACTGCTGGGCCGCGAGGACCTGCTGCTGGAAAGTGGCGGCGACGGCACACTTATACGCCTGTCGGGCCTGCAGTTTCGCCGCCTGCTCGAGGCCACGGGCTCGGCATCGGCGGACTTCGGGGTGGCGGTGGCCGAGCTGGCACCCTGCGCGGGCGATCCCGATCAGGACGCGGCCGACTTCGGCAGCGCAGTGGCCAAATTCACCACCCGGCGGATTCACAAGCGCCTCGAGGACACCCTCGACTTCCCGCCCATGCCCGAGACCGCACGCCGCGTGATCCAGCTGGCCGCAGACCCCAAGGCCGGGGTGAAAGAGCTGTCCAGAACCATCGAGATCGACCCCTCGCTCTCCGCGCAGATCATCAGCTGGGCTTCATCGCCCTACTACGCGGCTCCCGGCAAGATCAGCTCGGTGCAGGACGCCATCCACCGCGTACTCGGCTTCGATCTGGTGATGAACCTGGCGCTGGGGCTCGCGCTCGGAAAGACCCTCCGGCTGCCGCGGGACGGGCGTTACGGCTACCGCAACTACTGGCTGCAGGCAGCGCACTGCGCAGCGATGATGGAGGGGCTCTGCAAGATCGTCCCACCGGATCGCCGCCCGCTGCTCGGGCACGCCTATCTGGCCGGCCTGCTGCACAACTTCGGTTTTCTGCTCCTCGCGGAGCTCTTCAAGCCGCAACTGCAGACGGTATGCCGCTACACCGAAGCAAACCCGCATCTGGGCCACGGCTGCGCCGAGCGTTTCCTGCTGGGCGCCACCCGCGAACAGATGGGGGCCTGGTTGCTGCGCTCCTGGCGGTTGCCGGAGGAAATCTGCGCCGCCGTGCGGCACCAGCAACGCCCGGATCTCGCGGGCGAGCAGGAGATCCTGGCCACACTGCTCCACGTCTGCTCGCGCCTGCTGCGCAAGCAGGGCATAGGCAGCGGACCCGCGGAACGCGTGCCGGAAGCCACCTTCGAGCGCTTGGGCATTTCCCACGAGGACGCCATAGGCGTCAGCGAGCGGATCATGCGTTCGGGCGAGGCCTTGATCGATCTCGCCCGGGATCTCGCAGCCTGAGCCGCCGCCTCAGGGCAGCAGCGGCGGCAGCTCTTTCTGCAGGGCGAGTTTCTGTTTCGTTCCCTCACCGGTGAGTGCAAAGCCAAGGAGCTTGCCATCGGCGCCGCGGAACTCGGCAACGACATCGGGCGTTGCACCACTGATCTTCCATTCGCCCGCGGAACCCGGCGCCGGCGGTGAAACCACCACCGGGCAGGCAGGGGTTTTGATGGTGACCGGCATGGCCGGATACACCACCGGTGTTCTCTCGCCCGCCAGCGTCTTGGCAAGCGCGCGGGCCGAGGCCATCAACGGCGCCACGTAATAGAGCACCCAGCCCTCGACTTCCGCGCAATCGCCCAAGGTGTAGACATCGGGAGCACTGGTGGCGAGGAAGCGGTCGGCAACGATGCCGCGGTTCACCGTGATCCCGGCAGCCCGCGCCAGATCAACCCGCGGCCGCACGCCAATCGCCGAGACCACGATATCGGCCTCGATGCGCGAACCGTCATCGAGCGTGCCCACTACGCCCTTGCCGTCGGCGCCCTTGTCCACCGCCTTCACCAAGCGGCCGAAGTGGAAGCGCACGCCCTTCTGCTCGAGCGCCCCCTGCACAGCGCGGCCGGCGGTCTCCGGTAGCAGGGTCGGCAGCGGCCAGCCAAGCGGATCGACCACATCCAGATCGAAGCCACCGTTGGCGAGATCGTTGGCAAACTCGGAGCCGATCAGCCCGGCGCCGATGATCAGTACCTTTTTGACGGCGTTGTGCTCGAGCGCGCTGCGGAAAGCGGCGTAGTCGAGCAGATCATTCACCGAGTAGACGCGCTCGAGGCCGTCGCCACCCAACGGCGGGCGGATCACATCGGCACCCCAGGCGAGCACCAGCTTGGCGTAACCCAAGGCGCTGCCGTCATCGAGGCGGATTTCCTTGCGGGCGGTATCGATGCCGGTTACGCGGGTACGGGTACGCACGGTGGCCTTGAGCTGCGCGGCCATGGCTGCGGCATCGGACGTGGCCAGATCGGCGGCGCTGGTGTTCTTGGTGAAACCGGTCGAGAGCATGGGCTTCGAATAGAAGGCGCCGTCATCGGCGCTCAGCAGCACCAGCTCGGACTCGGCATCGGACTTGCGGAACTCGCGTGCGAGGTTGTAGCCCGCCAGACCAGTGCCAATGATCACGACTGGCAGCCGCACGGCCGCCGGCGCGGGGGCGGCTGCGGCCGGGAGCGGGGTGGCGTCGATCAGCTCGAAGTCTTCCTTGCCGACGCCGCAGTCGGGGCACAGGAAATCAGCGGGCACGTCTTCCCAGCGGGTACCGGGAGGGATGCCTTCGTCCGGCCAGCCCTTGGTCTCGTCATAGACCCACCCACAAACGATGCACTCCCAACGCGCCATGCTCACTCACCTCGATAAACACCCGGATACACCGCCAGCGTGCGCGCCGAGGCGGGATAGAATTCCCCCCTTGGACACCTCCGACGGAGCCGCGGATTGTACGCGCTAGGATTCGACTCGGGCCAGCCGACAGACCGCCGGTGGCGCCACTGCCGTTACTGGTCTGCGGCGGATTTGCCAGCAAGCGTGCGCGAGTGGCTGCTCGATGAGGGCTCGCTCACGGCACGCCTTGTCGCGGCAAGCAGCGGGGACTTTGCGGTGCGCGTGATCGAGCAGTCTTGGCAACGGCCTCTGCCCGATGAACGCCGGGCACTGGGGCTGCGCGAGGCAGGACATGCGCTGGTGCGCGAAGTCGCGCTCATCTGTCACGGCGCGCCCTGGGTGTTCGCGCGGAGCGTGCTGCCAGCCGCCACGCTGACCGGCGAGCTGCGGCATCTGCGACGCTTCGGCAGCCGCTCGCTGGGAGCCTTGCTGTTCGCGGAACCGCGGCTGCGGCGTGAGCCTTTCGAGTTGGCGCGCATCGGGCCCGCTGATCCGCTGATCCCGGCCTCGCTGCGCGGGGCAGCGCCGGCGTGGGGGCGTCGCTCCGTGTTCCGCCTGCAGGGCAAGCCGCTCCTGATACAGGAGATCTTCCTGCCGGCCTGCAGGATCGGAGAGAGCACCGGGGCCGTATAATCCCGGCGCCTTCCGCGCGAGGTCACCCGTGTCCAGCCTGCCCATCCAAGACCGCCTTACGCTGTACCTGCGGTTGATCCGTTTTGATCGACCGATCGGCAGCTTCCTGCTGCTGTGGCCGACGTGGTGGGGCTTGTGGCTCGCCTCCAGTGGCCGGCCAAGTCGCAACAATCTGCTGGTCTTCACACTCGGGGTGTTCCTGATGCGCTCGGCAGGCTGCATCGCCAACGACCTGGCGGACCGCAAGTTCGACCAGCACGTGGCGCGCACCCGCGACCGACCGCTGGCAAGTGGTGCGGTGAGCGTGACCGAGGCTGTGGTGCTGGCGGTAATACTGGGGCTGGCGGCTTTCGGGCTCGTCTTGCTCACCAACACGCTCACGGTGTGGATGTCGGTGGTGGGGCTGGCGCTGGCAATGGCCTATCCCTTCATGAAGCGCTTCACGCATCTGCCGCAATTCGGGCTTGGAGTGGCTTTCTCCTGGGGAATTCCGATGGCCTTCACTGCCGAGCGCGGCGAACTGCCACCGGCCCTCTGGCTGGTCTTCGTGGCCGCCGTGCTGTGGAGCGTGGTCTACGACACCTTCTATGCGATGGTCGATCGCGACGACGATATCCGCATCGGCCTGCGCTCCACCGCGATACTCTTCGACGAATCGGACCGCGCCATCACTGCGGGCCTTCAGGCGCTGGTGCTCACGCTGCTGGTGCTGGCGGGCAGGCAATTCGGGCTGGGGGCGGCTTTTTATGCCGGCCTTGGCATCGCCGCCATGCTGTGCCTCTGGCAGCAGTGGCTGATCCGCGGCCGTGAGCGCGCCAACTGCTTCAACGCTTTCCTGAACAACAACCTCGTAGGCCTCGCGGTCTTTGCGGGCATTGCCTTCGACTACGGACTGCCATGAGACAACTGCAGTTCGCGGCGGGCATAGACGCGGTCGACGCCGGTAGCTGGGACGCCCTCGCCGGATCGCGCTCGCCGTTCCTGCGTCACGCCTTCCTGCAGGCGCTGGAAGCGAGCGGGAGTGTTGGTGGCAACTCGGGCTGGCAGCCCCGACACCTGCTGCTCCGGGAAAACGGCAAGCTTCTCGCCGCCATGCCCTGTTATGCGAAGAACCACTCCTATGGCGAGTATGTGTTCGACTGGGCCTGGGCCGACGCCTACGCGCGCAACAACCTCGCCTACTACCCGAAGCTCCTCACCGCAATCCCTTTCACGCCCGCCACCGGCCCGCGACTGCTGGTGGCCGATGGCGTGGATCGCAGCGATGCGCTCGCGGCGATGCTTGAGGCGGTGGGTGAGGAGTGCAAGCGGGGCTATTCGTCGTGGCACCTGTTGTTCCCGGAGCCTGCGCTGGCAGCAGACTGCAGCGCGCTCGGCATGCTGCATCGCAAGGGCGTGCAGTACCACTGGAACAACCGCGGCTATCGGGATTTCGAGGACTTTCTCGCCCGGTTTGCCTCGCGCAAACGCAAGCAATTGAAAAAAGAACGGCGCCAGGTCCTCGAACAGGGTCTCGAGATCCGTCGCCTCACGGGCGCGCAAATCGACACCGCGATGTGGGACCGGTTTTACCTCTTCTACCAGATGACCTACGCCCGCCGCAGCGGGCACGGCGGGTATCTGAGCCGCGAGTTCTTCCATGCACTGGGCACCACCATGCCGGAGAACCTCCTGCTGGTGGTGGCGCTGCGCGACGGGGAACCGGTGGCCGGCGCGCTCAACCTGATCGGCGCGGACACGCTGTACGGGCGCTACTGGGGCTGCATCGAGGACTACGCGCAACTGCACTTCGAGCTCTGCTACTACCAGGGCATCGAGTTCTGCATCGAGCGCGGCCTTGCTCGCTTCGACGCCGGCGCGCAGGGCGAGCACAAGATCGCGCGCGGCTTCGAGCCGGTGATCACCGAGTCGTTCCACCACATCGCCCACCCCGGTTTCCGCGATGCAATTGGCGACTTCCTGCGCCGCGAGCGCGTATCGGTGGAGGGCTATTGCCTGGAGGCAGCGGCGGGGCTGCCCTTCCGCAACGAGAGCGGCGACGCGGACTGAGCGTTAAGCGCCGGAGAGGATCGCTAGGCGGTGTGCCAGACCAGCAGACGGTTATTCGCCGGCATGGCGTGATCGGCTCGCGGGAGCAGTCCGGCCGCCGCGGCCAGCGTCTGTATCGCCTCGAAGTCACGCACCCCTGAACGCGGATCGCGCGCGCGCAGAGAGTGGTCGAACTGCCGATTGCTCGCACTGGTGAATTCGGCGCCGTAATTGAAGGGCCCGTAGACCGCCAGCACACCGCCTGCCGCGAGCAGCCGACCCACCCCGGCAAAAAAAACCTGCACGGCATCCCAGCCCATGATGTGGAGCGTGTTGGCAGAGAAAACGGCATCGCAGCCGATAGCAGGCCAGTGGCCAAGGACATCGAGCTCCAGCGGCTCCGGCAGATTCAGCAGGGGATGCGCCGCGCGCCAGGCGCGGACGGCGCCGAGTTCACCGGGGTATTCGCTCGTCTGCCAGCGGAGCCAGGGCATGGCGCCCGCAAAATGCACCGCATGCTGGCCGGTGCCACTGCCGACCTCGAGCACCTCACGCGATGCCGAGAGGCAGTCCTGCAGGACTGCGAGGATCACATCCTTGTTGCGTTCGCAGGCCTCGGAGCAGGGCAGTTGGTGCACGGAGGGGCTCAACGAACGAAGATCCACTCATCGGCCGAGGAGAGCTCGGGACGGTAGCGGTAGTTGTCCTCGGCGAAGGACTTGAGCTGCTCCGGGTCGCGCAGCGCGTTGCGGATCGCAAAGCCCGCCATGGCCCCCCGCGCGCGCTTGGCGCTGAAGCTGATGATCTTCAACACCCCGCCGCGCTGCTCCTTGAACTGCGGGGTCACCACGCGGAGCCCGAGCGTGGCAGTGTCGACCGCGCCGAAGTACTCCTGCGACGCCAGGTTCACCAGCGTTCCGGTGTCCACAGCCCCGGCCTGCTTCGCCAGCTCGCGGGCAATGCGCGCGCCCCAGAAGGCATACAGGTTCTTGCCGTGGGCGTTGGGCAGCGAGGAGCCCATCTCGAGGCGGTAGGGCTGGATAAGGTCGAGGGGGCGCAGCACGCCATAGAGTCCGCTCAGGATTCGCAGGTGCTGCTGTGCAAAGTCCATCGCTGAGGCATCGAAAGTCTCGGCGCGCATGCCGATGTAGGTGTCGCCGCGGAAGGCCAGCACCGCGGGTCGCTGCCGCGCCGCGCCAGGCCGGGCGCTGAAGTTGCGAAAGCGCGCGACATTCAAGGCCGCCAGATCCGGGCTGATATCCATCAGGGCACCGACGGCTTTCTCGTCCATGGTGCGCAGCTGCTCGATCAGCGTGCTGGCCTCGGCGCGGAAGGCCGGCTTGCTCGGCGCGAACGCCGGCGAGGGTGTGTCGAAATCGAGTGTCTTGGCGGGCGAAACAACGAGCAGCATCGCGAGGGTTTCCTGGAACGGGGCACTTTGACGGGTGGTATGGGGGCAGTCGGACTGGCAGAATCTTTTTTTCCAGTCAGCAGGCCGATTCTAGCTTGATGAACACGCCACGGTCATTGCACGCCCTGCTCGCTGCGGCCGCCGCCGCGCTGCTGGTGTGCGGCTGCGACGTCAACCCTGTCACGGGCTCATCGGAACTGAGCTTCGTGTCGGAGCAGGACGAGATCCGCATCGGTCAGGCGCAATACGGCCCCTCGCAGCAGAGCCAGGGCGGCGTGCTCACCCTCTACCCGGAACTGAACGCCTATGTGAGCCGTGTGGGCATGAGCCTCGCGCGGGTGAGCGAGCGCCCGGAACTGCCCTACGAATTCGTGATCCTCGATAACTCCGTACCCAACGCCTGGGCGCTGCCGGGCGGCAAGATCGCCGTGAACCGCGGGCTGCTCTACGAACTCGAGGACGAGGCGCAGCTTGCCGCCGTGCTGGGCCACGAGATCGTCCACGCGGCTGCGCGTCACGGCGCCAAGCAGCAGGAGAAAGGCACGCTGCTGAACATCGGGCTTGCCGTGATCGGCGTGGCCACCGCCGGGACTGGCATGCAGGATCTGGCGATGCAAGGCGCGCAGCTGGGCGGGGCGCTGGTCCAGACCCGCTACGGGCGCGATGCGGAGCTCGAGTCTGACCGCTACGGCATGCAGTACATGGCCCGCGCGGGCTACGACCTCCAAGGCGCGGTAGCCCTGCAACAGCGCTTCGTGCAGCTCTCCGGGAGCCAGCAGCCGGCAGGCTACGGCGCGCTGTTCGCGAGCCATCCACCCTCGCAGGAGCGCGTGGATGCCAACCTCCGCACGGCCGCGAAATTAGGCACCACAGGCCGCGACGGACGGGCGGAGTTCCAGCGCGCGATGGCCGCGTTGAAGCGCGATCGGCCGGCCTATGCAGCCCATGCCAAGGGCATGACGGCCATGAGCCAGAACCGCTACGCCGAGGCGCTCAAATACAGCCGCGAGGCGATTCGCCTGCAGGATCGCGAGGCCCAGTTCCATGAGCTTGCAGGTGCCGCGCAATTGCGCCTCGACCAACCCGCTGAAGCCATCAAGAGCCTGAACCGGGCCGTGGCGCTCAACCAGTCGTACTACCGACCCTATCTGACACGCGGGATGCTGCACCTCAAGCGCGGCAATCTCGATGTGGCCAAGCAGGACCTCAGCGTGGCGAACAGGCTCCTGCCCACAGCCGATGCCACCTTCGGGCTAGGCGAAATCGCCCAGCGCGAGGGCGATGTAGAAACCGCGCTGCGCTACTACGACTCCGTCGCGCGGAGCCAGTCTCCGCTCGCCCCCGAGGCGCGCAACCGCATCGCGCGGCTGAACCCGGGCTCGGGTTATCAACGCCAGTAATGACTTCCACCGCCAGGGCAATAACGTGAAGAAAAACACACCCGACGAAAGCTCCTCCATCGACGATACGCCTTCGCCCAGTGGCGAGCTGACGCTGCAAACCATCGCCATGCCGCGCGACACCAACGCCAACGGCGATATCTTCGGCGGCTGGTTGCTCTCGCAGATGGATCTTGCAGGCGGCGTGGCTGCCAGCAAGGTGGCACGCGGGCGCACCGCAACGGTGGCCATCGACCGCATGAGCTTCCTGGTGCCCGTGAAGATGGGTGCCGTGGTCAGCTGCTACACCGAGGTGATGGCGGTGGGTCGCAGCTCCATCCAGGTGCGTGTCGAGGTCTGGGCCACCACACCGCGCGTGGAATGGGACGCCAACGACGCGCAGACGAAGGTGACGGAAGGGACATTCGTCTTCGTGTCGATCGACGAGAAAGGCCGGACGCGCCCGATTCCGTAGGGGCGGGCCGTGCCCGATTCCGTAGGAGCGGGCCGTGCCCGCGACCCGGTGCAGGTCTATCAGCCCGGAAACGCGCGCCCCTACAGCGGCTCGAGCTTCGCCATCGAGACCACCAGCCATTTGGCGCCCTCGTTGGCGAAATTGACGTTCACCCGGGCATGCGTGCCCTGGCCCTCGAAGCCGATGACCACGCCCTCGCCGAAGCGCTGATGGCGAACGCGCTGCCCCAGGCGCAGGCCCTCGCTCTCCTGTTGCCGGAACCCGGAATAAATGGGGTCAGACCCCATTTGTTTCTCGGAAATTGGGGTCTGACCCCATTTATTTTGGGACTGGCCCCACTTGCTCGGGGAATTCCAACCCTCGCCCATGGGCCGGGAGACCTGCAGGCGCGGGCGGATCTCGTGGAGGAGCTCGGCGGGGATCTCGCGCAGGAAGCGCGACATGCCGTTCACGGTCTCACGGCCGTGCAGGCGGCGGCTCTCGGCAAAGCTCATGACGAGGCGCTGCATCGCGCGGGTAATGCCGACGTAACAGAGACGGCGCTCTTCCTCGAGACGACCGGGTTCCTCACGCGACATGGCGTGGGGAAACAGGTTTTCCTCCATGCCAGCCAGGAACACCAGCGGGAACTCGAGGCCCTTCGCGGAGTGGAGGGTCATCAGCTGGATGCTGTCCTCGAACTCCTCGGCCTGGGTATCGCCGGCATCCAGGGAGGCGGTGTCGATGAACTGCTCCAGCGCGCCGCGCTCGGGATCCTCGGGTGTGAAAGCGCGGCAGGCGCTCACCAGTTCCTCGAGGTTCTCCACGCGCGTCTCGCCACGCTCGCCCTTCTCGGCGCGGTGGTGCTCGATAAGCCCGGTGGCCGCGAGCATCCGATCGACTCTCTCGGCAAGCTCCAGGTTCTCGACGTCGCGCTGCAGCTGGTTGATCAGATCGACGAATCCAAGCAGCGCGTTCCGTGCGCGCGCGGACAGTGTGGGCCCGAGTTCCTTGGCCGCCGCCCACAGCGAGATCGAGCGGGTACGCGCCAGCGCGCGGATGGCATCGACCGTGGTGGTACCTATGCCACGCGGGGGCGTGTTCACCACACGCTCGAAAGCGGCGTCGTCATCCCGGTTGAGGAGCAGCCGCATGTAAGCAAGCGCGTTCTTGATCTCGAGCCGTTCGTAGAACCGCAGGCCACCATAGACGCGATACGGGATGCCCGCGCGCAGCAGCGCTTCTTCCAGCACCCGCGACTGAGCGTTGGAGCGGTAGAGGATCGCGGCCTCGGCGCGCTGATGCCCGAGGGCGATCCACTTCTGCAGCTCATCGACGATGTAGCGCGCTTCGTCCTGCTCGTTGAAGGCGGCATAGAGCGTGATCGGGTCACCCTCACCGCCACTCGTCCACAGGCTCTTGCCGAGACGCCCGTAGTTGTTGGCGATCACCGCGTTGGCGGCGTTCAGGATATTGGCCGTGGAGCGGTAGTTCTGCTCCAGCCGCACCAGCCGCACATCGGCGAAATCGCGCTGGAACTGGTGGATGTTCTCGATCTTGGCGCCGCGCCAGCCGTAGATCGACTGGTCATCGTCGCCCACGGCCGTGACGCGCGCCTCGGGGCCTGCGAGCGCGCGCAGCCACTTGTACTGGATGGTGTTGGTGTCCTGGAACTCATCGACCAGCAGGTGCGCGAAGCGCTGGCGGTAGTGCGCAAGCAGCGCGGCGTCCTTCAGCCACAGCTCCCAGGAGCGCAGCAGCAGCTCGGCGAAATCCACCATGCCGCCGCGCTCGCAAGCGGCCTCGTACTGGCGGTAAACCGAGAGCAGCGTCGACTGCACGGGCTCGCCGTGGTCCTCGATCTCGAAGGCACGCCGGCCCTCGTCTTTGTGGGCATTGATCCACCACTGGGTCTGCTTGGGCGACCAGCGGTCCTCATCGAGATTCATGTCCCGCGTCACGCGCTTGATCACGCGCAGCTGGTCATCGGAATCGAGGATCTGGAAATTCTGCGGCAGCCCCGCATGCTCCCAGTGCGCGCGCAGCAGCCGGTGCGAGAGTCCGTGGAAAGTACCTACCCACATCCCGCGCGTGGAGACATCGAGCATCTGCTCGAGACGGGCGCGCATCTCTGCCGCCGCCTTGTTGGTGAACGTCACCGCCATGATGCCGAAGGGCATGGCGCCAAACTCGTAGACCATCCACGCGATGCGGTGCACCAGCACGCGCGTCTTGCCGCTGCCCGCGCCTGCGAGCACCAGGAGATTGGCGTCGGGCGCGGAGACGGCCTCGCGCTGGGCAGGGTTCAGCGGGTCAAGGATGAGTTCGGGATGCATGTGCGGATTCTACCCGCCTGCGCTTTGCGGCGCGCACCAGCTCCGCTAGTCTCGCGGCTTCACAAATGCACACCGGAGCCTGCCATGCGCCCACCGCGGCTGCATGCCTGCGCAATCCCCGTCCTCATAGCCGCCATCGCGCTGCCCACGGCGGCGAAGAAGCCCTTCACGCCACGCTGCTGCGCATCCCCGAGGCCTCGCACGGCATGGAAGGACGGCCTTGCAGGCTGGCAGGCAAGATCGTGCACATCCTGAAGTGGTTCGAGACGCATTGAGCACGTAGCGGGTAGTGTCCGCGACGGCAGTACGGTCGCGTGCGTGGCGCGATCCCAGGGGCTTGTGTCGCGGGCGTGGCCCGCTCCTACGGGGAATGTGCGGGTGCTGGCACGATTATGCGGGGACTGTAGGAGCGGGCCATGCCCGCGACCGTGCCTTCATACGAGCTGCCGCGTGCGACTAATCAGAACCGCGCTCGACATCGATCTCCACGCCACACGCGCTTTTCCCGAAGTAAACAACCAGTTCTTCCGGACTCGGCGTCGCGAAGCCCGTGGCGCCTTTCGCGCTCGCTGCCTGCATGATCTCGACTGGCGACATGTCCTGCATAGCGCTCTGGCAGAACTGCGCCGCGCGCCGCCGGTCGGGGTTCAGCGGATCCTGCGCCCACATGTACCACGCACACCCGGCCAGCACCACGATGACGCCCAGGCGGAGGAAAACACCCACGGACCCCGTTTTAGGACTGCGTTTGACGTACCGCTTTATGCCCCGCCTCATAAGCAGCCGAGTTCCCGCATCGCCCGGGCGGCGGGTCTGTCGCAGGCCTCGAAAAAACGGGTTGCGGTGTAAAAGGCGTGCATGGGGTCGTCCTGTGTTGCCAACGGCTGCCGCGCGCAGGCGGCAGGCACGGACGCAAGAGTGTCAGGCCTGTCCGCAAGCCGCAACGAAGGGCTGTACATGCGCGAGAAATAGCTGCGGCATTTCAGCGAAGGGCGCATGCCCGCAGGGCAGCGTGACCATGCGCGCTGAACTCAGGCATGCGGCGGCGACGTGTGCGGTGTAATGCACGCGGGCCGAGGGTAGTGCGAGCTGCGGCATGCTAGACCTCCAGCACCATGTCATGCCGGTGCATCCCCGGACCCCAGCCGTTTGCCTGCCGGCTCAGGGTGCGCGCGCCGAATTTCGCGAAAAACGGTTCCGAAAGATGGCTGGCAGCGATGTCGATATGCGTCGCGCCTACGCCATGCGCACGACCGATCGCCCGACGCATCATGGCGGCGCCTGCCCCGGCGCCCTTCGCAGCGGGGTCGAGCAGGATCCAGTTCAGACGCGCGCTGCCGGCCTCGCCCGGCGTCAGGCCGAAGGCGCCCACGATGCAGCCACCGGACAGGCACAGCTCGTAGGTGGCCGGTTCGCCGGCGAGGAATGCCGCGTAATCCACACGTTCCTCTGGCGCGAAAAACACGGGGCAGTTGAGGTCGAAGATCGCGAGACAGGCGGGCGTTTCCAGCGCGCGGAACGAGCGGAAGCTGGTGGATATCGCTGATGCGCTCAAGGCTGCTTCGCTACTTGCATTTCCCGCGCCTGACATCGACCGCTGATCCATATCCCGGATTCCTCGTGACACGCTATCGCACGGAGGTCACAGGCGCACGAACCAGGGCACCGCCATGAGTCCGAGCCCGATAGCGACGATGGCACCGCTGCTGTCAAAAAAATAGGGGTACCCCATCAGGAGCAGGCCGCAGGCCCATGCGACCGGCGCCCTCTGCTTGCGGCCGTAGAGAAAGTAGCCAAGGCCGATGGAGCTGAACAGCACTCCCCACAACAGCGGCGCAGCGTTCATGACGATTCCTCTACGTAACAGCGGCCGTCCCGGGCGCGTGAGTCGCGCGAACTATCCGCAGATGCCAATGGCAAGCGCGGCCGCAACGAGGTCTACGACCTGGCCCTGTCCCGTCTGCGCGATCCCTGAGCACCCTTCACCCTCTGCCGCGCTCCGCCACCGCTAGTGGCACAATGCCCCGCCTCCCTACCCCCGGGCCTCCGCAATGCCACTGCACCTCATCGCCATCCTGTGCCTCGTATTGCTTCCGCTCGGCGCCCTGCACGCCGAAGACGCCCCCGCACGCACGGCGTTTCCGGAAGACGATTTCACCCTGAGCGAATACCGCATCCCCATGCGCGACGGGGTGGCGCTCTACACCCTCGTGCTCACGCCGAAGGGAGCGGCAGGGCCGCTGCCCGTGCTGCTGGAGCGCACGCCCTACGATGCGAGCGATGTCTTCGGCAGCCGCGCCACCAATCAACTTGCCGTGATGCGCGGGCCGTATTTCGCGGGCAAAGGTTTCATCTACGTGTTCCAGGATATCCGCGGGCGTTTCCGCTCAGGCGGCGAGTACGCGATGTACCGCTCGCCGCGCGGCGCCTTCAACACCAGCAACACCGACGAGACCACCGATGCCTGGGACACCATCGACTGGCTGGTGAAAAAGCTCCCCGGCAACAACGGCAAAGTCGGCATCTGGGGTGTCTCCTACCCGGGCTGGCTCGCGCTCGCGGCGCTGCGCGATCCGCACCCCGCGCTTGCCGCCGCCATCCCCTCCAACCCGGTGGTGGATGTGTGGAAGTCCGACGACTGGTTCCACTGGGGCGCGTTCCGCATTGCCTACGCCTTCGACTACATCTTCAACATGGAAACAGACAACACGGCCTACGTGTCCTACCCGTATCCCGAGCGCGATCTCTACACCTGGCTGCTGGGCAAGGGCAGCGCCGCGCAAGCATTGAGCGGGCTGCTGGACCAGCGCCACGAGATGTGGCCGCGCCTGATCCAGAACCCTGCCTACGGCCCCTACTGGAAAGACGTGGCCGCCGACCGCTGGTTCGACAAGCCCACTCGCGTGGTGCCCACGCTGCATGTGCACGGGCTCTTTGACCAGGAAGACATCTACGGCGCGCCCGCCGTCTACGCCGCGATGGAACGGCACGACGCCGCGAACGACGCGAATTTCCTCGCCATCGGTCCGTGGTTCCACGGGCAGCAATTCCGTGAGGGCAGCACGCTCGGGCCACTCAACTTCGACGAGGACACCGCCAAGCGCTTTCGCGAAGATGTGATGATCCTGTTCCTCCAGCACGCGCTAGCTGGCGGCCCGGATCCACACCTTGCCCCGGTGACGGCATTCGAGACGGGGCGTAACCGCTGGCGGCACTTCGATGCGTGGCCTGCGGGCACGTCACAAATGCCGCTGTATCTGCAACCTGCGGGCGGGCTTGCGTTCACGGCGCCGCCGCGCGATGGCGGCTTTGCGGAGTACGTATCAGACCCTGCCAAACCCGTGCCCCATGTGCAGCGCCCAGTGCTAGGCGTGGACTACGACAGCCCAGAGGCCATCGCCCAGTGGCGCAGTTGGCTCACGCAAGACCAGCGCTTTGTAGACGGCCGCCCCGATGTCGTCACCTGGCAGAGCGAACCGCTCACGCAGACGCTCACCATCCGCGGCGCACCGCAGGTGTTCCTGCAGGCTGAGACCACCGGCACCGATGCCGATTGGGTGGTGAAACTGATCGACGTGTTTCCCGGGCAGGACCCCGAGGACGCCGCGCGCTCCGGGATGCAGATCATGATCGCCGCGAATATTTTCCGCGGGCGTTATCGTGAGTCCCTCGAGCAGCCAGTGCCCATCAAGGCAAACCGCGCGCTGGAATACCGCTTCCCGCTGCCCGAGGCCAACCACAGCTTCCTGCCGGGACACAAGGTCATGGTACAGGTGCAAAGTAGCTGGTTCCCGCTCTACGATCGCAACCCCCAGGGCTGGGTGCCCTCGATCATGGAGGCCCCGCCCGAGGCCTATCGCGCCGCGCGCCAGCGCATCCACACCAGTGCAGCACACGCTTCCCGGATCGTGCTGCCCGTAGATGAGTCATTGCCATGAGCCTTCTGTTCCAGATCGAGGGCGCCGAGCTCGCCTATGGCTCGCACCCGCTGCTTGACGGCGCGGGCATGCGATTGATGCGCGGCGAGCGCGTGGGCCTGATCGGGCGCAACGGCAGCGGCAAGTCCTCGCTGCTGCGCGTGATTGCAGGTCAGGCAACGCTCGACGGCGGCGAGATGCGCACCACGGATGGCGTGCGCGTGGTGCTGGTGGAGCAAGAGCCGGTGCTGCCCGATGCCGCCACCATCCGCGAGAGCCTGGTGCTGCGCGGCGCACTCGACGATATGCACGACGAGCGCGAGCGCTGGCGCGTGGAAGCGCGGCTCGACGAGTACCTGCACCGCTTGTCGGTGCGCGCCGAGAGCGACCCCGCGAGTGCCTCGGGCGGAGAGCGCAAGCGCGCGGCACTCGCACTGGCGATGGCGCTGGAACCAGAATTGCTGCTGCTGGACGAGCCCACCAACCACCTCGATATCGGCGCCATCGCGCTGCTCGAGGAGATGGTGCAGAAGCTCCCCGGCCTGATCCTGATCACCCACGATCGCGCCTTCCTCGACCGCGTGGCCACGCGCATCGTCGAACTCGACCGTGGCTGGCTGCGCTCCTACCCCGGCAATTTCGCGGCCTACCGCGCGCGTAAGGACCAGGAACTGGAAGCCGAGAAAATCGCGGCGCGCAAATTCGACACGTTCTGGGCGCAAGAGGAAGTCTGGATCCGGCAGGGCATCAAGGCGCGTCGCACCCGTGACGAGGGCCGGGTGCGCCGTCTCGAGCGTCTGCGTGAAGAGCGCGCCGCGCGCCGCGAGCGCCTGGGTAACGTGCGGCTCTCGCTGGATGCCGGCGAACGCTCTGGCAAGCTCGTGGCGGAGCTCGAGCACGTGCACCAGTCCTTCAGCGGACGCGTGCTGGTGCGGGATCTGTCCATGCGCCTGATCCGCGGTGATCGGCTCGGGCTGGTGGGGCCCAATGGCGCGGGCAAGAGCACACTGCTCAAGCTGATCCTCGGTCAACTCGCGCCTGACAGCGGCACGGTGCGCATGGGCACCAAGCTCGAGGTCGCGTACTTCGACCAGATGCGCGAACAACTCGATCCCGAGCGCACGCTCGCTGAGACCATCAGCCCCGGTTCCGACTGGGTCGAGATGGGCGGCAACCGCAAGCACATCATGAGTTATCTCGCGGACTTCCTGTTTCCACCGGAACGGGCCAGAAGCCCCGTGAGCACGCTCTCAGGCGGCGAGCGCAACCGCTTGCTACTCGCACGGCTCTTCGCCAAGCCTGCGAACCTGCTGGTGCTGGACGAGCCCACCAACGACCTCGATATCGAGTCGCTCGAACTCCTCGAAGACACGCTCGCCGACTACACCGGCACGCTGCTCCTCGTGAGCCACGACCGCGCCTTCCTCGACAACGTGGTGACGCAGACGCTGGTGGCCGAGGACGATGGCCATTGGCAGGAGTACGCCGGCGGCTACAGCGACTGGCTCTTGCAGCGCGCCGCACCCGCCGAGGCAGCCACGGCCGCGTCCACGCGCACGGCAACAACCCCCGCGACCCCCGCGCGCAAGGGATCGGGCGCAAAGCTGAGCTTCAAGGAAGCACGCGAGCTCGGGGAGTTGCCCGCCCGCATCGAGAGCCTGGAGCAGGAGCAACACGCGCTGCTCGCGAGCATGGCCGGCCTGAAGGGTGCGGCAATGCAGGACGCGGCGCACCGCGCCACCGAGATCAGCGGGCTGCTGGAGGTGGTTTACGCGCGCTGGGAGGAACTCGAGGCGCGTCGCTGAGCGGCAACCAACCAGCGTGACCGGATCAGCATCCTGCGACGCGCAGGATCGCCTATGCTTTCGGTGGCGTCATCCCCGGGAGTTTCCATATGCCTTCGTTCAAGGTGCTCGCTGCAGCCATCGTCATGGCCGGAATTGGCTGCGGCGCCGCCGCAGACCCGGCATTGGAAAGCCGCTTCGACGCCCTGATAGATCCGGCCGAAATGGGCGCTTGGATGAAAACGATGGCCGCCGAACCCAACCACGTAGGCTCGCCGCACAACAAGGCAAATGCCGAGCTGACTCTGGCGCAGTTCGAAGATGCCCGAAGGCTATCGCCTGGATATCGGTGGCGAGGCGGAAACGGCGGCGAAGAGCTTTGGCGGCCTCGGCCCGATCATCGCGTTCGCCGTGTTCGGCATTTTGGCCGTGCTGGTGATCGAGTTCAGCCGTTGCCGCGAGACGCTCGTGGTGGCCGGCGTCATCCCGCTCGGCCTGTTCGGCGGCTTGGTGGCCTTGTTCATCACCGGCAATTCGCTGAGCTACACCGCTGTCATCGGTTTCGTCGCGCTGATCGGGATCGAGATCAAGAACAGCCTGCTGCTCGTCGATTTCACCACCCAGTTGCGCCAAGCGGGCCGACCGCTGCTCGAAGCCATCGAGGAAGCCGGCGAGGTGCGCTTCCTGCCCGTGCTGCTGACCAGCGTGACGGCGATCGGCGGCCTGCTGCCGCTCGCCCTCTCAGGTTCCGGTCTTTATGCCCCGCTCGCCTGGGTGATCATCGGTGGGCTGGTTTCGTCCACCATCCTGTCACGCGTGGTCACGCCAGTGATGTATCTGCTCATCGTGCGGGGGGCGCCGGATGGCAGCCTCAGTCCGGATTGACCGTTGCGATTTCCTGCGTCACCGCGCGTAAACCGGATCGCTGTGGTCACGTGAACCGAGCAGCTGGAGCGAGGCGAACATGCCCTCGTTCCAGATCGAGGATGTGGGCTGGTTGATGTTCCAGTCCATCACCACCGTGCGCTTGGCGATGCGCCACTCGCCGCCGCGCTTCTCGAGGCGGTCTACGTAGCGCCCACCAAACAGGAAGTCGCTCTGTACCTTGGAGGCATCAAAACCGAAGCGCTCCAGGTAGCTCGGCCCGAACACCTCCCGGGTCTTCTGCGGATCGCCTTTAACCCGGTGATAAGCGAACAGATAAGACTCCGTGTGCGCCACGTCGCCCTCGATCTCCATATGCACATTCATGATCGCGTGCATGGTCACCTCGAACCAGTTCTGTATCTCGCGGATGATGAACTCGGCGAAGGCCTGCGCATTGCCCGCAAACACGCCGTGATCATCGAAGCCGTCTTCCCAGTAGACGCGTTTCATAAGATCGACGTCGCAGCGATCAAGGGCGCGGCAGTAGCTCGTCAGCACGTGGTAGATCTTCTGGCGATCGAGGAGTTCTTGCAGTTCGGCGGGGAGCGTTTGCATCGGTTTGCCCTGAGGTTGTATCGGTAAAAAAGAGGCGCGAGGATCTGCTTGCAGCTGTGCCTTTGCGGGGCGCTGCTGTCGCGCGCATGGCGCGCTCCTACAGATTCGTCCGTGGTAATTGTCGCGGGCATGGCGCTCACACGGGTCCTTCGGTAGGAGCGGGCCATGCCCGCGACGTCTCCCCCGTAGGAGCGGGCCATGCCCGCGACCATCGCTGCAGCGATTTCAGCCCAGCTGCCTCCCCGCAATGAACGCAAAACTCAACGCCGGGCCGATCGTCCCGCCGCCACCACCGTAGAGCGCACCGGGGCCACCCACGCCCGAGGTGTTGCCGCTCGCGTAGAGCCCCGTGATTGGCTCGCCCCACACGTCCAGCACCTGCGCGTTGCGGTTCACCCGCAAGCCGCCGCAGGTACCCAGCGCGCCGGGGCTGACCGAAATTCCGTAAAACGGCGCTTTTTCGACGGGTGCGAGCGTGGCAGACATATTGGGTTCGCCGCCGCGGTCATAGATGCTCTCGCCGCGATGGAAGTCCGGGTCCTTGCCCGCGCGTGCGTTGGTGTTGAAGCGCTCCACCGTAGCAGCGAGACCCACCGGATCCACGCCGAGTTTTTTCGCGAGTTCGTCCAGCGTGTCTGCCTGCACCACCCAGTCTGGCAGCGGCTGCCCGGGCATGGCACCGCCCAGAGTTAGCGTGTCGCGCACCGTCTGGTCGCAGATGTGGAAGGCGGGGATGTTGCTGTAGCCGACCTCCAGCCAGTTCTCCCAGGTGTGGAAGCTCGGCCAGGTGACGTCGTAGGCGGCGCCTTCGTTCGCCCAGCGCTTGCCGTAGCGGTTCACGCAGATGCTCGCGGGGTAGCGCCGCTCGATCTGCGCGTAGAGGGAGATCGCGCCGCGCACCTTGCCGTTACGCTCGCCGTCCTCGGTGTACACGGCCTGACCCCAGCACTCGTTCATGTTGCGCAGATCCGCACCGATATCCATGCCCATGCGGATGCCATCGCCTTCGTTGGATTCCGCGCCCCAGGTGTAGAGCATCGGGCCGCGCAGGAAGTGCTTCACCATGGTGGGGTTGCGCTCGAAACCGCCCGAGGCCATCAGCACGCCGCGCCGTGCGCGCACGCGCCAGGGCTTGCCATCGCGCAGGGCCTCGACGCCGATCACGTGGCGGGCGTCGCCCTTGCGCTCAACGATCAGGCGATGCGCGGGAGTGGCCGCGCGGATGTCCACGCCCTTGTCCTGGCAGCCTTGCAGCAGCCCGCCGATCAGCAAGCCGCCGGACATGCCGGGCTTGTCCTGCACGGTCTCGACCGAGCGGCCGCGCGGCCGCGACTCGGCCCAGTCCGCGTGGTAGTCCGCAACCTTGCCCATCAGCAGCGAGACGCGGAAGCGCAGCGGGGAATTCGCCTCGAGGAAGTCGAGCATCTTGGAGCCGTTATCGACGAAGGCCTCCATGACCTCTTCGTCTGCCTGCCCGCGCGAGAGTTTGCGCAGGTAGCCGAGCGCGCTCTCGCGGTTGTCCTCGAGACCTTCGCGCTTCATCACGTTGTTGTTCGGCACCCAGGCCACGCCACCGGACACCAGCGTGGTGCCGCCAACGACCGGGTGTTTCTCCAACACCAGCACTTTCGCGCCGGCGGTGGCAGCGGCGAGCGCGCCGCAAAGTCCGGTGCCCGAGCCCACCACGATCACGTCGACCTCATGATCGAAGTGCATGCGCGGGCCGGCGGCAAGTGCCGCGCCCGCAGGCGCCATCACCGCCGCAGCGGCGGCACCTTTGAGAAGACGACGACGGGAGCTCTGACGTGCAGACATGAGGCATCTCTCCTGGGAAAGGGAGTGGCGCGTCAGAGTCTCTAGGGTGGCAGCGGCAAGCGCAAGATCCGAACGGATGATGGGCCGCGAGGAGCTCAGCGCTGCATGGCCCGCTGGTAGGCCGGGCGCGCCTCGATGCGGGAGAAGTAATCCATCAACGCCGGGTAGCGCTCATCGAGCACGCCGAGATTGCGCGCGGCGGTAAGCGTGAAGCCGGTCATCACATCGGCTGCGCTGAACTGCTCGCCGAGCAGCCAGGGCCCCTCGCCGAAATGCTCCTCGATGAAGGCCATGCCGCAGGCTGCGCGATGACGCAGGTCTTCGAGCAGCGAGACGTGCTTCTCGGCATCGTCGCGGTAGCGCGTGAGCCACACCAGCACACCGAGCGGAAGATACGCGGTGCCCTCGGCGAAGTGCAGCCACTGCAGGTAACGCCCGCGCTCCGGAGCACCAATGGCGGGCGCCAGCCGGTTGTCGCCGTAGCGCTCCAGGATGTACTCGACGATGGCGCCGGATTCACAGAGCACCACCGCACCGTCTTCGAGGGTGGGGATCTTGCCGAGCGGGGTTTCCTGCGCGAAGAAATCGCTGGATGGCGTCTTGAAGGGCACGGTCACGAGTTCGAACGGCAGCTCGAGTTCCTCGAGCAGCCACAAGACGCGCTGGGATCGGGTTCGCGGTGCGTGATAAAGCTTCAGCATCCCTGACGATCTCCTTACAACCCGTGTGAGCTCCGACACGGGGTACAACGTGTGGACAGGTTAACCGCGTCGCGGGACGCCGGGGTCTGTCAAAGCGCGGGAATGCTTCCTATAGTCAGCGGCACCGCAAGGCTTGCAGGGAATACAGCTCGATGGCAGCGCTTGAAATCGAACACCGGGGCGCGTGCGCGATCCTGCGCTTGAACCGCCCGGAGTCGTTGAACAGCATCAACGACGCGCTGCTCGGTGCCCTCGAAGAGCAGATCGACGCACTCGAGGCCGCGCCCTGCCGCGCATTGGTGCTCACCGGCACCGGCCGCGCGTTCTGCGCGGGCACCGATCTCAAGGAGTCACACAGCATTCCCGAGGAGCGCATGCAGCGCGTGCATGCGCTGGTGCGGCGGCTGCGTGGCTACGCGAAACCGAGCATCGCCGCGATCAATGGCCTTGCACTCGGCGGCGGACTCGAACTCGCACTGGCCTGTACTTTCCGCGTGGCGCGGGCGGATGCAAAGCTCGGACTGCCCGAGGTGAAGCTCGCGCTGCTGCCGGCCTACGCGGGCACGCAATTACTAGCGCGCCTGATCGGCGAGAGCCGCGCACTGGAAATGATGCTGAGCGGGGACCCCATCGACGGCATCCGCGCCGAGCAGATCGGCTTGGTGAACAAGGTGGTGTCAGCGGAGACCGACGTGGTGGCAGCAGCCTGTGAGCTGGCCGCTTCTTTTACGCGGCACAGCCTGGTGCCACAGCGCGCCATCCTGCGCGCGGTCCGCGAGGGCCTGGAGATGCCGCTCGAGGGCGGCATGGCATTGGAACGTGCGCTGGTAAGCGAGGTCTCGGGCAGCGCCGACACCCTCGAAGGCGTGAGCGCGTTTCTGGAGAAGCGCACGCCGCGCTGGTCTGACAGCTAATGGCCATCATCAATACAAAAACAACCACGACGGCGCGACTCACGCGACGCCTGCTTCTGCTCGCAACGATCCTGATCACGGCGGGCACTGGTATAACGACGGCGAGAGGGGAGGAGCCGGCGATGACAGTCGCCGCGGATGATGTGTTGCACTTCTGGTTCGTCGAGCTCCAGCCCAAGGACTGGTGGAAGTCCGACCAAGCGCTGGATGCCGTGATTACGGGGCGCTTCGGCAAGACGCTGGAACTGGCCGCACACGGCGAGCTCGCAGGCTGGCGCCAGAGCGCGGGTGGGCGGCTCGCAGAGGTTATCGTACTCGACCAGTTTTCACGCAATATCCTCCGCGGCACCGCCGGCGCCTTCGCTAACGATGCGCTGGCCCTGTCGCTCGCGCAGGACGCCGTGGCCGCGGGGATCGATCGCGAGTTGCCGGTTGAACAGCGCCGCTTCCTGTACATGCCCTACATGCACAGCGAGACCGCCTCGGTGCACGAGCAGGCCATGAGGCTCTTCGCCACCCCGGGGCTGGAGCAAAGCCTCGCGTTCGAGCGCCGCCACAAGGCGGTGATCGACCGCTTCGGGCGCTATCCGCATCGCAACGCGGTGCTCGGACGCGAATCAACGCTCGCGGAAATAGAGTTCATGAAACAGCCCGGCTCTTCGTTCTGAGGAACACCCTGGGACCGCATCATCCTGTGCTTCGTGGGGCCACGCACCTGCTGGGTGATAGGTGGGTTGAGGACAGCCTCGACGTCATGGAAGTCAGCGTCGGCATGCTCAGCCTGCGGGCTGCCTTGGCAGGCAACCCGCGAAGCACGGTACTTACGATCAGCCCATGCGGTGCAGCGCGCAGAGCTTGTTGCCGTCGGGATCGCGCAGGTAGGCCAGATACATCTTGCCCATACCGCCCTCACGCACGCCGGGCGAGTCCTCGCAGCTCACGCCGCCGTTGGCAACGCCAGCGGCATGCCAGGCATCGGCCTGTGCGGGCGAGCTGCAGCCGAAGCCCACTGTCGCGCCATTGCCAGCGGTGGCAGGCTGTCCATTGATCGGCAGCGAGACCGAAAAAATCCCCGTCGGGGCGATGTAGAAAATACGGTTGCCATCGACTACCGCAGGGGCTATCCCCACGGCGCCCAGCACGGCGTCATAGAAGGTCTTGGCTTTGTCGAGGTCGTTGGTACCGACCATGATGTGGGAAAACATCTGAATGCTCCTTGGTTGATGAATCACGGCGAGCAGGGCTGCGCGTGCCCCTGCCCGAGTCCGGACGCGATTGTGATCCCCGGATGCAACGAGAAACAAGCCGTGCCATCACTGTCATCTCAGCGGATGCGGTATTCATCCGGTGCAGGCTCGCGGGTCCAGGCCCAGTAGTCGAGAAGCTTCCACGGCGAGAGCACCGTGACCTTGCCACGGCTGTTGCGGTACCAACTGCTCTTTACCGCCGGGTGCGACCAGATGGTTCGCGCGAGCGTGTCCTCCAACTCCCGCGCGTAGGCAGCGCTGACCTCGGCGCCCACCTCGATGTCCTGCGCGCCGCGCTCCAGCAACAAGCGCAGACAGCCCATGATGTACCGCGCCTGGCACTCGGCATGGAAAATCAGGCTGCCACTGGCCGCCAGATTGGTGCCCGGGCCGTACATCACGAAGAAATTGGGAAGGCCGGGCACGGTGATGCCCAGATAGGCCTCGGGTTCATCGCCCCAGCGATCGGCCAGGCGTAGGCCGTCGCGGCCGATGATCTCCATCGGCCAGAGGAAACGGCTGGCATGAAAGCCGGTGGCAAAGATCACCACATCGGCATCCACGTGGCGGCCAGTCGCCGTGGAGAGCCCGTTGGCATCCATGGACGCCACCGGCTCATCGATCAGTTCGACATGGGGCTGGCGCAGCGTCTGCAGCCAAGAGCCGTTGTCCTGCAGCGTGCGCTTGGCGAGCGGCGGAAAGCGGGGCAGCACGCGCTGGAACAGGGCCTCGTCTTCGCCGCACTGGTCCTTGATCCAACCGGCGAAAAACTCGCGCGTGAAGTCATTGATCGCGTTGGCGGAGCGGTCCTGGTGCGGCCACTCGGGGTCAATGAAGGTGCCGGCCCACTGGCCATCGGTACCGGGCCAGAACAGCAGGAACCGGTACCAACGTCCGTAATAGGGCAGGTGGCGGAAACACCACCGGGCGCCGTCGCCGAGCGCGCGGTGGTAGTCGGGGTTGGGAAACATCCACTGCGGCGAGCGCTGGAATACCGTTACCCGGGCTGCGGTCTTGGCGATCTCGGGCACGATCTGGAAGGCGCTGGCGCCGGTGCCCACCACCGCCACGCGCTTGCCCGCGAGATCCACGCTCGGGTCCCAGCGCGCCGAGTGGAAAGCAGGGCCGGCGAAATCACCTATGCCGGCTATATCGGGCATCTTGGGCCGGTTCAACTGGCCCACGCTGCTGATCAGCGCGCGCGCCGAGAGCATCTGCTCGCTGCCGTCCTTCGCGCGCAGGCGCAGCTCCCAGGTGCCGGTGTCTTCCTGCCACGCCGCCGAGACCATCTCGGTCTCGAAGCGCACATTCGCCGTGACGTGATACTTGCGCGCGGTGGCGTCGAAGTAGCGTTGCAGTTCAGGCTGGCGCGCGAAGAACTCGGTCCAGTCGTTGTTGGGCTCGAAGGAAAAGCAATAGAAGTGGTTGCCCACGTCAACGCGGCAGCCGGGATAGCGGTTCTCGTACCAGGTGCCGCCAACGCCGGCGTTTTTCTCGATGATGACGTAAGGAATGCCGGCCTCGCCTAGGCGTATGCCGGCGAGGATCCCGGACATGCCGGCGCCGATCACCGCCACCGGGAAAGCCGCGCGCGCCGCGGGATCGATACCCGTAAAAGACACCGCTCGCGCATCCACGCCGTCGAGCTCCATTTCCTCCAGCATCATGGGCACGTACTCGGCGGGCACCTCGCCGGCCACCAGGAAGCCCATCATGCGCTTCAGGGTGGCCGCGTCCGGCGCGGGCGGCAGGGTGCAGCCACGATCACGGTAGGCGCGGATGACATCGAGGGCGCGCCGGCGTACTTCCGCCTGCGCCTCGGGTGGCATCGCGCACTGCATATCGTTCAGGAAGCACATCAAGGGGCGGTGTTCGCCATCCAGCAGGGCGGTATCGCCGCTCATGTGGATCATCGACATCAGCAGGCAGGGAATGCTCGCTTCCTCGAGCGCGGCGGCGATGGTGGCATCGTCGTCGGTGAAAGGCTCTGCGGCAGGATTGAAGCGTTGACTCATGCACACAGCCCCTGAAAAACCACGATCCGCCGGGATTATCCGCGCTGGCGCACGAGGGCGGCGATTACGGAACAGCAATTACGCCAGCATCCGCGCTTCAGCAGGGCCGCGGGCAGCGTGTAGGGTGGCAGCATCAGGCAGCAAGGTCCGTCCGTTGATATCCCGCGACACGCACACGCAATGGCTGCACGCTCACGATTTCGCACTCGACTCGGGTCATGCGGAAGCAAGCACGCGCCGCGTCATGCTGCTAACGGCAGTGATGATGGTGGTGGAAATCGCAGCTGGCATCAGCTACGGCTCGATGGCGCTGCTCGCCGACGGCTGGCACATGGCGACACACGTGGCCGCTTTCGGCATTTCGGTCTTTGCCTACCGCTACGCCCGCGCCCACGCGAGTAACCCGCGCTACAGCTTCGGCACCGGGAAGGTCGGCACGCTGGGTGGCTTTGCGAGCGCGGTGGCGCTGGCCGTGGTGGCCTTGGTGATGGCGCTGGAGTCTCTGCAGCGCGTGATGTCTCCGCAGGCGATTCGTTTTGACGAGGCGATCCTCGTGGCGGTGGTGGGTCTGGTGGTCAACCTGGTGAGCGGCGTGTTGCTGCACGGCGCGCAGGGACATGATCACCACCATGACCATGACCATGACCATGACCATGACCATGACCATGACCATGACCATCGTGACGATGACGCGCACGACCATCATCACGATGATGCGCGCGGCCTCGAACACGCCCGTCACGACGCCGGCCACGACGACCACAACCTCCGCGCCGCCTACCTGCACGTGGTCGCCGATGCGCTCACCTCGGTACTCGCGATCGCCGCGCTGGTGGCGGGCAGATGGCTTGGCTGGAACTGGCTGGATCCGCTGATGGGGCTGGTGGGTGCCGCGCTGATCGCGCGCTGGGCGTGGGGGCTGATACGAGACAGCGGGCACGTGCTGCTCGACGGCTCTGCCGACGACGCGACACGCGAGGCCATACGGCGCGCGATCGAGACGGGCTCAGATAGCCTGGTCACCGATCTGCATATCTGGGCGGTGGGCCCGCGCACCTGGTCGGCGAGCCTTGCAGTGCTCTCGCACGATCCGCTGGCGCCCGAAGACTACAAGCGCCTGCTGCTCGGCATTCCGCGGCTGGAGCACGTGCTGATCGAGGTGAACAGTTGCACGGGGGAGATCTGCAGGGCGCCGGGCTGAATCCCGCGGCGGCTTGCCCTGCTGCCCGCACATTAAATGGGGTCTGACCCCAATTAATCCGCGAGGTGGGTGGCGAGGAGGCGACCGCCCGCCTAGCCTCACCTCCCCGGCACCTGCCCGCCATCGATCGAATAAAACTGCCCGGATATCCACGCACCCTGCTCGCTGCACAGAAACGCCGCGAGTGCTGCCACTTCCTCCGGCCGCCCCGCGCGCCCCAGCGGGACGTACTGGTTCAGCAGGCGGTCCCAGGTGCCATCGGCGCGGGGAATGTCATCGAGGCGCGAGGTGTCGATGATGCCCGGACAGATGGCGTTCACGCGGATGCCGTTGCGGCCCAATTCGCTTGCCATCGCAGCGGTGAGCGCCTGCAGGCCGGCCTTGCTGGCGGCGTAGGCGGCATGCTGCGCGGGTAGCAACTTGCCGGCGATGGACGAGATATTCACGATCGAACCGCCCGCACCTTGCGCAACCATTTGCCGCGCTGCGCCCTGGCTGAGATAAAAAGGCCCGTGCAGGTTGACGTCCATCACATGCCGCCACACCGCAGGCTCCAGATCGACCACGTTGCGGCGATCCGGGCCGCGCGAGGCGCTCGCGTTGTTCACCAGGATGTCCACGCGCCCGAGCTCGGCCACACATCGCTCCACCAGCGCAACGCAGGCCTCTTCGCTGCTCACATCACACACCACGGGCAGCGCGCGCCTTCCCAGCGCGCGTATCTCGTCTGCCACCGAGTCCACGTCGCGCCAGCCCGCGGCTTTTTCCTCATCGGGGAAATGCTCCGGGGAGCGGCCGCTGCCGGTAATGAGCACATCGCAGCCAGCCCGCGCGAGGGCCAGCGCGATCTCGCGACCGATGCTGCGCATGCGGCCCGCCCCGGTGACGAGGGCCACCTTGCCATCAAGACCGCTCGTTTGTAGCGCCATGGGATTGCCTCGTAAACGTGAGCGGGAATCGCGTCCGATTATCGGATGCGGGCGCGGGCGTGCCGGATTACGGTAGCGCAACACGCCGGCGAAGGCCGTCTCGGTACTGCACCAGACAGGCGTGGCTCGTGTAGGCTCGCGGCTTCCAGCACACGCAGGACGAGCGCCATGTCTGCCGCAATAACCCCCTTCACCGTCACCATCAGCGATGCCGAGATCGACGATCTGCGCCGGCGCCTTGCCGCCACCCGCTGGCCCGATGCCGAAACCACCGGCGACTGGAACCAGGGCATCCCGCTTGCCTACACGCAGGCGCTTTGCCGCCACTGGGCGCAGGACTACGACATGCAGCGCCTCGCCACGCGCCTCAACGCCTGGCCCCAGTTCCGCACCACCATCGACGGGCTCGGCATCCACTTCATTCACGCACGCTCACCGCACCCGAACGCAAGGCCGCTCGTGATCACGCACGGCTGGCCGGGTTCGGTGGTGGAGTTCCTGAAGGTGATCGGCCCGCTCACCGATCCGGTGGCGCATGGCGGCAATGCTACGGACGCCTTCCACGTGGTCTGCCCCTCGCTGCCGGGTTATGGCTTCTCCGACAAGCCGCGCGAGGCCGGCTGGGGCGCCGAGCGCATCGCGCGAGCCTGGGGCACCCTGATGCAGCGCCTGGGCTACGCCAGCTATTACGCGCAGGGCGGCGACTGGGGCGCGCTGGTCACCACCAGCATCGGCCAGCAGCACACGGCAAATTGCCGCGGCATCCACATCAACATGCCGATCGTCGCGCCCGACATGGAAACTCTCTCCAGCCTCACACCGCTAGAGCAGTCCGCGCTCGCGGGCATGCAGCACTACAACGACTGGGACTCGGGCTACAGCAAGCAGCAGGGCACACGCCCGCAGACGCTAGGCTACGGGCTGGCGGATTCGCCCGCCGGGCAACTGGCGTGGATCGTCGAGAAATTCCACGCCTGGACCGACTGCGGCGAGGGCGAGTCGCGCCACCCGGAGAACGCCCTCACGCGCGAGGAGATGCTCGATAACGTGATGAGCTACTGGCTCACCAACTCCGCCGCCTCCTCCGCGCGCCTGTACTGGGAGAGTTTCGCGAAACCGAACCTCGACCCGCTGCACATCCCCGTGGGCGCCAGCATTTTCCCCAAGGAGATTTTCCGCAGCTCGCGGCGCTGGGCGGAGAAGCGCTTCCTGAAGCTCGTGCACTGGAACGAGCTGCCCAAGGGCGGGCATTTCGCGGCCTTCGAACAGCCCGAAGTCTTCGTGAACGAAGTGCGTGACTGCTTCCGCACCATGGATGCGCTCTAGCCGGTAACGCGGGCTCCCGCAGGGCGCGGGTCAACCGTTCACCAGCCACTGCGTTCTCAAGGGTGGGATTCATCCCGCAGAGGAGAATGTCATGCTGAGTCGCTTGCTTGCCGTGCTGAGTGCCAGCTTAGTGCTGGCCGCCGCGCCCGCTTTTGCCGATCGTGACAGGCACCACCGCCACGGCGGTGATCGCTACTACCGCGAAAGTCGCACCGTGGTGGTTTACCGGCCCGTATACCGCGAGGTCTACATCGAGCCCAGGCGGGTTTACCGCGAGGTTTACGTGGAGCCCGGGCCCGTATACGTGCGCCAGAGCTACCAGTACGATCAGCCGCGCTATGTCGAGCACCATCACTACCACGGCTGTGGCCATGACGACGACGCTTGGAAGTGGATCGGCGGCTCCATCCTCGTGGGCGCCATCCTGCATGAGGCCTATCACTGAGGGGGGCCTTGACCCGAGCGCCGGCCATGAACGGGCCGGTGAGTTGTCAGGCAGCGATCTGCGTGGCTGAAGAACCCGCGAGGATCGAGGATTTCCTGCGTGCGGTGGAACGGCGGGGATTCCTGATGGCGAAGATCGCGCTCGGCCACGAGGCAGATGCGATGGATGCGTTGCAGGACACCATGCTGCGGCTGGTGCAGGGCTACGCCGGACGGCCCGCCGCCGAGTGGCGACCGTTGTTTTACCGGATCCTGCGTAACCGCATCACGGATTTCCGGCGGCGGCGCAGGATCGAGGCGCTGCTCGGCATGTGGCGCAGCGCGCCCGGCGACGATGAGATCGAAGACCCGATCGAGCAACTGCCCGATCCAGCCGGGGGCGACCCGGAGCGCCTGGTGGCCGGTGAGCGGCGCGGGCAGGCGCTGATGAAAGCGCTGGCAGCGCTGCCCGCCCGGCAGCAGCAGGCCTTCATGCTACGCTGCTGGGAAGGTCTCTCGACCGCAGAAACCGCGCAGGCAATGGGCTGTACCGAAGGCAGCGTGAAGACGCATTACTTCCGGGCGATGCACGCATTGCGCGAGGAACTCGAGGAGCACTGGCCATGACCGACACCGAACACGAACTCGCCGCGGCGCTCCGCCTCGAGGAACAACTTTTACCCGCACGCACGCTCTCGCGCATTGCCGCAGCGCGGAGCGCGGCACTCGCGGCGCCGGCGCCCTCCTGGGTCGCGCGTTGGCTGAAGCCCATGATGGGTGCTGCCGTGCTCGCCAGCGCGCTCGGCATCGCCGTGCTGATGCCGCAGCAAGCGGAAACCCCCTACGTCAACACCCGCCCGGAAGCCGACGCCCCGGAACTCTACCGCGACCTCGATTTCTACCTGTGGCTCGCCGAATCCGACATGGGGCGTCATGGCTGATCGGCGGGCACCGGCTCGCCTCGTAGCGGGCGCACTTGCGCTCGCACTGGCGGCCCCGGCGCTCGCTCGAGACAACGACAACAACAACGATGAACACGGCCGCCAGCGCGAGGAGCAGCGCGACCAGCGCGAGCCGCGCCAGCCACCGCCCGAGCAGCGCAACACGGAACGCCGTGGCTACCAGCAAGAGCGCCCCCGTGACGAAGACCCCTACCGCCTACAGCAGCGCGAGCAGCAATTCCGCTCGCTGCCCCAGGAAAAACAGGAACGCGTGCGTCAGGCCGAACAGCGCTACCGCAGCATGGACACCGAACAGCGCAACGAACTACGCAGGCGCTGGGACGGCATGTCGGAGCAAGAACGCGAGCGTTATCGGCAACGGGCCAGGCAGCAGCAGTGAACGGTGCGGGGACACACTGACATTGGCAGGGTGATGACTTCGCGACACCGGCGGACATGAACATCGGATTAGGTTTGGCGGCGCGCCCGGAACACTACGCCAACCGCCAATCATTGCGGACTCAGGGATAGAGAAGGCGGCTAGATCGCGGTCGACTTTTCCTTGCCGCAGCGCTCGCAACGGTGGACCGTAACCAGCTTGCCCTCACGCACATCGAACTGCTTGGCTTTCCAGATCACCCACTTGTGGTGACGCTCCAGGCACAGCGTCTTCGCCTTGGGCGGGCGACGTCGGAAAGCGACGACATCTCCCATCTGGCGGCTCCCCGGGGTGGGCGATCGGTACGGGTGCCAGTCTGACACCATGATTCGCAAACGAGCAACGCCTACACTGCGCGACTCGACGGCAGCTTGGGCGAGTCTCGCGGCGATTTCATGACAGACCTATCCTGGCTACAACTCGCCCTGATCGCGCTGATTTTCGTCTGGAGCGGCTTCGTGCGCTCGGGGCTGGGTTTCGGTGGCTCGGTGCTTTCGCTGCCCTTCCTGCTGCTCGTTCACAACGACGCGCTGCTGTTCCTGCCGATCATCGCCGTACATCTCATGTTCTTCTCGATGCTCACCGCCGTGCATCAATGGCCGCGGCGCGCCGCCATCCGTGCCGAGGGCGGTGGCGTGGACTGGCCATACCTGCGCCGGGCGCTGGGGATCATGATCGTGCCGAAACTCGCGGGGGTGTTCGGCCTGATCGTGCTGCCGGCCCGCGTGATGGGCACGATCATCTTCGTCATCGTGAGCGTCTATGCCGTCTCCTACATCCTGAACAAGCCCTTTCGCTCAAACGACCGGCGTATCGACGTGCTCTTCCTGGCGCTCGGCGGCTATGTGAGCGGCACCTCGCTGATCGGCGCGCCGCTGATCATGGCGGTGTTCGGCACGCACGTGCAGGCGCGGCAATTGCGCGACACACTCTTCGCGCTGTGGTTCATCTTGGTGGCGATCAAGATGGGGGCGTTCATCTGGGCGGGTGTTGATCTGCACCTGCGCGACCAGTTCTGGCTGCTGCCCTGCGCGGGTGTAGGGCACGCACTGGGGCTGCGGCTGCACGCGTATCTCTTGAGCGGCGATCCGAAGCGTTTTTACCGGGTGCTGGGTTGCGTGCTGCTGGTGGCGAGCGCGGCCGGGCTGGTGCTCTGAAACACGCCAGGGACATGTTAAGGGCAACTCTGAATCACCCGTGCATTCCGGCAAGGGGTACGCCGACAAGCCAGGTGTGCAGGTAGAGAAATATCCCCAGCCAGCTGATCACGCCAACGGCAAACGCCGCTGCATCGCGCGACCAACCAACAGCCGGGTAGCGTGTGCCGGCAGCCCGGTCACGCGCCCGCGCCGAGTGGTAGGCGAATATCGACCAGGCGAGGAAACTCCCGAACAGCACCACATCGGCCAGGCGCCCGTTGGAAAGCAGGTGCGCAAAGGCCCATACCCGCGTCCCGAACAGCATGGGGTGACCCACCCATTGCCGGATGTGCGTGCCCGGAACATAAGCCGCCACCACCAGCACCAGGCTCGGTAGCATCAGCGCCAAGGCAACCGTATGCGCCCATGCGGGAGGTGCGTAAAGATCAGGCGAGCTGAGGCGAGCACTGGCATAGCCAGTCACGAGCAGCCAGAGCCCCACCAGGGAGACCGCCGAGTAAAGGCCCCGCCAGCCCTGCACCCCGATCCGGGCGATGGCCGCGGTGCGCAGCGGCTCGGCCACCACACGCACCGCGTGCATACCCAGAAAGAGCAGCAAGCCGGCGATCAGGGTGATCACGGGAACCCCTCAACCCCACACGCACGCGACGAACTTGTTGCCGTCGAGATCGCGGAAGTAGGCCCCGTAGAAGCCATCGCCGCGCGCACCGGGGGCGCCCTCGTCTTTGGCACCGAGGGACATCGCGGTGTTGTAGATGCGGTCAGCCATCTCGCGGGTACCGGCGTTGATGGCGACCATCGCGCCGTTACCAGCGGTGGAGGGCTCGCCGTCGTAAGGTTTGATGGCGCCGATCATGGGCTGCCCGGCACCTGCCGACCAGATCACCATGCGCTCGTATTCCATGGTGCGCACGGCACCCAATTCGCCGAGCACGGCATCGAAAAACGCGGCAGCGCGGGGCAGGTCATTGGTGCCGACCGTTACATAAGCGAGCATGGAAATCTCCTCGAGGGTTGGATGCAGGATCCGGGGCATTATTCGGGAGATCACCCCATGGCGGAAGGGGCGCGGGCGATGACAACTGCTGACAAGGCGTCAGACCACTGGCCCGAAAGCATGGTTTCCGCACCACCGGTTGTTGCACACTGCACCGTCACCTGTGTGGAGGATTCCCATGCGCATTAAACAGCTCGCCCTGATCGCGCCGGTGGCGTTCACCCTGCTGGGCGTACCAGCCCACGCCGAAGACACAAACGCGGCCATCGCAGCCTCTGCGCAAGCCGCCGAAGCGCAGGTGGTGGCCTGGCGCCGCGACATCCACGAGCACCCCGAACTCGGCAACCGCGAGACGCGCACCTCGGCGCTGGTGGCGAAAGAACTGAAAAAGCTCGGCTTTGACGAGGTGCACACAGGCATCGCGCACACCGGCGTGGTCGGCATCCTCAAGGGCGGCAAGCCTGGCGGCGTGGTGGCACTGCGCGCCGACATGGATGCGCTCCCGGTGGAAGAGAAGAGCGGCCTGCCCTTCGCCTCGAAGGCACGCATGGAGTACAACGGCGCCGAGGTGCCGGTGATGCACGCCTGCGGCCACGACGCGCACACCGCCATCCTGCTCGGCGTGGCCAAGGTGCTCGCAGGCATGCGCGATCAGATACCCGGTACGGTGAGCTTTGTGTTCCAGCCGGCGGAAGAGGGCGCGCCCGAGGGCGAGGAAGGCGGCGCGCAGTTGATGATCAAGGAAGGCCTCTGGGCAACGGCAAAGCACCCGACAGCTATCTTCGGGCTGCACACGTGGCCCGGTCCCGCCGGCACCATCAGCTACCGCAGCGGGCCGACAATGGCTGCGGCAGACACCATCAAGATCATCGTGAAAGGCAAACAGACGCACGGCTCGCAGCCCTGGGGCGGCGTGGATCCAATCGTAGTTGCCGCGCAGATCGTGCAAGCACTGCAGCTCATACCCAGCCGCCAGCTCGACATCACCAAAGCGCCCTCGGTGGTCACCATCGGCAGCATCCACGGCGGCGTGCGCCACAACATCATCCCCGAATCGGTGGAAATGACCGGCACGGTGCGCAATTTCGATGAAGGCATCCGCAAGGACATGCTTGCGCGCATCACGCGCACCGCCACATCGATCGCCGCGGCATCGGGCGCCGAGGCCACCGTCACCATCGACGCCCACGGCGGCAAGGTGACCTACAACGACCCGGCGTTGGTGACGCAGATGGAGCACGCGCTGCGGGCGGCTGCGGGAGACAAGCTCCTCAACGCGCCGCTGATCATGGCCTCGGAGGATTTTTCCGACTACCAGCAGGACATCCCTGGCTTGTTCTTCTTCCTCGGCGGCAACAAGGAGGGCGTGGGTCCTGGTCAGGCCGCAGCCAACCATTCACCGCTCTACTTCGTGAACGAGTCGGCGCTGGTGCCCGGGGTGCGCACGCTGGCCACGCTAGCGGTGGATTACCTGCAGCAGAAAGCGCCGAAGTAACACTGAGTCAGGGGGCTCTCTCAGGAGGACCTCTTAGAACTCCATCGCCTGCGGGTTGCGGCTGTACCAGTCGACACCCGTGGCATCGCGCTCGCGGCGGATCATGCGCCGTCCGATCAGGCAGTTCAGGTGCGCCAGCGTCTCGCCGGTGGCCATGGCGAGCGTGTCGTTCTCCAACTCACGGCGGAACATCACGCGCGAGCAATCCACGGCGCGGCGCGGCTCCTCCAGATGTTCGTAGAGCTTCACGAGTTCGCGCTCGTGGCTGTCGATAATCTGCGTGAGCCTCACATGCAGTCCGTAAAAAGGCGCTTGATGCGCCGGCAACACGAGCACGTTGTCGGGCAGGCGCTCGCGGATACGGGCGCTGGAAAGCAACCACTCGCGCAAGGGATCACCGTTGGGCTCGGTAGGGAACACGCTCACATTGGGCGTGATGCGCGGCAGCACCTGGTCGCCCGCGATCAGCAGTTTCAGCGCGGGGCAGTAAAGCGCCGCGTGCTCCGGTGAATGCCCCTGCCCCACGACCACCTGCCAGTAACGGCCATCGATCTGCAGCGTTTCGCCCTCCACCATGCGGCGAAAGCTCTCGGGCAGCGGCGAGATGTTGCGACCGAAGCCGCCGAAGCGGGCGCGGTAGCTCTCCAGCGCACGGTCGTCATAACCGGCGGCGCGGTAGAAACGGATAGCCACCTCAGGTGCCGGCTTGCCGGTGTCGTCGGCCAAGGTGTGGCACATGAGGAACTCCTCGCGCGTCATCCATAACTCGCAGTCGAAACGCCCGGTCAGCCAGCCGGCGAGGCCCACGTGATCGGGGTGTAGATGTGTGCAGATCACGCGGTGCACGGGCTTGCCGGCCATGAAGCCACCGCAGAGCCCTTCCCACAACGCGCGCGATTCAGGGAGATCGAGGCAGGTGTCGATGATGGTCCAGCCGTCGCCGTCCTCGAGCAGCCAGAGGTTGATGTGATCCAGCGAGATTGGCATCGGAAAGCGCAGCCACCACACGCCCTCGGCCACGCGGAAGGGCTCGCCCGGTTCAGGTGCTGCCTGCGGGCCCCACGGGTACCGCAGCCCACGCAGCGTGTCGGCAGCCGAAATCGCCATGGGTGCAGTGCCTCTTTGCGTCAGGCCTCATGGTAACAGCGACGCCGGTGGTCTGGTGGGGCGCGGGGGCCTCGCGAAGTGGACTGGTCGCGGGCATGGCCCGCTCCTACGGGACGGGGCCGATGGCCTCTCGTTGCGTACGACCCGGCGAAGCTGGTCGCGGGCGTGGCGCGCTTCTCTGGGACGGGGTTGGGCGGGACCAACGCGAAGCCTGTGGCATACACTCCAGTCCTTCGCCACACCCACGGAATCGCACACATGATCGAGCCCCGTATCGCGGACACCCTTCCCGTCTGGATCAAGGATCACCTCAGCCGCTACTTGGCTACCGACGGCGCGGACGGGCATCTCTGGGACGCGACGCTTGGCGGCGGCACCGGCATGGTGCCCACGCTGCTGCTCAGTACTACGGGGCGTAAATCTGGCAATACGCTCACGCTGCCGCTGATCTACGGCGAGTACGGGAGCCATTTCGTGGTGATTGCCTCCAAGGGCGGGGCCGCAGCGCACCCGGCCTGGTATCTGAATCTGGAGGCGAACCCCATGGTAGGCGTGCAGGTGAAGGCTGATCGATTCAGCGCCCGGGCGCGCACGGCTCAAGGAGCGGAGCGGGAGCTGCTCTGGAAGCAGCTGGTCGCGATCTACCCGCCCTACGAGAAATATCAGACAGCCACCACGCGTGAGATTCCGGTGGTGGTGCTGGAGAGAATCTGAGGCCGCCTCAGGTCGGGGGCATGGCCCCCTCCTACCCCAGACGCCCGTAGGAGGGGGCCATGCCCCCGACC
>CAMAXE010000017.1 GCA_945862145.1 Klebsiella pneumoniae
GCCTCGGTGGACGTGAAACTGCTGCTTGCCAGTTTTCTGGCGCAGCGCGACAAGCAGTCAGCCATCCAGGCCTTGCAGGGTTTCGTGAAGGAGTCACCTGATGCCGCGAAGCTGAAGTTTGCGCTCGCGCAGGCGTATATCAGCGAAGGCGATTTGGGCGACGCCACGGCCGTCTATCGGGAAATCGCCACGGGCGAAGCTGCCAGCGAGGATGTAATCGGAGCCAAAAATGAGTTGGTGCGGATAGCCCTGCGCGAGAACGATCCCAAGGAAGCCCGCCGTATTGTCGACGAGGTACTGGCAGCTGACGCCCAGAACGGCCAAGCGCTCCAGGCGCGGGCTATTATTGCGTTGAGCGAGCGCCGGACAGACGATGCCATTGCCGACCTGCGCATCGTGGTTCGCGACCAACCCGACTCTGATCAGGCAAGACTGCTGCTGGCGCGGGCCTATTTGCAGAACAGCGCACTAGAACTTGCTGAGCAAAGTCTTGATGACACCCTGAAGATCAATCCATTGAACGCCGAGGCCGCGTTGCTGTATGCGCGCAACAGAATGCGCAAGCAGGATTTCAAGGGTGCCCTCCAGACCCTCGACAGGCTGCTGGCAGGTGGCGTACCGAGTCGTGATGCAGAAAACCTCCGTATCCAGATTCGTTTGATGCAGAAAGACTGGAACTCGGCGGCCGATCTTGCCTCGGGCGTGGCGCGCTCCACATCCAATCCCGGCTACGAGCGCTACGTCCTTGCGCTCACGCTCTTTGGTCAGGAGCGCTACGCAGAGGCGATTGAACTCTTCAAGGAAGTGCTTTCCGGCAACCCTGATATGGAAGGTGCAATCAGCGGGATTGCGCGAGCATACCGTGCAGCCGGCAAACCCGAGGAGGGCATTGCCTTCCTGCGCGCTCAGGTGGCGGCCAAGCCGGATAGTATCGGTGTCCGCGTCGCGCTGACCGATGAGCTGATACGCTCGGAAGACGTCCCGGGTGCCATTGCGGTTTACCGTGAGGCCATCCAGCTCAAGCCCGATGTGTCGGCGCTCTACCGTCGTTTGGCTTCAGTGCTGAGCACCCAGAAGCAGCCCGCCGAGGCTGAAAAGGTACTCCGGGAAGGACTTGCCGCTGTTCCGGCGGCGCTGGATCTCACGCTACAGCTGGCTACCCTGCTGGACAACCAGGGCAAAAAAGACGAGGCGCAGGTTCTCTACCGCGAACTTCTAGACAAGGACCCGACGCTCGATGTGGCGGCCAACAATTTAGCCGTTCTGGTTGCTGGCGATGGCTCCGACCCGGCAAAGCTCGACGAGGCCGCAAAAATTGCTGGCCGTTTTGCCACCGCCGACCAGCCTTGGTTTGCCGATACGCTGGGCTGGATCTATTTCCAGCAGAAGAATTTCCCGAAAGCTACCGAAATGCTGGCCCGGGCGAGCCGGGGTGCGCCTGATGTGCCTCTCTTCCACTATCACATGGGCGCTGCACTTTACGAACTCAAGGACTACGCGGGTGCTCGCAAGGCGCTCGAAGCAGCGGAAAAGCTGGCGCAGGCTGGCAAGACCTATCCTGAGCAGCCACAGGCGGCAGCCTTGATGGCAAAACTGCCAGAAGCCTGAGTTTGAAGCCCCGGAAGCATGCCTGAGGAGGACTGATCGGTGATCAAGAAGTGCCTGTTCCCCGTTGCCGGCTACGGCACACGTTTTTTGCCTGCCACCAAGGCGATGCCGAAGGAAATGCTTCCCATCGTGAACAAGCCTCTGGTCCAGTACGGAGTAGAGGAAGCCCTCGATGCCGGGCTCTTCGAGATCGCCTTTGTAACGGGCCGTGGCAAGCGCACGATCAACGACCATTTCGACACCAGTTACGAGTTGGAACATCAGATTGCCGGCAGCGACAAGGAGCAGTATCTGCACGGCATCCGCAGCGTCATCGAGCGAGCGGTGTTTTCCACGACGCGCCAGCGTGAAATGAAAGGCTTGGGCCACGCGATCCTGACTGGACAGACGCTGATCGGTGACGAGCCCTTCGGTGTGATCCTGGCTGATGACCTGTGTTTCAACCCGGGCGGTGATTCAGTCATGGCCCAGATGGTCAAGATTTTCCGACAAGTTCGCTGCAGTATCGTGGCGGTGCAGGAGGTGGCACCTGACCAGATTCACAAATTCGGCGTGATCGCCGGAGAGCAGGTCAGGGATGATCTCTACCGCGTCACCAACATGGTCGAGAAACCCGCCGCTGCCGACGCCCCCAGCAATCTTGCCATCATCGGCCGCTACATTCTGACGCAGGATATCTTTGACTACATCAAGGACACGCCCCCGGGAAAGAACGGGGAAATCCAGATCACCGACGCACTGCTGAGGCAGGCACAAGCCGGCTGCGTAATGGCCTATAAATTCAAGGGCTTCCGTTTTGATTGCGGCAGTATCGATGGCTTTGTCGAGGCCACTAATTATTGTTACGAGCACTTCTATAAAAAGGGCCTTCCCCGGTGACTGGTCCTATGTCAGCGCCCACCGAGCCTGACCTGCAGGATCCCCTGCCCGGATGACGGACAGCGCATTCAGAGCCCCTGCGCGCCGTCTGCTGCAGAACCACGACACACTTATCGTATGGGTGCAGCGACTGTTGAATATGGCGGCCGCCATAGGCCCGCTGCTGTGGCTTGCAGAGTGGCGTGATGGCGAGGTCAAGGACAACTACCGCTATCTGGGCGTCGTCGCCGTGCTGTTGATGTTCGTCATTTATCAGGAAGTTGGCGTTTACCGGCGTTATGCCGGACCGCTGGAGGGCGTCCAGAAACTTGCGCGGGCGTGGGGCGTGCTGGTGATGACGCTTGGCGTGATGGCCGTATTTACAAAGACGGCTGATCAGTTTTCGAGGCAGGTCCTGCTCGTCTGGGTGCTGATGGCCTTCATTCTGCAAGCTTTTTTCTACCTCTTGACCTTGGCTTTGTTTCGCCGGATTCAGGGCCGTGAGCAGCGCGTACCGGCGCTTGTTCTGGGTACCGGGCCGCTGGCGCGTCATCTTTGCCGGAGCATCAACCGCAACCCTTGGCTGCCTGATCGTGTCACTGGCGTACTCTCGGAGCACGCAGGCGAGATTAGTCATTGGGATGTGCAGGGCGTGCCGGTGCTCGGAACCACCGCGGAGTTGGTGCGAGTGGTCCAGGAGCAGGGTATCCGTAGGGTTTATGCCGCATTACCTCTGCGCCTGACACATCATGTCGATCAGATCCAGACTGAACTCTTCGATTGCAACGTGGACATCGTCTGGGCCCCAGACATTTTCAGTCTCAACCTGCTCAACCATAGCGTGCGCGAAGTGGCTGGTGTGCCGCTCATTACGCTTTCTGAGACGCCGCTGATCGGCGGTGGCAGGGCATTTCTGAAGGCGGTGATGGATCGGGTGCTCGCGGTGCTCGCCGTTGTGGCGTTGAGCCCGGTGATGCTCCTCGTTGCCTTGGCGATCAAGCTTGATTCTGAAGGCCCCGTTTTTTTCCGGCAGCCGCGTCATGGCTGGGACGGCCGTGGGTTTCAGGTCCTCAAGTTCCGCAGCATGGTCGTGCATCAGGAGTCGCAAGGTACGGTGACGCAGACCCAGAAGCACGATGCGCGGGTCACGCGCGTCGGACGGTTCATCCGCCGCACGAGCATTGACGAGCTTCCCCAGCTGTTCAATGTGCTTGAGGGCTCCATGTCTCTGGTGGGGCCACGGCCGCATGCCATTTCCCACAACAATTATTATTCCGACAAGGTGAACGCCTATCTGGCGCGGCACCGTATCAAGCCGGGAATGACCGGGCTCGCGCAGATCCGGGGCTATCGCGGCGAGACCGACTCGATAGAAAAAATGAAGATGCGGGTGGAGTGCGACCTCGAATACATCAACCAGTGGTCGCTATGGCTGGATGTCAAAATCCTGTTTCTCACGCCGTTCGCGCTGTTTTCCAGAAATGCCTACTGACCGGCTGGCCCACTGACGTGCTTGGGCCCGTCATATACTGCCGTTGCACCATCTGACACAGGGAGATTGGTTCATGCTGCACATGCGGTTCATCCTGACAGCTATCTTCGGACTGCTTTTGCTGGGCTGTGAGTCTACGGGGAGCGGTGCCCCGGCGCCGGCTGCAGCCCCGGCTGCGGAGCAGGCAGCGGTGGAGCAGTACCGCATTGGCCCCGGTGACCAGCTGCAAATCAGCGTCTGGCAGCACCCTGAGCTTTCGCCGTCCGTGACGGTCCTTCCTGATGGCGAAATCAGCCTGCCGCTGATTGGCGAGGTGAAAGCATCTGGCCTCGAGGAAAAAGAGCTCGCTGTGCTCGTTCGCGACAAGCTGGCCGAGTATGTCCGGAGCCCCGAGGTCACGGTGACGGTGGTCAATGCGGAGAGCGCGAATTTCCAGCAGCGCATTCGTGTGACGGGTGCCGTGATGCGCCCTGCCTCGGTACCCTTCCGCAAGGGCATGACCGTGCTTGATGTCGTGCTCGAGGCGGGCGGCCCTAATGAATTCGCATCAGCTAATAAGACCAAGCTCTACCGTACTACCGGCGGCAACTCGGCGGTGTTGAAGGTGGATCTCGACGATATCCTGAAGAAAGGCAAGATGGAGACCAACTACGAACTCCAGCCTTCCGATGTGATCACGGTGCCCGAGCGGCTGTTTTAGCCGCCGCTCACGCAGATGACGCTGTCTCAGGCGCTGCGCCGCTAGGTCGGACGGAAGTGCTTCCGGGGCCCTGATGCTATTCTTCAGTCTGGTATCAACTCAAAGCCGCGCCGAGCGGGAGGCATCATGACACCGAGCTTTGGACGTTCCTGGCTGTGGACGGCTCTGTTTGCTGCCGCAGGTGTGCACGCGCAGGAAACCCCCAAGCAGGGCCCCAGCATCGTGCTTGGCGCCGGCGTCGAGCAGACGGACAACGCTTTCAAGAGTTCGAGCGACGAGCAGGACGAGACCAAGGAGTACCTCAATCTCGGGCTCGGTTATGGGCGCAGCGGGGAGGCGCTGTCGGCACAGATCGACTACAACGGCGAGTTTGCGAATTACGAGAACAACACCATCGATGACGATGTGGTGGTTACCGGCTCCAGCAAGCTGGGCTGGAGCCCGCTCCCGGGGCGGCTCCAGCTTGGAGTGAGCCACGAGCGCTCCGAGCAACTTCGCAATTCGCGCGATGTGGATATCCGAAACAACCGGCAGATACGGGACATGCTTTCTGCGGGCCCCGCGATCACCGCCCGGATGAGCCCTGTCGACCACTTGGTCTTGTCGGGGCAACTCACTCAGGTCGTGTATGACAAATCAGCTACCGATACAGTGGACGGTCAGAATGCCGGGCGCGACAGTGATCGCGTTCAGGGTGGTCTGGCGTGGCAGCATCGTTTGAACAAGACCGATTTGCTGTCAGCCAACTACCAGCACTCGACCTCCAAGTTCGATGACTCCGATGTCGAAATCACCTTCCAGCAGGTCTTCGGCACCTACGAGGTGCGGCTGCGCAACAGTGGTTATACCGCCTCGTTAGGATTAAACAGGTCGGAGCGCAAGGGTAGTTCGAGTAATGACGGCTTCTACGGTCAGCTGGGTTGGGACCTCACTCTGGGAGTGCACCGATTCAAGGCTGTACTCATCAACCAGCTCACGGATTCCGGCATCGGACTTGGCGGCAACAGCCTGAGCAGCGCCAATATCTCCTCCAATGACACCAATTTCGATGTCGTAGACGTGCTTGAGCGCAGCAGTTTGGATTTGGGTTATGGCTTTGACGGCCTGTGCGAGCGCTGCTTATTGGACATTGGTCTGAGCTACGACGAGCAGGACTTCGACATCGAGCCCCGAGATCAGAAACAGAGTGGCGTGAGCGCCTCGTTCGGGTACCGCTTGACGCCAACACTCAGGGCTTCGCTGAGGGCCGGGTATGCGGAGCTCGAGTTCCCCCAGGATACCGATGGAGGCCGTAAGGACGAGCGGAGCAATTACGGCTTCTCCCTTGATTGGACTGCGTCACGTCAGCTGACGGCACATCTCTCCCTCAGGACCGATTCACGAGACTCCTCTCAGTCAGGAGTGGGTAATTACGATGAGGCCTTCGGGGGGCTGTCGGTGAGCTACCGCTTCCGCTGAGTCAGCGATTGCAGATGGGGTAGCACCGTGACCAGCGGGTCGCGATCCGGCCACCCTGAAAAAGCGTTGACCCTGTGGTACCGCAATGCAGCCTGGAAGTGCCTGATAAATCCAGCCGATTGGCATGGCGGCATCACTGCTGAACGGCCCACGACGAGCCATCAACCCCTCCGAAAGTGTCGGAAAATTTTACAAACTTGAGATATAAAGTTTTCCGAAAATACACAAAACCTAATAAAAACAAACATCTAAGGTTTGTGGCATGCTTCCTGTATATTAGTTTTTGCCAAAGATTTGTTGCGACCAGCTTCAAGTCTCATGGCTCAAGATTCTTAGTGATATCCAAGGAGAGCGGAAATGAAGAAAACACTGATTGCTGCCAGCCTCGCGCTGGGATTTGGCCTGAGTAGCGGCGCCATGGCGAGCACCTTCGATTTCGATGCAGAGACCAATGAGCGCGGTGCCAATCCGCTTTATTTCTCTTCGGGCGGCATGACCATCGCCGCGTTCGGCTTGGCGGGTTCGTATAATTTTGAGGCCGCAGACTGGACGTACGCCTACTTGGACGCAGGCCCCAAGTCCGGACTTGGCGTTTGCGGCAGTGTGTACCGGGCTGACAGATTGGGTGATACCAGCGACGGTAATGATTTCTCAGGGGGCACAAACGAGTGCAACCCCAGTTCGGACGATAATATGGCGGATGCCAAGTCTGAGTGGCTTGCCTTTTTCAAGGGAACGAGCTGGTCAGGTGCCTTCCGTGTCGGCGGCTTTCAGCTGTTCGGCAATCACGTGGATTATGGCAGTGATACTGCATATATCACCGTAGATGGTTTCACTTGGGAAACTGTGGCCGTAAGCGAGACTGGCTATGTCGACATGGGCGGTCGCGTGGTCGTGGGCTTGGGGATTCGCGTAGACCAGGGCTTGGAAGGTTACGTGGGTAACTTGGATGTGTCTCAGGTCCCCGTACCTGGCACGCTTGGTCTGCTCGGCCTGGGCCTGCTCGGCCTCGGAGCGATGCGTCGCAAGACAGCCTGATTGCGGCCAGATTCGGCAGCAAACAAAAGGGCGCCCTCCGGGCGCCCTTTTTTATTGGGGAGTAGAGTCCTCAGGGCACGCTGTTCTGGTGCAGAGCCGCCTCTATTCGGCCGCCACCAACCCGTACTTGCTCATCAAGTCATAGAGCGTCGGGCGCGTCACGCCCAGCATCTTGGCCGCGTTGGAGTGGTTCCCGTCTGCGAGCGCCAGCGCCCGGTTGATGGCGGTGGTCTCCGCGGCTTGCCGTACTTCCCGCAGGTTCAGCGCCAGGGGATTAGCGCCTGCCACGCCGGGCAAACCAAGATCCTCCGCGCCGATGTGCCGGTTCTCGGCCATGATCACGGCGCGCTTGATGCGGTTCTGCATCTCGCGGATGTTTCCCGGCCAGGCATAGGCTTCGATTGAATCGGCGGCATCGCTACCCAAGGTCGCGACCCGCGGGTTGTGCTCCTTGGCGAACTGCGTCAACAGGTGCCGTGCAAGTAGCACCTTGTCGCCGCCACGCTCGCGCAGCGGCGGAATATCCACCACGATCTCGCTGATCCGGTAGAAGAGATCTTCGCGAAAACTGCCCTGGGTCACCATCTGCTGCAGATTCTTGTTGGTCGCGCACACCACCCGCACGTCCACGGGTACTTCCTCGCGGCCACCCACCCGGTCCACCACGCGCTGTTGCAGGAAACGCAGCATCTTGGCCTGCAGGCTGAGCGGCATATCGCCTATTTCGTCCAGAAACAGGGTGCCGCGATTGGCGGTTTCAACTTTCCCGAAGGTGCGTTTGTTGGCGCCGGTGAAGGCGCCTTTCTCATAGCCGAAGAGCTCGCTCTCCATCAGCGTTTCGGGTACCGCCGCGCAGTTGATTGCCACAAAGGCCTCATCCGCGCGGGGGCTGAGGTCGTGGATCGCGCGTGCCAGCACCTCCTTGCCGGTGCCGCTTTCGCCAAGCAGCAGGCAGGTGACGCTGGTGGGTGCCACCTTCTCGATCATGCGGCATACGGCCAGCATGCGGGCGTCGGCTGCGATCACGCCCTCGAGTGGCGCGCGCGCATTCAATCGCAGCCGGCGGTTCTGTTCTTCGAGTTGATAGATGTGGAAAGCGCGCTGGACGATCAGGTCCAACACATCGGTGTCCACGGGTTTCTCGTAGAAGTCACAGGCGCCCATCGAGATCGCGCGCATGGCGTTCTGCGTTTCGTGGTGGCCGGTGATCACGATGATCTTAGTGTGCGGTCGAAGCCCCAGAATCTCCTGCACGCAGCGGAAGCCTTCGCTCACGCCCTCAGCGTCCGGTGGCAGACCTAAATCTTGCAAGACCACCGCAGGTTCCGAACGCCGCACCTCGGCCAACGCGCTCTCACGATCACAGGCCTGCAACACCTCCCAGCCCTCGAAGTGCCAGCGCAACTGCCGCTGCATGCCGTCATCGTCCTCCACGATCAGGAGGCGGCGGTTCTCTTCGGTACCAGCCATTAGCCAACGCCTTTAAGGATGTCTGCCGGCATCTGGGCCAGCGGTAAAGTCAGGCTGAACGTGGTGCCAGCGCCCGGTGCGCTCATCACCTGCACCTCGCCGCCAAGATCACGCACGAACTGCCGCGCCTGGTAGGCGCCTATGCCCATTCCCTTTCCCATCTTGGTGCTCTCGAAGGGCTTGAACAGGCGGTTGCGCACGAAGTCCGGGTCCATGCCGCTGCCATTGTCCTCGACTTCTATCAGGGCGCTGTCGCCGGAGCGCCTGAGACGTACATCGACGTAGCCATCCTCTGCGGTGGCTTCCTGCGCGTTCTTGATGAGGTGGCTCAAGATCATCACTAAGTGATCCCTGTCGCTCAACACACGCAGCCCCGTATCTTCGATGCGCAGCGCAGGCTTTGGTGTGAGTTGCTGGCATTTGCGTACCGCCTCGAGCAGCACTTCCTGCAGCCCTAGCACGCGGCGCTCGGGGTTGCTGCGTTGCTGCAGCTTGCCGAGCAGTGCGCTCATACGGGCCACGGAATTCTGAACGGTGTCGATGGCGTCCTCGACGAACGCCGGATTGTCCTTGTGCTTTGCCGCGTTCTTGACCACCAGTTCCTGCTGGGCGATCAGGTTCTTGAGATCGTGCATGATAAAGGCAGTGAGCTGGTTATAGGTCTCGAATTGCCGTGCTCGCGCTAACTGCTCGCCGGCCTGATGGCGCGCGATATAGCTCGCGATCTGCCGCGCGGCGGTTTTCAGGATGCTCAGGTCTTCCCAGTCGAGAGCGGCGAAGCCCAGCGAGCGCTGTAGCCCTACGAAACCTATCAACTCGTCCTCGAGCAGCAGCGGCACGATCACGCCGAGGTCTGGTACCCGGTTTATCCAGCCCGGCGCAGGCGGCAGGACCGTGTTTGGTGGTGGGCTCACGTTGAGTTCGAAGACCCAGTCCGTGGCGAGCTTGCGGCAGAAAGCTGAATCCGCCGGCTCCCTGGAGTCCTCCGGCAGTCTCATCCGGCACGGCGCCACGGGCACGAACTCCTCGTCGTAGCGCAGCCACAGCAGGCCCCCGGGGCATTTGTAGAGGTCCGACATCAGGCGAACTGCGCGCACGTAGAGTTCATCGCCGTCGCCGCCCCTGGCGCTCATCTCCCTGATCAGTTGCAGCCACTCCTCGCGGTAGTCGTAGCGCAGCGCAAAAAAGTTCCTGGTGATCTGCCCGCGCAGGCTGTCGCGGAACCGTTGTGACATGGATGCCGTGACGATCAGCAGCACTGCCCCGAAAAACAGCATTAACTGCAGCACCACGCCCCAAGAACCGCCCACGCTGCGCAGCGAGAAGCCGATCACCGACACCGTGAACAGGAACAGTCCGGCCGCTGTCAGGCTGGCGGTGTAGAACACCACGCTGCGCGAGAAGGAAATAGCCTTGGTGACGCGGCTGCGGCTGATGGCGACGCTCAGGAATACCGCGCACATGGCATTTACTCCACCACGCGCTGCCCACAGATCGGGGTCCATGTACTCGCGCTCGAGGATCAGCGCATCGGCGAAGAGGTAGAGATCGAAGACGACCGTGACGCCCAGCGCCACGCATGAATAACGCAGCAGTGACAGTGATTCGGCGGCGTTGCGGAATACCTGCTCCAGCGCGATCAGCAGGCCCACCGCGATGAACACCCCGCTCCAGGCACGCAGTGCGGTGAATTCCATGCCGCTGCTGCCGGCGAGCTGGGGCACCAGCGCAAGCAAAAGCGGTATGCCGAGCGCCATGACCGTCGAGGTGATCGTCGCAGCCGTTGCGGGCCAGTGCCCGGTCGCCGCGCGTAGCGACCGGGCCAGATACACCAGCAGCCCGAGCACGCGCACAGCTTCGGCTGCCATCAGCAGCGCCCCCGACAAGGGGTGCACGGTGTTCCATGCGAGCGTGGCCTGCCAGGCGGACAAGGCGAGCACGGCTGCCAATGCGGATGCAGGCTCGAACACTTGTCGGCGGCGCAGGAAGATGACCGCTGCCGCCACGAGGAAAGCGAGCGATGCTCCACCGTAGAGAAACAGGGCGGTACTCTGCACGGCCGTGTTGCCTGTTATTCCCCGGCGAGCCTGCGCAGGTTGGAGGCAATCCGGTCGACCGTGCGGTCAAACAGCGGTGCGTCCTCGACGGGCCGCGCATGCCCCATCTGCATATCGTAGGCAAAGGCTTTGCGCGGCTTTTCGTAGACCTGCACGCCCATGCGGCTGACGAAAATCAGAGTCTGCGTCTCGTCGATGCGGGTGGCGAGCTTGCAGCGGCGGCTGACGGCCTGACGCAGATCGTCGTACTCGAACCAGGAGCCGACGGGCACCTCGTCGGCGCGCTTCAGGTACTCGAACATCAGCGCCTCGTACTGTACGCGCTGGCGCTCCACCGCCGTCATCTCACGCCAGGCTTTTTCGTCCGGGGAGGGCGCCGGGGTGATTCGGCTGCGCTGTTCGGGGCTGAGAGGCGCGACGACCGGCAGCGGATCGGGCGACACGCCTGTCAGCACCCGGTGGATCCCGCGGATCACATCGATGCGTGCCCGGGCATCCTCGGGCGTACTCTGGGTCTGGTCCAGGCCGACCGAGATCCGATCGTAAAGGCCGGGCAGCAGATGCTCGAGGCGGCGCTTGGAGCGTTCGTCGGTGTGGGGCTGCGCCGACCAGAGCAGGTCGTCGGCGACCTGCACGGCGGTGCTCCACTCGACGCCATCCTTGCCGTGTTTCAGGTAGACCAGCTGCAGCACCTGCTGCCAGTCCTCGATCAGGAAGGTGGTGATCTCGGCCGGAAGCTGCTTGGCCTCCAGGCGTTCGTGCAGCACCTGCCGCGACATGTCACGCGCCTTGCTGGTGCGTGCCTCTGCCTGCGCCCGTTCGCTGATGCGACGCTCAGTCTTGGCGGCACGCTGGTCGCTGCGCTCGATAAACCCGAGCAATGTCGACAGGCTGCGTTCGAAGACGCCCGGGTCCTCGCCGGAAGCGAGGAGGATCTCATCGACGAGTGCGGTGAGCCGCACGAAGAGCTCGTCCTGCGATTCCTTGTCGGCGGCATCCCAGCCCATGCTGGTGCGCGCGATCTCGTTGATCAGCTGACGCGCGGGATGTTTGCGATCGCTGAAGAAGCTGCGGTCTTTGAGCGCGACCCGCAGGATCGGCAGCTGCAGCCTGCCAACCAGCGCTTTGATCTCGGACGGCAGATTGCGGTCATCGAGCACCAGGTCGAAGAACATCGAGATGACATTGATGATGTCCTCGTCGGCTTGCCCCACGCTCAGGTTGCCGTGGGTCTCGACGATCCCTCTGATGGCCTGGCGTATGTCGAGGGGCGCAGGAGGCTGCCCGGCTGTCATGCCTTGGGACTGTGCTTCGGCAATCAGTCCAACCAGCTCCTCACGGCCGATCGGCGTGCCCGACGCGAGCGGTCCCCCTGGCACCGGGACATTGGGTACCTGCACGCCAACATTGCGCAAGCGCACCAGCAACTGGGCGAGCTCCCGCATCTGCGGCTCGGAATCCGGTATGTCCTCGAGCCCTGAACCGTGGGCTTCCTGCGTTGGTGAGGCGCGTGGTTTGTCCGTGACGGCAGCCTCAGGCTTGCGTTTGAGGGATTGGCTTGCGAGCGGCTTGAGGTCTGGTAGCACGCCGTCATCGATCAGCAGCTGGTTGGCGCTCGCGTAGAGTTCCTCGAGCTGTCGCATCACGTGGCGGTCGAATTGCTTGTAGAGCAGTTTCAGAATCTTGATATCGGCCTGAATCAGATTGCATGACTCGATGAATGCCCGGGCGATACGCTCGGGATCCAGGGGCATCTCGCGCTCTGCGAAGCTCTGCGAGGCGATGGACTGGATGCGTTCCTGCAGCTGGAACAACTCTTCCTGCCACTCCATGCGGGCCTTGGAGACCATGTCGATGATGACGACGTCTTTCTCGAGTTCCTCGTTGCCGACGAGTTCAAGGGACTCTGGTGTGCGGGCAACGGGGGTAGTTTGGGTGTCTGCCGAGCCGCCGGAACGCTGGGCCAGAATGTTGAACCCGGCGCTGAGGCGCCTGCAGAAATCGGGAGCCACGATCGGCTTTTTGACGCGTATCTCGCGCAATGATTCGAAATACAGGTTTTGGTCGTTGTTGGTCTTGGCGCGGCTCGCCAGGTCGAAAAAGTAATCGTCACAGGAGGCGAACATGGCCTCGAGCCGCGGGGTCAGGGTGTCTGTCGTGAGGCGCGTCAGATTTTCGAGCCGCACCGCACCCAGACCCCGTGAGGGAGGCGCTGGGGCCTTGCCGCCCATGCTCTGCTCGCCACTCATTCGTTGCACTTTCCCGCAGTTCAGATGTGTAGTTCACAGCGCATTCGGCCGCTCTGTTTCCGCTCGCCCGGTGATTGAATCCCCTCGCAGTGCAATTCGCAAGCCTAAGTTCCCGAGCCTCCCTCTCGGGGATGCCAAGGGCGCCCTCTGGTGTAGGGACGGCCCGTGATCGACAGGCTCAGGGAGCTATTGTTTTGGCTACGACCGGCGACAGGGCACTCAGGTTTCCGGCCGAGTCCTTTGCTGCCATCGAGAAGTCGTAGGTGTCAGGAGAGAGTCCCGTCACGGTGTAGGTAGTGGTCGTACCGCCGGTCACGGTGATCACCGAACTCACCCCGGTGCCTTCGGCCAGCACATAAATCTCGTAGCCTGCGATCTCGCTGACTGCGATCGGGCTGCCGTCGGCGCGGGTGGTGGGGATGCTCCAGCTGAGCACCGCAGATTTGGCGGCTGCCGGCGCCGGCGCCGGCGCCGGCGCGGGGGCTGCAGAGACCGAGACGGTCACAGTGCCGGTGGCGGTGCCACCTTTGCCATCGCTCAGGGTGTACGTGAACGAGTTGGTGCCCGAGAAACCGGCCGCCGGGGTGTAGGTGGCGGAACCACCGGTGCGGGTCACGGTGCCGTTGGCCGGTGCGGTGTTGGCGGTGACGCTCAAGGTGTCGCCGTTGGCATCAGTGTCATTGGCGAGCAGGTTGATGGTGACAGGGTTTGGCGAGACAGTACTCGCACTGTCGGCACCGGCCACGGGAGCTACGTTCGGGGGTGGTGCCACCGAGACGGTCACAGTGCCAGTGGCGGTGCCACCGTTACCATCGCTCAGGGTGTAGCCAAACGAGTCGCTGCCCGAGAAACCCGCCGCCGGGGTGTACGTAGAGGAACCGCCGGCGCGGGTCACGGTGCCGTTGGCCGGTGCGGTGTTGGCGGTGACGCTCAAGGTGTCGCCATTGGCATCAGTGTCATTGGCGAGCAGGGTGATGGTCACGGGGTTGGGCGAGACAGTGCTGGCGCTGTCGGCGCCGGCCACGGGGGCTACGTTCGGGGGTGGTGCCACCGAGACCGCCACAGTGCCGGTGGCTGTGCCACCGTTACCATCGCTCAGGGTGTAGTCAAAGGAGTCACTGCCCGAGAAACCCGCCGCCGGGGTGTACGTAGCGGAACCACCGGTGCGGGTCACGGTACCGTTGGTCGGTGCGGTGTTGGCGGTGACGCTCAAGGTGTCGCCATTGGCATCAGTGTCATTGGCGAGCAGGTTGATGGTGACGGGGTTGGGTGAGACCGTACTCGCACTGTCGGCACCTGCCAGGGGGGCTGTATTGACCGGCGCCGACACAGTGACCGTGACTTGGGCATTCGCCGTCAGATTCGTGCTGTCCTTGATCCGGTAGACGAAGGTATCGACACCTGAAAAGCCGGCTTTGGGTGTGTACCTGACTGCCGTGGTAGATCGCGTTACGGAACCGTTGACGGGCCTCGCGGGGAAGGCACTGGTTGAAAAGGTATTGCCGTCCGGGTCACTGTCGTTTGCCAGGACGGGAATGGTCACGGCCACGCCAGCTGGCGTGGTGGCGGTGTCAGGGTTGGCAATGGGTGCGGCGGCATTTGCCATGGCGCTGCCTAACAGCAGTCCGGCGGTCGCACATGAGACCAATCCCTTCGTCCAAGCGCGCATGACGCAATCCCCCTTGTCTGCCAAACCCCGAACTCACAGCACATTATCGGCTGCATACCCCATTACGGGAGTCTACTCGCCCGCTAATCGTGGGCAATAGCACGAAGGTCCAATCAAGGGGCGGGGTTTGCGGAAGCTTGACGTGCGTCACGCAATTAAAAAACCCGCGCCGCCGCCGGGACTGCACCTCGGTGCAGTTGCATGCGGTGGACACATTGGACAGATCCAGGAAACTCCCAGCTAGCGCGGGATGGTCTTGCTGACGATGGGTGAAAGCTCGCTCAGATTGCCTTGGGCATCCATCGCCGCCATCGAGAAATGATACGTGTCGGGCGACAACTCCGCCAAGGTATAAGACGATGTCATGCCATCGGATACCGGTATGACAGCGGTCTTGCCGGTGCTTTCGGCGATCATGTAGATCTCGTAGCCAGTGATCTCGCTGATGGGAATGGGGCTGCCGTCGGCTCGCGTGCTGGGGATACTCCACGACAAGCTGGCCGATCCGCTCGGCACAGCCGAGGCGGCTGCAACAGTGACCAACACCCTAGCCCGATCGGTGCCGCCCTTGCCATCGCCCACTTTATAAGTGAAAGCGTCATCTCCTGCGAAGCCCGGGGCGGGGGTGTAGGTAATGACGCCGGCTGCCCGAGCCAGCGATCCGTGTCCCGGGGCAGACATACCCATGATCCTGAGTGCGTCTCCATCAGGGTCACGGTCGTTGGCGAGCACCGGAATGACTGCGCTTGTGTCTGCAGCGGTCGTGGCTCGGTCGGGTGATGCGCGCGGGGCCTCGTTTGAAGCCGCCCGTATGGTCACGGTCACTGTGGCAGTGCGCCCTATGCCGGTCGCGTCAGTGACTCGGTAGTTGAACTGGTCGGTCCCGGAAAAACCCGCATTGGGCTTATAGCGCGCAATGTTGCTGCTGCGACTCACGGCCCCGTTGAGGGGGCGGGTTGGAAATCCGGCCAGCGTGAGGACGTCGCCATCGGGGTCGGAGTCATTGGCAAGTAGGGGGATATCCACGCTCTTGTCTGTCAACGTGGTGACGGCATCGGGATTTGCTATGGGGGCAGCCGCGCTGGCTCCGGCAGCCATCAGGCCCAGAGCCAGTCCGCTGGCGAGAGACGCAGATACTAATGCGTTGCGTTGCATGTGCCGAGCTGACGCTCCGGTACGTGGATTTGCCGACGCTTCAGTCTAGTCCCCGATTGCGCGCAATCAAACTGCGGTTGAAGGGGCGAGGGAGCAAAGCCACATTGACTGCGCCCGGATCATGCGCTCCGCTGCACGGAGCGGCCCGCGATCTCCCGCAGATTGGCGCCGAACACACCCCCGTCCAGACCTGCCAGGGACTCCAGCGCCAGATAACGGAACTCCTCGGCGCGGGCCCGCGCATAGTCGAGGGCGCCGGTCACGCGCACTATCCTGAGCACTTCGGGCAGCGCGGACACATCTTTGTGCACGATGGCGGCGCGCACCGTGGCGGCTTGCTCTGGCGAGCCAGTCGCCAGCGCGCGGATCAGCGGCAGGGTGGACTTACCCTCGGCAAGGTCGTCACCGAGGTTCTTACCCATGAGTTCAGGGTCGCCCTCGTAGTCGAGGACGTCGTCGATGATCTGGAAGGTGAGCCCCAAATTGAGCCCGAAGCGTCCCATCGCCCGGCACCGAGCTGCATCCGCGCCGGCCAGCAGGGCGGCCCCCTCGCAGGCCGCCGCAAACATCACCGCGGTCTTCTTGCGGATGACCTCGAGGTACTGCTCTTCGGTGGTTGCGGGGTCTCCTGCCCGCGACAGTTGCTCCACCTCGCCCTCGGCGATCCGGTTGGTGGTGTCGGCGATCAGGCGCAGGAGCTCGATGTCGCCCAGCCCCACCAGCAGTTGGAAGGCACGCGAATAAATGAAATCACCTACCAGGACGGTAGATGCATTGCCGAAGTGGACGTTGGCGCTGGGTCTGCCCCGACGCAGCGCGGAGACATCGACCACATCATCGTGCAGCAGGGTGGCCGTGTGGAGGAACTCGATCACCGTGGCCAGCTCGATATGCCGCTCGCCGGCGTAGCCCAGGGCCCGCGCGCAGAGCAGGGATAGCAAGGGGCGCAGGCGCTTGCCTCCACCCTCGACGATGTATTGGCCGATGTTCTCGACCAACCCCACCTCGGAGTGCAGTTGTGCGATGACGAGGCGATCGAGCGCCTCGAAATCCGGACGGATGGCCGCGCAGGCGTAATTCATGGTCTGGTGTTGGCCGGTCAACGAAGGCTAGGGCATGCTAGGAACCACCGCCGGGACTGTCAACGCGAGCCGGCCAAGAATTCACGCCTTCAGGCCGCTTGCCCGCCCCCGCGGCTTTCTCCTACACTTCGCGACCCTGAACAAAGCCCTGCGCCAATCCCGCGAGGGCTGCCCGGACTGCACCGGCGGGACCTCCCGCTCACAAGCCTTTACTGGCAACGCAGAACCGCAGACGGGCCTGGCACGGAGAACAGACATGTACGCAGTTATCGAGAGCGGTGGCAAGCAGCACCGCGTCAAGGAGGGCGAAGTCCTCAAGCTCGAGAAGATCGAAGCCGCCGCGGGCGACACCATCAGTTTTGACAAGGTCCTGATGGTCGGCGCCGGCGCCGACATCCAGCTGGGTGCCCCCTATCTGGCGGGCAGCACGGTCAAGGCCGAGATCGTCTCGCACGGTCGCCATGACAAGATCCGCATCGTCAAGTTCCGGCGCCGCAAGCACTACAAGCGCGAAACCGGCCACCGGCAGTGGTTTACCGAAGTACGTATCACGGGCATCAGTGCCGGCTGACCGGCAGGGAGTTGAACAATGGCTCACAAGAAAGCAGGCGGTAGTACCCGCAATGGTCGCGATTCCGAGAGCAAGCGCCTGGGCGTGAAGCGTTTCGGTGGTCAGGTGGTCAAGGCCGGCAACATCATCGTTCGCCAGCGTGGCACGGAATTCCATCCCGGCGTGAATGTCGGCATGGGCCGCGATCACACGCTCTTCGCCACCTCCGATGGGCGCGTGGAGTTTGCGGTGAAAGGTCCTTTCAACCGCCGCACCGTCAACATCGTAGCGGTCTGACCGGGCCCTTGGCCCCGGCGCCGCACAAGCCCCGCCCCGGCGGGGCTTTTCATTTATGAAATTCGTCGACGAAGCGAGCATCAATGTCCAGGCCGGAGCCGGCGGCAAGGGCTGCGTGAGCTTTCGCCGTGAGAAATCGGTGCCTTTCGGCGGCCCCGATGGTGGCGACGGCGGCGATGGCGGCAGCATCTTCCTGATTGCCGACTACAACCTGAACACTATGGTCGACTACCGCTACACGCGGCAGTTTCGCTCCGAGCCCGGCAAGTCCGGCAGCGGTGCCAACTGCACCGGCCGGAGCGGGGCGGACATGGAGCTTCCCGTCCCGGTGGGCACCACCGTCATCGATGACGACACCGCTGAGGTGATCGGCGACCTGACCAAGCCGGGCGAGCGCCTGCTGGTGGCCCAGGGCGGCTTCCACGGCCTCGGTAACACCCGCTTCAAGTCCAGCACCAACCGTGCGCCACGACAGAGCACCGCAGGCTCTGATGGCGAATCGCGCACCCTGCGGCTGGAGCTCAAGGTGCTCGCCGATGTGGGCCTGCTCGGGCTGCCGAACGCCGGCAAGTCCACGCTGATCCGCTCGGTGTCCGCGGCGCGGCCCAAGGTGGCCGACTACCCCTTCACCACGCTGGTGCCCAACCTCGGCGTGGTGCGAGTGGCAGCCCATCGCAGTTTCGTCATCGCCGACATCCCGGGCTTGATCGAGGGCGCCTCGGAGGGCGCGGGCCTTGGCATCCGCTTCCTGAAGCATCTCACCCGCACCCGCCTGCTGCTGCATCTGGTGGATGTGTTGCCGCCCGACGAGTCCGACCCGGTCGGGAACGCTCTCTCCATAGAGCGCGAACTGGCCCGCTTCAGCACCACGCTTTCCGAGCGGGAGCGCTGGCTGGTGCTGAACAAGACGGACCTGCTTCCCCCCGAAGAGCGCGCGGCACACTGCGCCGCAATCGTGGCGCGGCTTGGCTGGCAAGGGCCCGTGTTCACGGTGTCCGCGCTGGCCGCCGATGGCACCGAGACGCTCTGTTACGCCATCATGGAGCACATCGAGGCCCAACGTGCGCACGAGCAGGCGGAGCCCGAGGCCGCAGCGGCGGAGCGTGATATCCAGTCGCGCATGCAGGCCGAGGCCCGGGAGCGCATTGCCGCGCTCGCCGACGCGCGGCGCCGCTTGCGCAGTGGCGAGGCCGCCGCTGACGACGATGACGGTTTCGATGACGACGATGATGACGACGACGACGGCGTCACCGTCATCTACGCTCCCTGAACACCCACACCGCTGGTAAGTACCAGGCATGTCAGATCGCAGCGAGCTCACCCACTCACGACGCTGGGTGATAAAGATAGGCAGTGCACTTCTCACCGACGGCGGACGTGGTCTGCATCGCGAGGCCATCGCCGGCTGGGTGGCCCAGATTGCGACGCTCCGTGCGCGCGGCTGCGAGGTGGTGCTGGTGTCCTCGGGGGCCGTTGCCGAGGGCATGACCCGTCTGGGCTGGAAGTCCCGTCCCGTCGAGGTGCACCGGCTGCAGGCAGCGGCCGCAGTCGGCCAGATGGGTCTGGTGCAGACCTGGGAGTCCTTCTTCCAGCAGCACGGGCTGCACACCGCGCAGGTGCTGCTGGTGCATGACGACCTCGCCAACCGTGGTCGCTACCTGAATGCCCGCAGCACGCTGCGCACCCTGCTCGAGCTCGGGGTGGTGCCTGTGGTGAACGAAAACGACACCGTGGCCACCGACGAGATCCGCTTCGGCGACAACGACACGCTAGGCGCGCTGGTAGCCAACCTGATCGAGGCTGATGTGCTGCTGCTCCTTACCGATCAGCCGGGCCTCTTCGAGCGCGATCCGCGGCAGGATCCTCTGGCGCCTCTGGTTAACGAGGCCGAGGCCCACGACGAGGCGCTGGACGCCATGGCCGGGGGCGGCGGGTTGCTCGGGCGGGGCGGCATGACCACCAAGGTCCGCGCGGCCCGACTGGCGGCACGCTCGGGTGCCGATACCGTGATCGTTGGCGGGCGTGCCGAGGACGTGATCCTCCGTATCGCCGCCGGCGAGGAACTGGGCACCTGGTTGCGTGCCGGGCAATTGCCGCTGGCGGCCCGCAAGCAATGGCTGGCCGGGCACCTGCAGGTACGCGGGCAACTGGTGCTGGACGAGGGCGCCGTGCGTGTGCTGCGCGAATCCGGTCGCAGCCTGCTGCCGGTCGGAGTGCAGGAAGTGCGCGGGGAGTTCACCCGCGGTGAACTGGTCCTGTGCCTGGGGCCTGATGGGCGCGAGGTGGCCAAGGGCCTGGTGAACTACGGCTCTGATGAAGCCCAGCGCATAAAAGGTCTGCCGACCGCCCGTATCCCGGAGGTGCTTGGCTACCGCGACGACGCGGAACTGATCCACCGCGACAACCTGGTGCTGATCTAGCCGCGCGCTGCGGGGCAGATATATGCCCACGGATGACGTGCATTTTCCCTGTCGCCTTGACACAACCCATCCCGGCCGAAATAATCGGCGGCCTTTTCGGCAGTACACAGATACCTAGAGGTTTCATTCGTGGCAAATACCGTCCAAGCCAAGAAACGCGCCCGCCAAGCCGAGAAGCATCGTCAGCACAACGCCAGCTTCCGCTCCATGGTGCGCACCGCGATCAAACGCGTGATCGCGGCTATCGAGACCGGTGACAAGGATAAGGCGCAGGCCGCTTACACCGCCGCCGTGCCCGTGATCGACCGGATGGCCGACAAGGGCATCATCCACAAGAACAAGGCAGCCCGTCACAAGAGCCGCCTGAACGCTCAGGTAAAAGAGCTCGCCCTGGCCGCAGCCTGAGCGGCAAGGCCTGAGAATAGGCATCCTGAAGAAAGCCTCCTGAAGAAAGCCTCCTGAAAAGGCGTGATCTCACAATCTCGAAGACCGGCCCCGCGCCGGTCTTTGCGTTTCTGGCCTCCGGGAATGCCGGAATGTGTCTGGTGAGCTGCAGGGCTCAGAGCGCTACGGTCACGGTGTCCCGTCCGGAGCGCAGCACGGTGCCGGGACGTTCACTGGTCAGTTCGCCACCACGCACGATTTCCATCCCGTTCACCACCACGTGGTGCACGCCGATCGCGTCGGCATAAAGCCGCCCGGCACCGCCCGGCAGATCAAATCGCGTGTGCGTGGGCCCGCTGGCGATGGTGGCGGCGTCAAAGACCACGATGTCGGCTTTGAGGCCTGCCTTCAGCACGCCGCGATCGCGCAGCCCTACCATTTTTGCGGGGACTTCAGTCAGTTGGTGGATCGCCTGCTCCAGCCCGATCAGGTGGCGTTCGCGCACCCCGTGCTCCAGCACCTGTGTGGAAAAGGCGAAGGTGTCGATCATGTCGAGGTGCGCACCCGCGTCCGAGGCGCCGATCACGGTGCGGGGGTCTGCCCAGGCTTCGCCGCGCATGCGCCAGGATTCGTCGTCCGTGCCCATCACCGGCGGCGTGAAGCAGGTGCGCAGATCCTCCGAGATCGCGAGATCGAGCATGGCGTCCAAGGGTGCTTTGCCGGTTGCCGCGGCCAGCTCGCCTACCGTGCGGCCCTGCCAGCTGCGGTTGGCCTCGGTGAACACTTCCTCGATCGTCCAGGTCTGCCAGTAGGTCATCTGCGCGAAGACGCCCGCCGCTGCTGATTTGGAGCCGGCCTCCAGTGCCTCGCGCACGGCCGGGTCTGCCAAGGCTGTCATTCGCGCGGGTAGCGGTTTGGCGATCACCTCGGCCCAGCCGGGCAGGGCGTCGAACACAAAGCCGCTCACCAGGTTCAAGCGGAGCTTCATGGGCTGTGGCAGCGTGAGCGCGATGATGCGCGCGCCGCGCTCGGCGGCGTAATCGCTGGCCGCCAGCTGGTTCACGTGCGCGAGCGGCATGTGGGAGTTGGGCGCGAGCAGGTTCCAGTTGACCGCGCGCTGCCCGGCGAGCGAGAAGCGGACCATGCGCTCGCGCTCGGCCTCGCTGAAGGAGCCGATGCCGGGCAGGAGTTCGAGCGAGGTGCCCGGGAACTCCGCGACCACCGAGGCGAGCGCGTAGAGCTCGTCATCCGTGGCGTGGCGCGAGGGCACGGGCTGGCCCTCGCCGTCGTTGTGGGTGGGTGAGACCGTGCTCGAGAAGCCCATGCCGCCGCCAGCGATGGACTCGCGCAGCAGCTGCTGCATGGCCGTGATGTCCTGCGGTGCCGCGGTCTCGCCTACGGCGCGCTCGCCCATCACGCTGCGGCGGATGGCGGAGTGGCCCACCATGAAGCCCGCGTTGATGGCCAGCGTGCCCTCGAGCTGGTCGAGGTACTCGCGGAAGGAGCGCCAGTTCCACGGTACGCCCTGCTGCAGGCTCTCGAGCGGCATGCCCTCGACGCGCGAGAGCATGCGCATCAGATAAGCGCTGTCCTGCGGGTTGCCGTTCAGCGGGGCGATCGAGAAACCGCAATTGCCCCCGATCACGGTGGTGACGCCGTGGTAGCACGAGGGGCTGAGCGAGCCGTCCCAGAAGACCTGCGCGTCGTAGTGCGTGTGCACATCCACGAAGCCCGGTGCCACCACGCAACCGGTGGCGTCGATGGTCTGGCGCGCCGGCTCGTCAGCGTGGCCTATGGCCACGATGTGGCCATCGCGCACGGCAACGTCGGCTATCTGGCCCGGTGCTCCGGTGCCGTCGATGACGGTGCCTCCGCGGATGATCATGTCCAGCATGCGTGCGCTTCCCGTGTCCGACGATGGTCTGGCAACGTTCGCCCCAACGCCGGGTCAAGTCAAGGCGATACGCATGACGGTCTGGATAGCCGATTGCGCGCAGCTGGCCTGCACGGCAACAATGCCACCGCCACGAGCACTGAGCGGAGCACCTGACACGATGAACTGGATACTGGGTGGGGCCGAGCGCTCCTTTGCGGAATTGATGGCCCTGCGGCCCAACCTCGCCGCTGATGTGGCGGCCTTCACCGAGTTGCTCTGGCAGGCCCCGGGTATCGACCCGGTGACCCTCGAACTCTGCCGGCTGCGTGTGGCGCAGCTCCACGGCGCGCACGCAGCACTTGCCGAGCGCCGTCCGGAGGCGCGTCTGGCGGGCCTCGCCGAGGAGCGCATCGCGAGGCTCGCCGATTACGGCAGCGATCCAGCTTTCAGCAAGGCCGAGCGAGCCTGCCTGGAGCTCTCCGAACTCTTCGTGATGGATCCCTCGGCGATCGATGACGCCACTTTCGCTACTGTGCGCGATGCGCTGGGCGAGGCGGGAACGGTGGCGCTGCTCGAGGCGCTGGCCGTGTTTGACGGCTTTTCGCGCGCCCAGGTCATGCTCGATGCGGCACCCGCCACGCTGAGGTGCGCATGAACGCCCGAGCGCGCATTCTTCCGCCCGCCGATGCGGGTGATGATCCGGTGAACGGCAGCGCGCTGGGGCATCAGCCGGCGCTGCTCGCGGCATTCAACAGGCTCTACGGTACGCTGTGGAGTCACGGCGAGCTCGATCATCCCGCCAAGGAGATCGCCCGGCTGCGCAACGCTCGTACTGTGAACTGCGTGTTCTGCCGCAATGCGCGTTTCTCGCAGGCGCTCGACGACGGTCTCACGGAAGACAAGGTCGAGCAGATCAACGATGCCTTCGAGGACAGCGCGCTGGACGCGCGCTCCAAGCTGATCATCCGCTACGCGGACGTGTTCCTGAAGGATCCGCAGTCCTTGAAGCACAAGCCCGACCTGCAGCAAGAGATGCTTCGGGAGTTCACGCCCGCCCAGGTGGTGGAGCTCACCTCCGCGTTGGCGCTTTTCATGGGTTTTTCCAAGATCGCGGTATCCGTGGGCGGCATGCCCGAGTCGATGCCTACGCTGGTGGTGCCGACGCCCCTTTGAGCGTGGCACCCCGGACCCGTCACGCCGGAGGCGAGCGGCTGTTGCAGCCGCAGCCTCCGGGAAAACTAGTTCTTGATGGTTGCGGCGTCGTAGAGCAAGTGCTTGCTCAGGTCTCCCCAGAGATCCACGAACATCCGTCGCGTGCGGAAGCGCCAGGCACCGTCTGCCCGCTCGAAGCTGTCGTGGTAGCGGCCGGCGATGATCGGCTGCAGCGCCAACTCGCTGGTGGCCTGAAACACCGTGAAATAGGAGCGCGAAGTGGCGCTGCCGGCGGCCTCGTCGACCTCGATGATCGCGTTGGTGGTGACGTGCTTGGTGCACGGCGTGCCTGTTTCGGGGTAGAGGCGGGTTGAGGCGTTGTACATGGCGAGCACGGCGTCGGTGCCTTTGACGCTTGAGCCTTCCGCCGGGGCCAGGATTTCGGCGTGCTCGAACAGAGCGGCCATGCGCGGCAGATCGCCGAGGTCGATCAATTCGGCGTAGCGGTAGAGCAGGTTCTCGATGGCGCGGTAGCTGTCCATGGTCTGATTCTCATTATGTGTGTACCCGCATGCTATACCGCCCCTACGTGTCTGTAACCCGCTGCCATGCACGCGCATGACCTTGCCGTCACAACGCCGCACTGCCGGGACAGATATCATGGCGCCGGCGCGGTCCTGCGGGCGCGTTTTATCAGCGAAGCATAGAGGGCGGCATGAGCAAGGCGTTTCCGGTCAGCATCGACAGAACCCCCGACGGCGCGTACCGCCTTGACTGGACCGAGTCTTTCGCCAGCGCACCGGTGCGTGTGCGCGTCCATGCCGATGCGGCCCGTGCGGCGCAGGCCGATCCCCTGCTCGAGGCGGCGATGCCGGGCGCAGAGCTCGTGTTGCCGGCAGGCGAGCGCTATTACTTTCATCTGGAGCCCGCCAGCGGAGAGTCCGTCACCGCCGCGCAGCGCGATGTGCAGCTCCAGGGGGGCACCAATTTCCGCGATCTTGGCGGCTACCGTACGGCCGACGGGCGACGGGTGCGCTGGGGGCGGCTGTATCGCTCGGGTCATTCATCGGCGCTCACCGATCCGGACCGACAGCAGCTGGAGGCGCTGGACATCCGGCTCTGTTGCGATTTTCGCCGTGACGAGGAGCGCGCCATGGAACCCAATGGCCTGCCCGCCTCGATCACTATCGCAGGCCTGTCGCTCACCCCCGGCAGCGCCATCTCGTTCTACGAGCGCATCGCCTCGGGGGATGCCAGGCCGCAGGACATGGTGGATTTCATGGTCGCGATCAACCGCGACTTCGTCAACAACAACACCGAGCCGTTCCGGCGCATGTTCGAGTACCTGCTTGCGCATGAAGAGGGCGCCTTCATGATCAACTGCGCAGCGGGCAAGGATCGCACCGGCTTCGGTGCAGCGATGATCCTCTCAGCGCTCGGCGTGGATGAGGATACAGTCGTCGAGGACTACGCGCTCTCGATGACCTACTTCCCCATCCAGCGCGAACTGGAGCGGGTGCGTCTCAAGTACGTGCCGCCAGGCGGGCGTTTCGACGTCGAACTGATGATGCCGATGATGGAAGCGCGTGTTCCTTACATCCGCGCCGCCCTGGACGAGATCCGGGTACGGCACGGCAGCAGGGAGGCGTTTCTGCAATCGGCGTTCGGGTTGGGAGAGCGCGAACTCCAGATCTTGCGCGACCGGCTGACGGCCTGAGACTTATTCTTCGCGGGGCTGACGGCGCCGGCCGATGCCGCTGCTGGCACCCACGCTAGCCGTGCGCTGTCGCTGTTCGGCGCTGCCAGCTCGGAGGGCCGGTTCTGCGGGCTGCGGGGCGTAGGGATAGAACGCCGCCACCTGCGCGCCGAACTCGTCCGGTGAACCAGCGCGTTGCGCTGGCCGTCGATGCTCGGCGGTCTTGGGTGCTTGTGCGGCGAGACGGATCAGTTCCTGTTCCATGGGTGGCATCATAGCGCCGGGGCCCTGCCACGGGGCAAGCGGTATCCTCGGCGGTCTGCCCGAAGCGCCGCTCGATGATGCACAACACGGCATCACTCGGATCGCTCATGGCTCGCCCTTGCGGTGGTGTCTGGCGGGCAGTCTAATGGCCGGTGGAGCACGCTTCGTTGATCCAGTCGATGCTGCACGAACACGCGCGGGGACACGCCATGGCCACGGGATTTTTCAGTCACGAGAGCTGCCAGCGCCACGACATGGGCGCGGCACATCCCGAGTCGCCGGCACGGATCGCGGCGATCGTTGATTACCTGCGCGCGACCGGCGTCTACAGCGAGTTGAGCCTGCGTGATGCGCCCCTCGCCGATCGCCCGGACCTGCTGCGGGTCCATCCGGAAACCCACGTCGAGATGCTGCACCAGCTATCCCCGGCCGAGGGGCTGGCGCAGGTTGATCCTGACACGACGATGAATCCGCACACCCTCGAGGCCTCCATGCGTGCCGCCGGTGCGGTGGCCGCGGCGGTGCGTGCGGTGCTCGGTGGTGAAATGGCCAATGCCTTTTGCGCGGTGCGTCCGCCCGGCCACCATGCCGAGCGTGATGCCGCGATGGGTTTCTGTTTTTTCAATAACGTTGCCGTTGGCGCCGGTGTTGCGCTGGCGGCGGGGCTCACCCGGGTGGCGATACTGGATTTCGACGTGCATCACGGCAATGGCACGGTGGACATCTTCCGCGATGATGAGCGCGTGATGGTGTGTTCGAGCTTCCAGCATCCTTTTTATCCCGGACGACTCCATGACATCGACCTCCCCCACATCGTGAACACGCCATTGGCCGAGGGTACCCGCGGCCTCGAATTCCGGCGTCGCGTGGAGCGCGACTGGCTGCGCGCGTTGGACGCGCACCGTCCGCAGCTCCTGCTGGTTTCCGCGGGCTTCGATGCCCACGCCGATGACCCGCTGGGCGGACTGGAGCTGCAGGAACCCGACTACCGCTGGGTCACCGAGCTGATCACCGACGTTGCGCGCCGTCACGCCGCGGGTCGCGTGGTTGCGGCGCTGGAGGGCGGTTACGATTTGAACGCACTCGCCCGCAGCGCCGATGCGCATATCCAGGTGCTGCGCGAGACCGACACCTCCCGCTAGCCCCTACGGCAGCGTGCGCCCCGCTGCGGCCAACACCGGCTCGAAGACCGCTACCGACTCGCCGTACCATGTCATCGCGGATGCCGCGGGCGGCTCGAACACCGCCATCGCCTGCACCAGACGCTCGACCTCGGCTGCATAGATCACGCTACCCTCGATGTGGATTTCGTCGAGGCGTGCCGCCTCTGACAGGAACCAGTCGTCCACCGTGACGCGGTCTTCGTTGTTGTTGAAGCCGATCACCAGATCGTTGGCCTGTCGCAAGAACCACAACGCATCGCGGCTCTGGCCGGCGGTGAACCACAGCGAGTCTACGTCCGTGCTGCGGGCGCTGCGGTTGTCGATGAGATCAGCGCCATCGCCGCGGTGGAACACATAGGCGTCGTTGCCGGCGCTGCCCTCGAGCGTGTCGTTGCCCGTGCCGCCGACCAGCTGGTCGTTGCCACGATCGGCGCGCAGGGTGTCGTTGCCCGCCAGCCCATACAGGCGATCATCGCCCCGTGATCCCGTCAGGCTGTCTGCTGCCGCGGTGCCGCGGCGCGCGTTGCCCCCGGTGGCGATTGCGACATCTACGCCCACCTGCACGCTGACGCTCTGCGAGCCGTCACTCAGGGCGTAGCTGAACGACGCCGCGCCGGTGAAGTAGCGCTCCGGCGTGAACACGATCTGACCTGATACGGGGTCGCGGGTCACCGTTCCACCCGAACCGTTCTGCACGGCGCTGATCGAGAGCGTGTTGCCGTCGATGTCCCAGTCGTTCGCGAGCAGCGTGCCCGGCGCGATGCCCAGCGTGATCCCCTCGGTCGCCGCCAGACGGTCGGTGACGCCGTTCGGCGCACTGTTGGCAGGCAGCAGGGGAGCCGACTGCAGATCCGCGCGCCGCCATTCGGTGCCATCGGCAAAGCGCAGGGCCTCGATGCCTCTGCCCGCATCGCCCGCATCGAGAAAAAACCCCTGCACGCGCACGATATCGCCGCCGCCTGCCACCAGCAGCAGGTCGGCATTGCTGCGCCACGCGCTCACATCAACTGGCGCGATGCCACTGCCGAACTGCAGCAGGTCCTGGCGCGTCGAGGTGTCATCGTCCTGCAGCAGGTCGCGGCCATCGCCCCGCTGGAATTCGTAGGTGTCAGCGCCCTTGCCACCCTGCAATGTGTCATTGCCCGCGCCGCCCGCCAACACATCGTCGCCGGCGCCGGCACGCAACAGATCGGCCCCGCCCGCGCCACGCAACGTGTCGTTGCCGCCGAGCGCATCCAGCGTATCGGCGAGCTCGGTGCCGGCGAGCGACCAGTTGCCGTTGGTGCCCCGGGACGCAAGGTCCAGCAAGGTGCTGCGCGACCAGCTCGCGCCATCGGCGAAGCGCAGTTCGTCGATGTGATAACCGATGTCCTTGCCCTTCACCACGAAATGCCTGCCCACCGTGATCGAGTCGCCGCTGTCGGGCAGGGCGAGGATCAGGTCATCACCGCTGCGCGTGATGCGCACATCAGAGGCGGTGATTCCGGTGCCGAGCAGAATGCGATCCCAGCGCGCGGTGCTCTTGTCGGCATCGAGGATGCGGTCGTTGCCGCTGCCGCTGCCGAAGCGGTAATCGTCGCTGCCGGCGCCTCCGGCCAGCGTGTCGTTACCGGCGCCGCCATCGAGCACATCGTTGCCGGTGCCACCCGCGAGTGTGTCCGCGCCACTGCCACCGAAGAGCAGGTCGTTGCCGTCGGCGCCGAGCAGCGTGTCATCGCCGCCCATGCCGTTCACCGTGTCGTTGCCGGTGGCTGCATCGATGGCATCGCCCAGGGTGTCGGAGCCGGTGATGCTGTCATCGCCCGCCGTGACCTGCGCGAGGATCAGGGTCTCGACCAGTTTGCGCTCCACGGCATCGAGCCGGTACTCCGCGCCGCTGCTATCGTGGATACGCAGTTGCTGGTGGCCGCTGCTGAAGTAATCGAGCACCGTCAGGCGGTCGGTGGTGTTCGGCAGGAAGAGGCTCAGGCTGTCCCCCGTGCGCTCGGCGCGCAGATCACCCCAGACGGTGCCGTTCAGGTCGAGGATGTCGGCCGGGAAGGGCAGGCCGTTCTCGGTCCAGTAGAGGCGGTCGGGACGCGCCCATACGGTGTCATGTCCGTAACCGCGCCCCCACACGTAGTGATCGACCAGCCCCACATTGGGGTTGGGATCATCGCCACCGCGCAGGAAGTCATCGCCCGCGCCGCCGTCCAGCGTGTCGGCACCGGCCCCGCCCAGCAGCGAATCCCGCCCGGCACCACCCAGCAGGGCGTCATTGCCATCGGCCCCCCAGAGGATGTCATCGCCTCCTTGCCCGTTAAGGCTGTCGGCAGCACTGCCGCCCTCGAGCAGATCGCTGCCGGCATCGGCGATGCGCAGCGCGGCCGCGGTGTCGCTCCAGCGCAGCACCGTTGCAGGCGAATCCTCGAAGCGGATTTCGTCGATCGTCGAATCGAACAGCCAGGGATCATCAGGGCCTCGCAGCCGCACGCTGCCGTCGCCGATGCGGTAGAGCACATCGACGTTCTGCTCTAAAAAATTGACGCTGCCGAGCGCACCGGTCGGGTTGCGCAGTTCGAGCCCCATGACGAGTTCTGCCGGCGCGATGCCGGCGCCGAAGCGCAGCACGTCGATAGACGCGCCAGCGGTCGTCTGGGCATCGAGTTCCACCACCAGATCATGGCCATCGCCGCGGTTGAAGATGTAAGTGTCGGCTCCGGCACCTCCCCGCAGTGTGTCGGCTGCGGTGCCCCCCGTGAGTTGGTCGTTGCCCTCGTCGCCTTCCAGCAGGTCGGAATCCGCACCTCCGGCTAGCGTGTCCGCCCCGCTACTGCCATGGAGTGCGTCCAGTCCGGCGCCACCTTCGGCGAGATCATCGCCACCGCCACCCTGAAGCGTGTCGTTACCCGTGCCGCCGCGCAGCGTGTCGTTGCCTGCCCCGCCCAGCACAAGATCGTTGCCGGCATCGCCGTCTAACACGACGGCGCCGCCAAAACCTTCGAGCGTATCGTTGCCCGCGGTGCCGGGCCCGAAGGTGCGCGCCAGAATCGCCGTGCGGTCCCAGCTCACCCCGGGAGCATCGGCGAAGCGGATCTCGAGCGCCGGGCTGTCTACTGCTGCGAAATAACCCTGCACCTGCAGTGTGTCGCCCGAGGGCAGCTCCACGAAGAGGTCACTGCCGCCGTAGCTGCGAAAGCGCAGGGATTCCGGTGTGACGCCTGTGCCTATCAGCAGCTGGTCGGTCTCGCTGGTGTTGGCGCGCAGCACGTCGCGGCCGTCTCCAATGCCGAAGAGCACGGTGTCCGCGCCGGCGCCGGCTTCCAGCGTGTCGCTGCCCGCACCGCCCGTCAGCGTGTCGTTGCCAGCGCCTCCCCACAGACTGTCATCGGCCGCGCCGCCATCCATGAAATCATTACCGCCCTCACCCTGCAGCGAGTCATTGCCGGATTCGCCGTGCAGTGTGTCGTTGCCGTCTCCTGCGAGTACGGCGTCGGCGCCGGCGCCGGCGCTGAAGTCATCATCGGATGCCGCGAGCAGTACTTCGTCATCGCCATCCGTGGCGCGCACCATCTGCGCCGAGCTGAATGCCCCTGCGGCGGTTGCGAAGCCGCTCATCTCGCGGTAGGCCGAGACCGCAAGGCGGAGTTCGCCACCGCTAAAACCCACCCGCACTTCTGCATCGCCCGGCTGCCATGAGAGCCGCAGGGCATTCGGGCTCAGTACATCAGCGAACAGTACGCGATCCGTGCCCGTAGCATCGACGATGCGATCCGAGCTGCCGTCGTTGCGCAGCATGAACACATCCACACCCGCGCCACCGTACAGCTGGTCATCGCCCGCGCCGCCATCGAGCGTATCGGCGCCGTCGCCGCCCAGCAGGACATCGGCGCCCGCACCACCGGCGAGCAGATCGTCGCCCGCATCGCCCCACAGCTGGTCGGCGTCGTTGCCGCCCGCCAGGGTGTCAGCGCCCTCGCCACCCTGAAGCTCATCGTTGCCGCTGCCGCCCTCCAGGGTGTCATCCCCCACGCCGCCGCTCAGCAGATCGGCGTCGGCATCGCCGCGCAGTACATCGTTGCCCGTGCCGCCATTCAGCGTATCGATGCCGGCGCCGCCGAAGAGCAGGTCGGCGCCGTCTTCACCGTACACGCCGTCGGCGCCGGTGCCGCCACGCAGCGTGTCGTTGCCGATGCTGCCATACAGACGGTCAATGCCGTTGCCGCCCAGCAGGCTGTCGCTGCCGTCGAGGCCCCAGAGCCGGTCGTCGTCGTCGCCGCCCGCCAGCGTGTCGTCGCCGCCGCCGCCCACGAGTTCGTCGTTGCCGGCATCGCCCTCCAGGCGGTCGTTACCGTCGTTCTCCGGCACCAGCGAGGTGTTGTCGCCCCAGAGCCGGTCATCGCCCGCGCCACCGCTGATCACGTCGTCGCCGGCCTCGCCGCCGGCGATATCGGCGCCATCGCCACAGCGTATTTCGTCATTGCCAGCGCCGCCGTAAAGCGAGTCCGCGCCCGCGCCGCCGTCCAGGGTGTCGTTGCCGTGGGAGGTGGCGGGCGCGTCCGCGGCATCGCCGTAGAGTTCATCATTGCCCGCCCCGCCGAGCAGCAGGTCCGCGCCACCGTCGCCGCTCAGTGAGTCGTTGCCCTCACCGCCGTCCAGCTGGTCGTTGCCATGCAGCACCGGGTCGAGCTGGCTTGCGCGCGCATCGCCATTCAAGGCGTCGTCGCCGGCACCGCCCGCGAGGGTGTCGTCGCCCTGATGTCCGCCGAGGCGATCGTTGCCGTCTTCGCCGAACACGAGATCGGCGCCACGCCCTGCGGAGAGCCAGTCGTTGCCCTCGCCGCCGTGCAGTGTGTCGTCACCGGCGCCCGGCGGATCCTGGATGCCGGTTGCGGGCGAGAACTCCCGCAGGCCCCGCTCGATGTCATCCCTGAAACTCCAGTCTGTGCCGGTGGCGACGATATCGGCATCCCCCATGATCTGGTCGTCGCCGGCACCGCCGAAAATCAGATCGCGCCCGGCCCCGCCGGAGAAGCCCTCCGCGCCGGCGCCACCGTACAGGGTGTCATCCCCTGCGCCGCCGGCCAGCCAGTCGTGCGTACCGGCTGCGCCCGGGTTGCTGCGCGTACCGCTGAACAAACGGTCATTGCCCGCCTGTCCGTAGAGGATGTCGCTGCCCTCGCCGCCCTCCATCCAGTCACTGCCAGCGCTGCCGTACAGCGTGTCGTTTCGTGCGACCGGACTCGCAGGATCGACAATCAGGTTCCCCAGCGAATCCCAGCCGTACTGCATGCCGGCGCCAGCGGGATCCATGTCGATGGGGCTTAAGTCACCGCGCAGCAGCAGGCTCCCGGGGTCCGGTTGCGGATCCGGTCGCGGTGTAGGCGCCGGCAGCACGATGCCGAAGTCACCGTTGCCTCGCCAGGTCGTGAGTTGCACCAGCCCGCCGCCCAGGCCGCTCCCGGTGCGTATCACCAGTGCGCCCTCAAGGCGGATGATCTCGACGTCCCAGCCATTGCTATCGCGGTAAACGCCCGCGCCGGGCTCGATCTCGAGGAATGTCAGCATCCCGAGATCGAGCCCTTCAACGAGGATGCGATCGCCGCCGCTGTCTGCGGCGCAGACCAGATCGCTGCCGTGCTCAGAGTTGAAAACGTAGGTGTCCGCGCCGGCGCCGCCATCGAGCGTATCGCCGCCCCGGCCGCCTGCGAGCAGGTCCTCACCCGCATCGCCCCGCAGCACGTCACGGCCGTCGCCGCCGAGCAGTGTGTCGTTGCCCTCGCCGCCACCGAGCGTGTCGTTGCCGGCGGCGCCGCCGAGGTTGTCGTTGCCTTCCAGACCGAAGAGGGCGTCGCTTAGTTGGCCGCCTGCGATCGTGTCATCACCCGCGGAGCCGAAGTTCCGCTGTGTCGTTTGTTCGGCAGGAAAGGGCGTGGCCGCGCGCGAGGACGTGAAATCCAGATCGAGGCCGAGGTCGCTGAATCGCTCGGCCTCGCGCCCGGCCTCTGTAACCAGCAGGGCATCGGTGGCGTTGCGCAGCAGCAGGCTCTGCAGCAGGTAGCCGCGATGCTCGAGGTAGTCGGGCGAAAATCCGGCGGGGCCCACGGTGGCGGCCGCGGTATCCGCGCCGATCAGCGCAAAGGCATGCAGATTCTGCAGGGCAAAGCGGTAACCGCTGCCGGCGATGGAGTCGGCGCTGGCGAGGTCAGCGATTTCTCGCCCCGTCAGAGCCTCGATGCGCAAACCGTCCCAGCGGCCCGAGTCGATATCCTCGCGCAGCGTGTTCAGCAGAATCACCGGATCGGCAATGTTCGTGAACCTCTCGCCGAGCGCATCACCGAGCGCGATGCAGAGCGTGGCGATCGAACCTACGCCCCGATTGGCGGCACCCTCGAGAATGGTGGTGGCATCGCCGAGTTCGAGCGCGGGATCAAGCGCCGCGAGCAGGCGGTAGGCAGAGAGCGCGGTGACGAGGTTTTCCATCGAGTGCGAGGCAGCCGGGGTGAGGCCGCTGCCCGCACCGTACTCGATGAACAGCGCCACGTGCTCGCCAGGGCGATAGACGTTTTCCGATTCGGACACCAGCTCGGGGCCCGGCTCGGCGTAGTAGTGGTGCACGCGTGATAAATCGAGCAAGCCGTTCTGGTCGAGGCCGCGCCAGAGGATGTCGAGCGAGGTCAGTATCGGCGAGTTGTAGAGCAGCGCGGCGCTGTCGAAAGTGTCGACGCGCTCTACCAGATCGGCGTAATTCTGCGCTGCGAACATCGCCAGGTAGCCGCCCAGTGAATGCCCGGTCAGCGTGAGCTTGCCCTTGAAGTCGGGGATCGCGCGGCCCGCGCTGTCTATCACTCCGGCGGTTTCCAGGAACGACTGCAGCGCGCCGTTCTGCAGACTGTCCTGCAGCAGGTAGGCAAGGCCCGCCGCGATGGCGGTGTCCATCAGGTAGTCCGGGAGATCGTTCGTGCCGCGAAAGGCGACGAATAACTCGCCGCTGCCTTTCAGCCGGAAAAACGTGGCCGAAAACCCGGTTCCGGTATCCGGCTGGTGCCGCAGGACTTCGTAGGATTGCGTGAACTCACGGAACTGCTCGAACGTGAATCCCGCATCGCGGAAGGTGAAATCCCCGGCCTTGCGATCGGCCCCGCTGTCCCAGGCCTCGGGGCTGATTTCCGTGCCCGCGAGGAAGTTGTCGGCGTTGAAAGTCACGTAGGCTGCATCGGCGAGCAGCGCGGACTGGTAGATGTTCTCGATTGACTGGCTCATGTCCACCTCCCTGTGGATCATTCGGGTTTCAGGTACGCCTTCACCTCGAGCAGGCTGGGCCAGCGGTCAGCTGGTCCGATGCCTCTCGATTCGCAATGCAGCATCGTCCTGAAGCTGCTGAAAGACGGCATGGAATTCTGGTAGAGGTTGTAGAACGTCTGCTCGGCCAGTATCTCGCCGGTCTGCATGTCCTTGATCACGGCGCGTGATACGCCGATCGAGGAGTCCCACCAGTTGTGCAGAGTGATATCTGGCTGGTGTTCCATGAAGATGCCGTAGCGTGCCTCGGGTGCGTTCAGCCGGTCGATCCTGAGACACCCGCCCTCGCGCACGAAGTCATAGGTATTGCGCCGGCTTTCGACGTCTTTTTGCACTACACGGTCGCAGTCCGGATCTCTGGAGCGCACTTTCACGGCCCGGTAAAAACCGGGTTTTTGCAGCAGCTCGCTCGGGCGGATGGTGGCGTTCTCGAACTCGATGAAGCGGTAGGGCGAGTTGGTGATGTTTTCCCAGCAGCCGTTTTCCAGGCAGCTTCCCCGGCCATCGAAATAGCCGCTGGCCGATACCTGCCGATGCAGTTTTGGCTGGAAGTTTTTCTCGCAGAGCGCGCGCAGATCGTCACGCCCGGCTGCATGGGCGAGATACAGATACACCGGCGCGATCAGCACGCAGGCGAGCGTGCCCTGCGAGAACGCCCGCGCAAGGATCACGCGGTAGAGTGGCGGGGTGTAGTCGTTCATGGCGCGTCCGTCGCGACTGCCAGGGTGGTGGGCGGGCCGGCGCTGCTCGCGCGCGCCTTGCTCCAGCGGCGCAGCAGGGCCGTGGCATCGCGCATCACCGAGTTCCAGTCGCCCGGCGCGGGCTGGCGCAGCAGCCTGCTGGCGGGATACCAGGGCGTGCTCTCGCCGCGCAGCCCGTAGAGCCAGTGCGGCCTGAACGGCAGCAGCGTAAGGCTCGGCTTGCCGAGGCAACCCGCAAGATGTGCAGTGGTGCCATCAGCCACGATGCAGACGTCCATCAACGACACCGCTCCTGCCAGATCGGCGAGATCCTCGCAGCGCGATCCCAGATCCGTGAGCAGCCCGGTGGCGCCGTTTTGCGCCAGCGCGGCGGCGGCCGCATCGTGCTGCAGGCTGTAGAGCCGCACGCCCGGCAGCAGCGCGAGCGCGAGGAACAGCGTCAGTGGCGGCGCGGCAACGGGGGATTCGCGGGTTCCGGTGCCGCCGTGCCACGCGATGCCCACGCGCAGTGTGCGGGGGTCGGCCGTCACCAGATCCCGCAGCCACGCGGGGGGCGCGGCGAGCCCTGGCTCGAAGGGGGCGGGAATGGTTGCCACACGCGGATCCACCAGTGCCGCAAGGCTCTCCAGCGGGCAGCGCAGATCGAAGTGCTCGGAGGCAGCCGCCAGTTGTTGTTCACTGGCAGCGCGTGCGGGCAGTGCCCCCAGCACCCGGTGCATCGCTGGCTCCACAAGCAGGCTGCATGCGGCGCCACGCCGTGTGAGCATCCCCACGTAGCGGGCCGCCCACAGCGTGGTGCCGGCATCGGGCCCGCTGGTGAGCAGGATGCGCTTGCCGGCGATGCGCTCACCCTGCCAGCGTGGAATGGCTGCCAGCGAGGGCGGCAGCGGCGGTTCGACGAGCGCCGCATAGTCGGCCCAGCCCTCGCGCAGCCGCCCGAGCTGCAGGCGCAGCAGGCCGCGCTCGAGTTGCAGATCGCGGCGCCCCGGCTCCTGGCGCAGGCAACTGTCGATCAGACGCTCGGCTTCGTCGAGTCTGCAGGCCTCGCGCAGCGCAGCGGCGCAGTCGATGCGGGTGGCGATCCGCGCGGGGTCCAGTTCCACCGCGCGCCGGTGCGCGCGAAGTCCCTGCTCGAACTGCCCGAGTTCGGCCCACAGGCGCCCGAGGCTGCTCCAGATGCCGGCATCACGCGGGCAGAGCCGCAACGCCCGCTGGTAGCACACCAGTGCGGCGTCGAACCGGCTGGCGCGGCGCAGCGCCGTGCCGAGGCTCATCCACGCACCGGCATCATCGGGTGACTGCAGCAGATGATGCTCCAGCGACCTTATGGCGGCCTCGGTGTCGCCGCTGCGCTGGCGTTCCAGCGCGGTGAGCCAGTGGCTCTGCCGGCGGCTGCCGGAAAGCGGTGCAGGCGTTGAAACTAGAGCGTGTTCCATGGCTATCTCTCCCTCAGGCTGTCGCGCACCGCGCCCCGGAGCGGTGACAGGAAATAATCGATTACACGTCGGCTGCCGGTATGAATCTCGACCTGCACCGACATGCCCGGCGCGAGCGGCGCGCGCCCGGGGCCCACGTCGAAATAGTCCTGCGCCAGCGTTATGCGCGCGGCATAGACCGTCCCCAGGCCCTCTCGCTGCTCGGCCTCGGCGGCGAGCGAGCGGACGCTGGCGGGCAGGAGTCCGTGGTGCGTGAAGTCGAAGGCCTCGACCTTTACGGCGGCTTTCTGCCCGGGCCCGACGAAACCGGCGTCGCGATCGGGCAGCCAGGCCTCGACCTCGAGCTTTGCGTCCTCCGGCACCACCACCAGCGCGGTCTGCGCGGGGCGCAGTACCGCACCCGCATGCCGCACCGCCAGCTGTTGCACGGTCCCCGTAACTGGCGCGCGCAGCTCCGAACGCGCGAGGCGCTCATCGAGACGCTGCAGATCACGCATCTGCGACTGCACGCTGCGCGCCTGCCGCTCCACCTCGGCAAGCGCCGCGCGGCGTGCACCCTGGGTGAGTGCATCGCGCTCGGCGGCGATCCCGGCGCGCTCCTCGGTAATGGCGATGAGTTCCTCGCGGGTTGTGGCGAGTTCCTGCTCGGTGCCGATGCGCGCGAGGTCGCGCTCCATGAATTGCTCGCGCGATACCAGGCCCCGTGCGGCGAGCGTTCCGGCGGAGCGTGCCCTTTCCTCCAGCACGGGCAGGGTTTGCTCCAGGCGCCGCTCGGTGGCAGCCGCGCCGCGGCGGTTGGCATCGCGGGCAGCGCCATGCCGGTCCAGCGCCGCCAGGCGCTCACCGTGTTCGCGCAGGCTTGCGCCGAGCAACTCGAGTTGGAAATCCCGTTCGCGCAGGCTCGGCTGCGCCCCGACCTGGCCCTGCGCGCTGTCCAACGCGCGACGCAGGGCGGCGGCGTCGGGGTGGGGTTCCAGAACCAGATCCGACAGCGCTGTGGATGCGGCAAGCGCGAGGCGCTCGGCATGGAGTTCGCCCGCGAGACGCGCACGCTCTGCCTGCAGCTCGGCCGATTCCAGTCGCAGCAGCACCGCGCCCCGGCTGACTCGCTCGCCTTCCTGAGCCCGCACCTCTGCGACGGTGCCGCCCTCGGCCGATTGCAGCGGCTTGCTGCCGCCCACCGGCACCACGTGCCCGCGTGCCACCGCGACCACATCGACGCGCGCGGTGCAGGCCCACAGCAGTGACAGCGCGAGCAGCGCCAGCACGCTGCGCAATACGGCGCGAGCGCCGGGCGCGGGCAGGTGGTCGCGCATCTCGAGAAGAGCAGGCAGGAACTCGCGGACGGCGGGTTCCATGACGGCGGGTTTACGACGAAGGGTGCGCATGTGACGAGTCCTCAGGCGGCGTGCTGCAGCGCGTGCAGCCGTGCGTAGATGCCACCCAGCGCGAGCAGCTCGGGGCTGCTGCCGGACTCCGCGATCCGGCCCTGGTCCATCACCACGAGACGTGAGCAGTGCTGCAGGGCGGAGAGCCGGTGCGCCACGATGATCACGGTGCGGCCTGCGCAGATCTCGCCCAGCCGCGCCGACACTGCAGCTTCGGACTCGTAGTCGAGCGCGCTGGTTGCCTCGTCGAAAACGAGAATCCGCGGATCGCGAACCAGCGCGCGGGCAATCGCTATGCGCTGGCGCTGACCACCCGACAGGCGGCGGCCATGCTCCCCCAGCCGGGTGTCATAGGCCTGGGGCAGGGCGCTGATGAACTCGTGGGCGCCGGCCATGCGGGCGGCCTCGATGATGCGCTCCAGCGGCATGCCGGGATCATCGGGGGCGATGTTCTCGCGCACGGTGGCGTCGAACAGGAAACACTCCTGCGGCACCACCGCGATCTGGCGCCGCAGCGAATCGGGCGTGACAACGGCAAGATCAATCCCGTCGGCCAGCACGCGGCCGTGCTCCGGGGGGTGCAGGCGTTCCAGCAGCCTGATCAGGGTGCTCTTGCCGGAGCCCGAGCGCCCGACCACGCCCACCACCTCGCCTGGCGCGATCTGCAGGTCGAGATCCCGCAGTGCGGGTGCGTTGCTGCCCGGATAACGAAAACTCACCTGCTCGAAACGGAGCGCTCCCTGCAGTGACGGCAGTTGCAGCCCGGCGCCAGCCCCCTCGGCGGGAGCGCGCAGGATGTCGGCCAGCCTGGCCGTTGCCACGCGGGCTTGCTGAAAGTCCTGCCATACCTGGAACAGGCGCAGCACCGGGGTGCCGATACGCGCCGCGAACATGTTGAAGGCCACCAGTTCGCCAACGCTGAGCGCGCCGCGCAGCACGGCCTGCGCGCCAAACCACAGCAGTGCCACGCTCACCAGCCGGTTCACCAGAGTGGCTGCCTGTGTGCTCCAGCCCGCGGTGTGGGCGGCGCGGAAGCCTGCCTGTGCGTGCTCCGCAAGCTGGCTTTCCCAGCGCCTCCCGATCGCCGGCTCCAGGGCCAGCGACTTCAGTGTCCGGATGCCTGAAACGGCCTCAACCAGCAGCGCGTGGTTGTCGGCGCCGAGCTGCAATCGCCGTTCTGCCCGTTCCCGCAGGCGTGGCGCCGAGGCGATCGACAGCACTGCATACAGCGGTATGGAGGCCATCACCACCAGCGTGAGGCTAGCGCTGTAGGCACACAGCAGCCCCAGTGCGACCAGCGTGAACCCGAGGTCGAGGAACAGGGTGAGCGAGGCGCTGGTCACGAAGTTGCGCAGCGTTTCCAGTTCTCGCACCCGGGAGACGGTGTCACCCACGCGTCGCGCCTCGAACCAGGCAAGCGGCAGGCGCAGCAGGTGCGCAAAAAGCCGTGCCCCGAGCAGGGCGTCCATGCGGTGCGTGGCGTGGGCGAGGAGCGTGCTGCGCAGGCCCCCCAGAATGCACTCGAAGACCACCACGCCGAGGAACGCGACGACGAGGACCTGCAGGGTGCCGAGGGCCTGATGCGACAGCACCTTGTCGACCGTCACCTGGAAGAAGAGCGGGGTCAGCAGGCCGAGAACCTGGATCGCGACCGAGGCGAGCAGGATCTCGATGACGACACGGCGGTGTGGCAGAGCGGCCTCGAGCACCCAGCGCAGGCCGTGGGTCTCGTGGCGGTGCCACAGGCCCTGGCGGGCGAGCAGCAGCGCCCGGCCGGTCCACAACTCAGCGAATGCCTGGCCGCCCATGATGCGGGGTTCGGGCTCGCGGCCACACTGCAGGAGCACACGGTCCGCGGCGCTGCGGGCAAGGATGCGCCAGCAACCGTCGTTGCATTCGACCAGTGCCGGCAAAGGCAGGCTGCAGGGGTCGCGCGCCGGAAACTCGCGGATGCCCGCTTTGAGCCCCAGCCCGCGTGCGGCCCGCAGCAGGTCCGGCGCCCGGAGCGGATCTGACCCGGTAGCATGCAGGTGCCGCAGCGCTGCTGGATCGCAGGCAACGCCATAATATCTCGCGAGCAGCACGAGGCTTGCGAGGCTGTCATCGGCTAAAGGGAAAACACTGTCCGTGTGGCCCATGTTACGTCCTTGTAACGGGAAGGCTTTTTAACGCTACCTGCTTTGCCGGATGCTGGCAACCCCCCAATTCATTTTATTTTCTGTGACCGATGGGCCCTTGGCGTTGGCGAGGTGCAGACTCGCGGCGGGTGTTGCCGCTGACCGCGAGGAAGCGTGTTCGCGGGCGTCCGCTGCGGTGGTGACTTCCCATATACTGAATCGACTCTTGAACCGCCCGGTACGCCGCGATGCAGACCACCGTGACCCCGATCTTCGGCGACGGCGCGCCCGCCGCCCCCCCTGCGCGACGTGCGCATATCATCGCCGTGACCGGTGGCAAGGGTGGCGTGGGCAAGACCAGCGTCAGCGCCAACCTTGCCGTAAGTCTTGCGCTGCGCGGCAACCGTGTCTGCATCTTCGACGCTGACACGGGTCTTGCGAACATCAACATCCTGCTGGGCCTGCAGCCCAAAAATACCCTGGAGCAGTTCCTGGACGGCGGGCTCTCCATGCAGGAGCTTCTGGTCGAGGGGCCACGCGGTGTGTGCGTCGTGCCCGGCGCCTCCGGCATCGCCGATTACGCAGATCTCGACCGTCCGCGCCAGCAGGCGCTGCTGAACGGTTTTGCGCAACTCGAGAGCCAGTTCGACTACCTGCTGATCGATACCGCAGCCGGTATCGGCAAGACGGTGGTGGCGTTCGTGCTGGCGGCCGAACACGCGCTACTCGTGGTCTCGCCAGATCCGACCTCGCTCACGGATTCTTTTGCACTCACGCGTGTGCTGAAGCGCAATGGCTACGCCGGTCGCCTGCACGTTGTGGTAAACAATTCCGAGGGCATGGACGCCGCCAAGAAGGTGTATCAGCGCTTCTCGCAAGCGGTGGAAAAATATCTGCAAGCCACTGTCGAGTGGTTCGGCCACGTCAACGCCGACCGCGCGGTGGTCTCCTCGATCCGCCTGCAGCATCCGGTGGTGCTGGCCCAGCCCGAAGCGCCCGCCAGCCGCTGTTTCACGGCGCTGGCCGCCGCCATGGACGAGCTCTGCGCCAGCGAGCCGGTGAGTTCTTTCGGTGAGCATCTGCGCGCGCAGGTTCCCGAGGCCGCCGTGGATCCCGCGCGCGTTGCCATGGAGCTCTTCAAGACGCCTGAGTCAGAGCTGCCGATGGCGCGCGCCGCCAATCTTGCCGAACTGAACCGCCAGTTCGTCGACTGCATCCAGGGCGAGAAAGGTTCCCCCGAAGAACTGGTCGCGGCCATCAAGCCGATCATCGATGCCTTCGTGGCGCGCTTTCAATGTTTCCCGATGGACATGCGCGAGGCGATCTACCGCTACCTCGAGATGGCGGATCTCCCCGACCAGGAAATCCGCAGTCAGGTGATGCTGCTCGAGCAGCTCTACGAGAAGCGCTACCAGCGCCCGCTGATGGACAAGGAAGACAGCCTCTTCCGGCTGCTGAACCAGGTGCGCCACTCGGAGCCCGAATTTGCGGATGCGATTTCGCGGCTCCAGCGCAACTACGAGCGGCAGTTCCACCCTGGCCCGCAACAGGCGCTTGCCTCGCTGGTCGAGCGGTTGCGCCAGTCCGGTGTGCGCGAGGATGATTTCGTCGACTGCATCGAGACGCTACGTCACGCATTCGCCGAGAATTTCGGCCGCAGCTACACGGTGCCCGATCTCGAACTGCGCGAGAAAGCCGCAGATCTGATCGGCGGAATTCTCGAGCGCGAGACCTCGCGCCAGGCCACGCTCGCGGTCATTGCGAGCGAGATCGAGCAGTCGTCCACGGCGCAGGAGCGCTTGCAGCAGTTTCTGGACGAGTTGGAGTAGGTACCTGGCTCAAGCCGGACGGCAAATGCCTGGGTGCAATCGCGCCCACGCTGGAAGAGCAGGTTATTGACTCTCTTTTTGCGAGCTTTCCGCAGCGTCACCCTGCTCTCGTAACCAGCCGAAACGCGCGAACAGATCGTCCAGTTCGGTGTCTATCCGTTGGCGCAGGGCTTCGTCTTTCAGACCTTCGTACTCGTGCTTGCTGCGAAACGAGAGGGCGTGCTGGCGCTCGCCTTCGAGGTACTCGTCGAAGGCCGGCGATACGGAAAGGCCGAAGCGACGGTACAGATCGAGCACCACGGCCTTGGGGTCGGCCAGCAGGTCCTCGAAACGTACCATGGCGCAGCGATCCGTCGGCATGTCGTCTGCCACATCCACGGCGTAGCGGAACTGCTCGATCATCTTTTCCCGGAATTGCCGCGCCTCGGTCTCGATGACCGCCTCGGATGCGCCCATGTTGCGCCAGTACCATGACATCAGGTCGATCAGGCTGGGGATGCATTCGTAGGGATGACGCATCATCACCACGAAGCGAGCACCGGGAAATGTCTCGGCGAGCGCTCGCATTTTCAGCGTGAACTGCGGGCTTTTGGCGCAGTGGATTAACGTCGGCCCGTTGGTGTAGAGCTGGCGCTTGATCATGTCGCGGTACCAGCCAACGATCCGGCGCCGGTCCTGCTCGGGCATTTTGTCGGTGTCGTAGAGGTACCCCAGTTCCGGGTACGGGAAGGGCCAGATCAGCGACAGGGCGCTGAAGTTGTGGAGCATGATGAAGTCATCCTCCTCCGAACCGGTCGACTGCCAGTCGTGAAGCTTTCGCACCTCCTCGAGTGAGGCTCCTTCCTTGGCCTGGAACCAGCGCGCACCTGCACCACCGAAGCAGCGACGGTCGATCAAGGCAATGACCTGAAACATTTTCTTCTGCACCACGGCGGGCATCAGGAGTTCGTAGGTCTTGAAGTAGCTGAACCTGCCCTGATCGGCGGTCAGCAGGCGGTGCAAGTGGGTGGTGCCACTGCGGCCGTTACCGATGATGAATATCGGCGGTTGCGGTTTCACGTTGCGCCAGCCCCGGAACAGCAGGTTGTCCAGCGCCAGCGCCAGTGCGGAGACCGCTGACATCACGGTAAGGCCACCGAATACACCGAACAGAAAAAGCTTGCGCTTGCCCGCGCTGCGTTCGCGCGCGATGAGTTTGGCCAGACGTCCCCAGGTCGCGAAATCGAAATAAGCCACGCTGCGCCCTCAGGAAACCGTACTGGTCAGACCGACGCGGGCCAGCGCTTCGAGATGCCGCCGGCGTGCGGTGAGGTCCCGACGAGTGGGGTCGAGCGGTGCGGGAGGGTGGATGAGCAACGTCACGCCGACTTCGGCCAAGTGCTCTATCGTCTCGCGGTCGAGGGGCTCGTTGATGGCCAGAGTCACTTCGAAAGGGTATTCGCCAGCATGCTCTCCGGCTGCGGCTCTGGCGGCGAGTACCTGCGCTACCCGCGCGGGGACTTCGGCCCGTGGGTAGTTGACGCCAATCCAGCCGTCGTGGCGCGCCGCGCGTCGCAGAGCGGCCTCCGAATGTCCTCCCACCAGAATTGGCGGAACCCGCCGGGGCGTGGGCGACATGTAGAGCGGAGGCACCGTGTAAAACCTGCCCTGATGCTCGACCGGACCCGGGCTCAGGAGCTTCTCGATCAGCGCGAGCATTTCATCGGTGCGCGCCCCTCTGCCCTCGAAGGCCTGACCGGTCAGTTCGAACTCCTCACGCATCCAACCCAGACCCACGCCGATCATCACGCGGTCACCCGACAGCACCGCCGCAGTGGCGAGCGCCTTGGCCGCGGTGAAGGGATCCCGCGCGGGCAGTATGTACACCGAGCTCAGGACGTTCAGCCGCGTCGTGGCCTGAGTGATTGCTGCGGCCGCCACCCATACATCCGGGTACGGCGTTTCCGGAGCAGCTGCCATCAGCCCGTCTGCGCTGTAGGGATAGGACGAGGCAATGCTCACGGGACGGACAAGGTGATCGCTGAGCGAAACCCCGGCGAATCCCAGGTCCTCCGCCACGCGCGCCAGTTCCACCAGTTCCTCGGTGGGGGTGCGCGCTAACGACTGGAATATTTTCATCACACCTGTCCGGATAGATCACGGTGAACTGTAAGCGAAGTAAAGGCGCCGGTACGGCTGTCGTCGAGGAACCGCGCTGCGTCGGCAGCGCCCCGCGCCGCATCCTCGGGGTGGTCCTGATAGCGCTCCCGGAAGTGCTCGAAAGACCTGAAGTGCATGCTGGCAATGCCATCGATCGGTTGTCCGTGAAGACACTCGAGGACCACGTTCTGCTGGTACGCCATCAGGGCGACGCTGAAGGACTGCGCCACTGCCGCGTGCGGTCCAAGCCAGTATTCGCGGAATGCCTGCGGTGTTAGTCCGGCACGCCGGTGGCACAAGGACAGCATACGGAGCCCGGGTGTTGGTGCTCCGATCGGTGTGGACGGCAGCGCGATCGGCTCGAATTCCTCAACGGACACGGCAGTGAGTATGCCCGCAGTTGGCCAGAGAGCCTCGAGGCTGCGGGTGACGTCGCCGCGCTCCACCGAGGGGTCCGTCCACGCCTCGAGCACGGCGCCCAGCCCCGGCGGGAAGGCGCCCGGAACATCGACGCGCACACTCGATGCGCAACGCCGCAGGCCAGGCATGGCGAGCAGCCTGGCAACGATATCGGCCATCCCGGTCGGCGAGGCCGCAGCCTCCACGTCCAGCACGATCATGATTTTCATCAGGCGTTGGCTGGGCTAACCGGGCTGCTGCTGGATATCACCGTGCACACCGGCACCGGATGGCTGTCGGCTTGCACCCAGCGCAGCAGCAGCGCGCCGCTGCGATGCCCTGCGGTGTCGATCCAGTCGCCGAGCCCCGTATCCCTGGCGGAAATGGCGATACGCACCTGGCCATCGGGGCCGGGATGCGCGGTTGCTGCATTGACGCTGACCTTGTGATGGCGGTAGTCGGGGGTTTCCAGCCAGTAGTTGTAGAGCGTCAGGCTCCAGTATTCGCAGGCGGGAGGCGTGAATTCGACCAGCAAGACCTCGTGTTCGTCCAAGGCCCAGCCGCCCGTGACGTAGGCGTAGGCCGGGTCTGCATGCACGGCGTCCATCCGCGCCCGATCCATGAGCTGCATCTGGTTTGGTCGGCTGGCGAATTCCCTGGACCACTCGGCAAACACCTGGGCTGAGCCGAGGACATAACGGCCTGCTGCCGCCAGCCCGCGCCGCAGGTCCGGGGGCTTGAGCGGCGGCGGTGGGCCATCGGCGTCGACCCGCTCGATCGCGAGCTCCGCAAGAACCTCCACCGAGCGGTCGAGACAGAGTTGGCGAATCATCAGGCGGTGGGTTTCCGGATCCATCGGCAGCCAATTCCCGGGGCGTGGCTCGACGCTCACTGCAATCTCGAAGGTGCCGTCGGCGTTCAACTGCAGCTGGGAGGCGTCGAGGCTACCGCCGCGGCCAGATCGGCCGCTGCGACCGTAGTCGCCCCCGTAGTAGGTGGCGAAACTGAGGAACACCACGGTGCCGCGTTTGCCGCGTATCCGGTATTCGTGCGCGCCATTGATCGCCGCCAGCAAGGCGACCTGGTCGGGATTATCGAACCCCGGCCCCTTGATCGTTTCGTGGTTGCCGCGCAGCAGTGCGGGCGCTTCAGGGGAGCGATACTCGATGTGTTGCTCGAGCGCGCTACGGGCCAAGCGCGTGAGATATCTGTGGCCTTCGGCCACGCTGAGGTCATCGAGTGCCGATGCGGCAACGCGCAGCACCTCTCCCGCTGCAAGCAGATCAGCGCAAAAAGCCGCCCATGCACTGCCATCTCGCAGCGCCATCAGATCGTCGATCTCCATCGCAATGACCTCGCGTGCTCTCGCTAATGCCCTACCGTTTAAACACCACCCCGAACACATCCTCGTAGTTCCCCGCGAAATGCACCGTGAAGCCTTCGCGCAGGTATTCCGGCAACTCCTCGAAGTCCTTGCGGTTGGCATCCGGCAGCACCAGTTCGCGGATGCCCACCCGGCGGGCGGCGATCACTTTCTCGCGGATGCCGCCCACGGGCAGCACCTGGCCGGTGAGCGTGAGTTCGCCGGTCATGGCCAAGGGGCGGGCGATGCGCTGGTTGCGCGCCAGCGAGAGCAGCGCCGTGGCCATGGTGACACCGGCGCTGGGGCCGTCCTTGGGCGTTGCGCCTTCGGGCACGTGCAGGTGCACCAGGGATTCGTCGAAGAACTTCGCGTCCGCGCCGAAGTGCTCGAGGTGTGACATCGCGTAGCTGTAGGCGATTTCCGCGGATTCGCGCATCACCTCGCCGAGCCTGCCGGTCTGCTTGAAGCCGCGGCTCAGCGAGTGCACGCGCGTGGCCTCCACCGGCAGCGTGGCGCCACCCATGGATGTCCACGCAAGGCCCGTGACCACACCGACACCGCGCTGGGGTTTTTCCCTGGCGAAGATCGGCGCACCGAGCATCTTCTCCACCTCGGGCTTGCCGATGGACAGCTTTGCCTTGGGGTTCTCGACGAGCTTGACCACGCTTTTGCGCACCAGGCCCGCGAGTTTCTTTTCGAGGTTGCGTACACCCGCTTCGCGCGCGTAGCCGTCGATCACATGGCGCAGTGCGGCGTCACTGATCTTCAGCGTGGTGCCTTTTACGCCCGCGCGCTCCAGCAGCCGCGGCCAGAGATGGTTCTTCGCGATCGCGAGTTTTTCCTCGGCGATATAGCCCGCGAGGCGGATCACTTCCATGCGGTCGAGCAGCGGGCCAGGGATGGTGTCCAGCTGGTTCGCGGTGCACACGAACAGCACCTTCGAGAGATCCACGCGCAGGTCGAGGTAGTGGTCGAGGAACTCGGCGTTCTGCTCCGGATCGAGCGCTTCCAGTAGCGCCGAGGCGGGGTCGCCCTGGTAGCTCGCGCCGATCTTGTCGATCTCGTCCAACATGATCACGGGGTTGGCCACCTTCACCTGCTTCAGCGCCTGCACGAACTTGCCGGGCATGGCGCCGATGTAGGTGCGACGGTGGCCCTTGATCTCGGCCTCGTCGCGCATGCCGCCCAGCGAGAAGCGGTAGAACTCGCGCCCCAACGCGTTGGCGATCGAGCGGCCGATGGACGTCTTGCCCACGCCGGGGGGGCCTGCGAGCAGGATGATCGAGCCGCTGATCTCGCCCTTCCACGCGCCCACGGCGATGAACTCCAGGATGCGCTCCTTCACGTCCTCCAGCCCGTCGTGTTCGCGCGCCAGCACGTCGCGCGCGTGCGCCAGGTCAAGCTTGTCGGTGGAGTGCACGCCCCAGGGCACCGAGGTGGCCCAGTCGAGGTAGTTGCGCGTCACGCCGTACTCGGGCGAGCCGGTTTCCAGGACGGCCAGTTTCTCCAGTTCATCCTTTATGCGTTCGGCCACGACAGGCGGCGGCTTGAGTGCCGCCATGCGGGTCTCGAATTTCTCGGCATCGGCGCTGCGGTCGTCCTTGGAAAGCCCGAGTTCCTGTTTTATGACTTTCAGCTGCTCTTTCAGGAAGAACTCGCGCTGCCGCTCGCTCACCGTCTCGTTTACCTGGCTGCTGATCTTGTCCTGCAGCCGTGCGACCTCGATTTCCTTCTTCAACAGCGGCAGCACGATCCGCATACGGTCGAGTACGTCCAGCGTTTCCAGCACATCCTGCAGTTCGCGGCCCTTGGCGCTGGTGAGCGTGGCGGCAAAGTCCGTGAGCGGGGAGGGATCCTCCGGACTGAAGCGCATCAGGTAATGCTTCAGCTCCTCGTTATAGAGAGGGTTCAGCGGCACCAGTTCCTTGATGGCACCCACCATTGCGAGCGCGTAAGCGCGGGTTTCATCGTCTTTTTTCAGGTAAGTGCGCGGGTGCTCCACCTGCACCACGAAAGGCGCCTTGCGGTTGATCCAGCGCTTGATCTTGATGCGCCCGAGGCCCTGCGAGATGAACTGCACGCGGCGTCCGTCTCCAGAGGCATTCAGCAGCCGCACCGAGCAGCCGATGGCGGGTATGTCCTCGGCGCGGATCGAGTTCAGATCCTGCGATTCGACGAAGAACAGGCCCATCACCTTGTGTTCGGTCTCGGCCACCCGTTGGATGGTCTGACCCCACTGTTCGGCATCGGCCATCATCGGCTGGATCTGCGCCGGCATGAACGGCCGCGTAGTCACCGGCATCAGGTAGAGAATGTCCGGGAGCGTCTGCTCCGGGATGGTCAGGCTGTTGTGCGGGGAAGAGTCAGGCGACTCGGGGCCGGCATCTGGGGTCTCGGACTCTGCCATGGAGCGTCTCCGTTGCGAACATCCGGGATATGGGGCCTCGCGTAGACTACTTCAACGTCGCCCCGATCCCAAGGAACCCGCTCATGCGCTGCCTGCTCACTGGAGGGACCGGGTTCATCGGCGCGGCGCTGTGCCGCCGTCTTGCTGCGGGCGGTGCGGTTCTCACCGTGCTCACCCGCGAACCTGCTCGCGCGGCGACGCGCTTGCCGCCGGGCACGCGCTGCATCGGGCATCTTGCCGAGCTCGGACCTGCGGATGCCTTCGATGCGGTCATCAACCTGGCGGGCGAACCCATCGCCAGCGGACGCTGGACACCGGCCCGCAAGCGCCTGCTGGCCGCGAGTCGCATCGACCTCACCCGTGAGTTGGTGGATTGGATGGAGCGCGCCGCGTCGCGCCCGGCGGTGCTGATCAGTGCCTCGGCCATCGGTTTCTACGGTGATCAGGGCGATGTCGCCGTGACCGAGGACAGTGCTCCGAACGATGAGTACCAGCACCAACTCTGCCGCGACTGGGAGCAGGCCGCGCTGCGGGCGCAGGCGATCGGCGTGCGCACTGCGGTGCTGCGGATCGGGCTGGTGGTGGGAGCCGGTGGTGGTTTTCTGCAGCGCATGCTGCCGCCGTTTCGACTCGGGCTGGGCGGCCCGGTCGGGAGCGGGCGCCAGTGGATGAGCTGGGTACACCGCGATGACGTTCTGGGGATCATCGAGCTGCTGCTCGCGCGCGGTGATCTCGCGGGGGTTTTCAATGTCACGGCGCCAGCGCCGGTCACCTCGAAAGCGTTTGCCAGTGCGCTTGGTCGCGCGCTACGCCGGCCAGCGGTGATGCCGCTGCCGGCAGGCGTGCTGCAGCTGGCTTTCGGGGAGATGTCGCGATTGCTGCTCACTGGCCAGCGTGTATTGCCTGCCCGTCTGCAGGCGGCGGGTTATGCGTTCCGGTTTCCGGACATTGACGGCGCCCTGCGCGAGGCGCTGTGAGGCCTCGCGAACGCGCTCAGCGGGTACCGAACACCACCATCGTCTTGCCGCGTACGCGCACCAGCCCTTGATCCTCGAGAGTCTTCAGCACGCGGCCGACCATTTCGCGCGAGCAGCCCACGATGCGGCCGATTTCCTGGCGGGTGATCTTGATCTGCATGCCGTCGGGGTGGGTCATGGCGTCGGGTTGCTTGCACAGATCGAGCAGCGTTCGCGCCACGCGTCCGGTCACGTCGAGGAACGCGAGATCGCCCACCTTGCGCGTGGTGGAGCGCAGGCGATCGGCCATCTGGGTGCCCAGCTCGAAGAGAATCTCGGGATGCCGCTCGCTCACCTCGCGGAATTTCCCGTAGCTGATCTCGGCCACATGGCACTCGGTCTTGGCGCGCACCCAGGCGCTGCGGCGCTCATCGGGCTTGAACAGGCCCATCTCGCCGAAGAAGTCGCCGGGGTTCAGGTAGGCAACGATCATCTCCTTGCCCTCATCGTCCTCGATCAGCACCGTGACCGAGCCCTTGATGATGTAGAAGAGGCTGTCGCCCTGGTCGCCGGCGAAAATGATGCTGCTGCGCGCCGGGAAACGGCGACGGTTGCAGTGTGCAAGGAAGGCATCGAGGTTGCGCAAGCGCGGAGCAAGTGTCATCGACAGCACGGGCAGTACCTCGGCGTCGGCCGTTGATCGGTCAGGAGCAATGATAGTACGGGAAGCGGACTCGGCCACACGCGCCTTGTGAGCCAGATCACGGAGTTGGCTCTGCACAGGTGCGAATTGTTAAGCTCGGCGCGTATTCCTGGCGGCAACTCGGTGAGGGAACAACATGCAGGCAACAGTGACCTGGCTCGACGGACGGGCTTTCGTGGGCGAGTCCGGCAGCGGGCATACGGTGGTGATGGACGGTGCCGCTGACGCGGGCGGTCGCAACATCGGCGTTCGCCCAATGGAGATGCTGTTGCTCGGGGTGGGCGGTTGCTCGGCCTACGATGTGGTGAGCATCCTCGAGAAGGCCCGTCAGAAAGTCACCGACTGCCGCGTCGAACTGCAGGCCGAGCGTGCCGATGCCATCCCCGCGGTGTTCACGAAAATCCATCTGCAGTTCAAGGTCTCAGGCGTGGATCTCAACGCGCAGCAGGTGGAGCGTGCGGTGAAACTCTCGGCAGATAAATATTGCTCGGCCTCGATCATGCTGCGCGGCGCCGGCGTCGAGGTGACGCACGGCTTCGAGATTGTCTGAGGCTCAGATGCGGTAGGTGCTGGCGGTCATCAGCCCCGACATCAGGCGCATCGCTTCCTTCAATTGAGGCGGCAACTCGGTGCCGCCCGCCGCCAGCGCCTGCTGGCCGTGGCGCTCTTCGTCCTCGATCATCTGCTGCACGATGGCGCGGCTGCGGGTGTCGTCTTCCGGCAGGCGTTCCAGATGATCACGCAGATGGCGGCAGACCTGCTCCTCGGTCGCAGCCACGAAACCCAGGCTCCAGCGGTCGCCGATCGCACCTGCCAGCGCACCCATGCCGAATGACATCGCATAGAACAGCGGATTCAGGTGACTGGTGTGGCCGCCGAGTTGCGTCACGCGCTCCTCGCACCAGGCGAGGTGATCGATCTCCTCGCCCGCAGCCTGCTGCATGTCCTCGCGCACGCCAGCCTGCCGCGCGGTGAGGGCCTGGCCCTGGTAGAGCGCCTGCGCGCAGACCTCGCCCGTGTGATTGATGCGCATCAGGCCTGCCGCGTGCCGTCTGGCCGCCTCGGCGAGGACGGCATCGGGGTGATCTTTGGCGGGGCTGGCGCGGGCCGGGGCGGGCGCCTCGCCGGTGGCGGAGCGGCGCATGCGGTCTATGCCGATCACCAGATGGTCGATGAACGAGAGCTGACGGGCCATGGCTGTCTGTCCGGCAAGATGGGGTGATTCTAGCGCTGACTGCTGCTGCCCGGGTACCGCAGGCGTGGGCGCGGCGCGCTATGATCGACGGCACATACTCATTGCAGATCGCAGCGGATCCCCGCGCCCACCCGCGGGCAGGGTTCGTGGAGGGCTTGAAGCATGTCCCAGCCGGCCGCCCAGGCTCCGCTCGCCGAGGATTTCCAGGATCTCTGCCTGCTGGTGCGTTCGCGCGTCCCGATCATCGTGCTGGAGACACACGACGAGACGCGGGCTCTCGAGATGCTCACGCGTCTGGCCGTGAAGGAAGCCCTGCCGCTCTTCAACTGGTCGGCTACCGAGGGCCTGCAGCAACTCGGTTTTGGTGTGGGCATGCCCGAGCCGGCGGCGGATCTTGCCGATCCCGAGGCCATGCTGGCGGGCATCAGGAAGCGGTGTGATGCGGGGCTCTACGTGCTCTGCGACCTGCACCCCTGGCTGAAGGAGCCGCGGGTGGTGCGCCTGCTGAAGGATGTTGCGCTGCGCTACCGCGAGGTGGGCCACACGGTGGTGCTGCTCAGTCATCGGGTGGAGATTCCGCCCGAGCTGACACGCCTTACGGCGCGGGTTGCACTCAGCCTGCCCGGCGAGGAGGAGATCATGTCCATCGTCCGCGAGGAGGCGCGAAACTGGCAGGAGGGCAACGGTGGGAGCAAGGTGAAGACCGATTCGCGCACCCTGACGCAACTCATGCGCAGCCTGCGCGGACTCACACACGCCGACTGCCGTCGCCTGATCCGCAGCGCCATTTTCGATGACGGCAGCATCGCCGACTCCGATATCCCCGAGATGAATCGCGCCAAGTTCGAGTTGATGAGCCTCGAGGGGGTGCTCAGTTTCGAGTACCGCACCGAGGCCTTTGCCAACGTGGCTGGCATGAAGAATCTGCGCGCCTGGCTCGACAAGCGGCGCGATGTGGCCACGGGCGGCGCGGCTGCGCGCGGGCTCGACGCGCCCAAGGGCGTGCTGCTGCTGGGCGTGCAAGGCGCCGGCAAGAGCCTGACGGCGCGTGCCGTAGCGGGGGCTTGGGGCATGCCTTTGCTGCGACTCGATATGGCGGTGCTCTATAACAAGTTCATCGGCGAGACCGAGCGCAATCTGCGCGAATCGCTGCGCTCGGCTGAGTTGATGGCGCCCTGCGTGCTGTGGATGGACGAGATCGAGAAAGGGCTCGCCGGTGGTGACAGCGACGAGGGCACCTCGCGCCGGGTGCTCGGCAGCCTGCTCACCTGGATGGCCGAGCAGCGCGCCGGCGTGTTCATCGTGGCCACCGCCAACGATGTCGGCTCGCTGCCGCCGGAGTTGCTGCGCAAGGGCCGTTTCGATGAGATCTTCTTTGTCGATCTTCCTGATGAAGACACGCGCGCCGAGATTTTCCGCATACACTTGCGGCGCCGCGGCATCGAGCCCGCCGGCATCGACGTCGCCACTCTGGCCCAGCATGCCGAGGGCTACTCGGGCGCCGAAATCGAGCAGGTGGTGGTGAGTGCGCTCTACCGTGCCGCCGCCGAGAAAACCGCGCTGGACAGTGCGCATCTCGTGGCCGAAATTCGCGCCACGGTGCCGCTGTCCGTGACCATGGCCGAGAAAGTGGCAGACCTCCGGACTTGGGCCGAGGGTCGCACCGTACCCGCCAACTGAACTCTGACAATCCAGGACACCGCCATGCAGGCCCATGCCCATCACGAACCCCATGCGCTCAGCGCGCCACAGAAAATGTACCTGTGGCTCGCCATGGTCTTTGTCGCCTCGCTGCTGGTGGCGGATATCGTAGGCGTCAAACTCTTTCGCATCCCGTTGCCGTTCACGGTGTTTGGCTTTGATGCCATCGAGCACACCTGCGGGATGATCACCTTCCCCATCACATTCCTGCTCACGGATCTGGTGAACGAGTACTACGGCCCGCGTGCAGCGCGCCGGCTCACCTACATCGGCTTTGCCGCTGCGACCTATGTTTTCATCATCCTCAACATCGCCCAGGCGCTGCCCTACCTGGACGCGCCTTATAACGTGAGCCCCGCTGCGTTCAACTCGATTTTCGGCTCCGCGAAGATCATGTACGTGGCCTCGCTCAGCGCCTACCTGGTCGGGCAGATGAGCGACATCGCGATCTTCGGCATGCTGAAACGCGCCACCGGGGATCGTCTGATCTGGCTGCGGGCTACCGGAAGCACGTTGATCTCGCAGTTCATCGACTCGTTTATCGTGAGCTATCTGGCCTTCAGCCTCGGACGCGAGATTTTTCCCGACCCCTCCAGTCCGGCCGCCCCGATCGCGGCGATTCCCGCCATCGCCGTCACGGGTTACGCCCTGAAATTCGTGCTGGCGATTGCCGTAACGCCGCTGATCTACCTCGGCCGCCATCTGATGCGGCGCTATGTGATCACGCACCCGGGCTGAGCGGGGCATCAGTACCTGGCCGGGCCCGGAATTTAATTGGGGTCAGACCCCATTAATTTAATTGGGGTCTGACCCCAATTAAATTCGACCCGAGCACACTGGGAGGAGCGAGCCGTGCTGAGCCTGCAGGAACTGTCGGACCGCGCCGAGATCGGCGATCTGTTGGTGCGCGAGGCGAGCGCCATGGACCGGCGTGACTGGGCTGCGTGGGAGGCGGTGTTCACGCCGGATGCCTTTATCGACTACAGCGCCAACGACGGTGCGCGGGGCAATCCGGCCGAGGTCGGGGCGTGGCTCGCTGCGGTGTTGGGGCGTTTTCACGCCTGCCAGCACCTGTCGTCGAATTACGAGATCAACCTCGACGGCGATCGGGCGACAGTGCGCAGCATGCAGTACATCGGCGTGAAGATGGACGCGAGCGACGGTCCGCGCGTGGTGTTTTCGGGAATCTGGTTTCGCGATTCGCTGGAGCGCGGCCCCACGGGTTGGCGTATCGCCGGGCGCGTTGAGGATCTGGCGTGGAGGCACAATTTTCCGGGGGATTTCAGGCCGCCGCAGGCCTGAGGACTTGGTAGTGCCGGCATGGACGGATCGCGGGCATGGCCCGCTCCTACGGGGTCTCGGGCATGGCCGGATCGCGGGCATGGCGGGGTTGCGGGCAGGGCCGGATCGCGGGCACGGCCCGCTCCTACTCGGCATCCGGCATTCTCCACCCAGAGCCCTCAGCCAGCGTCTTCCTGCGCGCGCCGCTGGGCCTCCCGCTCTTACATCAGCCACTTCACGATCGCGATGCCGATGAAGTTGGCGATCACATAGCCCAGGATGCCGATTGTGATGCCGGGCGAGATCAGCGACTTCCAACCCTTCGTGGTGGCGATTGCCGCCGCCGCCGCCGCACCGACGATCGCCGCGGCGGAGCCGATCACCAGCGGTGCGAGATCGATCTTGAACAGCTTTCCGCCAATCAGCAGCACCACGAAATGCACCCCGAGCATGAAGCAGCAGTAGACGAAAAGAACCGGGGCCGACTCAACGAAGCCCAGCGCGTCGGTGCCGGCGCCGATCATTGCGAAGAAGGCGTACATGCACAGCATGCCGATCAGGAAATCGCCTTCCAGCCGGGCCATCTGGCGCGGCGCGACATTGGCCAGGATCGCGGTGATGACCGTGATGACGAACAGGTTGTAGGTGCCGATTTCCAGGTAGGTGGAGATCGCATGTGACACCGCGCAGATTGCCAGGCTGATCGAAATCGCTGCGGCGACGTGGTCTATACGCAGGCGCGGCAGCTCCTCCGCACCCTGTCCGGCTTCGTCCAGATCAGTGCCGTCGATGATCGGCGAGGCGATGTGCCTGCGCACGAATGGAATGGACGGCAGCGTTACCAGCAGCAGCAAGCCGAGGATGCTCGCGGGTGCGCTGGCGCTCAGCGCCACGCTGAACTGAGTGGGCGTCATTTCCACCGCCTGCGATATGGCGACGAAATTCACGACCCCGCCGATGAAGGCGCCCGCATAGGTGCCAGCAATCTTGGAACCCTCCGGTCCGAGATCGAACAGAAAGAACCCCGCAACGGCGCCGGCACACACGCCGACACTGGCGATCAAGAAGGCCGGCAGCACCCAGCCGCCGTCCCTTATCAAGTTGCGCAGGTCCGATTTGAGCAGCAGTAGCGGCACCCCCATGGGCAGGAGGTACTGCCCGACGAAGCCGAAGGCGGGCGATTCGCGGGGGATCACGCCGGTGTTCGAGAGCAGTAGCCCGATCGCGATGACCCATGGCACGCCGGGCACTACCCGGGCGATCGGTTTGCTGTCGATCCAGAAGCCGAACCACGCGAGGCCGAAGATAACGGCGCTGAGCGCGAGTACGTTGTCTGGAGCGATCAGCGGCATGTCTCTCTCCTTTTATCCTGGCTGGTGCCGATCTCGAGCAGGGATGGTGGTTATGCGCGCAGCTTGAATGCCACGTCGGGGCGGTTACCGATCATAACTGAGCGCCTAGATGAAGCAATCTAATAGTGGGATAAAACAGAGAAAATCTCACTGGGTTGAAGTTGGCTGATTCTCCAGAGATGATAAAAGAAGCACATATAAAACAGCAGTTTAAACAAAATTAATTCGTTTTTTCACCTGTGTTTCCGCGATTTTCAGTAGCGGTTTAAGGCCAAACATTCTGTTGACCTCAAATTATTAATGGGATGTAATTGCTCGGGGTCGACTGCTGGCGGACTGTATTGAAGGGGCTTTGGGGGGCGCGCTTGGGTTTGGCAGCGTGCCGGACAGTCAGTGGATCCGCTTTCAAGAACGTATAACCAGCGGCCATCCGGCCAACAGGAGCATGTGATGCGCAACAAGCTGAGCTTGATGATTTCGATGGTTTTGTCACCCCTTACGGCGCTGCCGGCACTGGCGCAAAGCGCCGGCGGCGGTCTCGAGGAGGTCGTGGTCACGGCCCAGCGGCGCCAGCAAAATCTGCAGGACGTGCCGGTCAGCGTTACGGCGTTCAGCGGTGAAGCCCTGAGCAAGTCGAACATCCGCTCTGCCAGCGAATACCTGAGCCAGACGCCGAACGTCAGCTACACCGAGGACGGCCAGACCGGCTCGCGCGGCATCGGCATCAGCGTGCGCGGGGTCGGCACGATGGTGACCGGCGAGAACGCGTTCATCAACACCATCGGCATCTATATGGACGAGTTCAGCGTCGTCTCGGTTCCGAACCAGGTTTCGAACCCGGAGTTGCCGGACATGGAGCGCGTCGAGATCCTGCGCGGTCCGCAGGGCACCTATTTCGGACGCAATGCGGTCGGTGGCGCGCTGAACCTGACCACCAAACGCCCCACCAGCGACTTCGAGGGCGAAGTCCGCGCCGGTTACGAGTCGTACACCGGCGACAACAATATGTGGAACACGACTGGCGTGATCAACATTCCGGTGTCTGAGAACTTCCGCGTGCGCGGCGTCGCCTCATACGAGGAGAGCGACGGCTACGTGAACAACATCTGCGCCGCCGGCGAGAGCCGGGCCAACTGTCCCGCAGCGGCGGAGAACAACGTACGGCCGAACGGCGCCAAGGACTCTGGCCACGACACCACCTTCCTGCGCTTCAGCGCGGACTGGGACGTCTCGGATCGCACCAGCATCAAGACCACCTTCTTCCACACTGATGAGAGCCAGGGTACCGACGAGAACGTGCCCTCCGGCGTGCTCGACCTTGACTCGGCTGACACCTTCGGCATCGGTGTCGCCGAGGACCCCGGCACCGGCTTCTGGCCCCACAACCAGGACAGGCTGAGCCACGACCTCAACGAAGAGACCAACAACAAGTCCGACATCGCGATCCTGAACGTCAGCCACCAGCTTAGCGAGGCTGTGGCGGTGAAATGGATCACCGGCGTCATCGATGCCACCACCAACCGCTATTTCGACCAGGATCTGGTAGGCGGCATGGACGCTCTGGCGCGCACCAACAGCTACGACGGCAATTCCTGGAGCACGGAGCTGCGCGTCGAGTTCACGCAGAAGGACTTCGACCTAGTGCTCGGCGGACTGTACGCCAAGGACGAGCAGACCCAAGACAACAATATCCATGTGTCGACGAATCCGACAGCGACGATCAACGGAACTGGCGTTTTGCCGCCCTTCCCCGAAGGTCTTTCCCTGTCCAAGAACCACAAGGAATTCGAAGTGGAGAGCAGGGCGATCTTTGCCGACCTGACCTATCACGTTACCGATCGGCTCGACCTGACCGCCGGCGCGCGCTACACGTCGGAAAATGTCACCAACTCCCTGCAGTCGTTTGGTATCAGGCCAACGGTTGGGGGCGGCCCGCCCAACCCGCTGTTTTTCCCGAGCTTCATCAACTTCTCCCGGCCCGAAGCCAACGGCGACGAGGACTTCGACGATCTGGCGCCGCGCTTTGTGGCGCGCTATGAATTCAGCGACGATCTCAGTGTGTACGGCACGATTTCCAAGGGCTACAAGGCCGGTGGTTCCAGCCTCGGCAACAATACCAATCTGGACGGCAGTCCGGCGTTCACCGCGCCCTTCGACGAGGAGACGCTTTGGAACTACGAACTGGGGGTCAAGTCCGAGCTGCTCGACAACCGGCTGCGCCTGAACGCCTCGGTGTTCCATCTTGACTGGTCCGACATGCAGATGGAGGCCTTCCGCTTCCTGACGGCCGGTGACCTGTCCTCGAACTTCGAGCAGACGATCAACATCAAGGACGCCGAAGCGAATGGCATCGAAATCGAGATGTTGGCGTCGGTGACCGAGCACTTCACACTGAGCGGCTCGATGGGCTACCTCGACACTGAAATTACCAGCAACACACAGGCGCAGATAACTGGCGGTTTCGTGGTCGACCTGAAGGGACTGGAATTACCGAAGGCGCCGGAGTTGACCGCGAGCCTGGCCGGCGAGTACCGCTGGGATCTGGGTGGCAACGAGGCCTGGGTGCGGCTGGAGTACGTGCACCGCGACGGTCAGTATTCCGACGTCGAGGGACTAACCAACAAGCAGACTCGCGGCCCCTCGCCGAACCAGGGTCTGGTGCGTGTGATGCCCAACGGAGAGTTCCCGTATCTCAGCCCCGACTTTGACGTCTGGAACCTGCGCGCGGGATACGACATGCAGAACTGGCAGTTCAACGCCTACGTGCAGAATGTCGGTGAAGAGGAGTACTACACCGGCACGCAGGAGAACTTCGGTATCAGCGGTATCCGCTTGCGGCCGCATCCCCGCATCGTGGGCGCTACCGTCAGCTACAAGTTCTGATCTGAGCCCCTGAGACGGTCACGCTGCCCGGTCGTGGACCGGGCAGCGTTTTTTGTTTGGTGCAGGCACTGGCGTTCATGAATCAATACCCTGCGCGCATGCTGCGCTGTTCGGCGATTGGCGAGTGCATGATCGAACTGCGCTCGCTCACGCCCGCCTCGCTGGCGCTTGCCCAAGGGGGTGACACGTTCAATACGCTTTACTACCTGGCTGCGCTGCTGCGCGGCAGCGGCGGCCGTTTCCGCTACCTCACTGCGCTCGGTGACGACGATCTCAGCGCAAGGATGCGTGCCGAGTGGCAGGCCTGGGGCATCGACACCTCGTTGGTGCAGACAAAGTCGGGCAAGCTTCCCGGCATCTACCGCATCAGTACCGACAGCGAGGGTGAGCGCCGATTTCACTACTGGCGTCGCGACTCAGCCGCGGGCTCCCTGATGGAGCAGCTCGACACCGAGGCGCTCGTGGCGCGGTTGCGCAGCGATGAGCTGGTGTATTTTTCAGGCATTTCCCTAGCGATCCTCCCTGCGAGCGGGCGTCTCGCGCTGCTCGAGGCGCTGCGTGCCTGCGCTCCTGGCGGGCCGCTGGTCGCCTTCGACGATAACTACCGACCGGTGTTGTGGGAGAGTCCTGCGGCGGCACGCGATGCGTTGCAGCTGGCATTTCAGCTTGCGGATATTGCCTTCGTGTCGTTCGCTGACCAGCAGACGCTGTTCGGTGACGCCGCACCGGAGCAGACGATGCAGCGCATCCGGGGGCTAGGCGTGCCGGAATTGGTGGTGCGCAACGGCGCGGCACCGAGTCTGGTTGCTAGTGCGCAAGGCCTGCAGGAGTACCAGCCACCGGAATTCGCCCGCGCTCTGGACACCACCGGGGCCGGGGATTCGTTTAGCGCCGCTTACTTGGCGGCGCGTCTTTGTGGCTGCGAGCCGCTGGCCGCGCTGCGCGCCGCGAACGGCTTGTCAGCCCTCGTGGTTGGCGTCCCAGGGGCGCTCATGCCGCAGGGGCAGGTGCCGGCACTGGGTGAGCTGCTAGCGAAATGATGGGAGTGGGCGCGGCAAGGCGCGAGCGCCTATGGGGCTTCGCCCTCGCCCGGCTGCTGCGACTGGCGCACGCGCTGCCGGCCTTGATTCAACATTTCGACGGTGTGCGCGTAGGCGCTTTTGGTCTTGCCGGCCGCGATGCTCCAGGCAAGCTGACGGTGCAGCTCAAGATCGTGCGCCAGGGCCGCGGTGTCGGCGGCGTCGTGGGGCATTCCTAGGTTGAAGTGGGCCTGAAGGTAGGTTGCCACGGCGTAGCGGAAGTGAGCGATCACCGCATTGTGTGATGCCTTGAGGATCGCGGTGTGCAGTTCGATGTCGGCGCTCATGCGCCGCTCGGGATCGTTCTGGGCTTGCTCCATGCGTTCGTAGGCCGAGATGATCGCAGCCACATCCTCGCGCGTAGCCCGCGTCGCTGCCAGTTCTGCCGCCTTCGGCTCGATGATGCGGCGTGCCTCGAGCAGCGAGAGAAGAAACTCGGGGGTGGCCGTCTCCGGATCCGCGTGCCAGGACAGCACGTCCGGATCCAGCATGTTCCATTCTTCGCGCGGGCGGATGCGCGTACCGCTGCGTGGCGCGGTGACGATCAGCCCCTTGCCAGACAGCACTTTGACCGCTTCGCGCAGGGCGTTCCGGCCGACCCCCAAACTGTTCGCCAGTTCCTGCTCGATCGGTAGTGTTTCGCCCTCCCGGTAGAGACCGGTGGAAATGCGCTTGCCAATGGTGTTGACCACCACGGCGACCTGCCCTCGGCCCGCTGAGCGCACTTTCTGCGTGGCGTTGCTGGTCTGCATGCGTCGGTGCGTCCCAAAAATCAACATAGGGATGAAATAGTCGGCAAATCGCAGTGTATCCAATGCAAGGCGGGGCTACCAGAAGAAGGTTAAAATGGGATTAAATGACGTAATTTACAGACGTTTAACGTCGAGCACCTTCAGCAGCGCAGAGCATTTTGCTGAGACTTGCAGCGCGGTCTAAGTCCTTTAGTAACCCATTTATTCTATATATATCATTTCATTAAGAAAAAAATGGCGCATGAAAACTGTGCGCCAGTTGCAGCAGGAAGCCTTGCCAAGGACTGCTTGTGCATTGACAAATAATGGGATTATTGATAATTTTTCAGCCTTGCCGGGTGGTAGGCTTTCGCCCTTCCACGTCGCGCCCGTAATGATATCAACCCATTGAAACGACCCTGCCCCGATATGAAGATCACCAGCGCGAACGTGATAGTCACCTGCCCCGGGCGAAATTTCGTCACCCTCAAGATCCGCACCGACGAGGGCGTACATGGCATCGGCGATGCGACGCTGAACGGGCGTGAAATGGCCGTTGTCGCCTACCTGCAGGAGCATGTGATCCCCTGCCTGATCGGGCGCGACCCACAGCAGATCGAGGACATCTGGCAGTACCTCTACCGTGGCTGCTACTGGCGTCGCGGGCCCGTGACGATGAGCGCGATCGCCGCCGTCGACACCGCGCTGTGGGATATCAAGGCCAAGCTTGCTGGCCTGCCGCTCTACCAGTTGCTGGGCGGCAAGAGTCGCGGCGGCGTGATGGTGTACGGGCACGCCAACGGCCGCGATGTCGCGGAGACCTGCGACGAGGTCGCGCGCTACATTGATCTCGGCTACAAGGCGATCCGCGCCCAGAGCGGTGTGCCGGGCCTCGACTCCACCTACGGCGTCTCGCGCGACAAGCTGTTCTACGAACCCGCCGATGCGGCGCTGCCGAGCGAGAATATCTGGTCCACCGAGAAGTACTTGCGCCACGTGCCGCAGCTGTTCGAGACGCTGCGCGCAAAATTCGGCTTCGATCACCACTTGCTGCACGACGTGCACCACCGCCTGGCGCCGATCGAGGCGGCTCGGCTCGGCAAGGACCTAGAGCCCTATCGCCTGTTCTGGCTCGAGGATGCCGTGCCCGCCGAGAACCAGCGCGGCTTCGAGCTGATCCGCCGCCACACCGTGACGCCACTCGCTGTCGGCGAGGTGTTCAATACGGTGTGGGACTGCAAGGAGCTGATCGAGAACCAGTGGATCGACTACATCCGCATGACCGTTGTGCACGCGGGCGGTATCACGCATCTGCGCCGCATCGCTGATTTCGCGGCCCTGCATCACGTGCGTATGGGCTCTCACGGCGCGACCGACCTGTCACCGGCCTGCATGGGTGCGGCGTTGCATTTCGATTTATGGGTGCCGAACTTCGGCGTGCAGGAGTACATGCGCCACAGCTTGGAAACGGATGCCGTGTTCCCGCACGCCTACACCTTCAGCGATGGGTATCTGCATCCGGGTGAAGCGCCGGGGCACGGCGTCGACATCGACGAGGCGCTCGCCGCGAAGTATCCGTACCAGCCTGCATACCTGCCGGTTAACCGGCTGCAGGACGGCACGATGTGGAACTGGTAAGACACGCGAGGACAACGTGGCTGACTACGATATCGTCATAGCGGGCGGCGGGCACAACGCGCTCGCCTGCGCATCGCTGCTGGCGCTGAACGGCCTGCAAGTCTGCGTGCTCGAACGCAACCCCTGGGTCGGCGGCGGCGTGATCACACGCGAACTCACGCTGCCCGGTTTCAAGCACGACCCCTTTGGCTCCTCGCATGTGTGGATCCACCTGAACCCGGATTTTCGCGAGGTGATGCCGGAGCTTGCGAAGCATGGGCTCAGGTACATCTGGTCTGATGACCACATCACGGGGCACCCTAACAAGTACGAAGGGCAAGGCATCATCGTGTATCGCGACATCGACAAGACCTGCGCGTCGATCGCCGAGTACTCGAAGCAGGACGCGCGCCGTTACCGCGAGATCTATGAGGAGTTCGGTGAGATCCGCGAGGGTGTGACCAAGAGCATGTTCGCGCCGCCCGGCCCGCCGAGTCTCCTGTACCAGGCGCTGGAGAACACCACCGAAGGATTGAAGCGGCTGCGCAACTACCAGCTTAGCTCGCGCCAGTTCACGCTCGAGAACTTCGAGAACGAGCACGTCCGTGCGTTCATCCTCGGCTGGTCAATGGCGCCGCAGACTCTGCCGGACCAGCTCGGCACGGGCTCGGGCTTCTACGTGATGATCCCCAGCATCCACTATTACGGGCAATCGATACCCGAGGGCGGCAGCGGCATGTTGTCGGTGGCGATGCAGCGTTTCATCGAGTCGCGCGGTGGCAATGTCCAGACTGGCGCCACGGTGCGGCGCTTCCTCGTCGAGGGCGATCGCTGCCACGGCGTGCGGCTCGAGGACGGCACCGAGATCACGGCGAAGCTCGGCGTAGTGAGCGCGCTGGATCCCTACCAGACATTCTTACACGGCTTCGAGGAGGGCGTGCTGCCGCCGGACTTCGTCTCGATGGTGCGCAAATTCAGCTTCGGTGAGGTGACGATCGCGCGCGTGCACTACGCGCTGAACGAGGCGCCCCGGTTCCGCAACGGCAGCGAAATGGACAAGACCGCGTTCCAGCGCATGTTCGGCACCGTCGCCGATATCGATCGCCAGTACCACGAGATGGCGCAGGGCCTGGCGCCCAGCGACCCGTTCCTGTGGGCCGCGGCCTGGACCACCATGGACCCCACCCGCGCCCCGCCCGGCAAGCACACGCTGATCATGGACACCTTTGTGCCTGTGGAGCTGGCGAGTGGCGAGGACTGGGAGAAGATTGGCCCCGACTACTGCCGGAGCAAGCTGCTCACGCAATTGCGCAACTACACGACCAACATGGTCGACGACAACATCCTCGCCGAGTACGTGGAGACGGGGCCGAGCCTCGCACGCGCGAATCTGTGCTTCTACCGCGGCGTGACCACCGGTGGCGAACGCACGCTGGCGCAGATGGGCGCCTTCAGACCCTTCCCGAACTACGCGCATTACCGCGGACCGGTCAAGGGACTGTACATGACCGGCCCGTCCTGCCACCCCGGCGGTGGCATCTGCGCTATGGGCACGATCACGGCGAAGGTGATCCTGCGCGACATCGGCGCAGTGGACGAAGACGACGATTTCGATTTCTGACAACCCCAACCGATCATCTGGAAACCAGCCATGACGACCCCGCGAGTAGAACCCTACACGGCCCTGATCGTGCAGCCCGAAGTGACTGTGATCAAGGATCGCAGCGACATCCAGAAGAACCTGGACCGCGTCTGCAACATGATCCACTTCGGCACCGGATATTTCTGGGAAGTGCCGGTGCGCCTGGTGGTCCTGCCCGAGTATTTCATGCAGGGCGTCGGTACGCCTGGCAAGGGCGAGAGCGGCATCGGCGACACGATGAAGAAGGCGGTCACGATCCCCGGGCCCGAGGTGCAGCAGCTCGGGGACATCGCGCGGCAGTACGGCATGTACATCTGCGCCGGTGGCGTGGTTGAGGAACTGCCGGAATTCCCCGACCGCTGGTTCAACACCAACTTCATCGTCGGCCCCACCGGCGAGATCGTACTGAAGTATCACAAGTGGCACATTCCTGCCTACCTTGGTCTCGGCACCTCGCCGCACGACATCTTCGACGAGTACCAGGAGAAGATCGGCGGCGGCATAAAGAAGCTTTTCCCGGTGGTAGACACGCCGATCGGCAAGCTCGGCACCATGACCTGCCACGACGGCTGCACGCCGGAGGTCTCGCGCGCGCTTGGCTACAACGGCGTGGAGGTGATCTGTCACCCGGGCGCAATCCAGGAAGTGGAAGGCGTCTCACCGCCGTGGGACTTCTGGATGTTCACGCGCCGCACGCGCGCCCACGACAACATGGCTTACCTGCTGGGCGCGAACTGGGGCTCGGTCAACTACGAGTTCTACCCCAAGGCGTTCTGCCCCGGCAACTCCTTCGCGATCGACTACACCGGCATGTTGCTGCGCCACGCGCCCTACCCGTCCGAGCAAGTGCTCGCGGTGACCATCGACATCGAGGCGCTGCGCCAGTACCGCACGCGCACCGCGCACAACTGCTGGGTCGACGTGCGCACCGAGGGCTTTCGCGAGATCTACGAAAAGCCAATCTACCCACCGAACCGCTTCCCGAGCGGCAAGCCGCCACGCACGCTGTCCGACAAGATCTCGATCTGCAAGGAGGTGTTCGACGACCTCTACGAGCGCGGCCAGTTCACCCCGCCGGCGGGCATGGGTCCGAAGGACGTGTCGAAGCAACTCGAACGACGCATCCAGTACGCGCAGGAAACCGGGCGCCTCAAGAAAAGCTAGCCGCACTGGGCTGTTGGCGGGTGGCCTGAGGGCTATGTGCGGTGCAGGCACGCCGTGATGACGGCCCTGTCTGCGGTGGGGTCGTCGCCCAGCGCGACATCAGGCCTGCCGCCACCGCCCAACTCCCCGGGCTCCCGCGGCGGCTGTGGTGAATCGGGAAGTGTGAAGAGAACAAGCAGGGCGGGCCAATGAAAGTAAAGAGCAATCTCGCGGACGTGGATTTCCAATTCGGTCGATTCGAATACAAGAAGGACCACCTGATCATCCACAGCGATCCTGGGCAGGCGATGCAGAGCAGGGTCTACATCAGCCCGGACGACATCGTCTCCGCGACGTGCAAGGCACTGGCAAACCCTATGGTGTGGCTCTACCTGCTGGCATTCCCGTTCTTCTTGCTGCGCTACCGCCGGCGAAAGCGCATGAAACCCCGCGCCGCCGGAAGCAAATAGCACCGATAAAATAGAAGAGCACGAACCATGACCCGACTGACAGGCGCCGAAGCAATCGTCAAATCTCTGCGCGTGCACGGCATCGACACCGTCTTCGGCCTGCCCGGGGGACAGCTCGATCACTTGTTCGACGCGATGTACCGCGAGGGCGACGGGCTGCGCCTCATTCATTCGCGCCACGAGCAGGGCGTAGCCTACATGGCCTACGGCTATGCGAAGTCAACTGGTCGCGTCGGCACCTACGCCGTGGTGCCGGGGCCGGGGCTGCTGAATACGACGGCCGCACTCAGCACGGCGTGGGCCAATCACGCACGCGTGCTGTGTATCTCCGGGCAGATTCCTTTGCATTCGATCGATCGCGGCTATGGCGACCTGCACGAGATCAACGATCAGCTCGGCCTGATCCGCCACCTCACCAAGTGGGCCGAGCGCATCAATCATCCGACCGAGGCGCCCGGCGTCATCGCGGAGGCGATGCGCCAACTGCACACCGGTCGCCCGCGCCCGGTCGAAATCGAGATGCCGATGGACGTGATGGCCGCGCGCAGCGAAGTACTGCTCGGCACGGCGCCCTCTGAATACGCCACTCCACCGCTTGACGACGAGCTGATCGACGCGGCCGCCACCCTGCTTGGCAAGGCAAAGCGGCCGCTGATCGTGGTCGGCTCGGGTGCGCAGGAGGCCTGCGCGGAAGTGCTGGCGCTGGCAATGGCGCTGCAGGCGCCGGTGATGGCGAAACGTAACGGCAAGGGCATCGTGCCATCGGATCATTATCTGAGCGCCAACCTGCCGCTGGGGCACCGCCTGTGGGGCGAGGCCGATGCGGTGATCGCGATCGGAACGCGCCTGCGCATGCCGCTGCTGTCGTGGGGCAAGGACGCCGATCTGAAGCTGGTGCGGATCGACATAGACCCGACCGAGATCGCGCGCATCTGCAAACCCGAGGTCGGCATCGTCGGCGACGCCGCCGTGGTCGTGCGCGCGCTGTATGACCGCCTGCAGACGCGCAACATCGCGCGTCCCTCACGCAAAGAGGAACTCCAGGCGCGCAAGCAGGCGTTGGAGGTCGAGATCCGCGAACACGTCGCGCCGCAGATGGCCTATCTCGACGCGATCCGCGAGATGCTGCCGGAGGACGGCATCTTCGTCGACGAGGTGACGCAGGTCGGATTCACATCCTGGTACGGCTTCCCGGTGAGCCGCCCGCGCCAGCACATCACCGCCGGCTACCAGGGCACGCTCGGTTACGGCTTTGCCACTGCGCTCGGCGTGGTGGCGGGCAACCCGGGCAAGCGCGTGGTACAGGTGAGCGGCGACGGCGGCTTCATGTTCAACGTGCAGGAGCTGTCGACAGCGGTGCAATACAAGCTACCGGTGGTCACCGTTATCTTCAACGACAACCGCTTCACCAACGTCCAGCGCCAGCAACGCGACTGGTTCGACGGGCGCGTGCTGTGCTCGGACCTGCACAACCCGGATTTCGTGAAGCTGGCCGAGAGCTTCGGCGCGCTCGGCTTGCGCGTCGCCAACCCCCAGCAGCTGAAGGCGGCCATCGCGACGGCATTCGCGCAGGACGGGCCCGCCGTCATCGAGGTCACGGTCACCGAATTCTTCCCCGCTCCATGGCGCTTCATCATGATGCCGCAGAACCGCGAGGCCGTGTGCCGCTGAGGCGACAGGAAAACACCAACCATGTCCGCGCTTGAAAACGCTCCCGAACCGCTGCCCAAGCCCGGTGTCCTGAGGATCGCGCCTTATGTTCCCGGCCAGAGCCGCATCGAGGGAAATCCAGCCCCGATCAAGTTGTCCTCCAACGAATCCTCGTTCGGACCGAGCCCCGCCGCGATCGCGGCGTTCAACGCGGCAGCGGCAACGCTGAACCGCTATCCGGATGGCGCCCAGACCGCGTTGCGCGAGGCGATCGCCGCGACCCACGGCCTGGATGCCGCGCGCATCGTCTGCGGTAACGGCTCCGATGAGCTGATCCAGATGGTGATCCGCGCCTACGCCGGGCCCGGCGACGAGGTGCTGTTGAGCGAGAACGGCTTCCTGATGTGCCGCATCCACGCGCTGGCGCAGGGGGCCGAAGTGATCGTCGCGCCGGAGCGCGATTTCCGCGTTGATGTTGATGCGCTGATCGCAAGGCTTTCGCCGCGCACGCGCGTGCTGTGCCTGGCCAACCCCAATAATCCCACCGGTACCTATATCCCCTGCAGTGAGGTGCGGCGTCTGCACGCCGCACTGCCGCCGGGCCTGATACTGCTGCTCGATGGCGCCTACGCGGAGTACGCGCTGGAGGCTGACTTCGATGCCGGGGCGAGTTTGGTCGAGTCGCACAGCAACGTGGTGATGACGCGCACCTTCTCGAAGATCTACGGGCTGCCCGCCCTGCGCATCGGCTGGGCCTACTGCCCGGCATCGATCATCGATGCGTTGCAGCGGATCCGCTCCCCGTTCAATACCAGTGCGCCGGCGCTGGCGGCGGCGGCAGCGGCGGTGCGTGATCAGCCTTACATACAGCGTATCCGCGAGCACAATGCTGCGTGGCTGCTGCGCATCGCGAAGCACGTGACCGCTCTCGGCATCGAGGTGCTGCCGAGTGTCGCCAATTTCTACCTGCTGCGCTTTCCCGAGCACGGCCGCAAGAACGCCCACGATGCTGCCGCGTTCCTGATCGGCAACGGCATCATCCCGCGCCCCGTGGCCACGCAGGATGCGGGCGGTGAGTTGCGCATAACCGTCGGCACCCCCGCTGAGAACGAAGCGGTACTCGCCGTGCTCGAGCGTTACATGCGGGGCGACGGTGCGTGAACGCCACCGCGAGAACGGCTACGAATCGCTGTTGCAGTACACCGGGCTGAAGTCGGTTCTTAAAAGGCTGTAAATCTCATGTGCGGCAGGCCGTTGCCAGCGCGCCAATCGCCGACCAGTCGCGCGCGGCCAGCAGCGCCTCCGGTGCCAGCCAGCTGCCACCGACGCAAGCCACGTTCGGCAGTGTCAGATAGTCGCGGAAGTTTGTGGCTGTGATGCCGCCGGTGGGGCAGAAGCGCAGGTGTGCAAGCGGCCCGTGCACCGCGCGCAGCAGCGCCATGCCGCCGGCGCTGGTGGCGGGGAACAGTTTCAGGATGTCGTAGCCGAGCCGGCTGGCGCGCATCATCTCGCCGGGCGTCATCACGCCGGGCAGCCACGGGATGTGGCGTGCGCGCAGCTGCTCGGCCAGCACGTCGTCGAAGCCTGGGCTGACCAGGAACGCGGCGCCGCAGTCCACGGCCTGCTGCACCTGCTCGAGTCGATACACGCTGCCCGCGCCGATGCTGAGCGTTGGCAGCGCCCGCGCGATGTCGCCGATCGCATCAATCGCGCAGTCGCTGCGCAGCGTGATCTCGAGCACCGTGATGCCGGCGCTGTGCAGCGCCTCTGCGAGCGGTATGGCATCGGCACGCCGCGTGATGGTCAGTACCGGCAGCACCGGGTGCGCGGCGGCCAGGATCCGCTCCATGCCGTTCGAGTGTGCCTTGCTCATTCGACGCCTCGTGGCTCAGGCGCGCGCCGGGTGACGCGGGACGATCTGCTCCAAGGTCTGCATCACCGCAATACTAGCATCGAGCGGCATGCGCGCCGACTCGTTGCGGCCGTCGCGGATGCAGTCCCGCACTTCCGCGATCTGGTGACGATAGCCGGTGGCATCGCTGCTGAAGCTCCAGGACTCGGCGGGGTCATCGTGTGGCACCAGCTCGATGCCCGAGGGGTTGAACAACGGCGGCTGCAGTCGCAGCCGACCGGTGCTGCCGAGGAGTTCCAGGAACGGCGCCTGCCGCGCGCGCATCGAGACGTGGAGCAGCCCGATGGCCCCGCTGTCAAAGCCGAGCAGCACGCCGTCCTGCTCGTCTACCCCTGACTCGCCTCGGCGGCACAGCGACTGCACCGACTTGGGTACACCGAGCAGCCGGTGCGCGAGGTGGAGCAGGTAGACGCCGGCATCGCGCATCACGCCGCCGCCGAGCTCTGGCCTGAACAGGTAGTAATCGGGATCGCGCTGTGGCTGGAAGGCGCCACCGGCCAGCAGCAGTTGCGGTGTGCCGATGCGGCCTTCGTGCAGCAGCCGCTCGAGCTCGCCGATCGCGGGCAGGAAGCAGGTCCACATCGCCTCCATCAGGAACAGGCCACGCTCACGCGCGCGCTCAACCATGCAGCGTGATTCCGGCGCGTCCAATGCAAATGGCTTTTCGCACAGCACATGCTTGCCGGCATCCAGACAGAGCAGGCAGTCGGCGAGATGGCGCGACGGCGGTGTCGCGATGTAGACCACATCGACCTCGGCGCAGGCAGCGAGCGCGGCGTAATTTCCGAAGTGCAGCCGAGCCCCACTTTCCTGCGCGAACGCGGCGGCCTTGTCGCTATCGCGGGAGGCAACAGCGCGCAGTTCGCAGCCTGGCACCGCGCTGATCGCGGCCGCGATGGTGCGCGCGATCTTGCCGCATCCCAGAATGCCCCAGCGCAGCGGCGAGGCCTCGGCTGGTGTCGTCACCGCGCGGCCACCGTGAAGCCGCCGTCGACCACCAGCGTCGCGCCCGTGACGAAGGAGGCGTCATCGCTTGCCAGGAAGTGGATCGCAGCGGCGATTTCGGGCGGCTCCGCGATGCGCCCCAGCAGGCCGTAGCCGCGGGTCGCCGCGCGCAGATCCTGTGCGCTCTGGCCGCGCGCGGCGCCGGCGCGCAGATGGTGATCGGTCAGCGTGGCGCCCGGACACACGGCGTTCACGCGGATGCCGTCGACGCCGTGATCCACCGCGAGGCTGCGCATGATGCCGAGCACTCCGATTTTCGACATGTCGTAAAGTGCCATGCCCGGAGGGGAGCGCAGGGCGTTGGTGGAGGACACCAGCACGATGCGCCCGTCGTGCTGCGCGATCATCGTGGGAAGCACGGACTGGCAGGCGTTGACGATGCCGCGCAGGTTCACTGAGACGACGCGCGACCAGTCCTCTTCCGTGGCGTCGATCAGGCGGCCCGGCGTCTGGATGCCCGCGTTCCCGATCAGCACGTCGATGCGCCCCCAACGCGATAGCGCCGCATTGGCCATGCGCCGGCAATCCGCCGTGCTCGAGACATCGCAGGCGATGGCCGCCAGGTCCGCGCCACTGTTTGCGGCCACGTCACGCGCTGTGGCCTGTGCAGCTGGCTCGTCGCGGTCGGCGGCCAGCACGCGGTAACCCTGCGCCGCGAAGCGTTCGACGCAGGCACGGCCGATGCCGGCGCCACCACCCGTAACGATGCACACGCGTGCCTCGCTCACGAGGCCACCGGGCGCGGCTGGTAATCGATAACGCAGGTGCCACCGTGCTGCTGCATGCTCAGCCGGTCGTATTGGTGCAGTTCGATGAATACACCGTTCGGGTCGCGGCAGGTGACCATCCAGGTGTGATCGCCGCCCAGACGCCTTTCCGAGGCCTCATAGCCGGCTGCCAGCAGGCGCGCGCGCAGCGACTCGATGTCGTCGGACTCGACTGCGAAATGCCGGACTCCGCCTTCGGGGCGCGACGCACAGACGCGGATCACCTCGAGGAAGGTCTGGTCGTCGAAGCGCAGGTAGTAGCCGATCAGCAGGTCCTGGAGGTTGCGGAACTCGAATTGCCGCTGCAGCCCGAGGCAGGTGTAGAAGCGCTCGGTTTCCTCTAGGTCCGCCGACTCGATGCATACGTGGGCGAGCTTGATCATGCGGGTATTTCCCCGGCCGGCGCAGCCGCACCCTCGATCCACCAATCCACGCCCGCGACATCGCGGAGGAAGCGGTCGCGCTCGGCATCGCTCAGCGCGAACAGCTTTCCGGCGACGCGCTCCGCGACCTCGTCGGCGGGCCAGCGGAAGCGGTTGCCCTCGGCGCGCGAGATCCTGACCAGCAGTTCGCCGAGGATGCGCGGGTCGCGCCCCTTCGGCAGTGCGGCGCGCAATTGCCGTTGCTGCGATTGGATCAGGGGGTAGTAGGGCGACTCTGGGCCGCAGGCGCCGGGCGCGTCCTGAGCGGTGGTCCTGAACATGCCGGTGTTGTATTGCGCCGGGTGCACCAGTGCGGTGCGGATGTTCCAGCGCATCACCTCGTGACGCATTGCCTCGGTGAGCCCCTCCAGTGCGAACTTGCTGGCGCTGTAGGCCGCGTCGCCGGCCTTCGCGGCCATCCCGGACAGCGAACTGATCATGACAATGCAGCCGCTGCGCTGCGCGCGCATCTGCGGCAGCACCGAGCGGGTGAGCAGCGCCGGCCCGAAGAAATTGCACTCCATGGCCGCGCGCAATCCGGACTCATCGATGTCCTCGAAGGCGCCGACCGGCAGCACACCGGCATTGTTGACCAACACGTCGATGCGCCCGTCGCTGCGCACTATGTCCTGCACGAACGCGGCGAAGGTGTCGGGGCGGGTGACGTCGAGTGCGTGTACCGGGATGTCGAGTTGCTCAGTGGCTGCGGCGCTGCGCAAGGCCCCGGCGCGAGCGGTATCGCGCATCGTCGCGTGCACGCGGTCCCCGGCACGCGCGAAGGCGAGCGCGGCTTCCAGCCCGATGCCGCCCGAGCAGCCTGTTATCACAACCGTATTCATGCTTTGCTCCTCATGACCGGGTCCAATCGAACACTATGCCAACGGCCTCGGCGCGCCGTTCGGAGGCAAGCTCGTAGGCGTCCTCGCAGGCCTCGGGTGCGAACTCGTGGGTGATCAGGCCCTCCAGCGGGAACGAGCCGTCCTGCAGCAGCTTGAAGAACAGCGCGTCGATGCGCCGCTGCGTCCAGCCGCCGCGGTCGTGGTGATCGTGCACCGCGACCACGGTCAGACCCCGGGTCATCATGTCGGAACCGAGGTGCTGCTGCGCCGGAAAGCCCGTGTCGCCCAGTAATACCAGCTTGCCGTACTGCGCCACGACGCCGAGCGCCTGCCCGAATACCGTGGCATTGCCGGTGGTGTCGACCACGATCTCGAAGCCGCCGCCTGACAGCTCGAGCAGGCGCTCGCGCGCGGCGTCGAGTTCGCCTGCGATTAACGCGGTCGCGCCGCCACGGCCCGCTAGCGCGAGGCGCAGCGGCGGCGTGTCTACCACCACGATCGAGCGCATGCCACTCGCCTTCGCCCAACGCAGCGCCATCTGTCCGACGGGGCCTGCCCCGATGATCAGCGCCTGCCCGCCGAGCGTGAAAGGCGCCATGTGCGCCGCGCGAAACGCAGTCTTCGCCAGGCCGCACCAGCAGGCCGGCTTCAGGTCGGGCAGTGCCGGCACCGGCGAGCAGAGCGCGGCATCGAGCGTCCAGTGCGATGTGTGCCCCATGCGCATGAACACGCTGTCACCTGCGGCGAACTCGCTCACCCCGGAGCCCACGGTCTCGACCACCGCGACGGATTGCACGCCGGTCTTCATCTGCGGAAAGGAAAAGCGCTGCGCGAAGTGCGTGTCGGTGGCGTATTTCGCGTGCAGGATCGTGGTCTCGGTGCCGATGCTCACCAGGCTGTAGCGGCTGCGCACCTGCACCTCTCCCGCCTCGGGCGCGCGCGGCTCGAAATTCAGCAACGCGACCTTGCCCCGCTCCGGGAATACGATTCGTCGTCCCACGGGTCACCTCGTTGTTGGGTCAAGAAAACCGGGCCCGTGTCCTCGGAAGTCGCTGCCAGATCGCCGCATTAGAGAACTATATAGTGGGACTATTAAAATGATCAAGCACGCGGCAAGACCTTGCTCGAAACCGCCGAGCCGGCTCCTGGATGACTTAAAAAAGGCTTTGTAAGCATGTAATTATGCAGATTCCAGAGCGCTATTTTTGCTGGATGGCATCAAGCTACGACAAGTGAAAGCCCATCAGGTTTCCACTATTAATGGGATGTAAATGGTTTGGCAAATTAAGGCTCCCGTGCCGGCGCGGAGCGCGCGAGCCGGATCTGGCAGGGCCTTCCCGAGTCTGGATATGCCCGGATTTTGGGGCCGCCGCCGAATCGGCGGCAGCGCTCAGCGCGCCTTCTGCAGCGCCGGCGCCGCCTGCGGCTTGACGTTGCGGTAGTCGTAGCAGAGCGGGTCCGTGACGGTTGCCGCGGGCAAGGGGGCATGCCCCGCCCAGAGCCCTCAGCCAGCGTCTTCCTGCTCGCGCTGCACCGCGCGGTAGCCGATATCCCGACGGTAGAAACCACCCGCCCAACTGATCGTCGCGCAGCGCTTATAGGCGCGTGACTGCGCCTCGGCCACGCTCGCGCCCAGTGCGGTCACGCAGAGCACGCGCCCGCCACTGGTGACGACCTTATCGTCTGCGAGCGCGGTGCCCGCGTGGAAGGTCTTGCAGTCCTCGCCGTCGGGCAGGTCGAGCCCCTCGATCACCGTGCCCTTGGCATACGCATTCGGGTAGCCACCCGCCGCGATTACCACGCCCAAGGCGGGGCGCGGGTCCCAGGCAGCCTCTACCGTGTCGAGTCGCCCGTCGATCGCGGCATCGCAGAGCGCGGTGATATCCGAGAGCAGCCGCATCAGCACCGGCTGGGTCTCGGGATCGCCGAAACGGCAGTTGTACTCGAGCACTTTGGGTGTGCCGTCGGGCTGCACCATCAGACCGGCGTAGAGAAAACCCGTGTAGACGTTGCCCTCGGCCGCCATGCCCCGCACGGTTGGCCAGATCACCTCGTTCATGGCGCGATCATGCACCGCCTGCGTGACCACCGGTGCCGGCGAATAGGCGCCCATGCCGCCGGTATTGGGGCCCTTATCGCCGTCATCGCGGGCCTTGTGGTCCTGGCTGGTGGCGAGCGGCAGCACGTTCTTGCCGTCTACCATCACGATGAAGCTCGCTTCCTCGCCGCGCAGGAATTCCTCCACCACCACGCGACTGCCGGCAGCCCCAAAGGCATTGCCCGCCAGCATGTCGTGCACGGCGCTGATGGCCTGCTCTACGGTATCGGCAAGGATCACGCCTTTGCCTGCCGCAAGTCCGTCGGCCTTCACCACGATGGGCGCACCCTTGGCGCGGATGTAGGCCTCGGCCGGCGCGATCTCGGTGAAGGTCTGGTACTCCGCCGTGGGAATCCCGTGGCGCGCGAGAAAATCCTTGGTGAAGGCCTTGGAGCCCTCGAGCTGCGCGGCGCCCTGCGTGGGGCCGAAACAGCGCAGGCCCTCGGCACTGAAGTGATCGACGATGCCGCCGACCAGCGGCGCCTCGGGGCCGATGATCGTGAGACCGACGCCATTGGCCTTCGCGAACGCGGCGAGCGCGGCGAAGTCCATGACGTCGATCGCGACGTTGCTGACACCCGCCTCGCGCGCGCTGCCGGCGTTGCCCGGTGCCACGAACACCTGGCCCACCCGCGGGCTCTGCGCCACCTTCCACGCCAGCGCGTGTTCGCGCCCTCCGCCACCTACGATCAGTACGTTCATCATAAATCCCCTCCGCCCCCGCTCGCGTCTCAAGGCGAAAACCCTCAATGCCGGAAATGCCGCATCCCCGTGAACACCATCGCCATGCCGTGTTCGTTGGCCGCCGCGATCACCTCCTCATCGCGCATCGAGCCGCCGGGCTGGATGACGGCGCAAATGCCCGCGGCCGCCGCGTTGTCGATGCCGTCGCGGAACGGGAAAAAAGCGTCAGAGGCCATCACCGCGCCGCGTACGGCAAGGCCCGCGTGTTCTGCCTTAATGCCGGCGATACGCGCCGAGTTGACCCGGCTCATCTGGCCGGCGCCCACGCCGATGGTGCGGGCATCCCGCGCATAGACGATGGCGTTGGACTTCACGAACTTCGCTACTTTCCACGCGAACAGCAGGTCGCGCATCTCGCCCTCGGTGGGCGCACGCGCGCTCACCACCCGCAGCTCCGCGTGCAGGGCGAGATCCGCATCCTGCACCAAGAGCCCGCCGGTGACCCGCTTGTAGTCGAGGCGCGACTGCGGCTCGGCCGGCCAGTTACCACAGACCAGCAGACGCACGTTCTTCTTGGCCGCGACGGCCTCGATAGCGTCTGCCGTGGCCGATGGCGCGATGATCACCTCGACGAACTGGCGGTCGACGATCAGCTCTGCGGTGTCGGCGTCCAGTTCGCGGTTGAAGGCGATGATCCCGCCAAAAGCCGACTCGGTGTCGGTGGTCCAGGCGTGCTCGTAGGCCTCGCGAGCCGTGGCGGCGGTGGCCACGCCGCAGGGGTTGGCGTGCTTCACGATCACGCAGGCAGGGGCGTCGAATTGTTTCACGCACTCGAGCGCGGCGTCGGTGTCGGCGATGTTGTTGTAGGAGAGCTCCTTGCCCTGCAGCTGCCGTGAGGTGGCGATGCTCGTCTCGCCCGGGCGGTGCTCCACGTAGAACGCGGCGCTTTGATGCGGGTTTTCGCCGTAGCGCATTTCCTGGGCCTTGCGGAACTGCGTGCTGAAGGTCCGGGGGAAGCGCGTGGGCTCCCCGGTGGTGCGACAGCCGAGGTAATTGGCAATGGCGCCGTCGTAGCGGGCGGTGTGCTCGAAGGCCTTCACCGCGAGCTCAAAGCGTGTGGCGAGCGTGGTGCCGCCTTCGGCGTGGAGTTCGGCCGCTACGCCCGCATAGTCCGCGGCGTCGACCACGATGACCACGTCGCGGTGGTTCTTGGCCGCGGAGCGCACCATCGTCGGGCCGCCGATGTCGATGTTCTCGATCGCGGTGGCGAGATCGCAGTCGGGGCGGGCGATGGTCTGCTCGAAGGGATACAGGTTCACCGCCACCAGATCGATGGGGACGATGCCATGGGCACCCATGACGGCCTCGTCCTGGCCGCGCCTGCCGAGGATGCCGCCGTGTACCTTCGGGTGCAGGGTCTTCACGCGACCGTCCATCATCTCGGGGAAGCCGGTGTAGTCGGATACCTCGCGCACCGCGATGCCGTTGTGCGCCAGCAGCTTGTGGGTGCCGCCGGTGGAGAGGATCTCCACGCCCATCGCGGCGAGCGCGCGGGCGAAATCCACGATCCCGGTCTTGTCCGAGACGCTGAGCAGCGCGCGGCGCACGGGACGGAGTTCGGTGCTGTCGGTCATGGCGTCGTGAATCCCGGTGAAAGGCGATCGGTGTGGAAGCTGAGGCTGGCGACTAGAGCAGCCCGTAGCGTTTGAGCTTCTTGCGCAGGGTACCGCGGTTCAGGCCGAGCACGGTGGAGGCTTGCGTCTGGTTATTGCCGGTATAGCGGAGCACCGCCTCGAGCAGCGGTGCCTCGACTTCCTGCAACACCATGTCGTAGACATCGGTGACCATCTGCCCGTCGAGCTGGGCGAAGTAGGTGCCTACAGTGATCTCGACGTGCTGACGCAGCGAGCGGGATTCGGCATCGGCCGGTGGGGTGATGGCAGCGGTGCCCGGCACGGCCATCGCGCGCGCGCGCTTTCCGGAGACTTTGGATCGGTTCATGCCGCGAGCGCCCCCCGCACCAGAGCGTGAGCGGAATGTGCGCGCAAGGCCGCGAGCTGCGCGGCTGCCGACTCGATCCGGTTGAACTCGCGCAGGAACGCCGGCGCCTCGCCGGCATCGGCCAGGTACCAGCCCACGTGTTTGCGGGCTATGCGCAATCCCTGGGGTTCGCCGTAGAACGCGTGCAGGAGTTCAACGTGCTCCAGCAGCAGCGCCTCGATTCGGGCCCGGGAGGGCGCAGCCAGCGCCGCACCGCCGCCGAGTGCGGCATCGATGCTGCCGCAGAGCCAGGGCCTGCCCTGCGCCGCGCGGCCGATCATCACGCCCGCGGCGCCGGTCTGCGCGAGCACCGCGGCGGCCTGCGTTGCCGAGGCGATGTCGCCGTTGGCAAGCACTGGCAGGCGCACGGCCTGCACGATCTCGCGTACCGTCTGGAATTCCGCCTCACCCTCGAAGCGGCAGGCGCGCGTGCGCCCGTGCACGCTGAGTAGCTGGATGCCGCAGTCCTCGGCGATGTGCGCCACCTGCGGCCCGTTGCGGAGCTCCGGGCCCCAGCCCGTGCGCATTTTCAGCGTTACCGGCAGTTCGGGCACTGCGGCCACGACGGCGGAGAGGATGGCCGCCACCAGCGGCTCGTCGCGCAGCAGCGCTGATCCCGCGCCCTTGCCGCAGACGTTCTTCGCCGGGCAGCCCATGTTGATGTCGATGATGCTGGCGCCGAGATCCGCCTGCGCGCGCGCGGCGTCGGCCATTTGCGCGGGATCGTTGCCTGCAATCTGCACCCACAGCAGCCCGAAGCCACCGCGCCCGGCAAGGCGATGACGCGATTTGCGTGTGTCCCACAGGCGGCGGTCGGCGGAGATCATCTCGGCGATGCCGAGTTGCGTGCCGAGGCTCGCGCAGAGCTGGCGGAACGGCTGGTCGGTCACGCCCACCATGGGAGCGAGCACGACCCGCGTGGCGATGGAATGGGGTCCGATCTGCAGCACGGCTGTCTCGCGTGTTTATAGGGGGAGGACTCGGCACGCAGATGATAGCCCCGGCCACTGCACTGGTGAAGCCTTTACAGTGCGGATCACGCCCGAGAAAAACGGCGAGCCGCGTTGGTGTGCTCAGTTCCCCGACAGTTCGGTGAGGCGCAGCTCATAGTTGGTGGCCTGTTCGCCGGGATCCGGCATCGCGAGATGTACGCTTACCGGCTTCCCGGGTTGCATCGTCCCCTCGCGCAGGGCCGCGCCGTCCAGGTACTCCTCGGGCTGGAATACCCGCGTCATTACCGGATTGCCCTGGATGTCGGAGAAGCCAAGCTCAAGCCCCGGGAAAGCCTGGGGAAACACCGCCTTGTTCACGATCACCGCCGCGAGCAGCAGCAGGCCAGGACGCGCCGGGTCCGGACGCACCAGCAGCCCGTCGCTGCGAATGCGGCGCAGGTCGCGATAGGGCGGAACCTCGCAGCCGATCACCGCACACAGGCTCTGATAGCGCGGCCGCCAGCGTGGGTCCTGCATGCCCTGCGCACGCCCGAGCCAGAGCTGCTGGACCAACACCAGCAGGAGCGCTACGAGGATGCCTGCCACCCAAGCGAGTCGCCGCTGGCGGCGGCCGGGGTCGGTGCGCGTCCGGCCCTGCAGCTCCACCGGCACTTGCGCCACGGTTGCCTCGACGATGACTCTCGCCAAGGCAGGCGTACCGGGGCTCTCTGGTGGCGGCGGGGAGGCTGGCGCAGGCGTGGGCCTTTCGCCTTTGATCAGCCCGGTGCTGTGGTCCTCATCGATGCTCGCCGGTGTTGGCTCGCTGTCGCTGTCGTGGCCGTGCGGTGCGATTGCATGCTCGCGGGCGTCGAATACCGTGTCGCAGCCACCACAACGCACCCGTCCGCCGGCAGCCTCGAGCTGCGCCTGCGCTACCCGGAACGAGGTTCCACAGCCCGGGCAGGCGCTTTCCAGACCGCTCACCTCGCCTCCGTGTCCTGTGGCCCGGGCAGGCGCTGCAGCACGATACGGCACCAGTTGTCGCGGGAAGAGACTTCGGCGCCGCCAAACCAGGGGGCATAGGCCGCGCATACATCCTCGGCCTGCTCGCGCAGCACCCCGGAGAGCACCGCCCGTCCGCCGGGGCGGGTAAGCGAGGCGAGACGCGGAGCCAGCTCGATCAGGGGCCCGGCCAGGATGTTGGCCAGCAGCAGATCCGCGGCGCGCGTGGCCTCGAGCAGTCCGGGCTCGCCCACCACCAGCCGCTCGGGGGCGATGTCGTTGCGGTTGGCGTTGTCACGCGTAGCCGTAAGCGCCTGAGGGTCGATGTCCACGGCGCACACATGGGCGGCGCCCAGCAGGAGGGCTGCGATGCCGAGGATGCCGGAGCCGCAGCCGTAGTCGATGACCTGTTCGCCCGCGCGCGCCTGCGTGTCGAGCCATTCGAGGCAGAGTGCGGTGGTCTGGTGGGTGCCGGTGCCGAAGGCAAGACCGGGATCGAGCCGCAGGATCACCGCGCCGGGTGCCTCCACCTCGTGGCCGTGCGGACACACCCACAGGCGCTCGCCGCAGCGGATCGGCTGGAAGTGCTGCAGCCACTCCCGCTCCCAGGGGCGGTCTTCGAGTACCTCCCAGCGGTGCGCCGCCGGCATCGTGCCGCCCAGTTCACCCGTCAGTGTGGCGAGGATGTCCTCGCGGGATGCCTCGATCTCGAAGAGCGCCGCGATCGCGACCTCGTCCCAGAGCGGCATCTCGCCCACCCCCGGCTCTATCACTTCGCGATCGCCCAGTTCGCCAAAACTCACGGCAACGGCGCCTGCTGCATGCAAGGCATCCTCCACGGCAGGAACCTGTGCGGCGGGAGCGGCGAGGTGGAGTTGCAGCCAGTCCATGGGGCGTGAGGCCCTCAGCTTTTCAGCTTTTTCTCGAGGTAGTGGATGTTCACGCCACCGCGCATGAAGGCCTCATCCCTCACCAGCTGCTGGTGGAGCGGGATGTTGGTGCGGATGCCATCGACCACGATCTCATCCAGGGCCATGCGCATGCGCAGCAGGGCGCGCTCGCGGTCCTCGCCCCAGGTGATGACTTTGCCGATCAGCGAGTCGTAGTTGGGGGGTACGGTGTAGCCGCTGTAAAGATGCGAGTCCACCCGCACCCCGGGCCCCCCGGGTGCATGGAAGCGGCTCACGGTGCCGGGGCAGGGCGCAAAGGTGCGCGGATCCTCGGCGTTGATGCGGGCCTCGAAGGAGTGGCCACGGAAGCGGATGTCCTCCTGCTTCACCGACAGCGGCCGCCCGCTCGCCACCAGGATCTGCTCGCGCACGATGTCGAAGCTGGTGATCATCTCGGTGACCGGATGCTCGACCTGCACCCGGGTGTTCATCTCGATGAAGAAGAACGAGCCGTTCTCGTAGAGGAACTCGAAGGTGCCAGCACCGAGATAGCCTATGTCGATGCAGGCTTTAACGCAGCTCTCGGCAACCGCGCGGCGCACCTCCTCCGGGATGCCGGGGGCGGGCGCTTCCTCGAGGACTTTCTGGTGGCGGCGTTGCAGCGAGCAGTCGCGGTCGCCCAGGTGGACGGCGTTGCCTTGGCCGTCGGCCAGCACCTGGATCTCGACGTGGCGGGGGTTTTCGAGGAATTTCTCCAGATATACCGTGCCGTCGCCGAAGGCGGCCTTGGCCTCCGACTGCGTGACGTAGACCGAATTCAGCAGTGCCGCCTCGCTGTGCACCACGCGCATGCCGCGGCCGCCGCCGCCGGCAGCGGCCTTGATGATCACGGGGTAGCCAATGGTGCGCGCTGCGGCGAGCGTGCGCTCGTTGTCCTCGTCTATCGCGCCGTCCGAGCCTGGCACGGTTGGCACGCCGGCCCGTTTCATGGCGGCCTTGGCCGAGACCTTGTCGCCCATCAGGCGGATCACGTCGGCGGTGGGACCAATGAACACGAAGCCGCTTTTCTCGACCTGCTCGGCGAAATTGGCGTTCTCGGCGAGGAACCCGTAGCCCGGGTGTATCGCCACGCAGTCGGTGATCTCGGCGGCGCTGATAATGGACGGGACGTTGAGGTAGCTCTGTCCCGAGGGGTTGGGTCCGATGCACACGGCCTCGTCGGCGAGGCGCACGTGCATCAGGTCGCGGTCGACCTGCGAGTGCACGGCGACGGTTTTGATGCCGAGCTCACGGCAGGCGCGCAGTATGCGCAGCGCGATCTCGCCGCGATTGGCGATGAGTACCTTGTCGAACAACATGCGTTCTCCCGGGCGGTGACGCGCGTGCGCTCAGCCGATGCTGACGAGCGGCTGGTCGAATTCGACGGGCTGGCCGTCCTCGGCCAGGATGGCGGTGATGGTGCCCGCTTTGTCGGCTTCGATGTGGTTCATCATCTTCATGGCCTCGACGATGCAGATCGCGTCCCCTGCTTTCACGCTCTGGCCCACCTGCGCAAAGGCCGCCGAACCCGGTGACGGGGAGCGGTAGAAGGTGCCGACCATCGGTGAGCGCACGAGGTGCCCGGTGGGCTCGGCCGCAGCCGCCGGTGCTGCAGCAGGTGCGTGCGCGGGCATGGCCACATGCTGCGGTGCCGCCACCATCGTCACGTTGCTTGCGCGGCTGATGCGCACGTATTCCTCGCCTTCGCGAATCTCGATCTCCGTGACGCTGGATTTCTCGATCAGCTGGATCAGTTTCTGGATGGTGCGGGTGTCCATGTAGCGTCCTGTCATGCCGGGTTCTGGGAGGCGCCGATGCGGGCGAGTGCCGCGCGCATCGCGAGTTCGTAGCCGAGGGCGCCGAGGCCGGTGATGACACCTGCCGCGACATCCGAAAAATAGGAGTGGTGCCGGAACGGCTCCCGGGCGTGCACGTTCGAGAGGTGCACTTCAATAAACGGGATGCCCACGCCAAGCAGCGCGTCGCGCAGTGCCACGCTGGTATGTGTCAGGCCGCCGGGGTTCAGGATGATGAAGCTGATCCCCTCGGAACGGGCCGCGTGCACCCGGTCTATCAGGACGTGCTCGGCATTGCTCTGCAGGGTCTGGACGTGGTGGCCGGCCGCAACCGCCAGCCCCGCCAGGCGCTGGTTGATGGATTCCAGCGTGTCACGGCCATAAACAGCCGGCTCGCGGCTGCCGAGCAGATTCAGATTGGGGCCGTGCAAGACCAGGATCGAACTCATCGTGGGCTTCCGTTGGGGGCATCCAGGCCTGCCGTCCACCAGCGCGGAAAGTGGCCGCGTGAGGAGTCTGAAGTCTGACTCAATTTTTGCGGGATATCCAGATTTGACGCCAGATCGCGAATGATCCCTACCTGATCGGGCTCATTCGAGGCGCGGAAGGCTGCGGCGACTCAGCGCCCGAGGGCCTCCAGAACCGTGCCCGGGGTGAGCAATTGGGGCAGGACGATCGGCAGCGCACCCATGCGGGGAGGGTAGTACAGGTAGAGCGGAACGCCGTTGCGGCCGTGTTGCGCCAGGAAGTCGGTGAGTGCTGGATCGGCATTGGTCCAGTCGCCCTTCAACAGAGCCACCCCCCGGGCCGTGAAGGCTGCACGCACGGCGTCGGTGTCCAGCGCCACCCGCTCGTTGGCAAGGCAGGTGATGCACCAGTCGGCGGTCACGTTGACGAATACCGGCTTGCCCTCCTGCTGCAGCGAAGCGAGCCGCGCCGCCGAGAAGGGCTCCCAGCCGCCCGCGTCTGCCCGCTGATCGGGCGTGCGCGCCTCGAGCAGAGGTGAACTCAGGATGGACAGTGCAGCCGCGAGACTCCCAGCGGCCACCACCCGCCACAGCAGCGCCCGCGTGTGTCCGCGCGCGCTCTCCCAACTCCACAAGGCGAACGCCAGCAGCACCGCGCCTCCCAGCACCGCGGCCAGCGCGTCGACGCCGCTCTGGCGCCCCAGCACCCACAGAAGCCAAACCGCAGCGGCGTACAGCGGGAAGGCCAGCACCTGCTTGAAGCCTTCCATCCAGGCGCCCGGACGGGGCAAACGCCGCAGCAGGCCGGGGCTGAGCGCGAGCAACAGGAAGGGCAGTGCCATCCCGAAGCCCAGCGCCGCAAAAATGCCCAGAGCTGCCACCGGCGGCTGCGTCATGGCAAAGCCAAGCGCCGTGCCCATGAAGGGTGCCGAGCACGGGCTTGCCACCACGGCAGCCAACACGCCGGTGAAGAACGAGCCTGCCAGCCCCGCACGGGCGGCCAGCGAATTGCCGGCACCCATGAGGCCTGCGCCGAGGTTGGTCACACCCGAGAGCCCGAGGCCCATCGCCGTAAAGAGATACGCCAGCGCACCCACGAAAACCGGCGACTGCAGATGAAAGCCCCAGCCTATCGCCTCGCCCGCTTGCCGCAGCGAGAGCAGCAGCGCGGCCACGCCGAGGAAGCTGAGCATCACGCCAGCGGTGTAGGCGAGTCCGTGCTCGAGGCGGTCATGCGCGTCGCCGCCCTTCTGCGCGATGCCGAGCACTTTCAGCGAGAGCACCGGGAACACGCAGGGCATCAGGTTGAGAATCATCCCGCCCAGCACGGCCAGCAGCACCATGGTGAGCAGGGATCCGCCCGGCGCTGCGAGGGGCGCCGCCGCGGGCTGGGCCGTGCTCGCCGCGGGGGCATCTGCGGGCAGTTCGGTGACCGTGCCGCGTTCCGGATCCACCGCGAGGCGCTGGGTGCGCGGCGGGTAACACAGGCCTGCATCGGCGCAGCCCTGTGATTTCAGCACGATCTCGTGGGCAACGGGCGCGGCAAGCGCGATGGCGAGCTCGAGCTGGCCGCGGTATATCTCGGTGGCGCCGAGGAACTCGTCCTCGTGTGCCTCGCCCACGGGCCAGGTCGGTGCCAGTGGTCGGGTCGCGCCAGCCTCCGCAACGGCGAGGCTCATGCGGACCTTATAGAGGTAATAGCCCGGGGTGATATCCCAGCGCAGACGCAGTTGCCCCTCACCGACCGAGGCCACAAGCGGATAGGCCTGCTCCACGGCCAGGAACTCGGGCTGGCTGGCGCCGAGCAACGCGGCATTGCCCGCGCTGCCCGGAAACGCATCGCTCGCCCGGGGCGCGAGCGCGGGTAACCACAGGCACAGAAGGACAAGCAGGATTCGCATACGCGGATTCTAGGCGCTTTGATCGTGTTGCGGCGAGGAGAATTCACGCGTGGGCCGGCCGTTGCCTATGGCAGAATAACGCCGGGTGTTTTCTGCCTTACCGGAACTTCCCGATGCGCCTTCTTTTTGCCTTCCTGGCCTGCACATTTGTCGCGCTGCACGCGGTTGCCGCCGATGTCCGGATCGAGTCGCCGTGGCTGCTGGAGCCGCCGCCCGGCCCCGGCAATGCGGCCATCTATTTCGGTCTGCGCAATACCGGTACCAGCGAGGTCGTGCTCCGCGGCGCAACGGTCGAGGGCGCGGCCAGCGCCGCGGTCCACGCGCATTCCATGAGCGAGGGCATGATGCACATGGGCCCGGCCGGACCCTTGCCCGTCAAGGCGGGCGGCGCGCTGCTGCTGGCGCCGGGGGGCTATCACCTGATGGTGTTCGGGCTGCAGCCTCGGCCGGTGGCGGGCGCGCGGCTGCCATTTTGTCTGGAGTTTGAGGGGGGTGCACGCGTGTGCGCCGAAGCCATGGTGAAGGGACTCGCGGAGCAGTAACGATGGACGATCAGGGACAGAACAGGGCGCGCGCGATGACGCGCAAGAGTGGCGGCACAGTGGCCATTACGACGGCGATTATCGCCGGCGTGGTGGTGATTGGCCTGAGTGCCCTCGGCATGTACTGGTCGCGCGACCCCGAAGCCTTCGACGTGCGCGCCAATGCTGCCATTTTCGCCACGGGTCAGGAGCGCCCGGTGGTCACTGGTACGGTCATGACCGCCACTCTGATCAAGGTGGTGGAGACACTCCTCGAAAAACCCGGTGGTTACCTGAGCAACGACATCGCCCCGCCCGGCGTGTTCCTTGACAACATGCCGGCCTGGGAATTCGGGGTGCTGGTACAGGTGCGCGATCTGTCCAAGGCGATGCGCGAGACGCTGTCGCGCTCGCAGTCGCAGTCCAAGGAAGACCCTGACCTTGCACTCGCCGAGCCGCAGTTCAACTACGACAACAGCTCGTGGATCCTGCCCTCGTCGGAGGGCGAGTACGAGACGGGTGTACGCAAGATGCGCTCTTACGCCCGGCGCCTCGCCGACCCCCAGAGCCCTGATGCCCAGTTCTATGCGCGGGCAGACAACCTCCGCTACTGGCTCGGCACCGTGGACAGCCGGCTGGGAAGCCTCTCGCAGCGTCTGAGCGCCAGCGTCGGGCGGGCGCGCCTCAACACAGATCTCGCCGGCGACAGCGCCGCGCAGCAGTCAACACCTGCCCCCGATGAGGTGGAGGTGAAGACGCCCTGGACCGAAGTTGATGATGTCTTCTACGAGGCGCGTGGTGGTTCCTGGGCGCTTATCCAGTTCCTGCGCGCAGCCGAAGTGGATTTTGCCGATGTGCTGGCGAAGAAAAACGCCACGGTAAGCCTGCGCCAGATCATCCGCGAGCTAGAGGGCACGCAGGAGCCGATGTGGAGCCCGATGGTGCTGAACGGCACCGGCTTCGGCCCGCTCGCCAACCACTCGCTGGTGATGGCCTCGTACATCTCGCGCGCCGATGCCGCGTTGATCGACCTGCGCGCGCTGCTCTCGCAGGGCTGATTGCCTCAGGCGCCCTGCGCAAGCAGGGCCCCTGATGTGCTCAGCCCCGGCTGCTCTCCCACTCCTCGCGAAGCCTCTGGTGGGCCGGACCCGGCAGGCGTGGCCCGAAGTGCGTCACCAGTTCTGCCGCGGCCCGGCAAGCGAGCGCACCGGCGGCCGCGGCACCCTGGCCACGGGCCAGTGCGTAGAGGTAGGCCCCTGCAAACATATCGCCCGCGCCGTTGGTGTCGATGGCCCGCACGGGGTGGGGCGCGATGCGGTGGTACTGCTGTCCGTCAAACACCAGCGCGCCTTCGGCACCCAGCGTTATCGCGAAGGACTTCGCGATGCTGCGCAGTGCGTCTGCCGCCGCCTCGATGGCGTCGGCGCCGCTCCACTCCAGCGCCTCGGCGCCGTTGCAGAAGACCAGATCCACGCCCCCGCCGAGCATCTCGGCCAGTCCCTCGCGGAAGTGCGCCACGATGCCGGGGTCCGAAAAGCTGAGTGCAGTGCGCACACCGGCGGCCTCGGCGAGTTTCCGGGCTCGCACGGCCGCTGCCCGCGCGCTGGGTGAGGTGACGAGGTAGCCTTCGATGTACAGAAAGCGCGAATCCGCCAGCGCGACGGGATCAATGTCGTCCGCGCAGAGCGTGGAACTCGCCCCGAGGAAGGTGTTCATGGTGCGCTCGGCATCCGGGGTGATCATCACAAGGCATTTGCCCGTGACGCCCGTGGCGCCGGCGGCCAGGCGGTTGGTGTGGACGCCGGCGCGCTCCATGTCGGCCAGATAGAAGCGGCCGTTCTCGTCATCGGCGACCTTGCAGGAGTAAAAAGCGGTGCCGCCGAAGTAGCGCGTGGCGATCACCGAGTTTGCCGCTGAGCCGCCGCTGGCGCGCCGCGCATAGACCAAGTGCTGCTCCAGCAGCCCGAGCAGCGTGTGCTGGCGGGGCTCGTCGACCAGTGTCATCACCCCTTTCTCGATGGCGGCGTTCGCGAGGAACCCGTCGTCGACCTCGATCTCGGTGTCGACCAGGGCTGCTCCCATACCGTAGACGTCGTAACTGCTCATCGAGCCTATTGTCCTGTGTGGTTCCAAACCCGGCGATTATCGGGTGCGCGGACGCCCGGGCTCAATTGCCAAATGCTTCCTACTGCAGCGGTCGGTGCATCTTCTACACTCCTGCGCCATGCCCCCTCCCGCCCGCCGTCCCGCCCGCCGCGCCGCGCCCGCGCCTGCACCTGCACGCCGCTGGCCGAGTGTGCTGCTGCGCGTGGCAGTGGCGGTGGCGGTGCCGGTGGCCATCGGCCTGCTGTATCTCGACGCCTTCATTCAGCGTGAGTTCTCCGGCAAGAAGTGGGCGGTGCCCGCCATGGTCTATGGGCGACCCATGGAGCTCTATGCTGGAGCACCCATCGGGCAGCGGGATCTGCTGGCCGAACTCGAGGCCTTGGGTTACCGCCCGGGCGGCGCACAGCCGCGCAGTGGTGCTTACAGCGTGGGTGATGGATGGCTCCGGGTCGGCACCCGCGGGTTCCGTTTCTGGGACGGCGTGGAGCCCGAGCGGCGGCTCGCGGTGCGCTTTCAGGGCGCCTCCATCGCCGGCGTCTGGGACGATGCCGGCGCCGAGGTCCCGATCGCGCGGCTCGACCCGGTACACATCGGCGGTATCTACCCCGCGCACAACGAGGACCGCATCCTGGTTCGCGCCGGGGAGGTGCCACCGCTGCTGATCGCCGCATTGATGGTGGTTGAAGATCAGGACTTCGCGACCCACCACGGTATCTCCTTCCGCGGCATCCTCCGCGCCCTGTGGGTGAATGTGAAGAGCGGCTCCATGGAGCAGGGCGGCAGCACCCTCACGCAGCAACTGGTGAAGAACTTCTTCCTGACCCGCGAGCGCACGCTTGTCCGCAAGCTGCTCGAAGCGGCGATGGCGGTGGTGATGGAGATGCGCTATTCGAAAGAAGAGATCCTAGAGGCCTATTTAAACGAGATCTACCTCGGCCAGGACGGTCATCGCGCGATCCATGGCTTCGGACTGGCGAGCCATTACTACTTCAACCGTCCGCTGAACGAACTGGAGCCCCAGCAGATCGCGCTGCTGATTACGCTGGTGCGCGGGCCGTCCTACTACGATCCGTGGCGGCACGCCGAGCGTTCGCTCGCGCGGCGCAACCTCGTGCTGGACGAACTGGTCGAGCAACAGGTGATCAAGCCCGAGCTTGCCGCGCGACTCAAAGCTCGGCCGCTCGGCATGGGCGACCGTGACGACAACCGATCGCGCTTCTACCCCGCCTACCTCGACCTCGTCCGCCGCCAGCTGAAAGAGAGCTACAGCGACGATGACCTGAGCTCCGAGGGGCTGCGGGTGTTCACCGGGCTCGATCCTGCCGTGCAACGTTCTGCCGAGCGCGCGCTGCAGGACTCGCTTGCCGAGATCGAGAAAGAGGCCGTGGCCCGCAAGCGGCCGGTCCCGGGGCTGGAAGGCGCGGTGATCGTCACCCGCGTCGACAGCGGCGAGATACTCGCGATCGTGGGCGGGCGGCACTCGCGCATCGCGGGCTTCAATCGGGTGCTGGACGCGGTGCGCCCGGTGGGTTCGCTGATGAAGCCTGCGGTGTATCTCACCGCGCTGGCGGGCGGGCGCTATTCGCTGATGAGCCCACTCGATGACGGGCCGGTGCACTACAAGGGCAGCAACGGACAGGTCTGGAGCCCGCGCAATTTCGACAAGAAAGACCACGGTATGGTGCGGCTGCACCGTGCGCTCGCGATGAGCTACAACCAGTCGACCGCGCGGCTTGGTCTCGAGCTCGGACTGCCACGGGTGGTCGACACCATCCACCGGCTGGGTGTGGAGCGCGAGATCGCGCCGCTGCCCTCGGTGTCGCTGGGCGCGGTCGATCTCACGCCCATCGAGGTGGCGGGCATGTACCAGACCATCGCCTCGGGTGGCTTCGGCACGCCCTTGAGCGTGATCCGCGAGGTGAGTGACAGCAGCGGCTCCCCGCTGTCGCGTTACCCGGTAAAGGTGGAGCAGAAGCTCGATCCCGGCGCGGTTTACCTACTGCAGTATGCGTTGCGCGAAGTGGTGCGTTCGGGCACGGCAACTAGCGCGTACCGCCGTCTGCCGGGCTGGCTCACGGTGGCGGGCAAGACCGGCACCACCGATGACATGCGCGATTCCTGGTTCGCCGGTTACTCGGGCGACCTGCTGGCGGTGGCCTGGATCGGCCGTGACGACAACGGCGTTACCTCGCTCACGGGTGCGACCGGTGCGCTGCGGGTCTGGTCGCGGTTGATGGCCGAGGTGAGTCGTGTGCCGCTCAAGCCGCGACCGCCGGAGGGCATTGTCGAGGCGTGGGTCGATGAGACGAGCGGTGGCCTGAGCGCCGAGGGTTGTCCGGGTGCGAGCCTCATGCCCTTCCTGCCCGATACGGTGCCGGGTTATGAGGCCCCCTGCGGCAGTGGTGGCGGGATCCGCTGGCCGTGGGAGTCGCGTCCGCAGAGCGCACCTGTCGCGCCAGCGGCGCCGAGTGCGCCGCCCCCGGAAAAGCCGCGCAAGGAAAAGGAAAGCTGGTGGGAGCGCTGGTTCAACCAGTGATTGTCCGCGCGCGGCCCATCGCAGGCGCCAGCGCAGCTCAGGCGCGATAGGGCTATGAGTCCTACACTCATCACACTCGAAGTTCCTTACCCAGCGAGAGTCCATCGTGAACCCAGGCTCCTGCCGCCCGCTGCTCTATCGCATCGGCGGCCTTGCACTTCCTCTGTTGCTGACCGCCTGTATCACCGAAGGCCCGTCCCCGCCGCGGGTGGATGTGCCTGAGCCGGGTGCCGCCCCGCGTGCAGGCAATGCCGGCACGACGCGTCAGACTGCCCCCCGCGCTTATCCTGCGACAGCGACCGCCGCTCGGCCGCGCGTCTATCCGGCCTACCCCGCGGGCGGTCCTCGCCCCGGCGTGCCTGTTGGCGAGTCGGGTGGCATCACGGTGCAGTCCTCCACCGAGTCAGGTGCTGATGCAGGCAGCGCAGACGGGTCTGCGATTGCCGGGGCCACGAGCCAGCCCGCCAGCGGTGCGGAGGGCTATCCGGCCCCAGACAGCGCCATGCCGGTGGTCGGTGCGGCGCCGGGCTACCCGGATGCGGGTGCTTATCCCGCGGCGTCAGCCGAGCCGCCCGTTGCCCCCATAGCCGGCGTTGCCATCGGTGCCGATCATGTGCCGGCGCGCAGTTCGAACAACGCGGTCAATGCTCTGCTGGCGAGCGCCGACGGCGCGCGGCGCAAGGGAGATCTGGACGCCGCCGTGGCCGCGGCGGAGCGGGCGCTGCGGATCGAACCCGGTGATCCGGCTGTCTATTACGAGCTGGCGTTGCTGCGTCTTGCGCGCGGGGAGCGCGATCTTGCCGGGCAGCTGGCGCGCAAGGGCCTGGCGCAAGCGCCCGAACCCGAACTGCGCCAGCGCCTCGAGGACGTGCTGGCCCAAGCCACCCGCGCCAGCGGCTGATTCAGGCCTGCATCAGCGCGAAGCCGCCTTCGGGGCGCGGCCGGAACTCGAGCCGTCGCGTGATGCAGTGCGGTATCTCGTCGGTTTCGTGGCTCACGTAGAGCATATGCGTGCGACCGCTCGCGCCGATGCGCTCGATCAGCGCGAGCACCCGCGCGCGGTTGGGGCCGTCCAGCCCGGAGCAGGGTTCATCCAGAATAAGTATTGGCGGGCCCTTCACCATCGCGCGGGCGATCAGCACCAGCCGTTGCGCGCCGAAGGACAGCGAATCGAAGCGCTCGAGGGCCTGCGCCGCCAGCCCTAGCGCTTCCAGCCAGGCCCGCGCGGAGGCTGTCTCGGCGGTCGATGAGCTCTGATACAGCCCCAGCGTGTCGTGAAAGCCGCTCAGCACCACGTCCTGCACCCGCGTGCGCTTCGGGTAACCGAGGTGCAGCGCGTTGCTCACGATCCCGAAGCGGCGCTTCAGCTCCCACACCGGCTCGCCGCTGCCGCGCAGGCGCCCGCACACGCGCAGTTCCTGGCCGTAGGCGCGCGGGTTGTCGCCGCAGATGAGCGCGAGCAACGTGGACTTACCGCAACCGTTGGGGCCGGCAAGGCAGAGATGTTCGCCGCGCTCGAGACGCAGGCTGACGCCATCGAGCACCACCTGCTCACCGTAGTGGGCGTGCAGGTTTAGTGCCTCGATCAGCGGTCCATCCCCGGAATCGATCAGGTCGGCGTCGGGAAGCGGCGGCGGCATTTCGGCCGGGGACGCCGCGGTGGCCCGCGTGCCGAGGTCCCGCAGCACCTCGTCGCGCGGGCCGCTTGCCACGATGCGTCCTTGCTCCAGCACCAGCACATGCGTGATGCCTGGCGGAATATCCTCGATGCACCGCGTGAGCAGCAGCACCCTCGTGGGGCCCGCCAGCAGCTTCGCCAGCATCGCGTCCACCAGTTCGCGTGAGGGCGCGTCGATGCCCTCGAAGGGCGCATCCAGCACGGCAACCGCCGGACACAGCAGCAGCAGCCGCCCGAGCAGGGTACGGCGGCGCTCGCCGCTCGAGAGAAAACGCAGCCCGCGGCCCAGCAGATGCTCCAGATTGAGCGTGCGCACGGCCTCTGCCAGGGCCTCGCGGGCGATCCGCGGCCCCTCGAGCAGCGTACCCGCCGTGGTGCCTTGGTCTATAGCGTTTTCGAGAAACTCGCTGATGTCGTGACGGGCGTCGGCCTCGCAGATCTGCTGCTCGACCTCGAATGAGATGTGGCCGATGTCGCGCACTGGATCGATCTGCGGGCTCAGCCAGACGCGCCCCCCGGCCGGGTGCAACCGCCCCGTGGCGAGCCCGGCCAAGGCGGTCTTGCCGGCGCCGTTGGCGCCGAACAGCGCCCACTGCTCGCCCTCGCGCGCTTCCCAGTCGATGCCGCGGAAGAACAGGTGCCCGCCAAGGCGCAGTGTGGCCTGCTCGAGGCGCAGCCAGGCGGGTGCGGTGTGCAAAGTCGTGGCGGTCATGCAATGAAAATCCCGGTCTGATTCGCTATTGTCATTGTTCAGCCCCGCGCGGTCTAAGCGTGGCTAGGCAATATCCGGATATTCCATGCCCCACACCGCCAAGGATGAGCGCCACACACTCCGGGATCTCGATCTCGCCGCGCAGCTGATCGTTGCCCACCGCCCGCGCCGCAAACTCATGCGTCGCGTCTATGCGCGCTCTGCCGTGGCGTTGTTTCTGCACCAGTGCCCCAACGAGGGCGTGTCGGTACTGATGATCCGTCGCGCCGAGCGCGAGGGGGATCCATGGTCCGGGCATATGGCGTTTCCGGGGGGACGCAAGGATCCGGTGGACCGCAACACGCTCGCCACGGCGCTGCGTGAGACGCAGGAGGAAGTGGGTCTGGATGCGGCGTCCGCGGCGCGGCTGTTAGGCAGGCTCTCCGACATCGCCACCCACGGCCGGTTGCGCCGCGGACCGATGGTGATCACGCCTTATGTGTTCAGGCTGCCTGAACGCCTGCCGCTCACGCCAAACCACGAGGTCGCCGAGACCGTATGGATTCCACTGGGTTTTCTTGCCGACCGCGCCAATCGCGAAAAGATGCGCTGGGCCCCGAACGGCGTGCCGCTCGAGCTTCCGTGTTATCTCTTCGGCGAACGGCGCATCTGGGGGCTCTCGCTCATGATGCTCGACGAACTTCTCGAGGTGCTGGTGTGAGTGCACGTTTCCGGAGCAACGCCCGTGGATGAGATCGCGCTGTTTCCGCTGCATGCCGTGCTGTTGCCCGGCGGGCGTGTTCCGCTGCAGATCTTCGAGCCGCGTTACCTCGACATGGTGACGCGCTGCATGAAGGGCGAACTCGCCTTCGGCATCGTGCGGATCCGCGAAGGCCACGAGGTGATCCTGGCGCAGGGTATCCGGCCACCGGCCCTCTGTGAGATAGGCACCCTGGCGGGTATCGTCGATTGGGACGGCCTGCCGGCCGGACGGCTGCGTATCACCGTGCAGGGCGAGCGGCGCTTTCGCGTCGGCGCCTGCCGCGAGCAGCAGGACCGTCTGCTTCTGGCCGAGGTCGAGTGGCTTGCCGATGCCGAGCCCTCGCCCATCGGTGACTCCCATGCCCATCTCGCCGAAATCATGGCCGGGCTCGCAGAGCATCCCGCGCTGGTGCGCCTGGGTGTGGCGCCCGAGCCGCGTGATGCCGCGCAGCTCGCCTATCAGCTGGCGCAGTATCTGCCGTTGGACGAAGCCGATCGCTACGCGGTGCTCGCCGAAGAAGAACCCCTGCAGGGACTGATCTACCTGGATCGGATCGTGCACGAATTGGGCGGCGGCCCCTGAGTGCCGCGCACGCTGCATCGGGACGCGACCGACTAGCCGATCAAGGGTGCTCTGCGTGCCTGCAGCACGCGCTCCAGCGCAAATGCTCCCTGCAGCAGTGCGCTCTCCTCAAAACGCCGCGCCACCAGCGTCACACCTATCGGCAGACCGCGAATGAACCCGGCGGGTACCGTGATGCTCGGATAGCCTGCCGCGGCTGCGGCGGAGGCCAGCACCGGCCAGCCGCCGTCGGGGCGATCGCCCCATACGGGGTCTATCAGCTCGGCGGGCCCGTTCGAGAGTGCGAGCAGCAGATCCGCTCGTGTCGTCGCAAACAGCACGGCAAGGCCATCGGTCTCCGCACCCTGCAAAACAGCCGCCAGCGCGCGCCGATAGGCGGGGTCTTCCAATGAGCCCTTGGCTGCAGCAGCCTCGAAAATCTCCTGCCCGAAGATTCCCAGTTCCCGTGCTGCCTCTGCCTGGTTGAAGTCGATCAGCGCGGCGAGCGAGCGCGCGGGAACGCGCGCCGGATCAAGCCCTTTCAGGTACGCCTCCAGCGCGACCTTGAACTCGAAGAGCATGGCCTCGTATTCCGCGTCGCCGAAGGTGGCGAACCCGGGTGGCGCCTCCGCATCGAGCACGATGGCGCCCTCGTGTGCGAGCGCCGCACGCACGCTCTCGTGCACGCCGGCCGCGTCGGTGTGCGAGGAGGCCGCCGGGGCGAGCACACCGATACGCAGGCCGCGCAGCCGTGCGGACTTGAGTTGCGCCAGATCCGGCACCGGGGTGTTGCCCGTCTCGCGCATCGCCGCGAACAGCGCAGCGGCGTCGGCAACCGAGCGGGCCATGGGCCCGGCGGTGTCCTGTCGGGGGGTGATGGGCACGATGCCCCTGCCGCTCACCGCGCCCACCGTGGGTTTGAGACCCACGATGCCGTTCACCGAGGCGGGTGAGAGTATCGAGCCGTCGGTCTCGGTGCCGATGGCAGCCGCGCAGAAGCTGGCCGCCGCACCCACCGCAGAGCCCGCGCTGGAGCCCGAGGGGTTGCGCAGGCGGTCATGGGCGTTGCGGGTCTGGCCGCCCACCGCGCTCCAGCCGCTGGTAGAGCGGTTACCGCGGAAATTCGCCCATTCGCTCAGATTGGCCTTGCCGAGCACGATGGCGCCGGCAGCCCGCAGGCGTGCCACCAGCGGGGCGTCTGCGGCGTGAAAGGACCGGGCGAGTGCCAGTGAGCCTGCGGTGGTGGGCAGTGGGTCCAGCGTTTCGATGTTGTCCTTGATCAGCAGCGGAATGCCGTGCAGCGGACCGCGCAGTTTGCCGGCCTTGCGCTCCTGGTCCAGCCTGCGTGCCGCAGCCAGCGCGGCGGGGTTCACCGCGAGCACTGATCGATACTGCGGCCCCGCGTGATCGAATCGGGCGATGCGGTCCAGATAGGCCCCGACCAGCGCCGTGGCGCTCGATTCACCGCCTGCCATGGCCTGCTGCAGTTCAGCGAAGGAGCGCCCCACCGGATCAAAAGCTGCGGCTCGCCGGCGCTCCACAGCCGGCAGCGAGTCCGCGAGCAGGCCAAACGCCGGCAGCCCCAGCGAGAGGACGGCGCTCTGGCGCAGGAAGCGGCGCCGTTCCGCTGATGGGGGTCTAGTCATAGCGCAGAAGTATCAGCGCCTTGTTGCCAACGGTACAGCCCGCACCGGTCCCGCTGAGCCCCTTTGCGACCGGCGCTTGGCCTGCAGCACATGGAGGCTGAAAATTCAGACAGCTCAGGCACCAACTTTTTCCGTGGCCGCGTGTAAGTGTTCTCGGGAGCCATCACGAATCCGTAACATCCGGAGCGTGAATCGGGCCGCCGGTTGCGGTGGCGCCTGGTCAGAGCCCCACGTTTCGATGGTTGATGTACTGGTAGCGGAGATCCAATGGACGCAAGGATAGAAGAACTCATTCACGCCGAGCTCGACGGCACCTTGGGCGCTGGCGAGAAGGCGGAACTGGAAGCGGCGGTGGCCGCTTCCCCCGAGGCGGCCCGTCTGCGGCAGGCCTTGGCCGGGCTGCAAGCGGTCTTTTCCGCCGAGGAGCGGGTCGATCCACCTGCCTCACTCGTCGAGGCAATCACCCGTTCCATCACGCTGCCGCAGCCGGCAGCAGCGGCCCCGGAGCCGCGGAACGGACCATCCAGCAATTTCATCAAGACGGGTTCGGTTGAGCCGATAATTTTCAAAGGGAGCAAGACAATGGCGCGCTCGAATGGCAGGAAGTGGTTGGTGCTTGGCGCCTGCAGCGTTCCGGTGGTGGTAGTGCTGGCGATGGCAGCGCAGAATTTTTCGGTCGATGAGTCGCAGGTCTCGGGTACCATCGCCCCGGCGCAGCGGTATCTGAACAATCAGGTGTCCGCGGATGACCCGGTTGCCGGAACGGGCTCGGGTGGTGGCTCGGGCAGTGGCGTTGATGAGGGCAGCGTTGAGGCCAAGGGCTTGGACAAAGGTTTGGACAAAGGTCTGGACAAGGGTCTGGACAAGGGCTTGGACAAGGGTCTGGATAAAGGATTGGACAAGGGCTTGGACAAGGGCTTGGACAAGGGTCTGGACAAGGGCCTGGATAAAGGTTTGGACAAGGGTTTGGACAAGGGTCTGGATAAAGGTTTGGATAAGGGCTTGGACAAAGGCCTTGATAAGGGCCTCGACAAACCCGATCTGTCGCCGGCGCCTCAACCTGCCCCGGCTTGAAAAATGGGTATCGATTAACAACAAGAGCTGTTTGAGACTCGAATCCAGGGGCGGCGGGTGTTCAACCCGCCGCCCCCTTCTCTGTTACGTTCAAGTGCCAGTCAAACAGCAATGAGAGGGGGCTGCTGAATGCCTTGTGCGCGTCCCGGTTCGCTGCTTGCGGTCTCCCTCCTCTGGGTTTTTCTGGCGTTGGCCCCTCAAGCCGTGCGTGCGCAGTCAGTGGCTCTGGAAACACTTGAAACCAAGGATCTCCGGCTCCTCAACGCCAGCACCAACACGCCCGAGTTAGCGCCTCATGCCGCCCGCAGTTTCCTGAATGCTTTCGAGTTCCACAAAAAGCTTTTCCACTGGAACCCCTCAGATCCCGTGACGTTGCTGTTGATGGATTTCAGTGACGACGGTAACGGATCAGCCATGACCACGCCGCGTGATGTGGTGACCGCGCAGGTCTCTCCATCCGACAAGTCATTCGAAACTTCCTTGCCGGTAGACCACCTGTTCAGGTTAATGAGTCATGAGATCACACATCTGGCGACATTCGACGCACACACTGATTCAGAAACTTTCTGGCGAGCTGTGTTCCGTGGAAAACCTGCGGTATCCGCGGCCCACCCCGAGACCATCGCCTACGGATACCTGACCGCTCCGAAAGTTGTCGCTCCGCGATGGCAACTGGAAGGCATTGCAACCTTCATGGACACGTGGATGTCCGGCGGCATAGGTCGCGCTCAGGGTGGCTTTGACGAGATGGTTTTCCGGGCCATGGTGCGCGACAAGACACCCTTCTACAGCGATCTCGGTCTCGTCTCGGAAGGAACCAAGGTCGATTTCAACACCGGTAGCAACGCGTATCTCTACGGCACGCGGTTCATGAGTTATCTCGCTTACCACTACTCGCCCGAAAAACTCATCGAATGGTTCCGGCGTGATCCCGGGAGCAAGCGCTATTACGCAGATCAGTTCCAGCACGTGTTCGGTGAGCCTCTAAAGGACGTGTGGCAACACTGGATCGCCTTCGAGCATGAATTCCAGGCGAAGAACCTCGCATCTGTTCGCCAGTTTCCGCTCACGACTGGCGAGCGCCTGAGCAAGCAACCGGTCGGTTGGGTGTCGCGCATGTTTGTGGATGAGTCCAGCGGCAGCATGGTCGGTGGTTTGATGTACCCCGGTGTTGTGGCACACCTGGGCGCGATTTCGCTTGCGGATGGGACTGAAAAAAACCTTCATGACATCAAGGGAGCGACAAAGTATTCGGTGACCTCCACCGCCTGGGATCCAGAGGCGCGACGTCTGTTTTTCGTCGAGGATGGGGCACGTTTGCGTGACCTGCGCTACCTCGATCTTGCGACCGGCAAGGTAACGCCCATCGCCGAGAACGCGAGGATCGGCAACCTCGTGTTCAACAAAAAAGACAAATCGCTCTGGGGCGTGCAGCACGAGGGAGGCAAGGTTGCTCTCGTGGGTATCCTTCCTCCCTATGAGAGGTTGATAGAGCTCTACCAAGCGCCCTACGGGCAGGTGATATCCGATATGGATATCTCACCCGATGGGCGTTATCTGTCGGCAACCGTGGGTGATATCCAGGGGCAGCAGTTTCTGCAGGTGTTCCGTATCAGCGAACTGGTCGACGGTACTTTCAAGGCGGCAGCCCAATTCAATTTCGGGCGTGCATTCCCCGAAGGCTTTGTGTTTTCCCCCGACGGGAAGTATCTGTACGGAAGCGCCTATTACACGGGCGTTTCGAATATCTACCGCTTCGAGCTGGACACGGGGGATATGCAGGCGGTGACCAATGCCGAGACCGGCTTCTTCCGCCCCATTCCGCAGGCAGATGGTTCACTGATCGTTTTCGAGTACACGGGTACGGGCTTCATACCTACCCGGCTGGGGAGCCCGCAACCATTACAGGACCTCGGTACGATCACTTTTCTCGGCAATGAACTGGTGAAAAAGCATCCCGTGCTGGCCACCTGGGGCGTGGGGGATCCCGCCAAAGTGGATCTGGAACCCCAGGTAAAGAGCCGTTCCGACTACGTTCCCTGGCGCAGGCTGGAGCATGAACCTTCCTACCCCATACTCGAGGGCTACAAGGAAAAAGCTGCGCTCGGTTACAGCTTCAACTGGAGCGACCCGATCCTTCTCGACACGGTGAAACTGGACCTCAGTTATTCCGCTGATAGCACGGTGGATGCAGACGAGAGATTGCATATCGACGCCCAGTACACCCACATGGACTGGACGTTCCGTTACTGGCACAACGACGCCAACTTCTATGATCTTTTCGGCCCTACCGAGCGCAGCCGAAAGGGGGATGCCTGGATCGTGAGTTATGACCACTCGTTGATCTACGATCCACCGCGCCAGCTCGACTTCAGCGCCGACATCGCCTACTACAAGGGCCTCGACACGCTGCCCAGCAACCAGAATGCCCAGGCAGTCATCGATGAATTGTGGTCGGGCAATTTCGGGTGGAATTACTCTCACACCGACAGTTCCCAAGGTGCTTCGGAGGACGAAAAAGGCCTGCGCTGGGAACTGCGCTCCGAGCTCGATTACGCGAACTCCACCGTGTATCCCAAGCTGCATGCCGGGTTTGATCTCGGGTTTGCGTTGCCCATAAAACATGCCTCAATCTGGCTCTACAGCGCCGCTGGCGCCGCCGACGGCAACCGCAGCGAGGCGCTCACCAATTTCTATTTCGGCGGCTTCGGCAACAACTATGTCGACGATAACTCGGTGAAGCGTTACCGGAGTTACGACAGCCTTCCCGGCTTCGAGATCGGCGAGATCAGCGCACGGCAATTTGCCAGGGCAGTGGTAGAGCTGAACGCGCCGCCGCTACGGTTTGCGGAGGTCGGCACGCCAGGGTTTTATCTCGGTGAGATCCGGTCGTCGGTTTTTGCCGGCAGCTTATGGGCCGAACCCGGCACCTCGCTCGACCGCACCTACTCCACGGTGGGCGCGCAGTTCGATCTCTCGTTCACGGCGCTGCACCGCTTGCCCATGACGCTGTCGGTGGGCTACGCGCAGGGCTTTGCCTCTGGCGGCGACAGCTCCGGTGAGTTCATGCTATCGCTCAAGATTCTTTAAGAAGGGTTCCCGCATGGGCGCAGCTGCATCACAAGCCCTGAGTATTGCGGTGGCCATCCTGCCGGTGCTCGCCCTGCTCGCGCTGCTGAAATTCCTCGACAGCTTCAAGCTGGTCCGGTTTTCCGTGATCCTGCAGATGATCGCCGCCGGTGGCTGTGTGGGGCTGCTCGCCTATGTGATTAACGGCCAGTTGCTGGCAGCCACGGCCATGGAGCTACGGACCTACTCGCGCTACGTCGCGCCGGTTATCGAGGAACTGCTCAAGGCCTCGGTGCTTGTCTACCTCTTCAGCAGGCACCGGGTAGGCTTTCTGGTTGATGCCGCCATTCTGGGTTTTGCGGTGGGCGCAGGGTTTGCGGTGATAGAAAACAGCTATTTCCTGTTTAACTCCCAACTGAACCTTGGCGTCTGGATCGTGCGCGGTTTCGGGACAGCGGTGATGCACGGTGGCGTGACGGCCATTTTTGGCATCCTGACCATGGCGGCCATCGAGCGGCGCGAGGCGCTGACGCCCATGACCTGCCTGCCAGGCCTTGTGGTGGCGGCCCTGATCCACTCGGCCTACAACCATGTGTTCTTCTCGCCCGTGCTTTCCGCGCTCGGCATCTTCCTGCTGATGCCGCCCTTCATGATCTGGGTGTTCTCCCGCAGCAACGAGACGCTGACCGGCTGGATGGAACTCGGATTCGAGGCCGATGTGGACTTGCTGCAGCAGTTGAACTCTAACGAGTTTCGCGACACGCATGTGGGGCAGTACCTGAGGACGCTCGGCGAGCGCTTCGACGGCCTGACGCTCGCCGACATGCTCTGTTACCTGCGGATCTATACGGAGCTTTCGCTGCGCGCCAAGGGCGCGATGATGATGCGGGAGCTTGATGTGGTGGTTCCTCCCGATCCCGAACTTGCCGGGATGTTCGCCGAGATGCGGCATCTGGAAAAAAGCATCGGCAGGATCGCGATGCTTGCTCTGGCGCCTCTGGTGAATACCAACCGGCGGGATCGATGGCATCTGGGACAGCTGGAGTCTGAGCTCGGCGGTGCCTGAGCCCTGCGTGTTGTCAGTCGCGGCTCTGCAAGAGCTCCGCAAGCTTGCGGCGGGCGCTGAAGAGACGCGATTTCACGGTTTCTTCGTGGATCTGCAGGATCTCGGCGATCTCGGCGTAGTTCAGGTCCGAGAAATGCCGCAAAACGATCACCGAGCGGGCGTCTTCCTTGAGTTGCTGTAGCGCTTGATGGAGCCTTGCCGCCTCACTCGCCTGCCCTAGAGCCTCTTCGGGGCCCGGGTCCATCGGCTCGGTGGCCTGTGCATCCGCTGTGTAGCCCTGCCGGCGTGAGGCGTTCAGGGCCTCGTTGATGGTGATGCGGTAGATCCAGCTGAAGAATTTCTGGTTGGCGTCGTAGAGGTGGAGCTTCTCGAAGGCCTTGATGAACGCGTTCTGGACCGTGTCGGCGGCGTCGTCCGGGTTGCGCTGCATCCGCAGGGCAACATTGAACAGCGCCCGTTGGTACTTGCGCGCCAACAGGTCCAGCGCCTGACGATCGCCGTTTCGGCAGCGAGCTACCAGTTCGGTGTCTTCAGTAGTGTCGTCTCGCCCCGAATCAGTCATCAGCCCTCTGGAGCTCCCCTTTTTTTTGAGTCGCCGAGTCTCCAATCTCTAATACTACATAGCATGATCAGGCTTGCGAAAGGCGCTGGTCAGTGCCCGGCGAACTCACCAAGCCAGAAAGTACCAATTCCGAGCCCCTCGAGGCGCCGGCTGCCGCCCAGATCGGGCAGATTTATGGCTGCCACGCACTCGACGATGCGCCCGCCCAGATCGCGCACCAGTCCTGCGGCGGCCTCTGCGGTGCCCCCGGTGGCGATCAGGTCATCCACCAGCAGCACGCTCTCGCCGGCGGTGATGGCATCGACGTGGATCTCGAGCCGGTCGGTGCCGTACTCCAGCGCGTAGTCGCGTCCGATCACCTCGTACGGCAGCTTGCCGTGCTTGCGTATGGGCACGAAACCGGCCCCCAGCGCCCAGGCAAGCGGTGCCCCGAGGATAAAGCCGCGTGCCTCGATGGCCGCCACCTTGTCGATGCGCTGGCCTTTGTAGCGTGCCACCAGTGCGTCGATCAGCAACCGGAACCCCTCGGCGTCCTGGAGCAGGGTGGTGATGTCGCGGAACATGATCCCTTCGCGCGGGTAGTGGGGGATGGTGCGTATACGTGACTCGATAGGCATGGCGGTTTCCTGTCAGGGCTCGGGCCGGAGATCGAGCAGCCAGTTCCGCAGCAGGCGGAACGACAGCTCGCCCATGACGGGGATCTCATAGAGCGTGTGGGTGGCGTCTTTCAGCAGATGGTAGTCGATGCGGTTTGCGTCGGCGGCGGCCACGAAATTGCGGATTGTCTGCAGCGGGATCGACTCGTCCCGGCCGGCGGCAATCAGCTGGATGGGCCCGGCGAAATCGCGCAGCGCGGCGAGGGCACGGTTGTCCGCGGACGTGCGTGGTTCCGAGCGCCAGGCCCGCGAAGCGCCGCTCTCGATGTAGGTCCCGACCGGGGGTCCACTGAAGATCTCGTCCGGGTAGTTTGCCGGCACGCGAAGGCTCAGTGCCGCTACCGGGCGCTCGCGGCTGAGGAGCATCGAGAGATAGCCCCCGAGGCTGCAGCCGCATACCGCGATTGGGCTGTCGCCGCCCCCGGCCTGCGCGAGCCAGTCGAAGGCGGCTCGGGTCTGGGCGAGGAACTCCTCCAACGTGAACTCGAGCAACTGGCCATCGCTCAGGCCGTGCCCGCCCAGATCGAAGCTGAGACACAGGAAGCCATCGCGTGCCAGCACCCGCGCGAGGCGTACATCGTTCGCGTCCTGCGCGCCGGTCCAGCCGTGTACGAACAGCACGCTCGCGCGCGGCGTTGCCCCGCGTTGCGGCGGGCGGAACAGGCGCAGTGCCACCCGTCGCCCGCCGCAGTCGAGGTAGTCGACGGGCGGCATCACCATCGCTGTTTTCCTGCCGTGGCCAGCTCGCGATCGGCGTAGCGCGCGGCACGGCGCGCCCCGCGAGCGATCAGCGGGCCTTCGATCAGCCGGAAACAGAGCTCTGCCAGCATTGCCGTTAGCCCCAGCCACCCCGCGAGCAATACGGTGAGACCCGCGCCATCCAGCGCACACGCCGCGGGCCAGAGGCCGTCGATCAGCCACAGCAGCGGCCAATTGATGAGGTAGATCCCGTAGGAGCGCAGCCCGGCCCAATCGAGCGTGCGCCCGAACGGGCCTGCGCCTGGCAGTATCCATCCCGTCTGACGTGACGCGAGAGCGACCAGTACGGAGGAAAGCACGACCACCACCGGCAGCGCGAGCGCCGCCGGGTAGCGCATGCGTGCCTCGACCATCAGGGCAAGCAGTGCGAGCACCGCCGTCCACGCGATCACGCGCCGTGTTGGACCCGTCGATCCGAGCCGCGCGAGCGCGCCCTCGTGCCCGAGCACGCCGAGCAGGCAGCCTGCAAGGATGCCATCGGCCCGGAAGTGCGTTGCAAAAGCGGCGCGCGAATGGCCCGCGGCAATGGCGGCATCGAGGTACAGCGGGCGCAGCACCACTGCGATCAGCAGCAGGGCCCCGGCGAGCCACAGCAGTCGCGCTTGTGTGCTCCGTACGGCGAGCAGGAAGAGGGGGTAGGCGAGGTAGAACTGTTCCTCGATCGCAAGGCTCCAGTACGGACCGAACGGGCTGGTGGAGTAGTGCTCTGGCGGGAACCAGTACAGAAAATAATTGACCCAGAAGGCCACCGCTGCCTGCGCCGTGGCGAGCGCATAACGCCAGGCCGGACCATCGCCCCACACTGGCAGCAGGGCTGCCGAGAACACGATCAACACCAGCCAGGCCATCGGCAGGATCCGGTAAGCGCGCCGCGTGTAGAAGGCCGCGAGGAAATTCCCCCAACCCCGCAGGCTGTCGCGCGGCAGGCGATCGATCTCCGTCAGGATCACCCTCGACACCACGAAGCCGGAAATCACGAAGAAGAGATCGACGCCGAGCGCCATTGCCTTGATACGCAGCATCAGCGCGGTTTCGGCCGCACCCGCCACGGCGAGGTAATCGCCGACATGGGTGGCGAGCACCAGCAGTACCGCCACCGCGCGCAGCCGGTCTATCTCGGCGTTCCTGCGGCCGCTGGTGGTGCCGATCGGGGCGGCGGTGGATGGCATGCGCGGCTGGCTCCTTGCGGCCCATGGACTGGAATCGCCGCGATTCTACCCGCCGCGCCGGTCGAAGGGGGTGGAGCGGTCAAACCCCCCCCTCACATACCCATCGCCGCGTATTTGGCGTACCGTTTCTCGGCTCCATTCGAGTGGCATGCGGCTCATCGGCGTGCAGCGTTCCAGCAAAACAACAAACAATGTTTCAGATACAGGGAATTCCCATGCCACTGCACCGCACCCGAAACACGCCGCTGGCACTCGCGCTCGCCGCGGCCGGCTTCGGTCTGGCGCTGACGTCCTCGGCGTTCGCGCAGCAGGGCTGGCAACTCGAGGAGATCGTGGTCACCGCGACCAGGCGCGAGGCGACCGTGCAGGACCTGCCGTTCTCCATCAACGCTCAGAGCGCCGAGGACATCGTGCGCTCCGGCGCTACCAACATCGAAGAGCTGTCGCGCAACATCGCCGGCCTCTCGATCCAGAACCTCGGTCCGGGCCAGAGCCAGATCGGCATCCGGGGCGTGTCGGCGGGCCAGATCGTGCGTGACCAGCCCGGCGTAAAAGAGCAGGTCGGCGTCTACCTCGACGAGTCGGTGATCTCGCTGTCGCTGTTCACTCCCGACGTCGATCTCTACGACCTGAACCGCGTGGAGACGCTGCGCGGACCGCAGGGCACGTTGTTCGGTTCGGGCTCCATAGGTGGCACGATCCGCTTCATCTCCAACCAGCCGACGCTCGAGGAGTTCTCCGGCTCGCTGGAGGCTGACATCAACACCGTGGCCGACGGCGAGGAAGGCGGTCACATCAAAGGCCACATCAATGTCCCGTTGGGCGACATGGCCGCGCTGCGTGTGGTGGCCTATAGCACGCAGTACGCGGGCTACATCGACGCGCTCGGCGAGGGCGGCAGCAAGAAAGACGACGTGAACAGCGGCGAGCGCAACGGCGCGCGCGTGGCGCTTACCGTCCAGCCCACCGAGAACCTCAGCATCACGCCGCGCTGGATGCACCAGGAGATCAAGACCGATGGCTTCAACCGCCAGGAGGTCTTCAACCTGTTCGCCAACCCCTTCACCACCACGCGCCCGGCCATCAGCATGGACGATCGCGAGCAGTACCTGCTGCTCGATGAGGGCTTCAAGGACGACACCGACATCGCGGACCTCGTGACCGAGTGGAGCGGCGAATACGTCGACATCACGCTGATCAACAGCTACATGCAGCGCGACATCCTGGTGAGCCGCGACGGCAGCGCACTGACAGGCAGTGTCTCGCTCAGCATCGGCGGTGCAGCGGCGCCCGAGGCCTGGGTGTTGCTGCCCTCGAACCTGCGCGACGCCACTGACCTCGAACAGACCACCCACGAGCTGCGCTTCGCCTCCAATGGTGACGGCAATCTGCAGTGGTTGCTGGGTGCGTTCCATGCCGACATCCAGCGCGACTACGCGCAGCGCCTGCCCACCCCTGGCTACGACTTCTACACCGATCTGCTGCTCGGCGAGGGCACCTCCGCGGCTGTGGCGCGCGGCTACGGCCCGGACTCGCCGTACAACTCCGACCTCAGCTACGACATCGAGCAGACCGCGTACTTCGGTGAGGCCAACTACCGCCTGTTCGATCGCCTGGTGCTTACCGCTGGCGTGCGCTACCACGACTTCCAGGAGGAGCGGAGCATCTACGGCGGTGGACTGTTCTCGGACGGCTGGGACCAAGCCGATGCCACCGAGTCCGACGGCTGGACGCCGCGCTTCATGGCCTCCTACGCGTTGAGCGACAGCACGACGCTGAACGCGCAGGCCTCCAAGGGCTTCCGCCTCGGCGGTGTGAACGACCCACTGAACTCAAGCATCTGCGAGCCTGCT
>CAMAXE010000018.1 GCA_945862145.1 Klebsiella pneumoniae
CCCGCGATTCCACGGCGTCCACGCCGTCCGGGTGTAGGAGCGGGCCATGCCCGCGATTCCACCGCGTCAACGCCGTCCGGCTGCAGGAGCAGGCCATGCCCGCGATTCCACCGCGTCAACGCCGTCCGGGTGTAGGAGCGGGCCATGCCCGCGATTCCACCGCGTCAACGCCGTCCGGCTGCAGGATCAGGCCATGCCCGCGATTCCACGGCGTCAACGCCGTCCGGGTGCAGGATCAGGCCATGCCCGCGATTCCACGGCGTCAACGCCGTCCGGGTGTAGGAGCGGGCCATGCCCGCGATTCCACGGCGTCAACGCCGTCCGGGTGTAGGCGCGGGCCATGCCCGCGACATTCATTCAGCCGGCGATCTGGCGCCAGTTGTCGATCAGGTGAGCGGCGCTGCGCGCTGCCAGCGCGTGCACGGTGAAGGTGGGGTTCACACCGCCACTGGTGGGGAAGAGGCTCGAGCCTGCCACGAAGAGATTGCCCACCCCATGCACCGTACCGAAACCGTCGGTGACGGAGGCGGCCGGGTCCTTGCCCATGATGGTGCCGCCCATGTTGTGCATGGGGCCGATGTTCCCTGCCCAGACCTCTTTGGCTCCGCCCGCTTTCAGTACGGCGATACCTTCGTCGCGGGCATGGTTCCAGAGGGCGAGTGACGCCTCGGAGCTGCTGTGGTTCACCGTGGCGAGCGGCACGCCGCGCGTATCGGTCTTGCCGTCCAGCGTCACACGGTTGTCTGCGAGCGGTGCGTCTTCCACCACGCCGGTCATCATCGCGAAGCCGCGCGTGGCGCGCTTCATGAAGTCATCCAGCGCGGGGCCGTAGAGGTCCACGCGGCTCATCGCGATGCCCAGCAGATCGTTGGGTTTCATGGACTGCGCGATCAGCCACTGGTAACTGCCGAAGGGGCCACCTTCGCGCACTTTCGCGTAGCCGTCCTGGTTCAATAGCTGCCCGCCCGTCGCGCCCAGATGCGGTTCCGTATTCTCGTCCCACAGCCCGAAGACGGGGCAGGCGAGGTGGATCATGACATAGCGGCCGAGTTGGTCCGAGGCATTCCCGATGCCGCGCGCCGAGTGGCTGCGGGAGGCCAACAGGAGACGGGAATTCTGGATCGTGGAGGCCGCCACGATCACAACAGAAGCCTCGGTTGTCTGGCGCGCGCCGGATTCATCGAACCACGCCACGCCGGTCGCGCGGGAGCCGGAGGCGCCCTGAAGGATCTCGGCTACTTCCGCGCGGTTCTTCAACACGGCGCCTGCGGCGAGTGCCCGGGGCAGGTAGGTAACCAGCGGATTTGCCAGCGCCCCGATCGGGCAGCCCGAATCGCACCAGCCGTCCCAAAGGCAGGCCTTGCGATCTCCCTCCGGGGCGGTGTGGATGGCGATGGGAATGGGTGCGGTCTTGCGTCCCATCGCGGTGAAACCGCGCCGGATCACCTCGCCGTGGGGGAATACGGGAACGGGTGCCTGCGGATAGGGCGCACCGGCAGGGCGCCACACTTCCTGTGTGTGGTCACCCGAGACACCCACCTCTTGCTGGATCGTGTCGTACCAGGGCTGCAGGTCGGTGTAGCCGATGGGCCAGTCGAGGTGGCGCTGATGCGTGCTGGCCTCGTTGAAGTCTTCCGGGTGCAGGCGTGGCCAGACGCCGTAATGGTGCACCGCCGCGCCGCCCGTTCCCCAGCCGGTGTTGAAGTTGTGGCCTATCGGTTGCGTGCCGGTCTCGATCACGGGTGCGCCGCCCCACTTGAGGCGCCGGCCCCAGAGCCCGTTGCTCACCAGGTCTTGCGTGCCGCGCGCGGGGCCTGCTTCGAGGATCAGCACGCGTTTGCCCGCCTCGGCGAGACGCGCTGCCATCAGGCTGCCCGCGGCCCCCGAGCCCACGATCACGGCATCCACACGATTGGCCATCACCAGTCTCCCGCGGGTTCGATGTGCGCCATGTAGGGCACACCCAGGCGCTCGAAGCCGGCGCGTGTGCCGTAGGCCACGTCCACGGCGTCGGCACGTAGCACAAAGTAAAAAAACGGCGCCGGTGCGGCAGCCCAGGGCGCGGGTTTCCCGCCGGCGATATCGCCCACCAGTTCGGCGGCCGCGGCGGCATCCAGTGCTTCTATAGGTTTGCCGAATTTCTGTTGCGACCAGGCCTGTGCGGCCGCCAGCGCGGGAAGGTAGAAGTCGGTGTGGGGGGCAGGAACGCCCAGATAACGGAGCATCAGCATCGCCTGTTCCGGTGCGGCGGCGAGTTGCTTCTCGAGGTAGTCGGCAAAACCTGCCTTGGCCGCGCCGGGCGCGAGTGCCTCGCCCAGTGCGTTTAGCGCGGCTCGGGCAGTCGCGTCCAGAACAGGGGCCGCAGGCGCTGTGCTCGTGACAGCAGCTACGGCCTCGCGTCCACAACCGGCAAGGCCTGCTGCAACGCCGATGCCTGCGACTCCCAGGAGCACGAATTCACGCCGATCCATCAAATCGTTCTCCCGGAATTGAAAACGCCGGCGTGACCCCTCGCAGGATCACGCCGGCGTGTTGCTCACTCAGAAGCTATAGCGAACGTTCATCGCATAAAGACGCGGGTTGCGGTAGGACACCTCGTTGCAACCACAGAGGTTGGCGAGGTCGTAACCCTGCAGGCCCGCGCGCTCGTCGCTCAGGTTCCGACCGGCCAGCGTGATCTGCCACTTCGCGTCGGCGTCGGTCCAACCGAGGCTTGCGTTGTACATCACGTAGCTGTCGAACTTGTCGGCATCGAAGTTGCGCAGGTTGTAGTAGAACTCGTCGGAGTAGGCGAAATCACCCTGGATCGACATCGAGCCACCGAGCGCCGGCCACTCGTAGCGCACCAGGCCCGCGGCCTGGTACTCAGGCGTGTAGGTGGGCTTCACGTTGAGGTTGACGTCCTGCGCGGTGAGCGAGAGCGGCACCTTCTGTACTTCGGCATCGGTCCAGGAGGCTGCCAGCATCACGTCCCAGCCGTCGGCAGGCGTCATTTGCAGGGAGAGTTCCGCGCCGGTGGTCTCGGCGTCGCGGTTGATCACTACGCCGCCCACGCCAGTGAACAGGAAGGCCTGGTAGTCGCTGTAGTCGTAGTAGAAGGCTGCGCCGTTCAGGCGGGCCAGACCGTCCATCAGGGTGGCCTTGAAGCCGCCCTCGTAGCTCACCAGGATTTCCTCGTCGTAGGGCAGACCGTCATTGCCGACACGCGCGTAGTTGCCGATCAGGGGGGCGTTGAAGCTCCCCGCTTTCACGCCGCGGTTGACGCCGGCGTAGAGCAGCAGGTCGTCGCTGACCTTGTAGTCGAGCTGGATCTTGCCGGCCCAGAGGTCGTCGGAGGTCTTGTCGGCGAACTGCCCCAGCGGACCACCAAACACATAACCGCCTTGGTGCACCTTGGTGGCACTGTTGGAGGCGTAGAAGCCGTTGGTCATGTCGTAGTCTTTGTCTTCCCGCATCACGCGCAGGCCGGTGATCAAGGTCAGTTCATCCGTGAGGTCGTATTCGACTTGCCCGAAGAGCGAGTAGGACTCGGTCTTCAGCTTGGCATCCACGCCGATATCGACACCCACGCCTGGCGGCAGGATTGCGCCCTCCAGGATGCTCCCGTTGGGGATTTTGAGCCCGTTGATGGAGTCGACGTCGATGCTGAGGTAATAGAGTCCTGCGACCCACCGCATCGCGTCCGTGTTGCCGTTCAGACGCAGCTCCTGCGTGAAGCTGTTGGAGTCCATCTTGGCGTAGTTGCCGAGCTGGTTGACCGGTGCGGAATCGACGTCGATCGACATGAACTTCTCGTAGTTCTTGTAATCGGTGATCGAGGTGAGGCTCATGCTGTCGGAGATGTCCCAGCTCACCGTGCCCGCAAGGCCCCAGGTGTCAAGGTAGAAAGCATCTTCGAAGGCGAGGTCGCTGGAGGTTTTCAGGCCGTCGCCGTCTGGATCGATGTAGCCGAAGAAGTCACCGCCGGCGACCGGACGGGGGCCCGCATCCACAAGGAATCCGAGGTCGGCGGGGTCGCGGCCGTTGTCGGTGCCGTCTGCCGCGATGCTCTGGCGCGTCTCGTTCGCGCCGATGTTGACCACGTTGATCAGTTCGCCCTGGCCACCGGAGCCATCGTATATGCCGATCACCGGGATCGACTGGTAGGGGCCGGTGGAGATATCGCTGTTGGCGATGTTACCGCGCAGTTCCACCTTCACATCGTCGCTCACCTGGAAATCCAGGGTGCCGCGCGCGGCCTTGGTGTCGTCATCGGCCATGTCCGCGCCGGCGCCCGTGCCGGGCGAGCCACCCACCGCGCTGTAGGGGTAGAGGTTCTCGATGTAAGCATCCTGCTTGTGATACAGCACGGCCACGCGGCCTGCCACGTTCTCGCTGAGCGGGCCCGAGACTGCGGCCTGCACGGTACGGTCCTTGGCGTCAGTGGGGCTGTCGAACTGGCCGTAGCCCACGTCGACATAGCCTTCCATCTGCTCGTCGTTCGGCTTGCGGGAAATGTAATGCACCAGGCCGCCGGTCGCGTTACGACCAAACAGCGTGCCCTGCGGGCCTTTCAGGATCTCGACGCGGTCGATGTCGAACAGCGCGAAGGTCTGCGCCTGCGAGGCGGAGATGTAGCCTTCATCGAGGTACACCGCGTTCGGTGCCTCGACCACGTCGTTGAAGTCGTTCTGGGTCACGCCACGGATGGTGAACTGGGTGTTCTGGCCGGCAAGGCTGCCACCGATATGCACGCCCGGCGTGAAAGCGGCGACATCGAAGCTCTGCTTGATGCCGAGCGCGTTCATCTGATCGCCGGTGAATGAAGTGATCGAGATCCCGACATCCTGCAGGTTCTGCTCGCGCTTCTGGGCCGTGACGGTGATTTCCTCGAGCACGCTGTCGGCGTTGGCGACGGCATTGCCAAGCAGGCCTGCGGCCATCATGGCGAGGGCCAGTGGTGCGCGACGCAGCTCGGCCGGACGCTTGGATGAAGATCTTTGCATGGTGTTGTTCCTCGGGTTTTCAGGTGGTTCTGGCGACCAGTCAAACGGAGCGTAGCCCATAGCAGGCAGCCACGCGACATTGTCTGGCGCAGGCATCCGTTCCACGGTCGAGCTTAGCTAGCGCATCCCGGAAGATCAATAGACTTTCTATTGAACCTCTATGGGCGTCGTTGTAGGCTTTAGCCCGTAATGTCTTTCTTGTCTCCCTGAGGAAGCTCTCCCCATGCGCTCCATCCACCTCGACCTGCTCGGCACCGAGACCCGCTTTATCGACACGGGCAAGTACCGGTCACGCGTTATTTCGGGTCGCGGGCAGGGAGAACACCTGTTCCTGATGCACGGCGGTGGCGGTCATGCCGAGACCTATTCCCGCAACCTGGTGCCCCTGTCTGCTGCATGCCAGCCCCACGCCTTCGACTACCTCTGGCACGGCATGTCCTCCAAACCCGCCTACTCGAACGCCGGTCCGCGCGAGAAAGGCCACTGGCTCTCCCAGTTCACCGATCAGCTCCTGAACCTCATGGACCACATGGGCATCGAGAAGGCGGCAGTGGAGGGCGAGTCTCTCGGCGGCTGGATTGCGCTCGACATGGCGGTGAACCACCCCGACCGCACCTCGAAACTCATCCTGAACACCGCCTGGGGCATGCACCTCGATCCCGCCAAAGTCCACGAGGGTGCGAGCGACCTGACGGCCCTGCGCGAGACCTCCGTGAACGCGCTGATGAATCCCACCCGCGAGTTGCTGCGAAAGCGCCTCGACTGGTTGATGCCGCTCGGCGGCGTAACCGAGGAGCTGGTCGACCTGCGCCTTGCACTCTGGCAGGACGAGGAAACCCGCAACGCGCTGCTCGAATACTACGAACGCCTGTTTGCCGACAACATCCGCGAGTTCTACTTCAACGAGGAGCAGATCCGCACGATCCGTTGCCCCACGCTGGTGCTGTGGACCGACAAGAACCCGATACACGGCACCGATGCCGCCGACCGCCTGGAGGAGATCATCCCCGGCGCGAGCAAGCACGTGATGGCAGGCTGCGCCCACTGGCCCCAGTGGGAGCGCCCCGAGGAGCACGACCGTGTCGTCTCCGCCTTCATGCGTTCCTGATGCCGAGCCACAATCCCAGACAACACCGAGGAGTGCCCGTATGAACGAAGCCGTACCTCCGCAGCGCCGCAAGTCGCGTGGCCGCCTGAATACCATCAGCGGCACCCGCACCAATGACCAGAAGACGCAGAGCCAGTACCAGCCCTACAAGGATGCGGCCTGGGGTTTCATCAACCACTGGTACCCGGCGCTCTTCAGCCACGAAATGCCCGAGGATCATGTCGAGGGCATCCAGATCTGCGGCATCCCGATCGTGCTGCGCCGGGTCGACGGCCGCGTCCACGCACTGAAAGACCAGTGCGTCCATCGCGGTGTGCGCCTGTCGGCCAAGCCCATGTGCTTCAACAAGCAGACCATCAGCTGCTGGTACCACGGCTTTACCTACGACCTGCAGACCGGCGGCTTGACCACCATCGTCGGCAACCCCGATGACACGCTGATCGGCACCACCGGCATCACTACCTACCCGGTGCAGGAAATAGCCGGGATGATCTTTGTTTTCGTGCGTGAGGATGCCTTCCCCGACGAGGACGTGCCGCCGCTGTCGGAGGACCTGCCGGTGCGCTTCCCGCAGAGCAGCGAGCGCTTCCCGCACCCGCTGTGGCCTGCAGCCCCGGGCTTGCTGGACGAGAACGCCGTAGTGCTCGGCATGCACCGCACGGGCGACTGCAACTGGCGCATCGCCTGCGAGAACGGTTTCGACAACGCCCACATCCTGATCCACCAGGACAACACCATCGTGCAGGCCATGAACTGGGTGTTGCCGCTCGGCATACGCCCGGCGAGCGATGACTGCATCACCGTGATCGAAGACGAGAACGGACCCAAGGGCCTGATGCAGTGGCTGTTCACCGACCGCTGGGAGCCGGTGCTCGAAAACAAGGAGCTCGGCGCGAAGGTCGAGGGCCTGAACGGCCGCTTCTACCGTACTTCTGTGGTGCTGCCCGGCGTGCTGATGGTAGAGAACTGGCCCGAGGAACATATCGTCCAGTACGAGTGGTACGTGCCGATCACCGACGACACTTACGAATACTGGGAAGTGCTGGTCAAGGTCTGTTCCACCGAGGAAGAACGCCAGAAGTTCAAGTACCGCTACGAGCGCGTTTTCAAGCCGCTCTGCCTGCACGGATTCAACGATTGCGACCTCTACGCGCGGGAGGCGATGCACGAGTTTTACGCCGACGGCACCGGCTGGGACGACGAGCAGCTGATGGCCACCGACGTCTCGGCCATCACCTGGCGCAAGGTGGCCTCGCGGCACAACCGCGGCATCGCCTCGCCGGGCAGAGGGGTGGATGGCGCGACCAAGAGCTCGAGCATCCGGCTGCGTCGCATCGCCGCGGGTGACGCGCCCGGTTATCGGGTTCAGAAGATTGAGGACTGAGCCGTGACCGCCGCCTGTTCCGTGTCGCTGCGCTTCGCCGATGGCGTGGAGCAGCGCGTGGACGTGGCAGCGGGCCACAGCGTGCTCGAAGCGGCGGTGGCGGCCGGTGCGCCGGTGTTGAACCAGTGCCGCAGCGGCAGTTGCGGCTCGTGCATGGCGCGCTTGGTGGCCGGTGATGCCCGTATGCGACCGGGCGTGGCGAGCTCGCTACTGCCGGGTGAACAGGCGCAGGGCCAGCGTCTGCTCTGCCTCACCGAGGCAGTGGCGGAGTGCGCGTTCGAGTTTGCCTACGACAGTCGCGCGGGCGCTGGTGGGCCTGCCAAGGCAAGCGCTTTCATAAATGCGATCGAACGCATCGCACCGGATGCTGTGCGTCTCAGGCTGGAACTCGCCGAGGGCGACTGGATCGATTTCCGGCCGGGGCAGTTCATCGAGCTAACCGTGCCCGGCACGGATGCGCGCCGGCGCTATTCCATGGCCTCCTCGCCGGCGGCGCTGCCCGTGATCGAACTGCTGGTGCGGCTGCTGCCGGGCGGCGTGATGTCCGATTACCTGTGTGATCGCGCCCGCGTCGATGACGTGATCGCGCTCAGCGGCCCTTACGGCGGGTTTTTCCTGCGCGACAAGGTGAAGGCGCCGCACATCATGATCGCCGGCGGCACTGGGCTGGCGCCGATGATGTCCATGCTTGATGCGATCCGGGCGAGGCCCGGCGCTCGGCCCAACGTGCTGCTCAGCTTCGGCTGCGCCACGCCCGAGGGGCTGTTCAACCTCGAGGAACTGGAGTTGCGCTCCCATTGGATGCCAGGTCTAGCGACGCGCATTTCGGTGGACGCGGGTGCTGCCGGTGCGGCGTGGCGCATCGGCAATCCCGTCGAGGCGATTACCGCCGATGACGCACGGGATCCCGCCAGCGTGGCGTATCTTTGTGGTCCGCCCGGCATGGTGCGCGCCGCGCGAGAGCACCTCAAGCGGCTGGGACTGGATCCTGCCAATATCCACGCGGAGCAGTTCGTGGCCAGCGAGTGAGCGTTCCGCCTCGCGCGGGATGTCCCGATAACGAGAACAGGGGAGGAAGGAAAATGGGAGTGTCGGCACTGGGCTACGTGGCCCTCAACGTGTCGCAACCGGCCCGGTGGGTCGAGTTCGCGACGGGTCTTTTTGGTGTGGAAGTGCGCAAGCGCGCCAAGGGCAAGGCCCTCGATCTGCGTATCGATGAGCGCCATCACCGTTTCACGCTATATCCCGCGAAGACCGACTCGATGGCGGCGCTCGGCTGGGAAGTGGCGACCATGACCGATCTGGAGGCGCTGGCCGAGTCGCTGCGCGCCGAAGGCATCGAGGTTGCAGCGGGCAGTGCCTCACTCTGCGAGGAGCGCAAGGTGCGCGCGCTTTACAGCTTTCATGAACCGCACATCGGCGTTCCCACCGAGATCTTTTACGGGGCGCTGGTGTCGAACACGCCCTGGGTGCCGAGCCGTGGGGTTTCCGGCTACACCACCGGCAACGGTCTTGGCCTTGGCCATGTCGTCTACTGGGTGAAGGACCTGGCTGCCTCCATCGCGTTCTATGAGCGCGTGATGGGGTTCCGGATCTCCGACACCATCGCCTGGGACGACAACGACGCGATCTTCATGCACTGCAACCCCCGCCACCACTCGCTTGCGCTGGTGGCCGAGGCGCCAGGCCGTCCGGGCGGCCGACTTAACCACATCATGCTCGAGGCCCGCACGCTTGATGACGTGGGCTATGGCTTCGATATCGCCAAGGACATGAAGATCCCGATGATCTTCGAGATGGGCAAGCACACCAACGATCATATGCACTCGTTCTATGTGGTCACGCCCTCGGGCTTTGGCATGGAGTACGGGTTTGGCGGACGCCTGATCGGCGAGAACTGGGAAGTCCGCCACTACGACCAGCCGATGCTCTGGGGACATCGGCCACCCGCATGAGCACGTCACCGGGCCCCGCGCGGCTCGGCGCTGTCGAGGCGGCGTCCGCCATTGCCGCAGGGACGCTCGGTGTTGGGGAATTTCTCAGCGCGCTGATGGCGAGGATCGACGCGCGCGACGCTGAGATTAGCGCATGGGCTTACCTCGATACCGAGGGCGCCTGGTCACAGGCGCGCGCACTCGATCGCCACCCCGCCAGGGGCCCGCTCCACGGTGTGCCGGTGGCGGTGAAGGATGTGATCGATGTGCAGGGCATCCCCTCGGCTTACGGGAGCCCTGCCTTTGTGGCCAATGTCCCCCAGCGCGATGCCGCCTGTGTGGCGCGCCTGCGTCGGGCGGGCGCGCTGATCCTCGGCAAGACCGTCACGGCCGAGTTTGCTACCTACTCCCCCGGTCCGACCCGCAATCCGCGCGATCCTTCCCGCACGCCAGGCGGCTCCTCTAGCGGTTCGGCTGCCGCAGTGGCGGATTGCCAAGTGCCGCTCGCGCTCGGCACCCAGACCGCAGGCTCGGTGATACGTCCCGCGAGTTTCTGCGGAGTTTTCGGCTTCAAGCCGAGTTTCGGGCGCTACGAGATCGAGGGCATGCTGCCCACGGCGCCCAGTCTCGACACGCTGGGCACCTTCGCGCGCTCCGTCGCTGACATCGCCCTTCTCGATGCCGTGCTTGCCGACGAGGCGCATATGGGGCTTCCGGCACCCCGCGTGACCGGCATTGCCATTTGTCGCAGTCCGGTCTGGCAGCAGGCATCGCCCGACATGCGTCGCGCGCTGGAGGATGCCGGCGTGCGGCTCGCGCAGGCGGGCGCAAACGTTCGCGAACTTGATCTCGGTGCGCAGTTTGAAGGCCTTGCCGAGGCGCAGGCCGTGCTGCACCGCCACGAGGCCTTTCGCTGCCTGGGCGAGATACGCCGCAGCAAGGCCGATCAGGTGAGCGAGGTCTTCCGTAATTTCATCGACGCCGGAGCGCGGGTGACTGCGGCCGAATACGCCGCGGCGCTTGCGGTGCAGTCTTCCTGCCGCATCGCCTTCGAGGACGTGCTCGGGCCCGACGAACTGCTGCTCACGCCCGGCGCGCCCGGCGTGGCGCCCCCGGGCGTGGCGGCCACGGGTGATCCCGCGTTCAACCGCATCTGGACCGCACTCGGCGTTCCCTGCCTTGGCTTTCCGGCTGCGCTCGATATGGCGGGAATGCCGCTCGGTTTGCAGTGGGTAGGCCGCGCCGGCGGCGATCGTGCCCTGCTCGCAGCCGCTGACGGGCTCTGCCTGCTGCTGGGTGCTCCGCAACGCATTCCCTTCAACGATTGACCGGTACTCCGGAGACGCCATGGAACCGACCGTCCAGAAGCCCTTGAGCGAAGAACAGCAGCGCCATTACGAGACGGCCTGCGCGCGCCTCGATGCCGGACGCCTCAAGCGCCTGCTGTTCGACATCACCAATATCCACAGCCCGACGGGTGCCACCCGGCAGGTCTGCGAGTACCTCGCGGCCCATATGCAGGACGTCGGCCTGAAGGCCCGCTATCACCCGATGAGCGAGATATCCGGCAATGTGCTGGGTGAAAGGCGTGGATCCGGTGGCGGTGCCACCCTGCTGCTCTATGCGCCGATCGACACGCACCTTGAAGGCGACGAGACCGACTTCCCGTGGGCCGGGCCCCGGCAGTACGTAGATCTGAAGCCCGAGGCGAAGGAAGTCGGCGACTGGATCTACGGACTGGGTTCCTCGAACCCGAAGGCGATGGTCGCCACGCTCACCGAAATCAGCACCGCGCTGATCGAGTCAGGCGTGCCCATCAAGGGCGATCTCAATCTCGGCTTTGCCGACGGCGGCATGCCGGTCACTATCCCGCAGCGCAACAACGCCGGCATGTCGAACGGTGTCCATCACCTGTTGAACCGCGGCATGGCGCCGGATTTCGCGATCATCATGAAGCCGTGGAACTGGGTCTATCACGAGGAGCCCGGGATGGGCTGGTTCCGCGTGACGGTGAAGGGCACGCTGGGCTATGCGGGCGTACCGCGCGGCCTGCCGGAGTTCCGTAGTTCCGTGGTTCCCGCCGCCACGCTCATTCCCGAGCTCGAGCAGTGGTTGATCGAGTACGCCGAGCGCAACACCTCGGGCGTCATTCAGCCGCATGGCTGGATCGCGGGCGTGCGTTCGGGGTGGCCGGAGCGTCCGGCGTTTCCGTCCGCGGCCACCGAGGTATTTCTCGATGTGCGCATCAATCCGCGCACCACGCCGGGCGAGGTGAAATCACAGTTCGCCGGGTTCATCGAGGGCTTCCGCGCGCGGCACCCGGACATCGATCTCGACTGGGAGATGTACGGCTCGGCCCCGGGCGGTAGCACCGATCCCGGCAACTGGATTATCCAGAGTGCGCGGCGCGGCTGGGAGCATATCGAGGAGCGTGCGTACTCCAAGCCCGACATGCTCGCAGGCCAGACCGATGGCGCGGCGCTGCGGCGTCTCGGGGTGCCCACGGCGCGTATGGGCTGGCCGTGGCCGGCACAGGGTTCGCCCGAACCCATCGCCGAAGGCCTGGGCGGCATGGGTGCCACTTACATTCCCGATCTCATGCCCTGCGCGCGCAAGATCATGTATGCCGTGATCGACACGCTGACCCGCCCGCGCGGGGATCTGGGGCTGTAATCGCGGAGTGAGGCCGTTGCGCTTTGCGCTGCGGCATCCTGCGCTTCGCTTTGCAGCACTTGCGCTTCGCGTAGCGTTGCAGCACCTGCGCTTAGCGTTGCAGCACCCGCGCTTCGCGCTGCAGCACCCGCGCTTCGCGTAGCGTTGCAGCACCTGCGCTTAGCGTTGCAGCACCCGCGCTTCGCGTTGCAGCACCTGCGCTTAGCGTTGCAGCACCCGCGCTTCGCGCTGCGTGGCCTCGCGTCTCGCTCACGCCGCTGCACATCCCTGTGCAGCGGCTGCCTGCATCCGTTAAATCGTTCCCGACGATTTCACGGATGAAGGCCGCTCCCCGCGTGACCACGCAGCGCGAAGCGCTCGATCCGGGCGTGTTGCGAATCCCTCCGCGTAGGAGCGGGCCATGCCCGCGAAATTGCCCCCGTAGGAGCGAGCCATGCCCGCGACATTCCTCCGCGTAGGAGCGGGCCATGCCCGCGACATCTCCCCGGGTGGAGGCGAGCCATGCCCGCGACACTGAGCTGTGAATGACCCGCGTCCGCTCAGGCCTCGATGACGAGCTTCCCGAAATGCAGGCCGCGCGGCAGCGCGGCGTAGGCGAGCGAGGCCTCGTCGAAGCTGAAGCGCGTGTCGATCACTGGCGATATCCCGTGCAGGTCGATGGCGCGATTCATCGCGATGAAATCCTCGCGGTGCCCCACTGTGATGCCGCAGAGACGGATGTGGCGGAACAGCATGTGGCGCAGCGAGATGTGCGCCTCCAGGCCCGAGAGCACGCCGATCACCGAGATATGACCGCCCACCGCCACGCAGCGCAGCGACTGCTCGAGCGTATCGGCGCCTCCCAATTCGACGACCACGTCAACGCCCGCGCCGCCGGTGATCTCCATCACCCGTGATGCCCAGTCGGTGGTTTCGCGGTAGTTGACGAGGTGGTTTGCTCCCATCTCCCGGGCGCGCTCAAGCTTTGCCTCGCTGCCTGAAATCACCGTGATCTCTGCGCCCGCCATGCGCGCGAACTGCAGCGCGAAGGTGGCAACGCCGCCGGTACCCTGCACCAGCACGTGCTGTCCCGAGCGCAGATTGCCCTCGGTGAAGAGCGCTGACCACGCGGTGAGCGCCGCGCAGGGCAGGGTGGCTGCCTCGGCAAAATCAAGCGTTGTGGGCTTGGCCACCAGCGCCGTTGCCGGCAGGCAGAGGTACTCTGCCAGCATGCCGTCGTGCTCGCAGCCCAGCGACACGGCGTGGTTTGCCGCGGTGGCAGGGCCTGCCTGCCAGTTGGCGTAAAAACAGCTCACTGCCGCGTCACCCGGCGCAAAGCCATGCACGCCATGGCCCACGGCCTCGACCACGCCGGCACCGTCCGACAGGGGAATCACGCCGTGTTTGTTCGGATACACGCCGGCGAGGATGGCGATATCGCGGTAGTTGACCGATGCGGCCTCAAGCCGCAGCAGCACCTCACCCGCACCGGGTGTGGGTACTGGCTCGTCCATGCGCTGCAGTCCGTCGGCGCCGCTCGCAACCAGCCTGTAGGTTTTCATGTGCGTAACTTCCTCAAAGATCGTGGTTGAAGGCTGCCGCGTTGCGGGCCGATTCCTCGTAGATTCCCGTCATGATCGAGAGCGTCTGAGCCGCTTTCTCCGTGCGTTGGTCGATGTCGGCGAGCGCGCGCAAGTTCTTGATGAGCATCTCGGTGCGTATCTTGGCGTACTCGTCGGTGATCTGGGTGCCGCGGTCAGTGATCTCGTAGACGATGTTCTTGGTGCCTTTTTCCTTTTTCTTGCGGACCAGACCCTCGGACTCGAGTTTGCGCAGGCTGTACTGGATATTGGGCATATCGTCGCGGTTGACGAGACGCGCGATGGTGGCGGTGCTCTTCGGGCGGTCCTGCATGCGAATCACGTGCAGGATCACGTGTTCGCTGTACTTCAGCCCCGATGAGCCGGTCAGCTCCCCGATGGTGATCATCCACCGCGTGAAGGCCTCCTGGAAACGGATCACTGAATACTCGAGCTCGGTGATGGTCAGCTCGGTCTCGTCCTTGGCAAGGTGCCAGTGCCGGTAATAGCGCGATTCCATGCTGGCGTGCCTCAGAACACCGAGGGGACGCTGGCGAGCAGGTTGTCTGCCGTGCGAGCGGGCGAGGGGTAGGCGCGCTTGCTGTGGCTCAGACCGAGATCGAGCAGGGTCTCGCACAGCTTGAAGGCCACCAGCCCGGGATTGATCAGCGGCACCTCGAGACGCTCGCGCAGCCAGGCGTGGGATTGGTGCATGGTGGTGGAGCCGAGAATCAGCACGTCTGCGCCGTCTTCGTCGATGGCGCGGCGGCACTCCCGGAGCAGCTTGTCGAAGACGATCTCCTCCTTGCCAGCCAACAGTTCCGCGGTGTCGGGCCGAGTGTCGATGTGACGGAGTGACGCCACGCGTTCCTTCAGCCCGGTCTCGCGGGCGGTTTTTTCGTACATCCAGAACCACTCGGGCCACATCGTGACCACGGAAAAGCGCCGCCCGAGCATGGCGGCCATGTGGAAGGACGCCTGTGCCGGCCCCACCACGGGGATCGAGAGCCGCGAACGCAGAGCGTGCAGCCCCGAGTCGCTCATCGAGTTGATGCAAACCGCCGCGTAGCCTTCGTCCTCGGCCGTGGCTCCGGCCTCCAGCACGAAAACATCCGAGAGTGCGCCCTCGTAGAGGGAATCGAGGATGGCAGCACCGTTGCGGGTGCCGAAAAAGTCCACCGTCACGCCGGGGCGCAGCAGCGAGGGCGGGATCTGTGCCGCGAAGGCGGGCAGCGCCTGCGGTGGGATCGGGATCGGCAACAGCATCTTGATGCGTGTGCTGGCGGTCTCGCTCACGGGGTGTTCTCCTGGCTTTGACTGCGAGGTTTTCCGGTGCTGCGCCGCAGCGCCGGGAGTGGCCTCCAGCCTAGCAGGCGACACCCGCAAAACCAATGCGATGAGCGCGTTTCAGTGCATCTCGGGCGCGCACTAAACGGGCGCTGTGCAGGCCCGTTCCTGCTGCACCAGCAGCACCTCGGGCGCGAGTTTCGCTGGCAGGACTGATATAGCCACGGGAGTCCGCCAGAGTGGTTGCCCGCACAGAGAGGCGCTCAGGTGTTCGTGGCGCTCGCCGTAGCACGGGTCGAGCAGCGTGCACGTGCTCACGCAGACGGCTCATCGATGATGGCTACCGCCCGCGTCCAGCCTGCGGAGGCTGCGCGGATCTTCACCGGGAAGCAGCTCACCGTGAACCCGCTTGCCGGCAGCGCCTCGAGGTTGTGGAGTTTCTCGAGGTGGCAGTAGCCGATTTCGCGACCCGCCTTGTGGCCCTCCCAGATCAGGCTGGCATCGCCGCTGGCGAGGTATTTTTCGCGCGTGTGAATGAAAGGCGCGTCCCAGCTCCAGGCATCGGTGCCGGTGAGGCGCACGCCGCGCTCGAGCAGGTACAGAGTGGCCTCGTGGCCTATCCCGCATCCGGCCGAGACGTAGTCGGGCTGGCCATAGCGCGCGCCGGCGCTGGTGTTCACCACCACGATCTCGAGCGGGCTCAGGTGATGGCCGATGCGCGCGAGTTCGGCTTCCACGTCGGCCGCGGTAACTACGTAGCCGTCGGGCAGGTGGCGGAAGTCGAGTTTAACGCCCGGCTGGAAGCACCATTCGAGTGGCACCTCGTCGATGGTGATGGCCCGCTCGCCCTTGTTCATGGTGCGTGCGAAGTGATAAGGCGCGTCCAAGTGGGTGCCGTTGTGCGTGATCAGTTCGATGCGCTCGATGGCCCAGGCCTCGCCGTCTGGCAGGTCTTCCTTGCGGAGGCCAGGAAAGAAACCCGCGATGTCGGGCACCGAACGATCGTGATCGATGTACTCGATGCGCGGCCGGTACGGCTCGGGATCCGAGACGACGTCGTTTTCGAGGAAGATCGAGATGTCCACGAAGCGTCGCGTCATGGGAAAGCCTCCGGGTGAATTCCACCCATTCTGGCGCCTGAGGCGACCCGGGCCAAGGCGACTCCCTAAAAACAGCAAACAAGATGGCGCGAGCATCGCAAGCGCTTCGGGCGGTGCCTTGCGCCGGTGGATCCACGCTGATCACGGATATCGCGCCCCACAGCCCGTTCGGCTGGGTGATAATCGCGCCCGCCGCGGCCCCTGGCCGCCACAACACAGCGTGCAGGAGAGACAATATGGCAGCGGGGCCGCTAGCGGGTCTCAGGGTGCTGGAGATGGGCCAATTGCTGGCCGGCCCCTTCACCGGCGCGATTCTCGGGTACTTCGGCGCCGAGGTGATCAAGGTCGAACCGCCCGGCGGCGACCCGATCCGTGGCTGGCGGGTGCTGGACGACGAGGGCACCTCGTTCTGGTGGCGCAGTCTGGGGCGCAACAAGAAATGCATCACCCTCGACCTGCGCGAGGAACAGGGCCGGGCGCTGGCCTCGCGGCTGGCGGCACGCGCCGATGTGTTGATAGAGAATTTCAGTCCCGGCGTGATGGAGCGCTGGGGCATGGGCCCGGAGCGCATGCGCGAACTGAACCCGGGCCTCGTTTATGCGCGGATCTCGGGCTACGGGCAGGACGGCCCCTATGCGGGGCGCCCCGGTTTTGCCTCGGTCTGCGAGGGCATCAGCGGATTCCGCTATCTGAACGGTCACCCGGGGGAGGCGCCGGTGCGCCCGAACCTCAGCATCGGTGACACCATCGCAGCCCTACACGCCGCCCTCGGCATCATGATGGCGCTCCGCGCCCGCGACAGTTCCCCGGAGGCAACGGGGCAGGTGATCGACGTGGCGCTTTACGAGTCGATGTTCAACCTGATGGAGGCCGTGGTCCCGGAGTTCTCGGGTGCCGGCGTAGTGCGCGAGCCGGCCGGCACTACCGTGACCGGCATCGTGCCCACCAACACCTACCGCTGCACCGATGGACGCTTCGTGGTGATCGGTGGTAACGGCGACTCGATCTTCCGCCGGCTGATGGAGGGCATCGGCAGAACCGATCTTGCCACTGACCCCGAGCTTGCAGGCAACGCAGGCCGCGTGCGCCGGGAGCGCGAGATCGATGCCGCCTTAGCCGCGTGGTGCGCCGCGCGCGATTGCCCTGAGGTGCTGCGCCAGATGCAGGCGAGCCGTGTGCCGGCCGGTCCGATCTACAGCGTACGCGACATGTTCAGCGACCCGCACTTCCGCGCGCGAGGGCTCTTCGAGCAGGTCGAGATCAATGGCAAACCCCTCGAGATTCCGGCGCTGATGCCCCGGCTGACAGGCACCCCCGGGTCCACGCAGTGGCCGGGCGGACAGGTGGGCAGTCACACCGACGAAGTGCTGCGCGAGGTGCTGGGCCTTGAGGCTGCCGAGATTGCGGCGCTGCGCGCGGCCGGTGTGGTCTGAGGCGGGCGTCAGTCGAGCCGCGGCATCCGGCAGTAGCTCCAGCGCGCCACCAGGGGTTGCATCAGTTGCATGTTGCGCCGCGCCACCGCCCAGGTGTGGCGCAGCACGGGAAGCTCGTCTTCCGGGCGCAGCGAGGTGATCCCGGCAATCAGCGCCCGCCGCGCCGCGGCGAGTGATGTCTGTCCCGATCCCAGCAGCCTGCAGAGCCCCTCAAGTTCCAGCGCGTCGGCCTCGGGTCCGTGCAGGTGTAGCCGTTCCAGGTAGCGCGTGATCTCGACGGCACCGCGGGCCATCGCGGCGGCAAAGGGATCGGCGAGCTGGGGCGCAACGCCCCGCTCGAGCTGTTCGGCCAGCACCTGGAACAGGTCTCCCGCCTCGGCGCCCGCCGTGATCGACAGCGGCTCCACGGCCTGTTCGTCGAGCGCGTGCCAGAGCCCGATGGCCTCGCAGCAGGCGATGTCGCAGAGCGCCTGGTAGCCGAGGTTCAGCGCCACGGTGCTTTTCCAGTCGGGCCGCCGGGTGAGCCCGGGAATGGTCATGACCGAGCGCACCAGTTGGTGGACCAGGTAGTAGATGGCCTTCTGACGGTCGACGGTCACACCCGCGCGCTCCGCGTAATGACGCACATAAGGTGTGAGATCGCCCCCGCAACCCGGGGTGAAGAAATCACGCAGCCACAGATTGCCGATGTCCTCCATCGGGTCGCCGTAATGCGCCCACTCCCAGTCGACCACCGCCGTGACCCGGCCATCCCGGAACATGAAGTTCCCCGGCCCGGTGTCGCCCTGGAGCAGCACGGTGCGCTCCACATGATGCGGCACGTGGTTCAGCAGCCAGCGCTGGCCGAAGGCCGCGAGCACGCTGCTTGAATCGGGCGTGAAGCGTGCGAGCCGGGGGTCCTCGACCGCCCGCAGCTCCATCAGCGAGTGCTCCTCTGGCGTGGGCGGGATCTCGAAGCCTGGCAGGGCGAGCGCGTGGACGTCGATGCGGTGGAGTTCGGCGAGGATTTCCATGAAGTGCAGCATCACCGCATGCTGTTCGGCACGCGGGGCGGTGTGCAGCTCCGCTCGCCCCGGCTCGAAGGACTGTATTGCCACGCAATGGTCGGCGTTCCAGCCCAGGATCCGTTGCGTGGGTATGTTGGTGTTCCCGACGAGCCACTGGATCAGTGCCGTTTCACGCTCCAGGTTCCGGGGATAGGGCTTGCCTGCCGCGCTGGCGCGGTCGATGCGCAGGAACAGGGGCTGTGTTGCGCCCTCGCGCCCGATCTCTGCTCGCCAGGCTTCTCGGCGTACCACCATGCGGCTGAGCGCCTGCACGGGCGCGCCCGCTACCTGCTCGATCCAGGGCAGGACTGCCGCAGGAAATTGCAGGCCTGTTTCGGGGGTGCTCATCGTGTTCTCTCCTGGCGGGGCCGATGGATGCTGTGAACGAGTATAGGCGAGGGTCGCAGCCGGCAACGAGGGGCGATGGCCTTGCCACGCAGGGAGTTTGCGGAGCGCCGATGGTTCGGGTAAAAGCATCGATGGGAAATCATCTATCCCACATTTCCGTCCGGAGCTTCAGAGCTGTGATTAAACCTGTTGCGGTGCCCCCCTCTGGACCGGACCTGTGCGGGTGGGCAGCGGCCGTGTGTCCCGCGCGGAGCTTCCGTGCCTGAGTCCTTGCCCGAGAGGCTGCGGCGTGCAGTGTCCGGCGTCTTCGGCAGTGCCGAGCGCCTCGCGCCGCTGCAGGCCGGCCTCTTGTTGCCCCAGACTGCCCAGATCTCCGCGCAGATGCGCTATGCGGGCCTCGTTCGGCTGCGCGTCCTCGCCGTGGGCATCATCGTGTTGCTGTGTCTCGGCATGCCGCTTCGCATCGCGGTGATCACCTACCGCATCGAGCGCAGCGAACTTGTGCTCGAGGCCGAGATGCAGGCGCGGGCGCTGCGCCACTTCGTGCTGGAGCATCCCGGTGAGCCGGAGGCGCTTTACAACCAGCTCGAGAAGCTGGGTGCGGAGAGCCAGCGGGGTAAAACCCTCCGCCTCCTGAGACTCGGGCATGGCGATGTGCTGCGCGTCGGCCCCACCCTGTTCGCGCCGGTGCTCACCGAGAGGGCCGAGATCCGGCGCGCCGACGGCAGTCTGGTCGCACAGCTCAGCCTCTCGCGCTCGCTGTTCTGGGATCTGCCCCTCCTGTTGGGACAGTTGCTGGCGGGCGTGGGTCTCATGCTGGTTCTGATCCGCCAGATCGATCTACGGGTCTTCTCCCGCTGGATGCGCGCCGAGGCGGCCCAGCGGCTGTCGCAGGAGCGCCTGGCCGACATCGCCGCCGCATCCTCGGACTTTTTCTGGGAGCAGAACTCGAGTTACCGCTACACCCTGAACACGCTCGACCAGCCCGGCCTGCCCCGCGGCATCACGTTGCTCGGTCGCCAACTCTGGGACGTGCTCTCGGTGCAGCCTCCCGAGGACGGCTGGGGCGAGCACCGGCGCGCCCTTGAGGTACGCGAGCCCTTCGTGCTGCGCTGCAGCGTGCGTAACGACACGGGCACCCGGTGGATCGAGCTGCGTGGTAAACCCTTCTATGGGCCGGAGGGCGAATTCCTTGGTTATCGTGGCGCCGGGCGTGACGTCACGCAGGAGCAGGAGCGTGAGCGCGAGCTCCTGCGCCACCGCGAGGATCTTCGGCTGCTGGTCGACGAGCGCACCGCCGAGCTGCTGCGCGCCAAGGTGCAGGCCGAGACGATCAGCGACGTGAAGTCCATGTTCCTCGCCAACATGAGCCACGAGATCCGCACCCCGATCAATGTGATCATGGGGCTCACGCACCTCGCCCTGAACGCCGACCCCTCGACCCGGATGCGTGGCTACCTGCAGCGTATGGATCAGGCTAGCCACCGGCTGCTGCACCTGGTTAACGACGTCCTCGACCTGAGCAAGATCGAGGCTGGCAAGATCGAGTTGGACAGCGTGGAGTTCAGCTTTCAGGACATGCTCGACGAGGTCGCTGCGCTGGTGAGCGAGCGTCTGCAAGCCAAGGGGCTCGAGTTGGTGACGGATGTCGTTCTGGACGCCGAGCGGCGGTTCGTGGGGGACCCACAGCGCCTTGGGCAAATCCTGCTCAATCTCATCGGGAATGCGATCAAGTTCACCGAGTCCGGGCATATCGTGATCCACGTGAGCGCCGAGATGACGGAGGCGGCGCACACGACCCTGCGCTTTGCGGTCAGCGACACCGGCATCGGCATGACGCCGGAGCAGCAGTCACGGGTCTTCGAGCAGTTCGAGCAGGCGGACCGCAGCACGACACGGCGTTTCGGGGGCACCGGCCTCGGGCTTGCCATCGCGAAGAACCTGACCGAACTCATGGGCGGCGCCGTGGGCGTGAGCAGCGAACCGGGCGCGGGCTCGACCTTCTGGTTCACGGCGCGCCTTGGCGTGGGGCCGCCGGTCACGACGGCGCTGCCGGAGACTGACTTCCATGGCCTGCGTGCGCTGCTGATCGACGACAACCCCGCTACCCGCTGGGTGATGGGCGGCACGCTGGAGCGCATGGGGCTCGCGGTCGAGCTCCAGGCGGCGGGTGCCGATGCTCTCGAGTGGTTGCGCGGTCTGACCCTGGCCGGCGAGCGGCCGCCCGATGTGGTTTTCATCGATCGCGAGATGCCCGGACTCGACGGTGCCCGGACCGCCAGGGCGATCAGTCTGCTGCTGCCCGCGCTGGCGCCGCGGCTCGTGTGTGTTGGGCGCCCGCGCGCGGAGCATCTTTCCGCGGCGGATGACGAACGCTTCTTTGCCGCTACGCTGGACAAACCCGTCAATGCCCGCGGCCTCCGCGATCTGCTGTTCCGGCTGCTGGAGCCCGAACGCTACCGTCAGCTGGTGAGCGAAGCATCCCTGGATCCGCTGTCGCCGCGCCTGTTGCCGGCCGTGTCCCTGGCGGGAGCCCGGGTTCTGGTGGTCGACGACAATGAGGTCAACCGCGAGGTTCTCCGCGAGATGCTCGAGCACGAGGGCATGGTCGTTGCCTGCGCCGAAAACGGCCTGCTCGCCATCGAGAGAGTGAAGGGAGGCCTTGGTCTCGACATCGTGCTCATGGACCTCAACATGCCCGTCATGGGTGGCATCGAGGCCACGCGGGAGATTCGCGGGCTGGTGGGCTTCGCGTCGTTGCCCATCGTGGCGCTAACCGCGGATGCCCTGAAGGAAACGCGCGCGAGCTGTCTCGCGGCCGGGATGTCGGATTTTGCCGCCAAACCGGTCGAAGTCCAGCACCTGCTCGCCACCCTGAGGCGCTGGCTTGGCTCACGGCCCGGCGCGATGTTCGAAATTGCCGCTTCCCCCGTCAGCGACGAGGGGCCAGGGCTCGGTCTGGGGGTCCGCGGTCTGCTCGAAGGCGAGGCTCTGGCGCGGTGCATGGGCAACGCCATGCTGTACCGGCGCTTGCTCCATCGCTTCGTCGCGGAGGCGAGACCCGTATTGCAGAAACTCCACGAGGCCCTGGCGGCGGGTGATGTCGATGCACTCAGGCGAGTCGTGCATGCCCTGAAGGGGGAGGCCGCACAACTGGGCATGGTGCCCGTGCAGGCGGCGGCAGCCCGGCTCGAGCAGCTGCTGGTCCCGGGTGCACCCCTGCCACCTCGACGCACACTCGATCCCGGGGTCGAATCGCTGCAGGAGGAGCTGGTGCGGATAGTGAGGGAGCTTTCGGCCGCGCTGGAGCGCGAGGCTCAAAACCCCGCGCCACCCCCGGTTGCCGCGCCGGCGGCGGCCACGCTCGCGGGTGGCGAAGTGGAGCTTTGGCTGGGACCCGACGCGGAATGAGCGCCGGCGCTGCGTCGAGCGTAGAGCCGGTTTCCCCCGAGATGGCCACTGCAGCAACGCGGCCTCCTGCGGTCGGTAGAGGGCTGCGCTGATTCACCGCTTTGACGGCCCGGGCGGCAAGGCTCCGGAGGCCTCAGCGTAATCGGGGGAGTCCCGATCCCGCGATCTGCGAACGTGTTTGAAAACGCGCCCCCGCAGGGCTCACAATACCCCCTCGGATTCCGAGGACTCAACCATGAGCGATGCCCGCCCCGCAGCGGCAGCGGCCGCACGCCCCGTGGTGCTTCTGGTCGACGATACCCCTGAGAACCTTTCGGTGCTCGGGGAGTTGCTGCAGCCGCTCTATCGCGTACGCGTTGCCAACTCGGGAGCCCGGGCGCTCAGCGTGGTTGCCAGTGATCCGCGCCCGGACCTGATCCTGCTCGATGTGATGATGCAGGACATGGACGGCTACGAAGTGATCCAGCGCCTGCGCGCCGACGCCGCCACGCGGGACATCCCGGTGATATTCGTCACCGCGCTCGACGCCACCGAGGACGAACGCAAGGGCCTCGAACTCGGCGCAGCTGACTACATCACCAAGCCGGTGCGCCCGGCGATCATGCACGCGCGGGTCCGCGCCCAGCTCGAATTGAAGCAGGCCCGTGACCGCATGCGCGACGAGAACGTCTGGCTCGAGGCGCAGGTGACGCTGCGCCGGAACGAGAATCAGCGCCTGCAGGATGTCTCGCTACGCGCGCTCGCCAGCCTGGCTTCCACGCGCGACAACGAGACCGGCAATCACATCCTGCGGACTCAGGGCTACGTCAGGATCCTGTGCGAGCACCTCGCCGCCCGCGGGCGTCACCCCGGCACGCTCACCCCCGACGGCATCCGGTTCATCACGATGGCCGCCCCGCTCCACGATATCGGCAAGGTCGGCATCCCCGACAACATCCTGTTGAAGCCCGGCCCGCTCGACGACGCGGAGTGGGTGATCATGCGCACCCACGCCGAAATGGGCGCGCAGGCGATCGAGCGCGCCATGGCCGAGGACGGCGGTGACACCAAGCCATTCGGCTTCCTGCTCGCAGCCATCGAGATTGCGCATTTCCACCACGAAAAATGGGATGGCAGCGGCTACCCGCGAGGGCTCGCAGGCGAGGCCATACCGTTGCCGGCCCGGCTGATGGCGCTGGCCGACGTCTTCGATGCACTGATCAGCCGCCGCGTCTACAAGCCGCCATTCCCGCTGGAAAAGACCGTGGAGATCATCCTCGAGGGTCGCGGCAGGCACTTCGATCCCGAGTTGGTCGATGTCTTCGTCGAGCGCCAGGACGAGTTTCTTAGCGTGGCCCGGCAGTATGTCGATCACGATGACTGAGAGGCTTTGCCGCTCCTTCCTCCGCTGCCTCGCGGAGCCCGAAGGCTTTGCCACGGGCCGGATCAAGGCAGCCGTGCGTCCTTGGGCAGCGATGTTTCTGGCGCTCCTGTGCGTCGCGGCGCCGGCTCATGCCCTGCTGCGTGTTGCGACGATCTCCACCCACGTGAGCCTTGCGGATTCCTGGAAGCGCGATCCGTTGGCGCTGCAGATCATCGTGGCGCTTGTTGTCTTGCTGCTGGTGGCGGTGGTAGCGCTTGCCGTGATCGCCCGGCGGCTCGCCGGCGCGCGCGCGGCGCTGACGCAGGAGGCGTGTCGCGAGGGTGACGGCCGGCGCCAGTTGCGGGCACTGTTCGATGCCTTGCCCGATCTCGTCTGGGTCGAGGATCTGGAAGGTCGTTACACGGCCTGCAACCACGCTTTCCTGCAGTTCGGCGGCCTCCAGCAGCACGCGGTCATAGGCAGTCGCCGTGCCGGCTCGAATGCCTCCGGCATCGCCGACCTCCATCACGACGAGAACACGGAAGCCCTCGGTACGCGGCGTATCGTGCAGTCTCAGCAGTGGCTCACCAGTGCGGTTGATGGTCGCGAGGTGCTGTTTGAATGCCGGCGCCTCGCATTGCGCGACGAAGTTGGCGATCCAGTGGGCGTGCTGGGCGTTGCGCGCGACATCACCGCCACCTTCCGTGTCCGCACGGAACTCGGGCAGCGCGTCAAGGAACTCGCCTGCCTGTACGAGGTTTTCCGGCTCACCGAGGATCCCGCGCGCGATCCCGACGAGGTGCTCGGAGCCATTGTCGGGTGTGTGGCGGGCGCCCTGCAGTTCCCGGAGTCGGCGCTGGTATGGATCGAGTATGGCGAGAAGCGTTTCGGCGCGGACCCCGCCCAGGCATCCACTGAACGGTTACGCCGCGAGTTCACGGGTGCGGCGGGGGTGCGCGGCGCCCTGCTGGCGAGTTACCGCGATCCCCGACCTGTCGCCGCCAGCGGTGTCTTTCTCGTCGAGGAAGGCGAGCTGTTGCAGGCGCTGGCGCAGCGGCTGGAGACCTTCCTGCAGGAAGGCGAGGCGATCCGCGAAAGCCAGGGCCGGCGCGAGTTGCTGCAGCGCGTTTTCGCAGCCGCCTCACAGGGCATCGTGGTGGTCGATGCCCGCACACGGAAATTCGTCGAGTTCAACGATGCCGCTGCGCTGGGGCTTGGCTACACCCGCGAGGAGTTCGCCGTGCTCGGTGTCGAGGATGTGCTGGTGGGGCAAGCGCTAACCCCGGAGTGGGTCGGCGGATTCCGCAGCGAGGGGCGTGCGGCGCTCGACTCGCGGCACCGGCACAAGGATGGCAGCGTTCGCCTGCGCGAGGTGCAGAGCCGCCCGATCCACCTCGACGGGCTCGAGTTTTGGGTCTCGCTCTGGCATGACGTGACCGAACGCGCGGAACTCGAGCGGCGCCTGCGCGAGAGCGAGCAGAGCCTGCAGCGGGCGCAGTCGATTGCGCGTCTGGGCAGCTGGCGACTGGACCGCCCGGACGGCATCATCGACTGGTCTCCCGAGGCGCTGCGCATCATTGGCGTCGAGCCGGGCACTGCGATGTCGTCGGATGATTACATGATCCTCGTCCACCCCGCTGATCGGGAGTGCCTGCAAGAGGCCGCAAGCAAGGCCTTCCTCGCGGGTATGGTCTACCCGCTCGAGTATCGGCTGCAGCGCCCCGGGGGCGTCATGTGGCTGCGCGCCAGCGGCGAGGCTATGCGCGATGCCGCGGGGCATGTAGCAGGCGTTGTGGGCACCGTTCAGGACGTGACCGAGCAGCACCAGGCTGCCGAGGAACTGCAGCGATTCGCGCTTGCGGTGGAGCAGAGTCCGCAAGCGGTGGTCATCACCAGCATGGAGCCGCGGATCGTCTATGTGAACGGGCAGTTCTGCGAGCAGACCGGCTACACCCTGGAGGAGGTGCTCGGCCAGGATCCCAAGATGTTGCGGCTCGATGATCTGTCGATCGAGGAATCGCGCGCGCGCTCGGAGGCGCTGCGGGCTGGACGCAGCTGGGCTGGCGAACAGTTCACGCGCCGCAAGGATGGCTCGCCGGTGGCAGAGGCCGTGCGCGTGTGGCCGGTGCGCCCCCCGGGCGGCGGCATCAGCCATCTGGTGGCCATCGCCGAGGACATCACGGAGAAAAAACAGGTCAGGCGGGAGCTCGATACCTACCGCCATCACCTCGAGGAGCTGGTGCAGTCGCGTACAGCAGAACTGGAATCGGCCAAGGCGGCCGCAGAGGCGGCGGCCGTTACCAAGACCCGTTTCCTGGCCAACATGAGCCACGAGATCCGCACGCCGATGAACGCCATTCTCGGGCTCTCGCACCTGCTCGAGGGCGAGCTCCGCGAGCCGGCCGCGCGCGAGCGCGTGCGGCGTATCGGCAGCTCGGCGCGGCATCTTCTCAGCGTCATCAACGACATCCTTGATTTCTCTAAAATCGAGGCCGATCGACTCGAGATCGAAAGAGTGCCCCTTAACCTCGCAACGCTGCTCGACGGCGTCTACTCGATGTTCGCGGAGCGCGCACGCGAGAAAGGCCTCGCGCTGTCCATCGAGCTCTCGCCCGATATCGCCTCACTTGGACTGCTCGGCGATCCCACCCGGATCAGCCAGGTACTGATCAATTTCCTCTCCAACGCGATCAAATTCACCGAATCCGGACATGTCGTCATCCGGGGGCGCGTGCTGGGTGAGGCCGATACCTCCGTGACCGTGCGCTTCGAGGTGGAGGACAGCGGCATCGGCCTGAACGCCGAGCAGCAGGAGCGGGTCTTCGATGCCTTCGAGCAGGCCGAGTCATCGACCAGTCGCCGCTTTGGCGGCACGGGCCTCGGGCTCGCGATCAGCCGCAGGCTCGCGCAGCTGATGGGCGGCGATGCCGGTGTCGTGAGCGAGCCTGACAGTGGCAGCCTGTTCTGGTTCACCGCGCTGCTCGAGGTCGGTGGCGAGGAAGTCTCGCCGTCGCAACCCGACGTTTTACGCGAGGCGTCGATCCGCAGCTCGGTGCAGGTGCTGCTCGCCGAGGACAACGAGATCAACCAGGAGGTGATGGTCGAGTTGCTGCAGCGTGCCGGCATCCGGCCCGTCGTGGCTGCCGATGGCCTGATCGCCCTGCAGGTGGCTGCCGAGAGGCACTTTGATCTCATCCTCATGGACATGCAGATGCCGCGGATGAGCGGTCTTGACGCCACTCGCGGCATACGCGCGCTGCCGGGCTACGAGAACACGCCCATCGTGGCGGTAAGCGCCAACGCCTTCACCGAGGACCGCGAGGCCTGCCGCGATGCGGGCATGGATGATTTCCTGGCGAAACCGGTCGATCCGCGGATCCTCTACGCCACGCTCGCGCGCTGGTTGCCACAGGAATCCGGTCCCGGGCCCGCTGGGGACACCGCGGACGCCGAGGTGAATGTCAGCGAGCCGGGCCTCGACCCCGACGAGGCAGTGCTCTGCCGAAACGTGGGGCTGCGTAATCTCGACGGGCGCGTCGATGCCTACGATCGCCTGCTGCAGCGCTTTGCGGTGGGGCATGCGTCGGACTGCGAGGAGATCAGTGCTGCGCTGGTGCGACGTGACCTCGATTCCGCGCGGCGGATCGCCCATACGCTGAAGGGCATGGCCGGCACCTTGGGCGCGGCAAACCTCAGCACCGCCGCCTACAAGCTCGAGCAAGGCCTGCACCAGGGCCTTGAGCCCAAGCTGCTGGTGGCCCTGCTGGCGCACGCGAATGCGGCGCTGAAGCTGTTGCTGCGCCGTGTCGAGCGTTTTCGGGCCGAGGCCGGGCCCACCACCGTGGCGCCCGACATGCCTGCCCTCTCGCTGGAGGCGATGCTGGCGCTGCTCGAGGCCGACGATGTGGGCGCGCCGGTGGCATGGCGGGGCCTGGCGTCGCACCTGGCGGGGAGCGCGGATGCCACGCTGCTCAAGCGGCTCGACACGCTGATCGAGAATTTTGATTTCGCGGCGGCCATTCCCTTGCTGGGTCAGCTGATCGCGGCAGAATCCGCCGGGCATCAGCCGTGAGAAGCATGGATTTCCGCGCGCTGTCTGGCGCCGATGCGCAGCCAGTCGGCTGGCTCCTGATGGGTCTCCTGATGCTCGTTTTACTCCTTTGGCAGACCGTGCCGAGGCAGCATCTCGTGGCAATCGACGTGCTGCAGGATCCACTGCCTCCCAACGCCTTTGAAGTGGCCCGCAAGGGTGTGTTCATGCCTTCCGGGCAGGTGGTGGCGCGGGGCTTCACCGATGCGCCCAACTGGGTGCGCCTGCGGGTGCGGCCGGCCGCCGACGGTGGCGAGCTGCACCTGCGGCTGAATCAATCTTTTCTGGACGAGGTGGTCCTGTTCGAGCCAGATCCGACACGCGCCGGGGCTTGGCGCAGCCGCACCATGGGCGATCGCTACCCCTATCTGGCGCGCGATTACCTGTCCTCAACGCCCACCTTCGTGATTCACCCGACGGCACCGGAGACGACCTACTACATCCGTTTCACCACCACGAGCGCGGCGATGCTGGCACCGCAGGCGGTGTTGCCGCTGGACGCCGCGCGCATGGATCGCCACGTGCACCTGCAGGTGGCGTCTTTCATGGTGTTCATGGTGGGGCTGTTGGTGTGGGCACTGCGCCTCTGGCTGCACGAGCGGCAGCCCGTCATGGGCGCTTTTGTGCTGTACCAGTTCGCCTATGCGGGGCAGATAGTGCTGATCGCCGGGTATCTGCCGTTGCTGGTGCCCGAGGCCCATCCGGCATGGGCCGACATGATCGGCACGCTCATGATCTGCCTGCAGGTGTTCGCCGCCACGTTGCTCTACCGCGTGCTGCTGCGCGAGTACGCGGCAAATCCCTACCTGCTCAGGGTGTTCGATGTCTGCCTGCTTGTATTCCCGATCCAGCTGCTGCTCATCTTGCTCGGCCACTCCCGGCCGGTGCTCGAGGCCAGCGCGGTGGCAATGATGTCCCTCGGGGTGTTCTCGGCTGCCTTGAGCTTCACTGCGCGCCGTGACCTGATCCCGTCGCGTCGGGTTTTCCAGCTGGTGATGGTGCTGCAGGCCGTGGTTCTCGTGTGGTCGAGGTTCGCGATTTTCGCCAGCGTGCAACCGGGTGAAGAGTGGCTCCTGAATCCGCGGGTGCTCGGCTTCGGCCAGAGCCTGTTTGCCTGCGGGTTGCTCGGCATGCTGCTCGCGGCCCGTGAGAAGGGTTTGGGCCGCCTGGCCCGCGAGGCCGAACAAGCCCGCGAGCGCCATGCCACCGAGATCGGACACATGAACCGCGAACTCGAGCAGCGCGCCGAGGCTGCCGAGGCCGCGAGCCGCGCCCAGCGCACCTTCATGACGGCCGTTAACCATGAGCTCGGTACGCCCCTGCACGCCGTTCTCGGCTACGCAGAACTCCTCGGCCGCAGTGCGCTGGACGCCGCGCAGCGCGGTCACGTGGCGGGACTGCTGCAGGGCGGGCTGAGGTTGCAGGCCATGATTGACCACATCCTCGAGCTTGCCGGCCCGGTCTCCGGCGCCCGGGGCGAGGATCGGGTGGAGTTCGCGCCTGCGGAACTCCTCGCCGGGTTGCAGGCCGAATTCCGCGACGCCGCCGCAGCCAGGGGTCTCGGGCTCGTGCTCGAGGTCTCGCCAGCCCTGCCGCGCCTCTTGCGTGGCGACCGCGCGTCCCTGCGCAAGGCTTTGGCGCGTTATCTTTCCAATGCGATCCGTTTCACCAGCAAGGGCGAGATCACGTTGCGTGCCAGTCCCGAGTTGCAGCCCGTTGACGGGAGCCTGCTGCTGCGACTGGAAGTCGCGGACACCGGCGTGGGCATAGAGGCCGGGCTGCGCGAACAGATCTTCCCGGATTTCAGTCCGACCGGGGGCGCAGCCACTCCTGGCGACACGGGCGCGGGGCTTGGCTTGTCCGTCGTGCGCCACCTCGCGCAGCTGATGGGCGGCACCACCGGCGTCGACTCGCAGCAAGGCAAGGGCAGCTGCTTCTGGCTGACCGCTCGCCTCGAGTGCCCCCGTGACGCGCCGCACGGTGGTGCAGATGGCGCCGGGAACCACGCCCGGCAAGTGTCGCTGCCCACGGCACGGGTGGCCCGCACGGATGGCGATCGGGCCCTTGCCATGGCCGCCATCGACAAACTCTTGGGCTTGCTGCGCGCGGATGACACCGCCATCCAGCGCCGCTTTCCGGCGCTTCTGGAGGCGATGCGTGGCTGCTGTGCAGCGGCACCGCTGGAGGTCCTCGCCGGGCAGGTGCGGCGCTTTGATTTCGAGGCCGCGATGGTGACGCTTGGCGGCTTGCGTGGTGCGCTCAGCGCTGACAGCGAAGCGGTAACTCGGCCAGACGGCGGATGAAAATACTCGGCACCACCCGCGGTTGACGCAGCGGGTCGGCCTCGACCCAGCGGCTCTGGGCGAACAGTTCCTCGAGCGTGATGCGCGCTTCGAGCCGTGCGAGCGGCGCGCCGATACAGAAGTGGATTCCGTGTCCGAAGCCGAGGTGACGCTGCGGCTGGTGGCGTTCCAGCCGCAACTCATCGGGCGCCTCGAAGGCCGCTGGATCGCGATTGGCCGCGCCCCAGCCGAGCAGCAGCCGGTCGCCCGTTGCCAGCGCGGCGCCGCAGAGTGTGGTGGGGTGCTTCACCACGCGGTAATGAAACTTGAAGGGGCTCTCGAGGCGCACCGATTCCTCCACGAAGGCCTCGATCAGCGCGGGATCGGCACGCAACCGTTCCTGCAGGCCGGGGGTGGCGAGCATCAGGCGCAGCGAACACCCGAGCAGCGCTGCGGTGGACTCGCCCGCCGCGCCAAAGAGGATCACCAGGATCCCGGTAGCCTGCTCGTGGCTGATCACCCCGCTCTCGATGCCGCCTGCAAGCGTGTCGGTCAGCGAGCAGCCGCGGGCGTGGGGCTCCAGCGCTAGCGCGCTTTGCAGGTGGGCGCTCAGGAACGCCGTCATCCGCCCGGTTTCCTCAAGCAGCCGTTGCATGCCGCCGGCATCTATCAGTCCGCCCAGCATATCCCCCCCCATCATCGCCCAGCGCTGCACCAGTTCGACCGCATCGGCGCCCAGCCCCAGTAACTGCGTTACCACGAAGGCCGGCACCGGCTCGCCCACGGCCGCACACCAGTCACCGCCTCCTGCGCGCACGAAGGCGGCGATACGCTCGCGCGCAAAGGCGCGCACGGGTTCCTCCATCTGCACCGTGCGGGAGGCTTTCATGGAGGGCATCAGCAGGCGCCGCTGCGCCGCGTGCTCGGGTTCGTCGGCGGTGGCGATCACATCGCTTGCGGTGCCGGCGCCAGTGAATTCAAACAGGCTCGCACCACCCTGCGGATCACGCAGCAGCACGCCCGTCAGCCGGGCCGAGAATTCCTCGTGGCGGCGCACGGCTTCCTCGACCGCGGCATGACCGGCCACGTAGAAGGCCCGCGATCCGTGCAGCGGGCAAACCGGGCCCTGGGCACGCAGTCGCGCGTAAAAGGGGTAGGGATCCTCGAGATGCGCGGCGTCAAAGAGTTCGGTTGCAGCGAGGCCTTTCATGCCGCTTTTGCCCCGAATGCCCCTGCCAGCAGTTCCAGCGAGCGCAACCGGTCGCGCAGGTGAAACGTGTTGGAGACGGCCATGATCTCGGCAGCCCCGAAATGTGCCGCCATGCCCGTGACACGCTGATGCACCATCGCTGCGGTGCCGGTGGCACGCGCCGCCGAGACACCCTGCACGAAGGCGCGCTCTTCCGCGCTGAAAACGTGGGCGCGGGCCTCTGCGGGCGAGCACATGCGCGGCGCTTCAGGGTTGCGCAGGAAGCTGATGTAGGTGAGGTCAGCGGCGTGTGCCATGGCCGTTGCCGCATCGGGATCATCCGCGCAGAGGATGTTCATGGCGATCATCACGCGCGGCTCGCTCAGCACCGGCGAGGGACGGAAGCGGCTGCGGTAGAGATCGGCGATGCGCGGATCGAAGCGCGGATTGATGAACAGCGCGATGGCGTAGGGCAGGCCGAGTTCGGCGGCCAGCAGCGCGCTGTCGTGGCTGGTGCCGAGCAGCCAGACCGGTATGCGTTCGGCCGGTGCGGGGGAAACCCGCGGACGATGGCCCGGTTCCCACAGCGCCTCGGTGAGGGTCTTCAGCTGCTGCGGGAAGCGATCGAAGCGCGGTTGGCCGTCGACGGCGAGCGCTGCCGCGGCGCGCATGTCAGCGCCCGGCGCGCGTCCCACCCCGAGATCCACGCGTCCCGGGTACAGGTTGGAGAGCACGGCGAAGTTCTCGGCCACCTTGAAGGGGCTGTAGTGGGGCAGCATCACGCCGCCTGAGCCGAGCCGTATCCGGGCAGTGGCAGCACCCACCGCGGCGAGCAGCACTTCGGGGGAGCTTCCGGCGATGATCGGCGAGTCGTGATGCTCCGAGACCCAGAAGCGCGCATAGCCCAGCGATTCCGCGGCCTTCGCGCAGGTGATGGTCTCCGCCAGCGTATCGCCCGCGCTGGCCTCGGGACGCAGGATTGACTGGTCGAGCAGCGAAATATCCACGTCTTGTACCCTGCGCTGGAGAGCTTGCATTACACCACCAGCGGCGGTCTGGACGGTAGACGTTATCGTGGGCTCTCGGATTCTGCGCGTGTTTCATGCGACACTCCGCTTCGCGCGCTTTAGTCGCGTTTGTTGCGTCCCGCGGGGCGCCCCGTCTGGTTGTTTGGAGTCCCTGCGCGCGTGGAAGCATCTGCCCGTATCGTCTGCAAGTTCGGCGGTTCCAGCCTCGCCAGCGCGGCGCAGTTCCGCAAGGTGCAGGCCATCATTGAGGCCGACCTGCGCCGCTCGATCATCGTGCCCTCGGCACCGGGCAAGCGCGATGCGAAGGACGCCAAGATCACCGACCTGCTCTATCTCTGCCAGCACGCGGCAAGCGTGGATGCCGACTTCGCCGTCGCCTTCGAGCAGATCGCCAGCCGCTTCCTCGGCATCGAGCGTGAGCTCGGGGTGGACGCGGGCCTTGCAGCCGAGCTCGGTGTGCTGCGCGAGGCTCTCTCGCGTGGCATCACGGCCGATCACGCCGCCTCACGCGGGGAATACCTGAACGGACGGCTGCTCGCCGCGCTGCTGGGTGCGGAGTTCGTCGATCCCGCCGACTGCGTGGTGATCGGCGCCAACGGGCTGGTTGAGCCGCAGACCTGGGCACTGCTCGGCGCGCGCCTTACGGACACTTCCAGGCGCTACGTGGTGCCGGGTTTTTACGGCTGCGACGGCGAGGGCAATGTACGCACGTTCTCGCGTGGGGGCTCCGACGTGAGCGGCGCGGTGGCCGCGCGCGCCGCGGGCGCGGCACTCTACGAGAACTGGACCGACGTGCCCGGGCTGCTGATGGCCGACCCGCGCATCGTGCCCGATCCGCGCCCGATGGACGAGGTCACCTACGCCGAGATCCGCGAGCTCTCGTACATGGGTGCCTCGGTGTTGCACGAGGAGGCGATGGCGCCGGTGCGCGAGGCGCGCATCCCGGTGAACATCCGCAACACCAACGATCCCGCGCATCCCGGCACGCGCATCGTGGCCGAGCTCTCCCCCGAGACGATCAAGAACACTCAGATCGCGGGCGTTGCGGGCAAGTCGAGCTTCGCGATGATCACCGTTGCCAAGCACCTGATGAACCGCGAGGTCGGCTTCGTCTACCGGCTGCTCGGCGTGCTGGAGCACAACGGCATCGCCTTCGAGCATTGCCCCTCCAGCATCGACAGCGTGAGCGTGGTGGTGGATGCCGCCAGCATCGAGGGGCGCGCCGAGCAGGTGCTGGCCGAGATCCGCCGCACCCTCGAACCCGACGCCCTCGACTTCGTGCCGCGCATCGCGCTGGTTGCGATCGTGGGCGAGGGCATGTCGCACTCGGTGGGCATCGCGGCGAAGGTTTTTGCCGCGCTGGCCGCGGCAGGCGTGAATGTGCGTCTGATCAACCAGGGCGCCTCGGAGCTGAACATCATCGTGGGCGTAGCTCCCGATGATCACCCGGCGGCCGTGCGCGCGATCTACGGGGCCTTCGTGCCGTGAGCGCGCTGTCGCGCAAGAGCCGCTACTCGGCGTGGTCCTTGCTGCGCGAGGGGCTGCGCGGGCAGGTCGGCTGGACGCCAGCCTGGCGCGACCGCGATCCGGAGCCCGCCTATGACGTGGTGGTGATCGGTGGCGGCGGCCATGGTCTTGCCACGGCGTATTACCTCGCCCGCACGCACGGCATCCGCCGCGTTGCGCTGCTCGAGAAAGGCTGGATCGGTGGCGGCAACACCGGCCGTAACACCACGATCATCCGCTCCAATTATTTCAACCCGCAGAGCGCCGCGCTCTATGACCTCTCGGTGCGGCTCTACGAGGGCCTCTCGCGCGAACTGAACTACAACATCATGTTCTCGCAGCGCGGGATCATGGAGGTCGCGCACACGGATGCCGAACTGGAGAGCATGGCCCGCGCGGCCAACGCCATGCGGATCAGTGGCATCGATATCGAGCTCGTCTCGCGCCAGGCGACGCTCGCGCTCGCCCCGCTGCTCGATGCCTCGCCGCACTGCCGCTGGCCGGTGCGCGGCGCGCTGGTGCAGCGTCGCGGCGGCACCGCCCGGCACGACGCCGTTGCCTGGGGCTATGCGCGCGCGGCCGATTCGCTGGGCGTGCACATCATCCAGGGCTGCGAGGTGCAGGGCTTCGAGATCGAGGCTGGCCGCGTGGTGGGCGTGCGCACCAACCGCGGCAATATCCGTGCGGAGCGCATCGGCATGGCGGTGGCGGGCAGTTCCTCGGTGCTGGCGGAGATGGGCGGGTTCACGCTCCCGCTGCAGAGCTACACGCTACAGGCCATGGTGAGCGAGCCGCTGAAGCCCTGCCTCGATACCGTGGTGATGTCGGCTAGCAATGGCGTCTACGTGAGCCAGTCCGACAAGGGCGAGATGGTGATCGGCGGCAACCTCGATCGCAGCCCCTCCTATGCGCAGCGTGGCAGTTTCCACGTCACGCAGTCGGTGCTCGCCACCTTGGTCGAGATGTTCCCGGCGTTCGCCACACTGAAGCTCATGCGGCAGTGGGGCGGGACCGTCGACACCTCCCCCGACAACTCGCCGCTGATCGGGCCCTCGCCGCTGCCCGGGCTCTACCTGAACTGCGGCTGGGGCACCGGAGGTTTCAAGGCAATCCCCGCCGGCGGCACGGTGTTCGCGCAACTGCTGGCCACCGGCCGCCACCACGAGCTGTCCGTGGCTTTCGATCTGTCACGCTTCGCCACCGGCGAGCTGATCGACGAAAGCCACGCCGGCGTGCAGCATTAGGCAAGGAGCGGCGCGTGCAGATATTTCCCTGTCCTTTTTGCGGCGAGCGCCCCGATGCGGAGTTCCGCTACGGCGGCGATGCGCGCAAGTCACGCCCGGGCCGTGACTGCAGCGATGCCGAGTGGGCGCACTACATGTACCAGCGTGCCAACACGCGCGGCGAGGCGCTCGAGTTGTGGCAGCATGCAGCGGGCTGCGGGCGCTGGATCGAGATCCGTCGCGATACCGCGAACCATGCCGTCATTGCCACGGAGCCCATGACCCGATGAGCGCGCGGCGGCTGGAGCAGGGCGGCGAGATCGACCGGACGCAGCCGCTCGGGTTCCGTTTCGACGGTGCGGATTATCGCGGTTACGCGGGCGACACCGCGGCCTCGGCGCTGCTTGCGGCGGGTTTGCAGGTGCTGGGCAGGAGCTTCAAGTACCACCGCCCGCGCGGGCTGCTGGGGGCGGGTTTCGAGGAGCCGAATGCCATCCTCGATCTGCGTGACGGCGCGCGCCACGACCCCAATGCGCGCATCACGCGCGAGCCGCTCGCAGCTGGCATGGAACTCGCCTCGGTCCATGCGCTGGGCACGGCCTCGCGCGATGCGCTTGCCTTCCTCGACCGTTTCGCGCGCTTCATTCCGGCGGCCTTTTACTACAAGACCTTCATGTGGCCGCGCTGGTCGCTGTTCGAGGGCGCCATCCGCCGCATGGCGGGCATAGGGCGCATCGATCCGGCCGGGCGGGCGCAGGCGGCGCCGCTGCGTTACCTGCATGCCGATGTCTGCGTGATCGGTGCCGGCCCCGCCGGAATTACCGCGGCCCGTGCCGCGCAGGCCCGCGGCCAGCGTGTGCTGCTGGTCGATGAGCGCAGCCGTGCCGGCGGCTCGCTGTTGTGGCGGCAGACGACGATCGAAGGCCAAGCGGGCGCCGAATGGGCAGGCGGTGCCGTGGCGGCGCTGCAAGCGGTTGGCGCGGAGTTCTTGCCGCTCACCAGCGCGGTGGGTCTCTACGATCACCAGTCGGTGATGCTGGTGCAGCGCGGGCCCGGAGCCGAGCGGCTGATCCAGGTGCGCGCGCGGGAGATCGTGCTCGCCACCGGCGCCATCGAGCGGCCGCTGTTGTTCGCCGACAACGACCGCCCCGGCGTGATGCTGGCTGACGCGGCACTCGAGTATCTGCGGCGCTACGCCGTCTGCGCAGGTCAGCAGGTGGTGGTAGCCACCGGCAGTGATCCCGCCTGGGAAACCGCCTTTGCGCTGCGTGCGGCAGGCGCCGAGTGCCTGGTGGTCGATTCGCGTGCCGCCCCGCCATTGGCAGATCAAGCGCGCGCGCTTGGCATCGCCCTGCGCACCGGTGCGCGCGTGGCGCGCGCGCTCGGCAAGTCGGCAGTGTCGGGTGTTCGCCTCGACAGCGGTGAGCAGTTGCCCTGCGATCTGCTCGCCGTCTCGGGCGGCTGGACGCCGCTCATAAACCTCTATTGCCATGCGCGGGGGCGTCCGCGCTGGAACGATTCGCTCGGTGTGTTCGTGCCCGGTGATCCCGTGGCCGGGCTACAGGTGGCGGGCAGCGCCAACGGTGCCGTGACACTCGCGCAGGCGCTTGGCGAGGGCGCGCTCGCGGGCGGTGGCAGCTCTGGCGATGTGCCGGCGTGTGTGGAGTTCACGGCCGGTGCGGGCGGCGCGCCTGATCTCTCGCAGGCCACCGCCGGGCGCGTGTGGGTCGACTTGCAGCACGACGTCACTGTGAAGGACCTCCACCTCGCCATCCGCGAGAATTTCCGCGCTGTCGAGCACCTGAAGCGCTACACCACGCTCGGCATGGCGAACGACCAGGGTCGCAGTTCCAACGTGAACGGGCTGGCGGTGCTCGCCGAGCGTACGCAGAAGGCGATCGCCGAGGTTGGCATCACCACGTTTCGTCCGCCCTACGTGCCGGTGTCGATGGCGAGTGTTGCGGGCGCGTATCGTGGGCAGTTGCAGGAGCCGTTGCGCCGCCTGCCCGCAGAGCTCGCCCATCGCGACGAGGGCGCGCATTTTCGCGACTACGGCAATCTCCTGCGTCCGGCATGGTACGGCCCCGAGGCAGGCGCGCTGGAGCGTGAATGCCGCGCGGCGCGCGAGTCTGCCGCCGTGCTTGATGCCTCCTCACTCGGCAAGATCGAGGTCATCGGCCCGGATGCCGCAGCCCTCCTCGATTTCGTGTTCTACCACCGCCTCTCCACCCTCGCTCCCGGACGCTTGCGTTACGTGCTGGCGCTCGGGGAGAGCGGCGCGGTCTGGGATGACGGCGTGATCATGCGTCTTGCTCCGGAGCACTTCGTGGTCTCGTGCTCCAGCGGGCATGTGGCTGCCATGACGGCGCATCTGCTGGAGTGGCGCGAGGATCACTTCGATCTCGCGCGGGTCTTCGTGCACGACTGCACGTCGCAGTGGGCCACGATGGCCGTTTCCGGTCCGCGTGCGAAGCAGGTGTTGGATCAGCTCGAACTCGGCGTGTCGCTGGATGACGCGGGCTTTGCGCACATGAGCGTGCAGCACGGAAGCTTCCGCCAGCGCCCGACGCGCATCGCGCGGGTGAGCTTTACTGGTGAGCGCAGCTACGAGATTTCGGTGCCTGCCGGTCTGGCACACACGCTCTGGCAGGCGGCGCGCGCCGCAGGGGCTGCGGCGCTCGGGGTGGAAGCCCTCGGCGTGCTGCGCGCCGAGAAAGGCTTTCTGTTCATCGGCCAGGACACCGATTCGGAGACCATGCCGCAGGACCTCGGAATGGACGGGCCGCGGCAGAACCGGCGCGACTCCTATGTGGGTGACCGTTCGCTCTTGCTTCCGGTGGCGAAGCGCGCAGGACGTCGGCAGTTGGTCGGCATCGCGGCCGCCGCAGACGCGATGATCCCACCCGGCGCCCACGCGGTGTGCGCAGCGCAGGGCAGGCCGCACAGCATCGGCTTCATCACCAGCAGCTATCACAGCTACGCGCTGGATCGCCCGATCGCGCTGGCGTTGATCGAGGACGGCCTGTCGCGGCAGGGTGAGGTGCTGGCCTTCGAGCACCTAGGGACCCGCCACGCGGGCACCGTGGTTGGCAGTTGTTTCCTCGATCCGACCGGAGGGCGCCTGCATGTTTGAGCGCAGTCCGTTCTGGTCGGCGCCGCCCGAGTGGAGTCGCGCATGCATCGAGGCTCCGGGCTTCTGCGTACGTGCGAGCCGTGCGCCTGCGCAGCTCGTTTCCGGTGCAGTGGACGGCTGGTTTGCAGCATGCGGCGTTGCCGTCATCGGCCCGCGCGAGCGCTGCGGCAGCGAGGTGTATGCGCTGCGTCTGGCGCCGGATACGGTATTGCACGTGGGTGGCGCCATGGCATCCCCGGGGTGGCACGGTGCGGAGCGTGTTGCCGTAAGCGACGCGGGTGATGCCTGGATGATCATCGATGTGGAAGGCGAGGGCGCGCTCGCGGTGCTTGAACAGGGCGGCGAATATCCCTTCACTTCCACCGCCGGCCCGGCTCGGGAATCGGCGCGCATGCTCTTCGCAGGGCTGGTGGTGGCGGTGTCACGACGCGATGTCAGCTGGCGCCTGCACGTGGACCGCGCCTGGGCGCCGGCGCTGTGGCGCTGGCTCGAGGTGCACGCCGCCTCACACAACTCCCCCTGCTGAGTTACGCGGGTATGCTGCTGGTGAAAACCCGACTGGGGCTTAGCAGGATTCACGGCATCGGCCTCTTCGCCGAGGAGTTCATTGCGCGCGGCACGCTGCAGCGCGTGCAGACCTGAGCCGTCGCGCACCCACCATGCAATCCCCAGGGAGCACACCATGAAAGCCCGGCACATTCTGCTTGCCGCAGTTGCCCTTGCAGCCGGAGGCGCTTTCGCGGCGCCTCCCGCGGTGGATCCCGCGCTGCACGCGCAGGCCCTGGAGACGCTCAAACGCAGCGTGGCGTTCCGCACCGTGGCGGGTGGCGGGCAGACGCCGGCCTATGCGGCCTACCTGAAGGACGTGTTACTGAGCTCGGGCTATGCGGCCAACGAGATCACCATCGAGGAACTCGAAGGCTCTGCGATCCTGATCGCCCGCTACCCGGGCCGCGACGCATCGAAAAAACCCGTCGTGGTGCTGGGTCACATGGATGTGGTGGAAGCCAAACCCGAAGACTGGGAGCGCGATCCGTTCACGCCGGTGGTGGAGAACGGCTACGTTTACGGGCGCGGCGCCGCTGACAACAAGTTCGATGTATCGATGGCCGTGACAGCGCTGACGAAGCTGCGCCGCGCGGGCTGGCAACCGGGGCGTGACGTGATCCTTGCGCTTTCGGGTGACGAGGAAACGCGCATGGTGACCACCGCGGTGCTGGCCAAGCGCCTGTCGAACGCCAAGCTGGTGATCAACGTCGATGGTGGTGGCGGTCTGATCCGCGACGGCAAGGCTATGTCTTACGGCATCCAGGGCGCCGAGAAGAGCTACGCGGATTTCGACCTCGTGGCCACCGATCCCGGCGGCCATTCGAGTCGCCCCACGCCCGGGAACCCGATCTACCGCATGGCCCGTGCCATGGTGCGGATGTCCGAGTACCGCTTTCCGGTGATGTCCAACGAGATCACGCGCGGTTCCTTCGCCGCGTCCGCTGGCGAGTACCCCGGCGCTATGGGGGCGGCCATGGCGCGCTTTGCCGAGGACCCATCAGACCAGGCGGCGATCGCCACGCTCGAGACCGAACTCAGCAACGTGGGCATGTTGCGCACGACCTGTGTCGCCACCCTGCAGGGCGGCGGGCACGCGCCCAACGCGCTGCCGCAGCGCGCGACGGCGGTGGTGAACTGCCGCATCTTCCCGGGCACGCCCGCTGAATCGGTGCGCCAGACGCTGGTGTCGGTGATCAACGACAGCGCCGTAAGCGTGACGCGTCGCAACGATGGTGCGCTGGACAGTCCCGCATCACCCCTTCGCCCGGATGTGATGGCCGCCGTGCAGCGTTCCGTCCACGCCCTGCATCCCGGCATTCCGATCTCGCCCTCGATGTCGGCGGGCGCTACCGACAGCATGTATTTCCGTGCGGCCGGCGTGCCGAGCTACGGGCTCTCGGGTATGTTCTCGCAGAAGGGCGAGTCCTATGCGCACGGCCTGAACGAGAAATCCCCTGTCGCGGCCATCGACGGCGCGCTCGCGCATTACGACTCCATCCTTCGCGACCTCGCGAAGTGACACTGCAATTCCCGGAGACCGGCAAATGAAATCGCATTACCGCGTGGTGGTGATCGGTGGCGGCATCGTGGGCACCAGCGTGCTCTACCACCTGGCGCGTTACGGCTGGAGCGATGTGGCGCTGATCGAGCGTGCTGAGCTCACTTCGGGCTCCACCTGGCACGCGGCAGCGGGTTTCCACGCGCTGAACGATGACCCGAACATCGCCGCGCTGCAGGGCTACACGATCCGTCTCTACGATGAGATCGAGAAGGAGAGCGGCCAGAGCGTGGGCATGCACATGACCGGTGGCATCAGCCTGGCCGTCTCCGATGAGCGCTGGCAGATGCTGAAGGCCGAGCGCGCCATGTACGAGACCATGGAGATGGAGACCCGCCTCGTCACGCCCGAGGAAATCCGCGCCATGTGCCCGATCGTGGACGTGACGGGCCTGAAGGGCGGGCTCTATGACGCGCACGAGGGCTACATGGATCCCCACGGCACGACTCACGCGTTCGCGATTGCCGCGAAAAAGCGCGGCGCCGATGTGATCCTGCGTAACCGCGTGCTCGACCTGCAGCAACGCCCCGATGGCAGCTGGAATGTCATTACCGAGCAGGGCAGCATCGCAGCCGAGCACGTGGTGAACGCCGCGGGCCTGTGGGCGCGCAAGGTCGGCAACATGGTCGGCATCAACCTGCCGGTGACCCCGATGTCGCACCACTACCTGGTGACCGAGACGATTCCCGAACTCGCGGCGCTAGATCACGAAGTGGTGTCCATCACCGATCTCGAGGGCTTCACCTACATGCAGCCCGAGCGGAAGGGCGTGCTGCTCGGCGTCTACGAGCGCGACCCGCGTCACTGGAGCCCCGAGGGCGCGCCCTGGGACTACGGCATGGATCTTTTGCCGCCCGACATAGACCGCATCCTGCCGGAACTCGAGATCGGTTTCGCGCGCTTTCCGGCGCTCGCCGAGGTGGGCATCAAGCGCTGGGTGAACGGCGCCTTCACTTTCACGCCCGACGGCAACCCGCTGGTTGGCCCCGTGCCGGGCAAGAAGAACTACTGGGTGGCCTGCGGCTGCATGGGCGGTTTCTCGCAGGGCGGCGCCATCGGGCTCACGCTCGCGCAGTGGATGATCAATGGCGACCCGGGCCACGACATCTTCGGCATGGACGTGGCGCGCTACGGGGCCTTTGCCGCGCAGGAGCGCTACCTGCGCGACATGACGAGGCAGTTCTACGCGCGGCGTTTCGTGATTTCCTACCCCAACGAAGAACTGCCCGCGGGCCGTCCGCTGAAAACTTCTCCGGTGCATGATCTCCTGGCCGCCGACGGCGCGCTTTTTGGCTGCACCTGGGGCATGGAGACACCGCAGTTTTTTGCACGCGGTGTCAGCGGTTTTACCGAGAACCCCACCGTGCGCCGCTCGAACGCGCACGGCGTTGTGGCCGAGGAAGTGCGCGCCACGCGGGAAGCTGCCGGGATGTTCGATACCTCGGTCTATGCGCGTTACGAAGTGAGCGGCCCCGGCGCAGAAGCCTGGTTGGACCGCCTGCTCGCCTGCCGCCTGCCTGCGGTGGGCCGCGTGCGGCTCGCACCGATGCTGGGCCACAGCGGCAAGCTCATGGGCGATCTCACCGTGAGCCGCTTGGCGCAAGATCGCTTCTGGCTGATCGGCTCCTACTATCTGCAGGAGTGGCACGGGCGCTGGTTCCGCGAGTCGCTACCTGATCACGGCGTGACATTCGCAAATCTCTCGGATGCATGGACCGGTTTTGCGCTCTCGGGCCCGGCATCGCGGGATATCGTTGCCCGTCTCGTCGATCACGATCTTGGGCCCGCGAGCTTTCCTTTCATGAGCTGTGCGGAGCTGGACGTGGGCCTCGCGCGGGCGGTGGTGGCGCGGCTCTCGCTCACCGGGGAACTCGGCTACGAGATCTATGTGCCTGCCGCCGAGCAGCGCGCGCTCTACCACGCGCTGATGGCGGCGGGGCGCGACAGCGGCCTGCGCAATATCGGCAACCGCGCGCTCGATTCGCTGCGGCTGGAAAAGAGCTACGGCATCTGGTCCACCGAATTCACGCAATCGACCACGCCGGGGATGTGCGGGCTCAGTCGCCACGTCGCCTTCGACAAGGGCGATTTCATCGGCCGCGAGGGCGCGCTACGCGAGCGTGAAGCGCCGTCGGAGCGGGTGCTCGTGACGCTGGCCATCGAGGCGACCGACGCGGATGCCTCGGGCTTCGAGCCGGTGAAGTGCGAAGGCAGATTGGTCGGATACACCACATCCGGTGCGTACGGGCACCATGTGGGGCAGAGCCTGGCGATGGCGTATGTCGACCGCGACATCGTGCGTGAAGCGCCCGCACTCAGCGTGGACGTGGTGGGGGAGAGCAGGGCGGCGCGTGTGTTGCGGGAGGCGGCGTGGGATCCAAGGGGGGAGAGGATGCGAGGCTGATCGACTTGTTCGGGGGGCGTGCTGCGAAAGCGCAGTTGGTCTGAAGGGGCCCGTTGAGTGATGCAGTCATGGCCACTGTTCCGATGATTTATGCTGCATCGATTGACTCTGTGAAGTCAGGGCTCACACTGCTGCGAGCGAGCGCCTGCGATTGAGTATCACGGGCCGCAGCCCTCGAACAGCAGAGGAACAGACATGGACATTAGCGGCAAACGTATCGTTGTGACTGGCTGCGCCCGCGGTATGGGTGCGTCGACTTTGCTCGCCTACGTTAGGGCGGGAGCTCGGGTGATCGGGATGGACATCAATGACACCGATGGTCGGCAGGTTGCTGGTTTGGCGCATCAGGCCGGTTCGGGCGCCGCGGACTACCTGTCGGTCGATATCTCCAGCAAGGACAGTGTCGAGGCTGCATTCGCGGAAGCAGTCCGACGTCTGGGAGGCCTGGATGTACTCGCTCATCCGGCCGCGATTCAGCGCTCGTCCGACGCAAGTGATGTCAGCGTCGAGGATTGGGATCTCATGTTCGACGTGAATGTCAGGGGTACCATGCTTACCAATCAGGTTGCTCACCGTTACATTCGCGAGGCGGGGGGTGGCTCCATCATCAATTTCGGATCGATCTCCGGGCAGCGGCCCGAACCCGTCGCGGCGGCCTATTCTGCCGCGAAGGGTGCGGTTCACTCGTGGACCAGGACCGCCGCGGCCGCGTGGGGGCAATACAACATACGCGTCAATGCGATCCTGCCGGCAATGGCAACGCCCATGTATCGAGAGGCCATGGAGCGGGCGACCGAAGAGGAGCGAATTGCCAGTTTCTGGCGAAATCGCAGTACGATCGCGCTGGGCGGCGAGTACGGCGACCCTGATCGTGATCTCGGCCCAGTTATGGTCTTCCTCGCATCCGATGCGTCCCGCTTCATCACTGGCCAGTTGCTCCCCGTCGATGGTGGGCAGACTAGCGTGCGCTAACGTCATCCAGACACGCTGTTCTCTAGCCTCATCACGCGAACCAGCGCTGCAGGCAGTTTCGGGTAGTCGAGTAGGCACGCCCGGCGGCCTCATCGACATCACGTAGGCGATGCGTATCCGAGAGGAGTTCAATCCCGAAAGTTCCGTCGTAGCCCGTAGCCTTGATCGCCTCGAGAAAGCCCCTGATATCGAAACATCCCTCTCCGCAGAGCTCCCTGCAGCAGATTGTCTCTTCAAAAAAACCTCGCTCGGGCACAGCCGGCCCATCGTCGAGTTCGACATGCGTGATGGCGTCACGAGGTAAATTGGCGATATCGGAGAAGGCGATGTTGCCTCGGGTCATATGCCAGATGTCGATGACGAGACCTCCATTGCTGCGCTGGGCCCCGCGCACGACGGCCATCCCGTCCTTGAGGCTTGCCAGGCTCGCGACGGGTAGCAGTTCTATGCCAACACGCGTGCCTGCTGTTGCTGCCTCGTCGCAAAGCAGGGCAAATTCCGCTGCCACATGCTCGAGCGGCCAAGTGCCACACGCGAGATCGCTTCCCACCTTGATATGGCGAGCCCCAAGTGCCTCCGCAAACCCCAGCATGCTCCGACGTGCCTGGTCGGACGCCGCACGACGTTCACCATTGCAGAACCAGTCGAGCAGTACCTCAATCTCTACGTGCTTCAAGCCGTTCGCGTCAAGAATCGTTCGTACTTCCGTGATCGGAGTGGAAGAGAGGATGTGCTCCAGATCGCACAGTTCGAACCCGAAACCGGTGAAGCCTGCCCGGCCAGCAGCTTCAGCGCGCTGCCTGAAGGTGCGCGGACTCACCACAATGCCCTCCAGCGGTTTGATGTCACCCGCGAGGGTGAAATAGCTCGCGATGAGGTCAGGTCCTTGTGCAGTCATATGTTGCTCCGGGGATCGCCCGTAATTACAGAGGCGACAGGGTTGAGGGGTTGCATATGCGTACAAGCTTTTTCCCGACGTTTCTGCCGCTGAATTGGTCATGAGAGGCCGCGGGCATGGCGTCAAAACCTTCAGCGATGTCGAGGATCTCGCGGATCTGTCCAGAACGCATCAACGTTGCCAGTCGGGACACACCTTCCGGGAAGCGATCCGCCAAGTCAAAGAAATAAAAACCCGCCATAGAGCAGCCGCGTACTGCGAGGATCAGGTGGTTTTTCAGTCCGATGGGCTCCGTGTTGTAAGCTGAAATGCCACCACAAATGACAATCCGGCCCCTCCGGGCCATGTTTGTGAGCGCGGTGTCGAGGATCGAACCGCCGACGTTGTCGAAGAACACGTCTATACCCGTCGGGCAGAGCTCCTGCAGCCGTAGCGCGATGTCTTCGTTCTTGTAGTCGATCGCCGCGTCGAAACCGAGCTGCTCCACCAGCAGCGCGCACTTGCTTGGTCCGCCCGCGATTCCCACCACTCGTGCACCGGAGACACGACCTAGCTGGCCGGCAACAGTGCCAATTGCCCCCGCTGCGCCCGAGACCACCACTGTATCCCCGGGGCGTGGTCGTCCGATGTCGGCCATACCGAAGTAGGCGCAGAGGCCGGTCATGCCCAGAGTAGCCAGGCCGGAAGCGAGAGTCGCATCTGCAGGCAGCTTCTGGAGTGGGGCTCCGATGCGATCAACGCTCCCACAGGTCACAAAGTCGGAGAGTTCGAGGAAGCCGCTGACGGCATCGCCGGGAGCAAAGTCTGGGTGACGTGACGCGATGACTCTGCCCGCGGTGCCGCCACACATCGGCGAGTCCGGCGGTAGCGGTTTCAGGTGGCCGCCAAGCCCCTTGACCCATGCATGGTTTATCGGGTCGCACGCGAAAAACACGTTCCGAATCAGAACCTCTCCGTCAGCGGGCTCCGGGATCGACACTTCTCTGCGCCCGAACTGGGCGGTCTCGAGTTGCATCCCCACCTTGCCGGGCGCATCGGTCAACACCCATTGCCGGCTGATTTCGTCCATCGGCTTGGCTCATTTGTCGTCAACTGGAGACTACACCACGAGTGGCAGGTAGCGTAGTGCCGAGATGTAAGATCCTCAGCTCCGCGGAGGCTCAGCTTTGTCCCCAAGAATTTCAGGAGCGAGCATCGCGAGGATTGGGCTTGCCCACTCCACCTGAAGGTTGAACTCCACGCTGCCTGCATTGTCGTTGACGTGCATCTGTCCATCCTTGTGAAGCAGCCAACCCATTCGCTGAGTGCCGTCGCTCCGGCGGATGATGCACCGATGGTCCCACGCATTCGATGCAATACCTGAAGTGTCTGCGTAAAAAAACTCCAGCGAGCCATTCATGAGCTCGAAGCGGTCGCGGTTCTCCCATCGGACTGCAGCGAGGCGCGCAGGATCCGGCACCAGATAGGGCACTCGGGTCCATTCTGACGAGCCTGCGGGTAACGGCAGGATGTTCGATTGGGCGTCGACGACGCCGATGACCGGCACCCGAACTTCTCCGCGCATGAGCTCGACTGCGCCTATTCGCAACGCCCCGCACCAAGCCGCGAGCATATCGATAGTGATACGCCGCGTCCCCTTTTCCAGGCGCTGGATCTGAGAGGCGTTCAACCCGACACGTGCACCAACCTGCTTGAGGGTCATGCGCCGCTTGAGGCGGAGCTCGCGAAGTATTTCAGGACGTATAGCCATGTCTGCAATTGTCCTTTCGAATCTGTGGAGTTGGGCGCAGCTGTCGGCTGCCTTCTGCGATAACAGCATTTTTTTGCCAGTTCCGCAAAGATTTTCCGATTACGTCTGTTCGTCATCGTTTACAGCCAAACGTGTCTGGTCCAAAGTCGTGTCACAGGTCGCGGGCATGCCAACGCCTGTTGTGACTGGTTCAACGGCAAACGTTTATCGTGATTGATCGATACGTCTGTTTCCCGATTCGTGCGGGGCAGATCCCTGAAATGGAGATCTCGCGAATGGACAGGCTGGACAAACTCTGGGCGATGGAAGAGGTACGCCAGCTCAAAGCCCGCTATTTTCGCTATCTCGATACCCAAGACTGGGTAGGTATGCGGACGATCTGGACAGCGGACGCCATTTTCGATGCGCGTACAGCCCACACCATCGGAGGCAGCGCTCAGTCTGCACTCTCTGGCAGCGACGATTGGGTATACAGCGGGTGTGATTCCATCGTCGACTTCATCTCTGCGGTCGCCACCCTCCCGTCCGCCCACCATGGGCATTGCCATGAGATCGAGGTTCTCTCACCGACCGAGGCCCGCGGCATCATCGCCATGGAGGACCGCATATGGCCCATCACGGGATCCACGCATCGCACAAGCCTGCACGGTTACGGGCACTACCACGAGGTTTATCGCTGTGTGGACGGACGCTGGCGCATCGCGCGCTCTCAGTTGACGCGCCTGAACGTATCGAGTTCCTAGCTCGTGAATCTCGATTATAGAAGTTGTATGGCGAGTCAAATTGTGGTGCGAGGGTAGATCCGATGAACCAAGTCCGCAAGCCCGGTGAAGCACGTTGCCCGGGCATCAGCGTCCAGGACGTGCTGGCTAGCGACAGTCGCGAGGTGCCGGCTTACCTGCGTGAGCAACGCTATGAATTCCTTGGTGACGAGGACATCCCTGTAGAGCGGTATACCTCGCCGGAATTCTTCCAACGTGAACTGGAGACGATGTGGACTCGCACGTGGCAGTGGGCATGCCGTGAAGAGCACATCCCCGAAGCTGGAGATTTCTTTGTTTATGACGTCGGCCCGCTCTCGGTCATCGTCGTGCGGACGGAAAGCGGCGAGATAAAAGCTCATCGTAATGCCTGCATGCACCGTGGGACGAAGCTCAAGCCCTCATGGAGCGATGGCTGTGCCACGCATATCAGTTGCCCCTACCACGGTTGGACCTGGAACCTGGATGGCAGTCTCAAACACTTTGCGTGCGAGTGGGATTTCCCGCACGTCGATCCCGAACGGTACGGTCTCGGTAGAGTCTGCGTCGGCCTGTGGGGCGGATTCGTCTTCATCAACCTCGATCCCAATGCGTGCGCCCTGGAAGACTATCTGGACCCGATGCCGCAACACCTCAGGAGCGAGGTCTTCGAGAACAGGTATGTTGCAGCACACGTGCAGAAGGAACTGAATTGCAACTGGAAGATCGCATCTGAAGCCTTTCTGGAGGCTTACCACGTCATGACGACCCACCCGCAACTCATGCGCACCAATGGCGATGCGAACACCCAGTATGACTTCTATGGTGACAACATCAGCCGGCTAATCAATGTCGCTGGGTTGCCGAGCGTCTTCCTCGAGGAGACGGTTTCCGAACAGGAGATCATCGACAGCTTCCTTATGGGAGATCGCAGTGACGCGGACGCGGGCCTCGATGTGCCCGAGGGAGAGACTGCAAGGAGAGTGATGGCCCAGCACCTGCGTGAGGCCGTTGCAGCGGTAGGCGGCGCCGATCTGTCAGCAGTGAGCGATAGTGAAATCGTCGATTCGATTGCCTATTTCGTGTTCCCCAACCAGCAGTTCTTTTCCGGCGTTGCCTTCCCCATCGTTTATCGATTCCGGCCGCTTGGCATGAGTCACGACAAGTCGCTTTTTGACCTTCTTATTTTGAAGAACAGGCCAAGCGACGGGACGCCATGGCAGACCGCCCAACCGGTCCGGGTTCGGTCGGAAGAATCCTTTTCAGTCGTTCCGGGGCTCGATCCATACGTTGCCCATGTCTATGACCAAGACACGGGCAACATGGAGGCCGCGCATGAGGGCGCACTCACCCTTGGGCGTTCCGGCGTGACGCTTGCGAATTACCAGGAGATCCGTATCCGTCATATGCACCGCACCCTCATGAAGTACATGGACAGATGAGCACAGTGCGCCCCATGGGTTCCGCCGGAGCTCTCACAACGCAACCTCGGCCGGTCTTCGGCGGTCAGCAAAATCAACGGCCTGGTACACATCGTAGCCGCGAGGATCGCATCAGATGGCAACAGTGCTGATCACAGGGGCTGCGCGTGGTCTTGGCTATGAACTCGCGAAACAATTTTCCGAGTCGGGTAACCGGGTCTTTGCTACTTCCCGGAGCCTCGAAAAAGCGGACAAGCTGAGAGCCGTTGCGGCGGCCTCTGGCGGCCGCATGACTGTGCACCGCATGGACATCGGAGACATGGAGTCCGTGAAGGCTTGTGCGGCGGAACTCGGCGAGGTGCCGATCGATATCCTGGTCAACAACGCCGGCGTGTGGGGTGGTCTCGCGACGCAGGTATTTGAAAACATGGACTACGCGAACTGGGCCCACGAAATGAACATCATGACGATGGGTCCCTTCCGTGTACTGCAGACATTCATGCCCAACATACTTGCGTCCGAGCAGAAGAAGATCGTCACGATGACCAGTCAGGTGGCCGCACACAGCTACAAGAAAATCATCGGCTATTCCTATGCTGCCGCCAAGGCGGGCCTCAACCGGTTGATCACTGCTCTGGCGCGCGAATTTGCAGAAAAGGGTGTGACTATGATTCTGCTTCACCCGGGATGGATCCGCACCGATATGGCGGGGCCTGTTGCGGATACTGACCCCCCGGATGCCGCCGCAATGAATATCGAACTCATCAATCGCCTTACACCCGCCGACAACGGAAAGTTTCTGAAATGGACGGGTGAAGGTCACGAGTGGTGAGGGCGGGAGAACATCCGGACAAAGACCGATTTTTTTCGTTAGACCTGATTCTAATAAACCTTCCGTGAGGAGAATGACATGACCACCATATCTACGTCTCGTCGCCCGGTTCGAAAACTGTTGCTCGCTTCGGCAGTCGCCGCCGCCAGCACCTTTTCGGCCCTAGACGCCTATGCGCAGCAGGGAGGACTCGAGGAGATCCTTGTCACGGCCCGAAAACAGACCGAGTCGGCACAGGATGTTCCTGTGGCGGTAACCGTGTTTAGCCAACAGGAGTTGGAGAAGAGGGACCTCACATCCTTGGAGAAGATCGCCGCCTCCAATCCCGGTCTCATTGTCGGCCGGGGCGGTAACGGCTCAGGTGCGCAGCTGACCCTGCGTGGCATCAGCTCGCAGCCGATCTCGGTGGGCATCGAGCAATCAATCGCGGTGGTCATCGACGGCGTGTATTACGGCCAGGGGCGCACGATCAACGAGGGGCTTCTGGATTCCTCGCGGGTAGAGATGCTGAAAGGGCCACAGGCCCTGTTTTTCGGCAAGAATGCTACGGCCGGCGTCATCGCGGTTACCACGGCGGATCCGACGGAGGAGTTCGAAGCGACCGCGCGTGCCGGCTACGAGGTCAATGCCCAGGAAACCTTTTTTGAAGGTTCCGTATCCGGTCAGCTGGCAGAAAACTTGCTGGGTCGTCTTGCCATGCGCTGGTCGGACATGAGCGGCAGTTATATGAACAACAAGGGATTTGATGTCACGAACGTGACGCTCGATGCCGCACCCTTGCTTTCCACAGGTAGCTATGTTTTCAACCCGCACTTACAGCGCAAGTCGGAAGAGAATCTGCCGGGTACGAATGAGCGGTTCTTGCGTGGCACCCTGAAGTGGATGCCCTCGGAGCAGTTGACCAACACGTTCAAGGCGAGCTACATGCGGCGGGCCGACGATGCGAACGCCTGGAACTACGTTCCGGTCGGGTGTGCTAGCGGGTTCACCCAGGTCAATGCGAGCGTGCCCTGTCGTGACAGCTTCGATGTGTACATCGGCATGTTCCCCGAGGATATCGCAGGGAACATTCCCTATGGTCGGGACGACGGTTCCCCCTTCAACCTCTACAAGTCTTATTCCTTGACCGACAACATCAACTACGAGCTTGAGGACGCCACGATCTCCTCGGTTTTCAACTACCAGTGGAACGAGAACCAGTGGGGATGCTCCTGCCAGAACATCACTACGCCGGCCTCTTTCATTGCGGCCACTGAGCAGTCGGAGTGGTCTGCGTGGTCGAACGAGACACGCCTCCAGACGACATTTGATGGCTCAGTGAACCTGATGCTCGGATTCTATTATCAGGACAGTAATCGCAAGCATGACCAGGCGGCCAACTTCGGGGGCATCGAGGACTCCAGCCAGCCACTGGCCACTCGTTATGTTGCTTACGACAAGCAGTCGGAATCCGACGGTGAGACGTGGTCAGCCTTCGGCCAGTTAAACTGGCAGATGACATCCCAGCTCGAACTGGCCACGGGTGTTCGGTACATAAAGGAAGAGAAAGACAGCTGGCTTAACCAGAGCTACATTAACGTGCTGTTGCAGGGGCTCTTCCCGGTAAACCGCCCGATCGAGGCTAATCAGAGCTTTGACAACTGGTCGCCGGAGGTCTCGCTGACCTACCAGATTAGCGACGACCTCACCGTTTACACCGCTTACAAAACCGCCTACAAATCGGGAGGGTTCTCGAATAGTGCGCTCATTGTCACCGCCACTACGCTCGACGACATTGCCTTCGATCCTGAGAAAGCCAAGGGCTTCGAGGTTGGCTTGAGGTCGGTTCTGCTCGACAACCAGCTGCGCTTCAATGCTACCTATTTCAATTACAAGTACGAGAATCTGCAGGTCGATTACTTCAATTCCATCACCTTCCAGTTCATCACCACCAACGCAGGTGCTGCCCGCACACAGGGCGTGGAGCTGGATCTCGAGTACGCGCCGTCGACAATCGATGGCCTGACCCTGCATGCCAGCGTGAATTACGACAAGGCGAAGTATCTTGAATACATCGCGCCCTGCTACGGTGGCCAGTCTATCGCGGCGGGATGTACGACCACATTCGGTGCGGGTCCCGGGCAGGATCTCAGCGGTGAGGCGACCTCGATGGCGCCGAAATGGACAGGGGCAATCGGTCTCAATTATGAGCGGATGCTAACTGACAGCTTGCTGCTTGGGCTCACTGTCGATGCACGCTACAGCGCCGACTACAACGCGTCGAACTTTGCAGCGCCGCTGGCTGAACAGAGTTCCTACTGGAGCCTTGATGCATCGCTGCGGCTCACTGCCCAGAACGAAAAATGGGAGGTCGCGGTGATAGGCCGTAACCTTACCAACGAGTTTTACATGGGGGGGGTGCAGGATCTTCCTAACAGTGGTGTGAATACGGGGACAGCGAACGGTATACCCGCTGATCAACTGGCTCTTGCCAGCCTGCCGCGTACGGTGAGAATGCAGGTTACGTGGCGCTATTGATGAGATCGACGCGCGGCCGGCAGACCGGCCGCGCGTGAGCTTTTTTGATTCCGGATGCCGCACATGACTATGCAGGATAACCCGACTTATACGCCCTCGCGCCCCGCCGGCAGCCCCTCTACCCAGGAACTCATCCACCGGGATGGCAGGCCTGTTCCGCCGATCTTCGAGTTAGAGTGTGGTCGCTTCCTGGGCGATCAGGACATTCCTTTCGAGCGCTACACCAGTCAGGCGATTTTCGATGCGGAAATGGAATTGCTGTGGAAGCGCACGTGGCAATGGGCTTGCCGTGAGGAGCATCTGGCAGAGTCCGGAGACTACTATGTTTATGAGATCGGGCCCCACTCGGTGCTGATTCTGCGTGGCGATGATGGAGGCATTCATGCCTTCGTCAATTCGTGCCTGCACCGGGGTACCAAATTGAAGCCCGGGCATTCCAGTGGTAGTTGCGCCGAGATCCGCTGTCCCTTTCACGGTTGGCGCTGGACGCTCGCCGGCGAACTCGCTCATATACCTTACGCGTGGGACGTGCCTGACCTGAGCGGACGTGACTTCTCCCTCCCGCGTGTACAGGTAGCGACTTGGGCCGGATTCGTGTTCATCAACCTTGATGAGGGAGCGCCGCCGCTAGCGGAGTACATGGCGCCGATACCTGGGCATCTTGATCGCTTCGACATCGGCAATCGCCATGTGTCGCTCCATATAGAGAAAGAGCTCAACTGCAACTGGAAAGCCGCAAAGGAAGCCTTCATCGAGAACTACCACACCCAGGAGACTCATCCGCAGCTCCTCTTCGGCAGCAACGACGAGGGCACGCAGTATGACGTCCTGAGTGAAAATGTCTCGCGGTTTTACTGTGCGTTCGGTGTGCCGAGTCCGCTCATCCAGCCTCCGCCGACGGAGCAGGAGATGGTCGATGCCATGCTCGTTGGCGATCGCCAGGCCCTCGGCAACCAGGTCGTCGTTCAGCCGGGAGAGTCGGCACGCATAGTCATGGCGCGAGTACTGAGGAAAGTGCTCTCGGACGCAACCGGTCGCGATTTCAGCGGGTTTACGGACACTGAGATGATCGATGTCTTCCAGTACACACTGATTCCAAACATCATTATATTCCCCGCGCTGTCTTTGCCGATGGCGTATCGTTTCAGGCCGCTTGGCGAGGATCCGAACCGCTCGCTCTTCGAGATCATGTTCCTTCGGCCGGCGCCGGCTGAGGGGCCGTGGCCCGATCCGACGCAGCCGTTCCGCCTCAAAGAGGAAGACAGCTTTACCACCGTTCCGGGTCTCGATCCGCTGCTCGGTGAGGTTTATGACCAGGACACCGGCAACCTCCGCGCTCAGCAGGAGGGTTTTCGCGCTGCGAGAAAGCGCGGTGAGACACTGCTCAACTACCAGGAGGTACGGATCCGGCACCTGCATCTTGCGGTGCAGCGCTACCTCGGGGATGCAATTCCCTAGAGAATCCTGCTTGCCTGGGTTTCAGCGTGAGAGGTGTCATGCCGATAGACTTTGCTCACCAAGAAACGGAACTGGGGGAATTATGGGACGTCTCGATGGCAAGCGCGCGGTTGTGATCGGCGCCTCACTCGAAGGTAATATGGGTCAGGCGATTGCGCGGCGCTTTCGCGCAGAGGGTGCCCAGGTCGTTGTCGCTAGCCGTAATCTGGCTGCGAGCGATAAGTTCGCCCGATCGATAGGTGCGCTTGCGGCGGCCTGCGACATCACCCACCGTACAGATCTCCGTGCGCTCGCAGCTTTCGCGACAGCGAATATTGGCGGACTGGACATCGCGGTCAATTCCACGGGTCTGGCGCTTGGCGCGCCATTTCTCGAGTTCGGTGAGCGCGACCTGGACACAATGATCGGGCTACAGTTCAAAGGCGCGTTCTTCTTCTTGCAGGAGATGGTCGCGGCGATGCTGGACACGGGTGGCTCGATCATCCAGATCAGTTCAGGTGTCGCCCAGCATTCGACCACCGTTGACGGAGGTTTCGAGGCTTACATGGGCACCAAGGCCGGCATCGACCAAGTGGTTCGTGCTGTTGCCAACCAGTTCGGTCGTGCCGGTATCCGTGTGAACAGCATCGCGGCAGGTCATACTGACACGCCGATGCACCATGCGAACTTCGGGGGAGACATTCCGGCGTGGATGAAGGCTTGTTTTGCTGATGCTACGCCGATGGGCCACTATGGTACCTGCGAAGATATTGCCGCTGCCGCCGTGTGGCTCGCCAGTGACGAATGCTTCATGACCGGGGATGTGTTGCAGGCCAACGGGGGACTGACGTTGCGTCGGAATCCGCTCAAGGCGGATCTTGAACGCTGGCAGAGCGACTGGGAGCAGCGAGACTGATGTTGTTCCGATGCCGGTGATACATGCACGCGAGGTCTCGGTAATGCAGACGGCTCGCCACGGCTTGACTCCGGCGCCACATTTCAACCTTGAGCTGCTGCGTACGACACGACTCGCGCGTCGCCTCACGCTCCAGCAAGTTGCCGATCGTGTAGGCGTTAGTTCAGCCCAGATCCAGCGTCTGGAGAAGGGCGAGCGGCACATGACCATGGATATGCTCGAGGCCTGCTGCGCTGTGCTGGAACTCGATCCGCTGCGCATTTTCAGCGCGGACTTTCATGTACCCATCATCGGTGTGGTCGATTTCCGGTCGAGTATCCTCCCGCTGCCCGCGGGCTCCGCGGTGACAACCCCGGTTCCACCGATAGTGCCGGATACCCATCGACTGGCCGCAGTGCGCTGGGAGGCTCGCCATCGCTTCGAACTGCTGAACGGTTCCCTGATGTTTTTCTATGCCGATGTTGAGAGTGTCTCGCCATCCGCTTGGAATCGACGCAGCATCATTCGGCGCAGCGATGGAACGCAGCGTACTGGTTGGCTGTACCGGCAGGACGGCCAGGTGCACATCAATGACGTCGTGGGTCCTGTAGAGTTTAATGTGCAGGTCGAGTGGGCGAGTCCCATACTTGCTACGATAAATCCCTGTGCCTATCCCGGCTGAACTCAGGCCTGCATGTCGGATTCGTACTCTGTCAGTATGAATTGACGCATTTTCGGGCGATCGAACAGTCGCTCCTCGTCTACGACGATCTCCTGCCACATGGCCGGCTCGGCAGCGGCACCTATGAACGCGTCCATTCGCGCCTGATTCTCGAACCACACCTCCATGACCACGTCGTGCTCGCTTTCCTCAACCGCGCCGGTCACCACGTGCGGGATGGGTTGCAGATAACGGCGTACGTAGCGGCAGGCGTGCGGCTTGAGCACTTTCTCGCCGATCACGCGGTGGCGGGTTTCATAGTGCTCCATGAACTCTTCCATGCTCATGCCCGGCCGGCGTTTGAGCAGCGTGAGCAGCTTGATCATAGCGCTCTCCTAGACCGGGGCTGCAGTGTCGCCCCGTCCGTGGGTTCATTGGGCCCCGAGCGGCTCCCATGCGAGCAAAGAGGTGTCCGAGGGAAAGCTGCTACGCAGCAGTCGAACGCCAGCCGCGTCGGCCATCGCCTTGTAGGTCATCCACGAGAAGACGAAACTGATCGGTGTGCCACGTCCACTGTCGAACTGTATCGGGCCGAATAGGTTTGCTGTGTAGATGAGGTCCCTGTCCGTGAGTCTCTGCGTGGCATCGTGACGTGCGCCTGCGGGCTCGTAGAACCATACGCCGGGACCGTATCCCTCTGGCGGGCCGGCCCGGTAGCCAATTCGTCCGCTAAGAACCATGAAGTCTGCAGCGCCGAGGTGGTAATGCGGAGGTGCTACGCCATTGTGACGGACGATGACTGAAACGAATCCGGTTTCTTCGCTGACCCGAAGGATCTTCAGTCCGACGTCAGGGGTGTCCGGATTGCCAAGCCAGGGCAGGGCCCGTGTATCCACGAAATGCGCATGCGAGCTGGGAGCGTCAAGAACAGAGCCGGTGACGAGTCCCGCCGCATCGCCTGAACTCATGGCGAGCGGCGCGAATGCGTCAGGCGCATGCCGCTCCTGGATGCACTGCGCAAGCGAGTCGGGCACCAACGCGACTCCATGTGCATGCGCCGCTTTACGGATGTCCATGCTAGTCAGTATGGACTTTATGGTTTTTCCGCCGGCCGTCAGGAAGGCGATCGGCCCGTGGCAGGTTACCAGCAGTTCGGTGTCGACTCCTGCGCGGATGCCATCTAACCGCGAATTCGCTGGAATGTAGCCAAAAGTGCCTGCGCCAAAATTCCCTGCGATCCCGTTGCCTGCACAGCTGAGTTCACCAGACAGCACCAGCATGTCCATGGCGCCCAGATGCACTGTGGCTGGCCATGCGGTGCCAGCTGCCAATCGCATTACCGACGTGAATACCCCGGTCTCGGCGCTCGCGCGCAGGGGTTTCACTGCTAGTCCATTCGCGTGAGGTAGGGCTATCCACGGCAGAGTATTGGTATCTACGCCGCCCTCAATTCCAGTGGGGTCGAAGTCCGGATTGTACGATACGGTCATGCTTTGGCCTCGTGTTGCGTCGGGCTGAGACGCCTGAGCGCGATTGGACAAGCGAGTTTGAGAATAAGCGCCGTTTCGCGAAACCGTGGGGACTTCAGTCGACGACGCCGCTCGTTCCGATGGTAATCAATTCTCGCCGGATGTGGATAGGAGAATGTGCTGGCAGCCGCCGCTATCCAGTGAGTCTTGATCTATCCCCTGCGCGCGGATGACACTTGACCAGATACATTACGTCAGGAGAGCGATCCATGATCCGTGGCATCCACCATGTAGCATTGGCCACCAGCGATATCGACCGTCTGGTCAGGTTCTATCGGGAGGGGTTTGGATTCGAGGTAGTCGCATCCATGGGTTGGGAAGTGGGATCCACCCGGATAGATGAAATTGTCGGTCTCAAGGATTCGTCCTGTCGGCAGGTGATGATGAGGGCGGGCAACACCCACATCGAGATTTTTCAGTACAAGACGCCTTCGGGCCGGCCGGTTGATCCGCGGCGGCCACCGAGTGACCACGGCTACACTCATTTCTGTGTTGATGTCACGGATATCGACTACGAGTACGAGCGGATGAAGTCGCTCGGGATGACTTTCAATTGCCCTCCGCCCACGCGAGAGGAGTTGGGTGGCGGTGCTATCAGGGCAACCTATGGTCGTGATCCGGAGGGCAATATCATCGAGCTCCAGGAGGTACTGGACACGAGCCACCCGATGTATCTGAAGGTCTGATGCGTCTGCTGTTGAGGGCATTCCAAGGTTGGCCCTCGGAGACGGCTGCCTGTTACGATCGCGACGGTTTCGGTAATTATAGGGCCTTCGTTCCAAGGATATGAGTAACTAATGAGCCAACGCTTTCATCCTACCGTGGCGGTGGACGCTGTTGCTGGCGATTCATCGCTCGAAGCCTGCGTCGCCGGGATATCAATTCTGATCTGTAACTCGGGAGGGAATCTGTTTGCTATCCAGAACCGCTGTCCCCATCAGGGGAAGCCACTGGCAGGAGGTCGCGTACGTCGCGGAACGATAGCGTGTCCGCTCCATGGGATGCGTTTCGAACTGGGCAGTGGCAAGCCGCTCGGCCAACTCACGGCAGCTTCGCTCAAGGTTTTTTCGACCCGTCTCGTTGATGGAATTATAGAAGTAGCGGTTGACTGAGCCCGATCCTCGCATCCAGGGAGGCTGCGCCTCGACTACCCGGCGTGCCTGCGGTGGGGCGAGATGACCGGTCGGCGCCAAACCGGTCCGCATTGTGCTCAGGCTTTCTCGCGTCAGCCACTCACCTCTCCTTGACCACTCACCGTTACTCTCCATCGATCAGGGGCGAGAGCTCTTCCTGATTTGGTCGGCCGGGTGACTTGTGCAACGAAACAAGTTTCTGATCGCAGGGTCGCGCAGTCTGCTGTTACAACCTTTTACACGCGCTGCCTGAACCACTCCCTTTGCGACCCGTCTATATCGGTGAGACGCTTCCGTTCCGGCGGCGCACACGAAGAGACGGATTCACACATGGATCACATACTCGCCCAGTCCGCTATCCACCTTCCCGATCCGCCATTGATGGCACTTTGGCTCGTGCCATGCCTAAGGTCTCCCGCTTTACACGGTGCTTTACCGTGCAAAACGGGGTCCTTGTTTTTTTGCGTCTCCCGCGTGGCGAGAGACGCAGCCGGCCTTACTTGTCCCGGGCCTTGTCGAACATCACCTTGAGGGCGACGATCAAGGCCGCTGGCGCAACAAACACGTTCAGCATCGTGAAGACCACGCCAACCACCGGGAAGCCGCCCAGCACCTCCCCGAACAGTCTGGCGAACACGATGAATGAGACCATGAATGCCATTGCTGCGATCAGGAATTCAGAGGCCTCGTCTTCGGTCACGTTGAGTACACCGACGATGACGCCGTCGATTGCGAGCAGAAGTATTGCCCAGAGAGGCACCCCGGTACCCGCCATTACCGCGATCACTACTGCGGCCAGAAGGCCCACCAGAAACGCCCATTTGCCGATGTGTTTGCCCATTTCGTTCTCCGCGCTTGTTGTGTGTTTCATCAGCGGCTCAGTTATTTGATCCGCAGGTCGCTTATGTCATGGACCAAGGATGGTGGTCAACGGCAACGCCTGCCGTAACGCTCGGCTGCCGTGCCCGCCCCGGAAAACACTGTAGGGCTGCGAAGGACCTGCCCGGGTGCCTGCCGCCCCGCTGTCAGTCGATGGTTGCACCACCGTCCATCACGATATGCGCCCCGGTCATGAACGAGGATTCATCCGAGGCCAGAAACACCACGCCAGCGGCGATTTCCTCGGGTCTGCCCAGACGCTTGAGAAGCGCGTCCTTGCCGAAATCCACCAACGCCTGTTCGGGGTCCAGTCCCAGTGATGCGATATGCCGGTCTGTGGCCCGGGTGTGAATGGCCCCCGGGCACACCCCGTTGACCCGTATGTTGTGCGGGGCAAGGTCCATGGCAAGGCAGCGTGTGAGCTGTGCCACGGCCGCCTTCGATGTGTTGTACGGAATGAAGGATGGCTGCGCGATGAACGCCGACACGGAGGCAATGTTCACGATGGCCCCGCCCCCGTTTTTTCGCAGTTCGGGCAGGCACTCCCGCACCATGTTTGCGTAACCGATCACGTTGACACCAAACACCTGCTGCCAGTCCGCGGGCGTGATGTCCTCGACCTTACCAAACACGAAGGCGGCCGCGTTATTGACCAGAATGTTGACCGTTCCGAAGCGGGCAACCGTGGCCGCCACGCAGTTGCGCACGGAATCCGGATCGGCGGTGTCGGTGTGGTGGAAAAATGCCTTTCCTCCGGACGCATTGATGACGTTCGCAAACTCGCTGCCGGCCGTTTCGTCAATGTCTGCAATCGTTACGGCAGCCCCTTCGCGGGCGAAGCGCTCTGCAATAGCGCGGCCTATTCCACTGCCCGAACCGGTGACGATGGCGATCTTGTTGTGTAACAGCACTGGCGGGACTCCCGTGTTCATTGTGCGTGGAGCGTGGCGATGCAGACCGAATATAGCAGCGACCGAACACGCGCCGGCAAAGGCCCGCTGTTGGCAGAGAGCCTGGCGTCGCGGCAGTGCGGTTCCTCAGCGGTCGTCGATATACGCGAGCAGGGCCTGACGGCCGTTTCCCCCGGTCGTGCTCCGCAGTTGGTCCGTCCAGTGTCGCATCAGGGCGATCTGCAGGCTGATATCGTCAGCATCGATATTGACGGCGCCGGCGGCGGGCAGTGGCTCTCCCACCCACGTCAGCTCTATCTGTAGCCCTACCTCGTCGTAGCAGAGCTGCAGCTCGACCGGTTGGGCAGGGCTTGCAAGGCGCGGCGCCGCCTGGCTGAATTCCTCGAGGAAATTGCTCGCGCGGTCGATCAGCTCTACCCGGGCGCCCCAGGTGCGGCCCTGCGTTGCAGCGAAGTCCTTGAGTGCGTTGAAGCCGGTGTCCGGCTGCCAGCGCAGGGTCGCGTTTTTTGGAATGCCAAGGCGCAGCACGGCGTTCAACGCCAGGGCCAGCAGCATTGCCGATGCCAGCGGTGACTTCAGCACTTCCTGGACGAACAGAGGCAGATGCGCATGCCCGTACCCGTACCCGTACCCGTGCGAATCCACGACCAGCATGCTCGCTGCGATGGCGGAGCCGATGACGAGCGTGCGCCGGGTGTCGACCAGCCGCTGCGACAGCATGGCGATGCCCGTGCGGATCGTGAATGTCGCGGAGTAGAAGCAGGCGGCGCCGAGTATCCCGGCGGGTATCGCATAGAGCACGCTGGCCGCGCCTGGCAGCAATCCTAGCGCGATCCAGCCCACGCCGGCCGCCACGCCCACCCGGCGCGCCAGCACGCCGTTTGCCGCTCCCAGACCCACACTGCCGGAGTAGGTGTTCGTGCCCAGCACACCGACGATGCCGGCGACGACGCAGCCCAGCCCGTCGGCCAGCGTGCCGGCGCGGAGCGACTGGAAGTCCGGGGCCTTCCAGTTCGGATTGGCGAGCTGCTGGCACGCGGTCAGGTCGGCGATGGCGCGGACGAAGCAGGCCACGGCGCCGATCAGGAATCCTGGCAAGAACTCGAGCGGGAAGGTTGGCAGTGCGAGCGGCCAACGCGGGATGACGACAGCGACGTGGCTCACGGCAGCCACCACACCACCCGACAACATTGCGGTGGCGAGAAAGGCCACGCACCCGGTTGTCACGCCCACGAGTACCGCCAGCGAGCGCAGGGCGGGCCGTGCCCATATGGCGACGCCGATGATGGTTGCCAGCGTGATCGCCGAAGCGCTTATCTCCATGCCGCTGGAGCGGCTGCCCAGACCGATACCCAGCATCAGCCGCAGCCCGAACAGGCCCAGTGTGGCCCCCAGCAGCAGAATCACCACGCCGATGATCTCGGGCGGGATGTACGCGCGCAGACTGCGTATGTACCGCGACAGCAGCATCTCGGTGCAGCCGGCGACGATCGTGAGTCCCGCCACGGCCCCCAGGCCGCCGGTCCGTGCCGCCTCGACGGCGAAGGGGACGTAGAGAATCGTGCAATGGCCCAGCAACAAATAGCCCGATCCGATCCCGCGGCGGCCGAAGGCCTGTATCAGCGTGCCCAGTCCCATTGCCACCATGGCAAGGCTGACGTAGCGGGTGACCGTCTCCGCATCGGCCCCGGCGGCCTCGGCCACGATACGGGGAAACACCAGGGTGACTGCACTGAGCGCGATGTGCTGCAGCGCGTTCAGCCAGACGATGCGCGCCGGTGGGGCAGCGTCGACTGCATACACAATCGAGGACATCGGGTGATTCCGCCTCCTCCTGATGCGCCGCGACAGGCGCCCTACTTGGCCGGGGACAGGTCCATCGCCACCAAATCACCGTCCGGCAGTTTGTGCGCGATGCCGTAGTGGCAGTCGATGCAGATACGCTCGCCGGCGGCTAGCCGTTTTGGCATAGCTCGCCATGCTCACGATTCCTGTGTCACCCCATGGCGGATTCTCGGCACAGCGGGTTGTGCGGCCTGCCCTCAGGGCGCTGCCCGCAGCCTGGCGAGCGCGGGCGCCTCGGCGTCCTCGATGCCGGCCGGCACGTTCTCGTACCAGTGGATGTTCACGAAGCCTTTCGGGAAGGTGCGGTAGAGTTGCGCTTTCAGCTTGGGATCCACCAGTTTCAGCGTGCCGCGTGCGGCACTGAAGTTGCCCGCGGCCTTGGTGATGCGCGCGGCGTTTTCCGGACGCGCCGCAAAGTTGATCCACTTGTAGGCGCCATCGTCATTGCCTCCCTTGGCCGGGATGGTCGATGCAACGATCCAGCCGAGCATGCCTGACTTGGGAGCGATATAGCGGATCGGCGCCGCCTCCCGGTTCAGCGCCCATGACGGGGCGTCCCAGAACATCGCGGCGGTCACGGCCCCGGACCTGAAGGCGTCCTGCAGTTCTTTTTCGCCGCTGAACACCAGCCCGATGTTCTGCTTGCAGGCGATCAGCTTGTCCACCACGCGGTTGGCCATCGCCGCGTAGGCGGGGGGGTCGTTATAGAGGGCGAAGGGGTCTTCGCCATAGGCAAAGGCAAAGGCGATCAGTACGGGTCGCACGGCGCGGATCGCGGTTTTGCCGCGCAGCGCCGGGTCGCAGAGATCTGTGTAGTCGCTGACGCTGGCGCGCCGGGTGTTGACCGCGAGCCCTTCGGTGCCCCAGAGGTAAGGCACGCCGTAGACGGAGCTGTTGACGGTGGTGTTCTTGCGCGTGGCCTCAAGCATCTCCGGCAGGAAATGGTCGACCTGGATCCGGTTGAGGTCGAGGGGCTTGTAGATGCCGTACTGTTGTTGTGCGCCTGCCACGCGGTCGTGCGAGGGGTGCACGAGGTCGTAACCGGCACCCTCGGAGCTGCGCAGCCGCGCGATGATGTCCTCGTTGTCGGTCAGGGTGACCTCGATCTGGATGCCGGTTTCCTTGCGAAAATCCTCCGCGAGGTCGGCGGGCACGTAGTCTGTCCAGGTAAGGATGCGCAGCTTTCCGGCATCGGCCTGCGCCCACAGCGACGTACCGAGCGCAAGCAGTAGCAGGCTTAGACGGGCCAGAGTCATATCTCGTCCTCGGAGCCGGGGCAGCGCAGGAGTCGCGCCGCCAGCAGGCTGACAGGTTGACGCGAGGTTAACCCGCAGGCTTGCGCATTGTCACGCCCGGGCAGGCGTACTCGCGTCAAAGCGACTAAGCTCTCTGGACGCGTGCGGGCCGTTTCCGCAGGTGCTGCGGCGGACATTGAATAAGTGACAGCGAAGGACGATCTTTTGGAAGCCGTAGCCGAGGCGCTTGCACGCCTTGCAGAGGAGTTCGCCTTCGCCGAGCCCGGCTCCGATACCGGTCTGCTGCCGGTCAACGCGCTGCTGATGGACCTCGAGCAGTTGCCCGCGCAGTTCCTGCCTCCGTCTTTGGCTACGGCATTCGCGCGGCCACGGGCCTGGATCGATGCCACGCTCGACGGTTCGGGCAAATTCGACGCAGCGACCTTGGGGCTCCTCCACGACTGGCACGGGTGGGTGATCGACTCTTTGATGAGCGAATCCACCGGCGGGCCTGCACCGGCGTTGCCGCAAAGCCTGCTTGAGACATCGCCCGCGGATGCCGCCCTGCTGCCGACCGACGCCGAGCCGGTGGTGGCGGAGAGTGGCCCGGCGCCAGTTGCCACTTCCGCTGCTGCTCCCGTCCCAGCTTCAGCTCCCGCTCCCGCTCCCGCTCCCGCTGTTGTATCTGCGCCTGCGCCTGCGCCGGTAGCCCGTGTCGAGGCGCCCCCCGTGCCGCCCGCAGCCACCGCAGCCCCTGCGGACACCAACATCCCCTCCATGGTGCTGAAGCTCCCGGGTGATCTGGAGCTGCTGCGCGAGTTTCACAGCGAATCCCTGGAACTGCTGCGCTCGATCGAGCAAGCGGTGCTCACGCTGGAGGAAAACCCCGGCGCGTCCGAGGCCATCAACGCGATTTTCCGTGCTTTCCACACCTTCAAGGGCAGCGCCGGTTTTCTGCAACTGTTGTCGCTGCGCGACTTTGCGCATGAGTTGGAGTCCTTGCTCGAGGTGGTCCGCAGTGGCGAGGCCGTGGTCACGCGAGCGGTCATCGACGCCATCCTGGCCGGTGCCGACGTGCTCGCGGAGTGCACGAGCCAGGTCGGTGTGCAGGTAGCCGGACACAATCCCGGTGCGCCGATACCCGTTCCCGGCGCTTCAGTGCTGGCTCTGGTTACGGCGGCGTTGCGCGGTGAGCCGGTCGCTCCGGCGCCCGCGCCTCCGGCTCCGGCGCCTGCGCCCGTCGCCGCCGTCGCGCCCAGCGAGGGCGCGGTAGTTGCGTCCCCTGTCGCCCAGGCCTCGCCGCCAAAGCCGGTGGCGGTGCCAGCGACATCACGCGAGCCCGCGGTGGCAGACAGCTTTGTCAGGCTGGACGCGGCGAAGCTCGATGACCTGGTGAACCTGGTCGGCGAACTGGTGGTGGCGCAGTCCTTCGTGCTCGAGAGTGCCGAGGTGCGCGGCTCCCCCAACCTCGAGCTCGCGCACTCCGTGCGCAAACTGGTGCGTATCACCCGCGGCTTGCAACACAACGCCATGTCGCTGCGCATGGCGCAGCACGGTACGGCTGAAGATGGCCTGCACGCACTGCTTGCGTGGGGGCAGGGGATCCACGGCCCGGGCCCGCTCGACGACGACTTCTCGATCGTGCGCATCCGCTTCTGATTCGCACCTCGCGCCTCGCGTGTCGCGGTGCAGCATGGGCCGCTCGCGTGGCGTATCGACTTTCACCTTCCCTGCAGCAATTCACAGGAGTCCACGCAAATGAGTATCGTTCGAATCGAACCCGGCAAGCGCATGTCCCAGGCCGTGGTGGCCAACGGTTTCGTGTTTCTGGCCGGGCAGGTGGCGCCAGACCCTGTTGCCGATGTCACGGCGCAGACGCGGCAGGTGCTGGCGGAAATCGATCGTCTGCTGGCGATGGCAGGCAGCCACAAGAGCCACATACTGTCGGCCAATGTCTTCCTGCCGCAGATCACCGATTTTGCCGCCATGAATGTGGCATGGGATGAGTGGGTTGCGCCTGAGGCCAAACCCGCCCGCGCTACGACCGCGGCAAAGCTCGCTGCTGCCGAGTATCTGGTCGAAATCCAGGTGACCGCGGTGGTCGGCGCGACGCCTTGAGGCAGGTCAAGGAATCTCGCGAATTCCGCCTGCGCCCGCATATTCCAGGCTGAGTCCCTGCGCGGTACACGGGAGGAGGTCGACGACAGCGATCAGGGCGTCACGATCGCGAAATTGCCGTCTGCGGGGTCCAGCAGGCGCAGCAAACCCAGCAGGGCGATGCGACTGCCTTCGACCTCGATGTCAGCGGAAGAAACCAGTTCCTTGAGTCCTGCTTCGCCGGTGATCATGCGCAGGAATATCGGGCGTGTCAGGCGTACGGTGGCTGCGGCCGCTGGATCCGCCGCTTGCAAGTGGTGGTGTAGCACGGCGTTTTCCAGTTGCAGCACATGCGTTTCGTTCACGTCGGTGAACACGAAATTGATCGAGAAAGGTGTGGTGCCTGCGGCTCGTGGTCCATCGAGACGCGTGGCCATCGCGGTGAAGAAAAGCTCCAGCGGGACGCGCTCCAGTATGGCCGCGCCGCTGCGGACGTCCAGCACCGTGGCCCCGGGGCCGTGGCGCAACTCCTGCGCGCCAGTCAGGTAGACACTGCGCCACACGCCGGACTCCGCCTGATAGCCCAGTTGATCGTAAGCGCTTGCCAGCAGTTCTTTTGCCTCGCTGTCCGCGGGGTCGGCGAAAACGAGGTGATCGAGCAGGGTGACCGCCCAGCGGTACTCTCCCCCGGTGATCGCGTCGTGGGCTTTTTGCTTCACTGCTGCGGCTCCGCCCATGGCCTCGACATAGTGACTGCCCAGATCCACGGGAGGCAGCGGGTCCAGGTTGGCGGGGTTGCCGTCGTACCAGCCGAAGTAGAACTGGTACACCGCCTTGGCGTTGTGTTTTAGCGTGCCGTAGTAGCCGCGGTTGGCGAATTGACTGGAGAGCTGCGCCGGCAGCTCGAGTTGCTCGGCGATCTCGCGTGGCGTTGCACCCTGGTTGGCGAGCCGCAGCGTCTGGTCGTGAATGTAGCGGTAGGTGTCGCGCTGGCCTTTCAGGAAGTCGATCGCACGATCGTGCCCGAACACCGGCCAGTTGTGGCTGGTGAAGACCAGTTCCATGTCGCCGAAGCGCTGGATGGCCTCGTCGATGTAGCCGCTCCACGTGAGCGCGTCGCGCACCTTGGCGCCACGCAGCGTGTAGAGGTTGTGCATGGTGCGGCTCACGATCTCGGCGCCGCACCAGGCTTTCCATGCCGGCAGGTAGAAGCTCAGTTCGGCAGGGGCCTCGGACTCCGGGGTGTACTGGAACACGATGTCCACGCCGTCGACCACGAGTGGCTGCGGGGTGTGGTCGATACTCTCGGTGGGCATCGCAAAGCTCGACTGCCCGCTCAAGGGCTGGCGGCCGAGCCCCGAGTCGACATAACCGCGTACGCCCGGCGCCAGCGGGTAGCCAAACTGGTAGCTCGCCCGTCGGCCCATGGCGATGCCGGCGAGTATGTTCTCGCTGGTGAGTTCCTCAACGAAGCGCGCCGGCGCGATCACGCGAAGGCCGGGGGGCACGCTGCCACCGAACACGCCGGCCACGCCGCTGAAGTGGTCGACATGGCTGTGCGTGAAGATCACGGCTACCACCGGATCGCTGCCGAGGTGCTTGCGCGCGAGCCGAGTGGCGGCTGCGGCGCTCTCGACGCTGTTCAACGGATCCACCACGATCCAGCCGCTGTGGCCGCGGATCCAGGTCATGTTGGAGATGTCGTAGCCGCGCACCTGGTAAATGCCCTCGGCTACCTTGTAGAGGCCGTGCATGCCATTCAGCCGCGCCTGTCGCCAGAGGCTCGGGTTGACGCTTGCGGGCGCCTCACCCTGCAGGAAGTCGAAGTCTGCGGCACTCCAGCGCCGCCCGCTGATGACGGATTCGATCACCAGGTTCTGCTCGCGTTCGATCAGGCCACGCGAGGCGTCGTCGATGTCTGCGGTGTCGGTGGGCAGAGCGGCATCGGACGCTGCGTTGAGGCGGGTGGTGAATGCACTGGCAGAGGTGTTGCCGTTGGCATCGGCGTTCGTGTTCTGCTCCGGTCCGGGGCTTGGCCCGCAGCTCGCAAGCAGGCATGAGAGCAGCGCAATCGGTAGTAGGATCCGGGGATGCATGGCGAGTATCCATGGCGGTGTAGAAAGCCAGATTTTAAGAGCGCGTCGGGTGGCAGGTGCAAAAAAAGACCGCCCACCGTACATATGGGAAGAATTACGCCCCAGCCGAAGCCGGTCTCGCCGCTTTGCTCCCCGGCCGCCGCGGCTGAACTCGATCCTTCGGCCCTTGCTGGGTGTCCGGGTATCCATCTTGCCTGATATACGCCAAAGGCGTACATTGCCTGTATGTTCAGCTTCATCGAGTCGTCCATATTCAAGCGGGTCCTGCCCGCGCGCTGTACGCCAAAGCGAGGTGCGAGGATGTCCCCGCGCATATTCTGAAGCAGTTGTTAGAGGCATTCCGAGATGGGTAAGAGGCTGACTGGGAAGGCGCTGGCGAAGTTCGAAGCCGAACGCGACGTGTGGCAAGAAGTGCTGGATGGGGTGCGGGAGATCAAAGTGGGCGGAGGCAAACGGACGAACGTAGAGGCCAAATCCCAAGTCGTCCGTGTGCGCCTGAACAGCGGATTATCGCAGGCGCAGTTTGCCGCTGCACTGGGGGTCTCCAAACGCACGCTGGAACAGTGGGAGCAAGGACGTCGTGAACCATCTGGTGCCGCGAAGCAGCTCTTGAAGATCGTCGAGCGCCATCCCGAGGTGCTCATCGAGGTCGCAGCGTGAAGTTCATGGCGAATTTCACCGGTGTTGTCGGGTAAGCCAGTCACACAGTCTTTCGTTTCTGTCCGGAATCGACTTTAGCTTCCGGGTTGAGCCACACCTCATCAGGCTAGCCTGCATTTGCTCTGCTCGGACGGCGTGTGCGCACTGGGTCCCTTGATGTTGAAAACATGAGTGCCACGCATGTGACTGGGATCATTCGCCCTGATACTGGCGCGCCAGGCCGCCCAACGTGGCGAAGAATTCCTCGCGGATCTCGCGCAGGATCTGCGCCACCGGTTTGATGCTGTCGATGCGTCCGGCCACCTGCCCGGTGAGCGGCACGGCCGCTTCCATGTCACCGCCAAAATACAAGGCCTGCTTGTCGCCGAAATCGCCAAAAACATTGTCTGCCGAGCGCTCGAGCCGGGTGGTGCGCTCGGTGCGCAGCGCGCGCAGTGCCGGGCCATGGAAGCGGTTGAGAAACACGGTGTCGGTTTCTGCGGCCTGCACGATGGCCTCTTTCCAGTTGGCGTGAACGGGTGACTCCAGCGCCGAGACCATGCGCGTGCCGAGTTGCACCGCTTCGGCGCCCAGCGCGAAGGCCGCAACCATCGAGCGCCCGTCTACGAAACCGCCCGCCGCCACCACCGGCAGATCAAAGCGTGAACACACCAGCGGCAGCAGCACCATGCTGGCTACGTCCTTGGGATTCTTGAAGCCACCGCCTTCGGCACCTTCCACCACCAGTCCGTCGACACCGGCCTCCACGGCCTTGATGGCTGCCTTGAGCGTGGGCACGACGTGGAAGACCGTGAGACCCGCAGCCTTCAATTGCGCGGTATAGCGCTCGGGGCTGCCGGCGGAGGTGGTAACGAAGCGCACGCCCTGATCGATCACGAAGTTGGCGATGCCCGGGTCCTTCACGAAGGCCTGTGCGATGTTCACGCCGAAGGGTTTGTCGGTGAGTTCGTGCATGCGGCGTATCTCGCCGCGAATCAGGTCGAGTTCGCCCGAGGAGGTCTCGATGATGCCCATGCCGCCGGCGTTGGACACGGCCGAGGCGAGCGGCGCGCGGGCGATCCAGCCCATGGGTGCCTGGATGACCGGGATCTCGATCCCGAGCATCTGCGTGATGCGGTTACGGAACTGCATGTAGTGGTCTCCCGGCTTGGCGCGGTGAAATGCATCCGCAGCATATCGGCGCTATCCTCCGTGCAGCAAACCCGCGAGCCGGCCGCGGGCAATGCCATCCCTGTCGCCGGATATCCAAAGAGACCGATCGATGACTCCCTCCACCCCGATGGCACAACTCCACGCACTGGGCCAACGCCTCTGGCTCGACAACATCACGCGCGACCTGCTCGATGGCGGTGGACTCGCCGCCTATATCCGCGATTTCGCGGTTACCGGCCTTACCTCCAATCCCACGATTTTCGAGAAAGCCATCACCGGCAGCGGCGCCTACGACGGTGCCATCCGTGCCGCGGGCCGCGACCTCACCCCCGAGGCGCTTTTCGAGACGCTGGCAGTCGATGACCTGCAGCGCGCCGCCGATCTCTTCGGTCCGATGCACGCGGCGAGTGACGGCGTGGATGGCTGGGTGTCGCTCGAGGTCTCGCCGCTGCTTGCCTACGACGCGGCCAGCACCGTGACCGAAGCACTGCGACTGCATACGCGCGCAGCGCGGCCCAATCTTTTCATCAAGATCCCCGGCACCGCAGAGGGCATCCCCGCCATCGAGGAGGCGATCTTCGCCGGGGTGCCGGTGAACGTGACGCTACTGTTCTCGGTGGATCAGTATCTGGCCGCTGCCGACGCATGGACGCGCGGCATCGAGCGCCGCCGCGCCGCGGGACTCTCCACGGACATCGCATCAGTAGCCTCGCTGTTCGTCAGTCGCTGGGACGCCGCGGTAGTGGGCAAGGTGCCTGCTGCACTGAATAACCGTCTCGGCATCGCGGTTGCGCAGAGCGCGCTTGCCTCCTACCGTGGCCTGCAGCGCTCCCCGCGCTGGCAGGGCTTTGGCACGCAGCAGCGTTTGCTGTTTGCGAGCACCGGCACCAAGGACCCGACGGCATCCCCGACGCTGTACGTGCGCACGCTGGCGGCAGCGCAGACGGTGAACACATTGCCCGAAGCCACGCTGAAGGCGCTGGCCGACGCGCCCCCCGTGCAGGGCGCCGCACCCGATGACGGTGCGGAGGCGGCAGGTGTGCTCGGTGCGATCGCTCAAGCCGGTGTGGATGCCGCGCATCTCGCGGCCGACCTGCAGCGCCAGGGCGCAGCGTCCTTCACGGCCTCGTGGCATGCGCTGATGGCCGTGATTGCCTCAAGGCAGGCAACTCTCGCCTCCGGCTGAGCGGCTTTGCTAGCATCCGCTTGCTCGAACGGGCTGATAACAAAGCAACACAGCTGAGAGGACGCGCGCATGAAAATGATGAGCGGTGCAGTGGGTGGAATGGTTCTGGCGTTGGCGCTTGGCATTGCCGCTGGCAGCACGAGCGCGCAGACGCGCGAGGTCGCGCCGACAAGCGATGCGGCGGCCACGGTGAGCAACAAGGCCGCTCCGGTTCCTGCTCCCGCTCCTGCTCCCGCGCCGGAGGCCAAAGGCAACTGGACGCCCGGGCAGAGCACGCAACAGGGCAACGGTGGCTACAACTCCGGCCAGTCGCGCCCTCCGGCGAACAACTCCAACAACGGTTATTACCCGCCTCCGCAATCGCGCCCTCCGGTGAACCAACCGAACGGTGGCTATAACCCGGGCCAGAATCCCCCGGGCCGTTACCCGGATTTTCGCTCGCTGATCGGCATGCACGGTGATGCCGCCACGCAGCGCATGCGCGATTGGGGTTATCGCTGGGCGAAGACCGACGGACAGGGCGCCGACACCGTGAAGTATTTCTACAGCGAGCGCGATGGTGGCTGCGCCGCGCTGCAGGTCCGCAGCGACCGCGTGCGCGATGCCATGCCCACCGACGCCGGCCGCTGCCGCCAGAACAAGCCCACGCCGGGGCCGTCTGATCCCAACTGGGGCAAGCCGCTGCCGCGCGAGATCACGGGTCTGGTGGGCAACAAGCGCTCGGATGCCGAGGACAAACTCGCGGGACTTGGCTTTGCAAAGGTCGATGCGCAGAAGACCCAGGGTAAGACCTTCGGCCTCTGGTACAACCGCTACCGCTACGACTGCATCGAGGTAGAGGCCAACGACGGACGCGTCCGCCGCATCGACCGGGCGCGGCGTAGCGCCTGCGAGTAACTCGGTCGCGGGCGTGGCCCGCTCCTACGCGCAGTGAATCTGCCGTCCGTTGTAGGAGCGCGCCATGCGCGCGAGCCGGATGTCGCGGGCATGGCCCGCTCCTACGCGCAGTGAATCTGCCGTCCGTTGTAGGAGCGCGCCATGCGCGCGAGCCGGATGTCGCGGGCGTGGCCCGCTCCTACGCGCAGTGAATCTGCCGTCCGTTGTAGGAGCGCGCCATGCGCGCGAGCCGTCCTGCGACTTACTTCTGCGAGCCGAACAACGCCAGATAGCTGTAATCAATCTTCATGCTGGTGTCGGGCTTGCCGTTCATCTCGTAGATGCGGCGGTAGCGGGTCTCGCGGATAAGCCAGCTGCCGTCGACCTTCAGGTAGCGATCCCAGTAGAGCGCGGTGCCGCGGGTGTAGATGCCGGAATCGAGCTGCCACATGTGGTCGTTCAGGTACCAGATCCCGGTGGCCTCGGTGGCGCTCAGCATCTGGATTTCGGGGTGGTGGGCGTTGTGGTGCCCGATCGACTGGTTGTGGAAGGCACCACCGATGGAGCCGAGGTACTGTTCCTTGCCCTTCAGTTGCCACTCATAGGTGCCGCCCACGAAATGCACTTCCACGTCATCGTGGAAGATCTCGGCGAGTTCCGTCACGTTGGCGGTGTCGATGCAGCGGAAGTAGCGGTGCTTCAGTTGCCGTATCGCTTCCATGTCCATCAGCATCTGGATGTCGCGACGCAGGTCCTCGATGCCGCCGCTGCTTGCGGTGAGCGGCAGGCCATCGACGATGCCCATCGTGGCTTTGGTGAAGGGGGCGTTTTTATCGGTGCTCATTGGATCCTCCGCGGGTAGCCTGCTGTGGCAGGATGTTGGCGCCGGCCGGTGGGCGCGCGGCGAAGGCTACACCATTCACCCCTGAGGCGTCACAGCTGGAACCGCAGGCACCGCAGCGCAAGATCATCCACCTCGACTGCGATTGTTTTTTCGCGGCGGTGGAGATCCGCGACGACCCCTCCATGGCCGATCTGCCGGTGGCCGTGGGTGGCGATGCCGACCGTCGCGGCGTGCTCACCACCGCCAACTACATCGCCCGGACCTACGGCGTGCGGTCGGCCATGCCCTCGGCGCACGCGCGACGCCTGTGCCCGGGGCTGCTCATCGTTCCGCCTAACTTCGAGAAATACCGCGCCGTCTCGCGCCAGATCCGCGCGATCTTCTACGACTACACGGATCTCGTGGAGCCGCTCTCGCTGGACGAGGCATTCCTCGACGTCACGGAGTCCACCGCCTGCCGGGGCAGTGCCACCCTGATTGCCCGTGACATCCGCGAGCGCGTGCGCCGCGAGATCGGCATCACGATTTCGGCCGGCGTGGCGCCCAACAAATTCGTGGCCAAGGTGGCGAGCGACTGGAACAAGCCCGACGGTGAGTGCGTGGTGCTGCCGGAAGAGGTCGACGCCTTTGTCGCAGCCTTGCCCGTGAAGCGCATCTACGGCGTGGGCAAGGCCACCGCCGAGCGGCTGCAGCGCATGGGCGTGGAGACCTGCGCGGAGCTGCGCCGGCACACGGTGTTCGAGCTGACCGAGCAATTCGGACGCTTCGGCCAGCGGCTCCACGAGCTCTGCCGGGGGATCGATGAGCGGGCCGTAGAGCCCTCGCAGCGGCGGAAATCGCTCAGCGTGGAGCGCACCTACAGCGACGATCTGCGCGGGCTGGACGCCTGCCGGCGACAGCTGCCCGAGTTGCTGCTCACCCTGCGCTCGCGGTTGCGGCGGGTGGATTCGGATTACCTGGTGACCAAGCTCCATCTGAAATTGAAATTCGCCGACTTCCAGCTGACCAGTGCCGAGTGCGTGGGGCGTGAACTCGTTGAGGCGACTTTTCTCGAACTGCTGCGCGAGGCGCTGGGGCGCAGTGACCAGCCGGTGCGGCTGCTCGGGGTAGGCGTGCGTTTCGTGGATCTGCGTGATCAGGCGAACCCGGCGCAGCTGGAACTCTTCGAACGGGAGCAAGCGCTGACCTGAATCAAGATGCCGCAAGCAGCGAGCTCCTGGCATTCGGGTGGACGGCGGGATTTCCCCGTGGCATTCCAGCCCGGAGGGCTCATGATCAGGCCGGCGACGCGTGGTTGGGGGACGCTGGAGGTTCCCGTCTGCGTGTACACTCGCTACGAAAAGGGCCTTGGCGCCCTGGAACCCTGACCTCGGAGATCACGACGCATGCACCCCTTTCCGCACCGCTACACCGTGAACGCGCTTGCCGCGTCCACCGGAGTCGTCACCCTGCGTTCGCGGGAGCTTGAGGACATCCAGAGCAGCCCGCCGCCTGAGTTCGACGGCCCGGCCGGCAACTGGTCACCGGAGACACTCTTCGTGGCGGCGGTAGCGGATTGTTTCGTGCTCAGCTTTCGGGCCATCGCCACGGCCTCGCGACTCGAGTGGCTGGAGATCGACTGTGGCGCCGAGGGTGTGTTGGAGAAGACCGACACTGGCATGCGCTTCACCGCGATCAACATCGAGGCGCATCTGCGGGTGCCGCCGGGCGCTGATGTGGCGCGCGCCGAGCGACTCCTCGAAAAGTCTGAGAAAGCCTGTCTGGTTTCCAATTCGCTCAATTTTCAGGTCCACCTGCAATGCCGGGTGAGTTCCTGACACCAACCGTCTGGGGGTCCGTTGCATGCACGAGTTCACCCCGCTCTCTGGTGCTCTCGGGGGCGCGCTGATCGGCCTGGCAGCCGCGCTGCTGCTGGCGCTTAACGGACGCATTGCAGGCATCTCCGGCATCGTGGGGGGGTTGATGCCGCCGCGTGCGGGTGATGCCCTGTGGCGCTTGCTGTTCGTGCTGGGGCTCATGCTCGGCGCGCTGCTGGTGCGTCTCTGCAGCGGTGCGCCCCTCGCCGTGCCGGTCGAGAGTTCTACATTTACGCTGGTGCTGGGCGGCTTGCTGGTTGGCTTCGGCACCCGTTTGGGTTCGGGCTGCACCAGCGGGCACGGCATCTGTGGTCTGGCGCGGCTGTCACCGCGCTCACTGGTCGCGGTGCTCACGTTCATGGCGAGCGCCATGCTCACGGTGTTCGCGCTGCGACACGCGCTGGGGGGTGGGTCATGAACCTCGCTGCGCTTGCCGTGGGTGTGCTGTTCGGGCTGGGGCTGGCGATCTCCGGCATGCTGAGTCCGGCCAAGGTGCTGGGCTTTCTGGATATCGCGGGCGCTTGGGATCCCACGCTCGCGGTGGTGATGGCGGCGGGTCTGGGCGTCAACGCCATCGCCTACCGGCTCACGGTGCGACGCGCGAGCCCCGTTCTCGCGGTGGCATTCCAGGTGCCGGCGCGCCGCGACATCGACGTGCGGCTGGTGCTCGGTTCGGTGCTCTTCGGGGTGGGCTGGGCACTTGCCGGGATTTGTCCCGGGCCCGCGTTAGCCTCGCTGGGCGCGGGCGCCTGGGAGGGCGGCGGCGCCTTCGAGCCGCGCATCCTGATTTTCGTCGCAGCCATGCTGGCGGGCATGGGGCTGTTCGCATTCTTCGAGCAGGCGGGCAGCCCGGCCCGGCGCTGATCAGCGCCCTCGGCGCACGGCGCCTATCGGCACATCCCCGAGGTGCAGCCCCTGCTGCTGCAGCAAGTCGGGGTCGCGCAGGAAAGCGCGCGCAAAATCCAGCGCATCTGCTCCCCAGAACACTTCGCCGTCGATCACCAGGCTGGGCACACCAAATACCCCGCGTGCGGTAGCGGCATCGGTTTCTGCGCGCAGGCGCTCCTTGATGGCGGGGTCCTCCAGGCTGAGCGGATCCACGCCCAGTTCACGCGCCAGTGCGTGCGCACGGCGGGCGTCTCCGGCGTCTTCGCCTGTCGTCCAGATCGCCTCGAAAATCCGCCGCACTGCGCTTTCCTCGCCGTCCAGCACGGTGGCGAGCCGCAGCCATGGCAGCGGGTTGAAGGGATGCGAGGCCGGGCAGATGAAGGGGATGCCTTTCTGCGCGGCCTGCCAGGCACAGAAGCGATAAGTCCACACACGCTTGGGCGGGATTTCGGCGGGCCCCACGTTGTCCCAGTGCCCGAGCAGCCTCGCGAACAGCACGGGCCGCATACGCACCCGCGCGAGCGGCGCCAGCGTGTGCAACTCGGCGAGGGCCAGGTAGGCATAGGGCGAGATCGGATCGAAGTACCAGTCGATCTCGCGCATGACGCGGCCCCTGTGGTGTGGTTGATATCAGAGCGTGCGCAGTGTGGCACCCGCCACCTGTGCGTCCTTGGCCAGAGCTTCTGCCCCCGGCGCGCTGGTGATCACGGCAAGGCTCGCACGCGCGGGATCGAGATACTGCGCGGCCACGCGTTTCAGATCCTCCAGCGTCACCGCCAGCACCCGCGCGCGGAATTCGCGTCGCTGCGCTTCGTCGCGGCCGAAGATCGCCTCGTGGAAGTGCTTCTTGGCCTCGCCGGCCGGCGAGCCCGGTTTGTCGAGCGAGCTGATGACGCCGAGGATTGCCTCTTCAAGCGGCTGGTAGAGATGTGCGGTGGACTGCAGCCAGTCGAGCGAGGCGTCGAAGTCCGCCAGCGTGGCAGCCGTGCGTGGGTCGCGGTATGAATAGAACCGGAAGCAGCTGGCTGCCGAATCCTGCGACGCACCGCCCCCATAGGCGCCGCCCTGCTCGCGGATGGCGCGGTGCAGAAAACCGTTGCGCAGGAACCCGCCCAGCACCGTGAGCGCCGCGGCATCCGGATGTCCCACCGGCACCGTGGCGTAGGCCTTGGCGCAGAAATTCACCTGCGTGCTGGTTTGCCAGATCTCGCGCACGGCCTCGCGCACACCGCCCAGCGCGAGCCGCGCATCGGGGCCTGCGGCTGGCGCCGCGCTCCAGCAGGATTCGAGCAGGCCAACGCTGCTCTCGAGGTGTGCCTCGTCGCTCACCAGCAGCAGGCGGCGCGAAGAGCCCAGCACGGCGGTCTGCAGCGCGTTGAGCCGCGCGGCGAAGGCGGCGAGTTCGCCGTCATCGGTGAGGCGTTTTTCCAGCGCACGCGTGCGGCGGATGCCCTCGAGCCCGGAGAGTTCGTGGGCGATGCGCGCCGCCGGGCTCATGCCGGCCGCGGCCGCGGTCATCGCGAGCGAATGGCCGCTTCCTGTCACCGACTGGTCGCGCCGCGCGCGCATCTGGCTCACGAGTTCGCGCAGGCGCTGGTGCTCGTCGAAGCGCGGTGTCGCGAAGGTCTCGCGCACCAGATTGAACATCGCCTCGGCGTTGCGTCCCAGCGCCTTCGAGGACACCACGAGTACGCCCTGCGTGTCCTGCTCGTCGTTCACGCCACCGCGTAGCGTGTTGTAGGCATTGATGCCGCCGCTCACCGCCGCCGCCAGCGACTGCGTCTGCAGGTAATCGCGACCGGCGCTGCCGACCTCGCTCAGGAAATTGCCGTAGTAGGGCAGCAGTTCCAGCAACTCCGGCGGCAGCGCCGGCAGCGCGGCGATCACCTGCTGGTAGACCAGGCCGTTGGTGCCGCGCGTGTAGGTGGTGAGCGGCAGCCCTGCGGCCTTGCGCCTGACCGAGGGAATCTCCGGTACGGCGGCCGGCACATCGGCGATGGTGACCCGTGGCAGGCAGCTGTCGTCGGGGGTGCTGTTCTGGCGCTCCGCGAGCGTGGCGGCCGTCTCGACGATGCGCGCGCAATCGCTTTCGCCCAGCGCGGCGCGGATCGCATCGAGTCGCCGGCGCTCAGCGTTGCGGCGGCGCTCGGCGAGCCCCGCATCGGGATTCATCACCAGACGCACGCGGTGCGGGTTGTCGAGCAGGCGTTCGCGCACCAGGCGACGGATATAGTCGGGATCCTCGATCTGCAGGTGGAGTTTCTCCAGCACGGGCTCGAGATCCAGCACCGCCACCGGATCGCCGCGGTGGATCGCGCCGGTGAGCGCCATCAGACCCAGTTGCAGCCCGAAGGGATAGCCATCACCGCTGATCTCGCGCTGGTGGAGTTCCAGTTGGTGCAGCACGGCGCGCACCTGTTCTACCGGCAGGCCCTCGGTAGCCACGCGCTCGAGGGTCTCGAGCACCAGTCGCTCGACGGCCTGGGCGTGCCCGGGCTCGCTGCCCTCGAGGCCGCAGCTGAACACGATCTCGCGCTGGGAGTCTTCGATGCCGCAGAGTGGCGAGGGCGAGGCGCCGAGTTCGGTGGTCTCCAGCGCCTGCTGCAGGGGCGAGGCGCTGTTATCGAGCAGCACGCCGTTCAGCAGGTGCGCCTCGAGGAGTTCCTCGAGCGAGGTCGATTTGCCGAGCAGCCAGCCGAGCACGATATGGCTGCGTGACTCGGGCGGCTCGTCTTCCTCCCAGGCATAGGACTCTTCCACTGCGATGGGTGCGCAGTAACGCTTCTCGTCGGGCACCGCGATATGTACGTCGAGGCGTTGGAAGCGTGCCAGTGCGCGCTCCTCGAAGCGGGCGTGGAGTTCGGTGACCGGGATGTCGCCGTAACTCATGAACACCGCGTTGCTGGGGTGATAGTGGCTGCGGTAGAAATCCACCAGCCCCTCGTAGCTCAGGTCCGGGATGTGCTCGGGATCACCGCCGCTGTTGTAGTGGTAGGTGGTGCTGGGGAACAGGTATTTGGTGAGCGTCTGCCAGAGCAGGCTGGAGATCGCGCTCATGGCGCCCTTCATTTCGTTGTAGACCACGCCCTTGAACTCCAGCGCGCTCGTGGGGTCCTTGGGGTCTGCGAATTCGAGGCGGTGGCCTTCCTGCGCGAAGTCCATGGGATCGAGCCGGGCGAAGAACACCGAGTCGAGGTAGACCTCGAGCAGGTTGAAGAAGTCCTTGCGGTTCTGGCTGGCGAAAGGGTAGGCCGTCCAGTCGCTGCTGGTGAAGGCGTTCATGAAGGTGTTCAGCGAACGGCGCGTCATCATGAAGAAGGGGTCGCGCACCGGGTAACGCTCGCTGCCGCAGAGCGCCGTGTGCTCGAGGATGTGGGCTACGCCCGTGGAATCCTGCGGCACCGTGCGCAGCGCCACCAGGAACACGTTTTCCGGGTTGTCGGCGGCGATGTGCAGGTGCTGTGCGCCCGTGACGCGATGCTGGTACTCCTCGACCATGATGTTCAGTGCCGGCACCGGCGAGCTGCGGATCCACTCGAAGGCGGGATGGACCTCGGTGGGGCGTACGGGCGGCGTGGCGCGGGCGATGCTGTTCATGCGTGTGTTCAGGCTCCGGGAACGGGTGCGGGTATCTTGCGATGGGGTATCCGGTTGGGATTCTAGCCGTGCGCGGCCATGGGCCGGTACCGCTGCGTACGCCATTAGGCCTTATTCAGATGCCTTGCCGGTGGCCGGCAACTCCAGCCGCAGCGCGAACATCCAGGGCCAGTTCTTGCCGCTCACCCACAGGAGTCGCTGCGAGGCCTGCCAGGCAATGCCGTTGGTGACGTCGGCATGCCGGCGCTCGGCGGGGTTCAGTAGCGCTGCCAGGTCGAGCTTGCCGAGCACCGTGCCCGTTGCCGGGTCGATCACCACGATCCAGTCGCTGAGCCAGATATTGGCAAGCAGGCGTCCCTCCACCCATTCCAGTTCATTCAGCATCGGCACCGGGTCGTGGCCTGCGCGCACCGTCATCGTGTGCTGTACACCGAAGGTCTCGGGGTCGCGCCATGTCAGGCGCTCGCTGCCGTCGCTCTGAATGAATGACTGGCCGTCCCAGGCAAGGCCCCAGCCCTCACCCTCATAGGGGAAGCGCGAGAGTGGTTCGAGCCCGGGCAATGACAGCACCTGCGCGGTGTTCTCGCGCCAGGTGAGCACCACGGCACGATCGCCCTGCACGGCGAGTCCCTCGCCGAACCACCGGTCGGGGAGGCGCTGCTCGGCCCGCGGCGAGGGGTGATCGGTTTTGCGGACGATGACGCGCGACTCGCGGTAATTGCCGCCACTCTCGACCAGCAGGTCGCCGTGGAAAGCCATGCCCTGCGTGAAAAGCCGGCGATCGTGCGCGCGCTTGGCGATGATCGTGAAGGGCAGGGTGGCGACGGTGTCTAGCCCCGAGGCGAGCGCAGGCGGTTCGACGCCGAGCGTTGCCATGATGAGGCTGATGGCGGGCAGCGGGAATTTCATGCGGTGGTGCCCTTGATGATCCGCCGCACCAGGAAGCGCGCGGGCGCCACGGCGCGCGCTACCTGACTGCTCACCGGCAGCGGCTCGCCGGAGAGTTCGGCGGCCACCAGCTCGGCGCACAGCGGCGCACTGGTCAGGCCGCGTGAGCCGTGGGCGATGCTTAACGCAAGCCCGGGCAGGTAGGTGCCGGGCAGCGGGATCGGGCGCCTGGCGTTGTCACCTAATCCCGCGAAGCGTGCGGTAAATGCCGCGACATCTGGCACCCGGCCTGCCAGCGGCAGCCGGTCGGGGCTCGCGCAGCGCTCTGCGACCCGGGCGCCAAGTGTGTCCGGGTCGACGCTGCCCGGAGTGAAGTCGCGCAGCAGCGCTGCCACGCGGCCGAGATTCTCCTGCTGCTCGGCCTGCGTGGCGGGCCCTGTCGCCACGCCACGCAGGAAACTGGCGCCACAGCAGGCAATGCCGCCTGCGGGCGGTACCAGATAACCGTCGCCACACACCACGGCGCGCGGCTCGGCAGGCAGGGACCGCGCCGGCAAGAGAGTCACTTGCCCGCGAATGCCGTGGAGATTCGCGATCTCCGCTGGGAGTAAGGTCGTGGCGGCCCGCGCATTAGCCAGCACCACCACGGGCGCGGCGAATTCGCGACCGTCATCACAGGCGATCTGCCAGAGTCCGGAGTGGCGCTCCAGGCTGGTGACGCGGGCGCCCGAGTGCAGGCGTATCGAGGGGTGGGCGAGGGCCTGCGCGCAGGCGCGGCGGGGATCGATCCAGCCCGCGGCCGGCAGGAATGCCGCCGGCCCGTTCAGTGCAACGCCGGCGATCGACGAGGCCTCGTCGATATCCAGAAAGCGCACCAGCGGTGCGAGTTGCGCGTAGCGTGCGCGCAGTTTCGCGAAGCTCTCCTCGGTGCCGGGCTCACAGAGCTGCAGTAGCCCGCAGCGCGCCATAGCGGCAGGTTCGTTAGCGAGCAGCGCCGCGTGATAGCGCGTGGCGTACAGGTAGCTCGCCAGGGTGAATTCGCCCTGCGGGGAATCCGCCCCCTGCAAGTGTGTGAACAGGATGCCCTGCGGATTTCCCGAAGCCCCCGCAGCAGCGCTGTCTTCGGCCTCCAGCACGTTCACCTGCCAGCCGCGCGTGGCGAGTGCGCGCGCGGCGGTACAGCCGGCGATGCCGGCGCCGATCACCACGGCGGTGCGATCGGCGGGGCGCGAGGCGGCGCTGCGGTGCCAGGGCGTTGCGTGCAGTCGAGGCTCGTCGGAGGTGACGGGTGCGTCGCTGCGCGTGGCGGCGATCATGTCGCGCTTGCGGCCGAAGCCCGGGACCTTGTTCACGGTGAACCCGGCGTCTGTCAGTCCTTCGCGCACCGCAGCGGCGGCGGTGAAGGTGGCCAGCGTGCCGCCGGCTCGGGTCAGCGCGCCGATGCGACGCAGGATCTCCGGCTGCCACATGGCGGGATTGCACGCCGGTGCGAAGCCGTCGAGGAACCAGGCATCCACCGTAGCACCCGGCGCGGTGTCGGAAAAATCCGCCAGTGCGTCGGCGGCCTCGCCCAGGTAGAGCTGCAGTTGCACGCGCCCGTCGCCGAACTCCAAGTGATGCAGGCCCTCGAGCGCCGGGGGCCAGGCGCCGAGCAACTCGCCGGCTTCTACCGCGAGTTCGGGCCATGCCGCGAGCGCGCGTTCCAGCGCCGTCGCGCTGAGCGGGCTGACCTCGAGGCTGCGGAACAGCAGCCGCGCGCGCGGCGGTGCGCAGGCGCTCCACAGTTGACGGGCCAGCAGGAAATTGAGCCCGGTCCCGAAGCCGGTCTCGCTGATCACGAAGAGTGTGGCAGGATCGTCCGGCAAGGCTGCCCAGCGCCGCGCCAGGGCGTTATGCTCGAGAAACACGTGGCGTGACTCGGACAGACCCTCGCCGCGCGTGTAGTAGACGTCCCCGTGCTCTGCCGAGTACGGTGTGCCGTCATCGAGCCACGCGGGCTCGTGGGCGCCGCGGAGCGGGGCTGATCCGCTCGTCACGGGCGAGGGTAGCTGCGGGGTGTCGGTGGTCATGAACCGGAGTCTAGCAATGCAAGCGCGCCCGGGCGCCTGAGACCGGATGGCGATGGCAGCGGATACACTTTTTTACCTCCTGATTTCCGCGCTCAGTCTTGCGGGCGGCCTCTATGGTGCCGCGCACGCCCTGCTGAACAGCCGCGATCCGCGCAGCGCCGCGGCCTGGGTGGCGATCTGCCTGTTTATTCCCTTTGCCGGGCTGCTCGCGTACCTCGCCATCGGCAAGAACCGCATCCGCACCCGCGCGCGCCGGCTGCAGGCGCCTGCCGAGACCAGCCAGTCGGGCGAGCGCCTGGCCTTGGAATCCGCCGATGCCGAGCACCTGATCGCGTCCGAGTACCGCAACCTCGCCTACCTCGGGCGTGCCGCCAGCGGTAACGCGCTGCTTGCGGGCAACGCGGTGGAGCCGCTGCTGAATGGCGACGAAGCCTATCCAGCGATGCTCGCGGCGATCGGCGCAGCGCGGCATTTCGTGCACCTGGCGAGTTACATTTTCGACTCCCACGGGGTGGGTGCCGAGTTCGTTGCCGCGCTGGCTGCGGCGCGGGCGCGGGGGGTGCAGGTGCGGGTGATGCTCGATGGTTTCGGCGAGCTCTATGGCTTTCCCCGCGTCGGGGCCGCACTCGAGGAGGCGGGCATCGAGTTGCGCCGCTTCTTGCCGCTCAGGCTCTTTCCACCCGCGCTCGGTGTCAATCTGCGCAATCACCGCAAGATCCTCGTGATCGACGGGCAGGAAGCCTTCACCGGCGGCATGAACATCCGCAACAAGCACCGTTCGCAGGCCGACGGGCAGCCGCCCCGGGTGCTCGATATGCACTTCCGGGTGCTGGGGCCCGTGGTGCAGCAGATCGACGCCGTGTTTCGTGCCGACTGGGCGTTTTGCGGCGGTGCGGTACCCGAGGCCCCGGACGCGCATCCCCTGCCGGTGGGCGATGCGGAGTGCCGGGTCATCGTGGATGGCCCCAATGAGGACCTCGACAAGCTGCTGTGGGTGCTGGTGGGTGCGATCGCGCTCGCCCGCGCCAGCATCAAGATCATGACGCCGTATTTCCTGCCCCCGCGCGAGCTCACGGTAGCGCTGCAGACCGCGGCGCTGCGCGGCGTTGAGGTGACGGTGATACTGCCGGCGAGCAACAACTTCGGCTTCATGAGCTGGGCCGCCACGCACTCGCTCGGCGAACTGCTGGAGGCAGGCGTGCGGGTCGGGTTCTTCCGCGGGCCTTTCGTGCATACCAAGTTTTTCCTGGTCGATGATTACTACGCGCACGCCGGCTCCTCCAACCTCGACCCGCGCAGCCTGCGGCTCAATTTCGAGATGGCCGTGGAGGTCTACGATCAGGCCGGGGGTCGCCGGCTGGCGGCCCATTTCGCCGCGAGTCTCGCCCGTTCCAGTGTGTTGAGCCTGGAACAATGGCGGCGTCGGGGGCTGGCGCAACGCCTGCGGGATGCCTTCTTCTGGATCTTCTCGCCCTATCTGTAGCGCCTTTGGCTTGCCGCGCACTGGCACCGAGCGCCGCCTTTGGGCTACGCTTCGCGGCCTTCAGCCTGCGCTCGAGCGAATCCCGATGTCCGAGACCAATTCCCTCACGATGGACACGCCGCGCTTCCTGAATGCCGCGGCCAACCTGCTGCACGCGGCGTTCATCCGCGCCTCGCGCGCGCAGGCCAAGCGGCACTTCGCGCGGATCCAGGGCGGCTCGCCTCTTGATCTGGCAACAATGAGTTCCGAGGGACGCGGTGAGGTGCTGTTCCGCGTGACGCTCGACCACACCGAGTTTCGCGGCAAGGTTGGCTTCCCGGTGTTCCGGCGCTCTTTGGAGCAACTGCTCGGGCGTATCGCCGAGCGACTGCGCCTCAAGATGGACATCCCGGTCTTTGCGAGCGAGGAGACCGGGCAGATCCTCTTCAGCATTCCGTCGATCGTCAACGAGGAAGGAACGGTCAACGTCCTGATGCTCGGTGTCGACAAGCCGGAGCCGGGCATCACCACGCTCAAACTCCAGTTCCTCGACCCCGAGCAGTTCCGCCAGAAGCCGCCCGAGGCTGCCGCGGGTTGATCGAGCCACTCAGGCCGGCGTGAACTGCGGCTCCGGCGGGCGCTCGATCATGAGCTTCTGCGCGGGCGGCAGCACCGTCGCCACGCCCGACACCACCGTCTTGCCGTTCTGGTTGCGTGCGGTGGTCTGCAGTCTGAGCTGTTTTTTTTCCGGCAACTTCTCGAGCACCCTGAGCTCTACCGTGATGGTGTCGCCGATCCGCACCGGACGGTCGAAGCGCAACTCTTGGCCCACGTAGATCACGCCCGGCCCCGGCATCACGGTGGCTATGGCCGCCGAGATGAGTCCGGCCGTCAGCATGCCGTGCGCGATGGGTCCCTTGAAAGGCGTGCTCGCCGCGAAGTCCTGATCGAGGTGCACGGGGTTCACGTCGCCGGATGCCGCCGCGAACAGCCTCACCGATTCCTCCGTGATCGTGCGGATGTAGTGGGCGGTGTGGCCGATTTCGAGTTCCTCGAAGGTGAAACTTTCGAGTTGCGGCATGACGGGCTCCGGGGCTGTCGGGGTCGGCGGCAGATTGCCAGTGCCGAAGCATCTTGGGTAGAGTTCTGCGCGCCCGCAACCATCACTGCTCGTCGGAGTCCCGCATGAGTGTCCAGTCTCTTGTCGAGCCGACGCTGCGCCTTGCCGGCATCCCGCAGGTGATGCGGGGCTACTGGCAGCGCCCCGCGGAGACCGCCCTGGTGCTCGATGCCGAAGGATGGTTGCGCACGGGCGAGGCGTTGCGCGTGTTTGGGGTGCGCCGTGATCCGCTTGCCGGGCACTGCCGCGCCAACCTCACCGGGCACAAGGTGACGCGGCAGTTCGTGTTCTGCGACACGCCGCCCACGTCGAACGTGGGCAAGATCCTGCGGCGCGAACTGCGCGACGCCTGAGCCCCATGACCGCCAGTGATGCCAACGGGTTGCCCGCCGGGCCCGATCGGCTCGAGCGCCGTCGCGCCCTCGTGCCCGCACATATCCACTACCCCGAGGAGTTGCCGGTCACGCAGGCACGCGAGCGGATCCTGGAGGCGCTCGCGGCGCACCAGGTGCTGATCCTCGCGGGCGATACCGGCTCGGGAAAGACCACGCAGCTGCCCAAGATCTGCCTCGAGCTCGGGCGCGGCATACACGGCATGATCGGCCACACCCAGCCACGCCGCATCGCGGCACAGGCGGTGGCGGCACGGCTTGCCGAGGAGCTGGGCACCACGGGTGATGCGCGCGTCGCGGCACAGGTGCGCTTTCAGGACCGCTCCACCCCCGACACCCTGATCAAGCTGATGACCGACGGCATTCTGCTCGCCGAGATCCCGCGCGATCGCAAGCTGCGCCGTTACGACACCCTGATCATCGACGAGGCCCACGAGCGCAGCCTGAATATCGACTTTCTGCTCGGTTACCTCACGCGGCTGTTGCCCGAGCGCCCGGACCTGAAGCTCGTCATCACCTCAGCTACCATCGATGTCGAGCGCTTCTCGCAGCACTTTCGCGGCGCCCCGGTGATCGAGGTCTCCGGGCGTACCTACCCGGTCGATGTCTGGTACCGTCCGCCGCCCGAAGACGACGCCGATATCCCGCAGGCGATCGTGGGTGCGCTGCAGGAGCTGATCGCCCACGAGCGCGACACGCCGCATGCCGGACGCGGGGACGTGCTGGTGTTCCACGCCGGAGAGCGCGATATCCGCGAGACGGCGCTTGCGCTGCGGCATGCGCAGATTCCCAATCTCGAGGTGCTGCCGCTCTACTCGAGGCTGCCGCAGCCCGAGCAGGCGAAGGTGCTGCGCCCGGGTGCGCGCACGGGCCGCCGTGTGGTGCTCGCGACCAACGTGGCCGAAACCTCGCTCACGGTGCCCGGCATCCGCTATGTGATCGATCCGGGGCTCGCGCGTTTGAGCCGCTACAGCGTGCGCTCCAAGGTGCAGCGCCTGCCGATCGAGCCGATATCCCGCGCCAGCGCCGACCAGCGCAAGGGGCGTTGCGGGCGCCTGAGTGACGGCATCTGCGTGCGGCTCTTCGCGGAAGACGATTTCGCCAGCCGCCCGGCCTTCACGGATCCCGAGATCCGACGCACCAACCTGGCCTCGGTGGTGCTGCAGATGCAGGCGCTCGGCCTTGGCGAGGTCATGCGCTTCCCGTTCCTCGAGCCGCCGGACGAGCGGCAGGTGAACGACGGCATCCGCCTGCTCGAGGAACTCGGCGCCATTGACGGGCGCAAACTCACCGGCGTGGGGCGGCGGCTCGCGCGGCTGCCGGTAGATCCCCGCATCGGGCGCATGCTGCTCGCCGCCGCTGAGGCAGGCGCACTTGCTGAAATGCTGGTGATTGCGAGCCTTCTCAGCATCCAGGATCCGCGCGAGCGCCCGGCCGAAAAGCAACAGGCCGCCGACCAGAGTCACCGCCGATTCGCCTGCGAGACCTCCGATTTCATCGCCATGCTGAATCTCTGGCGCTATGGCGAGGAGCAGCGCCAGGCGCTCTCCGCAAGCGCGTGGCGGCGGCTCTGTCAGCGTGAGTTCCTCTCGTATCTGCGCATGCGTGAGTGGCGCGATATCCACCTGCAGCTTCGGCTGCTAAGCCGCGAGCTCGGCTTGCGCGAGAACACCGAGCCTGCGACCGACGAGACGCTGCATCGCGCCATTCTCGCGGGCATGCTGACGCACATCGGCACCCGCACCGAGGAGCGCGATTACGAGGGCGTTCGGGGGCGTCGCTTCGCGGTGCATCCGGGCTCCGCGCTGTTCCGCAAGCAGCCGAAGTGGCTGGTGTGCGCGGAGTTGGTCGAGACGACGCGTCTCTATGGGCGTCACGCGGCGGTGATCAAGCCCGAATGGGTGTTTCCCTGGGCCGATCCGCTGGTGAAGCGCGAGCATCATGAGCCGCACTGGGCCGCGCGCGCGGGCAAGGTGCTCGCCACCGAGCGGGTGCGGCTGCTGGGGCTCCTGGTGTCCGATGCACGCAGCATCGATTACGCGAAAATCGATCCCGTGGAGGCGCGCAGGATCTTCATCCAGGCGGCGCTGGTCGAGGGTGATTACCGCAGCACGCAGCGTTTCTGGCAGCACAACCGGGCGCTGCTCGCCGAGATCGAGGAGCTCGAATCCCGCGGGCGCCGCCGGGACCTGCTGGTCGAAGACAAGGTGCTCTACGCTTTCTACGACGAGCGCCTGCCGGCCGCGGTCTGCGACCACCCCTCGCTCGAGAAATGGCTGCGCGCTGAACTGCCGCGCCACCGCGAGGCTCTGTGCATGCCGCGCGAACTGCTGCTGCGCAACGCCGGCACCGAGCCCGGCATGGCGCAGTTCCCGGACGCTCTCGACTGGGAAGGCATGCGCGTCCCGCTGGTCTACCGCTATGAGCCAGGTCACGCGGCCGATGGGGTCACGGCGGTGCTGCCGCTCGCACTGCTCGAGCGTTTTCCGCGTCATCTGCCCGGGTGGCTGGTGCCGGGTTTGCTGCGCGACAAGATCATCGCGCTGTTCAAGGCCCTGCCCAAACAGCACCGCCGCCCGCTGGTGCCGGTGCCCGATACCGTGGATGCCGCGCTCGGACGCATAGCGCGCGCGGATCAGCCGCTCTGCGAGGTGTTGGGAGCGGTGCTGAAGGACCTGCGTGGGGTCGTGATTCCGCGTGAGGCGTGGGACGAGGCATCACTCGATCCCTTCTATCGCATGAACCTGCGCCTGGTGGCCGCAAGCGGCGAGATCGTGGCGGAAGGACGCGATATCGACGCCATAAGGCGCGATTTTGTCGAGCGCTCGCGTGGCGAGGTGAAGCGCGCGGCACCCCAGCAACTGGGGCAGAGCGGCATCACGCGGTGGAGCTTCGGTGCGCTGCCCGACACCGTGCGGGTGAAGGGCGTGGGGCTTGATCTGCCCGGCTTTCCGGTGGTGCGTGACGCCGGTGATACCGTGCGTGTCGAAACACTCGCGGATGCCGTCGAAGCTGCGAGGGTTCACCGGGCGGGCCTGCGCCGACTGCTGCTGATCGCCTGCACTCAGGAGGCAGCGTGGCTGCGCCGCAATCTGCTCCGTGATACGCGGAGCCTGCTAGTGCTCGGTTCGCGCTTCGGACGCGATGCGCTGATCGAGGACATCCTGCTTGCCGCGGTGGACGGCTGCTTGCCCGCGGACGCGCTCGGGGTACGTGATCCGGCCCGCTTTGCGTCGATCGAGGCCGAATGCAAGGCGACGCTGACGGGGTGCGCGCGGCAGATGGAGGCGCTGCTGGGCGAGGTGGCAAGCGCTTTCCAGTCCGTGCTGGCGCGCCGCGAGGCATTGCAGAAGCCCGGCTTCGAGGACGCCCGCACCGACATCGAGGCGCAACTCGCGCGACTCGTACGCCCCGATTTCCTGGTGCGCGTGCCGCCACGCTGGCGCGAGCGCATCCCGGTCTATCTGCGGGCGATCGATGCGCGCATCGAGAAACTCGGCGGGCGTCTCGTCAAGGACCGCGACTGTGTGCGCGAGCTTGCCGTCCTGCAGGAGCGGCTCGACAGCTGGCGCACGCGCAACCCCACGGCAGATCCGGACGCGGACGTGGTGGCGGAATACCGCTGGATGATCGAGGAGTACCGCATTTCGCTGTTCGCCCAGCAGCTCGGCACCGTGGGGCCGGTCTCGCGCAAGCGGCTCGACAAGCTCTGGGAAGAACTGCCGCGCTGATCGTCTCAGCGCAGCTGGCTGTCCTTGCTGCCACGACGGTTATAGCCCGCAAAGGTGGCCTGTTCGTGGTCTTCTTCCTGCTGGCAGGCAAGGCACAGGCGAGCGCCCGGCACGGCGGCGCGGCGCGCCTCGGGGATGGCGTTGCCGCACTCGGCACAGTCGCTGCGTCCCGGTCCCTGTGGCAGCCGGCTACGGGCGCGGAGCACGGCGTCCTCCACGCTGGCGTCGATCTGATCCTGTACCGCGCCATCGCGCGCCCATCCACCTGCCATCGAAGTCTCCGTGCTGGCCTAGACGCCCTCGTTGCTCAGCGCTGCCGCGCAACCCCTGAGGCTCCGATCGGGCTCGCGGGGATTTCACCGGCAGTACTCAAGAAAACACCTCCGGTGCGGTGGGCAGCATCTACAATCCGTGGCTCGCGTGTCCAGTGGCGCTACGAGGCCCTCTAGCCAATGTCCGATGCGGTGTTGCAAGAATCCCTCATGGTGTCGGTCAGCAGTTCCGTGCAGCTGCACGTGCGACACCTCTACAGCGGGAGCAGTGGCGTCGCGCCGCCCGTCCTGTTGCTGCACGGCGCGGCCGAGGACGGTCATATCTTCTACTCGCATTCCGGTCGCGGCCTGGGCTGCTGGCTGGCGCGGAACGGCTACGAGGTGTTCGTCCCGGATCTGCGAGGCAAGGGCAAGAGCTGGCCTGCTATCGACCAGAAAAGCACCTTCGGCTTCCATGAGCTCGCCGCCGCCGACATTCCCGCGCTCGCGGCCACGGTAAGCCGGATGTCCGGAGGCCAGGCCCAGACCTGGATCACGCATTCGATGGGCGGTGTGCTGGCGGTAGCGGCGATCCTGCGTGCCGGTCCGCAGGGGCTGGATGTGCGGCAGTTGGTGCATTTCGCGGCGCGCCGGCAGGTCCGGGCGCCCGGATGGCGGCGGCGCGTCTCCATCGATTTTCTCTGGAACCGGATCGGGCGGCTGGCCGTGGCTTTCGAGGGCTATCTGCCGGCACCCAAGCTGGGCTTGGGGACTGCGCGGGAATCGGCACGCTGCTTCCAGGACGGCCTTGCCTGGTCGCGCAGCGAGCAATGGGTCGACACCGATGACGGCTTTGATTTTGGCGCGGCGCTGCAACAGCGCAGCTGGCTGCGCAGCCTGTACTTTGCCGCTGCCGCCGACCGCGCCTTCGGTGCCCCCGAGGATGTGCGCGATTTCATGCACGAACTGGGAACTCACGACGGACGGCTGATGGTTTTGGGGCGCGCCGAGGGGAACCTGCAGGACTACACCCATACCGGCATGCTGCTCCACCCGGATGCCGAGCAGGATCACTTTCCCCAGTTGCTTGCCTGGCTGCGCGAGCAGTAGGGGCGGCGCGGGTCGTACATCGGGTGAGGGGCCGGCAGGCTGTGCTAGTCTCTACCTCCTTTTTCTGGTGCTGTTGGAGCGGGTGATGCGCGCGTTCAGATCCCTGATGACTCTTGGTGCCCTGTGTGGCGTACTGCTCCCCGGCGTGGTCGATGCTGCGGAGGCTGTCCGCGATCCGTGGGAAGGCCTTAATCGCAAGACCTTCGTCTTCAATGAATTCCTCGACGGCTACTTCCTGAAACCTGCTGCCAAGGGCTACCAGGCGATAACCCCGGAACCCATTGATACGGGTGTCACCAATTTTTTTGCCAATCTGCGCGAAGTGCCGTCGTTCATCAACCATGCGGCGCAGGCCAGGCCCCACGATGCTGCAGAGGATGCCGGGCGCTTCATTGTGAACACCACGCTCGGTCTTTTCGGCATTTTCGATGTCGCCAGCAAACTCGGCATCGAACAGAAAGAAACGGATTTCGGACTGACGCTCGGTCGTTGGGGTGTGGGTTCCGGGCCGTATTTGATGTTGCCTTTCCTCGGCCCGAGCAGCGTCCGGGATGCCGTGGGGCAGGCGGTGGACGTGTATGACTACCCGCTGACGTACCTTAGCGCCGAGGTCGAAATACCCTTGCGTGCGCTGGATATCGTGGATTCACGCGCCGGCTTGCTGGAAGCCGAGGAGCTCATCACCGGTGACCGTTACACATTCCTGCGCAACCTCTACATGCAGCGCCGCCAGTTCCTGCAGGGCGGCAAGGTGGCCGAGCCCAGCTTCGATGACGAATTCGAGGACGAGGAGTTCTGAGGCCGCCTGATTGCAGGCACGGTCGGGTCGTCAGGCGGAAACGAGCTCGGCGGCGTCGCGCAGCACGTTGCAGCCGGCGTCGCGTTTGTAGGCATTTTCCGCTATGTACCGCCGGTACAACCTGCCGCCCGGGGTGCCGTGGAACAACCCCAGCAGGTGTCGGCTCATCGCGTTCAGGCGTACGCCTGCCGCTAGTTGCCGCTCCACATATGGCATGAAGGATTCCAGCACCTCGTGCCTCGACGGCACCGGGTGATCGTCACCGAAGAGCCCCTGATCCACGCCCGCCAGTAGCCAGGGTTCGTGATAGGCCGTGCGACCGAGCATGACGCCATCGACCTGCGAGAGGTGTTCCTTGCACTGTACTAGCGTCGACATACCCCCGTTGATCACGATGGGCAGTTGCGGGAAATCGGCCTTCAGCCGGTAGACGGTGGGGTAGACCAGGGGCGGGATGTCGCGATTTTCCTTGGGGCTCAGTCCCTGCAGGATCGCCTTGCGCGCGTGCACCACCAGCGCGTCGATGCCAGCGTCCCGGATCTGTCGCACGAATTCATGCAGTTCCTCGTAGGAATCGCGGTCGTCGATGCCGATGCGGCACTTTACCGTGACCGGTACCGACACCGCCGAGCGCATGGCCACCACGCAGCGGGCGACCAGTGCCGGCTCGCCCATCAGGCAGGCACCGAAGCGTCCCGACTGCACGCGATCGGAGGGGCAGCCGCAGTTCAGGTTGATCTCGTCGTAGCCGTACTGCTCACCGATCTGCGCGCTTTCGGCAAGTTCGCGCGGGTCTGAGCCGCCAAGCTGCAGGGCTACGGGGTGCTCGAATCCATCGAAACCGAGCAGCCGTTCGCGGTCGCCGTGCACGATGGCCGCGCTGGTGACCATCTCGGTGTAAAGCCGTGCGTGGCGCGAGATCAGGCGTAGGAAGAACCGACAGTGCCGGTCGGTCCAATCCATCATCGGCGCTACACAAAACCGCCACGGCCTGAAAGTATCCAAAACCCTGCTCCTGATTGCGTCTTGCTCGCCTGAATACCGGCGAAGCCTTACCCAGCTCCTTGCTCAGTTTAAGCTTTCGGGTGGACTCCGACCGCGGCGGTGGCACATAAAGTCGCTCGCCGCTCCGTGTGCCACGTGCGACATCGCGCAGCAGCTTCGCCATGGGCTCTACTTGCCAGGGGCTGCGCCTTGAGCATGTTGGCGCACGGCGATCGAGCGGTGAACGCAACGGCTCCTCACCCCGGCGACGGGTCACGATAGCGGACTACCGCATCGCCGAGTTTCTCCTTGAGTTCGCCGAGCCATGGCTCGTAGTGGCGCCATTGCTCCAGTCCTTCGCGATAGATCGGCTGACGAACCTGCTCGGAACTGGCCGTGCGGACGCTGCGCACGTTCTGGTGATAATCGAGGCACGCAGCCTCGAATGGCAACTCGAGGAAGATCGGTTTGGCCGTCTTGCGGTACACGCGCGTGTCGTCAAGGTACTTCCGACCCAGAGCCTGCACGTGTTCTTGCTCCAAATTGGCCAGGCAGGCGGGATATCGTGGATTCGCGAAGTCCGGGTCGTAGCCCTGCAGGGTGAGTGCAATGCGCGGAATGCCCGCCAGCTCCTGCGTACCTTCGATCGCGGAGTGCGAGGCGAGGATCTGCTCGAGCAGCGTCGAACCGGCACGCGGCAGACCGAGGATGAAGATCGGATCGGCATCCGGTGCACCCCATCCCCGCCGCGCCGCCAGGAGTTCGCCGGTGCAGTGTGCCTTCGGCGCGGCGTCCCAGCGTCTTCAGCGAATGCGCGATCGACAATTGGAGGTCGGCGGCGTGCTGTGATCGCGGCGGGGTGTCCTTCAGCGCATCCTGAAAGCCCCGGATCGCCGCCTCGTGTTCCCCGAGGCCGACCGTGGCTGTTGCGTGGAGCGTACGGTATTCGACGTTCTCCGGGTCCAGCGCCATCAACCGGTCGAGTTCGGCGATCTCCCGAGGTCTGCGTTGCACCAGAACCGGGTATTACCCCAGCGGTAGAAAGACGACTTTCACGGTCGAGGCTGGCAGCTGCGAGGTCCGCTTTCGGCCGAACTGTCCTGGTCGGCTCCCGACTCTTTCGATACCTCTGCTTCAGTGTCGCGCATTCACCGTATCGGCTGACGATCCAGCAACCGACTCGGGCACCGTCCTACCATGGACCGGGCCGGTTTCGCGCAAGGAGACCACTTGGTTGGGTTACCACTGATTTCACGCTGTTTCCCCCAACGCCATATGTCGAATGCAGACAAACGGCCAAGCTATCAAGGCACCCTGCCTGTGCCCCTAGAAGGCCCAGCTCACCGCCGCGACCAGCTGCCCGTCGCCGCTTTCGCCTAAGGCATCGGCATTATTCGTGTCGTACCAGTGCAGGTCTGCACTGACGGACGAGGTGAAGGCATAGGTGATGCCGGCCTGCCACCATTCGTAGTCGTACAAGCCACGCTGATCCTGCATGCCGCCACCGATGTCGGCCGAGAGCTTCGAGGTCAGGGCGTAAGCTATATTGGCGTTGGCCCAAACGGCTTCGTCGGCTGCGCCTTCGTAGTCGGGCGAGCCGCCAACCAGAGCGACGACGGTAACAGGGCCGATCGAGCGGGTGCCTTGGGCGTAGAACTCCCAGTGGTCGATGTCTCCCGAGCCGCCGAAATAGCTGATCCGTTTTGCGTTCAGGTCCCAGTCCCAGCCGGCGGCAGTGGGTTGATAGCCGACGTAGAGATCAACCTCATAGTCGCTGTCGCCAACGGCGGCGGTGTTGGCGGCGGTTCCTGCGTAGAGCGAGCCGCGGGTGTATTCCAGACTGCCGATGCCCTCGATGTCGTCCTGACCCTGCGTCGTGCCGCGCCGCACGGAGTCTGAGGTGAGCCCCAGACTGCCGGACCAGGGTGAGGCCGTCTGGCCTGCGGCCGCACTGGCCACAAGCCAGGCGCACGCGCCTGCCGCCATCATCCTCAAGCGCATCTCCAGCCCCCCAGCGGTGAAACCTAAGCCCCGATCGCCAGCCCGGCGAAACGGCTTGAAGCTTCACCATACTCGGAAGGCAGTCGCGCCACCAGTTTCGTTGCCGGGTCGTTTCGCTGCCGGGTCGACAGCGTGGTGCCGTCATTCAGCGAACCGGCGGTGCCGTTTCGCGGAATGGGCCAAAGGGGAAGGTCGGCTTTCGGCTCTGTGGCTAAGGTCCGCTCTCGCCTGAGCCTTCTTCATCATGGCGCAGTTTCTCAAGACGAAATGACCCCCTCTGCTACGGTCCGCTTTCGACTTTTATGCGTATTTCGAGCGCTGGGAACTCGATGTGCCCAGCAGTTCCGTAACGCATCACGTGGATGCGGCGCTGATCCCCGCACAGAGCGGCAAGCATTACGCGCAGCAGGTGATGCTGAAGGGCGTACCCTCACCTTTACCAACCGCGAAGCGCGCGCGGACGGCGATTACGTGCGACGCAAGATCTGGGAGCGGGTGAGCAGTGCCTCGCCCTGAGTGCCGATCAATCGGGTGGGTCGCGAGCCTCTGGTGATGATCACGAAATCAGTCGCGCCGAGCGTCGGGTCTGGAAGAAAAAGGGTACCGGTGACTGTGTCGTACGCATACACATCCTCGCCGAATGAGCGAGCGTGCACATTTGTGTAGCTGTGTCTGGCGGTAGCGGTGCCGGTCGGCAAAGTCCGCTGCGCTGCTGAGCGTGGCGGCCACGGCCGTGACCGCGAACGGCACCACCATCGACACATCGAAAGTCATTTCGGCCCACGTCAGAGCCGGCCAGGCCAACAGCGGCTGTGCGCTCACCCGTGCCCAGTCGGCTGCGCTCAGATCGCCGGCAAGTGCGGCTGCCGCATAGCCGACGACCAACCCGATCAGCACACAAAACATGCGCGGGGTGCCCCGACTCCACACATTCAGGCCGATCATCGTGGCCAGGCTGGCGGCCATGATCGCCACGTCACTCCCCGACACCGCACCCACCACGCCATGCCCTGCCAGCGTGCGCAAGGCGGCCAGCGCGATGGTGGCACCCACCAGCAAGCCGACCAGCCCGCCCATCTCGGGCGGCACGAAAGCGCGCAGGCGGCTCCACACCACCGCCAGCCCCAACTGCAAAACGCCGGCAAACACCGTCATGCCCCACACCAGCGGCATCCCGCCTGCCTTCACCGCCAGCAGTGACGCCGGGAAATACAAAGCGGTGAAGTTGACCGGCGCCAGCAAGCGACTGCCCACCGGCCCGATCGGCAACGCCTGCACCAGCGTACCCAGCGCCAGCACCAGCATGCCAACGCGCAAGATATCGGCGACCTGCAGCGCCGCGATGCCGGCCTCGCGCATGACGATGAGCGGGTAGACGAAGAACATGGTCACCACGACCACATGCTGCAAGCCGCTGAGCAGCATCACCGCCGATGGCGGCACGTCCTCGGCGCCATAGACGAGTTGCGCCGGCCGTCTCACGGGTGTCTATCGGCTCGCGCCGCGGGTCGCGGTGTTTTCATGCGGCTGCACGTTAACTCAGCGCACGCGAGGGGGCGTGTGAAAATCCGCGCCGCGTCCCGCCGTAGTTCAACGGATAGAACGGCTGCCTCCTAAGCGGCAGATACAGGTTCGATTCCTGTCGGTGGGACCACAGACACAGCCGACCATCACACGGTCGGCATCCATCCCCGGGTCAATATTGGATCGGCGCGGTGGGTCAGATTTGGATCGGCGCCGACACCTGGGCAGCCGAATGCCCCGCAAGAGTCTATTTCTGCGGAACGGTTTCCTGCCGGTATTGCGCGCCCACGCTCAGCGACGCAGCGTGCTCGCGGAAGATCTGGTTGACCGCAGCGGCCGTGCTCTGGCGCGCCCAGTCGCCCTGCCATTCAAGGACCGCCGGCAGCCAGGTGATGGGCACTGCGCCTGCCTGCACCAGGCGCTGCACCGCGCGCTCGTGCGAGGTGGCGTTGTAGTCGCCACTGGCATCGGTGACGACGTATACCTCGAAGCCTTCGGCCAGCGCGCTCAGCGCTGGCAACATCACACAGTTGTCGGTCCACAGGCCTGCGATCAAGAGCTTCTTGCGCCCGGTGGCGCGAACCGCGTTGGCCACGCGCGGGTCTTTCCAAGCATTGATCACGGTGCGGTCGATCGAGGTGATGCCGGGCGTCGCGGCCTGGACCTGGTGCAGCAGCGGCCCGGCAAAGGTCTGGGCAGTGATGGTGGTGACGATCACTGGCACCTTGAACGCCCGCGCAGCCTTGGCTAGGCCGACTGTGTTGTTGACGAGCATATCCATGCTCGTCGAATGCGTGGAGAACGCGAACTGGCCCAAGTATAGGAAGTATAAACCCCCGTTTCACTGAAAACCGCCCTCCCCTGGCCACCCCGAAGCAACCCGGCCATTTCGCGGCCGGACGTGGTCAATCTCATCTGATGCAGTGGTTTAATTGGCTATATCGGCCGGACTTCGGCCTTGTGATCCGTCTAATCTGAACCGGCGGCCGAGCGCGACCCTTGCCTGGTGGCGCCGGCAACGTCCTTGTGATTCACGAACGGATTTTCCTTACCCAAATAAGCGCTTTTGCGGCGGGCCGCGGCTCTCGGGCAACCGAAACGCATCCTGGTATTCACCTTTTTCCTTCAGGTGATTCAGGATCTTCTGGATCACCACTGGGTCTTCGATACAGGCAATGACTTTCATGGCGCCGCCGCATTCCCGGCAAGTTTCTATGTCAATGTTGAAAACTCGCTTGAGCCTTTGCGCCCAGGTCATGGCCGCGCGGCGTTCGGCCGGGGTTTGGTCTTGTGCCTCATCAGGCACCTTGAGCTTGCTGCCTTTACCCCGCTTGGCGGGCGTCACCAGAGCCCGGTGCTTGCTATTGGGGGCAAATACACCGTGGAAACGGGTGAGGTTGACTCTTGGCTTTGGCACCAGTGCGGCGAGGCGGGCGATAAAATCCAGTGGCTCGAAGATCACATGTGTGGTGCCGTCCCGGTACGGCGTCTTCAGTTGGTAGCGAACGTTGCCATTGGGCGTCAGCAACAGCCGCTTCTCGGACACAGCCGGTCTTGCGATGTACCGACACAGCCGTTCGAGTTTCTGGCGTTCATCTGCCCGGGCCGCCACCCCGGCATGCAGCGAGAAGCCAGCCACTTTGCCCACCGTGTCGCCGACTTGATCTTCCGGATCACAGGCGGGCAGCGTCTGCAAGGTAAACACCTTGCGCCCGGCCTGTGGGCCAACGGCAATGCGATACGTGATCGAGTGACCGCACAATTGGCTCATGGGATCGTCATCCACCGCATCCCCGCTCAGGTAGCTGTTTTCGGCATCCCGTTCCAGTAGGCCTTGCCGTTCCAAATAGCGTCCCACACGGTGGGCGATGGTGTGCGCGAGTTGGGTCAGTTCAGTGTTGGTAGGTGCCTTCACCCACCGGAACCGCGCTGCTCCGTGTGGATTGTCGTCATACACCCCATCGAGGAACAGCATGTGGAAGTGGATGTTGAGGTTCAGCGCACTACCGAAGCGCTGGATCAGAG
>CAMAXE010000019.1 GCA_945862145.1 Klebsiella pneumoniae
CGCTCGGAGGGCTTCAGCACGAAGGTGTTCCCGCAGACGATCGCCATCGGGTACATCCACATCGGAACCATCGCTGGGAAGTTGAACGGCGTGATGCCGGCCACCACGCCGAGCGGCTGGAATTCGCTCCAGGAATCGATGGCGGGGCCGACGTTCTTCGCATGCTCGCCTTTCAGGAACTCAGGCGCGCCGCAGGCGTACTCCACCACTTCCACACCGCGCTGGAATTCGCCCAGCGCATCGTCGAGCACCTTGCCGTGCTCCTCGGTGATCAGCGCGGATACGCGGCTCGCGTTCTGCTCGAGCAGTTCCTTGAAGCGGAACATGATGCGCGCGCGCTTCAAGGGCGGTGTGTCGCGCCAGGCGGGGAAGGCGGCGGCGGCAGCAGCGATGGCGCCTTCAACTGTCTGCTTGGAGGCGAGCGCTACATTGCGCACCACCTGACCGGTGGCGGGGTTGTAAACGGGCTGGGTGCGCGCAGTGTCGGCAACGGGGGCGCCGTCAATAAAGTGGCCCAGGGTGCTGAGAGTCATCTGCATGTTCCTTCGTTTGCGTGCGGCGGTGTGTCGCGTAAAAGCGGGGACAGACCCCATTTTTCAAATCCGTTGTCGAGGCATCGGGGGGCGAGCGGAAAAATGGGGTCAGTCCCCGGTTTTACGCTCGGTTGCGGCTGACCCGCATCTCCCGCCTCGCGAGCACCGTGCCCGGCGCTCGATAAATGGGGTCTGACCCCATTTGATTCCTGTCGCGGGCATGGCCCGCTCCTACGCTCTAATTAAATTGGGGTCTGACCCCATTTAATTTGTCAGTCGACGGTGGGGATGGTGTCGGCGAGCGCATTGATGAGTTTGTCGAAGTCTTCGCGTTCCGTGACGAAGGGCGGGGCGAACTGGAGGGTGTCGCCGCCCCAGCGCACGTAGAAGCCGCGCTCGAACAGTTTGAGTGCGATCTCCCAGGGCCTGCGCGCGGGCTCGCCGGGTTTGGCTGCGATCTGGATGGCGCCGGCCATGCCGAAGTTGCGGATATCCACCACGTACTTGGTGCCCTTCAGGCTGTGTAGGCCATCTTCGAAGTACGGTGCGAAGGCGCGTACCTTGCCCACCATGTCCTCTTTCTTGAAGACCTCCATCGCGGCGATGCCCGCGGCACAAGCCACGGGGTGCCCGGAGTAGGTATAGCCATGCGGAAACTCGACCGCGTACTCCGGCCCACCCGCGTCCATGAAGGTCTTGTAGATCTCGCCCGTGGCGATCACGGCGCCCATGGGCAGGGCGCCGTTGGTCAGGCACTTGGCGATGTTCAGGATGTCAGGGGTCACGCCGAAAGCCTGCGCGCCGAAGACATCGCCCGCCCGGCCGAAGCCGGTGATCACTTCGTCGAAGATCAGCAGGATGTTGTGCTTGGTGCAGAGTTCGCGCAGGCGCTGCAGATAGCCCTTGGGTGGCACCACCACGCCTGCGGAACCCGAGAACGGCTCCACGATCACAGCGGCAATGTTGGACGCATCGTGCAGCGTCACCAGCTCTTCGAGCTGATCCGCCAACTCGATGCCGTTATCCGGCATGCCGCGCGAGAAGGCGTTCTGCGGCAGCAACGTGTGCGGCAGATGGTCCGCGTCCAGCGTGTGACCAAAAAGCTTGCGGTTGGGACCGATGCCGCCCAGAGATATGCCACCGAAATTCACGCCGTGGTAGCCCTTGGCCCGCCCGATGAACTTGGTCTTGGTGGCCATGCCCTTCTGGCGCCAGTAGGCGCGTGCCATCTTGAGCGAGGTGTCCGCGCTCTCGGAGCCGGAGTTGGTGAAGAACACGTAGTCGAGGCCTGCGGGCGCCATCTCTTTCAGCGTGTTGGCCAGCCGGAAGGACAGCGGATGGCCGAACTGGAACCCCGGCGAGTAGTCGAGCTCCTGCAACTGCCGCGCAACGGCCTGCGCGATCTCAGGGCGGTTGTGGCCGAGACCGCAGCACCAGAGCCCGGAGAGCGAGTCATACACGCGGCGCCCTTCAGCCGTGATGAAGTGACATGCCTCGGCCCGCACGATCATGCGCGGGTGCTCCTTGAACTCCCGGTTGGGGGTGAAGGGCATCCAATGCGCCTCGAGTTCCTCGCGCGTCAGGGCGGGAACCATCGAAGTGGTCTGCATCTGGGTCATGGCGACTCTCCGTGATGTTTCATCGGGGAACGATGGCGACTCGACCCCATTCTAGACATGGTGTAAAGTTTCACAAACTACTATTTATGCATCCTGACCTGCACTGACATGAAACTTACAGCCCAATGCTCAGGCTCAACCGGAACGGGTTGGCAGCGCGCTGCTTTTCGCCATGCGCAGCACGAAAGGGATGCTAGGCTCGTTGAGTAATTCCAGCCCCAAGCAACTAGGAGCCCCGATGAGATTCAGAAAACGCTTGGCCCTGGCGTCGGCTCTGGCTCTGGCTCTGACAGTGATAGTCTGGCTCGTCTGGCACACGGTCAGCCCGGCGCCCATTCGTCTCGGCATCCTCCACTCCAAGTCGGGTGCCATGGCCTTTGCCGAGAGCGGCATGGTTGACGGCGAGATGCTCGCCATCGAGGAGATCAACCAGGCAGGCGGGTTGCTCGGACGCCAGATAGAGCCCGTGGTGGCCGATGGCAAGTCGGACTGGCCCACCTTTGCGGCAGAGGCGGCGCGACTCATCACGCAGGAGAAGGTCTCGAGCATCGTCGGCTGCTGGACCTCCGCAAGCCGCAAGACCGTCAAGCCCGTGATCGAGCAGCACAACCATCTGCTGCTCTACCCCATGGCCTACGAGGGCCTGGAGCAGTCACCCAACATCGTCTACACCGGTGCCGCACCTAACCAGCAGGTGCTGCCGGCACTGAAGTGGGGTATCGACACGTTGGGACCGAAGGTCTTCCTGGTGGGATCGGATTACGTCTGGCCACATTCCGTGAACGCGATCATCAAGGACCAGTTAAAGCTTCTCGGCGGTGAACTGGTGGGCGAGGAGTACATCTTTTTCGGCAGCGACCACGTCGATCAGGCGGTAGCCGCGATCAAAGCAAGCGCGCCCGACGTGATCTTCAGCTCGGTGGCGGGCGACAGCAACGCGCCGTTCTACAAGGCGCTGCGCGCGGCCGGCCTGGACGCCAAGATCAGGCCGGTGGTCTCGTTCAGCATCGGCGAAAAAGAGCTCGCAGTTTTTGACGCGCTCGACCTTGACGGACACTACGTCGCTTACAACTATTTCCAGAGCCTGGACAACCCGGTGAACCGCGCCTTCGTGGAGCGCTACCGCGCCCGCTACGGCAAGGATGAGGTCACCAACGACGCCACAGTGGCGGGCTATTTCAGTGTGTATCTCTGGGCGCAGGCGGTGCGGGATGCCGGCAGCGACGACGTGAACCTGATCCGTCAGGCAATCCGCATGCAGAGCTTCGAGGCCCCGGAGGGCATCGTATCGGTGGACCCGAGCACCCAGCACACCTGGCGCCCGGTATCGATCGGGCGGATGAACGCCGACCGCAGCCTCAAGGTCGTCTGGAGCGCCTCACGTCCCATACGGCCCATTCCCTACCCGAGCTCGCGCACGCCAGCCGAGTGGGATGCCTTTCTGGCGGCGATGTACGCGGGCTGGCAGAACAGCTGGTCGAACCCGGTGGAGCACTGAGCCATGAACCTGTCACTCCCGGCGCAACTCGGCCTGCATCGCCTGAACCCCCGCACGTCCATTGGCGGCAGCCTGATCACCGGTTTCCTGCTGATCGCGCTGCTGTCGGCAGGCGCACTGGGGTGGATGCTCTACGGCGTGTCGAGCCGCTCGCTAGAGGCCACCTACCGTGAAAAGCTGAACCTGGTGGCGCTGCGAAAATCAGAGGCCCTGGAGGGATACGCCAACGAACTCCTGCGCAGCGTACGGGCCACGGGACGCACGGAAACCACGGTGGCCATTGTGCGCGAACTCGAGGCTGCACTCGCCGCAGGCGGCCCCGAGAGCGAAGCCTATCTGCAGCTTGCCGAGCGACAACGCCGCGCTCTGGCCCCCATCGCCGCGCTTTACGACTTTCCCGAGATGGTTCTGGTGTCGGGTAACGGCACGGTGGTGTTCAGCCTGAATCCCCGCTTGGCCGGCCTGCAAGCAGGTGCCAGCCTCACCCGGGGGCCATTGGCCGACTCGGAACTGGGAGGCGTATTCGAGCGCGTCCGCACCCTGCTGCAGGAGGAAATCTCCGACTACGCCATCTACCCGGGCATGAAGGACCCGGCCGCCTTCGCAGCCGGCCCCGTGATGGACGACAACAGCGTTGCGGGGATGTTGCTGGTTCAACTGAGCAACGCGCAGATCCGCAGCATCGTCACGGAAAGTGCAGGTCTGGGCGAGACCGGCGAAACCATGGCCGGCATCCGCGTGGGTGAAGAAATCGCCCTGGTGGCGCCGCTGCGGCACGATGCGGCAGCGCCCTTCGAGAATCGCCTGCCTGCGGCCGGCGATTCGGCCCTCCAGCGAGCCGTGCGCGGGCAGCACGGCTACGGCATCGATCCGGACTACCGCGGCGTAGAGAGCCTGCAGGTGTGGACTTTCGCGCCCTCGTTCCGCTGGGGTCTGGTGATCAAACAGGACACCCGGGAAGCCTTCGCCCTCATCGACGCCCAGCGCAGGACCACGATCGGGCTGCTTGCGCTGCTGATACTGCCGGTGGGTCTCGCGGCATGGCTGCTGGCACGAACCGTTTCGCGCCCTATCGTTCTGGCCGCACAAGCCGCCGCAGAGGTGGCCAACGGCGACCTGAAGCTCCAGCCGGAATCGATCCGAAAGGACGAAGCCGGCGTGCTGCTGCGCGCGCTCGCCACGATGGTGTTGAACTTGCGCACCCTGATCGGGCAGGTGAAGCGCTCCAGCGTGCAGCTCACCTCGACGGCCGCCCAGCTCTCCTTCACGGCCAGCAAGCAGGAATCGAGCGTGGCGGACTTCAGCAGCTCTACCAGCCAGATCGCGGCGGCCGTGCACGAGATTTCGGCAACCGGGCAGGAACTGGTAACCACCATGGCAGACGTGGCGCGGCGTATCGAGGACACCGCCGGGCTGGCCGATGCCGGTCGCAGCAGCCTGACCGGTCTCGAGGAAACCGTGACCGAGCTGGCGACATCCACTCAGGGCATAAACGCGCGCTTGCAGGCGATCACGGAGCAGGCGCACAAGATCGGCGGGGTCATCCTGACCATCTCCAAGGTGGCCGACCAGACCAATTTGCTGTCGCTCAACGCGGCGATCGAGGCCGAAAAAGCCGGCGATTACGGCCACGGCTTCGCGGTAGTGGCGCGTGAGATACGCCGTCTTGCAGACCAGACCGCGGTGGGAGCGCTGGATATCGAGCGCATGATCGGCGACATGCAATCGGCTGTAGGCGCCGGCGTGCGCGACATGGCGCGTTTCAGCGAACAGGTGGCGCGCGGTGTCGAGGCGAGCGCCGATACCAACCGCCAACTGGAGCGAATCATCGTACAGGTCGAGGCGCTCACGCCGCGCTTCGCCGAGGTCAATCACGGCATGCAATCACAAGCCCTCGGCGCGCAGCAGATCAGCTCCGCCATGTTGCAACTGCGCGAGGTGGCAGGTGCCACCGCCAGTTCAGTAGACGATCTGCTCGAGGCCACCCGCCAGACCGAAGAGTCCGTAGATCAGCTGCGCCTGTGTGTGTCCAAATTCCGCACGGAGGACGCTGAGCAGGGCACGGCCCCGTGAAGGCCCTGCCCGGGCAGGTCACGGATCTGGACCTGCGCCTGCTGCGCGTCTTCCGCGCAGTCGTTGAGAGTGGCGGCTTTGCCGCCGCAGAGCTCGAGCTGGACATCGGCCGCTCCACGATAAGCCGGCATATCAAGGATCTCGAGATACGCCTTGGCATGCGCCTGTGCCGCCGCGGTCGCGGTGGCTTCGCCCTGACGGCGGAAGGCACCCAGATCTACCACTCGACGCTGCGGGTGCTGGGCGCGATCTCGGAGCTGCGCAGCGAAGTCCACAACCTGCACCAGCGCCTCACCGGCAACCTGCAACTCGCCTTGTTCGACAAGACCGTGACCAACCCGGGCTGTCGCATACCGCTGGCGATCGCACGCCTTCGCGAACGCGCCCCCGATGTGGCAATCGAGATACGCGTGCTGCCGATGAACGAGATCGAGCGCGGCGTCATAGAAGGGGATTTCCATGTCGGCGTGATCCCGACCCACCGCCGCTCGGATGCCTGCGAGTACCGTCCGCTCTTCAAGGAACGGATGTTCCTGTACTGCGGGATCGGGCACCCGCTATTTCACCGCTCCGGAGCAGAAACGCAGCACTACGAAGCCGCACCGCTGCACGCCGAGGAGGTGTGCGAGCAGGCATTCGCCGGACTGGGCTTTCACTCGCACAACATGGAGCAGGGCCACAGCTTCGGGCTGCAGCGCTCGGCCACGGCATTTGATCAGGAGGGTGTAGCAACGCTGGTGCTGTCGGGCACTTTTCTGGGCTTCCTGCCCGATCACTACGCCGCGCGCTTTCTGGAACACGGGCAGATGCGGGCGGTGATGCCCGGTCGATTCACCTACGAATGCGCCTTCGAGGCGATGGCACGCCCGGGTACGGAGCGCTCACGGCTCGCGCAGACGTTCTTCGAGCTGCTGATCGAGGCGCACGCCGACTGATCCGGGCTCAGTTGATCGCCCTGAACAGCAGCGCGAATCGACGCGTACGGGCCGATTGCAGTAACGCTATGAGTTCGGATCGGCGCCATGGCAATGCTTGAAACGCAGACCCGAGCCGCAGTGGCAGCGGGCATTGCGCGCGGTCTCGTCGGCCGCCGCCGCAGCAGCAGGCGCAACGGGTTCGACCGGACGCGGCGGCCGGGACGGGCCCGATGCACCGATGAAATCCGCATAGATCTCCCGCGATAGCGCCACGTTCAGCACGCGCGCGGCAAAGGCGGGCTTGGCAAGACCGGTGCGGTTCTCCAGCACGAGCGGCGGATCGGGTTCCGGAAAAGCCCGGGCGGTGGCTGCAACCAGACGCGCGTAGTGCGGCCAGCCCGGCTGATGGATGCCGAAGCGGTGCCAGAGTGCCCGCCAGTCGCGGCAGAAGTCGATCATGATCCTGCGGTAGATCGCCACGATCGCGGGGTCGTTATCGGGGACGTGCTCGAAGTCGGCAATCAGGTCGCGGGTAAGGAACTCCACTTCGCCCGGCGCAAACACCGGTTGCAGGTTGTAGCGCTCGGTGAGGATCTCGACACTGCGACCCTCCTGGTACGGAACGTGGGTGGCCGCAAGCGTTGCACCCGCACGGAAGGCGGCGTCGGCGCGATCGACCATGGCCCAGAACCGCGATGAACCCGCCGTGTCGATCACCAGATGCACCCGCGAGCGCGACCCGTCATTCACCACCCGGTGGCGTCGCCATGAGTCAAAGATCCAGGCCTCCCCGGCCTGCATGTTCAGTTGCGCTTGGCCGCAGTGGAAGATCACCTCAGGGCTCGTGATCACCGGCACATGGATGCGCACGTGGTTGTGCCAGTGGTAGTGGTAGTCGACGTGTGGCGTGACCTCGCAGCCGGGCTCGAGCTTCATCAGCCGCGAGCGGCCGAAGACCTCGCCGAAGCTCGCGATCACCTGCTGCAGATAGGGGCAGCGAGCAAGGTGCGGCGTGGGCTTCATCTCGCCGCGGAAGCCGTTGTTGTCGCCCCCGCCGCAGGAAATCAGCGCCAGCGCCGAGTTGCCTTCCGTGTTGTCGGGGTGGTCCATCCACGGAAGACCGTCGAACTGCGCGATCTCCGTGGCCATGCGTGCGGCGTCGAAGCGGTACGGCAGGGGAATGAACTCGGCGTTGAGCTTCATGAAAGGTTCCGGGCTGCGGATCGCGGGATCGAGCGCTTGCTCGCCCCAGCATAGCCGAGCGCCCCGCCCCCGCGCATGCGGGTCGGCTCAGCCAGCCTGTCCATGGCATGCCTTGTAGCGCCGGCCGGATCCGCAGGGGCATGGCTGGTTGCGCCCGGGTATCGTCGGGGGCGTGTGCTCCGCGAGAGGTGGCGCAGCGGCGGCTCCCGGATCGGGCCCGGACTCCGCAAGCGGCAAGGAGCGCCCGCCCACGAAGCGGTTGATCTGCGGCAGCAGCGGGGCCACTTCCGGCCAGACGCGCAAAAGCTCGCGCTCGTGCCGGCGCCACTTGCGCGCATCGGGCGCCGAGACGGTGTAGCGCGAGAGCGGCAGCGGGCCGCGCAGGTCACGCTCGAGCTCCGCATCCAGCGCTACACCCATGAAAGCGCACAGCCGCGCAACGCAGGCCTGGGGATTCTCCAGCAACTCCGCCGCATTGACCGCCGTCCAGCGCTCATCGGCAAGCGTGCCCAGGTCCTGCATGATCAAACGGTGCGTGCTGGCCCATTGGAAGGCCGCGATCTCCTCCAGCGGACGCTCCCTGTAGCGTTGCCAACCCGGTGGTAGCAGCAGCGACCAAGGCCCATGCACGGTGGTAAAACGGCGGTATGTCACGAAGCCTCCAGCGCGCCAGGCCTCGATGATGCTGGCCAGATTCTGCAGGGGATCGCGATAGAGGTAGATGAACAGCGCATCAGGAAACAAGGCATCGAGGAACGGGATGCGCAGGGCGTTTTTCGGGGTTTTCTCGAGCAGGCGGATCGGACCCGTACGACCCACCGGCGCGTTGCCCGCGCAATCGCGGATTTGCGCCAGGAACGACGCGGGTATCGATTGCGCCAGCTTGTCATCGAGCAGATCGGCGGTCAGGCGGTTCGATTCCACCACGCCACGCAGCGGACTCAGCTTGGGATAGGACTCGAACAGCCGATGGCTCTCGTCGCCCAGAGACCACAGGCCCCGGACCTGCGCGAGCGTCTGGAAGAACAGCGTGCTGCAAGAGCGCGGCGGCGCCACGATGAATACCGGTCGGTCGAAGGCTTCCCTCACGATCCGCAGCCGTTCATCTGGACTGCCAGGGCCGGCTACGGCTTCGGCACCAACTCGCGGTCTTCAATCTGGTGCTCGGCCTTCCACTGCGCGTAGGGCATGCCGTAGACGATCTCGCGGGCCTCATCCTGCGAGAGGCTCTGCCCGCGCTCCTCGGCGGCGGCCACGTACCACTTGGACAGGCAGTTGCGGCAGAAGCCCGCGAGGCTCATCAGGTCGATGTTCTGCACATCCTTGCGGGAGTCGAGGTGAGCCAACAGGCGGCGGAAGGCGGCCGCCTCGATCTCGGTACGGGTGCTTTCGTCAATCATGGTGAATTCCGTCCAAAAAAAAGCCCGGCGATGAAGCCGGGCTCAAGCTTTAGGAGACAACACTAACCACTTGCCGAAGGTGCAGGACAGTAAGGGGAAAAACCATCCTGAACCATTCGCCTAACTGTGACCGCAGGCTTCGCAGACAAGTTCCACGAACACTGAAAATAATTTCCGGCGGGCCTCTCATTGGGGCTCAAACGGGAAAATACTCGCCACCGTTCACATCGACGCAGGCCCCGGTCATGGCCCGGCTGTAGTCGGAGGCGAGGAAAATAGCCACCTTGGCGCAATCAGCATCGTCAGGGATATCGCCAAGGGCGATGTTCTTGCCGATTTCCTTGCGCAGCGCCTCGACCGTGGTGCCCTGCTGCCTGGCAGCCCCCTTCAGATAACCCTCCACCGGCGGCCCCCACATCCAGCCCATGAAGGCGGAGTTAACGCGGATACCGTAGCCGCCAAGTTCCTTGGCAAGGTGCCCGGTGGCCACCTTGAGCGCCCCCTTGGAGGCACCGTAACCACCCTGCCAGGGCAAGGGGACGCGCGTGACCATGGTATTGATCATCACCACCGAGCCGCCGCCCTGCGACTTCATCTGCGGAATCACTTCCTGCGTGAGCTGGATGGTGCCGAAGAAATTGATGTCCATCGTCGCGCGCCAGTCGTCGAGGTTGGCGCTCTCGATGGGCTCGAAGCTGCCGCCGGTATAGGCGCTGTTGATGAGCGAATCGATGCGGCCGAAACGCTCGATGGTGCGGGCCACCAGTGTCTTGCACTGCTCACGATCGGCGATGTCCGTGGGCACCTTGAGGACCTCGGTGCCCAGACCAAGCGCCGCGATCTGCGCCTCGGCGTCATCGAGCTTGGAAGCGGTACGGGCACAAATGGAGAGCTTGGCCCCCTCCTGCGCCGCCAGCAGGGCGAGTTCGATGCCAAGCCCCGGGCCGATTCCCGAGACGATCACGACTTTGTCTTTGAGCAACATATTCTGGCTTCCGTTGTTTTTGGTATCTGCGAGCCTACCAAAAGGCCCGCACCACGCGCCTCATGTCCTTGGGTGGGAATAGCTCGGGGCAGCCGCACTGGAAAGCCCTCAGCCCCCTGCCGCCTCACTCTGGTAATAGCCCATCAGGATCTTCGCCACCTCCGGTCGTGCGAACTCGACCGGCAGGTCCATGCCCGCTGCCAGCATTTCGCGCACCTTGGTGCCGGAGAGCTGTACGAAATCGTCAGCCTCGTGATCCGGCGCATCCCGCATCATCACCACCTTGCCGAGTTTCTTCGAAAAGGCCGTGTTGTCGGCGCGGAAGATCTGGATCTCGAGCGCGCCGGCAGGCACTTCCTCGTCGAACACGGTCTGCGCATCGAAGGCCCCGTAGTAACTGCCCACGCCGGCATGATCGCGGCCCACGATCAGGTGAGAGCAACCGCAGTTCTGGCGGAACACCGCGTGCAGCACGGCCTCGCGGGGGCCGGCATAGAGCATGTCGAAGCCGTAGCCGGTGATCATCACGGTGTTGGCGGGGAAGTAGAGCTCGACCATCTTGCGGATGGCGGCATCGCGGATGTGAGCCGGGATGTCGCCCGCCTTCAGCTTGCCGAGCAGCATGTGGATCAGCACGCCGTCGGCACCCACCGCCTCTTTTGCCATCTTGCAGAGTTCTTCGTGGGCCCGGTGCATGGGGTTGCGGGTCTGGAAAGCCACCACGGTGTTCCAGCCGAGCTCGGCGATTTCGTTGCGGATCTCGACCGCGGTGCGGAAGGTGTCGGGAAACTCCTGCTGGAAGTAGCTGAAGTTCAGCACCTCGATGGGGCCGGAAATCACGGTGCGCCCCAGTGCTGCGAAGGTGGACACGCCCGGGTGCTTGGGGTCCAGAGTGCGGAAGATCTTCTCGGCCATGGCCGAGATCTCGGCCTCGCTGAATTCCTCGATGGCCTCGACGTCCTGGATGGCGAGCACCGGGTTGCCGGGCACGTTGGGGTCGCGGAGCGCGACGCGCTTGGCGCCGCGGATGGCGGAGGCATCATGGGTGAGGTTCAGGACCGGCACCGGCCAGAAAAGCCCGGCCGTGGTGTGCAGGCGCTCGGCTACGGACAGCGCATCGGCGCGGTTCATGTAGCCGGTGAGCGGGTTGAAATAGCCCGCGCCCAGCATCACGGCGTTGGCGGCAGCGGCGGAGTTCAGGAGCAGTGAGGGCAGGCCATCGGCTTCTTTCTGGAGCGCCTCGTTACGGGCGGCGTCGTAGACGAAACGCGGTTGCAGCTGCTCGGAACCGTGCGGTTTGATCATGGGGCTGTGTCTCCGGAGATGGCGTGTCTGGCTGGGCGCGCCCCGCAGTGTTGGCGCGCCCGGGAAATGGAAAGGATCAGGCCGAGAGGATGCCGCGGCGCGTGAGATCGTGGATCAGCATGTCCACTTCCTGCGCGAGCGTCATGCGATCGGTGTGCAGGTGGATTTCGGGGGCCTCGGGGGCCTCGTAGGGGTCATCGATGCCGGTGAAGTTCTTGATCTGACCGGCGCGGGCTTTCTTGTAGAGGCCCTTCGGATCGCGCTTCTCGGCCTCGGCGAGTTCGCAGTCGACAAAGACCTCGATAAAGGGCATGCCGGAGGCCGCGTGCAGCGCGCGCACCACGTCGCGGTCAGCGCGGTAGGGGCTGATGAAGCTGGTGAGCACGATCACACCGCCATCCACGAAGAGCTTGGCGACTTCACCGATACGGCGGATGTTCTCGGTGCGATCCTCCGAAGTAAAACCCAGGTTCTTGTTGATGCCGAGGCGGATGTTGTCGCCATCGAGACGGTAGGAGAGCTTGCCGCGCTTGTAGAGTTCTGCCTCCAGGGCCACTGCCACCGTGCTCTTGCCGCTGCCCGAGAGGCCCGTGAACCAGAGCGTGGCGCCCTGCTGTCCCAGCAGCTGGTGGCGGTGCTCCCGCTGGATCTCGCCGTCGTGCCAGTGGACGTTGGTGGCTTTCTGCTCGGTCATCTGATGTTCCTGGGCGTTGGATGGTGGAAAGGGCTAGTTGCCGCGGCGCGGAAGAATATACCGCTCGCGGTATTCCTTGAAGGTGTCGGCCAGACCCTCCTCGGTGAAGCCGTACTCCTCAAGCGTGTAATGGTGCTCGGGGCGCGCCTCCCGGCGATTCATGTCGCGCCAGCGCTCCATCTCGGCGCCCGCCTCCGCGGTCAAATCCATGCCCGCGAACTCGTAGAGGCGGCGGATCTGCCCGAGCGGATCTTTAACGGTGTCCTGGAACCAGACGTCGAGGTAGCGGTCGTCGTAGCCGGCGTCGCGGAAGCGCATGGTGGTCTTCATGCTCTTTGCCCATTTCTCACACCAGTGGCGCGCGATGTCGGGCTTGGAGGCGCGTTCGGCCATCGGCGCCGCGAGCGTGTACATCATGCTGGCGTAGGAGGGCATCAGTTCGACCGGGTCACGGTGCGTCTGCAGCACTTTCACGTCCGGGAAAGTCTCGAAGAGCGCCTCGGGAAAGTGGATATGGTGCGGCGCCTTCAGCACCCAGCGCACGGCGCTCTGGCCGTAGCGCTTCTTCTGCCACTGCAGGAACTGCAGCAGGCGCTTGAGATACCGGTAGGCCGGGCGCTGGTCGATGCCGTCAAGCCACACGCCGTAGTCCGGCAAATGCGCGTAGGACTCGGGCACGGTGCTGTAGAAGCACTGCTCCAGCAGCATGATGTCTTCGTCCGGGCCCATGGCATCCATCGGGTGGATGGCGGCGAGTTCGGGCGCGGCCTCGAGCATCGCGCGGATCTCGGCCTCGGCGATCGCGATGCGCGGATCGCGGGAGACGAAATCCGTGCCCGGCAGTGGCACGGGGAACCGGACCTCGTACCACAACGGCGCGAACATGCGGTGATCCGAGGCGATCGTGCGGTGCATCATCGTGGTGCCGGTACGCGGCAGGCCCACGATCGCAACCGGCGCGTTGATCTCTTCTTCGAGGATCTCGGGGTGGCGACGGAACCAGTCCTCGGCACGCAGCCGCGTGATCAGGATGTTGCGCACACGGTCATTGAAAAAGTGTACGCCGGCGGCGTTCAGCCCCGCCTCCTCATTCAGCGCGACCATGAGCAGGCGCATGGGCTCCACAAAGCAGTCGTCACCGAAATCGCTCAAGCCGTCAGCCTCGCGGCTGGCCTCGGTCATCAGGCGGTCGGCATCGAAAGGTGCGCCGGCGGTCTTGCTCATGCGGTCTCCTTGGCGAGTTCGGCCAGCGTGGCGAGGCGGGCGCTCGGGTGAACGATTTCGGCGGCACCGATCCAGCGGAAGCAGAGCGTGCCGTTACGGTGCCCTGCGGTATCGAGCCAGTTTGGCAGGCCGGGATCTCGCGCGCCGATCAGGATGCGCACGCTGCCGTCGGCGCGCAGCACCGCAGTGTGCTTGTTCACGTGGATGGTGTGGTAGCGGTAATCGAGCGATTCCATCCAGTAGTTGTCGGCCTGCAGGTTCCAGGAACGGCACTCCGGGATGCGCGGCACATCGATCACCAGGAACTGCTCGGGCGCGAGGTCGAAGTAGCTGTGGTAATAGAAGATGTTCGGGTCGCCACCCACGGCCTGACACAGCGCCTGGTCCCCGGGTGGCAATTCGTTGGGCCGCGGCAGGTAGGACTCGCTCCAGTCGCAGAAGAGCCGGGCCGTGTTCTCGACGAAGGCGGCTGCGGTCTTCAGGTTGGCATCGAAGCGCTCGGCCGTAAGCGGCGCGGGCGTGGAGCCGGCGTCGAGACGCTCGATGCTGATCTGCGCGGGGATTTCTGTCTTGCGGTCGAGGAAAGTCTGGCGGATCAGCAGCGACTGGCTGTCGGGGTCCGTCGGTAGCCAATTGCCGGGCTTTGGCGTGCTGCTCAGGATCACCTCGAAGCTGCCGTCGGGGTTCAGCGCGAGCTGGTTGCTGTCCACGAAGCCGGTCTCGATCTGGCGGAAGTTCTCGGCGTAGCTGCCCTTGCTGGTGGCCATGCTGATGTAGTGGACCGTGCCGCGGGTGCCACGCACGCGGTAATCGCAGCTCCCGTCGAGCACGGCTTTCTCGTAGATGTTGTCGGGGTTGTCGGCGCCGATCTTGATCGTCTCGTGCGAGGGCTTGTAAAGCACGGGGAACGCCGGGTCGTTGAACTCCACGTACCACTCGAGCCCCGCACGCACCAAACGGCTCAGGTAGCGGAAGCCTTCGGCGCGGTTGAAGGGATCGGCCGGCGTCTCGGGCCGCAGGATCTGGTCTCCGGCACGCTTCATCGCATCACAGAACTCGGCCCAAGCCTGACCGCTGGTGACTCGCTGGTCGACATCGGACATGGTCATCGTCTCCGGTGGAGAGAAGCAAAAAATTGAATTCGGATCGTGCTATGCGCGCGGCGCGCGTGCATCACCCGAACGCAGTAGAGCCGGCCGGGGCAACGCGTATTCTTGCCCGAGACCGGTTCCGGCGAGCCCCACGGCGCCGCGTGAAGGCTAGCACAGGGTGTCGGTGGTGCACTCAGCCTGAAGTGGCCGGTGCCCGGGTGGATCTGTGCAGCGATCCGCGCCCGCGCAATTAGCCGCTGGCCACTTTTTTGTGGCACTGCCGCCACTCGGCAGGCAGCATAGCCACAGCCCTCTTTATTTACCGGGAGCTGCAATGCGAATCGTCAGAACCGAAATCACCATCGCGGCCCCCCCTCAAACCGTATGGAGCATCCTTGATGACCTCGACCGTTACGGCGAGTGGAACCGCGTGCTGCCGCGCGTCGCGGGCCGCACCACGGCCGGACGCAGGTTGGATGCATCCATCCGCTTCTCGAACGGTGTCAGCCACGAATTCGGGCCGTTGCTGCTCCGTGTGGTGGGCGCGCGCGAGCTGCGCTGGGTGTCTGAGGTGCCGGGGGAGAAAGTCACCCGCGCCGAGCATTACTTCATCCTGACGCCAACGGCAGACGGCGGGACACACCTCGCGCACTGCGAGAGTTTCACCGGGCCGCTGGAAGACGAGATGTGGCCGCTGATGGAGCAGGCCGGGCGTGCGGATTACATCGCCCTGAACGACGCGCTCAAGGCGCGGGCCGAAGCCGCGGTTGCGGTGCCGGAAGCCGCAGCGCTGCACCCTGCACTGCCGCTCGCGCGCGACATGGCGTCGCCCCGCGCAGTGGGTGTGCTGCGCTGCCGGTGTGCGCAAGACACGGTCGAGGTGCATGTCGATGCGCCCGCGGTCCACAGCCACCTCTGCGGTTGCACGCAGTGCTGGAAACCCGAGGGCGCGCTCTTCGCGCTCACAGCCGTAGTGCCGGCAGATGCCGTGAAAACGGTGGCGCACAGGGAAAAGCTCGCCGCAGTCGACGCCACCAATGCCATCCGGCGCCACGCCTGCAAGGCCTGCGGCACGCATATGCACGGCGAGGTCTGCGACACCGATCACCACTTTTTCGGGCTGGCGTTCATTCACCCGGAACTGGGCAGCGGGGCATCACCCGCGCCGGAGTTCGCGGGCTTCGTGTCATCGCTTATCGAGAGCGGGGTCTCACCCACGCGGATGGTGGGGATCCGCACGGCGTTGGGCGCTCAGGGCATCACGGCCTGCGATGCCTTCTCGCCGGAGATCATGGACCTGATCGCGTGGCACCGGATCAAACTCGCGCGCGAAGCGCGGGCCTGAACGGGCCACGAGGGGCGGCGGGCCTCAGTGGCCCTGCGCCAGTTTCTCGATCTGGCCTGCAAGTTTGCTGAAATCCCAGTAAGCGCGCAGAGAGACGATCTTGCCGGCGTCGTTGGCGGTGTATACCGCGACGCAGTCGGTGACGATGAGGCTGCCGTCGGGCAGTTTGTTCGATAGCGTCACCACGTTGGCGCAGGAATCCCCCGCGGTGTGGCTCTCGCGGATATCGAAGCTGTTGATGCCGTTCGGCATCGCCATGTTCCAGAACGCCTCGATGGCCCCTTTGCCCTGGTGGCCCAGTCCGGCCGGATCCAGCGGGGACACACCCACCGGATCCTGCACGATGGCGTCGTCGGCGAAGAGATCAAGCCAGGCTTGTTTGTTGCCTTCGACGACGTACTTGCCGGATTTACGGCTGGCTTCCAGGGCGAGGTAGCAATTGGGCATGGCGGGGCTCCTGTTGTTTTGATGATCGCCGGATCGTACTACATGGCGAGGCGCGGGAGCGGGCCATGCGTGCGACGGCGACCTGGGGCAGAAAAGTCGGGGGCATGGCCCCCTTCTACGGGGAGGTCGGGGGCATGGCCCCCTCCTACGGGGAGGTCGGGGGCATGGCCCCCTTTTACGAGGGAGGTCGGGGGCATGGCCCCTCCTGCCAGAGGCGTAGGAGCGGGCCATGCCCGCGACCCCGCAGCCCGGCTCAGGCAGCCACAGGCTCAGGCTGCGAGCCCCGGATCAGCCGTCCCGGTGTGGCCCCCGTAGGCTGCCCGCGGTCATAGACCAGTTCGCCGCTCACGATAGTCGCCACATAACCGTCGGCCGTCTGGAAGACTCGCCGCCCGCCCGCAGGCAGGTCGTATATCACGCCCGGTGTGTGCAGCTTCAGTCCTTCGAAATCGATCAGGTTGAAATCGGCCTTCATGCCCGGGCGCAGCAGGCCGCGGTCCAGCAAGCCCACCGACCGCGCCGTCTTCTGCGTCTGCAGATGCACCACCCATTCGACCGGCACGCACTCGCCGCGCTGACGGTCACGCGCCATGTACTGGAGCATGAACGTGGGCGTGCTGGCATCGCAGAGCACGCCGCAGTGAGCGCCGGCATCCGAGAGGCTGATCACCGCGTTCTCATCGTGGAGCATCGCGAGCTGGCGGCTCAAATCATGGGTCTGGTAGCCGAAGACCGGGAAGAACAGCATCCGCTTGCCGCCGTTCTCGAGCATGCGGTCGTAGGCGCGCTCCGCCGGGCTCACGCCGAGCCGCGCAGCCTCCGCGGCGATGCTGTCACCAGGCGCGGGCTCGTAGCAGGGATCGTCGCCGAGCGGGTACATGCTCTCCCACTCGCCAAGCAGCCGGTCGAGGATGGGGTGACCGAAGGCCTGCGCGGGTTCGGCAAGCATGGCCGCCTTCACCGCCGGGTCCCGCAGTTTCGCCAGACGCTCCTCCGCGGGCAGGCCGGCCAACGGCGCGAAAGTCTGGTGCATCATGAAAGGGTGCGCGGTGCCGTCGAAAGCAAGCAGGATGGTGACCGGCCGCGCGCCCACATGGGCGATCAGCTGCGCGCCCTCGGCATTGGCTTGGCGCACGTAGTCCAGTTGCTCCTGCACCCGGGACCACTCCTCGTCACTGCGGTAAAACAGCACGAAGCCGATCGGACGGCCGGTCTCGATGGACAGGCGCTTCATCCACTCCATCTCCTTTTGCCATTCGTCAAAGTCCGAGACCAGCTGGTATACGCCCTTGCCGGTCTCGCCCAGCACGCGGCCTATCCCCAGCAACTCGGCCTCGTCCGCATAGGTGCCCGGCATCACCGCGCCGTCACGGGTGCGGTGGAGCTGGGTGCGTGAGGTGCTGAAGCCCACGGCACCGGCCTCTATCCCCTCGCGCACGATCGCAGCCATCTTTTCTACGTCTTCCGGGGTGGCCAGCTCATTGCGCACCCCGCGCTCGCCCATTACATAGGTGCGTACCGCGCAGTGGGGCACCTGGGCTGCGATGTCGATGGCGTGCGGCAGGCCCTCGAGCACATCCAGATATTCCGGGAAGCTCTCCCAGCCCCAGGTGATGCCCTCGTGGAGTGCGGTTCCCGGGATATCCTCGACGTCCTCCATTACCGCGATCAGCGCATCGCGGGAGGCCGTATCCGGTTTGCAGGGCGCAAAGCCCACGCCACAGTTGCCCATCACCAGCGTGGTGGTGCCGTGGTTCGAGGCCGGGGACAGCAGCGGGTCCCAGGTGGCCTGGCCATCCATATGGGTGTGGACGTCGACCCAGCCGGGGGTGACGAGCAGGCCCGCGGCGTCGATCTCGCGGTGACCCTTGCCGTCTACCCGGCCAACGGCGGCGATGCGCGCCCCGGAAACGGCGATATCGCCCGTGAATCCGGGCGCCCCACTGCCATCAATGATCCACCCGTTGCGGATGATGAGATCGTATTGCATAGACGGGCTCCTTGGCGGGTAGGACCGGGGCAGGCTGAAGCAAGGGAAGTCTAGCCCAAGGGCAAGGCCCGGACGCTTACGCTTTCTTGAGGAAACATGGCAGCAGCAGGCGAGGCGAAAGCGCTCCTCCGGGGCAACTCAGGGGTTCGGGCCACCCGGCGCACCAATGGGGTGCCTGTCGCTGCCAAATTTTTACGGCATTAGGCCTAAGCGGGGCAGGACGGTGCTGCCTTCAGGGTCCATGATTGGTTCAGGGCGAGTCGGATCTCGTCCGTTCAGCGGATGCATTCACGAGAGTGTTCCGGCTACGTTGGGATGCCGCCGGGAAGGGGAAGCAGGTTTTGGCAACCTCCCCGGCAATGAACTCACACAAGTAGAAACAACCGTAATTTCGGAGAAGGGGTAACACATGCGCAGATCTTCCGTTCAATTTCCACTTTCTGCACTCGCGCTGGCCATAGCCGCCGGCACGGGCCTGACGCTGCCCGCGGCAGCCCAGGACAAGACACAGAGCTCAGGCCTCGAGGAAATCGTGGTTACAGCCCAGCGCCGCGAGGAGTCCCTGCAGGAGACCCCGATCTCCATCACTGCCTTCACAGAAAGCAAACTGAACGACCTCGGCGTCTTCGACATCGCGCAGGTCGCGGATTTCGCGCCCAACGTCAACATCCAGAAGCAGCCCTCGTCCAACGGCAACATGGGTATCTTTATCCGCGGCATGGGCATGGGTGAGACCTCGCTCCTCGCCGACCCCAAGGTCGGCATGTACATCGATGGCGTCTTCATGAGCAAGACCATCGGTGCGGTCTTCGACGTGGTGGACATCGAACGCGTGGAAGTGCTGCGCGGCCCGCAAGGCACGCTGTTCGGCCGTAACACCACGGGTGGTGCCGTCAACGTCACCACCAAGAAGCCCACCGGCGAGTGGGGCTTCAAGGCCGACGGCTCCATAGGCAACTTCGGCTACACCCGCGAGGGCGTGAGCGTCGACTTCCCGAAGGTCGCCAACGTAGCCGCCAAGATCTCTGCCAATCGCATGAAAACCGACGGTTGGGCCGACAACAACTACCAGGGGCCGGCACAGCCCACCATGAACCCGGGTGACGGGGTGTCGAAAAATCTCGCCAGCGAGGACAACTGGGCGGGCCGCTTGGCCCTGCGGTGGACCCCCACGGACGCCGTCACGGTCGATTACTCCTACGACATGACGGACAACAAGGGCGTGCCCGCTCCCTTCCAGATCGTCAAAGTGAAAGACAGCCTCTACAACGGCTTCACCACCACCGCTCTGCCCTTCCAGTTCCTGGGCGGCTCGCTTTACCAGGACATGGCCGCCACGGTCGGAGACCCCAAGAAGCGCCGTGACGACTACACCCTGGATGCCGTATCCGACGAGTGGCTGGACATCGAGGGTCACTCGCTGACCGTCGCCTGGGAGCTCTCGGACGCCATCACCCTGAAGTACATCGGCGGCATCCGCAGCGTGGATTCGGGCTATGACAGCACCGATCTCGACAGTGGTGCCTACATCGCGCGGGACTTGTTCTATGGCGGTGGCGCAGCCATCCCGACGCAGGGCTTCAGCGCCGCCATCGACAAGGGCACCATAAAAACCGACACGCACGAACTCCAGATCATCGGCAACCTGATGGATGACCGGCTGTTCTTCACCGGCGGCCTGTTCACCTACAAGGAAAGGGTGGAACAGGTGAACCCCCAGACCTTTGCGCTGCCGATCGCGTTCGTTGCACCGGGCGGGGCCAGTACGCCCTTCCTCGGACCGCTCTACAACGCCGCAGGTTTCTGCCCGTCCCAGTACGGCGGCTTCGTATGCATCGGCACGCAGCGCCTTCCGCTGTTCGACTCGGTCGGTGAGATCGGCGTGAACGACTTCGCCTACGGCGGCGACTCGAAATCTTGGGCGGCCTACGGTCAGATGACCTACAAGATCACCGAGCAGTTCGATCTGACCGCCGGCATCCGTTACACCGAGGACGAGAAAGACCAGTTCCTGTTCAACCAGAGCCTCGACATCGACGCCTCGACGCCGGGCACGCAGGTTGGCCGCGTGGAGGCCGACGACAAGTGGAACAACACCAGCTATGTCGTGGTGGCTAACTACAAGATCACCGACGACGTCAGCACCTACCTCAAGTACTCGACCGGCTACAACGGCGGTGGATTTAACGCCCGCGCCAGCACGCTTTCGTCCTTCACCACGCCCTTCGCCGAAGAGGAGGTCGAGACCTGGGAACTGGGTCTGAAGTCCGAGTGGTGGGATAACCGCCTGCGCGTGAACGGTGCGATCTTCACCAACGACTACACCGACATCCAGATCGCGCAGTTCGAGGCGGGCGCCGGTGGCGCGTCCAGCAAGATCGTGAACGCCGGCGCCGGCACCTACGAAGGCTTCGAGCTTGAAGTCGTCGCGGTACCTGTGGACGGCCTGACCATCGAGGCCAGCTACGGCTACCTCGATGCCCAGTACGACGAGTTCGTGGCGCGCAACCCGGGCACCAACCAGCTCGAGGACATATCCGGCATCACCACCGTGACGCAGGCTCCGAAGAACTCGGGCAATGTGGGCGTGCAGTACGACTTCGCACCGATTGAAATAGGCCAGTTCTCGGCGCGCATGGACGTGGCGTACAAGGACAGCTTCGTGTTCCATCCCTTCAACAACCAGTTCGACTCGACGGACGACCGCACCCTGGTCAACGCCCGCCTGAGTCTGAACAACATCGCCGTGGGCGATGGCGAACTGCGCGTGTCGCTCTGGGGCAAGAACATCACGGACGAGGAGTACCGGAACTGGGGTATCGACTTCGGCTCCTTGGGCTTCGCGGGTGACGTCTACGGCGAGCCGCGTACCTACGGCATCGACCTGAGCTATCAGTTCCAGTGACCAACGGCCCTCGGGCCTGCCAGATGACAGAGCGGCCTTCGGGCCGCTCTTTTTTTGGGCCTCGAATGGACGAACACGCCGATTTCACTCCGCCGCACTGGCTACGAAACGCGCACATCCAGTCGATCCTGGCGAGCGTGGGGCCACGCCGTGCGCTGGCGCGCTCCCGTGCCAGTGCGATGCTCCGGGCGAGCCGTGATGAAATCCTCGACTGTGGCGAGGGCATCCGGCTCCACGGCCAATACGCGGAGGCAAGCGCTGAACCGCGTGGGCTGGCCGTACTTATCCACGGCTGGCACGGCCATACAGGCTCGGCCTATCTGCTGGCAGCAGCCGCAGAACTACACGCCCGGGGTTTCTCGGTGTTCCGCCTGCACCTGCGGGACCACGGGCCGAGCTCATACCTGAACCGCGGCCTGTTCAATTCGGTGCGATTGCCAGAGGTCGTGAATGCGGTGGCCCACATCGCGGAACTTCACCCTCACCCGCGCTTGTTCCTGGGTGGTTTCTCGCTGGGCGGCAACTTCGCCCTGCGGGTGGCGCTGGCGGCACCAGGGGTTGGTATCGCGCTCGACCGCGTGGTGGCAATCTGCCCGGTGCTGGATCCGGCGCATACCATGGCGGTGCTTGGACGCAGCCCGCTTTACCACGGCTATTTCCTGCGCAAATGGAAGCGCGCAATGCGCGAGAAGCTGCGGCACTTTCCGGAGTACGGCTTTGGAGCCGAACTTGAAAAACTGCAAAACCTGGAGGAGATGAACCGCTTCTTCGTGCCGCGCTACACGGACTTCAGCGATAGCGGCGCGTATCTGGCTGCCTATGCACTGACCGGAGAGCGGCTGGCAACACTCACCGTGCCCTGCCACCTGGTCACCAGCGCGGATGACCCCGTGATTCCGGTTGCCGATCTGGATCGAATCGCGAGACCCGCAGCGCTCGAGATCGAGGTGAGCCCGCACGGCGGGCACTGCGGTTTCATACGCGACTGGCGCCTGCGCGGCTGGGCCGAGCAGCGCATGGCCACGATCTTCTGCCAAGCGAGCGAGAGCCCCTCTGCGGGGGATCCCTAGAAACCGTAGCTGAGATTCAGCCCCAGGTACTGCGCCTCGATATGGTTGTCGTCGTAGCGGTAGGACAGGCCGAGCCGCAGCCCGCCATCCCAGCGCGCGTCCACCGCCAGCGAGGCGCGGACCCCGTTGTCATCGATCGTATAGCCCGGCATGCGGAACCACGGACCCGCATCGAGGTTTTTGCTTACTGCTGTGACCGTCTTTGCCGGATCCTCGAATTCCTCGAACCAAGCCACCTCCCCGCGCAGCGCCACCGCTGCGGCGCCGACTCGCCACGGGTAGCTCGCGAACACACCAGCCCGGCCGATCAGCGAATCGCGCTCCAGATCAGCAAACCGCATCGCCGAGGAACTGGCGCCCTCTTCGGCATAGCCGTCGAGCTCAACCTGCTGGTACTCGGCAGCCAGAAACGGCCCGAAACGCAGCGTGTAGCCATCCGGCGTCATGTCGACACCTATATCCACCGCCGCCCCGAAGACATCGGCATCTGTCGCGCCGCGCTCGCGCCGGAGCATCCGCGAACCGAGGCCGAAGACGCGATCGATATCCTCGACGTCCGTTTTACCGAGCGTCAGCACGGCATCCGCGAACCAGTCACCGCGACGGAAGCCCGCAAACACAGACCCCATGACCCCCGCGGTATCGAAACTGCTGCCTGAACCGTCGATGGTGTGCCGGCCAGACTGAGAACCCAACGCAGCGCCCACCAACCAGTCATTGCCGAGTGCGTGGCTCACGCCCAGCGTGATATCGCTGGCATCCGAACTGGCCGCAGGCGTAGCAGCGCTCTCGGCAAGATCAAGACGTGCGCCCTGCACCGAGGCGAACAGTTCCCAGCGCGCGTCACGCCGCTCCCAGCGGCCTGCGGCGAGCTGTTCGCTAAGCGTGTTCTGGTAGGCCTTTGCATCGCCCAGCACCGCCTCGGGGATCATCGCGTACTGCCCGGGTGCGCGGATGACCGATTCAATCAGGTCTGCGCCGGCGCGGGCGGTGGCCTGGGTAGGGTGCAAGCCGTCGTTGAAGACGAAGTCATCGGGACTGCCACCGGCAGCCTTGCCGCGACCCGCAGGCTCGATGCACCCGGGTCCACCGATGGCCGTGGCGTCGAAACAGACGCGGGTCTGGTCGAGATCCGCCGCAAAGCCGTAGCGGCCCGGGTCCGTCAGTACTTCGTTATAGAACGCCGTGAGATCGATCGTGATGAAGTTGCCTTCGATCGCCTTGAGGCCTTGCAGATAGGCCTGATTGAAGGCCAGCGCGCCCTGGGTGCGACTGCGCCCCAGCGGCGTCAGTCCCTCGCTGTCGAAATTGGTGCTGTCCGAGAAACTTCCCAGATCAGGCAGCATCGGGGTCACCACGTAGCGCGCGCCAGCGCCCACCAGGGCCTCGGCAATCTGCACGCTGACGGCCACGGTCTGCGCGGGGTCATCGAGGTCACGGATGTCATTGCCTGCGGGCTGCATAAAAAAAAGCGTGCTGGGGCCGATGGACAGCGTGCCCGCCGCGAGCCGCTGCAGGAAACCGGGGCCCGAGGAACTGAAGGCGCCGATCGAGAAGGTCTGGGTGCCCGTCACGGACTGCAGCACCTGCTCAGAACGGTAAGCCGCCACTGCGAAACTGATGTTGTTCGTTTGCACCGTGTCCGTGCGCGGCAAGACCACCAGCGGCGCCGAGGGCGTCAATCGCCCGATGCCGAGATCGAGCGCCAGCCATTCGGGCATGGCGTAGCCGCGCGCGCCGGTGGCGGGATCGATGTTGGTCAGTCGCAGGCCCGTGCGGTAGCCGAAGTCCGGATCGGGAAACTGGCCGGCATCGTCGTAGCTCGCGCCGAAAACGATCATTTGATCGAAGGGAAGCCCGGCACGGGCGACAGAGGCGGCCAGCGCGCTGATTGCAAAAAATGAAACGTACCGTCTGAGCATGGGTTTTTACCGGGCTTGGGGCCCATTCAGGACCGACTTGGGAATCATAGACACAAGCAGCACGTCGACTCAACGCGATGGTGTACCATCACAAAAAAAGCGAGTGGACGCCTTTATGCAACGCACTGCCACCCGATCTGCCGTTCTTCTTGCCAGCACGCTACCCGCGGCGGTTCATGCCTCAGACGGGGTGGACCAGCAGATAGCCACGGCCTTCCAGCCGATTGCCAACGCCGTGGCGGGCTTCGTCTTCGCCGCAGTCCCGATAGGCAGCGCGAGCGTGCCCTGGATCCTCTTCTGGCTCATCACGGCGGGCATTTTCTGCACGCTGTACTTTCGCTTCATTAACGTGCGTGGCATGGCCCAGGGCATGCGCATCATCCGCGGCGACTACGAAGACCCCAATCACAGCGGCGACACCACGCACTTCCAGGCACTGGCCACGGCGTTATCGGGCACCGTGGGGCTGGGCAATATCGCCGGCGTCGCGGTTGCCGTCACCGTTGGCGGTCCGGGCGCCGCGCTGTGGATGATCATCGCCGCCTTCCTCGGCATGGCCACCAAGTTCTGCGAATGCACGCTGGCGGTGAAATACCGTCATGAACGCCCGGATGGCTCCGTCTCGGGCGGGCCGATGTACTACCTCTCCCGCGGCATAGCCGCGAACTATCCCGCGCTTGCGCCGCTAGGTCGCGCGCTCGGCTTCAGCTTCGCCGTGCTGTGTGTCTTCGGCACCATCGGCTCGGGTAATTTCTTCCAGGTGAACAACGCCTACCAGCAGGTGCTGCTGATCACGGGCGGCGAGCACAGCATGCTCGCGGGCAGGGCCTGGCTCTTCGGGGTGGGGATGGCACTCGCCACCGGCGCGGTGGTGCTGGGCGGCATCGGGCGCATCGCCAAGGTCACCGACAAACTGGTCCCGCTGATGGCGGCGGTGTACCTGCTGGCCGGCTTGGTGGTGATCGGGGTGAACGCAGAACACATCCCCAGCGCCATCACCCAGATCGTGGTAGGCGCCTTCTCGCCCGAGGGCGTGCAGGGCGGCATGGTCGGCGTGCTGTTGCAGGGTTTCCGCCGGGCGGCGTTCTCCAACGAGGCGGGCATCGGCTCGGCGCCCATAGCCCACGCCAGCGTCAAAACCAGCGAGCCGATGACCGAAGGCCTGGTCGCCCTGTGGGAGCCCTTCATCGATACCGTGATCATCTGCACCATGACGGCACTGGTGATCGTGATCTCGGGCGCCGCAACCATCGACCCCTCGGCCCAGGGCGTGGCGCTCACCTCGGTGGCCTTCGGCACTGTGATGCCCTGGTTCCCGTTCGTACTGGCCTTCGTGGTGCTGCTGTTCGCCTATTCCACGATGATCAGCTACTGCTATTACGGCACCAAGGCGGCCAATTACCTCTTCGGCGAAACACCCCTGGTGGACATCTGCTACAAGCTGTTTTTCCTCTCGGCCACGGTGGTAGGCGTCACCATGGATCTCGACCAGCTGGTCGACTTCGCCGATGCGATCTTCTTCCTGATGGCAGTGCCCAACGTGATCGGGCTCTACCTGCTGGCCCCGGTCGTACGCCGCGAAATGAAGAGCTACTTCCAGCGTCTCGAGCGCGGCGAGATCCGCCGCACCCGTGATGCACCCGAGCACCTGATCGGCTCACCCTGAGCCCCTCTGGCGGAGAGACCGGCGAATGCGTGCTGTTGCCTTGCTGTTGCTGCTGACCACAGTCATCGCATCGCCCGCCCGGGCAGAAGACGCAACAGCCGCGCTGGAGCGCTTCTTCAGCAGCGAGTGGGACTACCAGATGCAGGAGTCCCCGCTCTGGGCAAGCAGCCTCGGGGACCTGCGCTGGAACGATCGCCTCGGGGATTTCTCGCTTGCGGCAACCGAGCGCCACAAACAGCACGATCGCGACGCCCTGAAACGGCTGCTTGCGCTGTCCACCGCAGGCCTCGACGCCCGCAATCTCGAGAACCGCGAGATTTTCCTCGACCAGTTGCAGACCGCCGTCGACGGCCAGCGCTTTCCCGAGGAGCTGATGCCGGTCAACCAGCAGTACAGCCTGCCGAGCGGCCTGGCGAGCGATCTGGCGCAGGCGCCGCTAGGCTCGGTGCGGCACGTCGAGGACTACATCGAAAGGCTGCGCCAGGTGCCGCGCGCGCTGCAGCAGGTACAGGACGTGCTGGCCGAGGGCCTGCGCCGCGGCATCACGCCGCCACGGGCGCCGCTCGCGAAGGTCGAGGCGCAACTGCAGGCGCTCGCCACCCAACCACTCGAGCAAAGCCCCTTCTCCAAGCCGCTGAGCGAATTGCCCGTATCGATTGACGCCGCCGCGCGCGCGCGTCTGACGCGCGACGGTCAGGCCGTGATCCGCGAGCAGGTGATACCGGCCTATGCGCGCCTGCTCGCCTTCTGGAAGGCTGACTACTACCCGCACACCCGCGAGAGCATCGCCATTTCAGCGCTGCCCGATGGCGCGGCCTGGTACGCGCACGCCATACGCCACCACACCACCACCAGCCTCAGGCCCGCGCAAATCCACGCGCTCGGTCTTGCCGAGGTAAAGCGCATCCGCGCCGCAATGGAGGATGCCAAAATCGCGAGTGGCTTCAACGGCAGCATGGAAGAGTTCTTCAGCTTCCTGCGCAGCGACCCGCGCTTCTATCACACCGACCCCGAAGCGCTGCTGCGCGGCTACCGCGACATCTGCAAGCGCATCGACGCGGGCTTGCCGCAGCTCTTCGGCACGCTGCCACGCCTGCCCTATGGCGTGGCCGCGATACCCGCGCACGCCGCACCCGCGGCCACCACCGCCTATTACCAGCCGGGCGCTCCCGGCGCCGGGCGCGCGGGCCTTTTTTACGCCAACACCTACCGTCTCGAGACCAGACCGACGTGGGAGATGGAAGCCCTGTCGGCCCACGAGTCAGTGCCCGGCCATCATCTGCAGATCGCGCTCGCGCAGGAATTGCAGGGGCTGCCGAAATTCCGTACCGAATCCGGCTATACGGCCTTCGTCGAGGGCTGGGGTCTCTACAGCGAGAGCCTCGGACCCGAGCTCGGACTCTATAAAGACCCCTACTCCCGCTTCGGGCAGCTCACCTACGAGATGTGGCGCGCCGTGCGGCTGGTGGTGGACACCGGCATCCACGCGTTTGGCTGGTCACGCCAGCAGGCGATCGATTACTTCATGCACAACGCCGGCAAGCAGGAGCACGACGTCACGGTCGAGATTGATCGCTACATCACCTGGCCGGGCCAGGCGTTGGCCTACAAGATCGGCGAACTGAAGATCAAGGAGTTGCGCCACCGTGCCGAGCAGGCGCTGGGCGAAGGCTTCAACATACGCGCGTTCCACGACGTGGTGCTCGGCAGCGGCGCCGTACCGCTGGCGGTGTTGGAGCGCAACGTCGACGCATGGATCACCCAACAAACAACTGCGGCCGAGACTGGCATCGCACGGAGAGCCGGACCATGAAAAAATCGCTGCAGGGTATTGCCGTACTCGCCTGTGCCGCGCTGCTCGCCATGCCCGCTCTCGCCGAGGATACGGTGATCCACGCGGGGCACCTGCTCGACCGGCCCGGCAAGGCACCCCGGGGAGCCAGCACGCTACTGGTGCGTGACGGCCGCATAAGCGCCGTCGAAGAAGGCTTCCTCGAACCGGCGGCACTTGGCGCGGCCGGGGCACGAGTTGTGGACCTGCGCGAGCGCTTCGTGTTGCCGGGTCTGATCGACTGCCACGTGCATCTCGAATCCGACACCGGGGGCGTTGCCGGCCTGGTCGAGGACCTCACGCTCTCCGATGCGGCAATCGCCTACCACGCGCTGGACAATGCGAGAAAAACCCTGCGGGCGGGTTTCACCACCGTGCGCAATCTGGGCGATGGCACGGGTGCCACGCTCGCGCTGCGCGATGCCGTGGCGACAGGGCTGGTCGAGGGGCCGCGCATCGTGGATGCCGGGCGCTCGATATCGACCACCTCGGGCCATATGGACGCTTGGCTGGGGCTGCGCGAGGACCTCCACGGGTCCATCGCCCACGACAATGTCTGCGACGGCGTCGCGTCCTGCCGTCGCGCCGTGCGCCTGCAGGTGGGCCGCGGCGTGGACCTGATCAAGATCGCCACCACCGGCGGGGTGAACAGTCGCATCGGCACCGGCCTCGGTGCACAGGCCTTCGAAGACGAAGTGCGCGCCCTGGTGGACACGGCGCATCTGTACGGCAAAAAAGTGGCGGTGCACGCGCACGGCGCCGACGGCATCCGGCTCGCGCTGGCGGCCGGCGCCGATTCGATCGAGCACGGCACCATGCTCGGCGAGGAAGAGATCCGCCTGTTCCTGAAGAGCAAGGCCTACTACGTGCCCACCCTCTCGACCGTGAACGGCTACATCGAGCGTCTGGCCGCCAACCCGGATGCCTACAGCCCCGAGGTGAAAGCAAAGATCGAGTGGCGCATCGGCGTCACCGGCAAATCGCTGCAGGCGGCCTTTCCGCGCGGCGTGAAGATAGCCTTCGGCACCGATGCCGGCGTGAGCAAGCACGGGCGCAATGCCGACGAGTTCGAGCTCATGGTGAAGAACGGGATGCCGGCAGCAGAGGCCATCGTGGCGGCCACCGTGAACGCTGCCGAACTTCTCGGGCTGGGCGCCGAGATAGGTTCGCTCGAGCCCGGCAAGCGCGCCGACCTGATCGCGGTGGAGGGCGATCCGCTGGACGATGTCACGGTCCTGAAAAAAATGGTGTGGGTCATGAAGGACGGGCGGCAAATCGGGTTGTAGCGCCCGGGCGGAATCCGATCTACGCCGGGGACATATCGCGGGCATGGCCCGCTCCTACACGGAATCGCAGGTGTAATTGCAGGAGCGCGCCATGCGCGCGACCGTGCGATGCAGAATCGCGCCATGCGCGCGACCGCGCGTTGTAGGAGCGCGCCATGCGCGCGACCGTACGGTGTAGGAGCGCGCCATGCGCGCGATAGTGCGGTGCAGAATCGCGCCATGCGCGCGACCGTACGGTGTAGGAGCGCGCCATGCGCGCGATAGTGCGGTGCAGAATCGCATCATGCGCGCGACCGCGCGTTGTAGGAGCGCGCCATGCGCGCGACCGTGCGGTGTAGGAGCGCGCCATGCGCGCGATCGTGCGGTGTAGGAGCGCGCCATGCGCGCGACCGCGCGTTGTAGGAGCGCGCCATGCGCGCGATAGTGCGGTGCAGAATCGCATCATGCGCGCGATCGTGCGGTGTAGGAGCGCGCCATGCGCGCGATCGTGCGGTGTAGGAGCGCACCATGCGCGCGATCGTGCGGTGAGCCTCAGGCCATGCCGGCGAACACCTGCTGCACGTCGTCATCGTCGTCCAGCGCGGTAAGGAAGTCCTCGACCTCTGCCCGGGCGGCATCGTCCAACGCCACCGGGTTATTGGCGAGATACCCCAACTTGGACGTCAGCACGGTGAAGCCGTGCTGCGGCAACGCGTGGCTCACGGCATCGAGGTCGGTGGGGTCGGTGTAGAACAGCGTGACGCCATCACCGTGATCCTCGAGATCCTGCGCACCGGCCTCGATGGCGGCGAGTTCGGGATCGGCATCGGGCTTGTCGGCCTTGCCCTCGATCATGCCAAGGTGCTTGAAATCCCAGCTGACGGAGCCCGAGTTGGCGAGCTGCCCCTTGCGGAACAGCATGCGGACGCTCATGGCCGTGCGGTTCTTGTTGTCGGTAAGGCACTCGACGATCACCGGAACGTGATGGGGGCCGAAGCCCTCGTAGGTCACCTGCTCGTAATGGATATCGCCGCCCAGCAGGCCGGCGCCTTTCTTGATGGCCCGCTCCAGGGTGTCCTTGGGCATGGAGGCGCGCTTGGCCTGGTCGATGGCCTTGCGCAGGCGGGAGTTCATGTCTGGATCAGCCCCACCGCGGGCAGCGACCATGATCTCCTTGGCGAGCTTGGTGAAGAGTTTTCCCTTGGCAGCGGCGGCATCGGCCTTCGGCTTGGCCTTCCATTGAGCGCCCATAGTGCGTTTCCCCGGCAAAGTGGCGCGCGAGTATAGCTCTGCGATAGCTGCGGCCTCCAGAACACCGGATGGTCAGCGCGCAGCTTTGCCTGCCCAAACCAGCGCGGGCAGTTATACTTTCGGCCAGTCTCACCCGACGATTGGCCCGATGCTGCTTTTACCTGTCCTCGAACTGCATCTCGACGCGGTGGCCTTCGTGCTGCTCGTGGTTGCATTCGCGTGGTACATGCACAGCCAAAACGCACAGGATCTGGAAAAGGTCAGGTATCCACGCAGCTATTTCCCGGGGCTCGGCGCCATCATCCTGGGTGGTGTGCTATCGGCCCATTACGCCGGCGAGAACGAGCGGGCGCACCTGCGTGACACGCTCCAGGGTCTGGCGCCCACCTTCGCCGACGAAATGGAAGTCATGGGCGTCCGCTCGCTGGGGCCAGAAACCCCGCCCGATGATCCCCGCTATCTCCGGATCATCAACGCCCAAAAGCGCTGGCTTGCGGTCAACCCCGGCGTGAGCGACATCTACTCCGTGCTGCTCACCAACGACGACCGGGTGTTGCTGATCGCCGACTCCGAGACCGACTACAACCACGACGGCGATTTCGACGACGCCAACGAACAGCGCATTGTGATCGGGACCGAACTGGAAGACAGCTTCGGCGAGTTCCACGACACCATGACCGGCAAACTGCTCTTCGGGGAAGACCCGCACGAGGACAAATGGGGCTTCTGGGTCAGCGCGCTCCTCAGTCTCGGAAACAATGCCGCGGGCCTGCCGGTCATGATCGGCATCGATTACCAAGCCGAAGCCTGGCTGCGTCAGATCCTGCTGCAGCGCACGCTGGTGCTCTCGCTATTCGCCCTGCTCGCGGGCGTTGCCATTCGCGTCGGACGCAGCGCGCGGGAAGCCCGGGCAGATGCGGCGCGCGAGCGCAGCATGATGGAGTTGCTGCAGGCCGCCAGCGAAACGGCCGAGGCTGCCAGCATGGCCAAGGGCTCGTTCCTCGCCAGCATGAGCCACGAGATCCGCACCCCGATGAACGGTGTGCTGGGAATGCTGGAACTGGTGCGCGGCACCCCGCTCACCGACGAGCAGCGCGAACTGGTGGATACCGCCTTCGATTCTGGCCAAGCGCTGCTGCAGATACTTAACGACATCCTCGACTTCTCCAAGGCCGAGGCCGGGATGCTCCACATCGAGAACATACCCTGCGACCTGCGCCAACTGGTGAGCGACATCACCGGGCTGCACACGGCGATCGCCCGCTCCAGGCGTCTAGGCACATCGATTCATGTGGCACCCGATGTGCCGCCCTTGGTACGTTGTGATCCCTTCCGCCTGCGGCAGGTGCTGAACAACCTGATCGGCAACGCGCTGAAGTTCACCGCCGAAGGGGGCATCAGCCTCATGGTCGAACTGAACCCGGCGGTGGAAAATGCACCCGAGGTATTGCTGCGATTCTCGGTCCGCGACAGCGGGGTGGGAATCCCCCGCGAGCAGCAGGAGCGGATCTTCGAGGCCTTCACCCAGGCCGACCAAGGCACCTCCAGGCGCTTCGGCGGCACCGGGCTCGGGCTTGCCATCTGCAAGCGTCTGGTCACCATGATGGGAGGCCAGATAGGCGTCGAGAGCGCCGGGGGCATCGGCAGCATTTTCTGGTTCACGCTGCCGCTGGACGTTGCCTCGCCGGGAGAAATCACACGTCCGCAGGGTCTCGTGGAATCCACGCCTCCCGGGCCGGAAGCTCCGGTATCACCCACTCCCGTCAAGCTGCCCAGCCGCCGTAGCACCGACTACGCCGCCGACGTGCTGGTCGTCGAGGACAACGAGGTGAACCAGCTGGTCACCAGCGGCATGTTGCGTCGCCTCGGCTACACCAGCGAAATCGCCGCTGACGGCAGCATAGCCCTCGAAAAGCTGCAGAGCCGACGCTACGGCATGGTGCTGATGGACATGCAGATGCCGGGCATGGATGGCGTAGCCGCGACCCAGGCATGGCGCGAGCTCGAGCAACCCGGGGCACGGATACCCATCGTCGCCATGACGGCCAACGTGCAGTCGAGCGACCGCGAGGCCTGTCTGCGCGCCGGCATGGACGACTTCCTCGGCAAGCCCGTGCACATGGAAGAACTGCGCAGCAAGCTCGAGGCCAATCTCCCAAACACCCGGGTGCCCCGATGACGCCCGCCGACACCCAAGGAACAAGCCGTGTGGATATCTTCCGGTGGCTGTGGCGTGCCTATGCCCGCGCAGCCCTCGTGCCGCTGGTGCTGGTCGAGGTCGCCTTGGTGGGCGCCTACCTGTTCACACACAGCTACATGGCAGAGAGCAACGTGTCCCTGCTGCGCACACAGGCGCGCGACCGGTTGACTGAGCTCGTGGGCGACCAATCGACCGTGATCGGCGAGCGGCTCGAGAGCGTGATGTCGCACACGCAGATTCTGCAGCAGGGCGCGGAGCGGATATTCAGCCACCCGCAGGAGCCGGATCCGGCCGATGCGTCGCTCTACGCCACGTCCCCGGAAGGCGTTTATCACGCGGTCGCTGACAACGGAGGGGCAGCGCTCTTCTACAGTGCAAGCACGGCCATCGGCGAGGCCGAACGCCGCAAGGCCTGGCAGAGCGCGGCGCTGGACCCGCTGATGCAGCAGATCAAGAGTGCCTCGCCGCTGGTGATGCAGCTCTATCTGAACACACACGACTCGATGAACCGCATCTACCCGTACTTCGATGTGCTGAAACAGTACCCGGCGAAACTCTCGGTACCCGAGTTCAATTTTTATTATGAAGCCGATGCGATACACAACCCGGGGCGCAAGGTGGTCTGGACCGAGGTGTATCTCGATCCGGCAGGCCAAGGCTGGATGGCATCGTGCATAGCGCCGGTCTACAACGGCGACAAGCTCGAGGGCGTGGTGGGCCTGGACATCACGGTCGAGTCCTTCGTGAAGCAGGTGCTGAACTTGCAGATACCGTGGGGAGGCTATGCGCTTTTGCTGAACCGTGACGGAGGCATCATGGCGATGCCGCGCGTGGCGGAGACCGAACTCGGGATCAACGAACTGACGAACCACCAGTACTCGGAGGCAGTTCATCGCGAAAAGCTGAAACCAGCGGTCTTCGATATCCACCACCATCCCGCCCTGAAGGACCTGGCAGCCAAGATCAAGGCGCAGGGGGCAGGAGGGGTCATGGAACTCGACCTCAGCGGCTCGCACCTTGCCGCCTGGAGCGAGGTCCCCCAAACGGGCTGGACGCTGCTCGCGATCGTCCCGGAGCAGAACATCTACGCCGAGAGCGATGCGCTCGCCACCCGTTTCCGCAACATCGGCTTCCTGATGATCACCGGCATGAGTGTGTTCTATGCGGTCTTCTTCATCGCGCTGTACCGGCGCGCGGGCGCCATGGCGCGGGAGCTGGCGGAGCCGATCTCGCAGCTCACGCAGATGGCCGCCGCAATAGCGCAGGGCAACTACACGCAGGAGAGGCCACGGATGCGGGTGCACGAGCTGCAGCTCGCCGCCGATCAGATGGTCAGCATGGGATACGTGCTCGGTCAGACCACCGAATCACTGCGCGAGGCCCGCGATGCCACCGATAAGGCAAGCAGTTCGCGGACCTCGTTCATCTCGCAGATGACCCATGAACTGCGCACGCCGATGAATGCGATCATCGGGTTTGCGCAACTGCTGGAACTAGACCGCGATCAGCTCGCGCCCGAACACCGGGAGTTCGTCGAGCACATCCACTCCAGCGCGCGGCGGCTGCTCGGATTACTGAACCGCGTGATCGAAGTGGCGCGCACGGGCACGGTGCCAAGCGCATCCGGTGATCTGCTTCAAGAGGTCGCTGCCGGGGCAACCACGTCTGCAAAGAAGACGACAGCGAAGGGCACGACCGACGCGCCATTGACCGCGCGCACTGCGCCGCAGCAGCCAGAGCCCGGGCTGGGACCCGAAACACCAGAGCACCGGGAACAGCTCGGCAAACTGTTGGGCGAGGTCAAACTGCTGCTGGACTCAAGCAGTTTTTCCTCGGTAAGCCGTTTCCGCACGCTGCAGCGTCTGCTCGCCAATCATCCAGAGGCCCCGGCGATCGCGGGCATCGGCAAACTGATCGAGGAAATGCGTTTCCGCGATGCCCTGGAACAGCTGCAGGCACTGCCGCTGGACTCCACAACCGGCGGCGAGGGCTGAAGAATGCAAAATGGCAGGACCCGAATACTGCTGATCGACGACACGCCGGTTAACCTGATCCTGCTCGGCAATGCGCTGGAGGAAAACTACGATCTGCGGATCGCCACCTCCGGCGAGGAAGGCCTGCGGGTCGCCGCCGCCGTGCAGCCCGATCTCATCCTGCTCGACATCATGATGCCCGGCATCGACGGTCTCGAGACCTGCCGCATTCTCAAGGCTGACCCCGCACTGCGGCACATCCCGGTGATCTTCATCACCGCGCTGGCGGAGCCGGAGTTCGAGGCGACGGGCCTCACGCTGGGAGCCTCGGACTACCTGTCCAAGCCGATCAACGTCGAACTTGCCCGCCAGCGCATCCACAACCTCCTGGACCGCGAGCGGCTGCGCAAGGAAGTCGAGGCGCAGCGCGACCAGTTAGAGGTGCTGGTGGCGCAGCGCACCGAGCAGCTCACTGTCTCCGAGGCCATGTACCGGAGCCTGGTGGAGCAGTCGGTGGTAGGGGTCTACCAAGTGTCTGGCGAGACCTTCACCTATGTGAACCCGGGGCTCGCGCGCATCATGGGTTATGCGTCGGCGGCCGAGATGCTCGCCCACGCAAACCCGCTGAATGTGGTGGAGGAAGCCGACCGCGAGCACCTGCGGCAGTGGACCGGTGGCGACAGCAACACGCGGACGATCACGTTTGCCGCGCGCGCGCGGGGCGGCGGTCTGATCGAACTCGAGTCCCACGAGACCCTGCGGGAAACCCCACAAGGCCCTGCCATCCTCGGTATCTGCATCGACGTGACCGAACGCAAGCGCGCCGGAGAGGCGCAGGCCGCCGCGCTGCGAGCCGCCGAGCACCTGGCCGAACTCAAGTCGCAGTTCGTGAACAACGCAAGCCACGAACTGAAAACGCCGCTGAACGCCGTGCTTGGTTTCTCGGAGGTGGGTCTCTCCACTCAGGACATCGCACGCGCGCACCGCTTTTTCGGGCTGATCCGCGACGCCGGAAACCGGCTGCTGGAAATCTCCGGATCGATGCTCGACTTCGCGCAGGCCGAAGCAGGCAATCTGGCTATCGAGGCGGCGCCCTTCGATATCCGTGAAACCCTGGACAAGGTCCGCGTCCGCTGGCAGCCGCCGATCGAGGCGAAAGGGCTGGCGTTCAGCTTCACGGGGGCACCGCCATCGCCCTGCCCGGGTGTGGGTGACACGCGCCGGATCATCCAGCTACTCGGCCTGCTGCTGGAGAACGCACTCAAGTTCACCAGCACAGGCTCGATACACCTGCACTGCGAGACCGCCGCGCAGACGCTGGAACTCGTGCTCACGGACACCGGTATCGGCATGGAACCCGATCAAGTGCAGCAGGCCTTCAACCCGTTTCACCAAGCCGATGGCAGCCGCACGCGGCAGTTCGGCGGCCTCGGGCTGGGGTTGGCACTGGCGAAGTACCTGGTCGACCGCATGCACGGGGATATCAGGCTGGAGAGCGCACTCGGCAGCGGCACCACATTCAGGATACGCTTGCCCATCAGCGGCAACTGAAACCGAGCAGGATCAATGGGACTCAGCGCATGAAAGGTATGGTCTTCACCGAATTCCTCTACATGGTCGCCGACCGGTTCAGCGAGAACATGGTCGATGACATCATCGAGGACTCGGACCTGCCCTCCGGAGGCGCGTACACCTCCGTCGGCCTCTACGACCACGCAGAAATCGTGACGCTGGTGGGTGCGCTGTCCCGCCGCACGGGCGCCCCGGTGCCCGACCTCGTCAAGGCCTTCGGTCACCATCTTTTCGGCCGGCTCCAGACGATGCATCCGGAATTCGTCTCCGGCATCGATGACGCGCTCGACTTTCTGGAGAGCGTCGACAAGGTGATCCATGTCGAGGTCATGAAACTCTATCCGGACGCCATGCTCCCGCGCTTTGATACCTCGCGCGAGGGCAAGCGCCTGCAGATGATCTACCGCTCGCCCCGGGGCATGGAGGATCTCGCCCAAGGCCTGATCGAGGGCTGCGCGGAACATTTCTCCCAGGTACTGCGCGTGGAGCGTCACCAACGCCCCGACGGCAGCACCGAGTTCAACCTCGAGCGGCTGTAGTGATAGCCGTGACCGACGACCAGATCTCGCGGCTCGAGCGCCGGCTCGCGCGGGAGCGGTCTGCGCGTGAACAGGCCGAGCGCCTGTTAGAGCAAAAAAGCCGCGAACTCTATCTCGCCAACCAGAACCTGCTGCTGGTGAAAGACGACCTCGAGCGTCAGGTGGGACTGCGTACCGCAGAGTTGCAGTCCCTGCTCGGCAGCACCACCAGCATGGCCCGTGCCCGCGGCGATTTCCTGGCCACCATGAGCCACGAGATCCGCACACCCCTTAACGGGCTGCTGGGGCTCTCGGAACTGCTGTCCCTCACCACGCTCGATGACGAACAGTCGCAGTACGTCAAGGCACTGCGCATCAGCGCCACCTCGTTGCGACAACTCCTGGACAACGTGCTGGATATTTCCAAGCTCGAGGCCGACCGCCTGGAGCTGGAATCACGCGATGTGGATCTGGAGCAGGAAATCGAAGCCGTAGCCCAGATCTACCGGCCCCTGATCGAGGCGCGAGGGCTGCGCTTTGTGCTTGATCTCGACATGGCGGCCGGGCGCATGGTCAAAGCCGACAGTCTGCGACTGCGGCAGATTCTCTCGAACCTGTTGTCAAACGCGATCAAGTTCACCGCCCATGGCGAGATTGCACTCGCGTGCAGGACATCGCTGGTCGAGGGCCGGGTAGAGGCTTTCATCACGGTGAGGGACACCGGTATCGGCATCCCCACGGACAAGCTCGACACACTGTTCCAGAGCTTTGCGCAGGCGGATGTGTCCACGTCCCGTCGCTATGGCGGCACGGGGCTTGGGCTCGCGATCTGCCGCCATCTCGTCGAGGCCATGCACGGCAATATCAGGGTGGATTCCGAGCCCGGCGAGGGCGCTACCTTCGAGCTGCGACTGCACTTCACGCCGACCTGAGATCACCCAACTCGAGCTCTTCGCGCAACCCTGACAGCTTATGTGCGACCCAGCCGGGGTCGTGATCGGCACCCAGCCACTGCGGAGCCGGTGCGGGAATTTCCCCGCTGCCCAAAGGCAGGCCTTTCCAGTACTATCCCGCGTTGAAAATAAAGCCGGGTTCGTAACCAGTGAGCGCCGACAACGTCGTCGAGATCGATCGATTGTCTTTTGGCTACAACAGTGGCCGGCAGGTGCTCGCCGACATCAACATGCGCATCCCCCGGGGCAAGGTCGTGGCCATCATGGGCCAGAGCGGCTGCGGCAAGACCACCTTGCTGCGCATGATGGGCGGGGCACTGCGCCCGAACTCAGGCGATGTGCGGGTATTCGGCGAGAGCCTGGTTCGCAAGAAGCAGGACGAGATCTACCGCCTGCGCCGGCGCATGAGCATGTTGTTCCAGTTCGGTGCGTTGTTCACCGACATGTCCACCTTCGAGAATGTCGCCTTCCCGATGCGCGAGCACACCCGACTCGATGAGTCGATGATCCGTGATCTGGTGTTGATGAAGCTGCATGCCGTGGGCCTGCGAGGAGCCTCGCACCTCATGCCTTCGGAACTCTCGGGCGGCATGGCACGGCGTGTGGCGCTCGCACGGGCGATTGCACTCGACCCGGAACTGGTGATGTACGACGAGCCCTTTGCCGGGCTCGACCCGATCTCGCTCAGCGTGATCGGGCAGCTGATCCGGGCTCTGAACGACGCGCTCGGCGCCACCTCGATCATCGTGACCCATGACGTGCAGGAATCGCTGAAGATCGTCGACTACATCTACTTCGTGGCCGATGGCCGCATCATCGCGCAGGGCACCGCCGACGAGGTCCGCTCCTCGCAGGTGCCCTATGTGCACCAGTTCGTATGGGGCGAGACCGACGGGCCGGTGCCGTTCCAGTACCCGGCACCCGACTACGCAAGCCACCTTGGCGCCGGGTCAAAGCCGTGAATGCCCTGGCCCAACTGCTCCGCTCCATCGGCGCCAGAACGGTCGATGGCATCTGGCGACTCGGCTTTGCCACACGCTTTCTCATCGCGACACTGAGCCACACGCCCGCGGCCTTCCGCCGGCTGCACCTCACCATCCGCGAGGTCTACTTCTCCGGCGTACTCTCGCTCACCATCATCGTGGTCTCGGGCCTCTTCGTCGGGATGGTGCTCGGCTTGCAGGGCTACGACACGCTGGTGCGCTTCGGGGCGACCGAGGCACTGGGGGTGTTGGTGGCGCTGTCGCTGGTGCGCGAACTCGGCCCCGTCGTGGCCGCCCTGCTCTTTGCGAGCCGTGCTGGCAGCGCCATCACCGCCGAGATCGGCCTCATGAAGGCCACCGAGCAACTGGACGCCATGGACATGATGGCCATCGACCCGGTTGCCCGCGTGGTGGCGCCGCGGTTCTGGGGCGGTGTGCTCTCGATGCCGCTGCTCGCGGCCATGTTCTCGGCCACCGGCATCCTGGGGGGCTACCTGGTCGGCGTAGTGCTGATCGGCGTCGACTCCGGGCAGTTCTGGTCGCAGATGCAGAACTCGGTGAATTTTCGCGATGACATCGTGAACGGTATCATCAAGAGCGTGGTGTTCGGCGTGGCCATCACCTGGATCGCAGTTTTCGAGGGATACGAGGCGCCGCCCACGGCCGAGGGCGTCTCGCGGGCCACCACCCGCACGGTGGTCACCTCCGCGCTGGTGATACTGGCGCTTGATTTCATCCTCACGGCCTTCATGTTCCGGGGCATAGGGTAGGCAATGAAACGCACGACAATCGATTTGTGGGTGGGCATCTTCGTGGCGCTGGGTGGCGCGGCGCTGGTATTCCTGTCGTTCCAGGTGGCCACGCAGAGCACCTTCTCGCGCAACTCGACCTATACGGTGAGTGCGCGCTTCGACGATCTGGGCGGCCTCAAGGTGCAGGCGCCGGTAAAAAGTGCCGGCGTCCTCGTAGGGCGCGTCACCGGAATCCGTTTCGTGAACGACGACTTCGAGGCAGAGGCGACGCTCGCCATCGACAAGCGCTACAGCTTCCCGACGGATTCATCGGCCAAGATCCTCACCTCGGGGCTACTGGGAGACCAGTACGTGGGGCTCGCCCCCGGCGCGGAGGAGGAGACCCTCGCCGATGGCGGCACGGTGGAGTTCACCCAGGGCGCGATCGTGCTGGAGAAGCTGATCGGGCAGTTCCTCTACGGCAAGGCTGCCGGCGAGGGCGAGAGCAAATAGCAAATAGCGAACAAAACAGACGCGCAGACACTGAGCGGAGACGGCACGATGATACGTATGGTGGCTTGGATACTGACTGCGCTGCTGGCTCTGCCGGCGTTCGCACAACCCGAGGGTCCGGGCAAACTGGTCGAGCGCGTGAGCCTCGACACGCTGACAACCCTGCAGACCGCAGACGGCCCCAAAGGCAAAAAAGCCGTCATGGCTCTGGTGGAGGAGAAAGTGCTGCCGCACTTCGACTTCGCCCGCATGACCACCCTGGCCACCGGCGTGGGCTGGCGCAGCGCCACCCCCGCGCAACAGGGCCTGCTGATCGACCAGTTCCGTACCCTGCTGGTGCGCACCTACTCCACCGCACTCACCCGCTACACCAACCAGACGCTGGCCTTCCAGCCCGAACGCCTGTCTCCGGACGGTGCCAAGGCGGTGGTGCGCTCCTTGCTAAAACAACCCGGCGCGCCCGAACTCACCATCGACTACAAGATGGCCAGCACGCCCGGCGGCTGGAAAATCTACGACGTGGCGATCGAGGGTGTGAGCCTCGTCACCACTTACCGTGACAGCTTCGCCGAGGAAGTACGCACCCGCGGCATCGATGGCCTGGTCAAGATGCTCACGGACAAGAACACCCAACTCGCCACGCAGGACACCTGAGATGCGCCGCGACGGGAACCGCGTGCTGCTCGAAGGCGCCGTGACCATGGACACGGTGCCGGGCCTCATGACGGCGGCGCTGGCTGCCGTGCGCGATGGCGCTGACACGCTGGACTTCGCGGCCACCACACTCATTGATTCCGCAGCCATCGCTTTCGCACTGGAGTTGCGTCGTGCCAGCAATGGCACGCTGACTCTCAGCAACCTGCCGCCCACCGCACTGAACCTCGCGCGCCTGTATTCCGTGGCCGATCAGCTGGGCCTGCCCGCCTGACTCCCGCAGCAGGCAAGTCCCCGCAGGAACGCCCGCAGCACGGGCTGCCTCATAGGGCGTCGTGGATCTCGACCTCGAGTCCGCTGATCCGCTGATACAGCCACGCATCACCCAGCAGCGGCCACCATTCATAAGCCGGTTGCGCGGCTCGGCGCACGGGGGCTGGCGGTCGGCGGTGTAGGGAGATTCGACGGAATCCTCCTGATCGGCGTGCTGGCGGTGTTGCTGGTGTGAACGCGCTCGGGCGTCGCCAGCGCGAGGAACAGACCCCGCTTCGGCTACACTCGCAGCGCCTTTACTCAGGGGAAGCCAGATGGCCACGCACACCAGACCCGTCCTGCTGCTCGGGGCCGCATTGGCGCTGGCGGCCTGCGGATCACGCGAGCCCGCAGCGGACAAGGGAAATGCGGATACCGTGACGCCGAGCGTCGCCGCACCGACGGCCCCGACCACGGCGCCAGCCCCCCCTCGCGCACTGCTCTTCGGCGACCTGCACATTCACACCAGCCTCTCGGCCGATGCCTTCAGCACTGGCGCCCGCGCCCTGCCAGATGACGCCTACCGCTACGCCAAGGGCGAGGAAATCATGCACGGCGCGGGGTACCCCATGCGCCTGAAGCGCGCGCTGGATTTCGCCGCAGTCACCGAGCACTCGGAGTATCTCGGCTCGATGCGCGAACTCCTGAACCCCGGCAGCGCGCTCTCGCAGTTGCCCATCGCCGCGCTCTTCGCCAGTAATGACCCGGCGGATGCCTTCAAGGCCCTGATGGCAATCGCCGAGGATGCCGCCAAACACGGCGAACTCGAACGCATGCTCGACCTTCCCGAGGTGAGCAGCGCCGCCTGGAAGCAGGTGATCGACGCCGCCGAGCGCCATAACGAGCCCGGGCAGTTCAGCACCCTGATCGGCTACGAATGGACCAGCACGCCCGAGGAGATCAACCTGCACCGCAACGTGATTTTCCGCAGCTCCCTGGTGCCCGCGCTGCCGTTCTCGCGACTCGACTCCGAGAAACCCGAGGACCTCTGGGCCTTCCTCGATGCGCAGCGCGCCAAAGGCGTCGAGGGCATGGCCATCCCCCACAACTCCAACGCCAGCGACGGCCGCATGTGGGCACGCACCACCTCGGAAGGCAAGCCGGTGGACGCCGCCTGGGCGCGCACCCGGCTGCTGAACGAACCGGTGGTCGAGATGGTGCAGATCAAGGGCCAGTCCGAAGCGCACCCGCTGCTTTCGGCGGACGACGAGTTCGCGGACTTCGAGCTGTGGAATGCGCGCATGTCGGGCAAGGCCATGCCGCCGCCCTCGCAGCCCGCGGGCAGCTACGTGCGCGACGCTCTGAAAACCGGGCTCTCGCTGGGCGCATCGATCGGCGTGAACCCGTACCGCTTCGCGATGATCGGCTCCTCGGATTCGCACAACGCGAATTCACCGGTGGAAGAAGACAACTACCAAGGCAAGCTCGCGCGCCTCGATGGCACACCGCAGCAGCGCCTCGAACGGCTGGCACGCAACGCGCCGGCCGTGGCAGCGGGCGTGGGCACTGCCTACAGCGCCGCGGGGCTGGCTGCCGTGTGGGCCGAGGAAAACCGGCGCGAATCCATCTACGACGCGCTGCGTCGCCGCGAGACCTACGCCACCTCGGGCACGCGCATCGCGCTGCGTGTCTTTGCCGGCTGGGAGTTCTCGCCCTCGCTCACCGAGGAGCCGGATTTCGTGGCACTCGCCTATGCCGGCGGCGTGCCGATGGGCGGTGATCTGGCCGCGCCACCGGCGGGCTCACGCGCGCCACGCATCGCAATCTCCGCGAGCCGCGACCCGCAAGGCGCCAACCTCGATCGGGTGCAGGTGGTAAAAGGCTGGCTAGACGCCAACGGCGACACCCACGAATCCATCCACGACGTGGCGTGGTCAGACGGGCGCGAGACAGACGCTGCCAGTGGCAAGTTACCCGCCGTCGGATCGACCGTGGATGTGGCAAATGCCAGCTACCGCAACGACATCGGTGCCGCCGAACTGCATGCGGTCTGGGAAGACGGCGGCTTCGATCCGGCGCAGCCCGCCTTCTGGTACGTGCGCGTGCTGGAAATTCCCACGCCGCGCTGGTCCACCTACGACGCCAAAACCCTCGGCGTGCCCGCACCCTCGCCCGCCACCATCCAGGAGCGCGCGTGGTCCTCGCCCATCTGGTACCAGCCGCCCGCCCCATGAACACCCGCCTGCGCTTCGACAACCGCTTCGTCACCGAACTTCCCGGCGATCCGGAAGAAGGCCCGCGCATCCGTCAGGTGCGAGGCGCGCTATGGTCGCGTGTGACTCCCACCCCGGTGACCGCGCCGCGGCTCCTTGCGTGGTCACCGGAATGCGCCGCACTGGTAGGGCTGGAGGCAGGAGACGCCGAGGCGCCGTGGTTCGCCGATGTATTCGGCGGTAACCGCCTGCTGCCGGGCATGCAGCCCTATGCCGCCAATTACGGCGGTCACCAGTTCGGCAACTGGGCCGGCCAACTCGGCGACGGCCGCGCGATCCTGCTCGGTGAAACGGTGAACGCGCAGGGCGAGCGCTGGGAGCTGCAACTGAAGGGCGCCGGCCCCACGCCCTATTCACGCAGCGCCGACGGCCGCGCCGTGCTGCGCTCCTCGCTGCGCGAGTTTCTCTGCAGCGAGGCGATGCATCACCTGGGAGTGCCCACCACCCGCGCGCTCTCCCTGGTGGCCACCGGCGAAGGTGTGCTGCGCGACATGTTCTACGACGGCCGCGCGCGGCAGGAACGAGGCGCCATCGTCTGCCGCGTGGCGCCTTCGTTCATCCGCTTTGGTAACTTCGAACTGCCCGCCGCCCGCGGCGAGGTCGAACTGCTGCAACGCCTGGTCGACTTCACCATCGCGCGGGACTTCCCCCAACTCGCAGCACTGCCGGAGAAAGCGCGGCGCATCGCGTGGTTCCGCGAGGTCTGCGAGCGCACCGCGGTGATGATCGCGCACTGGATGCGCGTGGGTTTCGTGCACGGCGTGATGAACACCGACAACCTCTCGATTCTCGGACTCACCATCGACTACGGCCCCTACGGCTGGATCGACGATTTCGACCCCGACTGGACCCCGAACACCACCGACGCTGGCGGACGGCGTTACCGCTTCGGGCACCAGGCCCGGGTGGCGCACTGGAACCTCGCGCAACTGGCCAATGCGCTGCTGCCAGTCATGCAGGATGCCGCGCCGCTCGAAGAAGCCCTGCAGCATTTCGTGCAGTGCTTTTTTGCCGCTGAGCGTGGCAATACCGCCGCCAAGCTGGGGCTGCGCGCCTGCGAGAGCGCCGACGAATCTCTCATGCAGGCGCTTTACGAACTGCTGCATGCGGCCGAAACAGACATGACGATTTTCTTCCGCGCACTCGCCGGGCTCGACATCGACGCGCCCGCACTCGCGCCCTTCGAGGCGGCCTTCTACGATCCGGCAAAACGCGCCACCTCAGAAGCACCGTTACTCGCGTGGCTGCAGCGCTATGCCGCGCGTGTGCGCGATGACGCACTGGATCCGGCAGAACGTCGCACGCGGATGCAGGCCGCAAACCCCTGCTATGTGCCGCGCAACTACCTCGCGCAGCAGGCCATCGACAGCGCCGAGGCCGGCGACACCAGCACGCTGCACGCACTGATGGAGGTGTTGCGCCACCCCTACACGGAGCAGCCAGGTCGCGAGGCCTTCGCCGCGCGCCGCCCGGAGTGGGCCCGCAACCGCGCGGGCTGTTCGATGCTCTCGTGCAGCTCCTGAGGCGCGGATGCCGCGGATCCCCTCGCTGCTGCTCAATCTGGCCCACGCGCTGGATCACCTGTTCCTGCTGATCTTCGCCACCGCGGTGGCGGCCATCGCGCATGATTTCGGCCTCGCGCGCTGGGAAGACCTGATGCCCTGCGCCACGGGCGCATTCGTGATGTTCGGACTGGGCTCGGTGCCGGCCGGGCGTCTCGGGGATCTCTGGGGCCGGCGTCGCATGATGCTGGTGTTCTATTTCGGCATCGGCTTGAGTTCCTGCGCAGTGGCGCTCACGCGCACGCCACTGCAGATCACCGTGGCACTCGGGGTGCTGGGCGCCTTCTCGGCGATCTACCACCCCGTGGCGATACCGATGCTGCTGCGGGGCTCGCTGCGCCCCGGCGCGGTGATCGGCGTGAACGGTCTGGCCGGGAATCTCGGCATCGCGCTCGCGGCGCTGTCCACCGGACTGCTGGTGCAGCACGCCGGCTGGCGCGCGGCCTTCGTGGTGCCGGGGTTGGTGTCGATCGCGGCGGGCGTCGCCTTCGCGCTCACTGCGCCACCCGAACAGGCGGCCCCTGCCAGAGGCACGGGCGCCATCGGCGTGCACCTGCCCCCGGCGCTCGCGCGACGCACCTTCGGCGTGATGGTGGCAAGCGCCTCGATGGGCAGTCTGCTCTTCAACGTGACCACCAACGGCAACACCCAACTGCTCGCCGAGCGCTTCCGCGACATCGTCACCGATCCCGGCACCCTCGGCATACTGCTCGCCCTGGTCTATTCCGTGGCCGCGTGCTCGCAGGTGGTGGTGGGGCGGCTGATCGATCGGGTACCCATGAAACCGCTGTTTCTCGGCATCGTGAGCACGCAGGTGCTGCTGTTTGCACTTGCCTCGCAGGCGAGCGGCTGGGGCTGGCTGCTGGCGGTGACGGCCTGCATGGTCGCGGTCTTCGGTGCCATTCCCTTCAACGACGCGATGGTCGCCCGCTACATCGACGACTCCATGCGCTCGCGCGTGAGCGGGATGCGACTCGCGATTTCATTCAGCGTGGGCTCCGCGGCCGTCTGGGCACTAGGGCCGGTGGTGAAGAGCGGTGGCTTCGACCGGCTGCAACTGGGCCTTGCCGGCGTGGCGCTGATCGCCACCGCCATCGTGGCGCTGCTGCCGGGCGAGGCGGACTTTGCCGAGGCAAGGCGCGCGGGCTAGCCGGCGCGGACAATCTCCGGCGGCACGCTCACCTCCCAGTCCCGGGCGGCCGTGAGCAGTGCCGCATGCACGCGGCCGGGCAGCAGCAAGCCGAGCTCCAGAGCCTCTCTGCGCTGCGTCAGCGCACGGCGCCCCGGCACCCGCGGCGCCTGCTCCTCGGCGCGCGGTTGCAGCCCCTCGTAGAGTTCCACCACGCGCGCGGCCTGACGGCGCACCGCCTCGGCACCGCCAAAGGCGTCGGGGTGATGCACGGCAAGGTAGATCGAATTAGCGTCGTCATCGCCGGTGCGATCCAGCCGCCCCCAGCCACCAAGACAGGCCGCGAACATCTCGCTCCACAGCAACAACCCCGACCCCTTGTGCCCGTGATCGATGCCACCCACTGGCAGCAGAGCGCCGCTGCCGAGCGCGCCGGGATCGTCGGTGGGATTGCCCGCGGCATCGAGCAGCCACGGACCGGGCAGCGCTCTGCCCTCGGCCTCGAACACACGCACGCGTCCGGCCGCAGTCACAGCAAGGCTCATATCGAGCAGCAACGGCTCGCCGGCGGTGGGAAAAGCGAATCCGAACGGGTTGGTGGAGAACAGCCGCTCACGCGCGCCCTGCACCGTGACCAGACTCTCCTCGGGTGTGGCGACCATGGCGAAGGCGGCAAAGCCCTGCTCGGCGATCCGCAACAGGTGCGGCGCCAGCGCGCCGATATGCTGACTCTTGCGAATGGTGAGCACCGCCACGCCGTGCTCGTCCGCGCGCCGCATGCCCTCCGCGCAGGCCCAGTCCATGACCAACGGTCCCCCGAGGTAATCGGCATCGGCGTTCAGCGCCGCACCGCGCCCGGACAACACGCGCGGCTCACCGGTCACGCGCGTGAGCCCGCGGCGTATCCAGTCGAGGTTCAGTGGCAGCAGCGCAAGGCCGTGGGTATGGAAGCCGAGCAGATCGGCCTGCAGAAAGCCTTCTGCCATGCGCTCGGCCGGCGCATCGGCGAGACCGGCTGCGCGGAATACGTCGGTGGCAAAGGCCCGCAACACGGGCACCGGAACGCGCGGACGCGCAATCATCAGCGCGATGCACTCAGAAACACAGCATCCCGCCGTCGACCACCAGTGTGGCACCCGAGACATACGCCGCCTCGTCACTGCACAACCACGCCACCACGCGCGCGACCTCCTCGGGCTCGCCCATGCGTGCACCGGGCAAGGTATGCATAAAGGTCTCGCCTGCAGGACCGATGGAGTCGACGAAGGCGCGCATGGGCGCGGTGTCGATCACACCTGGGCACACCGTATTGATGCGGATTCCCTGCGAGGCAAACTCCTTCGCCGCCACCTTCACCAACCCCAACAGCCCATGCTTGGCGGCGGTGTAGTGCGGCATCCCCTGCGCACCCATGATGCTGGCGCCGGAGCCGTTGTTCACGATCGCGCCGCCGCCCGTGGCAAGCATGGCGCGTATCTGGTGCTGCATGCAGAGGAAGACGGCCGTGAGATCGACCTCGATGATCTCGCGCCAGTCCGCGAGCGAGTGCTCGAGAAAGCCACGCGGAGGCAGGCTGAGGCCTGCGTTGTTGAAGGCGCAGTCGAGACGCCCGAAATGCTCAAGCGTGCTCGCGACCATGGCCTCGATGGTTGCCGGGTCGCGCATGTCGGCGGCGATGAACTCCGCCCTGCCGCCGGTCTCGCGGATCTCCGCGGCAACGGCCTGCCCCTTGGACGCCGTGCGGTTCACCACCGCCACCGCCGCGCCGCGCGCTGCGAAGGCAAAGGCTGCGGCACGACCGATGCCGCTGCCGGCGCCGGTGACCAGCGCCACCTTGCCGGCAAGCGATGTCTGCGGCAGATCAGCCGAACGCATATTCGCTCATCGGTCCGGTGGTGGTGCTCGAACTGTCGGCAAAGCCGGGCAGCTCCCGATACATTTCCTCAAGTACCTCGGGCGTGCCGAAGTACCGCGCGTCCTCAGTGAAATCACGCAGCTCCGCCCAATGCTCCAGCACGATCATGCGGTAATTGCGCGCCCCGGGCGTCAGCACCCGCGCCACGTCGTTGCGGACATAGGAGAGCCGCAGCGGATGCAGCGCAAAAGACAGCGCGGAGTGACCTTGCTGCCAGTTGTGATAGAAGTCCTCATCACTCACATCAGGCGCCTTGGCGATCAACGCGAGCTGGGTGACGCCCGGACGGCGCTCGCCGTCGCGCCAGCTGCGTGGCGTCTTTTGCACCACCGACTCGGTCACCAGATACCCGCTCAGGCTGCTGGCGAAGGGTGCGAGCACGGCCTCGATGGCAAAGCGCGCGTCGACGCTGTCGAGCCAGAGATACACCGCCGCTGCCAGACCATCCCACTCCCCCACCAGACGCGAGGGCGCGGCAAGGCGCACGGGCGCGTTCAGATCGGCCACGTTCAGCACGATGCCCGTGGCCCCGTGCGCGCGCAGCGCAGGCGCCAGCTCCTCGCGCAGGCGCCGGATAAAATCAGCGTCCATAGCGGCTGCAGGCGCTTTGTGCAGGAGATAAACGAGTTTTTCCACGACGCGTCCTATTCGGGATCGATGAGGCTGCGGAAATGCGACAGTCGCTCGAGCGCACGCTCGAACTGGAAACCACGGATCAGTACGGCCACCCGCCCGAGCTCTATTTCGTGCGGCGCGGCCTCCGGATGGGCCACCAGTTCGTCCACGCAGCTCACCGCGCCAAGATCATCGCGCTCGAGCAGTGTCACCAGGCGCAGCATCAGTACACGCAGTTCGGCATGGATTACCGGCCGTGGCGCGCTCACCAGTTGAGCAGCGCCGATCCAGCGCTCGAGCGCGCGGAAGATCTCGACGGGTTTGAGCGGTTTGGCGATGTAGTCGTTCATGCCTGCCCGCAGGCATTTCTCCCGGGTGCCTTCCATCGCCTCGGCGGTGAGCGCCACGATCGGGATCCCCGCGCCGCCCGGCAAGCGGCGGATCGCGCGGGCAGCATCGTAGCCGTCCATCACAGGCATCTGGATGTCGAGGAAAACGAGGTCATAGGGCGTGCTTGCGCGCGCCACCTGGTCGACGCCCTCCTGGCCGTTGTTGGCAACATCAACCAGCAACCCGCGCTGCATCAGGATCTCTGAGGCGACCAGCTGGTTGGTCTCGTTGTCCTCGACCAACAGCACCCGGGCACCACGCAGTCGATCCGTGGCGGGGGGAGCCATGTCAGCCGCGCTGCCACCGAGTGCCCCGGACGCACCGAACACCGCCATGATCGCGTCAAAGAGACTCGAGTGACTGATCGGCTTGGGGAGGAAATTGCGGATGCCGAGTTCGCCCGCAGCGGAGTGGAGGTCGTTGCTGCCGTGCATGGTGAGCAGGATCGCCGGCGCACTCGCGCTGCCTGCTGCCGCGCGCACGCGCCGTAGCGTCTCGACGCCATCCATGTCGGGCATCTCGCGATCGATGATCAGAAGATCCCATGTCGCTGCGTCGTGACCGCAGGCCACGATGGCCGCTGAACCCGAATCAACGGCCGTGACCGTGAAGGAAAAATTCTCCAGCGCCTCGACCAGTATGCGGCGGGTGGTCGGGCTGTCATCGGCCACCAGCACGCGCAGGCCACGCAGATCCTGCCCCGGCCGAAAGGTCTTCTGGACACGGTCTGGCTGCAAGCCAAACACCGCCGTGCAGTAGAACGTGCTGCCCGCGCCCTCGGTGCTCTCCACCCACGCCTCACCGCCCATCAGCTCCGCCAGCTGGCGGGCAATCGCAAGGCCGAGACCCGTGCCGCCGTACTTGCGCGTGGTCGAGGAATCGGCCTGCTGGAAGGGCTCGAAAAGCCGCGCCAACTGCGCCGGCGAGAGTCCGATGCCGGTATCGCTCACGGCGAAGCGCAGCTTCACGGTATCGGCGCCCTGCTCGAGCACATCGACCGCAAGCAGGACCTCGCCGCGCTCGGTGAATTTCACCGCGTTGCTGCAGTAATTGCCGAGGAGTTGCGACAGCCGCAGCGGATCCCCGCGCAGCAGCATCGGCACGTCCGGCGCGATGCGCACCAGGAACTCGAGATCCTTCTGGTGCGACTTGGCTGAACTGAGCGCTGCCACGGTCTCGAGCACCTGCTCGAGATCGAGCTCGGTCTCCTCGACGGTGAGCCCACCAGCCTCGATCTTCGAGAAATCGAGGATGTCGTTGATGATGGCGAGCAGCGACCGGGCCGACTTGTCTATCTTGCCGAGGAAATCGGCCTGCCGGGGATCAAGACGCGTCCCCTGCATCAGGTGCACCAGCCCGACCACCGAGTTGAGCGGCGTGCGTATCTCGTGCGACATCGTCGCCAGGAACTGGGTCTTGGCAGCCCCGGCCACCAGGGCGGCATCGCGCGCCTGCGACAGTTGCTGCTCGTGTTGCGCCCGGACGGTGACATTGCGGATGGCGGCGAGGGCTACCACCTCGCCGCCGCTGTGGCAGCGACTCAGGCTGATCTCGACGGGAAACTCACTGCCATCACGGCGCAACGCCAGAAGCGCTCCGCCCGCGCCCATCTCGCGGCTGCTGCCCGAGTGCATGAACATCGCGTGCATGTGCACGTGCCCCTCGCGCAGGCGCGCCGGAATAAGTGCGTCGAGGGGCAGCCCCTGCAGTGTGCCCGGGGCATAGCCGAACATCTCCGAGGCACGCGCGTTGGCGTACACGATGCGGCCATCGGTATCGACCGCAAGCAGCGCATCGGGAGCAAAGTCCCAGAAGCCTGCCAGCACTGCGGGATCGGGCGTGTTACTCATGGCTGGATGACCCTTGGAACAAACGCACTCGAAGCTCCCCCGGCATCAGGCGGGCATCGGTTCCGCCTCGGCGAGGAGGGGACCGAAAATCACGCGGAAAAACTCCATATCGGCATAGATGCGCTCGCCGAGCAGCGCCGTCTCACCGTACGGAAAAATCGTGAGCACCCGGAAATCGCGCGTGGCGCCGCCCGGATAACCGAGCGTCACGGTCATCTCCACCACCATGCCCTCGTCTCCCTCGCAGGTAGCACGCGTGGTGTAGCCGACGCAGCGCTTCAACGAGGTGCTGAAGAAATACTGGTAGTAGCGCCGGATGCGCTCATGCCCGGAGAGGCGCAAGCCACAGGGAAACAACTCGAAGGCCGCATCGTCCTGGAAGGTGGCGAGCGTGGCGTCGACATCGCCTGCGTCCTCGGCGCGCACATGCTCGGCGGCGAGGGCAGCCATGCGCTGGCGGCGGGGGTCGGTGCTCATGGTGCGGGTCCTCGTATGATCGGGCTAGGGTTCAAGCAGAACTTTGATGGCGCCGGCGCGGCGATCAGCGGCCACGGCAAAGGCTTCTGCTGCAGCGGCGAGCGGAAACCGGTGCGTCACGATCGACTCGCCAATCAGCGGATTGGCACCCAGCAGCCGCGCCGCGTTGTCGATGTCGCGCGAGACGCCGTCCTGCCCGTACATCGTTGACACGCTGATCTCGATCTCCTTGGCCGCGAGCACCAACCCCGGCAGCTCGATGGTATCCCACGAGGCCGCCAGCAGCAGAAGCATGCCGTTCGGGCGCAGCCACTGGCAGGCATCGGCAAGGGCCGTGGCGGTACCGGCGCTGTCAACCGCCACATCGTACTCGCCACGCGGCTCGGTGGCACCGAGGCGCGCACCGGCAAGTTTCTGGTGGTCGTGTCGCGCGACCAGCGCCACCTCGCAGCCTGCGGCACGCGCCGCGGCAACGGCACACAGGCCGATGGTGCCGCCGCCGATCACCACCACGCGATGCCGGGGGCCCAGCCGCGCGCGGCGCATGCCGTGGATGGCGACGGCAAGCGGCTCGACCAGGCTCGCGTTGCTGACGTCGATGCGCCGCGGCAGCGGCACGATGCAGCGCGGCGGGACGATCAATTCCTCGGCCATGCCGCCGTTGCGACCGACGCCGAAAATCATGGAGACCCCGGAGCGGCAGACCTGGTAGTTACCGGCCAAACAGAACTCGCAGCTCCCGCAGGGGGCGGTGGGCTCGATGGCCACCGGTGTACCGTCGTCCAGATGGCCGGCAATCTCGTGACCGGGGATTCCGGCCATCGGAAAACCCGCCGCGAGCATCGCCAGATCAGAGCCGCAGATGCCGCAGGACGAGACCCGCACACGCAGGCCCGGACCGGTAGGCGCAGGCACCTCCACGATCTCGACCTTGCCATCAACGTACTTGACCGCTTTCATGCGTGTGTTCAGTCTCCGCATCGCAGCACCACGCCGGGAACTCCCGGGAGGCCCATGCCAACCTTATCCGATCTGCCCCGCGGCTGGGGCATTCTCGCGCTCACCCCGCGCGAGGACTACTTCGATCTGTGGAACCAGATCCGTGACGAGGCCCCGGTGCGGGATGCGGGCGAGGGGCTTTTCCTCGTTTCGGGTTGGGACCTGGTGAACCGCGTGCTGCGCGATCCGGCCCAGCTCGCTGGCAGCGGCGTCTCGCGCGGCTTCGGCGGACCGGACAATCCGGTGGAATCGGTGGTGGCCAACTGGCTGATGTCGCAGAACGGCGAGACCCATCGCCGCGCCCGGGCACTGGTGGCGCGGCTGTTCACGCCGGCCGCCGCAGAGCAGCTGGGAGCACTGGTGCGCGAGCGTTCGGCGGCACTGGTGGCGGGCTTCGTTGACGAGGCGAGCCTGCGGCCAGCGAACTTCGCCGCCCTGGTCGCGCAGCGCCTGCCCTCGGAGGTGATCCGGCACCTCTTCGCCATCGAGCCCGGGGAATGGGAAGAGCAGGTGCAGCCGCTGTTCACCACCGACGGGCTGCAGACAGGCGACGGTTTTGCCGCAGTGAAGGGACTCGCCGAGTACTTCCACGCAAAAATCACGGCCGCACGCGGCCAGCACCTCGGCGGCATCATCGACCAACTGCACGCACCCGACCGCCAGGGCGGGCACCTGACTGAGGCCGAGGTCATCGCCAACGCGGTGCTGATCGTCACGGCCGCCATCGACACCACCGCCGGGCTGATCACCAACACGCTGCTGCGCCTGCTCGAGCATCCTGCCGTGATGGCGCGGGTGCAGGCCGAGCCCGCGCTGCTGCCGCGGGTTATCGACGAATCCCTGCGCCACTGCCCCTCGGCCCCCTCGAGCACGCGCCATGCGCCGCAGGCGCTCGAACTCGGCGGCGTCCGCATCCCGGCCGGGAGCGATCTCTTCCTGTCGCTGGCCGCGGCCAATCGCGATCCGGCGCAGTTCCAGGATCCTGATCGCTTCGACATCGACCGCGACTGCGGCACGCGCCTGCTCACCTTCGGCGGCGGTGCGCATTTCTGTCTGGGCGCGAGCCTCGCGCGCACCGAGGCGCGCCTGCTGTTCGAGGCACTGTTTGCCGCCGGGCGCGACTTCAGGCTCTTCGAGGCCCCGCGCTGGCGCCAGGACAACCCCTCGGTACGGTCGCCCGCGGGGCTTCTGGTATCGTGCCAGCGCAACGGGCCCTCAGCGGAGGAACGCGCATGAAGCCGAGCGACATCAATCTGCTCGACCCGGTGACACAGGAAGACCCCTTTGCCTGCTACGAGGCGCTGCTCGCGCAGGCCCCGGTGTATTTCATGCCGGAGATCAACGCATACGTGGTGAGCAGTCACGCTGCCATCCGCCATGTGGTCACGCACCCGGCGATCTGGTCGATCGACTTCCGCGCCCGCCCCGATGCGCAACTCATCAAGACACCGCGTGCACGCGCCCTGCTGGAAAGCGAAGGCTTCGCGCGCGATACCAAACTCACCACCGATCCGCCCGCCCACACCGCCTACCGCGCAGCGGTGAGCAAGGCGTTCATGCCAGCGCGCGTGGCCGCGCAAACAGAGTTCATCGCATCGGTGGTGAACGAGCTTGTACAGGGCCTGCGCGGACGTACGCACTGCGAATTCATGCGCGATTTCGCCTGGACACTGCCGATGCGCGTCGTCACGCGGCTGCTCGGCGTGCCCGCGGAAGACGCCGACCGCATCAAGCACTGGTCGGATGTGTGGGTGGAGCCGCTTGCTTACGGGCTGAGCGAGGAGCGCGAACTCTACGTGGCGCAGGAAGAGATCGCCCTGCAGAAGTATCTGGTCGCGCACATGGAAACGAAGCTCGCCACGCCCGGCGAGGACATCCTCACGGAACTGGCGAATGCGAAGATGGCCGACGGCAGCCCGATGCCGCTCGCGGAAAAAACAGGACTCGCCGAGCATCTGATCGTGGGCGGCCACGAGACCGCCACCAGCGCGCTCGGCTCCGGCATGATGATCCTTGCGCAACGGCCCGATATCGCTGCGGCGCTGCGAGCGGACGCATCAGGGGTGGAGCGCTTCGTGGAGGAAGTGCTGCGCCTCGAATCACCGAGCGCAGGGTTTTTCCGCGTGGCCGTGCAGGATGCCGAACTCGAGGGCGTGCACATTCCCGCAGGCTCCATGGTGCATCTGCGCTTCGCCGCGGCCAACCGCGACGCCACGGTCTTCGAGCGGCCCGCGGAACTCGACCTCGCGCGGCCCAACCCGCGCGCGCATCTCGCCTTCAGCTACGGCGTGCACACCTGCCTCGGCGCCCCTTACGCGCGGCTCGAACTGCAGGTGGCCTTCCGCGCACTGGTGCAGGCGCTGGACGATATCGCGCTCGATCCCTCGGAGCCGCCGCCCTCGCATATACCCGGTTTGTCGTTGCGGACGTTGAAGGCGTTGCATATCCGGTATCTGGCGAGGTGAGCGGGACGTAGCAGACAGGACACGCTGTCGCGCCGCCCACTGCCACACCCGCAAGCGAGCGTGTAAGCTGTGCCGGATTCTGTACACTTTTTTGAGAGCCTACTCATGGCAATCTTCGCAAGCGACGTCGTTTCGCTATCGCGCGCCAGGGCAAACCTGTCGGAACTGGCCGACGAGGTGAAAGCCGGCGCCGAGAAGATCATCACCAAGAACGGTGAAAGCTACGTTGCGATCATCGATGCCGACAGGCTGGAGCACTACCATCGGCTGGAGCGGGAGCGGATCCATCTGCTGCTGATCGATGACGCCAGCCGGGGGCTGGCCGATGTGGCGTCGGGCAAGCTGAGGGATGCCGGGCGCGCACTTGCGGCAATCAAACGCAGACGCGCCGGCCGCTGAGGCGTGTATCCATGGCGACCCGGAAGATCGTCGTCAAGCTCACATCCCGCTTCGAACAGAACCTCGACGAGATCGAGGCCTTTCTCACGCATGCGGATGTCCCTCGACAATTCGATGCCCTGCTCGACGAACTGACTGCCACCGTCATCCCGAATCTGCAGCGGTTTCCACGCGCGGGACGCTCCTTTCTGGACCGACCCGCACATTCTCTGGAGACCGCCAACGGTGTCGCGAAACTCTCGGCACAATTGCGAAAGCTCGGCCCGGATGGGGAACTTCGCGAGTACGTGATGACACACTACCTGGTGCTTTATGCATACGTGGGCGGTGCGGTATATCTGCTCTCGATCCGCCACCAGCAGCAGATATCGTTCGATTTCCCGGCACTCTGGAACACTTGAGGTAAGCATGAACATCTCCACCCCCCGCGCCACGCTCACCACCGAAGCAATCCTCGCGCTGCTGAATGCCGCCGTCGCCCGCGCGCAAGCGCTCGACGTGCGCATACACGTGGCGATCTGCGACAGCGCCGCACACCGCGTGGGATTCATCACCATGGATGGCGCGCTGCCCATCGCCGCCACCACGGCCGAGCGCAAGGCTTTCACGGCCGCCAACATGAACATGAGTTCGGGGCAGTGGGAGGCCTATGTGAACAGCCTCCTGCCGGGCGAACAGAAGATCGTCGAGGCGATCGAGGGTTATGTGGCCGCGCGTGGCGGCTTCCCTGTGCGCGAGGGCGGGATGCTGCTCGGCTCGATCGGTGTCTCTGGCGCCAGTCAGGAGATCGATGCCGATATCGGCCATGCGGCGCTGGCAGCGATCGGGGCGGAGGACGTGGCGGGTTGAAGTAGCCCCGCGCGCGTTGGCCGCAGAGAGACATCCAACCGCCGAGCCATTACCATCCGCCCGGCCATACCCGCTCACCAGAGAAGCGCCTATGCAACTGCGTCGCGTATTGATCATCAGTCTGCTCGGGTTGGCAGCCGCAAGGGCACCGGCAGAGGACATTCCGAGCCGACCCGGCATCGGCGCCCCGGAGCTCGCAGCGCCCGGCACGCTTGCGGTGGGCGTGCGTACCATCACGCTGGTGCACAAAGACCAGGTCGATCCGCTCGGCTGGCTGGGCATCGCGGGTGCGGTGGTAGGTCTGCCGCCGCACGCTGACCGCAACATCACGGTGGATATCTGGTACCCGGCCGAGCCCATTGCCGGCGCGCAAGCCGAGACCTATCACGACAGCCTTCCTGCCGAGCCACCCGCGCCGAACGCAGCGTTCAGCGTGCCCGGCATGGCCGTGCGCGATGCGCCGGCCTTGAAACAAAAAAACCCCCTGGTCGTGGTGTCGCATGGCTACGGCAACGTGACCGCTGGGCTCACCTGGCTCACCGAGAACCTCGCTACCAAGGGCTATGTGGTGGCAGCGATACGCCACGAGGACCCCTACAACGACGGCCGTATGGGCTTTCCGAAAGTGCTGTTGCGGCGCCCGCTGGACATCGGCTTCGTGTCCCTCTCGCTGCAGCAAAGCCTGAGCGATGAAGGCCTGGTGGACCCGACGCGCACGGCGCTGGTGGGCTACTCGATGGGCGGCTATGGCGTGCTCACATCCTCCGGCGCCGTGCTCGACACAGAAGGCCCGATCGCAAAAGCAACCCCGGGCGGCCTGCTCGAACCCTATGGCAGCAACGGCGCCGAGCGCGACGCGGTGCTGGTGCAAAACCTGAAGGCAGTCGTAGCGATCGCCCCTGCGGGCGGCGGCTCCCTGTCGGCGTGGGGCAGCGAGGGTCTGCGCGGCATCCATGCGCCGCTGCTGCTTATCTCCGGCAACCACGACCAGACGGTGGACTACAGCACCGGAGCGAAGGCTTTCTTCGAAGGCGCGAGCGACACGACGCGCTATCTGCTCACGTACCGCGAGGGCGGGCATGCGATCGGTCTGGGGCCGGCACCTGCGGAGATGCGCCAGGACCTCTGGAACACGGACTGGTTCGAGGACCCGGTGTGGCGCAAGGACCGCATCATCGGCATCAACCTGCACTTCATCACCGCCTTCCTCGACCGCTACGTGAAAGACGACGCCAGCCGCGCGTCTTATCTGGAGCTTGCAGTGACTGACGCCGCCGCCGGCACCTGGCCGCAGGACCAGCAAGGCCGCTGGAACGAAACCAGCCCCGGCACCGAGGGCATCACGGTGTGGAAGGGCTTCCAGCGCCGCCACGCGCAGGGCCTGGAGTGGCTCCGGCAGGACGCCAGCACAGCCGCTCGCTGAGTAAGCCTGAGATGTGCCTGCGGGTCATAGCCATGCTCACGCTGACGGCGGCGCTGATCGCCTGCAGCGAGCGTGAAGAGCCGGTGGCAGTGGCGGCACGACCCACGACGCCGGTGATCACCGCCGCGCCGCGCGTGATCGATGCGAATGAGCCCCTGCGCGCGACCGGCCGCCTCGAGAGCGCCGACGAGATCCGCCTGTCATTCAAATCCTCCGGCATCATCGCCCGGATCAACGTGGACACCGGCGATACCGTGCAGCCGGGGCAGGTGCTGGCGGAACTCGATGCCACCGAACTCGAGTCTGTGCTCACCCGCAGCGCCGAGTCACTGCGCAAGGCCGAGCGGGATCTGGCGCGCGCCCGCGAACTCGCCCCACGCGGCCTCGTTTCCCGGGAAGCTCTGGAAAATGCCGTGACCGCTCGCGAGATGGCCGCTGCCGAGTCGAGTTCGGCCAGCTTCAATCGCCGTTTCGCCGAGATACGCGCGCCGTCCGCGGGGCGGGTGCTATCGCGCAGCGCGGAGGCCCGCGAGACCGTAGCGCCGGGAACGCCGGTGCTGAGCGTGTCATCAGAGACGGCCAACTGGCTGCTACGCATCGGCGTCACCGACCGTGAGGTGGTGCACCTCGGCATCGGTGACCAGGCATCGATCGTCTTCAGTGCCCTGCCACAGCAGGATCTCGCAGCCAGGGTGGCGCGCATCGCGGGGCGGGCCGATATCGGCACCGGACTGTTCGAGGTGGAGCTCGCGCTCGAGCAGGGTGATCCGCTGCTGCGCAGCGGGATGATCGCAAGGGCGAGCATCGAGCGCGCGGCATCAGGAACGGCGCTGCTGGTGCCGTTGTCGGCGCTGGTCGATGCCGGGGCGGGAGCAGCCACGCTCTTCGTGGTCAAAGATAGCCACGCCCTGCGGCGCACCATCCGCACCGGTGCGCTGCGTGCCGACGGCATCGCCGTACTGGACGGACTGACGCCTGCCGATCGCGTAGTGGTCGCTGGCGCAGCCTATCTCGATGACGGCCAGGCCGTGCGCGAGTCAGGCCACGAGGACTGAGGGCATGCGGGTCTGGGCTTTCGCGGTAGCGCGCTGGCAATTCACGCTGGTGCTTTTCATGCTGCTGATCGCGCTGGGCGCAGTAGCCGTCTTGGACATACCGCGCAGCGAAGATCCCAATTTCCCCATCCCCGTCAGCACGGTGATCGTGAACCTGCCGGGCGCCGACCCACTCGATATCGAGCGCCTCGTGGTCGATCCGATTGAGGACGCGCTGGCAGAACTCGACGACATCAAGGAAATCCGCTCGACCAGCCGCAACGGCTCCGGCGTGATACAGCTCGAGTTCGACTGGGACACCGATCCCGAGGCCAAGCACGACGAAGTGGTACGGGAGATCAACGGCCTGCGGGGCAGCCTGCCCGAAGGCATCCGCAGTATCGAACTGCGTAAATCGAACCCTTCGCTGGTGAACATCGTGCAGTTCGCGCTGGTTGATAACGGCGCCACGCCGCTCGATTTCAAGCGCCTCGCCGAGGATCTGGAAGATCTGCTCGAAACCGTCCCGGGGATCCGGCGCGCCGAGACCTGGGCCATTCCCCGCCCGGAAGTGCGGGTCGCTCTCGATCCGGCGCGTCTCGCGCAAAGCGGCGTGGACGTGGCAACCGTGGTCGGCACACTGCGTGGCGAGGGCGCCAACATTCCCGGTGGTGCGATCGATATCGGTTCCCGTCGCTACAATCTGAAAACCACCGGCGATTACGAATCGATCGACGAAATCCGCGACACCGTCCTCACCGTGCGCAACGGCAGCCCGGTGCGCGTAAGAGACGTCGCCGAGGCCGGATGGGCCATCGAGGAGCAGCGCTACCGCGGCCGCTACAACGGCAGGCCCGCTGCCTGGATCACGGCCAACATGCAGGACGGCGCAGACATCTTCGCGGTACAGCGCGGGATCGATGCGCGCATCGCGGCGTTCCGCGAACAACTGCCCGCCACGGTCGAGCTGGTGGCGGGTTTCGTCCAGGCGACCAACGTGCGCAACCGCCTCGATCATCTGGGGCGGGATTTCCTGATCGCACTCGCACTGGTGGGCATCACGCTACTGCCGCTCGGACTGCGGGCGGCAGGCATCGTGGCCATAGCGATTCCGCTGTCGCTCGCCATGGGTCTCGCCGGTCTCTGGGCGTTGGGATTCACCCTCAACCAGATGAGCATCGCCGGCTTCGTGGTCGCGCTTGGCCTGCTGGTCGACGACGCCATCGTCGTGGTCGAGAACGTCTCCCGGCACATGCGCGACGGAGCCACGCGTGTGCGGGCCGCGATCGACGCCACGGGGCAGATCTCGTTGGCCGTGCTGGGATGCACTGCGGCGCTGCTGCTGGCTTTTCTGCCACTGCTCAGCCTGCCCGAGGGCGCCGGCAAGTTCACCCGCGGCCTGCCGCTTGCCGTGGTGCTCACGGTGCTGGCCTCGCTCTTCGTGGCGCTCACTATCATCCCGTTCCTGGCGAGCGTGTTCCTGCCGAAAGTGGAAAACCCGGCCGGGAACCGCTCGCTGCGACTGCTGCAGGGCATCATCACGCGTGTGTATGCCCCCGTCGTCAATCGCGCGCTCACACGCCCGCGTACTGCACTGCTGCTCGCGTTCGGGCCGTTGGCAGCCAGCCTGCTGCTGGTGCCAGGACTGGGTTTCTCGCTCTTCCCCGCCGCCGACAAGCCGCAGTTCCTGATCACCATCAATGGCCCGGAAGGCGCATCCCTCAAGGCCACCGACGCGGCCTTGCGCATGGTGGAAACCGAGCTCCTGCGCCACCCCGAGGTAAGGCATGTGATGGCTAACCTCGGCAAGGACAACCCATACATCTACTACAACGAATTCGCACGCTCCGAGAGTCCGGATATGGCGCAGGTGTTCGTAGGCCTGGAGCGCTGGGACGGCAAGCGCAGCGAGCGCCTTCTGCAGACCCTGCGCGAGCGGTTCGACCAGTACCCGGACGCCCGCATCGTGGTGAGCCAGTTCCGTAACGGGCCACCGATAGAAGCCCCGTTGGCGGTGCGCATCTTCGGCCCGGATCTCATGGTCTTACGGGAACTCGCGGGCAAGGCAGAGCAGATCATCAAGCAGGTGGAAGGCACGCGCGACGTGGTGAACCCGCTGCGCTTGCCACGCATCGACCTCGATCTCGGCATCGACACCGACAAGGCAAACCTGCTGGGACTCGGCAGCGAGGACGCAGACCGCACCATTCGGGCAATGATCGCGGGCCAACCCGCCGCTACCTTCCGGGATCAGCTAGGCGATTCCTACGACATCACGGTCCGCCTGCCGATCGGCGCCGCACCCACGCTCGCGCTGCTGGACGATATACGGTTGAGCCCTCGCGGGGGCGGTGAATCGGTGCCGCTCGCCCAGGTGGCAGATCCGCATCTCGTGAGTGCGCCGGAGCGTATTCAGCGGCGTGACCGCGAGCGTCTGGCCACCCTCACGGGATACTTTGCCGACGGCGCGACGGGCAGCGCCGTCACCGCCTCGGTCTATGAGGCGCTGGCGGGGCTGCAACTGCCGCGCGGTTACCGGATAGTCGCCGGCGGTGAAGCCGAGGCGGCCTCGTCGAGCTTCGGTGGCCTCGGTGCCGCACTGCTGGTGGCGGCGCTCGGTATCGTCGCGGTACTGGTGCTCGAATTCGGCAGTTTCCGCTCCACCCTGATCGTGGCGGGAGTGGTGCCTTTCGGTATTCTCGGTGCGCTGCTCGCGCTCTACGTCACGGGACAGTCGCTGTCGTACATGGCGATCATCGGTTTCGTGGCGCTCACTGGCGTCGAGATCAAGAATTCCATCCTGCTGGTGGATTTCACCAACCAACTGCGCCAGGAGGGCATGCCGCTCGACGAGGCCATAGAGCGCGCGGGAGAACTGCGCTTCCTGCCCGTGCTGCTCACCTCCGCAACCGCCATCGGCGGGTTGCTACCGTTGGCCGTTGCGGGCTCAGCCGTTTATGCGCCACTTGCGATCGTGATGATCGGCGGGCTGTGCAGTTCAACGCTGCTCGCCCGCATCGTCACGCCGGTGATGTACAAGCTGCTGCCGCCAGCACTCAGTCGCGCGCCTGACTGAGCTACGGACGCGGCGGGCCCGGCACGAAGGCGTTGGTACGGCGCACATAGTCCGCATACGCAGGCCGACGCTTGCCGATGGTGCGCTCGAGCAGTGTGACCCCCGAGACCCGCAGCAGCAGGAAGGTCATCAGCAGCGGGCCGGGGAAACTCCACCACGCGCCGGCAGACAGCGCGAGCAGGTAAAAACCCCACCACATGCAGGTATCCCCGAAGTAATTCGGGTGCCGGGTATAGCGCCAGAGCCCGCGATCCATCACCCGGTCGTGGTTGGCGGGATCGGCCTTGAAGCGCGCGAGCTGCCAGTCACCAGCGGCCTCGAACACGAAGCCCACGGCCCACAACAGCGCGCCTGCATAATCGAGCGGGCCGAGCGGGGCCGAACCCAGGGCCGCGCCAAGCAGCGGAATGGAAATCAGCCACGCCAGAACCGCCTGCAGGCCGAACACGCGCCACAGGCTCGCCACGTGAAAACCCGGGCCGTAGCGCGCGCGCATAGCGCGATACCGCCGGTCTTCCTCGTGGCCGGCGCAGCGCACGCTGAGGTAGACCGAAAGCCGGATCGCCCAGATGCCGACCAACCACAGCAGCAGACAAGCTCGCGCGGACGTGAGACCTGAGACCTGCGCGTACACCAGCCCCGCGAGCAGGAACATCAGCGACCACAGGCTGTCGACGATATCCACCCGCCGCAGCCACAGCGAGCCAAGCCAGCCGCCCGCCGCGAGCACACCGAGCGCAGCAAGGCCCCAGAGATAAACGGACAGATCGAACATGGGTTCAAGCCTCCGGAAAAAGACAATCGTGCCTCGATCAAACGGCGTTTGTCGACCGGGCGGGATCTCACGCTGCAGGCGCGCACCCTGCGAGCATTGGGTAACATAGCTCTCGAGCAACGGCAGCTGCCCGCCACACCAGCACAGGAGATTTCCCGGTGTCCGATGAATCCGACTACACCCCGCCCAAAGTCTGGACCTGGAATAAAGGCACCGGGGGGCGCTTTGCCAACATCAACCGTCCCATCGCCGGCCCCACGCACGACAAGGAACTCCCGGTGGGGCGGCACCCGCTGCAGCTCTATTCTCTGGGCACGCCCAATGGCATCAAGGTCACGGTGATGCTCGAGGAATTGCTCGCCCTCGGGCACACAGGCGCCGAGTACGACGCGTGGCTCGTGAACATCCTCGAAGGGGAACAATTCGGCAGCGGCTTCGTTGCGGCAAACCCCAACTCGAAAATCCCGACGCTCGCGGACTACAGCACGACCCCGCCCACGCGGGTTTTCGAGTCGGGCGCGATCCTGCTCTACCTGGCAGAGAGGTTCGACGCCTTCCTGCCCACCGAACCCACAAAACGCGGTGAGTGTCTTTCCTGGCTCTTCTGGCAGATGGCCAGCACGCCCTACCTGGGCGGCGGTTTTGGCCACTTCTATGCCTACGCACCCGCCAAGATCGAGTACGCCATCGACCGCTTCACAATGGAGGTGAAGCGCCAGCTCGATGTGCTGGACCGCCACCTCGCGGAAAACACCTACATGTCGGGCGACGACTACACCATCGCCGACATGGCGATCTGGCCCTGGTACGGCGCGCTGGTCGATGGCCTTTTGTACGGTGGCGGGGAATTCCTCGATGCGCAGTCCTACACGCATGTCATCCGCTGGTCAGCGCAGATCGGCGCCCGACCCGCAGTGAAGCGCGGACGCATCGTGAACGTCAAATGGGGCAAGCCCGAAGAGCAACTGATCGAGCGTCACGACGCCAGCGATTTCGACCTGCGCACGCAGGACAAGCTGGCGCCAGCGCAAGACAAACCCGCCAGCTAAGGCCGCACTGGACGCGTCCGGATGTGTATCCGCGCGAACATAGCCGACAAGACCCGGACCCGCTCTTCGCGTTTTCAGACCGACTGCAGCGTCATGGTGTCCGCGTGACGCTGCAGCCCCTGCTCCCCCGCAAGCGCTGCTAGGCGCTGCGCCGCCCTGACCGCGGATCCGTCACCCGCTCCAGGTATTCAAGCGCCTGCATCAGCACCCACGAGATCACGAAATACAGCACCGCCACCATCACCAGCGGGAAGAACGCATCGAAGGTGCGGCTGCGGATGATATCGCTCGCCTTGGTGAGATCCTGCACCGCGATATAACCCACGATCGAGGTCATCTTTACCAGCGAAATGAACTCGCCCTTGTAGACCGGCAGGATGCGCTGGAGCATCTGCGGCAGCACGATATGGATAAACGTCTGCGTCCGGCTGAAGCCCATCGCGATGCCGGCCTCGGACTGCCCGCGATCAACACCCTCGATCCCGGAGCGGAACATCTCCGAGACATAGGCCGCGAAGTTCATGCCGAAGGCAATCACCGCCACGAACACCGGATCGATGTTCACCGAGGCAAACACCACGTAAAAGATCAGCATCAGCAGCACCACCACCGGCATCCCGCGCAGCACGGAGATGTAGCAGCGCGCCGGCAGGCGCAACAGCGCGAGCGGAGACATGCGCATGAAGCAGACCACGGCACCAAGAGCCGTGCCAAAGAGCGTGGCGAGTATCGAGATGATCACCGTGGACTTCAGGCCGTCCCACAACAGCAGGTAACGCTGCTCGCGCATGATGTTGGACTCGAAGCCCTCGACCGCCTTGTCGATGAACGAAAGCTCAACCGGCACGGCGGCGGCATCAGGCGCGGACACCACGGGTGCCGCACGCGGCAGGGTATTGGCACGCAGCGCGAAGGCCACGTTGTCCTGCTCGAAATAAGGCTCCGAGAAGTCGATCTGTTTGGCGCGCTCGTCGGTCTTGTACATACCCGTAATGATCACATCGACCTTGCCGCTGATCAGCGCGGCAATGAGTCCGGAGAACTCCTGGTTGGCAAAAACCGGCTCTTTGCCGATGTGCGCACCGAAACGCTTGGCGAGTTCGATATCGAAGCCTGCGAGTTCGCCGTTCTGCACCGCGATGAAGGGGAAACCGGGGGTCGACATCCCCACGACGAGCGAACCATTGGCGGCATAAGCCGGCAGCTCCGGCATCTGCTGCACGCCTTGGCGCATCCAGCGCTCGACCATGTCGTCATAGACACCGTTGGCGCGGATATCTTTGAGGAACGCATCGAAGTCGAGGCGCAACTGCGGATTGCGCTTGTTGAAGCCCGCGGCCACCGGCGAGGAAAAAAGCGTCTCGCCAAAGGTTGCCAGCTCGGTCTGCGAGCGCATCACCTCGACAATCGTGTCGACATCGATGAACCCCGCATCCACCTTGCCGGCGATGAGGGCCAGAATGACCTCCTGGAAGGTGGGGAACTGAAGCACGGTTGCCTGCGGGAAGGTCTTGGTGGCGTAGATATCGAAGACCGTGCCCAGTTGCACGCCGAGGCGCTTGTCCTTGAGGTCGTCCAGGGATGCAAGCAAGGGTGCACCGGCCGCAGCAGGAGCCGAGGCTGGAGCCTTCGCCAGACGCGCGCCCAGCGCGAAGGCACGCCCGGCGGTTGAGTAATAGGGATCAGAAAAATCGATGCGCTGCTGGCGCTCCTCGGTAATGAACATCGAGGCTGCGATCAGATCCACCTTGCCACTGGCATTGGCAGCGATCAGCCCGCCGAAGGGCATCTGCGCAAAGCTGAGATCCTTGCCGAGCGATGCCGCAAAGCGCGTCAGCATCTCGATATCAAAGCCCACCAGTTCGCCATCCTTGACCGCGGCGAAAGGCAGTCCGCCTGCCGAGACCCCGGCCACCAGCGGGCCCGTCGGATTGGCTGCGGCGATTACCGGCATCTGTGTCTCGTGGCGCGTGATCCAGCGAGCCACCATGTCGTCGTACACACCGTTCTCGCGGATCCCGGCCAGAAAGCGGTTGAAGGCGTCGCGCAACTCCGTGTTGCCCTTGCGAAAACCCACGCCCATGGGCAATTCGAGCAGCGGCTCGCCGAACATCTCGAGTTGCGGGTTCTTCCCGAACACCTCGACCAGGCCTTCCTCGTCAGCGAAACCCGCGTCGGCCTTGCCCGCCAGCACCGCCAGCTGCTGGTCCGCCGAGGTCTCGAATTGCAGCACCGTTGCCTGCGGGTAGTTTTTCTGGGCAAAGGTGTCGTAAACAGAACCCAGCATCACCGCGATGCGCTTGCCATCCAGGTCTGCCGTGCCGTGAAGCATCGGCGTCGACGCCGCCGGCGCGGCGGGCGTTGCCGCAGCCGCAGTGGCGCTCGCGAGCAGCACCTGCGCGTTGCTGAAATAGGACGCGGAAAAATCGACCGTCTTCGCGCGTTCGGGCGTGGCGGTCATGCCGGTCACGATCAGATCGATCTTGCCGGAAATGAGCGCGGGGATCAGCGCCATGAATTTCATGTCGACGAACTCGATCGGCCGCTGGAGCCCCGCAGCCAACCGTCGCGCGAGTTCCCCGTCGTGGCCGGTCACGCGGCCGCCCTGCGTGAAACTCAGGGGCTCGCGCGTGGCGGCCACGCCTACGCGGAGCGGCGTGCCACTCGTCGGCACCGGGATCTCGACTTCCCGATAGGGCGTGTTGTCCGGCTTGATCCACCGGCTGCGCATATCGGCCAGCGTGCCATCAGCGCCAAGCGCGGCAATGATCCGGTTGATGGACGCGAGCAGCTCCAGGTTGCCCTTGCGCAGCGCCACCGAGGTCTCTTCCTGATCGAGCTGCTCGGGCAGCACCTTCAGGCCGGTGGTTTTCTTGACCACCTGGTAGGCGGTGGGGAAAGTCGTGACGATGGCATCGAGATGGCCGGCCTTGATGGCTGCCACGGCGTCCATGATGTCGTCGAAACTCTGCACATCAGCCGCAGGAAAGCGCCCCCTGGCGACGGTCTCACCGAGGGACCCCGTCATCACCCCGATACGGGCTTCTGCCGCGTCCTGCAGGACGTTGATCTCCAGGGCCGGGCTCGCGCTTACGGCCGCAGCCAGCCCCCACAACAACGCTACTGCGATTGACAGGCTACGGTGATGCAAGAGAACCCCCTGTGAGCAAGCGACCGCGCGGTGCGCGTGGTTGATGCCGTCAGGCCGAGTCTGACGCCTCAGCCCTGCACATGCCACCAGAAACCCATTAGCGCAGTGCCACCGGGGCTCTGGACATGCAGGCAGAACGCCGCCGAGGCAGGGACCTCCGGGACCGTCTCGCGGATCAGGTCCCCGCGGGCACCGCCGTCAGCGCCGACCGGAACACCGCCGCCAGCCGCGCCACACCCTCGCGGGCCTGCGTCTCGTCGTAGTGCGCAAAACTGAGCCGCAACGAGTTACGGAAGCCGCCTGGCCCGGAAAAAGCGCTGCCGGGCTGGAAGCCCACCCCGGCCTCGAGCGCGCGCGGTTTCACGGCTGCGGTCTCGAAATCGGCCTTCAGCGTGATCCAGACGAAATAGCCGCCGAGGGGTTTGGTCCAGGTGGCGATATCACCGACGTGTTCCGCGAGCGCTGCGTGCATGGTGTCCAAGCGCGAGCGGTAGGCCCCGCGCAGGAAATCGATGTGCCGCTCCAGCGCGCCGCTGTCGATGGCATGACGCACGAGCAGGGAGGCCAACTGGTTCACCGCGCCGCCGCTGTTTACCCACCCGCTCTCGAGCATGCGGTTCACGAGTTTCGCATCGGCCTGGATCCAACCCACGCGCAGCGCAGGCGCCAGGATCTTGGAGAAAGAGCCCATGGAGATCACATTGCCACGCCCCGTGAGCGTGGCCATCGCCGGCGGGACGGTGCCCTCGTAGGAGAGGAGTTGATAGACCTCGTCCGCGGCCACCACGAAATCGTGCTCGCGGCTGAGATCAGCGAGCCGCTCGCGCCGCTCCTGCGACAGCGTGACCCCGGTGGGGTTGTTGAAACTGGGGATGGTGTAGACCAACGCAGGCTTGCGGGTCTTCAGCAGTTCCTCGACCACGTCGATGCGCATGCCGTTGGCATCGAGCGGGATGGATACGATGTCCAGCCCGCGATCGACGAGTATCTGGAAGGCTAGGAAATAGCAGGGCTCATCGACAAACACCGTGTCGCCCGGCTTGGTGAAACGCTCGCAGATGAACTCGAGCGCCTGCGAGTTGCCCGCCGTCAGGAAAAGCTCGGAGACATCGGGCCGCACGCCGTAGGCGCGCTCCACGAAATCGGCCAGGGAAGCGATGAACTGCGGATCACCACGCGTATCGCCGTAGTTGAAATCGGCGGCGGTGGTGCCGGCGTAAAAACGCTCGCTCAACTCGCGGAACAACTCCGGTGGCGTGAGATCACCCGAGGGCTGGCCGATACCGAAATTGATGCAGCCTGGAGCCGGGTTGCTGTCGAAGGTACGCACCACCATTGCCGCATCTCTCCCCGTGTTGAAGGGTTGCATGTTGACCGAAACCAACGGCGAGCAGCAAACGCCGCCCGCAGCTCCTGACCCGTCTGCCGCTAGCGGGAGGCACCGGCCAGCGGGCGCGCGATCTCGCCGAGCAGGTCGCGCTTGCCTGCCACCCGCTCCAAGCGCGGATAGCGCGCACCACCCTGGTACTGCAGCGCATGCGTGGCAAAGACGTCATCGCTCTGCACGAGGAGCTCGATGGTGGCGGGCTTCTCGAGGCTTGCACGGAGCGCATCGTCCAGCAGCGCCCTAGACCATTTGCGGCCGTTCACCGCCACGAGTACCGAACCCGGCACCAAGCCCGCGCGATCGGCCGCGCTGCCCGGAATGACATCGGCGATCGTGGCCTCTTCCTCGGCGAGCGCGAAGCCGAGCGAATGCCGCAGATCGATGCGCTTGCCCGAGGCGTCGTAGGCTTTCTGCATGACGGTGGGCTCGGGCCCGTACACGAGCTGCCAGCCACCGGCCTCGATACCCTCGAGCGGCGCGCGGGCACGGGTGCGGTCGAGCCGCTCGCGCCAGAACCCGGCCCAGTCGTAGGGCTGCACCGCATCCAGCGCCTGCACTACATCCTCAAAGCGGTAGGGAAGCACCGTCGCACCCGAATCCGCGCCGCCATGGAAGCGCCGGCAGAAATCATCGAGGCTGCGCTTGCCGCGCGAGAGCTGGCGGATCAGCACATCGGCTTCCAGCCAGAGCAGCGCGCCCTCCGTGTAGTAATCAACGCCCCGGCGGCGCGAGAGCCAGTCCTGCGGCTGGCCGCGCATCAGTTGCACGGCGCGCGCGGTGTCCTGCAGCGGGCGCCACCCGCGGCCCTTGTGCAGATCCATCTCGGCGGCCGAATAAGCCCAGTCATCGAGGTACTCCTGCCGGCTGAACAGTCCGCTGCGCGCCGCCAGCAGCTCCTGCAGGTATTCGGTCAGACCCTCGTAGACCCACAACAGATCGGGCTGCACGGTAGCGTGGTAGTCCGGCTGGGCAATGCCCACCGGGCGCCGGTATTTGCCGTTCCAGGAGTGGGCGTACTCGTGCGGCAGCAGCGAGGCCATGGCGCGAAAGGCATCGGGGTCCACGAGCGAGCGCTCGGCCACCCAGTTGTCGCTGGAGGCGTGGTGTTCCAGGCCGGAGGAATCGGCCTGATCGGTGAGACTCAGCAGGAAATCGTAGCGCTCGTAATGCACGGCGCCGAAGAGCGCGCGTGCCTCGGACACCAGATTGCGGAAACCCTGCTCGGCCTGCGGCATCAGCGCGAGCGCGGCCTCGCTGTCTGCGGCCACGTTCAGCCGAACCGCAGGCTTGCCGCCGAGTTCGATGGCGCGGAAATGGCGCCCCGCGAGCACCGGCGAATCGATCAGTGTGGTGAGCGAGACCGGCGCGAACGCGAGCTGCCCGTCCCGGGCGGTCTCGGTGAGCAGAGCGCTCGCGTGCTGCCAGCCTGCGGGCAGGCGCAGGCTCGCCCGGTAGCTGATCTGATCGGCCGGCACGCCCGCCGGGTAGAGCAGCAGCCGGTTCCACTGCAGCACCAGCAGCGCGTTGGTGGCCTTGCGGTCCGCGGTGGGCGCCTGCGCGCCGAGAGACGCCAGCAGATCGAAGCTGATGTCGAGCATCGAGACGCCCGCCGGCACCTCGACGTGGAAGGCGAACATGTCCACCGGGTCGCGCTGCCACGGAATCGGCGTGCCCGCAGCCGAGACCTGCAGGCCCGCGAGCGAATTGACCGGCCCGCTGGGGCGGTGATTGCCCGGGATCCACTGCGGGTAGCGCAACGTGAGCGGACCCGGTGAAACGGGAATGGCGAGGTGCGCCGTCTGCAGCCCGCGCGCGGCCTCTCGCGCATCGACCTCCAGCGTGATGGGCGTGGCCGCGCTCGCACAGGGCGCGACCAGCATGAGCAGCAGGGAAGAACCCCAAAGGGCACGCAGAATGTGTTTCACGCAGGTATCTCAGTCAGGTGTTATTCGGGGCGATCAGGCCGGCGCCGACCCCGTGAACGCCGCTATCGCGGCCGCAGCGCGCGCCACATCATCCGGGCCTACATCGAGGTGCGCGACCCAGCGCAGGCGCGTAAAGCTGCCGTAGAGCGAGCCGGTGGTGAGCACGCCCGCCGCATCCAGATGCGCGAGCAAGGCATCACCGAGTGAGGCCGGCGTCTCGGTGAAGACCATGTTGGTGTGCGCCGAAACCACCGCAAAGCGTCCCTGCAGCGCGGGATTTGACGCCGCCGCTGCCGTGAGCGCGCTTGCCAGCCGGGCAGCAAGGGCATGATCCGCCGCGAGACGCTCAACATGATGGTCCAGCGCATGCAGACCCGCCGCCGCGAGGATGCCGGCCTGACGCATGCCACCGCCCAGCAGCTTGCGGATGCGAAGAGCGCGGGCCATGAAATCCCGACTCCCCAGCAGCAGCGAACCCACCGGCGCGCCAAGCCCCTTGCTCAAGCACACCGACACGGAATCAAAGCAGGCGCAGATGTCGCGGGCGGCCTCCCAGACGTCGCGCTCCCCAAGGGCGGCCTCCGCCACCGCAGCGTTGAAGAGCCGTGCCCCGTCGAGGTGCGTGGCCAGCCCCTGCTCCTGCGCCAGGGCGCGCACCGAGCGCAGATACGCGAGTGGCAGCACGCGCCCGCCGTGGGTGTTTTCCATGGCGACCAGTCGGGTGCGGGCAAGGTGCGGATCATCGGGCTTGATGGCGGCGCGGATGTCTTCCAGCGCGAGTGTGCCGTCGGGCTGATGCGACAAAGGCTGCGGCTGAATGCTGCCCACCACCGCCATGCCGCCGGCCTCCCAGCGGTAGGTGTGCCAGTTCTGGCCGACGATGGCCTCATCGCCGCGTCCGCAGTGGGCCATCAAGCCAACCAGGTTCGCCTGCGTGCCGCTCGGCATGAAGAGCGCGGCCTCGAAACCAAGTCGCTCGGCGGCCACAGCCTGCAGCGCGTTTACGCAGGGATCATCACCCATCACGTCATCGCCCACCGCCGCCGCCGCCATCACCGCGCGCATGGCGGGCGTGGGACGCGTGACGGTGTCGCTGCGGAAATCGCTCGCGGGTGTGGGGGCCGAGTGCATCGGAAACTCCTGAACGGTTACAGCCTGCATTCTAAGGGAGCAAGAGGCCCTCAGGCTCCGGCTCGCGCGATCTCCACCACGATGCCCGAGGCCGCCGGTCCGTATTGGAAATGCCCACATAGTGCTGGCGGTTGAATAGCCGCCAGCAATCGTGGGGCATCTATCTCGTAAGCATCCCACGCGCCACCATTTTTCTTGTACTCATCCAAAATGTGCCCCGGACGCGTCTACTTTGCACCAGCCGACTTGGGATCGACCGTCACCCGGCGAAAACTGAACAGCCAGCGCCCGTCGACGAGCTTGAACTCGTCCACGTAACGTCCCCAATGGTCGAGTCCGTGATCCATGATCACCGAGAAGTAGCAGCGCGACTTGGCCTGCGTGGGACTGATCACGTCGATCTGGTGCGTAGTCGTCGAATGCCTCAGGTAGGTGAAGCCGGGTATCTCGGCGAACTTGCCCTTGGCGCCGGTGAAGATGGTGCGGATCTGCTCGCGGCCGCGGTACGTCACCCCCTGCGCCTCCATGACGGCATCTTCGGCGAACAGATCCATCATCTGTTCGAAGCGGCCGGTGTCGCCGTTGGCGTTGTAGCGTGCAATGGTGTCGCGAACACCCTCGCGCGCCATCAGTTCCCATAGCTCCATTGAAATCCCCCCTTTTTTAACCGTCTTCAAACGTAGAGGCTACGCGGAGAGCGCCCGTTTCTGTTTCGGGATGATTCCTCCAAGGGCCATGTTCGGCCGTTCATGGTTATAGGTCCATAGCCACTTCGTCGCAAAGTCCTGCACCCCGTCGATGGACTCGAAGAGGTAGTGGGTTAGCCAGTCGTCGCGCACAGTGCGGTTGTACCGCTCGACATAGGCATTCTGTTGCGGCTTGCCGGGCTGGATGTGTTCGATACGAATTCCGTGGCGCTCCGCCCAGTTCGCAAGAGCAGCACTCACATACTCCGGTCCGTTGTCGCAGCGAATCACAAGCGGCTTGCCGCGCCATTCGATGATCTGGTCCAGCGTCCGGATCACTCGCTCGGCAGGCAGTGAGAGATCAATCTCCATGCCGAGCCCCTCGCGATTGAAGTCGTCGATGACGTTCAGCAACCGGATCGAAATCCCTCTTTCCTTCACCGCTTCCTTCGCCATCTCGCGCCGACGAGATGGCTTCACCACTTTTTGCGGGGGCTTCCGAGACGATCTCGGCCTTCAGGCGCTCCTGGGCGTACATCTTTTTGATCCGGTGGTTCTCTTCCTCTCGCTCCTTCATCTGAGCCATCAGAGAGGCATCCATGCCGCCGAACTTCGAGCGCCACTTGTAGAACGTGGCCGTGCTGATGCCGTGCTCCCGGCTCAGCGACACCTGCAGACGACGATGGCAGGTAACGGCTTCCACGCCCGCCCCCCTCGCGCCGCAGGTCTCCCCGGGCGACAAACAGCGCGAGACGCCGCTGCAGCGTCCGACGCTGGACGCGCACACCAAGGCTCGCCGCGAGTTGATCGATCGACACGCCGGCGGGGAAGCGTCTTACTGTTTCATGGACCTGCAAAAGCTCGTGATCCGGGATCTGTCGAGGCATGTCTTTTTGTCACCATCAGGATGTGTAGCACCTTGCCCTGCTCGGCCAGGTGCTCGACGAACGCCGGGTAGTGCTGCTCCACCAAGCGGTAGAGCTGCGTCTGTTCGGGGCGGTGGCGCGAGTAAACGAGACCACCGGCGGCCTCCCTGCCGTGGGCATGCATCGGGCTCCCATGAAATCAGACCTCGCCATCGCCGATCAATAACGTCGTGGTTTGAACGGTTACGCTTAGGCTGACTGGATTTTTGTCTTGACTGGGGGGCCCTTATAGGCCATTTTTATTTTTTTAACGTGGCAGACGTACTATGAAAAAAGTTAAAAGCCTCACTTTGACGTTATTTTACATCGCAGTCGGCATCTCATTCCTCGAAGGCCGGGCCTTGCAGGCACAGCCGCCAACGCCAGCCACGTGGGCTAAACAAGGGTGGACACCAGAACAACGAGACTTTTACCACTACACATCGCAAGGGGTCGTCATGGGTAAGGTTTCTTGGTTCATGGCTTTAGAACAAGAATTCAGCCGCCGACTTGTATCGGATCCTGCCTATCTTGCGACCTTTGGACTCATAAATGAACCTCCGAGTCCAAGTAATCCACAGGGTCTACCGGTCGGATTTGCGGTTGCTCCGGACGACGGGCAGACGGGAATCCCAATCCCCGGCACATGGGGGCTGACCTGCGCCGCATGCCATACCGGTTCGGTCAATTACCGCGGAAACACAATTCTGATTGATGGCGGGCAAGCTCAAAACCAGATCCCTGTATTCTTTGCCGAATTTTCTGGATCGATGCTCGCTAATTATTATGATAACGGCAAGTGGCATCGATTCGTCGGACGAATTTTGGGTCCAGAACCGACTGAAAGCGCCGTCAATGCGTTGCGAGAAGAGTTTAGAAGGTCAGTTGAAAAAATGGAGCGAGGTGAGTTTCTCACTGACACATTAAATTTGTATCCCACCGCGGAATTAGTTGGACGCGGCCTTGCAGTCGGGCAAATTTCTAACAGGGTATTTGGTTTTGATCTCGAAGAACTTGCCTCAAGTAAAAATCTGAATCAATTTCCAGCGCCAACCGATTACCCAACTCTCTGGGATATTTGGAAGCTAGACTGGGTCCAGTACGGGGGTGAAGTCGCTCAACCAATGGGGCGTAATATTGGTGAGGCTTTGGGGGTAGGGGCTTTGACCAATTTTATTCAAGGCGTTGAACCCTATCAGCCTCAAGAGCCGCCCCACAAGTGGATCACTTCGGCGAATGTTTCGGCTATCGACGCGATTGAAAGACAATTGCAAACTTTGCGTCCACCGCTCTGGCCAGCCCAGTTGCTAGGCTCTGTTAACAAGGATAAGGCGAAGTACGGAAAGAAGTTATTTAATCAATTATGCGTTCAGTGCCATGGAGTTAGCCCAATTGCAGCCCCTGACGATGCGATGGCCAAATGGGCCGTGACCATGGTCCCTCTTGAAACCATTGGAACCGATCCTCAACGAAGTATTGCTTGGGACGACAATGTTGTTGATGCGTCCAAATTGACCGGCAATCCATCACCCGATTTAGCGAATACAACGGAAGGGCTGGGATTGGTGACATCAGAAACAAAAGAAGAAGCGTATAATCAATTAGGATTAACCGAAAACGCACGGGCTGAATACGACGGTTTTGGTCGTCCGAATTTAGTCCGCAATACAGGCAGCTATAAAGCCAAACCCCTGGACGGTGTCTGGTCAAGTGCACCCTACCTGCACAATGGTTCTGTTCCCAACATGTATCAACTGCTGAGTCCGGTTGGCCAACGTCCTAAGCAGTTTTGGGTAGGTATAAATCGGGAGTATGATCCTAAACAGTTGGGTCTCAGCACTGAGAAGACACAAAATTCTCAGATTTTTGACACCACAATCACCGGCAATTCTAACGCTGGTCATGAGTTCAGCAAATACTGGAAGAAGCCAGGCGTGATCGGTCGCTTCTTGATACATGAGGAACGAATGGCATTGATCGAATACCTCAAAGTGCTTCCCCAGATGCCGCCCAAAGTTCAACCGGCTGTCTATCTGGATTACGTCCAGTACATGCAGCCGTGAAGAACAAGCTGAAACGCGCAGCTTCCAAAATGCATGTTTTACCTTTGTGAAGCCTCTAATCACCCGCTTTGTCTGGACGGTGTGTACGCAATGCCCCCCGACGGTGGGCTGCGCTTCAGGCGGGTGGAGGCGCTAGGGCGCGAGCGAGGAGCTCGAGCATGTGGAGCACCCGGCCCTCAGGCTCAGGCTCGCGCGATCTCCACCACGATGCCCGAGAGGTGCGACATCCCCGAGAGCACCTCGATATTCCCGCGCCCGTCGCCGGCCAGGTAGTTGGAGTTCACGCCGGGATGTTTTTGTGCGTGGGCAAGACCATCGGCGTCCTTGTGGCCCCAGCACTGCGGGATGGCCACCGTGCGGCGCATCATCTCCTCGCTGAGACGCACGGGGAGCTCGATCGCCCCGAAGGCCGAGCGCACGCCCACCAGATCGCCGTTGACTACCCCGAGCTCAGCGGCATCACCCGGGTTGATGTAGGCGTAGTTAGTGAGGTCCTTCACCAGCCGCGGCACGTTGGCCGAGGCGGTGTTGATGCGCTTGATCTCTCGCTTGCCGATCAGCTTGAAGGCATCGCGCTGCGCGAACTCCTCGGCGTGCAGCATCTCGAGCTTCTCCTGCAAGCCCTCGAGATAGGCGGCAGGCGCGAGATCGACCAGCCCGTCATCGGTGATCACGCGTGGCGTGCCGAGATAATTGCCGCCGTGGTTCTCGGGCAGCAGGATGCCGTGGGGATGCTCGCTCGCCATCGCCTTGGCCCCGGGCAAGCCCGCTTTTTTCAGCATGCCGTCCAACATTTTCTCCGGCGTCAGCGACAGCTTCCGCAGCCAGGACTGCGGGGCATGGGCAAGCCGCGTGTTCAACTTCAGCAGCGCCGCCAGCCAGCGCTTGCCGAACATGGTGACGCCCGTGGCCTCGGCAATTCTGCTGTAGATCCACCACTCGTGGCGCACGCCGGGCGGCGGCTCCACCACCGCATCGCTGTAGATCATGAAGGGCACCGGCGTGCAGCCCATGAAACTCTGCAGCGCATAGGGGATCTCGGCGCGCTCGAGGAACGTGGGTGCCGGCAGGATGTAGTGCGCGAGATTGCCCACCTCGTTGCGGAACAGATCGATGCACACCAGCAATTCCAGCTTGCCGAAGGCACGATCGAGCCGACCATCGGGATTGCTGCAGGCGAGCAGCGGGTTGCTCGCCTCGACGATCATCGCCTTCACGCGGCCTTCTTCGATATCGGGCGCGAGCATCCCCGATGGCATCAGGCCCACCACGCTCGGCAGGCCGTCCGGGCGCACCGTCTTCAGCGTGACATCACCAGCCTTTTTCACCTCGCCGGCCATGTCGATGATGCCCTTGCCCATCAGCATGCCGCCGGCGCGATCGAGATTGCCGGAGATCGCGTTGATGCACTCGAGCAGCCAGAAGCAATGCGTGCCGCTGCGCCCCTGGTTCACGCCCGTGGCCATGTAGAGACCCGCGCCATTGGCACGGCGGTGACTCTCGACCAGCGAATTGAAGGTATCGACATCGATGCCCGTCACCGCCGCCTGACGCTCGGCCGTCCAACCCGCCACCGCGTCCTTGAGCGCGGCATAGTTCTTCATGTAGCGCGCGATGCGGACCTCGTCGACGCTGCCGCTGTTGATCAGCGCATTGCACCAGGCCGCCAGCAGAAAAACGTCCGTGTCCGGGCGAATGAACACATGCTCGCCCGCCTGCGCGCTCTCGATGCGCCGCGGGTTGATGAAGACCACGCGTCCGCCGCGCCGCGTGATGTCCTTCAGGCGCTGCACCGCGTGCGGGAGGTGGTAGAGCGTGTTGCCCGAGACCGCGGGGTTGGCACCCAGCACCGCGAGGAACTCGGTGCGGTCTACATCCGGATAGGCAAGCTGAAAGGGCGAGCCGTACACGTCCTCGCAGACGCGGAATTTGTTGGTGGTGTCGCAGGTGCCGGTGCCGAACATCGCGCGCGAGCCGAGCGCCTTGTAAAAGGCATTGCGGAACAGTGGCGCGAGTACGTTCGCCCCGCCCGCGCTGCCCACCAGATGGGCGATGGCATCAGCGCCGTCGCGATCGCGGATGGCCTTGATGCGGGCGCCGATCTCGGCGATCGCCTGCTCCCAGCCGATGGGCTCCCAGCGCGTGCCGTTGCGCTTCATGGGCTGCGTGATACGGTCGGGGCTGTTCTGCACCTGATCGAAGTGGATCCCTTTCACGCAGGAATAGCCCTTGCTCACGACGTGCTGCTTGTCGGGGCGTATGGCGACGACGCGGTTGTCTTCCACATCGACCTCAAGGCCGCAGGTGGCCTCGCAGACACGGCAGAAGGTATGGCGGGTGCTGGGCATGGGTGAGGGTCTCACATGGCGCAGGGGCTGTTCGCCCCCGCGTAGCGGCGACAGACCAACGATACGTCTCCTGCGCCGACAACACCATGCCGCTGCAACCGGGCAGCAGCCGTGCGCACCCCGGACCCATAACCGCGATGATCCGCGTGGGGTGCGCGCGATCGCATTGCTATACTCCCGCCCCTCCGGCCTACCGATCACGCGCGGCTCCCCGTATGAAGCACCGCAGCCTCCAGTCACTCGGCACCGCGCTCCTCGCGGCCCTGCTCGGCGCCTGCGCGTCGGCTCCGCGGGAGATCGAGCAGCCGGGCATCGCCTGGAACGTGGAGTTTGAATACCCGTTGCGGTTTCAGCGCATGGTCGATGAGCAGATGCTGATCGTCGGCACCAGCCGCCACCTGCATGCCCTTGACCCCCGCAGCGGCCGCCAGCTCTGGCGCGCGCGCAACGTCTCCGCGCGCAGCGAGGACATCATCGCCGTACCGGAACTGCCCTATCTGCTGGTGATGGATGCCGGCGGCGGCAGTTTCGATGACGGCGACACCCACATTCTCGCTATCGATCGCTTTGACGGCGAGATGTTCTGGGAGTCACCGCGCATCGCCGGCAAAGTGCAGCAGGCGGTGATCGATCCCGACAGCGGACGGCTTTACGCGGTGGCCGTGGGCGCGCCGCACGGCGACGACACCGGGCTGCTCGCGGACATCCTTCCCGGCAAGGGCATCGGCAGCGGCTTGCTGCGCGAGCCGCAGCTGATCGCCATGGAGCTGCGCACCGGACGCATCCTCTGGACCCGCGCCTTCGGCGACCGCGTACCGCTGCGCCCGGTGGGCGGGCGCGTGCTGGACGACAACGGCGACTGGCAGCCCGAGCGCTCCTTCGACCTCGGGCTCTACCGCGAGCCCTTCGTGGCGGGCGACCGCATATGCCTGAGCTACACCGGGATCAGCTGCTTCTCCGCAGCCACCGGAGCGCCGGCCTGGCAGCGGGAGTTCGCAGTGAACGAGGGCAAGGCGGCGCTCTCCTACACCAGCGCCCTCACCGATGACCGCACCGTCTACATGAGCGGCGGCGGGCGGCTGCAGGCGCTGGACGCCGCGAGCGGCGCACTGCGCTGGCAGTCGCGCCGGGCCGATGCGATACCGCAAATGGTCGAGATGCCCGACACCCTCTACCTGCAGCTCGGCGGGCGTTTCTTCGACACCGGCAGCGAAACCTGGGAGTGGAACGGCGAGTTCGGCGCCATGGCCGTCGACCGGCACACGGGCGAGACGCGCTGGACCTTCGACGGCGCCGACGACGCCGTAAGCAACCTGCTCGTGTTCTCGGGTCGCGTGTGGCTGGCCGACGAGGACGCCCTGATCGTGCTCCGTGACGCCGATGGCGCGCGCGTGGCGGAGGTCGAGCACGGCTTCGACGCGCCGCCGGTGATCGCCGCCCTGAATGATCGCGGCCAGATCGTGCTGGCAAACGAGAGCGAGGCCTGCGCCATCGACCCGCTGAGCCTCGAGATGCTCTGGCGCGTACGCTACGAACCACCGGGGCCGGGCGGCTGGGAGCGCTTCTCGACCGGACTGCTGGGCTTCTCGGGCGATGTGCTGCGCTTCACCTCGACCGTGGTGGCCTACACCAGCGGACTGGTCCCCACCGCGCCCGGGATCCAGCTCGCATCGGGCAGTATCAATTTGAAACTGATCAGCAGCAAACGCCTGGTGGGCAAGTTCACCGGCCGCAGCGGCCGACGCTTGAGCTACCGGGCCGATGGCTCCGGCGAATCACGCACGGTGGCGCGATTGAGTGGTGCTTACCTGTACTTCGTGACCCAGGCCGAGGACTCGCGTCTCCCGGCGATCGCCATGGTCGAGCTCGACACCGGCCGCACCGGGCGGCTGTTCGCCCTGCCGTACGCGGAACCGGATCTGCTGATCGATGACACCACCGGGCAACTGTTCCAGGCGAACGGCGCGCGGCTCACGGCCGTGCGCCTGCGCAGCAACAGCGACCTGCCCTTGCCCGCACCCTGAGGACGCCACAGGAGCACACTGCCGGACTGACGGACTGACAGCTCCCGGCGCCGATTGCTGCTGACCGCTGCGCCTTCGGGGCGGCGAGATCAAATGCCGTTATACTCTGGCCCGTTCCCGCATCCCGCATCCCGCATCCCGCATCCCGCATCCCGACCAGGATTTCCGGCCGTGACAATCGAGTTCTTCGGCAAGCGCCTCTCCGGCCCCTTCACGATCCCCTCGGGCATCGTGACCTGCGCGCCCTCGATCATTCAGTACTTCTTCGATCACATGCCCGAGGTGGGCGTGCTCACCACCAAGAGCATCGGGCTCGCCCCGCGCAGCGGTAACCGCGAGCCCGTACTGAGCCAGTACGCGCCGGGCTGTTTCGTGAACGCGGTGGGTCTTACCAACCCGGGCGCCGAGCGATCGGCCGAGGCCCTGGCCCAGCTCCGCGTCCCCGCAGACCGCTTCCTGCTGGCCTCGATCTTCGGCGGCAGCATCGAGGAATTCGTGGCGGTGGCGCGCATCCTTGCGCCGTTTGCAGACGGACTGGAACTGAACCTCTCCTGCCCCCACGCCAAGGGCTACGGCATGGCCATGGGCCAGGACCCGGACCTCGTGCGCGCCATTACCCGCGCCGTGAAATCCGTGGTGAACATCCCCGTGATCCCCAAGCTCACACCCAACACGCCTGATATCGCCGCCATCGCCCGCGCGGCCATGGAGGGCGGCGCCGACGGCATCTGCGCCATCAACACCGTGGGCCCCGGCTACACCTCATCCCACGGCAAGCCGGTGCTCAGCAACGGCATGGGCGGCATCTCCGGCAAGGGCGTGCTGCCCATCGCGCTGAAGTGCGTGCGCGAGATCGCCGCCGCCTGCGATCTCCCGATCATCGGCTGCGGCGGCATCAGCAGCGCCGAGGACGTGCGTGCCTTCCGCGATGCCGGTGCCTCGGTATTCGGCGTGGGCTCGTCGCTGGTGGGCATGACCTCGGAGGAGATCGGCACTTACTTCCGCGCGCTCACCATCGACCTCGAGCGCGGCTCGGACAAAGCCGAGTCACGCGTGCGCTACGACATCGACATGCGCTTCCGCCCCGTCACGCTGGTCGAGAACACGCGTGTCTGCGCGGACATCGCCCTGCTGAAATTCGACCAGCGCATCAACGTGCAGGCGGGCGAATTCGTGTTCCTGTGGATACCCGGGCTCGGCGAGAAGCCCTTCTCGGCTCTCACCGACGACCCCTTCACGCTCGCCGTAATCGATGTCGGCGAGTTCACGCACGCGCTGATGTCACTGCCCGTGGGCACCGAGGCCTATGTGCGTGGCCCGCACGGCATACCGGCCACGCCGCCCGAGGATGCGCGGATCATCTGCGTGGCAGGCGGCACCGGGCTCGCGGCCGTCTACCAGATCGCCCGCGATTTCGGCAACGCCGAGATCCTTGCAGGCGCCCGGAGCGCAGACCGGTTGTATTTCCTCGACGAGTGTCGCGAGGTGGCCGAGGTGCACGTGGCCACCGATGACGGCAGCGCGGGCTTTGCAGGCCGCGTGACCGAACTCTTGCGTGAGCGCCTCGAGGCAACGCCGGCCGCCCTGCGCAGCAAACTGGTGTTCTACAACTGCGGGCCGCAGCGCATGGTCGAGGCCGCCGACGCAGTGCAACGCGAGTTCTGCAGCCCGGAGCAGATCTTCAACTCCATCGATTACCTCACCAAGTGCGGCGTCGGCATCTGCGGCGCCTGTGCTACCCCCGACGGCCGACGGGGCTGCGTGGATGGCCCGTTCCTGTGCGCCCAAGCCTGACCGGCCATACGGCAATGCTAAGGGCTTGCCAGCGCAGCGTGCGTGGCGGGACACCGCCGTGATCGACCCGCGCACCGCGATGGTGTGCATCGCGCTGATGTACGTGGTGCTGTCCGTCAATACCTGGGTCTATCTCGACGAGACAAAACGGACGTCCGTCCGCATCTGGTGCGCCGCAGGCCTGGTGGGCGGCCTCTCGATACTTTCCTACTCCTTGCGCGGCTACATACCCGAGTTCGCCTGCGTGCTGTTGGGCAACGGCCTTCTGGTGGTGGCCATGAGCAGCGGCGCCTATGCGCTGCACCTCGAGTCCCGCCCCTGGCGGCTCGGTGTGCTCGTTGCCGTACTTGCCGCGGATATCACCGCCATAGGTATCGCGCAGTTCCTGGAACTCGGAATGCTCTCGGGCCTGATCAACCGCCTGTCCGTGGCGTCGGCCGCACTGGCCGTGGCCTGGTCTGCATTCCAGGTCGGCCGCGATGCGCGGAGCATCAACGCCTACACCATCTCGGCGGCCTACGCGGCGGTGTGCGTGGTCTTCCTGATCCAGTCGGTGGTGACGGTGATACACGGGGATTTCTCGCCGATGAGCGGCGGCATCACGCCGCTTCTACCGGTGTTTGTGGGGCTGATCGCGGCCGTGGTGAACCACATCAGTTTCCTTGGCATGGCCTTCGACCGGAGCGTCAGCCTGCGGCTGGAGTCGGCTGCAAACCTTGCCCGCGCCACGCAGCGCCAGACGCTGGGGCAGGAACTCGCCGCGCTCGATGCCGACCGCAGCATCGCGATGCTCGCGGCCTCCCTGGCGCACGAACTGAACCAGCCTCTCGCCGCCGCGCTAGTCAATGCGCAAGTGCTGCGGCGTAACCTGGGCACGAGCATCACGGCACCCGAGGAGATCGCGGGGATGCTCCACAGCATCGCCGCGGATGCCCGGCGTGCGCTGTACACCCTGCAGGGCTTCCGTCGCATGGGCGTCGACGCACCCGCGGCATCCGATCAGTCCGAGGCAGGCTCGCTGCTGGAAAGTGCAATCGCCCGTCTCAGGCCCGAGTTGCTCGCGGGCGGCGTGACCCTCAGGCGGAATCACCCAGCGCCAGAGATGTGGGTCGTGGGCGGCCAGGTGCAGTTGTCACAGGTGCTGCTGAACGTGATCCGCAATGCCATCGAGGCCATGGAGGGCTGCGCCAGGCGCGAACTGCGGATCGAGGGCGTGCCGGACGGGAACGCGGTGCTCCTGCGGGTGAGCGACACGGGCGTGGGAATGACTGACGAGCAGATCGCTCGCGTGGGTGAGTCCTTCAACACCACCAAGGCCGAGGGCCTGGGCATGGGGCTCGCGATATCCATGCACCTGCTGCAGGAGTGCGGCGGCACACTGCGGGCGTACAACCTCAGGGAGGGTGGGCTCTGCGTCGAGATCCGGCTCGTGCGCGCAGCCGGCCCGGGCAGGATGACGGCATGATCCTCAGCAACTACACCATCCTGATGACGCTCGCGTTCCTGCACCTCATCCTGCCGCTGAACACCTGGGTGGCGCTGTCGGGGCAGCGCAGCCGGGCGGTGCGGTACTGGTGCGCGAGCGGCGCATTGGGCGGGCTGGCTGCGGTAACGGGCACGCTGGCCCCGTTCCTGCCTGAGGCCTTGGTCTACCGACTGATCCCGTGGGCGGTGTTCGCCTCCGCCAATATCCATCTCCACAACGTGTTGGCCGCTACGGCCCGGGAGCGCAGCCCGCGCGAAATCCCGGTCCTCATACTCGGTTTCGTGCTGCTGACGGAAGGGCTGGGCTTCGCGGCCGGCGAGAACGCGCGGACAGCACTGCAGGGCGCGTTGATACTGGCAGTGCTAACGGCGCTCGTTGCCGCTGCATGGCAGGGTGTACGCGCGCGCCGTGATCGCGCCACGCTGCGCCTGGCGGTGAGCTACACCGTGTACCTCGCACTGGCACTGGCCGCGGCACTGATGTGGGCAGCCGGCTGGCAGATGGCACTGGAGCTCGATAGCCCCGGCATGACGGTGCTGCTGATGGTTGCCGTGTTCGCGGTTATTTCGGGGAACTTCAGCTTCATCCGCGGGAGGCTCGAAACCAACCTCGACGCGCGCCTGCAAGACGTGCAGGCCACCGCAACTGCGGCAGAATCCACCGCGCTCACCCAGCAACTCGCGCGCCTCGACCGGCAACGCACGGTGGGTTTTCTGGCCGCCTCGCTGGAGGCCCAGCTGATCGCGCCGATCTCCCGCATGTCGGACGCGGCAGCACGCGCCGAGACCAGTGAGACCGCAGGTACGCCCGATCCGGATGACCTGTACCGGACGCTCGACGAGATCGTCGCGGCCAACCGCGCTGCCTCCGAACTGACCGCGAAGATCCGGCAGTTCATACGGCCCGCACCCGTGCAAATCACCGACGTGCATCCACAGGCATTGCTGCGCGACGCAGCTCAGTTCATCGGGCCGGAAATCCGGGAACGAGGCATACACCTGCAACTCGAGGCGGTGGATGAAACCCTGCAATGCAAGGCTGACGAGCGACTGCTCTACCAGGTGATACTGAACGTGCTGCGCAATGCCATGGAAGCGATGGAGCACTCCTCGATGCGCGAACTGCGCCTGGGCAGTTCACGCACCGACGGCCGGGTGAACATCAGCATCTGCGACACCGGGCCCGGCTTCAGCAGCGCCGCGCTCGCGGCCGCAGGCTGGCAGAAGTACTCGAGCAAAGCTGCGGGGCTGGGGCTTGGCCTCAGCATCGCGCGGAAGATACTGCGTGGCTTCGATGCACACCTGGTACTCGCAAACCGCCCCGAAGGCGGCGCGAGGGTGGACATAGACCTGCCTGCTGGAGGGCCTGTTGCATGAAGCAGCCCCGAAAATCCAAACAGCCCGTAACGCCAAAAGACGAGGGTATGGCGCGGCGCTACGCCCGCGGGCGCGTGATGCTGGTGGATGACGACTCCGGCATCCTGCTCGCCTATGCGCGGTTACTCGAACTCGAGGGCTATGCCTGCGAGAGCTTTGCATCCGCCGTGGCACTGCTGGAGGAACTGGCCGCCGGGAAAGCACAATACCCGGGGCCGGCCTGCATCCTGTGCGATGTCGACATGCCGGAGATCACCGGGCTGGAACTGCAACAGCACCTGCGACTTGCGGCAGACATGCCCATCGTGCTGATGAGCGGGGCGAGCGCGGAACACGAGGTGGTGCAGGGATTCCGCGGCGGCGCGGTGGATTTTCTGCTGAAGCCCATCGATATCGACGAGCTGCTCGGGGCCGTGGGCAAAGCGCTGGCACGGAGCGCCGCGCACCAGGCCCGGGAGCGCGAACACAGAGCGCTGGAGGGGGCCTTCGCAACGCTCAACCGCCGCGAGCGTACGGTGATGGAGCGCATCGCCCTCGGCGAGACCAACCAGGCCATCGCAGACGAACTCGGCGTGTCACTGCGCAGCGTGAAGTTCTATCGCCAGCACGTGATGGAAAAAACCGGCGCCCGCAACCTGCCCGAACTGGTGCGGATGATCGACACCATGGCGGGACGGAGCGGCTGATCCCCTACGGAATGTGTCGCGGGCGTGGCCCATCTCCTACGTCGGTAAAATCCGTCGGAATGTGTCGCGGGCGTGGCCCGCTCCTACAGCGGTGAAATTCCGTAGGAGCGGGCCATGCCCGCGATACCAAACCTGACCGCGAGCTGCTGCGCCGATGAAAAATGGAAGACCTGACCCCATCTCCCTCCATCTCCCTCTATCTCTCCGCTTGTCAGGAACCGAAAATTCCCAATAACTTATTGACTTCAGCAACCTCCGGATTGTTTGGGAGATTCGCACCGATTAATCGGTTATTGTCCAGGAATTTTCCAAAATTAGTGAACCTGTCTGCCTGTCTTATGGAATCTGCGGCGAGCAACTTGTTCACGGCGACCGGGAGAGTGCGATCCAGCACGTCGTATTCCCTGTTATGAATTGCACGATTAAACAATTCATCGGCTTTTTGGTTCATGTTGACCGCGAGAACTTCTTCTGGCGCATTCAAATCATCGAACCCGCTTCCCGCATAGGGTGTGGAGGCGCGCTGGGTAATGCGTTCGCTCAACTTGTCGAGCGCATCGGTAACGCCCTGTGCATTCCCGGCGAGTCGTGCGCGCTGGTAATCACGTGTTGCGAGTGCAAAAACATAAGTTTCGTCCTGAAACTTACCTCCGACGCTGCTCGCATCTCTGACGCTTTTTTGCAGTTGCGGGTTATCCCATGCGGCATAGAACTGGTCGCCGGGACTTGATGCGTTCTCGATGTTGAAACGCGCAAACTCAGTCGCCCTCGCAGCGGCCTGATTATCGAAATAACCCGCTGACAACGCATTCTGCGCACTCTTGCTCCGCACCATAGGCGACGCGGCCGCAAGACGATCGAGGGGCGATTTGAATTGTTCCTCTCCGAGGCGCAAGGCGAAAGCCTTCACCTTGTCTGATTTTCGGAATTCGCGGAGATTAGAACTACTCGGTATCCCGTTTTGGACCATTCCCCTCGCGACATCTGTTTCAGGCTTGTCAAACATACCTATCGAGTACTTCTGTCCTGCCTCGTCGAATTTCTTGGCGAATGCTCGAAGGAGTTCTGACTTGAGATTGAGGGCATTAAGGTCCCTGATGTAGGTGTCCACTATTCCTCTGGCTATTGCATCCTGTTGGTTGGGTGCTACGGATTTGAGCCTCGAGACATCAGCAAGGAATTTCACCTGTGTGGCGCCTCTCGCATCGGCTGTGACAGCCTTCCTCAGGCCAGGTCCAACGTCAGCGTCATTAAATAACCTGAGAATCGTTTGTGGTGTAATGCGTGAATCTGTAAACATTTCGACATCATTAGCCCTTTGAAGGCCCCGACTGCGAGTGGCCGCAGCTGCCGCCGCTTCGCTGGCGCGAGCGCTGGCGCGAGTGGCCGCAACCGCACCCTTGGCAGAGGCTGCAAACCGACCCAATCGGCCTGGCGCAAACGGATCGTTCAGACCCTCGGTAAAATCTTTGCTGAGAAATGGTTTAAGACCGAAATCCCCATCCTGTGTGAGTAGCGTCTTCAGTTCTTTTTTTACCGCCATCTCCACATAGCCAAGTTCCTCAACCCACCCCGCGGAACCGACATATTCCGCGTCCTTGTCCGTCATAGCCCGGATTGTATTGACCCCCCTCGCCCCGGGAACTTCACCCACCATGTTTTTTGCGCCACCCCTGATGAAGCGGTCATTTATTTCTTTTCCCTTCGCTACCTTTAGATCGAGGTCAGGGATATTTCGATATGCGCTCAATTCATCGAGAAAATCCAACTCGTCCAGAGGCACCTTTGAATCTTTGTTAAATGACTTCAGTGCGGCGTAGGCGTTGGGGTTTTCCATGATGCGGTCAAGACGATCTGAACGCCAATCCTGTGCCAGTTGAACCTCCCCGTCTGCGTTAACGACAGTCCTATCGCCAACCACTTCTTCTTTCATGAACCTGTTCAGTTCTACGCCGTCGTTCCATTTGCGCAGATCGTCAAGTTTCTCCGACTTCTTCATCGCTGCATTGGCTTTGTACGAGGCAATCTTGCCACTAACAAAATCACCGATCCTGCCAGGCACCCTGCTCACACTGCCCCGTGCGCTTGCTGCCCCACTGCGCACACTTCCCCACGCGCTTGCTGCGCCGCTGAACCGGGCACTAAAGAACTCGCCCGTACCTCGCCACCTGTTGGCAGCCTCAGCCTTGGCAGAGGCTGCAAACCGACCCAAGCGGCCTGGCGCAACCGGGGTGGGGAGGGCCTCAGGCAGATAGAAATTGGATGCTTTGTTTGCTCTTAGATTGCCCGTCCAATTACCCAAGAAGTCCTGCTTAAGGGATTTTGCAACGGTCTCCTCCGCCTGCGTCAGGCCTTTGAACCACTCCGGTGAAAGCGGCGCGTTTTCCTGGAGTGGGGTGCGCCCCAATCCCGGGAGATTGATCTCCAGGTTCCGCTCCCCTATCGGGGCCTCGCCCCTTGCAATTGCCGCGTTAAGGCTCTTCTCGTCATTCACGAACACTCTCTGGATGCGATCTGCTTCCAGCCTCGCTTTATCACTCGAAGCATCCAGGTTCTTCAGCCCGCGGGCTGCCTTCAGAAAAGCCAGTTGCTCTTCCCGGCCTCCCTGCACCACAGCGGCTTCAAACCTCCTCCCCAGATTCGGATCATCTGCTATTCGCAGCGGACTCTGGCTGTCTAGGGCAGCTGTGGAAGCCTTGACGGCGCGCGACAACGCGCGCGACTTCTTCACCGCCTTCGCCACATCCACCGCAGCTTCAATCACCCCCCCGAGCGCGCCACCCGCCGCCGCAATGCCCAGGTACTCAGGGTTTGGAACCTGCCCGTTGTTCAGGATGGCCTGTCCGGCTGCTTCCGCAGCAACATCCAGCGCCGTCTCGGCGATGGTCGCGGCCGCGTTCAGAGGTTTGGAAAGCGCCGCCACCTTACCGAGTTTAGCCAGATTCGCAAACGTAGCCGCGCCACCGCTCAATGCGCCAGCCAGGCCGCCCACCAGCGTATCGACGGCCACTTGTTCCCAGTCAAACCCACTCTGCAAGCCAGCGTTTACAAGCAGGGCTTGCGAAATAGCAGACGCGGCAAAAGCGATGGCCGCCCCGATGACAGCACCGATCACGGCACCAACGATGAAAAGTGTGGCAACCGAAGCGCTCGCACCAACGATCAGGAGAGCACCGGCCGGCGCCGCAGCACCCGCTGTGACAACGGTCAAAATCACCGCCGCGATGGCAATCAAAACTACCGCCACGATGGTGGCGATCTTCGTGCATTCGTCTGGCTCGGCGGCAGTTGGCACGGGCGTGGCTACGCCCACCAGCCCCTTGGCAGGCAGGAAAGTGCCCGCCGTGCGGTACTCGTTGGCGGTTGTGGCGGGGATCTGCAGCGTGTGTCCGCGCTGAAGTGTCTCGGTACCCGAGAGGCCGTTGGCCTCCGCTATTACATACCAAAGATCCGCCGAGCCGAAATATTGCGCAGCGATGGAACGCAGCGTCTCGCCTTCCTGGACGGTGTGACGATCGGTCGAGATGCGGGGGAATTCATCGCCTGGCTGGCGGGAGATCGAGTAGGCCGTGAAGTCCGTGACCGCCCCCGTCGCGGGCACGGTGTACTCACCCCAACGCTGGCCATTGGCGTACAGGTAGCGGGTGCTGACACCGGAGGCTGTCACCTCGAGCACACTCCCTGTCGAATCGTATTCATAGGTGGTGCTCACGCCCGACTCTGGGGACGTAACTCTTCTGCCCTGTGCATCAAACTCAACAGATGCGGTTTCTGGAGCCCCGGACCCTCTAACGTTGTCGATCAGTCCCAAGGCTAAGTATTGATCCCCGTTCTCATAATACAGCGTGGTCCGGGACACGTAATCCTGGTCCTCTTCCCTCGAGTTGAAATACACAAGCGTTTGTACCGCATTGCCTAAATTATCCAGGACGCTCTGTGTCGTCGACCAACCCGAGACGGTCTTCCAGACGCGCCCCGCCGCATCACGGGTGTATATTGTTGCCTGGTCCTCCTTAGGGCTCCCCAAATATCCTGGAATCTCGGGAGGCTCCCTTACGGTGAACGTCGTGATCGCAATATTGCCTGCACCGTCATAGGTCCAGGTACCGGTGGTCAACGTCCCGGCACGTATGGTGACACCTGGGATCCTGTAGATACTGCTGCCTATAACGATGGAACCGGGTACTAGTGATGGGTTTACTTGGTCGGGGTTTTCGCGAATCTGGAAGGTATCCTTCGTTAATACGTAGACCAGATAGTCCCTTGTTTCTCCGCTGAAAAAAATGTCTTCCCCCTCTACCAATCCATGATCAACCCAGGTCACGGTAAGGCCGTCGGCGGAGACGGTGAAGTCGGCTTCATCTGCATACTTGTACGTGTTCTGCGTCGATGACTTCAACAGTCCGCTGTTGGAATAGGTATACGTTGTTGCGGCCCTCTCGCCATTCTTTAGAGCGCTGGCGCGGCGCCCCTGACTGTCGTAGGTATAGGTGTACTCACCGTCATAAAGCACGCGGTTGGCGGCGTCGTAGCTAAAAGAGAACCGGTCCAGAAGGTTGATGGCTCCTTGCGTTTGGCCGAATTGACCCGGCTCGACGTAGTAGGTGTCGCGCCGGCTGATCCGATTGTTCAGGTCGTAGCTGTAACGGACCTCGAAACCCGAAAGCCATTCCCTTTGGGAAACAACCCGGTTACCTGTGTCGTAGACCGTCTTTGTGTACCTGATCTTGTTTATGCTGGATACGCGCTGCCCAATTGCTATCGCATTGTCATCGGCCCCGTCGCCAAACCACTCCGCCGTCTTGTTGTTCGCGAAGTCATACTCATATTCAGTGAGTGTTTTGAGCGCCCTGTCGTGGATCTTGATCACGCGACTGGCATCGTCGTACTGGTACTGGGTGTAGATCGCTGCGGTCTGCCGCACCTGGAAGGGGGCGGCGCCGAGAGACACAAACGAAAGAACAACATAACTCGATGTACCTTCCTCCTTTTCGAGGCGTCCAAGCCTGTCGTAAGAGAAGGTCAGGCTTTTGATGGCGACGCCCGTTGTTGCAGAGGTTTTCTTTCTGCCGTAATCGGTATAGGTGTTTGTTACGCCTTCATCGACGTCGACAAGGATGTTTCCGAAGACGTCGTAAATCAGGCCCTTCGAGCCCCGTAAAAAGGGCTGGGACAGCGCCTCTGCTCTGTTTGTGGGGCCTGCACTGGCTACGATATTGGTCGGCAGGGTGTCATAATTCGCCCCGTTATAAGCGAGTGTGTCATACACCCTCCCCCAGTCAAACTCAGCAACAACAAGTCCCAGCGCGTTGTACGCCTTGGCAAAGAAATTGCCTGCACCATCCCGCATCAGGATCTGATTGCCGAGCGAGTCGTACCAGTAGAACGTGGAATAGGACTCGATGATAACGTCACCAACGGTCCATCGGATTTCACGGACGGACCTGGTGTTGTCGCGCTGGTCAAAGTCGTAGTCAGCCACCGCGGAGAGACCGTGATACACGCGGGTGATGCGCCCGAAAGAATCGGTTGTGAATTTCTGCAGGGAGCTCGTGAGCTTGGAACCAGAAACGTCTTCGAACCATGTCTCCTTCATGTGTCCCGTAGTGTCAACGTAGAGCCACCGCTGCTTGTTCCCCTCCCCGAATACCGACAACACCTTCTGTCCGCGCAGATTGTAATAGTGCGTCTGTGACACCCCGGCCGGATTGACTTCGGAAACAAGATTCCCTGCGCTGTCGTAGGTGTAGGTGGTGGTATTCAGCGAGTTAGCAAGTGAACCGGGCAGTTTTCGGGCGGTGACGCGGCCAAGGTAATCGAATACCGTTTCGGTGATGGCGCCGATCTCGTTCACGTGGCGGGTCTTGTTCCCGCGAGCGTCGTAGAAGTCATAGACGACGAGTGCGCCGGTGGTGTCGTTCTTTGTTCCGGTACCTCGGGTCAAGACTCTGTTGCCCGCAGCATCCACCCCGAATTGCCGCCAGATACCATCGCCGGCGTTGCTGTTGATGACAGCCCCGATGGCGTTGTATTCCAGCTCAAAGAGCTTGTACTTAACGGTTGGCGCTGCCGGGTCTGCTTGCCAGGTTTTGGTGATGCGTCCGGAGGTGTTGTATTCGGTAAAGCGTCTGGCGCCCGCGAGGAAAACCCCGGTGGAACGGCGTTCATCCGCCTCCGCCGACAGGATCTCCTTGCCGGCTTCGTTGTACCGCCAGAAGGATTCGAAGACTCTGGCCGAGGCACCTTCGGCACCTGGTACGTCCACAGGCTTCAGCGCGCCGTTTTGATCGATATCACCCACCTCCTTGCGGGTCTTGTTGCCGGCGATGTCGTAGCTGTAAAGCGTGGAGAACCACTGCTCTCCGTTTGTGCCGCTTGCCGGATCCTCGCCGTAGACCCACTCGCTTTCCCGGATCAGAAGCCCGGCACGGTTGTAGGTGTAGCGGGTTTCCTTGTCTACGAACTTGTTCTTGACTGCCAACCCTTCCGGGTTTGAGTACTGGTATCTGGACGTGACATTGCCCAGATAATCCCGGGTAAGGACGTTGAGCACACCCTCTTCGGATTTGACCGATGCAAGCCGGTTCACGTTGTCGTAGGTATAGGACTCGCTGCGCTGCAAGCTGGTGCTGACGACGTCGAAGGTCTTCTGGACGAGGTTTCCGGCGGCGTCGTACAGGAAGGTCGTGTTGGCCCTCACGAGCCCGCTTTCGGTGTTGACCTCGGGTGAGATCTCCCGGATCAACTGGTTTTCGGCGTTGTATACGCGCGTGACGATCTGCGTCTGGCCCGAGGCAGGGTTTGTGGGGCGCGCTTCCGTCGACACGACCACGGGCGTCGCGTAGCGGGTTTGCAGCACCACGTTGCCGTGCGAGTCGTAGGCCGTCTGGGTGAGGTAGCCATCGCCATCTACTGCGGCCGTGACACGGCCACGGGCATCGAAGAAGGCGTAGCTGATGTTGCCGTTGCGATCCGTGGAGCGAACGAGGTTCCCCCATGCGTCATAGGCAGAGCTTTCGAACGGCTGCGCTTGGGTGACGGTGACCGCGCGGGTAACCGGGTCCACAGACGTGACAGCGATAATCGGGTAGGTGGTTCGGGTCACATGACCCATGGTGTCCAGGGTGTTGGTAATGATGATCGGATCTGACAGACCGGGCGGCGTTGCACTGCTGCGCGACACGCCCTGGCCGCTGGTGCCTCCGGGCTTGCGGTCCGTAGACAACGTGGCAAGTTCATTGAACGCGTTGTAGCTGAACCGCTGCAGGATCAGTTCGCCGCTCAATGTCGCGATAACGGAGCCGCGCTTGTCGTACCAGCTGGTGGTGACGAAGCCGCGCTCGTCGGTGCGCGTTTTGAGATTGCCAACCGCGTCGTATGCATAGGTGGTCACACCGCTGTCGTTCGCCGTGGCGGTGCCCGCGCCCTGGGCATCAACGTTGTAGGTGTCGTAGGTGGGGCCTGTTTCCTTGATCAGGCGGTTATTGCGGTCGTACTCGTAGATGCGCTGCACAACTTTGGTGTCGCCGTCGTACACGAACTCGCTTTCGATCTGGCCGTAGGCGTGGTAGCTGAAGCCCCTTTTCACACCCTCAGCGTCTCTGACTTCCACCAACTGGTTGAGCAGGTCGTAGTTGTAGGTTGTAGCCTGGTTGAGGCCGTCTTGTTCCTCGATCTTGTTGCCGGCGACGTCGTAGGAGAAGGCTCGCCGGAGCGTGCCGCTGTCCCACGATGTCAGGCGGTTCATCGCATCGTAGGTGTAGTCGGTGATGTGGACGGGTTCGGATTGTCCGTTCTTGAGCTGCCCCGGGTTGGTGATCCGCTCCTGTATCTGGTTACCGGCCGAGTCATGGGTGAAACTTTCCACCACAGCGTCGACGCTCACGTAGCCAATGAGCTGTCCGGCGTTGTCGTAGCTCCAGCTCTCGGTGCGATCAGCGAGGGATTCGGTCACGTCATACAGGGCTTTAGCGGCATTCGTCACCGAGCTGACTGCGGTCTTCAGGTTGCCGGCGCCGTCGTAAGTCCAGGTTTTCTTGAGTCCGCTGGGCTCGGTCTGCGTGCGCAGCGTGTTGTTGCCGTCGAAGGTATAGCGCGTGAGGCGGTCATTGGCGGAGATGCCGGGTGTGTAAGCCGTGTCGGTGACACCGCCCGGCTTGCTGCTCCACAGGGTTTTGGCAATGCAGTTGCCGAAGGCATCACGGGTGTAGACGGTGAGGTAGCCCTCGGCGTCGATCTCCGCACGCAGGCGGTTGTAGTCGTCGTAATAATAGCGCGTGACGGCGCCGTTGGCGTCGGTGACGCTCTTCAGGTTGCCCGCGGCGTCGTAGGTGTAGGCGGTGGTGCCGCCCATCGGGTCGAGTTGGGAGCTGAGCCTGTCCAGGCGGTCATAGCGCATGCTCGTAGCGCGGACGTAGCTTGCCTGGGCCGACGCGAGCGTGTTTCCTGTGATGTTGCCAAAGGCATCGTAGGCGATGGTTTTTACAACGGTGGAGGTGCCGCTGCTGGTCGTTTCGGTGTGGAGTCGCTTGCCGGTCAGGTAGGTGAAATCCGTTATTGAACCAACCTCCACCTGAACAACTGTGTATCCACCGTTGCCGCTGTACACAGACTCGTAGCCGTAACGCTGGAGCACGCTGACCCTGGTTTGCAGACCAAGGCTGTTGCGCACGATACGGGTTATCCCGCCATCTGCATCGCGCTGCTCTTTCAGGGTGCCGTCGGCGTACCAGTCGTATTCGGTGGTGAATGAGTGGAGCTGCGAGGTGCTGGTGCTGGTTTTCACGCCGCTGGTGACAGTTTGCTTGTAACCGAGCACGTCATAGGTGGCGTTGGTGGCGTTGCCATTGCCGTCCACAGACTGGATAAGGTTGTCGGCGGCGTCGTAGACGAAAGTAGTGGTTTGCGGATGGGCGCGGTTTGCCTTGGCCTGATCGAAGCCCGGCTGCCCGGAGGTGATCGCATAGCTGCCCACGGTGACGCTGCGCAGATTGCCGAAGTCGTCGTACGAGTAGCTCGAGGTGAAACCCTCGGCATCGGTTACCGTATTCTGGCGGTCGAGTGCGTCGTAGGTGTAACGCGTGGTGTGCGCGTCACCGGTGCCGTCGGCAAAGGCCACGGTCATGGAGGCGACGAGTGCCGGCTTCGCAACGTCATAGGTGTAGCTGGTCTTGATGCCGCCGCGAGCGCTGGTGATCGCCGGCAGCCCGTTGATGAGCATGGGAATGCCGTTCGGGTCGAGGCTCGCCTCCCCGACCAAGCGCTCGCTCACCAAGCCCCGCGCGTTCTTGCGCGTGATCGTCACCATGCCAGTGGCGTCCAGCACCCACACCTGATCGCCGGCGGCGTCGTAGCCGTAGCGGGTGCTGTTGCCTTCTGCGTCCGTCATCCTGATCAGGCGGTTCTCGGCGTCATGGGCATAGCGCGTGATGCGCTCCTGCCCCGCGATACCCGCGGCCTCGGTCTTGACCGTGAGGTTGTCGTTGTTGTCGTACGCGTAGCGCACCGACACCATCTGGCCCTGGAACAGAATGCCGGTGTCTTCCTGCAGCAGGCGGTTTTTGGCGTCGTAGCTGTAGGTGACGGTGTAGGCGCTTGCGGTGCCTTCGGCGTAGGTGATGCTCTTCTTGAGACCGCCGTCCCAGGTGTGGACGGTGCGCATGCCCACCGCGTTCACGTAGAGCTGCAGCTCGCCGTTGGCGTAGTAGCTCCAGGTCTCCTCGCGCAGGATGGTATGCGTGGCATCTGCCGCGTCTTCCACCGTCTTGCGCGTCAGCCTGTCGCTGCCGCCCTCGTATTCGTAGCGCGTAAGGCGGCCTGCGGCGGTGGTTTCCGAGCGCAGCCGCGTGCCGCCCTGGTCGTAGGTGTAGGTGGTGGTGCGCGCGGTGGCGGTGCCCGACGCCTCTACTTTGACCAGCACATTGCCCACAGCGTTCAGCGTGTAGGTGGTGACTACGCCCGCGGCGTCTACCTGGCGGATGATCCGGTCGTTGCTGTCGTAGCCCAGCGTGCCTTCGCTGCGAGCGGTGGTAGCCGCCGTGCGCGTCGTGCTGCCTGTGGGGTTGCCTGCGGCATCGTAGCTGTAGGTGGTTATCAGCCCTTCGCTGTCAGTGCGCGTGACGAGGCGGTTCATGCTGTCCCAGGTGGATTGCGTTACCCGCGCGGTGTCGTCCCCCCGCGGAAGAGGTACGCTGCCGTCCGCAGCGAGCGCGTACACGCCGTTGTATTCGTAACGGGCGGTCTCGTTGCCCGCCGCGTCGTACTGGTAGACCGTGAGGTAGCCGGCCTCGCTCAGGCTTCGCACCACGCGGTTGTCCGCATCATAGGCAAAGTACTGTGCGCCGCCCTCGGGGCTGATAACCGACAGCAGGTTGCCTACCGCGTCGTAGGTCTGCGTCGTGACGCCGAGCCCCGCGTCATAGGAGGCGCTGAGAAGCCGGTTAATGGCATCGTATGCATAGGTGGTGGTGTTGCCAGGCTCATCCGTGCGCGAGATGACATTGCCGACCGCATCGTAGTAGCGCGTCTCTTGGATTCCTGTCCCTGTACCCGCGCTTTGTTCTCTGATCCTGGTCGTTTCGCGACCGAGCAGGTCGTAGGTGTAGAGCGTGACGATCCCGTTGTCGTCCAACTCCAACAAGTCGTCCAGCGCGTCATAGCGGAACGCGCGATAACTGCCGTCCGTTCCCTGCTCGCGTGTGATCCTGCCCAGCTTGTCATGGGTGTACTGCATGACAGTCGCAGTGCCCGTGCCGTTGCCGAACTTCACGGTGGTTGAGGCCACCCAAGCCGGGTTGGCAGCGTCGTAGGTGTAGCTGGTCTTGATCCCGTTGTTTGCGCTGAATCCGTTGACGAAGTTAGGGATGAAATAGGCTTCGAGGTTAACTCGACCCCATACCTGACCGTCCGGGAATTGCGCGGTTATGGTTGATCTGGGCTTGGCAACCAGGCTGTATTCCAGACGGTTTCCGCGATCATAAATATTGAACGTCATGACCCTGTTGGGATCTTCGACAACGATGAGATTCGAGAACGCATCGTAGAAATACCGTGTGCTCTGGCCTGCGGCATCCACCACTTTGATCTGGCGATTCAGCCTGTCGTAACTGAGGTTTGTAGTGCGGTCTTTGGCGTTGGTGGCCGGCACGGGTTTCGTGCCAGGCGTGTAGCCGGTAAGCGCGGTTTCGTACTGCGTCTGCTGCGTGACATTGCCTACGGCGTCGTAGACATACGCCGTGGCGTAGCCCAGCGCATCGACCGCGAGCGTGAGGCGGTTGTTCGCGTCGAAGTACGCCGTGCTCTTGTTGCCCTTGGCATCTTCCACCACCGTACGGTTGCCGACAGCGTCGTAGCTGTAACGGGTCACAAAACCCAGCGCATCGGTCATCGTCGTGACGCGGTCGAGCGCGTCATAGGACATGACCGTCGTGCGGTCTTTGGCGTTAGTTGCGGGCGTGGGCTTGGTGCCCGCGGTGTAGCCGGTCAGCTTCGTCTCGTACTGCATGCGCTGCGTGACGTTCCCAACAGCGTCATAGACGTAGGTGGTGGCATAGCCCTCCGCATCCACCGTGAGCGACTGGCGGTTATTCGCGTCGTAGTAGAAGGTGCTGCTGCGGTCTTTGGCGTTGGTCAGCAGCGTGGGCTTCACCGCCAGATTCACCGGCAGGCTGAGGGATGTGGCGTACTGCGTCTGCTGCGTGACATTACCCACGGCGTCGTAGACGTAGCCCGTGGCGTAGCCCAGCGCATCCACACTGAGCGACAGACGGTTGTTGGCGTCAAAGTAGGCGCTGATGCTGCGGTCTGCAGCACTGTTCACGGGCACGGGCTTCACGGCCAGACTCACCGGCAGGCTGAGGGCCGTGGCGTACTGCGTCTGCTGCGTGACATTGCCCACGGCGTCGTAGAGGTAGCCCGTGGCGTAGCTCAACTCGTCCACCGAGAGCGTCAGGCGGTTGTTGGCATCGAAGTAGAACGTGGTCTTGCGGTCTT
>CAMAXE010000020.1 GCA_945862145.1 Klebsiella pneumoniae
AGCAGCGCTCCGGCGCCATCGCGCAGCACCTCCAGCGTCTCGTAGGCACCCGCGCCATCGGTGGAAATGTACTTGCCCGTTGCCGCATCCAGCGCGTACTCGAACACCGAGCCCTCGCCGTAGCGCACCTGGTAGCGCGTGCTCGTGCCTGTGCCGATCACGCTAAGGCTCACCGTGCTCGACACACCCCAGCGCGCATCGTTGAACGCCCCACCCGTGGTGACGGCACCGCGCGAGTTGTAAGTGCGCAGCAGCGAGTAGTCATCCCCCCGACTCGGCAGGTACGCGTCCTGGTGCGCGTACAGCAGGTTGCCGCTCGCCACGTTGACGAAGAGCGCATCGCCCTTGTCGGTGGTGGCCGTGCTGGTCTGATCGTTGCGGCCGAGGAGTGTCTGGGAGCTGTCGAGAAGGCCCGTGGGGGCGCCGCCGATGAGGATGGTCATGAGATAGCCCTGAAAGTGGCGTCAAGAAAAGTGTCAGGCTATGGCCCGACCGAAATAAGGGCCGCCTATACGTGCAACCCCTAATGGCAGCCTACCAGTCAGGAACGCCACTGTCGTTGCCCCAAAGGGCAATCGGCTGGGATAAATTCAAAAAGCGCCGTTAATCCAGATACGCCCTGCCAGCTAGTCCCGCGTGGCCACGTCCGCGGGATCAGCCGGCGCCGGTGCTGGCCACGGCAGGCTGCGCGTCTGGCGCAGGATCGGCTGATGCCACGCGAACACGCAGAGCAGCAGCGCGCACAGACCGGAAAAGAGCAGGGTGAACCGCAGCCCCGCATGCTCCGCGATCCAGCCGCCGAGCAGCGCGCCGGGTACCGCCGGAATCAGTATCAGCCAGCGCACCGTGGTGGTCATGCGCCCAAGAAAATGCGCCGGCGTAACCGCCTGGCGCAGCGGAATGAATGTCACGAACAACAACGTGGCGCCAAAACCGAAGAGCACCAGCATGAAAACAAACATCGCCACACCCAGACCATTGGCCGGCGCAGCGGCGCCCGTGAGCCAGGCCACGCAGCAGATGCCGAAACTCAGTATCAGGGCCGGGCCCGGCCCGAGACGAATCGATATCCGGGTGCCCAGCGCGCTACCTGCGATGGTGCCCACGCCGAGCGCCACATAGCTCAGGCCCACACTGCTGGCATCAAGACCGAGCACACGGGTGGCAAACAGGATCTGCACCACCGTGGCCGCGCTGTTGCAGAGCTGCCAGATGCCGCAGCACAGCGACATGGTGCGCAACAGCGGGGTGCCCACCACAAAACGCAGCCCCTGGATCATCGACTGCAGAAAATGCGTCTGCACCGGTCGGAGCTCCTCCTCGATGCGAATTCCGCGAAGAATCAGCACGGAGAAACCGAGTAGCAGGGCATTGGCAACCAATGCAACCGGCGCACCTACCAACCGAATCAGCACGCCCGCAAGGCCCGGCCCCACGACCTCCGCGGTCGAGGTAGCGAGCGCGTTCTTTGCGTGGGCTTCGACCAGCCGCTCACGGGGCACCAGCTGCGTCAGCACGATCTGCGAGGCGCTGCCGGCGATGGTATGCACCGTGCCGATGGTAAAGCCGATGGCGTAGAGCCACGCCATGCCGAGCCATCCCAGCCACCAGGCAAGCGGCACGCTGAGCAGCGCAAGCGCGATCAGCGCTTCGCCCACGATGTACACGGGAAGCTTGCGTACCCGGTCGAGCCATACGCCGCCCGGCAGCGAGAAAAGCACGTAGGGCAGTATCTCCATGGCGGTCAGCAGGCCCATCTCGGTGGGGCTCGCTTGCAACAGCACCACCGCCGTAAGCGGCACGGCAAGCAGCGTGACCTGCGCACCGAAGGAGCTGGAAAACACCGAGATCCACAGCCGCCGGTAGACCGGATCGCGCAGCAGATCGCGGGATGACAGACGCGGGATCAGGCGCAGGCCGGGGTCCCTCCGTGGCCCGGCATCTCAGCGACCGGCGCTGGCGCGCAGGCCATTGCAGACCGTGCGCACCACGCGGTTGATGAAACGCCGGTCAACGCGCTGGCCCATCACCATGATGCGCTGCAGCACCGGCCCTATCAGCAGATCCTGGGCAAACTCGCAGTCGATGCCGGCGGGCAGTTCGCCGCGCGCCATGCCCGCCATCAGCACATCGGCGAGCGGCTGGCGACGCAGCTTCGTGAGCGAGGCGAGCGCATCGGCCAGTGCCGGATTATGGGTCCGTTCAGCCACCAGCGCCGGAAGCACGCCTCCGAGCGGCGTCTCCTGCATGTAGCGGGCGAACTGGGCGATGGTGGTTGCCAGTTGTTCGGTGAGATCGCCGCGCGCTGGCGGCACCAGCACCGGGGAGCGCGCGATCGCGGCGATCACGAGATTTTCCTTGGTAGGCCAGCGCCGGTAGATAGTCGCCTTGCTGGCGCCCGCCCGCGCGGCGATGGCATCCACGGTAACGGCGCGGTAACCGCAGGCGGCGAGCAACTCCGCGGTGGCATCGAGGATCGCGTCCTCGGAGGCCTGGCTGCGCGGACGCCCCCGCGAGCGGGGGCTCAGGCCAGAGGCCCTAGGAGGCATGCGCCTGCTCCACGAAACCCATTTCCCAGTCCATCCCGGCAACCAGATCATCGCGGGTGAAGGCGCGCATCTCGGCGTAGCGTCCCTGCTCGAGCTTGCGCACCCACTCGGGGTCGCCGATCAGCGCACGCCCCACGGAGACCAGATCGAACTCATCAGCCATGAAGCGGCGCAGGAGTTCAGCGCTGGCATCCGGACCGCTGGGACAGGCTTTGCTGCCGAAAAGATTGCTCATCAGGTCCTGATCCAGACCCACGCTTCCGACCGTTACCACGGGCCGCGTGCCGAGCGCGCGGGTCCAGCCTGCAAGCCCCTTGCGGGAGCCTTCCCACTCGGGCGTGTCGAAGCGGCGGGTCGATACATGAAAGATGTCCACGCCCGCCAACTCCAGCGCCGCCAGCATGAGTGCGAGCTCCGCGGGTGTGTCGACCACGCGGGCGTCGAAATCGACCTCTTTCCACTGCGAAAAACGAAACGAGATAACGAAGCCGGGCCCCGTGGCAGCGCGAATAGCCGCCACAATCTCGGCCGGAAAACGCACCCGCGCGCTGATGTCATCACCGCCGTAGCCGTCAGCGCGCCGGTTGGTCTGCGCCCACAGGAACAAATCGAGCAGATAGCCGTGGCAGGCGTGTACCTCGATGCCATCGGCGCCTATGGACTGCGCAGCAAGCGCCCCGCGCACAAAAGATTCGCGGATCTGCGCGAGATCCTCCGCGCTTGCGGCAAGGCCGTTGTGTGTGCCTGCCTTCACCAGGCCCGAAGGACTGATGCTGTGCGCCTGCGGGTGCGGGCCACCATGGCCTTCCTTGCGCACCGCGCCCTCGTGCCAGAGCTGCATGAACATGGCACCGCCCGCGCGATGCACGGTGTCGATGCAGACCGCCCAGCCCTCGAGGGCGGCACCGTGAATATGTCCTGCGGTCGACTGCGCCGTGGCAGCGGGATGGTCCACCGCGCAGGACTCACTGATCACCAGCGATACGCCACCCTCGACACGGCGGCGGTAGTAATCCTGCATGCGCGGCAAGGGCTTGCCCTCGGGGCACCAATGGCGCTGCATCCCGGGCATGACGAAGCGGTTGCGCAGGCTGATGCCGCGCAGCGAAAACGGCATGAACAGCGGCGATAGATCGGGCAGCAAGGCAGTCATCGGGCCTCGCTCATGCAGCAAGGCTCCCCGCCGTCTCCCGCGCCGCGGCGAACTCAGTCAGCAACCGTTCCCGGAGTACGTCGGTCTCCGTGATGCTCTTTTCCTTGACCACATCGAAGCCGCGCACGCGCTCGGGGAGCGCGGCGAGCTTTACCGCGAGTGCGTGGTTGGCCGGCTCGAGCCCCGCGAGCAGACCCTCGAGCATCTGCTCGTACTGCGCGATCAGGGCCCGCTCCTGCCGGCGATGAGCGGAGTAACCGAAGATATCGAAGCGCGTGCCGCGCAGCCCCTTCAAGCGGGCCAGCAGGCGGAATACCGGCAGCATCCAGGCACCGAACTCGCGCTTGCGGTAACGGCCGGTGAGCGGATCACGCCGCGCCAACACAGGCGGCGCCAGGTTGAAGGCGATACGGTAATCCCCCTCGAACTGCGCCTCGAGCTGCCGCTGCAGCGCCTCGCCGCTCAACAGACGACCGACTTCGTACTCGTCCTTGTACGCGAGCAGCTTCGCGTAATTGCGCGCCACGGCCTCGGCCAGTGCGTGCGCGCCCGCGGCCTTGCCACGTTCTGCATCCGCCACCCGGCGCACCAGGGCCTCGTAGCGTTGCGCTAGCGCGTCGTCCTGATAATCACGCAGACGCGCAACGCCCGCAGTGATCAAGTCCTCGAGCATCGGTGGGGCTGCCGGATCCACCAGCCGCACGGGCTCAGCACGCGTCATCAATGCATCGAGGCGCTCCGGTGCGGCCACCGCAAGACGCCCCAGCGCGAAGGCACGCCGGTTCATCGTCACCTCGGTGCCGTTCAGTTCGATAGCACGCTCCAGACTCTGGCGCGACAGGGGGATCAAGCCGCGCTGCCAGGCGGCGCCCAGCAGGAACAGGTTGGCGCCGATGGCATTGCCCAAGAGCGTAATGGCGATGCGGGTGGCGTTCATGCCCGTCACGCCGCCCGGACGCGATCGCGCCTCCAGCGACTGGCGCATGCCTGCGGTGCTGAAGTCGAGGTCGGGATTCACGGCGAAGGCGTTGGTGGGCGCCACGTGCGTGTTGTAGACCGTGGCGGCGCGGGTGGCCGAGAGCCGCGCCAGCACATCCGGCGAGGATGCCACCACGAGGTCGGCAGCCAGCAGCACGTGCACCGCGCCTTCGGGGATGCGCGAGGCTGCCTGCAGCTCGCTGCCGGCCACGAAGCGCACGTGGCTGGTGACCGGCCCGTTGCGCTGCGACAAGCCGGTGATGTCGAGCACGCTGACGGGTTTGTCCTCCATGTGCGCGGCGATGCCGAGCAGCGCGCCCAGCGTGATGATGCCGCTGCCGCCGATACCCGCCACCAGCACGTTGCAAGCGCTGGCATCTGCCTGCAGCACGGGCTCGGGCAGATTCTGCAACAGAGATTCATCAAAGACCGCCCCGCCCTGCCCCGTCATGCTGCGCAGGCTGCCGCCATAGACGGTGACGAAGCTGGGGCACATGCCCTTCACACAGGAAAAATCCTTGTTGCACACCGTCTGGTTGATGCGGCGCTTGCGACCGAGCGCGGTCTCGGCGGGCTCCAGCGCCACGCAGTTCGACTGCTGCCCGCAATCGCCGCAGCCCTCGCAGACTTCCTCGCTGATCAGGTAGCGCTTGGCGATGTCGGGGTACTTGCCGCGCTTGCGCAGGCGCTTGCGCTCGGTGGCGCAGGCCTGTTCGTAGACGATCGCCGAGACGCCCGTATGCTCGCGGATCTCACGCTGCACGGCGTCGAGATCATCGCGGTGGTGGAAGGTGGTGATGGCCGGGAACTGCGCGCGATCGGCGTGCCGGGACAGGTCCTCGGTGACCAGGGCGATGCGCTGCACCCCCTCGGCAAAAAGCTGGTGCGCGACGTGGGGGGCCGTGATGCCGCCGTCGAAGCTCTCACCCTCGATGGGTTGCCCGCCGGTCATGGAGATCGCGCCGTTCACCAGCACCTTGTAGGTGATGTTGGTGCCGGCCGCGACGTTGGCGCGGATGGCGAGCAGGCCGGAGTGGAAATAGGTGCCGTCGCCGATGTTCTGGAACACGTGCGTGTGCTCCACGAAGGGCGCCTGGCCGATCCACGCCGCGCCCTCGCCACCCATGTGGTACATGGTCTTGGTGTTGCGCTCGGGCAGCCATATGGCAAGGCCGTGACAGCCGATGCCGCCGAGGGCCATCGAACCATCGGGCACGCGTGTCGAGGTGTTGTGCGGGCAGCCGGCGCAGAAGCTCGGCATGCGCATCAGGGCGCCCTGTCCGCCGGCAAAGCCCGCCACCTGCACGGCCTCGTGGAGTGCGGCGCAACGGCCGATCAGCGCGGCGTCGTCGCTGCCTGCCAGTAATTGCGCGGCAATCATGCGCGCCAGTATCTGCGGATTGAGCTCGCCGCCTGCTGGCACCAGCGCCGCGCCGTCCAGGGCGCGCTTGCCGGTGAGCCTCGGGCGCTCGGCATCCGGCAGGTTGAAGAGCAGCCCGGCGAGCTGTTCTTCCATGACCGGGCGCTTCTCCTCGATCACCAGCAACTGCTCGCAGCCCTGCGCAAAAGCGGTGATGGCCTGCGGCTCCAGCGGCCAGACCATTGCCACCTTGAGCACCGACACACCGAGCTCGTGGGCGCGCGCCTCGTCGATGCCGAGCTGCGCGAGTGCGTCCATCACGTCGAGCCACGCCTTGCCCGCGGTCACGATGCCAAGGCGTTTGCGGGGCTGCGGCCAGATGACGCGGTCGAGACCATTGGCGCGCACATAGGCCCGCGCCGCATCGAGCCGTGCCAGCATCTGCGCCTCGGCGGCGAGCGGGAACATGCCGAGCTTCAGGTTCAGACCGGCCTCGGGCAGGACGAAATCCTCCGGGGTGCGGATATCAACGCGCGCATCGTCCACCGCCACCGAGGCCGAGCACTCGACCACGTCGGTCACGCACTTGAAGCCCACCCAGCAGCCGGCAAAGCGCGACAGCGCGAAGCCGTGCAGACCGAAATCCAGATACTCCTGAATAGTGGCCGGGAACAGGATCGGCATACCGAAGTGAATGAGCGCGTGATCGCTCTGGTGGGCCACGGTCGAAGAACGCGCGCCGTGGTCGTCGCCGCAGAGCACCAGCACGCCGCCATGGCGGGAGCTGCCGGCGAAGTTGCCGTGTTTCAGCGGATCGCCCGAGCGGTCGACGCCGGGGCCTTTGCCATACCACATCGCGAACACGCCATCGTGGCGCGCGCCGCCCAGGGCATTGACCTGCTGCGAGCCCCACACCGACGTAGCCGCGAGATCCTCGTTGATGCCGGGCTGGAAGTGGATACGGTGCTCGCGCAGGAAGCGCTCGGCCTGCCACAACGCGAGGTCGTAGACGCCCAACGGCGAACCGCGGTAGCCGGATATGAACCCGGCAGTGTTCAACCCCGCCGCGGCATCCCGGCGCGCCTGCATGAGCGGCAGTCGCGTGAGCGCCTGCGGCCCGCTGAGATAGACCCGCCCCGAGGTTGCGGTGTACTTGTCGTCCAGCGTGATGTCTCTCAAGGCGTATTGCTCCCGGTCGTGGATTCGGCGCGTATGCGCGCCATGAGCCGTTGCTCATTCTGGAGTGCGGCGGGCAGGTTGCCCTCCGCGCCCCGCATCAGTCCCTCGCGAAAGGCCGCGATCAGCTCACGCGGCAAGCCTGCCACGGCGCGCGCCCAGTCCTGGGCCACGGCCATCACCTCGGCCGCCGGCACCGCGCGATTCACCAGCCCCATGGCCGCCGCCTGCGCGCCGCTGAGGCGCCGCGCGCACAGCAACAGCTCGCGTGCCCGCGCGGGCCCCAGCAGCTGGGGCAGAAAAAGAGTCGAGCCAAGCCCGGGCATGATCCCCAGCTCGGCGAAATTCAGCACCAGTTTCGCGTCTTCTGCCGCCACCCGCAGGTCCATGCCCAGCGTGGCGGTGATGCCGATGCCCGCGGCCGCGCCGTTCATCGCCGCGATGGTGAGGCAGGGCAGCGCCACGAGCTCCTGCACAAAGCCCGTGATGAAGTGCTCCTCGCCGAGCAGCAGGCCGCAGCGCCCGCGCTGGCCGGCGAGCGAGGCACGATCGGCACCGGCACAAAAGGCGCGCCCGCTGCCGGTCAGGATAATCGCGCGGATCGCGGGATCTGCGCCCAGCACGCGGTAAGCATGCACGAGTTCCTCGCCCATGTCGGGCGTGTAGGCGTTCAGCGCGGCCTCGCGTGCGAGTTGCACCACGGCCACGGCTCCCTCGATCTCGACCCGGATGTCCTGATAGACCATGTTCAGCGCTCGCTCGGGGGGCGCCAGCGCGGCGCGCGACGCTCCAGAAAGGCACTGCCCCCTTCCTGCATGTCGGGGTGCGCGTTCTGCTCCATGATGAGCTGCCAGGCGTGCTCGAGACCCGCCGTCAGACCGCGCTCCGTCGCGCCCCAGATCGCCTGCTTGGTGCGCCGCAGCGCCGCCGGCGAGTGGCGCTTGATCATGTCGGCGACCTCGTGGGCGCGCGACAGCAGCAGCTCTGCCGGCACCACCTCGCCCACCAGCCCCAGCGCGTGCGCCTGCGCGGCATCGATGCGCTCGGCACCACCGACCAGGGCCATGCGCAGCACCGCCTCGAGCGGCATGCGCCGCGCGAGCGACACGGGCTCCAGTCCTGCCACCAGGCCGACTTTCACATGGGTGTCGAAGAAGGTGGCGTGCCCGGCCGCGATCACGATGTCGCTGTCGGCCACGAAGTGAAGCCCGCCGCCCACGGCCATGCCGTTCACGGCACAGATCACGGGCTTCCAGACCTGGTTCTGCAGCGGGCTCCAGCGGATGCTCTGCAGGCTGCTCTCGGCGTCCATCTCCGGCAGGTCGCCGAGATCCGCGCCCACGCAGAACGCCTTCTCGCCGGCGCCGGTGATGATGGCAACGAGCGCCGCGTCGTCGTCCTCGAAGCAACGCCAGGCAAGCGGCAACTCGCGGCTCATCTGCGCGTTCACCGCGTTGTGCGCGGCGGGGCGATCGAGCGTGATCAGCGCCACGCCATCCTGCAGTTCATAGCGCAGCGTGGCGAAGTCGGGGCTGGCTGGCGTCATGTCACTCGCTCGCGGGCGGCGGCAGCACGCCGCCGTGGAAAGGATAGGGCTTGCCGAGTATGCCCAGAGACCCGAACTCGGCGGGCATCTCGCGCTGGAAGCACTCGCGGATCGCCTCCACCGTCCAGCCGCCTTCGCGGGTGAGCGTCTTGCCATAGTGCGGCTGCACCATGTGGGCGAGCCGCTCGCCACCCACACCAAAGACCTGCCCACTCACGTTGGCCGCCTCGTCGCAGGCGAGATACACCACCAGCGGCGCGTTGCGCTCGGGCAGCCAGAGCTGTTCGGGCGCTTTGCCATCGACCGCGCTCATCAGCCCCTGCGTCATCTGCGTGGCCGCCACCGGGCCGATGGCATTCACCCGGATGCCGAGCCGCGCCAACTCGATGGCCCAGGTGTAGGTCATGGAGGCGATCGCCCCTTTCGCCGCGGCGTAGTTGCTCTGGCCGAAATTGCCGAAGTGCGAACCGGAGGTGGTGTTGATGATGACGCCGCCGCGACCCTGTCGCTGCATCTGCAACGCCGCGGCCTGCGTGCACCAGAACGTGCCCTTGACGTGCACCAGCCAGACGGCGTCGAACTCCTCGTCCGTCATCTTGAGAAAAGACCGGTCGCGGAGATTACCCGCGTTGTTCACCAAAATGTCGATGCCTCCAAAGGCCTCGACTGCATGGGCGATCAGCGCCTCGGCGCCGGCGCGCGCGGCGATGCTCTGCCCGTCTGCCACCGCTTGGCCGCCGGCAGCCGCGATTTCAGCCACCACGGCTGCGGCCCGCGCGGCGTCGATATCGTTCACCACCACGCGCGCGCCGTGCGCGGCGAGCAGCAGTGCATGCCCGCGGCCGATGCCGCCGCCAGCACCCGTCACCACGGCCGTCCGATCCTGCAGGAGTGTCATGGCGCCTCCGTGCTCAGGCGTCATCATGCTGCATCAACTCGAGCGTGTTGCCATCGGCATCCTCGATCTGCGCCACGCGCACGCCGGGCCGTAACGCGCGCACCGGCACCGGCACGCGATAACCCGCCGCCGCCACCGCCGCCACCACCTCGTCCAGATTGCTCACCGCGAGCGTGAGGTAGCGGATGCCGGTCTGGCTGGCAAAGCCGTCGCGGCTGCCATCCTGCGCGGGCGGCGTCTCGGGCTGGAATACCCGCAGCGTGCTGCTACCTACCGCGTAACGGCGGATCAGCCCCACACCGGGCATGCGCAGTTCGCCGGCCGGCGGCAGGCCGAGCAGTTCACCGTAGAAACGCGAGGCCACATCGGCATCGCGGGTCACTATGCCCGCGTCGAGCCAGGCGTTCTGCAGTTGTAGCGCCATCGTGTATCTCCTGTGTTCAGCTGGGGTCAGGTCTTTCATTTTTCATCGGGGGCCCGCGTGACGCTGCGGGGCTGGCGTCGCGGGCATGGCCCGCTCCTACGGGGGGTGTGGCGTGTACCGTCTGGTGTAGGAGCGCGCCATGCGCGCGATAAGGGCTGGCGTCGCGGGCATGGCCCGCTCCTACGGGGGGTGTGGCGTGTACCGTCTGGTGTAGGAGCGCGCCATGCGCGCGACCGGCGCGCGTGTCGCGGGCATGGCCCGCTCCTACGGGGGAAAGCCGGGCGCGGGGCAGGTGAGCTCGGGCACCCATGTCAGGCACCGGCCGCGCCGTGCAGTCGCAGCGGCACACGGGTGTAACCCGAGAGGTGCTCGCCATAAGCGCGTTCGCAACGCTCGCTGAGCACCGTGTAAGTTCCGGCGACGCGCAGGAATTCCTCGAGCAAGATCACCGCGCCCATGGTGGCCAGATGCATGCCAAGGCACTTGTGCCCGCCTGCTCCATAGATCAAGTCGCGCGGGGCACGGCGGAAAATGTCGAAGTGGTCGGCCTCGGGGAACTCGGCCTCGTCGCGGTTGGCCGAGGCATAGATGTACAGCAAGTTCTGACCAGGCTCGATGCGCACACCACCGAGATCGAAGGCGCGCACGGCACGGCGACAGAGCATATTGGTCGGCTGGTCGTAGCGGCAGGTCTCGACATACAGCCTTTCGACAAGCTGGTGATCAGCGCACACCGCGGCCTTCTGGTCGGGATGCTGCTCGAGGTAATGCAACGCACCGGCCACCACCATGGGCGTGGTCTCGGAACCGAGCACAAGGAAATTGATCAGCAGGCTCACCATCCCCGCATCGTCGAGGCGTTCGCCGTCAATCTCGGCATTCAGATACAGGGCGGTGTGGCCGGTTGCCCCGCCGGGATCGGCCCGCAGGGTCTGCACATAATTGAAGAGGTAGCCGCCCAGCTGCATGCCGGCGGCCTGATTGCGCGCCGAAGAACCGCCACGCTGCCCAGGTTCGCGGTGCATGATCTCGTCGATCAGGGCCCGCCATGTGATGGCATCTTCTCGCGGCAGGCCGAGGTTATAGCCAGAGTTCAGGCAGAAAACGCGATTGCCATAGTCCGCGTACGCATCGAAGGCGCCGCGCGCGATCAGCGGTTCGAGTGTTTCACGGGCGAGCGCCCGGAACCGGGCCTCGTGGGCCCGCGCACCGTCGGGCGTATATTCCTTGCGGATGACGCCGCGCCACTTGCGGTGCGCGGGTGCGTCCATCGTGGTGAATGCGTGCGGAACGGGCTCGCCGAGCAGGACTTGGGCCGGCGTGGCACCCGCCGTGAAGGTGACATCAGCCTCGTGATGCACGCTCGCTTCCCACACGTCCTCGAAACGCGTCAGCGCCCAGGCGTTGTAGCGCGGCATGAAATGGGGCCGGCCCTCGGCGCGCATCGCCGCATAAAGAGGCGCCGGATCGCGCATGGCCTGTTCGGAGAAGGGGTCGTAGTCAAGCGGCATCTGCTCGCTCCGCTTTCAGGAAAAATTCCGTCTGATGGGGCGGGGTGGCCCGGCATGCCCGGAACTATAGATACGCGCGGTACCGTATTTCAAGCCCTGCCACGGCACCAGGCATGCGACGTGAGCTGCGTCCACGCCGGGAGGGCGCGCATGTCGGCACAGCCGAGCCGCTCGGCCACCTCGCCGAGCTTCAGCCCTGCCGCCGGCAGCAAGAGTTCATGCGAAGAACGCCAAGGGCGCGGTCAGCCGCAGGACTGACGGCCGCGCCATTGGCGGGTGCTCAGGCCGTCAGAAGCTGTACTTGCCGCGCACCCCGAACACCGCGCCTTCCTGCATGAAGCGCGAGTGCGAACCGGCAAGAACCGGCGTGTCGAAGCTCTGGGAGAAATACTCCTCGTCGAAGATATTGCGCCCGTAGCCCATCAACTCCCAATTCTCGGCGCGCACGCCCAGACGCAGGTTGACCAGCGTGTAGTCCTTGACGAGGTCGATCGGGTCGTTGTCACCGCTGGAGTAGAACTCGTCGCGGTAATTGACCTCGCCGCCGGCAAAAAGCTCGACGCTGCCCATCGGGTAGACGTAATCCCAGGTGAAGGATGCGCTGTAATCCGAGGAGTACTGCGTGGGCTCACCGGAAAGATCGTTGCTGGTCCGCCCGGTGGGCGTACCGCACAGCGGATCAGCATCAAGCTGGACCGCGTTGCAAGGCGCATCCGTGAAGTCGTCGTAGGTGGCATCGAGCCAGGCTGCGCTCAGGCCAACCGTGAGGTTCTCGGTGGCGCGCCAGCGTGTATCGACCTCGAGGCCCTTGATCTCCGAAGATCCGGCGTTGACGGTGGTGAATCCTACGCCCTTGAAGATCGCCGTTTGCAGGTTGTCGTATTGCGTGTAGAAGGCCGCCCAGTTGAAGGTCATAGCGCCGTCTAGCAGTGTGTGTTTGCCGCCGATCTCGAGCGCGTCTACGCTCTCGTCATCGAACTCGAAGTCCTTGTTGGGATTGGTCGGGTCGTAGCAGGAGGCGATCGGTTGGCCGGGCACGCAGGGGTAGGTGGCCACCGCCAGATCGCCGGGCTCGCCGTCATCGGCATCCGTGAAACCGCCGCTCTTGAAGCCCTGAGAGAAGCTCGCATAGAGCATGCTGTCGTCTGAGACGTCCCACTGCACGATAACGGCGGGAATCAGGTCGTCGGTGCTGCGATCTGCCTGATAGTCGAAGGAATACGCGTTGAAGCTCGTCGCCTGGATGCGGTGCAGGAAGTAATTATCGCTCGGCGTGTCGTAACCGAGAATGTCGTCGGACAGAAACTGCAGGCTGTCGACGTCTTTGTCTTCCTTGGTGTAGCGCACACCAAGGGTCAAGCGCAGATCATCCGTGAAATTGACTGTGCCCTGGGCAAAGGCGGCCCAGGACTCGGATTCGAGTTCGTACTGGTGGTTGCGAGCGATCTGCTCCACGTTGTATTGGCGCGCCGTCAGCAGCGAGAACAGGCTGTTCAGGCCACCATAGCCCTTCGGCACCAGGTCATCCATGTTCGCATCGAGCACGACCAGCCGGTCGATATCGACGTTGCTCTTGTCGTAGTAAGCGCCGACCATGAAATCAAAGAACTGGCCACCCGGAGAGGCAAAGCGCAGCTCCTGGCTGAACTGATCGAATTTCTGGTCATCATCGCGCGAGATGAACTGCAGCGGGAGCCAGTCGACGTCGGCACCGGCCTGGAATTTGTACTTCGACTCGCCCGTGATCGATGTCAGGGTGTATTCACCTATCTGGTAGTCGACCTTCAGCACGAGGTTGTCGACCTTGGTATCGGTGCTGTCGGGATAGCGGCCGATTTCCTGATTGCCGTCGTTGCCGTAGCCGCCGTCCTTGAAGGTCGTCCATTTGTCTGCGGCGTAGCTCTCGAAGCCGGGAAAGTTCTGGTCCATGAGGCTGTAGGCGATCCGCGCAAACGCAGAGCGTTTGGGCACCTGCGCAGTACGCTCGTCCGCATTCAGGAACAGCCAGCTCGAAGACGGCGCACCCACGATGTCCTCATCGGCATGGCTGTACTTGAGGTTGACGTCGAGGGCGGCGCTGGGCTGCCAGGCGAGCGTGAGGCGAAAGGTGCTGGCCTCGTTCTGCGGTTCCTGCTGACCCAGGAAGGTGTTGTCCACATAGCCGTCGGTTTCGCGGTACTTCATCGCCAGACGCGCGGCGAAGGTGTCGCTCAGGGAGCCGCTCACGAAACCCTCGGCTATATAGCCGCCGTTTTCTTCCGCTGAAACGGCGAGCTCGCCGCTGGTCTCGTCACCCGGGGTGGGCGAGGCCGTGGTGATGTTTACCGCGCCGGCGATGGTGTTGCGGCCGAACAGCGTGCCTTGTGGCCCGCGCAAGACCTCGACGCGCTCGATATCGAGGAAGCCGGTGCGGTACTGGTGGCCACGGCCCATGAAGATGCCGTCGATGTACATGCCCACCGACTGCTCGAAGCCCTGGTTGTTGCCCGAACCCGCGCCACGCATGTAGATGTTGGTGTTGATCGCCCCGACGTCGATGTGCAGGTTCGGCACGTACTGGGCAATCTTGGTCATGTCCTGGATGCCGGCGGCCTTGATCTGCTCGCCCTGGATAGCGGTGAGCGAGATCGGCACGTCCTGAAGGCTCTCCTGGCGCTTTTGCGCGGTTACGATAATCTCGTCGAGTTCCAGCTGCGCGCGGGCAGTACCCGGCAGCAGGGAGGCCGCGATGGCGACTGCCAGGATGGATAAGCGAAGGTCAGGCTTGTTCATGGTGAGATCCCCCGGCCGATTAGCGTTTTTGTATTGAATCGCGGATGTCCGTTTCAGACTACGCGAGAACGCTGACTATAGAAATGCAATACACCGTTCGTCAACGCGACTTGGTCCGTCCCGGCCGAAGGCCGGCACCACCGATAGAGTGTGCAAGCTCCCAGCGACACGGGCCAACTGAACGGCAGTAGCCACAGGCCAGCGGGGATTTGAGCTTTTATGTCCCCCTGCTGGATCGCCTCGGCCTCCCGCGGGCCTCTGAAGAGTGCAGAATCCACACCCGGGATCGCGCGAGCGAACCAGAACCGCTACAGGACCCACAGGAGACCGCTCATGAGACTCCCGCCCCGCCAGATCCGCTACGGCGGCGCCATGCTCGACCAGACGGAGATCGATGCCGTCGTGGGCGTGATGCAGACGGGCATGTCGGTAGGCGCGCAGGTACAGACTTTCGAAAAGCGCGCGGCCGCCCTGCTCGGCAAGGACTACGGGGTGATGGTGAACTCGGGCAGTTCCGCGCTGCTGCTTGCGGTGCGCCTGCTGGAGCTGCCGCCCGGCTCCGAGATCATCACGCCCACACTCACTTTCGGCACCGATATCTCCAGCATCGTGCTGAACGGCCACGTGCCGGTGCTGATCGACGTGGAGCCCGACACCTACCAGATCGATATCGACCGCATCGAGGCCAACATCACGCCGCTCACCAAGGCGATGCTGATACCGAACCTCGTAGGTGGCATGCCCGATTGGGATCGCCTGCGCGCCATCGCCGACCGGCACGGCCTGAAGATCATCGAAGACAGCGCCGACACCCTGGGCGGCACCTTCCGCGGCACACCCGCGGGCACGCGCTCTGATATCAGCATTACCAGTTTCTCGATCTTCCACATCATCACGTGTCTGGGCAACGGCGGCCTGGTGGCAGTGAATGACCCAGCCCTCTGGGACCGCGCGCTGATGCTGCGCGCCTGGGGCCGCTCCTCCGAGAAATTCATGCACGGCTCGCGGCAAGACGACTCCGACGGCCGCTTCCTCGAGAACCTCGGCGACATCGAATACGACGGGATGTTCATCTTCGAGGAACTCGCCTACGGATTCATTCCCAACGAGGCGGGTGCGGCCTTCGGCCACGAGCAGCTGAACAAGCTCGACATGTTCACGGAACTGCGCCAGGGGCTCTTCGACAGCCACACGGCCTACATGGAAAAACACGCAGATGTCTTCATCAAGACCCGGGTGCACCCGGGGGTGTTCACCACCTGGATCTGTTACCCCGTGCAACTACGCCCCGAACTGGGCTGGAGCCGGCGCGCGCTGCAGATGCACCTGGAGGAGGCCGGCATCTTCACCCGCGTGATCTTCTCGGGCCACGCGGCGCTGCAACCGATGATGCACAAGGTGAAATTCCGTGTGGACGCATTCGGCTGCCCCAACGCCGAGCGCGTGATGCGCCACGGCCTGATGCTCCCCTGCCACCCCACCATGACCGCGGAGGACTGCGCGTATCTCTACCAGACGCTGGACGATTTCATCGCCAAGCAGCGGGCTGTAGTCTGACGCACAGGTTCCACACGGTGCGGCAGTAGAGGCACTTATGAAAGTCGATGTAATTTCTGACGTGTGTCAGGGCCATGCACGCTGCCAGGCGCGCTGTCCGGAAGTCTTCGGCACCGACGAGGTGGAGGGCAAATGCGTGATCCTGATGCCCGAAGTCCCGCCGGAACTCGAGCACAAGGCACGCCTCGCCGTGAAGAACTGCCCCGAAGGCGCGCTGGTTATCAGCAGTGACTGAGCACCGCCTTCACCACGCACCGGAAAATCACCGCTCATGAGCACAGGCCGCTATTTCCCCGCGCCACCCGACCACGTACCAGCCGGACGGATGCACGAGTTCGACATCTACCGTTTCTCGCCCGGGGTGAACGATCCGCTGGAACAGTGGGGAAGCCTGCTCGCGAGCGACGCGCCTCGCATCTTCTACACGCACCACAACGGCGGCCACTGGGTGTTCCTCGACTACGAGGACGTGCGCGAGGCGTTCCGCAATGACAGCCTGTTCTCGACCTACCAGACGCCGATCCCGCCGATAGAACCCTACCCCGTGATGCAGCCGCAAGGCGTGGATCCGCCGGAACACAAGACATTCCGCTCGCTGCTGGCACCGCTGTTCACGCCCGTGGCGGTCGAGAAGATGAAGGCCGAGTTGCACCGGCGCAGCAGCGTGCTGCTCGATGCCTTCGCCGAGCGCGGCGCCTGCGAATTCGGCCGCGACTTCGCCTCCCTGCTGCCGACCGGGATGTTCCTGTATCTGATGGGCATGCCCGAAGACCGGCTGATGGAGTTCGTGCATCTGGCAGAAGTCTTCATGCGCAGCAACGACGACACCGAGCGCGCCACCAACATCCAGCAGATCTACACCGTGATCGGGGAATACCTCGCGTGGCGCGCCACCCGCCTGGGCGATGACCTCGGAAGCGTGCTGGTCAGGGCACGCGACGAGAACGGCCAGCCTTTGGACCATCAGGACGTACTGAACTGTGGTTTTCTGCTTTTTGTTGCCGGGCTGGACACCGTCACCAGCACGATGACCTTCATCTGGCGCCACCTCGCACACAACCACGCGGCGCGGCGCGCACTCACCGCCATCATCGACGACCGCGAGAAGCTCTCGGTGGCCGTGGACGAACTGCTGCGCATGCACGCGGTGCCGAACATCTATCGCCGCGTGAAGAAAGACATGGTCTACCGCGGTGTCACGATGAAAGAAAACGACCGTGTGGTGCTGCCGGTGAGTGTGGCCAACCGCAACGAGAGCGTGTTTGCGCACGCCGACACCATCGACCTGCAGCGCGAGATCAACAACCATCTCACCTTCGGCGCGGGTCCGCACCGCTGCGTGGGCTCGCATCTCGCCAAGACCGAGGTCACCGTCGCGCTGCAGGAATGGCTGCGCCGCATTCCCGACTTCGAAGTACCGGCAGGCGCGGAGATCGTGGGTCACATGGGCCCGACGCTGGGCTTCAACCGCCTGCCGCTGGTCTGGACGCCCGCAGCATGAACCTGCCCGCGCAGGCCGCACTGGAGGGTCTGCCACCCGCCGACCAGATCTGCCTGGTAGTGCGCGACATGGACGCGGCGCTGCCCTGGTGCTACCTCGAGCGCGATGGCGATCCCTTGATGATCGAGTTCGTGCAGTTCGGATGAAGCACCCGGACTACGACTACCTGATCGTGGGCGGTGGCTCTGCCGGCTGCGTGCTGGCGGCGCGACTCTCGGAAGATCCCGCGGTGCGCGTGCTGCTGATCGAGGCGGGCGGCGGCGACGGCAGCCCGCTGATCCGCGCGCCCGGGGGGCTGCTGCCGATCATACTCTCGGGGGCGCACGCCTGGCGCTACACCTCGGTGCCGCAGCGCCATCTGGACAATCGCGTGCTCTACACGCCCCGCGGCAAGGTGCTGGGCGGTGGCAGCTCGATCAACGGCATGGTCTACGACCGCGGCTTCGCGAGCGACTACGACCGCTGGGCGGCGGAAGGCAACCCGGGTTGGTCCTTCCGCGAGCTGCTCCCGTATTTCCAGCGCTCGGAGCGCTTTCACCGCAACGATCCTGCTTTTCACGGTAACGCGGGGCCCGTCACAGTCAGCCGTCCCGGCCTCAGGCACCCCTTCGCCAAGGCCTTCGTGGAGGCGGGTGCGCAGGCGGGTTTCGGCTTCATGGACGACAGCAACGGCGCGCAGCGCGAGGGCTTCGGCCCGGTGGATGTGACCGTGAACAAGGGCGTGCGCGCCAGCGCCTCACGGGCGTATCTCGGGCCGGCCAGATCACGCCCCAACCTGCGCATCCTGCTGCGCACACAGGTCGATCGGGTGCTTTTCGATGGGAATCGCGCCACGGGGCTCAGCTGCCGCCGGGGCGGCAAGGCGCTGGTTTTCCGTGCGCTGCGCGAGGTGATACTCGCCGCCGGTGCGATCAACTCGCCGCAACTCCTGATGCTCTCCGGCGTGGGGGATCCCGCGGAGTTGCGCCCGCACGGGATCGGGGTGCATCACGCGCTGCCCGGGGTCGGGAAGGGCTTACAGGACCATCTGGCGGTGGTGGTGAAATTCGGCGCCACGCAACCGATCTCGCTCTTCAAGTACTTCAGGCCGCTTGCCGGCGCGGCAGCACTGGGGCGTTACCTGCTGTTGCGGCAGGGCCCGCTCGCAGATCCCGGCATGGAGGCCTGTGCCTTCATCAAGTCAGATCCTGCCCTCCCTGAGCCCGATATCAAGCTGCTGCTGGTCATGGCTCTCTACGCCAATCACGGGCGCGAACTCAACCCGCAGCACGGCTTTGCCGCGCACACCAACGTGATTCGCCCGCGCAGCCGTGGCAGCGTGCGACTCGCCTCGGCCAATCCTGCAGACGCGCCGCTGATCGACCAGAACTACCTCGAAGACCCGGACGATCTGCGGGTGGCCCGCGCGGCCGTGCGCGCCGCGAGGCGTGTTTTCGGTATGCCCGCCTTCGACGCCTTCCGGGGCGCGGAGCTAGAGCCGGGCCCCGCGGTGCAGAGCGATGCCGAGCTCGATGCCTTCATTCGCGCCAAGGCCGATGCCGATTACCACTCGACCAGCACCTGCCGCATGGGCGCGGATCCGCTGGCCGTGGTGGACACAGAACTGCGAGTTCACGGACTGCAGGGCCTGCGGGTTGTGGATGCCTCCGTGATGCCGCATCTGGTGGGCGGCAACACCAATATGCCGGTGATCATGATCGCGGAGCGCGCCGCGGACCTCATCTCAGGGCATTCACCGATGGCCGCGGCGTGTCACGCCGGGTAGACTGCTTGCCTTGATCAGAGTTGCAGGAAGGAATCCCGCGGTGGGCTACGACATCATCGGCGACATCCATGGCCACGCCGCCACTCTCGAGGCCTTGCTGGTCGAACTGGGTTATGCGCCGGTAGACGGGGTCTGGTGCCACCCCGAGCGTCGCGTCATCTTCCTCGGGGACTTCATCGACCGCGGCCCGCAGCAGCGCGGCGTGATCCGCATCGTCCGCCCCATGATCGACGCCGGTGCGGCGCTCGCCGTGATGGGCAACCATGAATTCAACGCCATCGCCTATGCCACCCCGCGCCCCGGCGGCGGCCACCTGCGAGAGCACAACGCCAAGAACTACCAGCAGCACAGCGCCTTCCTCGAGGCCTACGAATACACCCCCGAATACCACGAACTGATCGACTGGTTCTGCCGCCTGCCACTGTGGCTCGATCTGGGGAGCCTGCGCATCGTGCACGCCTGCTGGGACCAGACCGCCATCGACCGGCTGGCCATGGCCCACGACCGCCGCGGCGGCCTGAGCAACAGCCTCCTCTACGCCGCCACCGCTGAGGGCAACTGGGAGTTCGACGCGCTGGAAACCCTGCTGAAAGGCAAAGAAATCCCCCTGCCCCCCGGCTACAGTTTCTTCGATAAAGAAGGCACGCAGCGTCACCACATACGGGTGCGCTGGTGGGATGGCGAGGCCACCACCTACCGCACGGTCTTCCTCGGGCATGAGGAATCACAGACCCAGATCCCCGACGACGAGATCGAAGGCGATCACCTGATCGAGTACAGCCACGCCGCGCCGCCGGTGTTCATGGGGCACTACTGGCTGAGCGGCACCCCGGAACCCCTCGCGGCCAACATCGCCTGCCTCGACTACAGCGTGGCCCGCCCGGGCGGCAAGCTGGTCGCCTACCGCTGGGACGGCGAAACCACCCTCAGGGCCGACAAGTTCGTTGCGATGCCCACGCAGGAATTCGGACTGATCGAAGAGTGCGGCCTCGGCGACACGCTCTGAAGCGGCGGCAACGCGCGACTCCCACCGCTTTCCCCGGGGCACCACCCATGACACGCTACGATTTCACCGATCAGGTCGTGATGATCACCGGCGCCGGCAGCGGCTTCGGCAGACTGGCGGCCGGAGCCTTCGCCGATGCGGGCGCCTTGCTCGCTCTCTGCGATCTGGATCCCGAGACCCTCCAAGACACCGTGCGGCTGCACGGGCTGGACGAGGACCGGGTACTGACGATGGGCTGCGATGTGTCGGCTGCCACTGCGGTGGATGCCTTCGTGGCGGCCTGCGTGGCGCGCTTCGGCCAGATCGACGTGGCCATCAACAACGCCGGCATCGGCCACGAGCTGAAGCGCATGGCGGACCTCGACGAAGCAACCTTCGACCGCAACATCGCGGTGAATCTGAAAGGCGTGTTTCTGTGCATGCGTGCCCAGCTGCCGCACATGGTGGCGCAGGGTGGCGGTGCGATTCTCAACGTGAGTTCGGTGGCAGGCCTGCTCGGTGCGCCCATGATGTCGGCCTATGCGGCTGCCAAGCACGGGGTGATCGGCCTCACCAAGACCGCAGCGCTGGAGTACGCCAGAAAGCATGTGCGCGTGAATGCGCTCTGCCCCGCTTTCACCCGCACACCCATTCTGGACCCGCTGGTCCAAAGCGGTCGGGGCAACACCCTGGACAACATGGCCGCCGCGATCCCGATAGGCCGCCTGGGCGAGCCCGCAGAAATCGTGCAGGCCATGCTGTGGGCCTGTTCGCGCGAGAACAGCTTCCTCACCGGCCAGGCCATTACCCTGGACGGCGGCATGAGCGCGGGCTGAACAAAGCAGCCCACCGTAACTAGTGCCCCGGCCCGGCGTGGCAGGCTAGAATGAGCGCTCTCGTGGGGACGTAGCTCAGCTGGGAGAGCGTCGCGTTCGCAATGCGAAGGTCGAGGGTTCGATCCCCTTCGTCTCCACCATCAAATCGATACAAGCCGCTGATCAAGACTATGAAAAAAATCATCCTGTCTGCAGTCCTTTTGGCGACGATGTACGGCTTTCCCGCCGCTGCTGAAACCGTGCTCGATTGGCGCTGGTTGAAAGGAACAACCTGGTACGTGCCCGCAAGCGGCTTGCCCGCTTACCTGTATGTTCCAGACCAAAACCAGCTAATACCCGTCAAAGACCAGACCGTGTACATGATTACCGGCTATCGCAACGGTTACTTCTGGGGAAGAACGGCGGCAAAGCTCAGCAGCGGCGAGATCTCCTGCTCGTCACTCGTGGGCTCGGTGACGCCCGAAGGCAGTGTGTACCTGACCTTCACCCCTTTCCCCTACACGGACGGAGCCGAAGCCACTGTCGGGATCGGCAAGATGACAATCAAAACCGGCAAGTGGTCGATGCTCAACCAGATGTCGACCAGCTCCGGCTCAGTGCAAGTGGGTCATTGGGCCTACATGCTGCAGACATATCCTGGCGCTTCGTCCTGGTCGTCGCTGCCCGGCGTCGGCATGTCGGTCCCTGACTTCATCGCGCCCTGCATGGACGCCGCCCCCACAACGCCGTAGTGACACGCGCAGGCGGCGCAGGCGGTCGAGCATTCGGGGAAAAGCAAAGCTCGCGCGGCGCGAACGCGAAACACACCACGGCAACTCACGAATTCTGTGCAGGCCAGCAGTCGGCAGGGAGTGTCTCGGCAAGCAACTTGGTGTCGAGATACACCGCAAGCTCTACGATCTGCGTACTCTCGAATGTCCACACTTGGCAGTAGGTGCCCTTGTATATCTGGCCGGCCAGGGTCGTGGCGCGGCCGAGTGTTTCGGTAATCACGTGGTCGCCCGTCACGTATGCATTGACGATGGTATGGCTGAAGCCTGCCGGCAACTTCACCATGAAGGCCTCGAACAGTGCTTTCATTGCCGCCATTCCGCGCCGGCTACCTGAGGCGCCCGTGTCGCCATTGATCCAGAAGTGGGCATCGTGGTGGAACGAGGCAAAAAACGCATCGGCGTTTCCCTCGCTTTCAGCGGACAAGGCGCCCATGACAGCAGCCAGATTCCGAGCATGTTTTTTTTGCTCCTCATCCCAGACCAGAAACCGCGCATATTGCGCGCTGTCGACTTCCACCGGGAACCTCCTGAAGGAGCTATTGGCGATCTCAGGATGACTGATTAACAAAAGGCAATATAACCCCTCGCGTCAGCGGCTGCCTACCTGCGTCTCAGGCTGACACTGCTGCCCGCCGCAGGCGCAGCAGAGCCTTGACCCAAAGGCACGACGGCAACTCGCCCTGGTCGGCAATCAATCGTCCATCAGCAGCACGGGTTTCAGCGCACTCCCGCGCTTCGCGTCGCGGAATGCCTCGTTGATCTGCGCGAACGGGTAGGTGGTTATCAGCGCATCGACGGGGAATCGCCCCTGCAGATGCAGCTCGATCAGTTTGGGAAGGAAGGCGCGGGGCGTCGCGGAACCCAGCATGATGCCTTGCAGTCGCGCGCCCTTCACCATCAATTCCAGTGGCGAAAAGGGAAAGGGCTGGCCGCCGTGCGGAACCGTCACGAGCGCGCAGGTCCCGCGCATGGCAAGACATGCTGTGGCTGTCCGGAACGCCGCTTCGTTGCTGCTGGTCTCGAGGCTGTACATAAAGCCTGCCGCACATATTTCACGCAGTTGCCCCAAAACATCGCTGCTGCCGGCGTCCACCACATGCGTGGCGCCAAGGCGCTGCGCGAGCTCCAGGCGCCCGGCGTGAATGTCCACTGCCACGATGACCCTGGCGCCTGCCAGCCGTGCGGCCATGATCGACGACAGGCCCACGGCACCCGCACCGAACACCGCCAGCGTGTCGCCGGCCGCGATACCGAACACGTTCAGAACCGCCCCCGCTCCGGTCATCACGCCACAGGGCAACGCGGCCCGCAGGGCTGGCGGCAGGCCGGGTAGCACAACAACCGCATCACGAGCCGGGCACAGGGCGTGGGAGGCGAACGAGGATTGCTGGAAGAAAGCCCCCGAGATCGGATCGCCCGCACGCATGATGGTGCTCGAGCCATCGAAGCGCAGACCGCCGATGCTGCCCTCCACGCCACGCTCGCAGGTGTAGGCGTGGCCCGTGCGGCAGTTGCCGCATTCGCCACACCACCCATAGGACATGATCACGGAATCCCCGACATTCACGTCCCGCACAGCACTGCCACGGGCCACCACCGTGCCGGTGCCCTCATGGCCCAGCACCGCAGGCATGCGCATATGCACGCGGGCCGCGACATCCGTGTGGCAGACGCCGCAGGCCTCGACCTTCACCAGGATCTCGTCGGCCGCGGGGGCGTCGAGATCGAGCTCCTCCATATCGAATCCGCTTTCGATCGCGCTCACAACGGCGGCCTGGATTTTCATCGCGTGAATACCTGCAGGGAGTCGGGAGTGCCCGCTGCGACGGCCGCTGCCGCCATCGCGCTCAGGCGCTGGTAGTCGAGCTTGCCGTTCGGGCCGCGGTTGACGTCGTCGACCAGCACGAAGTGTCGCGGCACCTTGTAGTCGGCAAGGCTTTCGCGCAATTGCAGGGAAATGGCCTGAAGATCGAATACGTACCCGGGTTTGAGACTGACAAGTGCGGTAACCACACTGCCCCAGCGCGCATCGTCTACGCCCACCACGCAACAGTCGTCGATGCCTTCGAGCGACTTCAGAACCTGCTCGACTTCCTCGGGAAACACTTTCTCGCCGCCCGTGTTGATGCAGACATTCCCCCGCCCGAGAAACTTGATGGTCCCGTCGGCAAGGACTTCAGCCCAGTCGCCAAGCAGGCAATAACGCTCACCGTCGATCACCGGGAAGGTGGCGGCGGTTTTCACCGGATCCTTGTAATAGCCCTCCGCGATCAGGCCGCTGCGCGCCACCATGCCGCGCTCGCCGCTGCCCGGCCTGAGCTCGCGCAGATCAGGCGAGAAAACCTTTACGCCCTCGCCAACCCGCAGCCTGAGCGCGCTGTCGTTGGCGTTAGCGCCGTGTGTGTCCGCGTTGGTGAGCGAGTTGCCCAGCGCCGCCGATTCCGAACCGCCGAGAATGTCGTTGATCACAAGATGCGGCACGATCTCGACCAGGCGCCGCTTGATATGCGCGCTGAACACCGCCGCCGAGGAGATGATCATCTGCAGCGCATCCAGCTCACCCTGCATGGGATCGGCTTCCAGGGCTTCGAGCAGCGGTTTCGCCATGGCGTCACCCGGGATCTTGAACACATTGACACCGTGATCGGCAACGGCGCGCCAGGTATGTGGCGCGGAGAAGCGTGGCGCCGAACTGGTCACGACCGTGCCGCCGAAAGCGAGGGTACAGAGCACGCTGTAGACGCCCAGCCCATGCATCATCGGGGCGACAACGGCCTCGGTGTAGCACTCGTTGTTGCGGAGCATGCCGAGCAGGTCGTCGTTGTCTGCAGGGTAGCGGGGTCCGCCGCGCGCGAAATAGTTGACCCCGAACATCCTGAACATTTTTTCCTGTGTCCAGATGCTGCCCTTGGGGAGGCCGGTGGTGCCGCCCGTGTACATCAGGAAGCGGTCATCGGGGTCCTGCGAATACTGCGGCGACAGCGGCGCGGCGGCGGTCGCGGCATCGTGGCGCAGGCCGTGCATTCCCACAGGAATCTCCGCCTCGCCGATCAGGATGCAGGTCTTCAATTGGGGCAACTCATCGATGATGCCCGCCAGGCGCTCCGCGAACTCGGCACCGACGAACACCGCGCGGCTGTCGGAATTGGCAAACACATGGCGCAGTTCGCCGCTGGTGTAGCGGAAATTGACGTTGGCATGAACCGCCCCGATCTGCAGCACCGCAAGCAGCGCCTCGACATACTCAGGGCAGTTGCGCGAGTACAAGGCCACCGTGTCACCGCGCCGGATACCCAGCGCCTGCAGATGGGCGCAAAGATTGTGAACGCGCACGCGCAAATCGCCCCAGTGCGTCGTCTGTCCGGTATGGAAATCGATGATGGCCGCACGCTCTGAAGGAACCCGCTCCAGCGATTGACGCAACACCGTGCCGAGATGCCAACGCATGCGAAAATCCTGGGTGGTTGTCGTGACGGGAACGCTGATATCCTCGGACGAATACGGCGGCGCAGCGAACTGACGCCATCGGCCTCTTACTCAGCACCCGGATCATATGGCCACACACGATAGAACTCCATTGCTCGTGGGCGTCGGTCAATACACCGACCACATGCAGGCCAGCAGCTATGCGGCGTTGTCGCCGCAAGCACTGGCCGCTCGGGCCTGCGCCGCTGCGCTCGCCGACACGGGCTGTACTGAACTGGCGCGGCATCTGGACGTGATTGCGGCCGTACGCACCGTGGCCGATTCCGTGACCGAGCAGCAGCGCCGGGCGATGGCGCCCTTCGGCGGACCGGACAATTTCCCTCGCGCGGTCGCGCAGCGTATCGGGGCAAATCCGGCGCTCGCCATTTATTCGATCGCCTGCGGCGATGAGCCGCAGGTGCTGGTGGCGGAGATGTCACGGCGCATCCGCAACGGCGAATTCGAGGCCGCGTTGCTGTGCGGTGCCGAGGCAGCCGCCACCACGCGCAGCGCGCAGCGCGAGGGGCGCAGTATCGACTGGTCGGAAAACGTTGGCGGACAGTGCGAGGATCGCGGCCAGGGCACCGGGGACTTGCTGACGCCGGAGCTGGAAGCGCACGGCATGGACCTGCCGCTGTGGGTGTATCCGCTGTTCGAGAATCGCCGCCGTCACCTCTCCGGACAGCGCTCAGCGGACTATGCAGCCGGGATGGGCAGGCTGCTCGAGCGCTTCAATGCCGTGGCGGTGGGCAATCCGTATGCAACACACCGCGAGGCGCTGTCCGCGGAGCGGATAAGTACGGTCGCCCGCGACAACCGTCTGGTGTCGGAGCCGTACACGAAGTGGATGGTGGCCAAGGACGGGGTGAATCAGGGCGCGGCGCTGGTGCTGGTCTCGGCGGGTCTGGCGCGGCGCCTCGGCATTTCCGAGCAGCGCTGGGTCTACCCGCTCTCGCATGCGCAAGGGCTCGAACTGCCCATACTCGAACGCCCGGATCTCGCCGACTCTCCGGTGCTCAGGCAGGCCTACACGACGGCACTGGAGCGCGCGGGGATCATCGCCTCCGCCGTGAGCCATTTCGATCTCTACAGCTGTTTTCCTGTCGTCGTGTCATTGGCACTTGAAGCCTTGGGCATTGATGACACGGACCCGCGCGCGCTGACCGTAACGGGGGGTTTGCCGTTTTTCGGCGGGCCCGGGAACAACTACTCGATGCACGCGATCGCCTCCATGGCCGACGCCCTGCGGCAACATCCGGGCGGTATCGGGCTCGTGGGCACCAACGGCGGCTATCTCTCGCGGCATGCGATAGGTGTATACAGCACGTCTGCACCGCGCCATGCGGATGGATTCGAGCACAGCGAGTCTGCAATCAGCGTCAGCCAGAACCGGGCGCCGCCCTTCGAGCGCAGGCCCTTGGGAGACGGCATCATCGAGTCTTTCGTCGTATTGCCCGGCGGCACCGGGCCAACGGGCGCGATCATTGGCAGGCTGGCGTCTTCCGGCAGCCGGTTTGTTGCGCGCTGCAGCGACACCAGCGCGGTGCGCCAGCGCATGCTCGAGGCGGACCCTATCGGCAAGCCGGTTACCGTGACGCAGAGCCGTGATCACGCGGAGTTTTCTTTCCTCGCCAACTGAAGCGCGAGCTCGGTGGAGCGATCCCGCAACACGCCGCTGGTGCTGACAGTGGAAGGCTAATAACGGCGTTCGAGAAAGAGAACACAAAAAAAAGGGCGCCTGCCCGAAAGCAGACACCCTTGAAAATCACCCCCGAGCCGGCACCCGGCCCGGGGTTATCGCAACATCACCTGAGGTCGAAGCGGTCCAGACCCATCACCTTGGACCAGGCCTTGGCAAACTCCTGCGCGAAACGCTCCTTGCCATCGGCAGAGGCATAGACCTCGGCCACGGCGCGCAGCTCGGAGTTGGAGCCGAAGGCCAGATCAACCGGGGTGGCGGTCCACTTGAGTGCGCCCGTCTTGCGGTCCTTGCCCTCGTACACGCCCTCTGCCGTAGCCGACTTGCTCCACGCGGTGGACATGTCGAGCAGGTTCACGAAGAAGTCGTTGCTCAGGGTGCCGGGGCGAGCGGTGAAGACGCCATGTGCCGCCGCGCCCCCGTTCGCGTTCAGAGCCCGCATGCCGCCCACCAGCGCGGTCATTTCCGGCACCGTGAGCGAGAGCACGTTGGCCTTGTCGACAAGCATCTCGGCCGGTGACATTCCGGCGTCCTTGCTGAAGTAGTTCCGGAAGCCATCGGCTGCCGGCTCCAGTACCGCGAAGGAATGCTGATCCGTCTGCTTCTGGCTTGCATCCGTGCGGCCCGGCGCGAAGGGCAACTGCAGCGCGAGGCCGCCGTCCTTCGCCGCCTGCTCGACGGCCGCGTTGCCGGCGAGGACGATCAGGTCAGCCAGCGAGATCTTCTTGCCGCCCGACTGGGAGCGGTTGAAGTCTTTCTGGATCTTCTGGAGGCCCTTCAGCACCTTCGCCAGTTCGCGCGGATCGTTGACGGCCCACTCCTTCTGCGGCTCGAGGCGGATGCGCGCGCCGTTGGCGCCACCGCGCATATCGGTGTTGCGGAAGGTAGAAGCCGAGGCCCAGGCCGTACGCACCATGTCGGGCCCGCTCAGACCCGATGCCAGGATCGTGGCCTTGAGCGCCGCGGCGTCAGCGGCATCGATCAGGGCATGATCCACCGCCGGCACGGGGTCCTGCCAGATCAACTCCTCGCTCGGCACCTCGGCGCCCAGATAGCGCGAGCGCGGCCCCAGATCCCGGTGCATCAACTTGAACCATGCCTTTGCAAAGGCGAGCCTGAACTCCTCGGGGTCTTTGTGGAACCGCATGGTGATCTTGCGGTACTCAGGGTCGAACTTGAGCGCCAGATCGGTGGTGAACATGATCGGCGCATGGCGCTTGGACGGATCATGGGCATCCGGCACCAGATTGGCCGCTTGGCCGTTAGCCGGGATCCACTGGATAGCGCCCGCCGGGCTCTTGGTCTGCACCCAGTCGTAGGCATAGAGGTTGTCGAGGTACTGCATGGTCCACGCGGTCGGGTTCACCGACCATGCGCCCTCGAGTCCGCTGGTGACCGTATCAGCACCGTTGCCTTTGCCGCAGCTGTTTTTCCAGCCGAAGCCCTGTTCCTCGACACCCGCGGCCGCGGGCTCGGGACCCACGCACTTCGAGGGCGCGTGCGCACCGTGCGCCTTGCCGAAGGTGTGACCGCCGGCGATCAGCGCCACGGTTTCCTCGTCGTTCATGGCCATGCGGCCGAAGGTCTCGCGGATGTCCTTCGCTGCCAGCAGCGGATCGGGGTTGCCGTTGGGGCCTTCGGGGTTCACGTAGATAAGGCCCATCTGCACGGCGGCAAGCGGCTTCTCCAGCTTGCGATCGCCCGTGTAGCGCTTATCGTCGAGGAACTTTTTCTCGGGGCCCCAGTAGATGAGGTCGGGCTCCCAGTCGTCGGTGCGTCCACCGGCAAAGCCGAAGGTCTTGAAGCCCATCGATTCCATTGCCACGTTGCCCGTGAGGACCATCAGGTCGCCCCAGGAAATCTTGTCGCCGTACTTCTGCTTCACCGGCCAGAGCAGCCGGCGCGCCTTGTCGAGGTTGCCGTTGTCGGGCCAGCTGTTCAGCGGCTCGAAGCGCTGGTGGGCGCCATCGGCGCCGCCGCGGCCATCGCTCACCCGGTAGGTACCCGCGCCGTGCCAGGCCATACGAACGAAGAACGGGCCGTAGTTGCCATAGTCTGGCGGCCACCAATCCTGCGGGGTGGTCAGGACCTGCTTGATGTCCCGCTTGACGGCGCCCACATCGAGCGTCGCAAAACCCTTGGCGTAATCGAAGCTCTGGCCCAAGGGGTTGGATTCGGCGGCATGCTGGCGCAGGGACGACAGGTCGAGTTGGTCGGGCCACCAATACTGGTTCGACCTTACTTCGCCCGAGGCGCTGGCAGCGCCGCTCGGCACCAAGGGCAGCGTGGCGACCGCAATGGCCGCAACCAACGATCTCAATTTTGCTGAATTCACGGAGTCCTCCTTTGTTTAGCGGGTTGCTCGACGAGCCTGCAGTCTATGCCGGCAGGCAAACGCAGGTGATCGATTGATCTGATGGACTTGATAGGCATCAATGATCGAAGCCGGACCGGCACACGCGGGTTCCTGAGTGTGACCTCAGCAGCGAGTGGTAATTTTCTAACTCATCGCGGTTGTGCGTGACACCGTAACACTTACGAAATAACCTGCCCTCATCGTGTTACTTCAGGTAACACATAGGGCGGCAATACCGCTGCCAACCACTACCGAGGTGTCAAATGGGATTCGCATTCGTCGCTCTCTTCGCCATGCTTGCCGCTTTCGACCGCCCCATCCCCCGCGGCCCGCAAGCAAGCAAATCCACCCCGGCGGCCGATCCGGCCACCGGCACCGGCACCGGGGGGGTCTGACCATGACCGCCCTCTTCGCCCTTCTGTTCGGGATGCTGATAGCGGGAGCTGGCATCGCACTCGGCATCATGGCCTATGATCGCTCTCACGACAGGCAACAATTGGCAGCACCGTGTTTGGCGGACGACTGAACCCTCGCATAGCCGTTATCGGGGCCGGCATCGCCGGCTTGGCGGCCTCCCGCGAACTCGCCGGGCATGGACGAGTGACGGTATTCGAGAAGTCCCGGGGTGTGGGGGGCCGCATGGCCTCCCGCCACCTCGAGCCGTGGCAATTTGATCACGGCACCCAGTTTTTCACCGCCCGCAAACCGGAGTTCCGCGCGCTCCTGGCACCGCTGCTCGATAGCGGTCTGGTGCGCGAGTGGACGGGCAGCGTGGTCTACCTGGAGGCCGCGGAGCGTCCGCGCAAGCGCCTCTGGTTCGAACCGCACTATGTGGCCTGCCCCGGCATGAATGCCCTGTGCAAAACCCTCGCTACCGACCTCGATATCCGGACGGGCATCGAGGTCGCGCCGCTCGACGCGCGGGGACCGGATGGCTGGGAACTCCTGAGCAGCACGGGCGAATCGCTGGGGCACTTCGACCTGGTGCTGTCCACCGCTCCTTCACCCCAGACAATCCGGCTGCTGGAGAATCATCTGCCAATCGATGCAGGCCTCCGCTCCGTGCGTTACCGCGCCTGCTTTGCGCTGATGGTCGGCTTTGCCGAACCGTGGCGGGCCACGTGGATTGCCGGCAAGGCGCGTGACAACCCCATCGAGTGGATCGCCGCACAGTCCACACGCCCGGGGCGCGAGATGCCCGCAGCGCTGGTGGCGCACGCGAGCGCCGACTGGTCCGACGCCAACGTGGAGCGGGACCTGGCGCAGGTGCAGCAGGAATTGAGCGCTGCCACAGGTGCGCTCACGGGCCTCGACATGAACCGCAGCACGCATATGGCATTGCACCGCTGGCGCTATGCGCTGGTGGATGCCGAGACCGCAGCCACCGAGCCATTCATCGATATGTCCGCAGGAATTGCCGCCACCGGCGACTGGTGCGCGGCCTCGCGCATCGAGGACGCCTGGTTGGCAGGACGGCATTTGGCGAAGGCGCTGCTCGCACGCTAAAACACGCCTTCCCGCATCAAGGCGCCGCGGCGCAACCGATCACTCCGGCAATCGCTTCAGCGTACGCACCCGCCGCGCAGGCTTTGGCTTGGCGCCTACCGTCGTGCGCTTCAGTCGGCCGTAGGCGCGGTCCAGCCAGAGCAAAGACTCGGCGTGCGACAGGAAGTGACGCAGGTAATCCGGCGACAGCTCGCGCATCAAGGTGAGGGACCGCAGCATCAATTTGTGTCCGTTCAGCGGCCCGGCACCCTCGGGGCCACGGTCGATGGCAAGCTCCACGGCATCATCCGCACTGATTCTGGACCAAGCCTCCTTGAATCGCTGCGCATTTTTGAGCTCGGGCCACAGCTCCCCCGTTGCCGCAAGCGGAGCAGCGTCCGCGTCTTCTCCCGCAATCTCTGTGACATCACGGATATAGCGGTTCAGCACCGCCAAGGGCGCCTCTGGCGCCAGCCCCTGACCATCCGAGGGAACATCGGCCACGGCGGTGTCATCACCACGAGGGGCACCCCGTGACCGCTCAGCTACGCGCCGGGCGCAGTCGGCCAAGGCAACCCGGAGTTTGCCATGCAGGAGCCGACGCACCGCCTCGGGCGCCGCCTGCATACGCGACGCAAGCGCTTCGACGTACTGAAACAGCACCGGCTCGTATTGCGCAGCGTCCGCCTCGCGCAGAATCTGGAGCAACGCCAGCACGCTCGCCTCTGCATCCGCCGGCAGAAGTCCGGGCCCCTCGCCCGTCGCGCGTTCACTCATCGCCAGACACTCCCGCGGCGCGCGCACGGGGCACTGGCGCCATTTCCACCCGGCGATTTCGCGCGCGGCCGGCCTCATCGCTGTTGGATGCCACCGGTTGCTCGGCGCCGAAGGCCGCACTGAACACGCTCGCGGCCGGCATCCCCGCCTCGATCAGCGCGCGTGTCACGGTGAGCGCGCGCTGGGCCGAGAGATCCAGGTTGTCGGTGAAACGCCGGTTGCCCTCGAGCACGGGTCGGTCGTCAGTGAAGCCGCTCACCATCAGCATGTCATCGCGCACACCGAGATATACCCGCAACGCCGGCACCAGGGTCTTCAACAACTGGCGGCCCTCCGGGCGCAGCGCGTCGGAGTTGACGGGAAACAGCACGCTGCCGCTGATACCGATGCGTCCGTTATCGAGCGTCACCCGGCCTGACTGCAGCGGGCCGGCCAGTGCTTGCTCCAGCGCCATGCGGCGCTGCTCCTCCTGCTGCCGCTTGGCCGTCTCGGCCGCCAGCGTGGCGCTGAGATCCATCTGCGCCACCAGCACGCCCATCAGGATCAGCACGAACACGCCAAGCAGGCCCGACATCAGGTCCCCGAACACGGCCCAGACCGGTGCGGCCTGCGCGATGCCGTCTTCGCTGTCGTCCGGATCCATCATCCGGCAGGTCCCTCATCGGATGCCGCCGGCCTGCCGTGCAGGCGACGCAGATCCTGGACGATGCCCTGCTGCGCACCGATGCTGAGGTCGATCACCTCGCGCGCCTGCGCCACGTAGTACGCGAGCTGCTCGTCGCTGCGCGTCATCGACTGGCCGATAGCGCGCTCGACGTGCTGCAGGCTCTCGACCAGCTTCTCGTTGCTGGCACTGAAGAGCGCCGCGCCATGCGCGAAGGCCTCGCCGAGGGACGCGAGATCGATGGCGCTACCCGCGACTTGTACGGCCACCGCCTCGGTGCGCGTGGTCTGGATACCGAGCGTGTCAGCGAATTGGCGACCGACCTGCTCTAGCGTCCCCGAGGCAGAGGTCACGAGCGTCTCGATGGCCGCCCGTTGCTCGCCGGTGGCGAGGTGCACCGCCTGCAGCAGGGCACCGAGACCCTCGATCAGCGTGGCGCGCTCCTGCAGCGCCAGGTTGTCGCGCGCGGTGAGATGGCTCATCTCCTCACGCAGCTGCGCGATCACCTGGGCGGCGGCACGCGGCACCTCAGCCGCAGTTTGTAGCAGACGGGCAAGCGGACTTTCGAGCGCGCCACCGAGCGTGGCGAGTTGGACGGAGAGCGCGGCCTGCAGTTCGCCGAGCCGGATCACGGCCGCCTGCCCGCGCTCGGCCTCCTCGCCACGCAGCGTGCCGAGTTCGGCTCGCCACAGCGCGGCCAACTGGTCCATGCGCGCGCCCTGCTGCTCAACCCAGCGCGCCTCGGACTCGCGGTGCGAGCGCAACACGGCCTCGGACTGCTCCAGCAGGCGGGCCACATCACCCTGAATGCGAGCTGCCTGATCGCCGCTGCGTTCGGCAATGGAGGCCGCGGTGGATTCCAGCGTCTGGCACAACGCCTGCTGCCGTGCATCCGATGCGGTCGCCACACGCTCCCATTGCTCCTGCAGCGTGACGGCCGTGGACTCGAGGGACTGCACCCAGGCGTCTCTCGCCTGCTGGTCGGCATACGCCTGCTCCGCGCGCGCTTGCGCCAAGCTCTGCTGCACACCCAACAGCAAGGACGCAGTGCGCTGCTCGGCGCTGTCGACCGATGCCTCCAGTGCGCCACCCACGCCAGCGACGAGCCGTTCATGCGCGTGGCGGGATTCCTCCGCGAGCGCCCGCATGGCGGACTCCACAACCGGCGCGACGCTCTCTCCAGCCACCCGCGCACCGGCAGCGAGACTGTCGCGAAGGGACTGCTCCACGCTGCTCGCAAGCCCGGTGTAGGCCACGCTCGCCTCGCGGTGGAACTGCTCCTGCCGACCGAGGAGTTGTTCGTCGAGCCGCTGGCTGCGATGCTCGGTCTGCTCAATCAGTACGTGTAGCTGCCGGGCGACATCCGGCAGTACTTGCGCCTGCGATTGCAGGGCGCGATAGGTCTCCTGACGCTGGTGTAGCAGCGAAAAAGGCCGGAAAACACCAGCAATCTGTAGATCCAGCTGCTGCACCACGGACAATCGCTCGCGGCGACTGATGACCGACATCAGCCCCAGCATGGCCGAGCTGGCCACCCCTGCCACGGAGGTGCCGAACGAAAACGCCAGCCCCTTGATGGGGCCCGCGAGCGCCTGACGTATCACCTGCAGATCGGCCGAGCCCTCCAGCGCGAGCACCGCACCCTTGAAGGTGACAACGACTCCCAGAAAGGTGCCGAGCATCCCGAGCATCACCAGCAGGCCAAGCAGATAGGGGGTGAGAACCAGCCCTGGCAAGGCAACACGCTCACCCTCGATACGCAGACCCACCGCAGCGCGCAACGACGGATCCACCCGGAACAGCCAGTCCGACAGCGCAGGCAGCGGCTGCGGCACCGCAGCCAGGGCCGCGGCAAGCGAATTCGTCTGGGCGCGAAAGCGGACAATCTCGGAGGCACCCAGCACATAGGCCGCACCGATCATCGCGGTGACGGCGAGCGCGATCACGCTGGAGCCAACGAAACCCACACCCACCCAGAGCACGGCTCCGAGCCCGAACACAAAGGCCGTGAGCACCGCAGTGATGCCGATGAGAGAGCTGATCATGGCTGAGACTTCGCATCGGTGTTGAGGGCGTAGAGCATGCCGAGCAGGGGTTGCAGGCGCGTCTCGAGCTCGGCGAGCAGCGCCGCCTGCAGGTCCTGGCGAAAAGTATCGAGCCAGGCAAGGGGCAGCGGGACCAGTCCGAGGGCATCGGGCTGCTGCCGGTGTAACTGCTCGAAGCGCTCCTTGAGAAACAGCGGAACCGTGGACAGCAGTTTTTGTTCGCGCGCCCCGTAGAGCTGCTGCATCACGCCATCGAGCATTGCCAGCTGCGCCAGCGTGGGCGAGGCGGCGCTCAGGGCCTGGCGCAGACGGGCACGCAGGCCATCGATGCTGCCCTGCATGCTGCGCTGCTGACCGAGATAGCGACGGTGATGGGGCGCAAAGCCCGCATCCGGATCCGGTTGGGCATAGGACTCACCGGCGCTGATCAGTCCTTGCAGCGAGACACGCAGCCGTCGCAGTTCCTCGGTCAACTCGGCGGCCGTTGCCCCGGCCACCGTCTCTGGAGCCGGCCCCGAGGCGATGGACTGCTGCGCCGCGTGCAGGGTGACCACGTCATGAACGCCGAGCCATTGCCCAAGGCGTTCGGCCACTTCCTGCCGTGAGGCCTCCGCATCCAGCGGGATCCAGTTGTCGAGCAAGCGCACCAGTCGCGAGCTGCCGGCATTCCTGCGCAAAAACACTCCCCGGCCCGCACATGGGGCTCGTCAGGCTATTGATGATTGTTAGCGGGCGCGCAGCCAGCACTTGCGCGCCCAACCGGCTGGCGCCGGAGCGGGCGGATTATAGAGGCGGAGCGCCTGCGAATCTCGATGTCGCCGCCTGCCGGAGGCAGGAAATACCCGGCGCCCTGCCCCGTCCTCAGTTCTTCAGCGCCAGCACACCATCCCCGTTGAACTCGGTGGCAAATCCGGCGCGCCGCAAACGCTGCGCGACCTCGGCCGGCAGGTCGCGCCCGCTGCTCAGCTTGTTCGGCGATCCGGTGTAGTGGAACACGCGTCCCTTGCGCTTCAGCACCCGCGCCATCTGATCGTAGAAGCGCTGCGAGTAGAGATCTCCGGCGATGCCGAACCGCGGCGGGTCGTGCAGGATGGCGTCGAAAGAACCCGTCGCAAGCTGCACTATCTCTGCTGCCACATCGCCCTGGGTCAAGGACAGGCGCGCATCGGCGCCGGGCGACCAGGGGTTAAGCGTGCGCAGCCAGATGACATCGGGGTTCAGCTCGAAAGACACCACGCGCGCGGCCTGCCCGCGCAAACACCATGCCGCGAAGTACCCCAGCCCACCGCAGGTATCAAGGATGAGTTTGTCGCGCGGGCGGATGAGACCGACCTTGCGCTCGGCATCCGCGTAGGGCGAGACCTGCGCCGTGGGCAACATCTTGATGCCGTCGATTTCAAAGGTCGGGGGGCCCCACGGCGTGGGAACGAGCTTGATCAGGGAGCCCGTGAACCGCGCCACCGGCTCGAAGCTGCCGTCTGTCCAGTAGTAAACCGTCCGGTCCTTGCAGGCCTCCATCCACGGAAATCGCAGGCCTTGCCAGGTCCAACCCGCGCTATCGACCTCGACCGTGGTGATGGATCGGCCGAGATCGAGCGAGCACTCGGCCGTCAGCGCGCCGGATTCCACGCAAGCACGCATGGCCTCGTGCACCGTCTGCGTCAACAAGGGTCCCATCGGTGTCGATCAGCCTGTACTGGATGTTGGAGCCTGCGCGAGGAGAAAGCGGGAGCCAGACCAGGCTCGGCCTAGCTCCGCAGGGAAGGGTAATAGTGTATGCGCAGAGCCCCGCCCCCGACGCTCAGGCGGCGGCATCCAGCAGTTCGAAATCGACCTTGGACACGCCGCACTCGGGGCAGGACCAGTCCTCGGGCACGTCCTGCCAGCGGGTGCCGGCGGGGATGCCGTCATCAGGCATGCCCAAGGCCTCGTCGTAAACAACATCGCAAACCACGCATTTCCAGATATTCATCCGCATGTCTCCGTCAAGGTTGGTGAATGTGATCAGGCCGCGACGCGTTCGAGAGCGCGTCGGTAGTTGCCAGCGTGACGCTCCTCTACCGTGGCAAGGGCCGCGAAACGTTTTGCCGCCTTGGCAAGCACCTCGCGGAATCGCCCGGCGTGTTCACGGGACTCGGCGATCTGCCCGTCCATCTCGGCCACCGCCGCCTCATCGCCTTCGGCAATTGCCGCAGCGCGGAAGCGCGGATACATCTCGCTGTACTCGTAGGTCTCACCCTCGATGGCGATCTCCAGCGCACGCGCGGGCGTCATGTCCGCCGGGGGGTAGAGAAGTTCGAGGTGACCGAAGGCATGCCGGAGCTCCTGCTCGGCGGTGTCCTCGAAGATCCGTGCCGTGTCCTCGTCTCCCGCATTACGTGCGAGCTTCGCAAACCAGCGGTACTTGGTGTGAGCCATCGATTCGCCGGCAAAAGCTGCCTCGAGGTTCTGCATGGTCTTGATCTCGGGTCGGTTCATCGTCGTGCTCCGTAGGATTGTGGGGTTGGTCGACGCAGCGGAGGATGAGCGCTTGCTCGATATCGATCCAACGAGTAATTTCTGTGATCGTGATCGGTAATTTCGATAACGGGAGAACCCAATGGCCGCCCTGCCCTCGCTACGCCAGCTGCAGTACCTCGTGAAGCTCGCGGAGCTGCGCAATTTCACGCGTGCCGCCGCGGCCTGCCACGTCACCCAATCCACCCTGAGCTCCGGGCTGAAGGAGCTCGAGAGCTCGCTCGGCGCCCGGCTGGTCGAGCGCGATCGTCAGGGCGTGCTGCTCACCCCGGCGGGACAAGAGGTGGTGGAGCGGGCGCGCGGCTTACTCGCAGGGGCCTCGGATCTCGCGCAGGCAGCCTCCAGTGCGGGCAGCCCGATGCGTGGGATCCTGCGCCTTGGCGCCATTCCCACCATCGCGCCATTCGTGCTCCCGCAGCTGCTGCAGCGCCAGCGCACGCAATATCCCGAGCTGCGCCTGGCGCTGCGCGAGGATCGCACCGAGAGCCTGCTCGAGCGTCTGGAAGACGGGCGGCTCGACTTCGCGCTGCTTGCACTGCCCTATGACACCGGCAACCTGCTGGTGCGCGAGATCTGCCAGGACGAACTCCTGCTGGTCGCCCCTGCCGGCAGCGTGGTGTCGCCGTGGGGCATGGTTGTGTCACCGCGAGGCAATGTTGCGCTGAATGCCCGCACAGCCGAGCACTTGCTGCTGCTAGAAGAAGGCCACTGCCTGCGCCAGCACACCCTGCAGGCCTGCAGGAGCAAGCGCTCCGGAGGCCGCACCGAAGGACTCGAAGCCACCAGCCTGCTCACGCTGGTGCACATGGCAGAGTCCGGACTTGGCCTTGCACTGGTACCCGAGCTTGCCGTGCGGCACGGGCTGCTGGCCTCCACGGGACTCACGGCGCACCGCGTCGGGCCGCCCGCACCGACGCGCGGCATCGCACTCGTGGCCCGCAGTTCCACCGCCCGCGAGATCGAGTTCACGGCGCTCGCCACGCTGATAGCGCAGGTCTGCGACGACCCGCCCGCAGCGAAAACACCACCTGCACGCGGGCGCTCACGCCCGCGCCCGCGATGATCGCAGCGCAGGCTGCGCGCCGGACTGCTACCTTCCCATAGCCCCGAGCGACGCCGGGGCCCAAGGAGCCTTAGGCATAATGACCAGATTCGATCTGCGCGATCGCCTGTACGTGGCACTGCTGCATGGGACGGGAAGCGTAGCTGTTGCCGGCTTAGGCTTCATACTGGCATTCCACCTGTGGCACCCCGGGCCTTATGCGCGCATCTCGGGCGGCATCGCCCTTCTGCAGTTGATCGTAGCCGCAGACCTCGCGCTAGGACCGCTCGCCGTGTTCGCCATCTTCGATCGCCGCAAAGGGTCGTCGGTGCTGCGACGCGATCTGGTGGTACTGCTGCTATTAAGGGCTGTCGCACTGGCCTACGGGCTGCTTGTGCTTTTCGAGGCGCGCCCCGTAGCGCTGGTGCTGGAGCACAACCGATTCCGCGTGCTGAGCGCCGGCGAGCTAATCACAACCGAGTTACCGCAAGCGCCGGAGGGCCTGCAGGAACTGCCCTTTGCCGGACCGATGCTGCTGCGCACCGAGGTTCCCGAGGATCCCACCGAGCGCTTCGAAGCGCTCACGGCGGCGCTGTCTTCGGGCGCTGATCTTGCGATGCGGCCGCGCTACTGGCGCGCCTGGGATGCGCAGGCGCGCGAGCAGGTGCGCGCGGAGGCCCGCCCGCTAGACGGACTGCTGGGGACACAACCTGACGCCGCGACCGTGCTCGCGGCCGCCGTCGCCGCCACCGGAGTGCCGCGCGAACGCCTGCGCTATCTCCCTCTGCTCGCCCGCAAAGCCGAGTGGGTTGTGCTGATCGACCTCGAAAGCGGAGCGCCAGCAGGATTTGCCGCTCTGATCGGAGATTAAAGCTGCCCGATCAGGCATTCGCCGCGATGGTGCGCTGCAGCATACGCACCAACGCCCGACGATCCGTGGCGCTCAGGCTGGCGAAGGTTTCGGTCTCATGCGCGTTGGCCAGCGGAATCAAGCGCGAGGCCATCGCGCGGCCGCGTGGCAAGAGGCTCACCGTGACGCTGCGGCGGTTGGCGGCCTCGCGATCGCGCTTCAGCAAGCCATCGCGCTCCAGTCGGTCCAGCGCCTTGCTGAGGGTGGGCTGATTGAGCAACACACGATCGGCCAGTTCGCCCACCGGGCGCGGGCCATCCTGCAGCACGGCAAGGATCCGCCACGTGGCAATCGACACACCCATTTCCTTCAACTGGCGGTGAAAACCACCACTTACGACATGACTCGCCTTGGCCAGCAGGAAGCCGAGATAGCGGTCGACGAAACCGTCTTCCGGAGCCGGCGAAGGGCGTGCACGCGCCATTGCTTGAAGCCTCAAACTATGCCTTTTCATGTTTTCATGCCTGTGCTAGATTCGCAAGAGACCATCGCGGCGAGATCACGGGGCGCGCATCAGAATGGCAGGCACGGTGCACCACGTTCTCGCCCGCAGCGCAGCGCGCTTCCCGTCGCGGCCTTTCCTGCACATCCCGGCGGCCGCCTGCAGCGGCTATCACGCGGGCCCCATCGAAATCAGCTACGCCACCCTCGCCACACGCGTGGACGAACTTGCAGCTCTCTACCGCGACGCGGGCTACGGCGCCGGACAACGCGTTGCACTGATGCTGGCCAACCGACCCGCGTTCTTCGAGCACTGGCTGGCGCTGAACGCCGCGGGCGCGAGCGTGGTGCCGGTCAACGCGGAGCAACGCCCCGCCGAGATCGCCTGGCAGCTCGAGCACAGCGAGTCCTGCCTGCTGGTCAGCCTCGATGACCTGCTCCCTGTTGCGCAGCGGTCTCTCGCCCTGATGACTGCACCGCCCGCATTGAGCACTGAGGGCAACACAGCGATCCCCGGCGCACCTCACCCGGCACGCACGGAGGAGTCCGGGCCGCGCAGCGAGTGCGCGCTCCTCTACACCTCTGGCAGCACCGGCAAGCCGAAGGGCTGCATCCTGAACAATGACTACTTCACGCACTTTGGCGAGTGGTACGCAGGCCTCGGCGGGCTGTGTGCGCTGCGCCCCGGCGAGGAACGGCTGATCACACCGCTGCCGCTCAGCCACATGAACGCCATGGCAAGCTCCGCGATGGGCATGCTGGAAACCGGCGGCTGTATCGTGCAGCTGGACCGCTTCCATCCCTCGGGCTGGTGGGATGCCGTGCGCAGCTCAGGCGCCACGGTCGTCCACTACTTGGGCGTCATGCCCGCCATCCTGCTCGGCATGGACAGCAGCCCGCACGATGATTTTTCAGCACAACTGCGTTTCGGTTTCGGTGCTGGGATAAACCCGCGCCACCACGCGCCCTTCGAAGCGCGCTTCGGCTTCCCGCTGATCGAGGCCTGGGCCATGACCGAGACCGGTTGTGGCGGCTGCATTATCGCCAATCACGAGCCGCGACACGTGGGCACGAGCTGCTTCGGCAAACCGACCGCCGCGGTGGCGTACCTGCTCGTGGACGAACAAGGCATCGAGGTGACAGGCGAGACCCCCGGCGAACTGCTGGTGCGCGCGAGCGGCCCCGATCCACGCGCCGGATTTTTTGCCGGCTACCTGAAGAACCCCGAAGCCACCGATGAAGCCTGGGCGGGCGGCTGGCTGCGCACGGGCGATGTGGTGCGAGCCGGCCCCGACGGCGCGCTCCATTTCGTCGACCGGCGCAAGAACGTGATCCGCCGCAGCGGCGAGAACATCGCTGCACTGGAAGTTGAAGCCGCGCTCGCCGATGCACCGCAGATCGCACAGTTGGTAGTCACGGCCGTCGACGACGAGATCCGCGGCGAGGAAGTGATGGCCTGCGTGGTGGCCAGCGCAGGCATGCCGCGCAACGCCGAGACCGCGCGCGCCATCCAGCAGCGCGCGCTCGGTGCGCTGGTGTATTTCAAGGCGCCCGGCTACGTGGTGTTCTTGGACGAGATACCCCGCACGGCCTCCCAGAAACCCCAACGCGGCGAGATCCGCAAGCTCGCACCCGGCTGGCGCGCATCGACCGCCTGCATCGACCTGCGCGAATTCAAGCGCCGCCCCAAAACGAGCCCGCTCGGATGAGCAATAACTACGCGGGCGTCGCGATCGCCGCCCCGGTGAGCGTGGGCTATGCACGCAACAGCGAACACGGCGCGCCGTGGTTCGTGGGTGCGGCGCTCGGTCAGATGCTGGCAGACAGCGGCCTGCCGAAAGCCGCCATTGATGGGCTCGCCATTGGCAGCTTCAGCCTCGCGCCCGACAGCGTCGTCACCATGACGCAGTACTACGGCCTGGAAACGCGATTCCTCGAAAGCCTGCCCTACGGGGGCGCCTCGGGTGTACTCGCGCTGCGCCGCGCCGCGCGCGCCGTACAGGCAGGCGACGCGGAGGTGGTCGCCTGCATCGGCGCCGACACCAACCGCCCCGAGGGCTTCCGCGAACTGGCAGCCAACTTCAGCGGTTTCTCGGTCGATGCCAGCTGGCCGTACGGTGCGGCCGGGCCGAACCTGCCCTTCTCGCTCATCACCGCACGCTACATGGCGGAAACCGGCGCCACCCGCGAGGACTTCGGCCGCATCTGCGTATCCCAGCGCGCCAACGCGCGCGGCGTCCCGCAGGCACTGTTCGCGGACAAGCCACTCTCCATGGCGCAGTACCTCGGCGCGCGCGCGGTAGCTGGACCGCTACACCTGTTCGACTGCGTGATGCCCTGCGCGGGTGCCGAGGGATTCCTCGTGATGAGCGAAGAGCGCGCGCGCACACTCGGCATCCCCTACGCGCGGGTGCTGTCAGCGGAGGAACGCCACAACGCCTTCGCCGGCGATGACATCCAGCTGCGCGCCGGCTGGAACGCCTTCGCGCCGGAGCTCTGGGATCGCGCCGGCTGCGGACCGCAGGACATGCATCTGCTCGAAACCTACGACGACTATCCCGTGATCGCGATGCTGCAGATGGAGGCGCTGGGATTCTGCGCCGCCGGCGAGGCGCCGCGTTTCGTGCGCGAGACCGCGCTCACGGTGGACGGCGGCGGCGTGCCGCACAACACCTCTGGCGGGCAGCTCTCGACAGGGCAAGCGGGTGCGAGCGGCGGGTTCCTCGGGCTGGTCGAGGCGCTGCGCCAGGTGACCGGTCGCGCAGTGGGCCAACAGGTGACGCGCGCTCGCCGCGCCGTGGTAGGCGGCTACGGCATGATCAATTACGACCGCGGACTCTGCGCCGCCGCCGTTGTGCTGGAGGGCGCATGAGCTTGCCGCCAGCCAGACGCAGCGCGGTGAGTGCGCCGCTGCAGGACGCGCCGCGCCACGACGGTTTGCAGTTGCAGGTCTGCGCACGTTGCGACGCCACCCAATACCCGCCGCGCGAACGTTGCACGGAGTGCCTCGCAGATGCGCTCGCCTGGCAGACCGTGGATGGGCACGGGACCGTGCTCGCCGTGAGCACGCTGGCACACAGCCTGGAGCCCTGGTTCGCCGAGCGATTGCCCTGGCAGGTGGCCTCGCTGCGCCTCGACGCCGGCCCCGTGGTCTTCGCGCACCTCGCAGCGCAGGCCTCGCCCGGGGATCGACTGCACGTGCACACCGCGCGCGACGCCTCGGGCAGCTGGTGCCTGGTGGCCTGCGACGGGCAGCCCGACTCCCTGCCACACGCATTGATGCAACTGGAGATGTCCTTATGAGCGAATCCGTCGCCGTCGTGACCGGCGGCAGCACCGGGATCGGCCAGAGCATCTGCGAGCATCTGCTGGCCGATGGCTACCGCGTGATCAATCTCGCGCGCCGGCCGGCGGGCATCGAGCACCCACGACTCGAGAATATCGCGGTAGACCTTGCTGACCGCGAGGCCACGCGCGAGGCCGCAGCGGCCATCGCCGCGCGCCACGCAGTAACAGCCTTGGTGCACAACGCCGGGCTGATCCGCGCCGCACTCCTCGAAAACATCGACCTCGCAGACCTCGACTACCTCAGCAACGTGCACCTCGCCGCCGCCATCACGCTCGCGCAGGCGTTTCTTCCGGCCATGAAAGCCGCACACCACGGGCGCATCGTGCTGATCGGCTCGCGCGCGGCACTGGGAATGCAGACCCGCAGCAACTACGCCGCCACCAAATGCGGCATGACCGGGCTCGCGCGCACCTGGGCCCTCGAACTGGGCCAGCACGGCATCACGGTGAACTGCGTGGCACCCGGCCCTATCGCCGCCACCGAGATGTTCCACTCGGTGATCCCCGAGGGCAGCGAGAAGATGGAAAAGATGGGAGCCAGCATCCCCGTACGCCGCCTTGGCGAACCCGCAGATGTGGCGCGTGCCGTGATGTTCATGATCGCTCGTGACAACGGCTTTGTGACGGGGCAAACGCTGATGGTGTGCGGAGGCTCGAGCCTTGGCTCACTCGCCCTGTAGAAACGCGCGACCATGCCCGGAGGGCAGCCCATGATCATCGGCACCGATTCCGCACTGGCAGGCCTCGTGGAGCCCTGCCGCCTCAACCGCCGCATCTACACCGATCCGGCGATATTCGAGCTCGAGATGGAGCGCATCTGGGGCCGCGCGTGGATCTTCATCGGCCACCAGAGCCAGGTGCCGCAGCCGGGTGACTACTTCACCACCAACATCAACCACCGCATCCCGGTGGTGATGGTGCGCGACCGCGATGGCAGCGTGCGCGTGCTGCACAACCGCTGCGCTCACAAGGGAGCCAAGGTGGTCGACAAGCGCTGCGGCAATGCGCGCGCATTCCGCTGCTGTTATCACGGCTGGACCTACGCCACCGACGGCACGCTGCTCAAGATTCCCAACGAGAAGGGCTACGACGGCACCGGCATGAACCCGAAGGATCCGCAGTGGAACATGCAGCCAGTTGCGCAGTACGCCGCGTATCGCGGCTTCGTGTTTGCCACGCTGGACCCGCGCGCACCGGACCTGGTCACGTGGCTGGGCGGTGCAGCAGCCTGCTTCGACAATCTCTGCGAGCGCGCACCCGAGGGCGAGGTCGAGGTGGCAGGCGGCGTGCTGCGCTATGACCACGCCTGCAACTGGAAGCTGTTTCTCGAGAACCTGAACGACACCCACCATCCGCAGGCCACTCACCAGTCGGTGGTGGACGCCGCGATGGACTACCTCGGCACGCTGCCGGCGGAGGCCACGAAGGAGCGCGCCGAGGCCGAGATGATCCCGCCGTTCGGGGGCTCCTACGAGAACTTCGAGAAAAGTGGTATCACCGGTTTCCGCTACGGTCACCACTACGACGGCGGCAAGACGAGCATCCACGCCAACTACTCGGTGAACCCGGTCTACCGCGATGCGATGGTCGCCGCCTATGGCGAGGCGCGCACGCAGGACATACTGAGCTTCAACACCCACAACACCTGCTACTACCCCTCGCTCACCATAAAAACCGCCGTGCAGAATATCCGCGTGGTGCGTCCCATCGCCGCCAACCGCTGCGTGATCGAGACCTGGTCCTTCCGCCTGAAGGGCGCGCCGCCAGAGATGCTGCAACGCACCCTGCTCTACTCGCGGCTGATCAACTCGGTGGGTTCGATGGTGGGCGCGGACGATCTGGAGTCCTACATGCGCATCCAGGCGGGGCTTGAAGGCACGGGCTCGGAATGGGTCGAGATGTACCGCGAATTCGGCCGCGACCGCGACGAAGGTGACCGCACCGTGGGCACCGGCACCAGCGATCTGGACCTGCGCACGCAGTACCGCGCCTGGCGCCACTACATGCTGGGCGAGGTGGCCTGAGATGCACACCGGCGACGCACTGCTGAAGGAATGCGAATCGCTCCTCTACGCGGAGGCCGACTGCCTCGACCGCGCCGACCTCGAGGGTTGGATGGCGCTCTACACACCCGATGGCACCTACTGGATGCCGGCCGCACCGGACCAGCAAGACCCGCTGAACCACATCTCGCACTTCTACGACGACCGCGTGATGATGGAAATCCGCCGCCGCAATTTCGTGCACCCGCGAGCGCCCTCCAAGGATCACCCCGTGCGCTGCTCCCACCTGATCGGCAATATCCGGCTCGCCGCCAGCGATGCGGACGCCGGCAGCTGCACGGTGCTGTCTAACTTCCACGCGATGCTCTTCTACCGCGACGAGAAGCGCCTCTACGGCGGGCGCTACGAACACCGGCTGCAGCACACGCAGGCGGGGCTGCGCATACTGCAAAAACGCGTTGATCTGATCGACTGCGACGCGGCCCACAAATCGCTCGTGATCTACCTCTGAGGACCGCTGGCATGAACATCACGGCAACCCATCGTCCGCTCGCCGGACGCCACGCGCTGGTGAGCGGCGCCTCGCGCGGGATCGGTGCGGCCATCGCACGGGAGCTAGACTCACTGGGCGCGCGCCTGACGCTGCTGGGACGCGACAGCGCCGCCCTCGCCCACGTGGCGGCAGGACTGGACGACGCCGTGGTGGCCACCGCCGATGTAGCCGACGCCGCCAGCGTCGAGTCGGCCGTCGCCGCCGCACGGGAGGCCGCGGGCCCTATCGCCATCCTGGTGAACAATGCCGGCGTCGGTCCCTCGGCGCCGTTCCTGAAAACCAGCGCCGAGACCTGGTCGAACGTGATGCGCACCAACCTCGACGGCACCGTTAACCTCTGTCGCGCGGCGCTGCCGGACATGCTCACGCTGGGCTGGGGACGGGTGATCAATATCGCCAGCACCGCGGGCCTGCGCGGTTACCCCTACATCAGCGCCTATTGCAGCTCCAAGCACGCGGTGGTCGGCCTCACGCGCGCGCTGGCCATGGAGTTCGTACGCAAGAACATCACGGTGAACGCGATCTGCCCCGGCTACGTGAACACCGAGCTGCTGGAGCGCTCGCTCGAGAACATCATGCAAAAGACCGGCTGCTCCCGCGAGCAGGCCGCAGCCCCGCTGCGTGCGACCAACCCGCAGGACCGTTTCGTTGAACCCGAGGAGGTGGCCGCGATGGTGCGGTTCTTGTGCCTGCCGGGCGCCGAGTCCATCACCGGGCAATCGCTGGCGATGGCGGGCGGCGAACTCCAGTGAGCGCACGCCCCGTGCCAGCCGCAGCACCGCGCGCCAGTCGCGCCGAACAGTCCGTGCGTCTGTGGCTGCGACTACTCTCGCTGCACAACCTGATCGACAGCGAGCTGCGACGCCGGTTGCAGGAGCGCTTTGGCTGCACGCTGCCGCAGTTCGACGTACTCTCGGAACTCCAGCGCGCCGCTGAGCCGCAGACCATGTCCCAGGTCTCGCGCCAGCTGATGGTCTCCAACGGCAACCTGACCGGCGTGGTAGACCGCCTGGAGCGCGAGGGTTCGGTGCGGCGCGAGGTGTCCGCAGGAGACCGCCGCGTGCAGCTCGTCTCGCTCACCAGCGCCGGCCACGCACGATTCGCTGCCATCGCGGCCGAGCATGCCGCCTGGCTGGAGGAGCTCTTCGGCGGCCTCGCGCGAAGCGCGCTCGATGGCGCAGTCGATGAGATCCACGCGCTGCGCGACAGCGTGCGGCAGCGCCACGCCAACTCTTCACCATCCCTTGCCCGCAAACAGCCGGGTCGCTCCACCGCTAAACCGAGGAACCCATGAATCCCGCCGACTTCCATCCCGAGCATTTCCTGTGGCACTTCGCGAACGGCGTTGCCACCATCACCCTGAACCGCCCCGAGCGGAAGAACCCCCTCACCTTCGAGTCCTACGCCGAACTGCGCGACACCTTCCGCGCACTGTGCGTTGCAGACGCGGTAAAAACGGTAGTGATCACGGGTGCCGGCGGCAACTTCTGCTCCGGCGGCGATGTGCACGAGATCATCGGCCCGCTGACGCGGATGAACATGAAGGAACTGATGGCCTTCACCCGGATGACCGGCGATCTGGTGAAAGCCATGCGCGCCTGCCCGCAACCGATCATCGCCGCGATCGACGGCATCTGTGTCGGGGCCGGCGCGATCATCGCCATGGCAAGCGACATGCGCTACGGCACACCGCAGGCGAGCGTGGCATTCCTGTTCACCCGCGTGGGTCTTGCGGGCTGCGACATGGGCGCCTGCGCGATCCTGCCGCGGATCATCGGCCAGGGCCGCGCCTCCGAACTCCTCTACACGGGCCGCGCAATGAGCGCCGAGGAAGGCGATCGCTGGGGTTTCTTCAACGCCATCGTCGAGAGCGAAATGCTGCAGGAGACGGCACAACAGGCCGCCGCCCGACTCACCCGTGGCCCCACCTTCGCGCATGGCATCACCAAGACGATGCTGCATCAGGAATGGAACATGGGCATCGACCAGGCGATCGAAGCCGAGGCGCAGGCGCAGGCCATCTGCATGCAGACCGAGGACTTCCGCATCGCCTACGAGGCCTTCGTGGCCAAACACAAGCCGGTATTCATGGGGAAGTAACATGAGCGACACGAGTTTCCTCGACTGGCCTTTTCTCGAGCCGCGCCACCGCGAGCTTGCTCTCGCACTCGATGCCTGGGCGGCCAAGGCCTTGGCCGAAGGCCGCATCGACCACCACGACACCGACAACGCCTGCCGCGCGCTGGTGCGCCTGCTGGGCGAGGGTGGCTGGCTCACCCACGCCGCGCGCGACCCGGACGACGCCACCTCGACACTCGACGTGCGTTCGCTCTGCCTGATCCGCGAAACCCTCGCCCGCCACGACGCACTGGCGGACTTTGCCTTCGCCATGCAGGGGCTCGGCAGTGGCGCCATCTCGCTCTTCGGTAGCGCCGCACTGCAGCAGGAATTCCTGCCCGCGGTACGCGCAGGACACAAGATCGCCGCGTTTGCGCTCTCGGAGCCCGAGGCGGGCTCTGACGTGGCGGCAATGGCCACCACCGCGCGCCGCGAGGGGGATCACTTCGTGCTCGACGGCGAGAAGACGTGGATCTCCAACGGCGGCATCGCAGACTTCTACACCGTGTTCGCGCGCACCGGCGAGGCGCCCGGGGCCAAGGGGCTTGCGGTCTTCGTGGTCGACGCGAATACGCCGGGGCTGGAGATCGCAGAACGCATCGAGGTAATTGCGCCACACCCGCTCGCACGGCTGCGCTTCACGGGCTGCCGCGTAGGTGCGGAGCGACTGCTCGGAAATCCCGGGGACGGTTTCCGCATCGCGATGTCGGTGCTGGATGTGTTTCGCTCCACCGTGGGTGCTGCAGCGCTAGGCATGGCCCGACGCGCGCTGGACGAGGCGCTTCGCCACAGCAGCTCGCGCCAGCTCTTCGGCGCGCCGCTGTCGGACCTGCAACTCACGCAAGCGGCAATTGCGGACATGGCGCTCGCCGTGGATGCGAGCGCGCTGCTCGTCTACCGCTCCGCATGGACCAAAGACTGCGTGGCCGAGCGCGTCACGCGGGAGGCCGCGATGGCCAAGCTCTTCGCCACCGAATCCGCACAGCAAGTGATAGACACCGCCGTGCAGCTGTTCGGCGGCTTGGGCGTCAAGAGCGGCATGCCGGTGGAGCGCCTTTATCGCGAGATCCGTGCACTGCGGATCTACGAGGGTGCGAGCGAAGTACAGAAACTGGTGATTGCGCGGCAGACCATCGCGCGCGGCGCATGATTGCCCACGCGTCGAGCCCGCGAACAATGCACCCCTGATTTCCGAGGAACACACGATGCGCAACCTCCAACCCGCCGGCTGGCCGCGCCCCAAGGGCTACGCCAACGGCATCGAGGCCACCGGCCGGCTGGTGATCGTGGGCGGCCAGATCGGCTGGGATGAAACCGAGACATTCCAGAGCGACGACTTCGTCGAACAGCTGCGCCAGACGCTGAAAAACACGCTCGCCGTGCTCGCCGAGGCCGATGCCGGCCCGGAGCACGTGGTGCGGATGACCTGGTACATCACCGACCGCAACGAATACCTCGCGCGCAGCCGCGAGATCGGTGCGGTTTATCGGGAACTGATGGGAAAGAATTTCCCGGCGATGGCCATGGTGCAAGTGGTGGCGCTGATGGAATCACGGGCGAAGGTGGAGATCGAGACGACCGCGGTGGTGGGTTGACGCCGAGGGGCTTCAGCCCCTTCTGACCAACCGGTACGCAGGCCACGCTATGGCGAGCACCGCTACCGCCACCACACTGTCGCGCGGCGCACCGATGATCACGCCGGCAAGCAAGGCGAGCCCACCGGCGAGCACCAGCCAGGTGCTCCACGGATACCACCACGCGCGGAACGGGCGTGGCAGCTCCGGGTGCCGCCGCCGCAGCAGGAGCAGCGAGACGAAACCGCCCACGTATGTGAAGACCGCAAAGAAAGCCCCGATCCCCAGCATCAGGTTCAGCACCCCGCCCGAAGCAAACACCAACAGGAGTGCGGCGCCCGCTACGCCAAGCAGCGCCGGCGTGGGCGTGCCGCGCGGGTTCACATCCGCAAGCCGGGCGGGCAAGAGTCCGTCGCAGGCCATCGCGTGTGCAATGCGCGAGGACACCATCAGCGTGCCGCCGAGCAGCGGCAAGAGCGAGAGCGCGGCAATCGCGGTCACCAATGTCGCGCCGCCCTCACCCAGCCAGCGGCGTGCAGCATCCGCGACAGGCAAGGGTGAGGCTGCAAGTTCGTTGAACGGGAGCACGCGCAGCAGTGCCAGGTTCATCAGCAGGTAGATCAGGATCACCAGCAGCAGCCCGCCGAGAATCGCGCGCGGCGGGTTGCGCGCGGGATCGCGGTCCTCACCCGTAAAATAGATGCCGCCAGCCCAGCCATCGTAGGCACCCAGCACCAGTTGCATGGACAGCACCACAGCAACCGCACCGGGCAGCACGATACCCGCATCTGCAACGGCATCCGGGGGCGCAGCGGGGGCAAGGAACAATAGGCCTGCGATCACCCCGAGAAACAGCAGCGCCTTGAGCGACGCTCCCACCTGCTCCACCACGCTGCCCAGTCTCACACCGCCCCACTGCACCGCCGTGAACGCAGCTACGGCGAGCACTGCGAGCGCGCTCTTCCACGGCTGCAGCGAAGGCCACAACAGGCCCACGAATTCCGCGAATCCAAGCGCCGCAAAAGCCGAACTGCTGCAGGTGGAGAACACATCGGCCCAGCCGAACAAAAACCCGCCGCCGTCACCCAGCGCACGGCGGGCATAGACGTAAACGCCGCCCGAGCGCGCGATGCTGGTGGCGAGATCGGCATACGAGGCCGCTGCGAGCAGCGCATAGACCCCACCCACGGTCCAGAGCAGCAGAACCATGGCCGGCGATCCGGCCTGCGCTGCAACCACCGCGGGGGAGCGCAGGATGCCGAGCCCGACGGTGCCGCCGATAACCACCGCAAGGCCAAAGCCCACGCCGAGGATGCGGAGCAGTTCGCCGTGCGCTGATGCCAGGGCGGGTGTTTTCACGATGATCCTTGCAAAAGCCGCGTTTCTGGGGGACTTCGGTATCTCAGCCGCTCTCGTCGCGGGCATGGCCCGCTCCTGCCGCCATGCAGGCACAGTGTGACAACTGATGTAGGAGGGGGCCATGCCCCCGACCCCCCAACCTGCCTCGCATCCTCTCTTGCCGCCGCAACATCGGACAGGGGCGGCAGGATTTCCCCTCACGAGAATTCCCCGCCCACAGCGGTTCTGCTGCACTATCGTGAGCTAATGCCTGCGCACGAAAGGAGTCCACGATGGCCATTTCAGTCTTCGACCTCTTCAAGATCGGCATCGGCCCGAGCAGTTCGCACACCGTGGGCCCGATGCGGGCGGCACGGCTCTTCGTGATGCGACTCGCAGCCGATGGCGAACTGCCACGGACCTCGCGCATCCAGTGCGAGCTCTTCGGCTCGCTGGGCGCCACCGGCAAAGGTCATGGCAGCGACAAGGCCGTGCTGCTCGGCCTCTCCGGCCACGAGCCCGATACCGTGGATGTCGATGGCATCGACGCGCTGCTCGCCGAAATCCGCGGCAACCACGCGCTGAACGCGGCCGGCCAGCGGACCATCCGTTTCGAGGAGCGCACGGATCTGCTCTTCAATCGCAAGGACAGCCTGCCCTTCCACCCCAACGGCATGCGGTTGCGCGCCTTCGACGAGGCGGGCCTGATTTACGTCGAGCGCACCTTTTACTCGGTCGGTGGTGGTTTTGTGGTAACCGACGAAGTGGCGAACGACGGCTCCAGGCAAAAACGCATCGCACCGGATGCCTCGGAACTGCCGCTGCCCTTCCACAGCGGCAACGACCTCCTTGCCACGGCCAAGCGCGAAGGCAAAGGCATCGCCGGCGTGATGCGCGTGAACGAGCGGCACTGGCGCCCGGATGAGGACATCGACGCCGGGCTTCTCGCGATCTGGGACGTCATGCAGGCCTGTGTGCGGCGCGGCTGCAGCGTGGCGGGCGTGCTGCCAGGCGGCTACAAGGTGAAACGCCGCGCACCGGGGCTGCTGATCGCACTGACATCGAACCCCGAGGCAGCGCTACGCGACCCGCTGCAGGTGCTCGACTGGGTAAACCTCTACGCGCTCGCGGTGAACGAGGAAAACGCTGCCGGCGGACGCGTGGTCACGGCTCCCACCAACGGGGCGGCGGGCATCGTGCCGGCGGTACTCCATTACTACAGCCGTTTTGTGCCCGGCGCGAACAACGCCGGCATCGTCGACTTCCTGCTCACGGCCGGCGCCATCGGCATCCTGTACAAGGAAAACGCCTCGATCTCGGGTGCAGAGGTAGGCTGCCAGGGCGAGGTGGGCGTGGCCTGTTCCATGGCGGCCGGCGCACTCTGCGCGGTGCTGGGCGGCTCGCCCGAGCAAGTGGAGAACGCCGCAGAGATCGGCATGGAGCACCACCTTGGCCTCACCTGCGATCCGGTCGGCGGGCTGGTGCAGATTCCCTGTATCGAAAGAAACGCCATCGCCTCGGTGAAGGCCATCAACGCCGCGCGCATGGCATTGCGCGGCGACGGCACGCACTACGTGAGTCTCGACAAGGTGATCAAGACCATGCGCGAGACCGGCGCGGACATGATGAGCAAGTACAAGGAAACCTCCCGCGGCGGACTCGCGGTAAATATCGTCGAGTGCTGACGCGGCGCCTGCGCAGGAGGGCCTGCGCTGTCACCTCACCATCGCCCTTTAGCTCATGGATTCCAGCAGAACGCCGGCAAGGGGCCTGGGAAGCGAGCCCTGGAGCAAAACAGCCGTGCGCGCATATTCGAGCGCTATCGAAAACAGGCTCGCCGCCACCAACGAAGGATTCTCGTCAAATTGCACGGTACCCGGTGCCTGACAGTGGGCAGCATTGGAGCTTATGGCTTTGCGACAGGCAGTAGGCCGCGCGGCATAGATCAGGCAACGCCCGGCCTCATCCAGCAGAGAGCACGGCTCGCGGTATTGCTCGGGATCGGGCGTGGCAACTTCCAGACGGGCCTGCCGGCGAAGCCGCTTCAGTACCTTTTTCCGGACCGCCCCGCCAAGCCTGTTGATCGCTCTGACGACATCAGGGACCTCGCTTTCCAGCAGTTCCACGCGCTGCGAGCAGCAGGCGGAACAGCCTGCCCCGCACGCCAGGCGACCTGCTTCGGCCTCTGCCTTGGAGAAACCCTCCACGCGGGAGCGATAAAGAATATCCACCTCGCGCACCAGCGATTGATAACTGCCCTCCCGGCCCATGATTTCACGAAAATCCCGTGTCATCTCATTGATGAGACCGGGATACATGCCCGCAATGGCGATCTCGACATCCTCGTGCTGTTCGGCCATGCCCCCCCCCTGCGATACGACGTCATCGAGCCAACATATTTCCACGATTATAGTGACGGCGGTATTTCAACTGGGTCATCCGGCGCACCGTGAACAAGAGCGAAGACAAGAGATTCATCTACGACGAGGTTTCCTACCCGGAACTCTGCTACAGCCTGACGCACCCGGGCAGGGTGGCCGCGATAGGTACGCTGCTGGGTCTACGCCCACCCGCTGTGGAGCACTGCCGCGTGCTGGAGATAGGTTGCGCCGGGGGCGGCAACCTCGTACCCATGGCCCACTCCCTGCCGGGCAGCAGCTTTGTGGGTATCGATCTTTCCGAGCGGCAAATCGACAGCGCCCGGCAGTTCGCAGCGGCGCTGGATCTGCACAACCTGCAGTTCAGGCATATGGACCTGATCGATCTCGATCCGGAACTTGGCGAGTTCGACTACATCATTGCGCACGGCGTCTATTCGTGGGTTCCCGGCCCGGTGCGCGACCGGCTGCTGGCGGCGTGCAAGCGTCACCTCGCGGCAGATGGCATCGCCTACGTGAGCTACAACACGCTGCCGGGCTGGAACAACATTCTCACGGTGCGCGAGATGATCAATGTCCGCACCAGGCATCTGTCTGACCCGCGGGAGAAGGTCCGCGAGGGACGCGAATTCATCGCCTCGATCCTGGCAATGGTCCCCCACCCGGAGCAGTCACCTTTCGCACTGTTTCTGAAGGACTACATCGCGACGCGGTTCCGCCGTTTCTCGGATCGCTCGGACTGGGAGGAATCGATGCTGTTGCACGACGAACTCAGCACGGTGAATGATCCCGTGTATTTCCATCAATTCGCTACCCATGCAGCCGAGCACGGACTGCAATATCTTGCCGATGCGGATTTCCCGCGCGTGATGCCCAACGACATCGAGCCCGAAAACGCGGCCAAGCTCCAGCAGATGTCCCTGAGCGTGGTGGATTTCGAGCAGTACATGGACTTCGTACGTGACCAGACTTTCCGCGCCACTCTGCTCGTCCACGACAACGTTCAGATCATGCGGCAACTGGACGGCGAAAAAATCAGAGTACTGTACGTTTCTTCGCGGACTCGCTTCGTGCGCGATGAGGACGGCAACGAATTTTTCCGTACTGCAGAGGATGCCCGATGGCCCGCAGAGGAATCCATCACCAGCGCCGCCCTGCTGCACCTCGAGTCCATCGCGCCGCGAGCCGCGCACTTCAACGATCTCTTCAAAGCTGCCTGTCAGATGCTGAACCTGAGCGGCACACCAGAGAAAGCCGCCAGCGTGCTCGCCGACGACCTCCTGGCGGCCTTCTGCGTCGACACGCAGTTGGTGGAACTTCTGGCCTACGATCCCGCGTGTGCCTCGATTGCGCCGGAGCATCCAGAAATGAGCGCCGTGGCGCGCCATCAGGCAGGCCAGTCCCGCATCGTGAGCAATCTGCGGCATGAACAGATCGAACTGGACGACACGACCAGCGTGCTCGCCCCGCTGTTGGACGGACAACACGACCGCACGGCACTAAGCCAGGCGCTGGCGTCACGCACCCAAGGTGCTGTGACGATCACGGAGCAGGGTGCGACGAAGGTCCCGGAAGGCGCAACGGTTGATGAGGCGCTCGCCAGGGAACTCGAGCAGGGCCTCGCCAAGTTGAAGGGCGCGGCCCTGCTGCTTGCCTAGCATCACCGCAAGGCCGCCAGGGATTCGTCGGCGGCAATCTCGGCCAGCAGCCAATCGCGGAAGGCGAGGAACTTGGGCGCATCGTGCGATGAGACCCGACACGCGAGCAGCCACTGGTTGGGATTAAGCACTCGCCTGCCGGGAAAGAGCTCCAGCAGCGTGCCCGCCTTGAGGTCGCGCTCCATGTAGGGCTGCTGCCCCAGGGCAACGCCGATGCCGCGGACCGCACTGGCGAGCGCCACGTCATAGCTCTCGAATCGCAGCCCCGCCGGCTGCGGCGGCACGGCAAGGCCATACGCGCGGAACCACACCTGCCAATCATCGGGCGAGGGATAGACCTGCAGCAGTTCCTGCCGCAGCAGGTCCGCGGGCTCGCGCAATTCCGGATGCAGGGCGAGATACGCCGGACTGCAGACGGGAAAAAGCTCAGCGCCGAACATCAGCTCGTAGTGGACACCGGCCTGCGACGGCTGGCCCACGATGATCGCCGCGTCTATATCCGATTGCAGGAACTGCGGGTCGGTCTGCGCGGTGTGCAGGTGCACCCGAAATCCGGGGTTATCGCGCTGAAATCCCGCGAGCCGCGGCAAAAGCCAGCGCATCGTGAAGGTCGAATACGCCTGCAGCGTGAGCACGGTGTCGCTGCGCCCCTGACTGAGCCGTGCGGTGCCCTCGGCAATGCTGTCAAAGGCAACACTGAGCACCGGCAGATAGAGCCTGCCGGCGGCCGTTAACTCGACTGCACGCACCCGCCGCACAAAGAGCGGGACGCCGAGCGAATCCTCGAGTCCCTTCACCTGGTGGCTGATCGCCGATTGCGACACGCAGAGCTCTTCGGCAGCGGCCTTGTAACTCATCAGGCGCGCCGCGGCCTCGAAGGCGCGCAGTGCGTTCAGTGATGGCAGGCGCCGCCGCGACATGGCTCAGACCTGCAGTGGCAGGCCGCGGGCGATGCGCTTCTCGGGATCGAAAAACGGCGGTTCCGTGATCACGCCCTGCTGCGCTCCGGCATCGGTAGCTACATCGATGCGCGTGCCAGGCGCGGGTACTGGGCCCTCGAAGCGCAGGTAACCAATGCCGCAGCCGAGTTGCGGCGAGCGCGCCGAGGCAGTGACATGCCCTGCCACACCGGAAGACGAACGCACCGCAGCACCGCGCAGAGGCACGCCACCGTCGCAGCGCAGACCGGTCAGCCGCAGCGTCCGGTCGCACTGTGCGAGCGCCGCACGCCCGATGAAATCACTGCGCTCCATGTCCACGAAGCGACCGAGACCCACCTGCCAGGGATTCAGGCCGCGATCGAAGTCGGTGCCGTAATCGAGAATGCCAGCCTCGATGCGGCGCATCGTCATGGACGCGAGCGCGCCGGACTGCAGGCCGAAGGGCGCACCCGCTGTCAGCAGTGTGTTCCACAGTGCCTCGTTGTGGGTGCCGTTGATGGACGTGTAGATCTCGAAACCCAACTCGCCCGTCCAGCCCGTGCGGGACAGCACCACCGGCTGCCCACCGATCACGCCCTGCGCCACGCCGAAATAGCGCCAGTCGGGCCCGGGCGCGGGTTCCGCCACCGCCTGCAGTATCTCGAGCGCACGGGCTCCCTGTACCTGCAGCGCCCAGACACCCGGGTCGAAAACCCGCACATCCATGCCGATGGCCTGCGCCTCGAGCCAGGGCAGGAATTCGCCGTCGGCAATCACGTACCAGAAACGGTCCTCCGCAAGGCGCATCAGCACGCCGTCCATCAGCAATCCGCCCTGCACATCGCAGGCAAGGCCATAGGCCGCGCGATTGACACCAAGGCTGCCGGTACGGCGCACCAGCGCCTTGTCGAGAAATTTCACGGCATCCGGTCCGCTGATTTCGAGCGGACGCTCCGGAACGTCGTAGAGCATGGCGTTGTGGCGCAGGCGCCAGTACTCGGCCAGCGCATCACCACCCAGATCGAGCGGGTAGAGCCGCTGGTTGTAGACGCCGTAGCGCGCCTCCGGGCAATCGTAGAAACGGAAGAACGGCGAGCGCAGGAAGCGGTGGCTGGAGACGTTCAAGACGCCGCCGGCGACCTTGGGTGCTGAAACGTGGCTCATGGTGTGTGTCCTGTCAGATGCTGAAGCCGCCCAGCTTGGTCTCGAGGTATTCCTCGATGCCCTGCCGTGCACCCTCGCGGCCAAGGCCGCTGTCCTTGATGCCGCCGAAAGGCGCTGCCGCGCTGGTGGGGTTGATGTCGTTGATGCCGACCATGCCGAACTGCAGACCCTCGAACATGCGCATGGCACGCGCGATGTTCTGCGTGTAGACGTAGGCGGCGAGCCCGTAGCGCGTGTCGTTGGCCATCGCGAGCACTTCCTGCTCGGTATCGAAGAGGATCACCGGTGCCACCGGCCCGAAGGTCTCCTCGCGGTAGATGCGCATGGCGGGCGTTACGGCGCTTAACAGCGTGGGCGCGTAGAAAAATCCGCGCTCGAGTCCGCCATCACTTAAACGCTTGCCGCCCGTGTGCAGCGTGGCGCCCAGCGCGAGCGCGTCCTGCACCTGCGCCTCCACCTTGTCGATGGCACGCTGGCTGAAAAGCGGGCCCACGGTGCTTTTTTCGTCCATGCCATCACCCGCACGCTGCGCCGCCACGCGTGCCTCGAGTGTCCGCAGGAAAGGCTCGGCGATGCTGCGCTGCACGAAGATGCGGTTGGGGCTGATGCAGGCCTGACCGGTGTTCAGGAATTTCACCGCGGCCGCGCCCTTGGCGGCGTGCACCGGGTCCGCGTCTTCGAACACGACGAACGGTGCGTGCCCGCCAAGTTCCAGCGACACCCGCTTGAATTGCGCGGCAGCAGCCTGATAGAGCCTGCGACCCACCTCGGTGGAACCGGTGAAACTCAGCTTGCGCACCCGCGGATCAGTGCAGAACGCCTCGCCCACGGGGGCCGGGTCAGAGGTGGTGACGAGGTTGGCGACACCGGCGGGAATGCCCGCATCTTCCAGAATGCGGAAGACCGCCATCGCACAGAGCGGCGTGGATTCGGCGGGTTTCAGCACAATGGTGCAACCGGCGGCGAGGGCGGGCGCAACCTTGCGGGTGATCATCGAGACGGGGTAGTTCCAGGGCGTGATCGCACAGACCACGCCCACCGGTTCACGCCGCACCAGGAAACGCTGATCAGCACGCGCCGAGGGGATCATCTCGCCATAGACACGCTTGGCTTCCTCGGCAAACCAGAGCAGGAAATCCGCGGCGTATTTCACTTCGGTGAGAGCCATTTTCAGCGGCTTACCCTGTTCGGCGGTCATCAGTCGCGCGAGTTCCTCGCGCTTGGCCATCATCAGCTCCCAGGCGCGGTAGAGCCTTGCCGAGCGCTCATAGGCGCCACAGCCTGCCCAGGCGGGGAAGGCTGCGGCTGCCGCCGCGATGGCCGCATCGGCCTCGGCTGCGCCGCCATCGGGTGCGGTGCCGATCTGTTCGCCGTTAGCGGGGTTGAATACAGCGAACTCCCGCAACCCGCCCAGCCATTGGCCGTTGATGTACATCTCTGAGATCTCCTCATCACTAAAAGCTGAACAGACGCGGTCTGCGATCGCAGCTTGAACCGATTTTTACCGCCCATTTTGCAATTTAATTGCCCATAACCACAGAACTAGATGGATGATTTTCCTGATCTCATGCATGAGCTGACGTACGCCATTAAAAAATCATCGAGTGCTTGGCTGCCGGAAGCCTCGCCTCCTAGACTGCCCGAGCCATGACAGCCCGGATCGCGTGCAGGCCGGCGTTGCGCGACAATCCCGAACGCCGGCGCGGGCCCTGGCAGCCACGCACCGAGCACGCCGCAAACCGGCGCCTGAGCAACCCACGGGAGAACCCATGCAAGCAGCCCGCTTCGAGCGCTTCGGCGCTGCCGACGATGTACTGGTCATCGGCGAATTGCCGGATCCCAAGCCTGCACCGGGCGAGGTGCTGGTGCGCCTGCACACGAGTTCACCCAACCCCTCTGATGTGAAAAAACGCGCCGGGGCTGCACCCGGACTGCTGGACGGCGGCTTCATCGTGCCGCACAGCGACGGTGCCGGGGTGATCGAATCCGTGGGCGTCGGGGTGTTACCCGCGCGCGTCGGCGAGCACGTGTGGGTGTATCAGGCGCAGCACGCAAGACGCTTCGGCACGGCCGCGCAGTACGTGACGATCGCCAGCGAACGTGCGCCCGTGCTGGCGCCAGAAGCGGATTTCGCGGCAGGCGCCTGCCTCGGCATTCCCGCCATGACCGCGCACCGCTGCGTCTTTGCCGACGGGCCCGTGGCCGGCCAGCATGTGCTGGTGACCGGAGGCGCGGGCCGCGTGGGCTGGTACGCGATCCAGTGGGCGCGGGATGCGGGCGCCACCGTTATCGCAACAGCATCCAACGAGACCGACCGCGCCGCCTGCCTGTCGCTCGGCGCGCAGGCCGTGGTGAATCACCGGGAACTCGACTGGGGCAAACAGGTGCTCGATGCCACCGGTGGCGCGCGCATCAACCGCGTGATCGACGTGGAATTCGGCGCCAACCTGCCGCAGGTACTGGAGTGCATCCGCACCAGCGGCACGCTGGTGAGTTATGGCTCGGTGCAAGTGCCCGAACCCGTGCTGCCCTTCCGCCGCATGATGTTCTTGGATCTGCTGCTGCGGCTGGTGATCGTCTACGACATGCCCGAGAGCGCCAAGCAGCAGGCAATAACGGACATCAACACCGCGCTCGCCGCCGGCACACTGCAGCACCGCATCGCGGCGCGCTTTGCGTTGCAGGACGTCGCCGCCAGCCACCAGCTAATCGAGGCGGGCACGGCGCGCGGCTGTGTCGTGGTGGATATCGCATGAGCGTACTCCGCCGATTGGCCGGCGCGGCACTGATCACCGCACTGGCCGGCGGCTGTCTGGCAGATGACGCCACAGCGCCCCGCGTCACGCTGGGTGGCACCACATTCGAGGGTATCGCCACCGGCGATGGTGAGGGCTCGGCTTTTCTCGGCATCCCCTTCGCGGCGCCGCCCGTCGGCGCGCTGCGATGGTCCGCGCCCACGCCCTGGCAGCCTACCGGTGCGCGCTACGCGGCAACCCGGTTCGCGCCAGGTTGCCTGCAGGATGAGCGCATGGTGGGCTGGTACCGCGACCTGATCCGCGCCTTTGACGGCGACCCGGCTGGCATGCCTGCCCCGTCCTTCAGTGAAGATTGCCTCTACCTGAACCTGTGGCGCCCCGGCCCCGCGCGCGCACCGCTGCCGGTGCTGGTGTGGATCCACGGCGGCAGCAACAAGGGCGGCTGGAGCTCGGAGCCCAACTACGCGGGCAAGATGCTCGCTCGCAAAGGGTTGGTGGTGGTGAGCATCGCCTATCGTCTCGGCGTGTTCGGTTTCTTCAGCCTGCCGGGGCTGCCGCAGTCGAATTTCGCGCTGCAGGACCAGATCGCAGCACTGCGATGGGTGCGCGAGAACATTGCGGCCTTCGGTGGAGACCCCTCGCGGGTCACGGTGGCCGGTGAATCCTCTGGCGCCAACGACATCGCCTACCTGCTCGCGTCACCCGCGGCACGCGGGCTGTTCCAGCGCGCGATCATGCAGAGCGGTGCCTCGGTGCTTAGCGATCGAGGCGGCCGTGAGGAGTCGCGCAGCCGCGGTCTCGCGCTGGCCTCGGCCCTCGGCGTCAAGGGCAAGCCGTCGTCGCTGGATGCGCTGCGCGCTATCGACGGGCGTCGCATCCTGGAAGCAGCCGATACCGTTTATGCAGGGCATTATTTCGATCCGGTGGTTGACGGCGACACCCTGAACGAGTCCCTGTCGCACGCCGTGGCGGCGGGACGCCTCGCCGCAGTACCGCTGTTGATCGGCACCAACGCCGACGAATGGCGCATGTATCTGAAGCAACCACTGGACGAAACCCGCTGGCTCGCCGAGCACGCCGCGGGACGCGAGCAGGCGGTGCGCACCGCGCTCGCCACCGAGCACGATGCGATACGACGGATGGACCGCCTCGAGACCGCGCGCAACTTCGTCTGCAACTCGCTCGCGCTCGCCTCCGCCGTAACGCGCAACGGACAGTCTGCCTGGGTCTACCATTTCACCCGCGTGCGCTCAGGCATCGGCGGTGAACGACTGGGCGCCTACCACGGCGCGGAGATCGCATATGTGTTCGGCACGCACGATGCGTGGCTGCCCACCGCAGCCACTGATCACGCGCTGGGCCGGCAGATGATGGGTTACTGGAGCCGATTCGCCCGCGCCGGCAATCCCGAAGACGGGATATCACCGCCGTGGCCACGCTGGTCGCCCGACACGTCGCAGACGCTGCAACTGGGCGATGACGTTACGTCGGTGACACACCCGGAATCGGCACTGTGCACAGCGCTCTTGCCAGACGCCACCCACTGAAAACGCCAAGACCCCCGAGACCGCCATGCCAAACCCCCGGATCGACCCCGTTATGTTCGGCACTGCTTTCGCCATCATGGTGTGTGCCGCAGGCCCGATACTGCTGGCGCCACATGAGGCCGGCGAGATCATCATCGCCACCTACGACTGGATCGCCAACACGCTGGGCCTGGTCTACCAGTGGGGCGTGTACGGGATGATGGGGTTTCTCGGATGGCTCGCCTTCGGGCCACACGGGCACCGCCGCCTTGGCAAACCCGAAGACCGTCCCGAGTTCAGCACCCGCAGCTGGATCGCGATGCTGTTCTGCGCCGGCGTAGGCGCCACACTGATCTACTGGGGCACCATCGAGTGGACCTACTACCTCGACACCCCACCATTCGGCGCCAAACCCGGCAGCCCGGAGGCATTCTCCTGGGCCACCACCTACGGGATGTTCCATTGGGGGCCCGTTGCCTGGGCGATCTACGCGCTGCCGACCGTGGCGATTGCCTGGGAGTACTACGGCCGTGGTGTGCCTTACCTGCGCCTCAGCACCGCCTGTCACACACTCTTCGGTAAGCGCGGGGAGCAGTCGGTGCCGGCGCGGATACTCGACGGGATCTTCATGCTCGCGCTGCTCTCCGGTGCCGGCACCTCCATCGGTCTGGCGGTACCGATGATCTCTGCCTCGCTGGCGGATGCCCTGGGCATCACGCGGACGCTGGCGCTCGATATAGGAACGGTTGCCTGCTGCATGTCGCTGCTCGCGCTGGCGGCCTGGGCGGGCTTGTCCAAGGGTATCGCGCGGGCGGCAGAGCTGAACGTCGGGGTGGCGCTCGGGTTGCTCGTGCTGGTACTGATCGCAGGGCCCACGCTCTTCATCCTGCGCACCGGCACCGAAAGTCTCGGCTTCATGCTGCAGAACCTGATCCGCATGGTGAGCTACACCGACCCGGTGGCGCGCACGGGATTCGTCGAGGACTGGACGATCTTCTACTGGGCGTGGTGGATCGCCTACGGCCCCTTTGTCGGGCTGTTCGTAGCGCGGGTATCACGGGGCAGGACGCTGCGCGAACTGATCGTCTCGATGTCGGTGTATGGCAGCCTGGGCTCGGCGGCGTTTTTTATCGTGCTCGGCAATTACGCGCTGTGGCTGGACCTGCACGGTGTGCTGCCGGTGCGGGAGATCCTGCGCACGCAGGATCCCGCAGAAGCGATCGCGGCGGTGATCGGCACGCTGCCGCTGGGGCGCGTGGCGCAGTTCATCTTCGGGGTGATGGCGATCGTCTTCATCGCCGCCACCTACAACTCCAAGGTCTATGCGCTGGCGGCCTGCACCACGCAAAAACTTGCCGCCGGCCAGGACCCGGCGCGCTGGAACCGCATGTTCTGGGCCATCGGACTCGGCATGCTGCCGATCGCGCTGATGTCGGTCGAGGGCGGCATCAAGGTGGCCAAGTCCGCCGTGCTGGTGGCCTCGCTGCCGCTGCTGGTGGTATCGCTGCTCATGTGCATGAACCTGCGCAAGAGCCTGCGGGAAGTAGCCGCCGCAGAAGGCACGATTTCACCCTAGACCGACAGCGGGCGCGGCGGCGCGGCGGCTGTGGTCGGCAACGTCGCGCGAGCGGCACGCCACGCGGTAGATCAGCGTCGCCACCGGCAGTCCCACCGGGTATCAACGCACCCCGAGTTCCGGATGCCGCGCCGCCACCATGCGCCGCACGCCCTCCCTCCACGGCACACCGCAGGGTCCCGCCAGTGCGATGCGGCGTGTGGGGTCGATCAGGGAGTGCTGGATGCCCTCGGGGGATTCGGGCATCGGGACCTCGCGGCCCGCGAGCTCACCCAGAAACCTGACCATGTCCCGCAGGTCCACGGTTTCGTCGCCACCCCAGTTGGTGATGGTCGCAGGCACTGCCGCAGCGTTCAGCAGCCCCGGCACGTGGGCCAGGATGTCGTCTTCGTGTATGGGTGAGAGCAGCGAGGGGCGACCCGGGAACATGGGCACGGGATACCCGGCGAGGATCGCCTCCAGCAGCAGCGAGGGCAAACCGCCGTTGTCGCCATAGGCCGCGTTCATGCGGGCGATGGTGGTCGGCAGTCCGTAAGCCGCAGCTGTGAACTTGGCGACCGCTTCCTGCGCGATCTTCGAGACGCAGTAGGTGGGTGAATACGGCTGCATGCTGCCGCCCAGCGGGTCGGTCTCGAGGATGCGGCGCGTCGGATCCTCTGCCGGCAGGTACACGCCAGTGGTCGACATCACCAGACAGGCCTTGGCATCGCGGAAGCGGCGCATCAGGTTGCCGGTTCCCTCGGCGTTCACCCGCATGGTGGCATCGAAGTCCATGCCCGGCGGAATGATGGCCGCAAGGTGCAGCAGATAGTCGAAGTGCTCGGGCAACTCGTCCCATCGCGGATCCGCGAGATCCACGGTGCGGGCGTGGATACCGGCGCTCTCCACGCGCTCACGCGAGGTGGCGTCGCCGAAGCGGGCGATGCCCCAGACCTCGTTGTCACGGGCGAGCGCGCTCGCCAAGGGGAAGGCGATCTGACCGGCGGGACCGGTGACAAGGATGCGGTGGCCACGAAGTACGCTCATCTGAAGTCTCCTGCTGGGGGGCTGCAGCATAAGCCCCTTAACCTCTGGCTGCGAAGCAGGCACCATGCCTGCAGACCGCCGCAAGAGAGCACGCGCATGTCGACCCGCATCCACACCACGCTGCGCATCAACCTCACGGGGCAGGCGCCGGCCGGCGAGAGCGACGGCGAGCGCCTGCGCAGCGCGGTCGATATGGCCGTCTTCGCCGATCGCCACGACTTCTCGATCGTGAACCTCGAGGAGCATCACTGCGCGGAGGTGGGCTGGCTCTCGTCGCCGCTGGTGCTGGCCGGGGTCATGGCCGGCCGTACCGAGCGCATCCGCATCCGCATCTGCGCCCTGCTCGTTCCCCTCTACGATCCGCTGCGGCTTGCCGAGGAGATCGCCATCCTCGACCTCGCCAGCAACGGCCGCGCTCTGGTGGTAACCGGTCAGGGCTATAGACCCGTCGAGTACCACGCGATGGACAAAAACTGGGACAGCCGGGGCGCAGACACCGACTTCATCATCGAGACACTGCTGAAGGCCTGGACCGGCGAAGCCTTCGAGTACCGTGGCCGAACGGTGCGCGTAGGGCCCGTCCCCCAGACCAAGCCACATCCCCCGCTGTGGTATGGCGGCATGAGCAAGGCCGCAGCACGGCGTGCGGCACGTTTCGGCCTGCCCTTCTATCCGCCGGCAGAGATGCCTGATTTGATAAGTACTTACAGCGATGAGCTAATAAAGGTTGGCAAGACTGGCAGCGTGGATTGGCCACGCGAAGGTACCAGTCTTATCTTCATCGACGAGGATCCCGAGTGTGCCTGGCAGGAGATCGGACCCTGCCTGCTGGCCGAGGCTGCCGAATACGGCGGCTGGGCGCGGGAGGGGGTGGAGCGCCCCTTTGCATCATCGGACCTGACACTGGAGCGGCTGCGCGAGGAACGTCGCTACGAGATCCTCACCCCGGCTCAATGCCGTGACCGGATCCGGAACGGGGGACCGGAGTACTCGGTGATCCTGCATCCCATGGCCGGCGGGGTGCCGCTGGGCAGGGCGTGGAACTGTCTGCGCCTCTATGCCGAGCAGGTGCTGGCGCCGCTAAGCGAAGACGAAATATGAAAAGCGCAGAGCGGCCCCTCGCGAAATCCGCCCTGCGCAGAGGGCCTCAGAGGTAGAGCTGACGCGCCCGGTAGACCATGTCCTTCTTGCCCCGCTTGCCGAGCTGGGCATCGGCAATGGAGTCAAAGCCTGCCGAGGACGGCGCCTCCAGTCGGGTCCAGTCGGTCATGCCGGTGCGGTGCGTGATCTTCCAGACGCCCTTGCGCTTCTCGAAGCGGTCTACATAACGCCCGCCCACGAAGTAATCCATCTCCGTATCGCAGGCTGTGGCACCGGCGAGCTTGTCGCCAATCTGGCGCTGCCGGTGGTGCGCGGTGAAGTAGGTCTCGGCGAAAGCCACCGTCGCGCTCTCGAACTCGATCAACATCTGGCCGAGCTGGTGGTGCGTGCGCGAGTGACAGCGCAGCACGTCGAAGGCAAAGGCCACGAAGTCGAGCGGCGCACCGGGCTTGCTGGGCAGCGAGGGATCCGAGGACGGGCCTTCGAAAAAGTGCGCGTGCTTTGAACCAGGGTGGAAAACGCCGCGCAGCATCTTTTCGTCGAGCCTGTCGAGGGCGCGGGCATAGGTGGCAATGGCTTTCTGGATAGCCTGGGTGTCCAGCAACTGCTGGAGTTCGGTATCTGTGCTCATGATGGATCTCCACGAGGCCCCGCGGGGCCGTAAATGAAAAAGGCCTTCCACGCCGGGCGTGGAAGGCCTTGAAAGCACCCGGAACCGTTAGCGGTGCTGGGCTCGAGACGGAGGCTTATTTGCCGCCGAACTCGTAGGTCACCTCAACGCCGTAGGTGCGCGGCGGGCGAGCCGCCGAGTACGACCAGAGGCTGGCGACGTCGTAACCGATCATGTAGCCGTCTTCCTCGGTCAGGTTGCGACCGAACAGGCTGAAGCGGGCCTTGCCGTAATCGTAGTTGATCGAGGCATCGAGCAGACCCTGCGAATCGTTGTGCAGTTCGGGCGAGTTGTCGAAGTTGGTTTCGTGCTCACCGAGGTAGTGGTAAGCAACACGGGCCCACATGGTGTTGCCCGCGACGTCCCACTCGTAGGTCATGTCGATGTTGCCGGTCCACTCCGGTGCGCGACGGAAGTCGAGGTTGCTGAAATCAACCTCTGCCCCGACGAGCGCATCGAAAAAGGTGAACTCGTCATAGGCCGCATCCAGGTAAGCCAGGTTCGCACGCAGATAGAGGTTGTCGGTGGGCTCTGCCTGCAACTCGAACTCGATGCCCTTCATCTCGGCGGTGGAGGCGTTGGCCACTACCGTCTTCTGGCCGGTGCCACTCAGGGTGTCGGGCAGGTGGAGCTCTTCCTGCTTGTCGTCGTACTTCATCAGGAATACGGCGGTGTTGAAGCGCAGGCGGTTGTCCATCCACGAGCTCTTGTAGCCGATCTCGTAGCTCTCGACCGTCTCCTGGTCGTAAGGCGTGGTCGCTTCGCTGTAGGACGCCACGCGGGTATTGAAGCCGCCGGCGCGGTAGCCGTTGCTCCAGGTACCGTAGACCATGGCGTCGTCGGTGAGCTGGTACTTGACGCCCAGTTTGGGCGTGAACTCGTTCCACTTGTCGCTCGGGTCTCCGTTCAAGCCGGGCGCAAAGCCGTCAACCGGGTTGCTGGTGTCGACAACGCCACGAGCAGCGGAGGTTTTTTCGTCCTCGGAGTAGCGGCCGCCCACAGTGAAGGTCAACTTGTCGGTGACGGCGTAGTCGGCCTCGAAGAAGGCTGCGCGGGAGTCGGTGTCCTGGTAGCCGTACTGGGGGATGTCCAGAATGAAGGGGCCAGCGAAACCGATGTAGCTGCGGAGCTTGATGTCGAAGCTGGACTGCCACAGGAACACGCCTGCCGACCAGGTGAGGGGGCCATCGCCCGTGCTGGACAAGCGCAATTCCAGGCTGTCCTGGTCCCAGTTGCCGGGGCGGTCGGTGTGATAGAGCAGGTCTGGCGTGCCATCCCAGTCGGTGAACACCACCTCGGAGGAATTCCAGTGGCCGTAGACGGCGTCGAGCTGATAGCCCTCCGCAACATCCCAGCGCAGCTCCACGATGTGGGTGTCAGTGTTGAAGTTGGCGTCGAAGTTGGTGTCCTGGAGCTGGTCAAACCCGGTGACATTGATCGTGGGATCAGAGAACTTCGGCGGACGGATCGCCTTGCGGGCCACCTTGTAGCGATCGCCCGTGATGGTCGAATTAACCGACGGCGAGCAGTAGTTGAACGCCGAGCAGAACAGGTGGCGCTCCTGCCCGTTGTTCAGCAGCGGCGGGGTGTCCTGATCCGTGTTCTCGTAGTTGTAGGTGTACTCGAGTTCGATGTCTTCGGTGGGCGACCACAGCAGATTGGCGCCGAACTGCTCGTAGTCCTCGCGGCCGTCATCGTCGCCGGTGGTGATGTTCTGGTAGTAGCCCTCCTGCTGCTCGCGCTTGGAGGCGGTCAGCTTGGCAGCCAAGGTATCGGTGACGGGGAAGTTCACCAGACCCTCGACGTTGTAGGTGTCGTAGTCGGCGTAGCCGGCGCGGAGCTTGCCGCCGAACTCGCCCGTGGGCTTGGTGCGCTCGACGTTGATGACGCCGCCGATGGTGTTACGGCCGAACTGCGTGCCCTGCGGGCCGCGCAGCACTTCGATGCGGCCGACGTCGAGGCTCTTCAGAAGGGCGCCGGTGTTAGCGCCGATGAACACCTGGTCGATCACCACGCCAACGGCGGGGTCGAAGCTCTTTTCAACGTCGGCAACGCCGACGCCGCGGATATAGATAGCCGCCACGCCACCGGGGCCCTGCGAGGTGTCGTCGATGACCAGGTTGGGTGCCATGCTGGCGAGATCCTTCAGGTCGCGCGCGAAGGTGCGATCGATCTCGGTCTGGCTGAGTGCCGTGACCGCTATGGCGACATCCTGAATGTTCTCTTCCCGCTTACGGGCGGTGACGAGGATTTCCTCGAGGCCACCAGCGCTGTCCTGCGCGAATGCTGCGGGGATGGCAGTGCCGCCGGCCGCGATCGCGATCGCGAGGGCAAGACGGTTGATACGGGGTGTCGATTGACGCATAGATCTGATGCTCCTGAGCGCTTGAAAATTGAATTCACGGTTTTGTGGACGTCGGCCCGGAGTCTGGCAACCGTTGACTGCTCCGGACGCCCCGGCGATCTGACCTCAAGGGGCAGGTAACGGTGCACTCAGACTGTAGTCGATGCCACCCGGGCCTGCAATGGGGCCGAGTCAGCCCGCCAGCCCCGTGGCCAGGATCGGAAGCGCAGTCGTATCAGCGCGGCACCACTGCAAACAGGAAGCGTGAGCGCACCATCCACCCGATCAGGGCGATGCCGCCCAGATGCATGAGGGTGTTCAGCCAGATGTTCTGCAGGGCCGGCACCGGGGTGTTACTTACCACCAGGACCAGATAGATGTGCCAGATAAAGACGTAAAGCGAGGCCTGGCCAATGGGCACCAAGAGCCACCCGAGCAGCCTGTTGCAGATCGTCCAGCGACGGCTCAGCAGCGCGAAGAAACACAGATAGAAACACAGGTTGTTCAGCAATCGCAGTGGCGCGAGATGCTCCTTGGCGAGCCAGGTGTCGTAAAAACGGTGGAAGGCCGCCGTGCCGTATTCGTAGGGCAATGGCCAGGGCCAGAAGGCCCGACCCGGATTACCAAGGGCCGCCAGCGCAAACACCACCGTGAGCAGCGCCGCGATCCGCACCAGCCAGCGCCCGGAGTCGCCCACCAGATAGCCAAACACCTGCCGGTGGTGATGCCCGGCCACCATGCCCCCGTAGAAGAGCAACTGCCACGACAGCGCCGGGAAGGCGTACTCGGACTTCAGCGTGTCCAGACGCAGCTCGAACTGAAGGTTCGCGAGGTACGCCAGCACGCTGCACAGGAGGACCCCGCGCCACCAGCCGCGGTGCAGCGCAAGCAACACTGCCGGCGCACCCAGCAGCACGATCACGTAGAGGCCCATCACCTGGAACTGGTGCGGCCCGATCTGCAGCAGCAGGCTCTGGCGCAGCGTCGACCACCAGGGCGTGCCGGGAGGCGGAAACAGCGCATAGCCCTGACCGCCTGCCACCGGCTGCCAGTGCGTGAGCACCCAGGTGTCGGGCCAGGGCAGCAGGCCGAGCAGCAGGATGCTGGCAATCACAAAGACGTTCACCCGGTAGAGCTGAAACGCGCGCCGCCATACCCGCCGGGCACAGGCGGCAAATCCGTCTCTGGCCAGTTTCTGTCGGTAGACCATGCCGAGCACCACGCCCGAGAGCGCGACGAAACCCTCGGCGCTGGAAAAATACCCGAGCCGCTCCCACATGAGTACATTGATGAACGAGAGGTATTCGAGGTGCACGCAGATCACGAACAGCATCACGAAGCCGCGCATGAAGTCGAGGCGCAGGTCGCGCCCGCCGGCCTCTGGCGCGTAGACCGGGGTTGGTTCGGACGGCATCGGCGTGTCTACCCCGGCAAAACCTAACCATAGCGGGGCTCCCGGCACCCCACAAGCCGCGGTGTCGCACTGCGCCGCGGCTACAGGCAAGCCCGGGCGCCGGGATTGTTAGCGTTCTGTAAATTGCCTCGGGCGGGCCTCCGGGTCTAGGGTGGCGACTTGGTACAACCCCAATACGGAGCACGTCGATGCAGGATCTCAAGGGCAAGGTAGCGGTCGTCACCGGTGGCGCGAGCGGGATCGGCAAGGCACTGGCCAAGGCCTTCCTCGGCGAGGGCATGACCGTGGTAATCGCCGACGTCGAGGCGGCAGCACTCGAGCGCGCCACACAGGAACTCGGCGGCGCGGTGAGCGGCGTGATCTGCGATGTCTCCAAGTACCCCTCGGTGAAGGCGCTCGCTGACACCGTCTTCGAGAAGCACGGCGCCTGCCACATCCTCTGCAACAACGCGGGCGTCTCGGCGCCGAACCTCGACCTCTGGGAGACCGAGTCCGCGGATTTCCAGTGGGTGCACGGCGTGAACGTGCTCGGTGTGGCCCACGGGGTGCAGGCCTTCGTGCCGCGCATGATCGCATCCGGCGAGGAAGGCTTCGTGATGAACACCTCCTCGGGCGATGGCGGCATTTCGCCGCTCGCCCAGCAGGTGGTCTACGCCTCCAGCAAGGCGGCCGTCTCGACCATGACCGAGTGCCTGGGCGCGCAGTTGGAAGGCCGCGGCACCAAGCTGCGGGCCGCGATCTTCTACCCCTCGGGCGGCATGCTGAACACCGGCATCTGGACCACCAAACGCAATCGCCCGCAGGAACTCGCCCGCGCCAAGCAGGTTGATGCCGCGCGCGAAACCACCTTCGACGACTTCATGGAGGGCGCTAAAAAGGCCGGCTGGAACCTGCCGGTGCAGGATCTCGACGAGTTGGCGCACTTCGCCATCGCCGGCATCCGCAACGGCGACTTCGTGATCATGATCGGGCGCGAGACCATGGAGGCAACGCTGGTCGAGCGCGCGCAGAAGCTCGCCCGCGGCGAGTGCCCCATCGAATTGCGCCACATGGGGCTCGACTGATATGCAACGCCTGCTGGTCATCAGCTCCGACTGCCACGCCGGCGCCCTGCCCGCCACCTACAACGCGTACATGCCCGCGAAACACCACGCAGCGGCGAATGCGTGGTGGCTTGCCTATGCCCGCGAGATGTACGCCCGAGCGGGCACGTTTTTCGACCAGGAAGCCGTGCAGACCTACGCCGAGCAGGCCGGTGAGGGCGGCGCGCGCATGCGGGCCTTCTCCGACCCCACGCTGAAGCTGAGCGATGCCGACATCCTCGGCATGCTCGGTGATGCCAGCAGCCCCTTTGCGCCACGGCGCGGCGAGTTTGACGCCGCGGTGCGCATCAGCGAGTTGGACGCCGACGGCATCGCCGGCGAAGTGATCTTTCCGCAGATGGCGCCGTTCGGCGCGGGCTTGATGCAATACCGCTACCCGGTCACGCCGGAGCAGAGCTTTGCGGGCTGCCAGGCCTACAACCGCTGGCTCGCGGATTTCTGCAGCGCGAACCCGTCCCGCCATGCGGGTGTCGCGCTGATCGATGTCGAGAATATCGATGCCACGGTGGCGGAAATCCGCGCCGCGCGGGCGATGGGACTCTGGGGCGGCGTGCTGCTGCCCTCCTCCACCGGCTCGCACCCCTACTACCATCACCCGCGCTACGAGCCGCTGTGGGCGGTGTGTGCGGAACTCGGGCTACCGGTGCAATCACACTCGGGTTGGTCGCCCGACTACGGTGACCTGCCCTCGGCCACCGCAATGTTCATCTCCGAGGTGGACATGTGGGCGCAACGCCCCTTCACCGCGATGCTCTGGGGTGGCGTGTTCGAGCGCCATCCCGACATCAAGTACATGCTCACCGAGACCGGCGTGGGCTGGGTGGCCGAAAAGCTCCGCGTGCTGGAATTCAAGGCAGCGAGCCCGATGTTCAAGCACTTCAGCCGCGGTCTCAGCCTCACGCCCAGCGGCTACTTCGCGCGCAATTGCTGGATCGGCGCTTCCTTCATGCCCGAGCACGAGGGCCGCTTCCGCCACCAGATCGGCGTTGACCGCCTGATGTGGGGCTCGGACTACCCGCACCTCGAGGGTACCTGGCCCAACACCATGAAAGCCCTGAACGAGACCTTCGCGCTCTACCCCGAGCAGGAAATCCGAGACATCCTGGGTCTTAACGCGGCCAAGGCCTATGGCTTCGATGTGGCGGCACTCACACCGGTGGCCGATCGCATCGGCCCCACCCTCGCGGCCATCCGTGGCCACTGACGCACACACGATGAAAACCATCCCCCTGCCCGGCTTTGCCATTGCCCCCAGCCAGCTCTGCCTGGGCACCAATATGTTCGGCACTGCCAAGGACCGCGCGGGCGCAAGCGAACTGCTCGAGGTGTATTTCGGGGCGGGCGGCAACTTCCTGGACACCGCGCACTCCTACGGCGACTGGATCCCGGATATCCCGCGCGCGGCCAGCGAGCGCATGCTGGGCGAACTCCTTGCCGATCGGCCACGCGACAGCTACCTGCTCGCCACCAAGGGCTGCGAGTTCGACTACCGCGCCGGCGACTTCGCGCTGCGCGTGACAACGGCGCTGATGGAACAAGACCTCGGCGAGAGCCTGGAGCACCTGAAAACCGGCTGTGTCGATCTCTACTGGCTGCACCGCGATGATCCCTCGCGCCCGGCCGCAGAGATCATGGACGCACTGATCGCCGCGCAGCAGGCGGGCAAGATACGGCTCTTCGGCTGCTCCAACTGGACTGCCGCGCGCATTCAGGAAGCGCAGGCCTACGCCGCCTTGCGCGGGCACCCGGGCTTCGGCGCCTCGCAACCCATGTGGGGCCTCGCCGAACCCGATCGCGCGGTGATCGCGGGCTACGCCCCCGGCGCCTATTACGAGGACGGGCACCAGGCGCCGCACGCGGCCGGGTTGCCGCAAATCCCCTACTCGGGCCAGAGCCGCGGCTATTTCAGCAAACTCGCGGCCGGCAAGACGGGCGAGGCCATGGGCTCCGATATCGCCGGCGTCTACGACCACGACACCAACCGCCGCAAGCTGCCCGTGCTGCAGACACTGGCCGCGCGCCACGGCTGCGATATCAACGCTGTGGTGCTCGCCTACCTCTGCTCGCAACCGCTGCCCACCATCCCGATCATTGGCGCGAGCAGCGCCGCGCAGTTGCGCGAGAGCATCGCCGCCACCCGCATCACGCTCGATGCCAGCGAACTGCAGCAACTGCGCGATGCCTGAACACGGAGAAACCACCATGGATCGCTATCTCGTCATATCCTCCGACGGCCATGCCGGCCCTCGACCCGAGGTTTACCGGGAATACCTGGACCCGCAGTACCGCGCCGAATTCGACCTGCAGCACGCGGCACGCATGGCGGCGCTTGCGCAGGCGGGCGACATGCTGGAGATGCGCGCCGAAAGCAACCGCTGGGCCGAGGACAAGTCGCACGGACTCGCCGGCGCCTGGGACAGCGAGCGGCGCAACGAGATCCTCGATGCTGATGGCGTGGCCGCCGAGATCCTCTTCGTCGACGGCCTCACCGAGCAGAACTCACCGCCCTTTGGTGGGGATCTCGGCCTGATGCCGGTGGGTGTGGTGCCTGAACTGCAGTGGGCCGGCATCCGCGCGCACAACCGCTGGCTCTCGGAGTTCGTGGCGGCCTGCCCGCTGCGCCGCTTCGGGCTCGCGCTGATCACGCCTTACTGGGGCGTGGACGTGGCGGTGCAGGAAGTGAAATGGGCGCGAGAGAGCGGCCTGCGGGGCATCATGCTGCCGCACATGATGACCGGGCAGTCGCCCTACCATCACCCCAAGTACGAGCCGCTCTGGGCCGCCTGCCAGGACCTCGGGATGGTGATCCACTTCCACTCGGGCGCAGCGCCCATGGAGGAATACTTCGGCGCTTCCATCTTCGGCGTTCAGGCCGGCGACGAACCGGCAGTCGCACTGCCCGGCGCGCTCGGCATCTACGTGACCGAGGTGGCGTGGTGGCTCACACGGCCGCTGGTGTTCATGATCTGGGGCGGCGTCTTCGAGCGCTTTCCGGGGCTGCGCGTGGCGGTCACCGAGGGCAGCACGATCTGGGTGCCGGAACTGCTGCAGCTGATGGACCAGCGCTACGGTGACCACCACTTCTCAGCCAAACTCGGCACGGGCTACAAGCAGCACCTGAGCATGAAGCCCAGCGAGTACTTCCGGCGCAACGTGCGCGTGGGCAGTTCCGCGATGTCACGCCGCGAAGCAGAGCTGCGCCACCAGATCGGCTTGCAGACGATCATGTGGGGCTCGGATTATCCGCACCCCGAAGGCACCTGGCCGCTCACGCAGCAGATGATGATCGAGGTCTTCCGGGGGCTGCCCGAGTCCGAGATCGAGGCCATGCTGGGCGGCAACGCAGCCGCTTTCTACGGCTTCGACCGCGCCGCGCTAGACGCGCTGGCAGCCCGCATCGGCCCCCAGCGCAGCCTCTTCCGGGCCACCCCCTGAAACACACACACGACGGAGCCAGCATGCGCGCCAGCCTCGACCAGTACTGCATCAACGTCACCGACCTCGCGCGCAGCGTGCGCTTCTACGAGGAGGCGCTCGGACTCGCCGTGACCCATCGCATCGAGATCCCGGGCGTGAGCGAGGTGGTCCTTGCCGGCGCCAGCGGCAACCGCCTGCAGCTCGCACACCATCACGACTACAGCGGGCCCATCCAGCACGGCAACGGGCTCTGGAAACTCTATCTCGACACCGATGACTGCGCGGGACTCTACGCACGCGCCGTGGCAGCAGGCGCCGAGGCGGTCTCCGAACCGCAACATCTGGAGCAGTGGAATGTGAGCGTGGCGTTCATCCGTGACCCGGATGGCTACCTCTTCGAGATCGTGCAGATGCACACCGCTTGACAATCCAGTGGCCGTCTTCAGGATGACCCCAGTGATCGGCTAGACTTACCCCGATCGTCATCGCAAGCAGGGAGCGGGATGAAACACCGTTGCGCGTTGATGCTACTGACGGGCGTTCTGGGCTTGGGCACCGGGCCTGCGGCCCTGGCAGGCAAGGACCCCGAAGAACGCTACATCGTGAAATACCGCGAGGGTGTGGCTGCCGGCGCGCTACGCAGTGGGCCTCGGAGCGGCCTGCGCGTAGAGCGCGAACTGCCGAATCACCACGCCGCCGCCCTGCGACTCACGCCTGCCGAAGCCGCCGCGATGGCGCGGGATCCTGCGGTTGAATTCATGGAGCCAGATCCCGTGCGCGTTCCCGTTGGCGTGGTCCGGGCCAAACCGAGTGGCGCCGATATCCTGCCGAGCGGCACGACAGCGAGCCAGCAGATAACGCCCTACGGAATCAGCCTGGTACAGGCAAAAGGCCTGCCGGGCGTGCGCTCCGCGGGCGTCAAGCTCTGCGTGATCGACTCGGGCTATGACCTCGGGCACCAGGACAAACCGTTATCACCCACCGTGACAGGCGTTAACGACCTTCTGGGGGCAGGCCCCTGGCGCGAAGACGGCAGCGGCCACGGCACGCACGTCTCGGGCACCATCAACGCGAAAAACAATACGGTCGGTGTGTTGGGCGTGTTCCCGGGAGCGCCGATGCATATCGTCCGCGTCTTCGGCAATGACGGCACCTGGATGTATTCCTCGGATCTGGTCGCGGCGCTGGATCGCTGCCTGGCCGCCGGCGCAAGGGTCGTCAACATGAGCTTGGGAGGGGATGCCCCCTCCACCCTGGAGAGCGCGGCTTTCAGGGCCGCGCGCGCCGCGGGTGTGATCGCGGTGGCGGCGGCCGGGAACGACGGCGACACGCGTTATTCGTTTCCGGCCTCCTATGCGAGCGTGATCTCCGTGGCTGCCATCGACCAGAACCTGCGACGAGCCCCGTTCTCCAACCGCAACAACCGCGTGACCTTCGCCGCACCGGGCGTCAGCGTGTTGTCGACGGTGCCACGCGGAACCGTGAGCAACGCCACCCTGCAAAGCCCTCTCGGTAGCATCGGAGTGATCCCGATGGACAACTTCCCCATTCCCGCCAACCCCGTGTCAGCCCCGCTGGCCGATTGTGGTCTCGCCGAGACATCTGCCGACTGCATCGACGCACAAGGCGCGATCTGCCTGATCGAACGCGGCACAGCCACCTTTGCGGTCAAGGCACAGAGTTGCGAGGCGGCCGGTGGTGTGGGAGCGCTCGTATACAACCAATCCGGTGAAACCGGACCCGTCTACGGCACGTTGGGAACTACGCGGGTGTCGATACCGGTTGTGGGCACGGACCGTGCCACCGGCGTAGGCCTGCGGGATGCCTACCTCGGCAGTCCTGTCACCCTGACCTTCGACACCACGGCTTTCGACTACGACTATTACAGCGGCACATCGATGGCGACACCTCACGTGGCCGGCGTAGCAGCCTTGGTCTGGAGTCGTCATCCTGCCTGTGACAGCGAAACCATCCGCACGTCGCTGAACGTCACGGCGCTTGATTTGGGCGTCCCCGGACGTGACCCCCTGTACGGGCTGGGAATGGTGCGGGCAAAGGCGGCAAACACGTGGCTTGACCGCCAGCCCTGCGCCCTCAATTGAGTCAGAGGGCGGTCCGGACCGGGCCGCCCGACAGCGCCGCGCTCAGCGCGGCACCAAGGCAATCACCCGCAAGGGGCTACCCGAGCCGTTCTTCAGCTTGAGCGGCGCGGCCACGATGATCGCGCCCGTGGGCGGCAAGCGGTCGAGGTTGGCCAGACTCGCCAGCCCGAATTTGTTGGCGCCGTGCATCAGCGTGTGACAGGGAAACGGCACATCGAAGCCGCCGGCCTGTCCGGCATCGGTGCCTACCGTTTCCACACCGAAGCCCTGCACATCGCGCTGCTCGATCAGGAAGCGCATCACCGCACTGTCAGGCCCGGGCGTGTGCGAGTCGTTCAGGAAGTCTTCGGCCGCGTCTCGCTTGGACCAGTCGGTGCGCATCAGCACCCACGCGCCGGCGGGAATGCGTCCGTGCTGCGCTTCCCACGCATGCACATCTTCCACCGTGAGCAGGGTGTCCGGGTTGATCGCCGCCTCGGCGCTCTTGTCAATGACACAGGCCGGACCGACCAGACGCTGCGGCGCGATGGTGTCGGTGGCGTTGGCCGCGTGATCCTTGCCGGTGGTCCAATGCACCGGTGCATCGAAGTGCGTGCCGGTGTGCTCACCCATACGGATGGTGCGCCAGTACCAGGTGCCGGCGCCGGGCGCGTCGTACTCGGAAATCGCCTCGAAGGAAACACCGGGCGACTGCGCGAAAACATCCGGCAGCCGGATGACCGGGGTTTCGGGGCTCAGCGTCACGCTGAGGTCCACGACCTCGATGCCGCCGCTGGCAAGCCCTGCGGCAAGACCGGAGAGTACCTGCGCACTGTTCATGGGAGAGCCTCCTGTGGATTTTTCGGGTTGCGTGTGTGATAAATTTTTTCAGGCAGCGAGGGCCGCTGCCAGCGCCTTGCCGTCTTCGTCGGCCAGCGCCGCCTCGCGCAGGCGCTCCACGTCCGCGGCGTGGATCGCTCCGGCAGGCTTGGCGCCCACATGATCCATGATCCGGCTGAAGTTGCGCCAGCCCCGCGCCTGCGTGTCCGAATAGCCCTTCAGCAGACGCTGGCAGCGGATGATTTCCGTGGCGAACGCGAGGTCTCCCCGCTGCGCGGCCTCGGCTGCCCGCGCGAGCCAGGCCGCGATGCGCTCGTGCTCCAGCGCATAACGCAGGGTCCGGCGGCGCCAGGGACGCAGCGCCGCCAGAAAACCGAGCATCAGGAAACCGCGCAGGCTGTAGGTCTGCACCATACGACCCTTGCGGAAAAAACGTTCCAGCCATCGCCTGAGACCGGCGCGCCCTAGCACCCAGCGCCCTAAGGCCGGAGGCATCAGGTCGCAGACTTCCTCGAGCCGCGGATGCATGAACTCCACGGGATACACCAGTTCGCCGTCGGCTGCGTGCACCTCGCGCCGGATATCGGCATAGCGCGCGGCGCGCGTCTTCTGCGAGGCCACACGGATCACGTCCTGGAAACACATCCACAGCGCAAGGTGCCGCGCGGTGGCCTGCCCCAGCGCATGCCCCTCGGCGCCACGCTCGAGCGCGACCACGCCCTCCAGCAGGCCGAGGTAGTGTTCGGCATAACGCGCATCCTGGTAATCGACCAGTTGGCAACAGGCTTCCCAGGCAGTGGCATGCAGAGGCTGCGGCAGGCGATCACGAATACGCGCAGCGAGCGGTGAGCCCGCGGGCAGCTCCGGTGCAGCGGGCGGTAATGCAGGCTGCTCGGACGATACGGGCGCTGCCGCCACGCGGTCCCAGCCGACGCCAAAGGCGTGCAGGCTGGCCGCAACACCCACGCCACCGGCGCGGATCACCGCCTCATAAGCCTCGCGCCCCAGGGGCAAGGCACCCGAGGCGCCGAGCGCCCCGAAAAGAGCAGCGCTGATCATCGAACCCGAGGCATCGGCAATCGCCTGCATGTCCAGATGCAGGAAGCGCCGGGCAGCCGCGCTGGCGGCTTCGATAACCGCGGCGGAATCGGCAATGCCATTACCTTGGGCGGTTTTCTCGGAAACGGCATAAGCGCGATGGCTGGAGGCGATCAGGAGCGTGCGGTCCGGCGTGACAAAACCGCGCTGAATAGCCCGTCCTGCTTCCATGAGCTCCGCGGCAATCACGATATCCACATCGCCCGGCACCGCGAACAGGGACAGCACGGGCTCGCGCCCCAAGGCGGTGGCAACGGGAAACAGCTCGAGGTAATACACCGTGGCGCCAGTGCGCTGGGCCACACCCGGCACGGAGGTCGACTGGGTCAGATAGCCGTTGCCCTCGCCAAGCGCGCGGACCCAGTCGGCAAGAACGCCGCCGCCCTGCCCACCCAGCGCGGTGATAGCAATCGTGGTGGGCCGAACCGCACTCATGCGCCAAGCACCGCCAAGCGGCGCCCGCGTCGCCGCTCCGACCAGCGCTGCAGCGCACCGATCACTGCGTGGCGGATGTCATGCAGCAGCCGCTCGCTCCAGCCGGGGTTGCTCACCAGATCGGCGCGGGCAAAGGACGGGCATAGCACGGCCGCGTGGGCATTGGCGCCGCAGAGACCGCAGCCCACACAGGAGTTATCGACGTAGGCAACCGGGTCCTCACGAAGTGGGTTCGGGTTGTCGCGCAAGGTAAGCGAGGGGCAACCCGAGAGACGCATGCAGGCGTGATCGCCCGTGCAGGTATCGGCATCGACGTAGAAGCGGCTACGGCTCACGCGCAGGCCAGCCTTCAGCGCGTCGGAGCGCTCGCGCTTCACCCGTCGCTGTTTGTTCAGCATGCACTCATTGCGCGCCACGATGACCTTGGGCCCGGACACGCCAGACTCCGCCGCCTCGCGTAGCGTTTCTTTCACGGCGGCCACGTCATAGGTGTCGACGGTGCGGATCCAGTTGACCCCCACCCCCTCCACTGCGCGCTCGATCGAATTGTTGCCCTTGCGGTTGCCCGGTGCGCCGCGCGAGGACGGGATGTCCTGCCCGCCCGTGGCGGCGGAGTAGTTGTTGTCGACGATCAGGAAGATGTTGTCGTTCTGGTTGAAGACCGCACCACCGATACCGCTGGTGAGCCCGTTGTGCCAGAAGCCGCCGTCGCCGATCACATTCACCACCGGCGCCGCGCCTTTCGCATTGAAGGCCGAACCGCCCGCGCCACCGAGCCCATAGCCCATGGTGGTGTTGCCGATACTGAACGGCGGCAGGATGGAGAAGAGGTGGCAGCCGATGTCGCAGCTGACATGCATGGGGCCCGTCTCCTGCTGCAGGAGCTTCATGGCGCTGAAAATGGGGCGCTCGGGGCAACCCGTGCAAAAGCCGGCGGGGCGCGGCGGCACCACATCCGTGAGATCGCGCACGGGTATGTGTGCGGGAGCTGCGGGATCGAAGGACTGCACCGCCGCAGGAACCCGCGCAGGCGGCGGAACCAGCATGGCCGGTGCCGCGACCTCAAGAAATTTGCGCACGCCGCCGAGGATGGCTTCTGCGGTGTACTCGCCCCAGGCGGGCAGGCAGCCCTTGCCGAAGAGTTGTACGTTGGAGCCCGCCTGGCGCAGCGTCTTGCTGAAAGCCTGCTCGATGAAATCGGGTTGGCCTTCCTCCACTACCAGCACGGCGCGCTTGCCCTCGCAGAAACTGAGGAGCTCATCATCGAGCAGCGGATAGGTCACGTTCAGGCAGTAAAGCGGGATGCGCGTCTCGCCGAAATCATCCGAGAGTCCGAGGATGCGCAGTGCGCGGATCAGGCTGTTATACAGACCACCCTGCACCACGATGCCGACGTCCTCACCGGCGCCGAAAAACTCGTTAAGCCGGTGTTCCTTGATGAAGCGCAGCGCCGCTGGCCAGCGCTGCTCGATCTTTTCCCGCTCATGCACGAAATTGGCGGGCGGCAACACGATCCGGCTGGTGTCGCGCACCGGATTGGCGGCTGCCTCCCGTACCGTCATGACCGGTGGCCGGTTGTCCTTGGCGGTGAAACGGCCGTAGACGTGGCAGGCGCGAATGCGCAACTCGAGCATCACGGGCGTGTTGCTGGCCTCGGAGAGCTCGAAGCCCTTCTCGACCATCTCGGTGATCAGCGGCAGGTGCGGGCGCGGATCGAGGAGCCATATCTGGCTCTTCATGGCAAAAGCGTGGGAGCGCTCCTGCATGATGCTGGAACCCTCGCCGTAATCCTCGCCGATCACGATCAGCGCGCCGCCCGTGACCCCACCTGAAGCGAGGTTGGCGAGCGCATCGGAAGCCACGTTGGTCCCGACGGTGGATTTCCAGGTAACGGCGCCGCGCAACGGGTAATTGACCGAGGCGGCCAGCATGGCCGCGGCCGCGGCCTCGGAGGCATTGGTCTCGAAGTGCACGCCGAGCTCGGACAGGATTTCCTGGGCGTCGTTAAGCACGTCCATCAGGTGCGAGATGGGGGCACCCTGATAGCCGCCCACATAGGCCACGCCCGACTGCAGCAGCGCCTTGGTGACCGCAAGGATGCCCTCCATGTGGAGTTCTGTGCCGGCGCCTGCGCGCAGCAGCTCGACTTCCTCGCTGAACGACCTCTCCGCCATGAAAAATCACCGGGTACTGTGGTGTCGGGACAATCTAGCCACTCCGCGCCCGCCGGACCAGCACCGGGCGCGAGATTGTGATTGTGGCCTATTTGTTTCAAACCTAAAATAGTTTCTTTTCATGTATTCAGGCAGGTCATTGCCGTGTGGAAGCCACCCGAGAGAATCCGCCATACGGCCGTCGGCGACACCTGGCCGACAGCGCTGGAAGCGGCGAACTCAAAGCTCTTCACGCCGCTGCGGATCGGCCTGCATACGCTCGCGCAACGCACGTGGATCCCGGCGATGGTGCCGTGGCGAGCCACCGAGGAAGGCGAGGTCACGGACGATGTGGTGCAGTGGTACGCGCGTTTTGCCCAAGGCAGACCAGGTGCGATCGTGCTCGAGGCCACGGGCATTCGTGATGTGCCAAGCGGGCCGCTGCTGCGTATCGGGCATGACCGTTTCATGCCGGGGCTGCGGCGCGTGGTGGAGGCGGTGCGCGAGGCGAGCGGCGGCGAGACGCTGCTACTGATCCAGCTGATCGATTTCCTGCGCATCCGGCGCCGCCCGGAACGCGCGGTGTTTTTTGAACGCCACCTGCGCGTGGACGATGCCCTGCGCGAGCGGCTGGGTGGCACTACAGAAGACGAAGCGCCGCTGCGCGCGCGACTCGCGGCGATGGATGACACTGCACTCGCCGATGTGCTGCCACCGCATGAACTCGAAAGCCTGCGCATGGGGCTGCGCGAGCGCGTAGGCGACATGGAGCACGCACACATCCGTGAACTTCCCGCGGTTTTGCCAGGGTTGTTTGCAGCCGCTGCGGCACGCGCGCGGGAGGCGGGTTTCGATGGCGTGGAACTCCACTACGCCCACGCCTACACCATGGCCTCCTTTCTCTCGCGCCTTAACGAGCGCGACGACGGCTACGGCGGCTCGCCTGCCGCGCGCATGCGCCTGCCACTCGAGGTCTACCACGCCGTGCGCGCTGCGGTGGGCGGGGACACGCTGGTCGGCTGCAGGTTCCTGAGCGAGGAATGCATCGAGGGCGGCAACACGGTGGAGGACGCGGCGTTCTACGGCCGCGCTTTTGCGAAGGCCGGCATGGATTTCATCTCGCTCTCACGCGGCGGAAAGTTCGAGGACGCCGCGCAACCCAAGCCCGGCTGGGCTGCCTACCCGTATACCGGTCGATCCGGTTACGAGTGCATGCCGCAGTACCTTTCGGATGCGCGTGGCCCCTTCCTGCGCAACGTCGAGCCCACCGCGGCAATACGCGCCGCCATTCGCGCCGACGGACTCGCAACGCCCGTGGTTGTCTGCGGCGGCATCCACAACTTCCAGCAAGCCGAAACCCTGCTGCAGGAGAACAAGGCCGATGTCATCGGCCTCGCGCGGCAAGCGCTCGCCGACCCGGACTGGTTCCTCAAGGTGCGCTCGGGGCACGGCGAAGAGATCCAGATCTGCCGCTACAGCAATTACTGCGAAGGCCTCGACCAGAAGCACAAACAAGTCACCTGCGAACTCTGGGATCGAAAGGCGCTGAATGAACCTGGCATTGCCCGCTCGCACGACGGGCGGCGGAGGTTGGTGGCGCCGGGGTGGGAGCCTGATTCTGCATGATGAACAGCGCTTCCGGTCAACCGCTCAACTCACCTCTCGCCACCGCAATCGCCAACGCCTCCGCAGGTTTCGGCGGCTTGGCCGCAAGGCGCAGGTCCTGCATCTCAGCGCCGGCTTTGGAGGCCTCCGAGAAAAGCTGCCCGCGGCCCGCGAGATACTGCGGCGGCCAGAACTGCCCACGGTGGTTGTAGCGCGCGGCGGCGGAGAGCACGAAGTGCGGATCGTCCATGATCGGGCGCGCGAGCGCGACCATATCGGTGCGGCCTGCGGCTATCAGCGTGTTGCACTGGTCCGCGCTGACGACGTTGCCGGCCACGATGGTGGGCACACCCGCCTCGTTGCGTACGCAGTCGGCAAAGGGCGCCTGGTACATGCGGCCGTACTCGGGGTCCTGGTCTTCCACCACCTGCCCGGTGGACACGTTGATGATGTCCACGCCGGCGGCCTTCAGCATTTTTGCGAGCGCCACCAGATCGCGCTCGGGCAGCCCTTCCCCGGCCCAATCGCTGGCCGAGATGCGCACCGAGAGTGGCCGCGGCGCAGGCCATACGGCACGCACCGCCGCCACCACTTCCAGCGGAAAGCGCATCCGTGCCGCGATGTCGCCACCGTAGGCATCAGTTCGGTGATTGGTGAGCGGGCTGATGAACGACGAGAGCAGGTAGCCATGCGCGAAATGGAGCTCGATCATGTCGAATCCGGCGCGCTCGGCCAGAACCGCGGCCGCCGCGTGCTGCGCGATCACGCGATCCATGTCTTCAGGCGTCGCCTCGCGCGGGACCTGCGAACCCGCGGCCCAAGGGATGGGCGAGGCCGATACCAGATCCCAGCCGCCTTCGGGCAAGGGCACATCCGAACCACCCTGCCACGGAATACAGGTAGCACCCTTGCGCCCGGCGTGACCGAGTTGCGCGCAGATGGCCGCATTTGAATTCCCGTGCACGAAGGCCACGATCCGCGACCAGGCATCCGCTTGCGACTCGGACCACAACCCTGCGCAGCCGTGGGTTATGCGGGCCTCGGGGGCGATGCAGAGCATCTCGGAATTGATGAGTCCCACGCCGCCCACGGCACGCGCGCCGTAGTGCACCAGATGCCAGTCCGTGGGCAGACCATCCACCGCGCTGTACTGGCACATGGCCGACATCTGCACGCGGTTCTCGAGTCGCAGCGACCCGATGCGCAAAGGCTGGAACATCGGCGGTACCGGGTGGTCCGTGTCGATGTCGGCAAAGCCGGTGGCATCCCGCACGATCTGCGCGAAGGCCCGATCGAGTCCGGCGATGTACTCCGGATCGCGCAACTTCAGGTTCTCGTAGGTGATGCGCTTGCTGCGCACGAGCATGTTGAAAGCGAACTGCTCGGGCCCCTGCACAGCAGCGTAACGGTCGACGTGCTCGAACCAGGCGAGACTGGTGACGGCGGTGCGCTGCAGGCGGTCGGCCTCGGGCTTGCGCATGGCCTGATACTCGGCGAGCGCGGCGGGCACATCGTCGGCGCATTTCGCAAAACAGCCCGCCAACGTGATCGCATCCTCCATGGCGAGCTTGGTGCCCGAGCCGATAGAGAAATGCGCCGAGCGGCCCGCATCACCGACCAGCACCACGTTGCGCCAACTGAGGCGCTCGTTGCGGACCACCGGGAATGTGCGCCAGACCGAGCGGTTGGTGATCAGCGGGTGACCCGCCAGGTCCTCTGCAAACAGCGTCTCGCAATAGCGCCGGGTATCGTCCTCGGAGGCCGTATCCATGCCGGCTGCCTGCCAGGTCTCTTCGCTGCACTCGACGATCCAGGTGGCGGCACCCGCCTCGTAACGGTAGGCGTGCGCCCACCACCAGCCGTTCTTGTCATGCCGGAAAATGAAACGGAAGTTCTCCACCGGGGCGCTGGTGGCCAGCCAGCAGAATTTGTTGTGCCGCATGTCGGTGCTGGTGCCGAATTCGGCTGCATGCGCCTCGCGCAGCATCGACATCACGCCGTCGCCGGCAACGACCAGGTCGTAGTCCTCCAGCGGGATGTCATCGGCGCTCTTCACGTCCACACCGAAGCGCAGATCCACGCCAAGCGAGTCGCAGCGCTCCTGCAGGATATTCAGTAATTTGAGCCGCGACATGCCGCAGAAGCCGTGACCACCGCTGCTCACGGTGTGACCGTGGATGGTCGTCTCGATACGGTCCCAGTAGGCGAACTCCTCGACGATGCGCTTGTAGCTCAACGGATCGGCGTCGAGAAAACCGCGCAGGGTCTCGTCGGAGAAGACCACACCGAAACCCCAGGTGGAGTCGCGCTGGCCGCGCTCGAGCACCGTGATGCAGTGACGCGGATCCTGACGCTTCATCAGAATGGAAAAGTACAGCGAAGAGGGGCCGCCGCCCAGGCAAAGGATTTTCACAAGGTGGTACTCGATTAGTTTACGTGTAAAGCATATCCCCGCTTTGTTTAGGTGTAAACTTTTTGGGATTCCGGCTCACGGGCAGGGCAATGGCAGGGCGCGAACGCGCAGCAGAATCAAAAGACGCGGTGCGCGGTGAACTGCAACTCCTCAAGTGCGCCAAGCGCCTGGAGCAGTTCTCGACCGCGCGCTTTCGCGACGGTCACGGCGGATCGTTGTCGCGGTTCGACGTGCTCGCCAACCTGCAGCGAAGCCCCGGCCATAGCCTGCCAACCAGCGAACTGGCCGCCAGCCTGATTGCCTCGCGGGGCAACATCACGCGCTTGCTCGATCGCATGGAAGCAGACGGCCTGATCGTGCGCGGGGGGCACGCGGCCGACCGGCGGGTGAGCGTGGTAAGCCTGACCGACGCGGGCGAGGACACCTTCCAACGCATGGCCACCGACCACCAGCACTCGATGGGCGAGATCTTCGGGGTGCTCGGTGCGGCCGAAACGCGCCAGCTGATCCGCCTGCTCGCCAAAATCCGCGCGCGCATCGAACTGCTCGACGAGAGCGGCGACTAGCCCCCGCGCCCGACCTCTTACCGAAAATCCCTGTTCATCCCGCCCCAGCGGCGGTTTAACATCAACGGCTAAACGCAGGAAACAGGGGTACAGAGATGCTGATGTACTGGCGCGAACTCACCGTGGCTTGGGGCGAGAGCGATCCCTTCGGGTTGGTGTACTACCCGCGCATGCTCGCCTGGGTGAACGATACCGAACACGATCTCTTCCGGGCGCTCGGCTACCCGATAGACGAGATGATCCGCAAGGACCGCACCACCTTCGTGATGGGGGAGATCCACTTCCGGTTCATCGGACCTGCGGCCTACGGTGACCGCATCCGCTGCATCATGACGCTCGCCAAGGTTGGCCGGAGCACGCTGCACTGGGACTGCAAGGCCCTCAACGCGACCACCGGCATCACGGTGAATGAGGGCCGCGCCACCCGCGTGTATGCCCGTATCAACGAGGACGGCACTCTGGGCTCGGCTGCAATCCCCGACCACATGCGCACAGCGCTTCTCGAGTCGGGCAAGTTGAATCAGCTCGGGGAGTCGCAGGACGCGAAGTGAGCGCACTGCCAGAACCCGGGAGCTATCGCTTCTGCGTGGCGCCGATGATGGATCAGCAGGGACGCTGCGATCAGGGATCCGCGGGGAGTCGTGCTGCGAGCAGATCTGATGTGGGCGGATGCGGGGCGCACTGCTCGGGCTGCGAAGTACGCCAGGGACTCTCTGAATAAGCAGGAAAATCGCGAGCGAAGTTGAAATCTGATGAAAATCGCATCGATCTCAACACGACTGTCGCCATCCATGCGACAGACCGCCCGCTCAAGGCCAACCGCCCTGCGCAGGCGATCAATGTCGCAGAGTAATGTAATCCTCAATAGCAGAGTCAACGCCGCAGACGAATATTCCGGGGAAAGTTTACTTGTTTCGCAGGCGTGGCTGGAACGAGCGCTGGGATGTGCTTTCGGATGCAGTCGAATGCAGTAAGTTGTCCTTGAAGTAATCGCAATCCGTCTGTTCTTCGTAGCTGCGTTTGCTTTTACTCAAACTATTGAGTAAAAACACTCACCATGATGAGCGAATCCTCAAACTTGATCTTTCAGCGTGACCACGCCGCCGTGCTCGCCACCCGACTGGGCGAGCCGCGGCGATTCCTGCACGTGGTGGCCGGCCCGCGCCAGGTCGGCAAAACTACGCTGGTGCAGCAGGTGCTGGCGCAAATCGACCGTCCCAGCATCTTCGTTTCTGCAGACGAGCCCGCGTTGCGCGATTCGGCCTGGCTGGCTGCGCAGTGGGCGCGCGCCCGCCTGGTGGCGAAGGACGCCGGCAAACGCGGCGCGGTGTTGGCTTTGGACGAAGTGCAAAAAATCCCAGGCTGGTCGGAGTCGGTGAAGCGCCTCTGGGACGAGGACACGCGCACCCGCGTACCGCTACGCGTGGTGCTGCTCGGCTCGGCGCCGCTGCTGGTGCAGCGTGGACTGGCGGAAAGCCTTGCCGGACGCTTCGAGATTCTGCACCTGCCACATTGGTCATTCGCCGAGATGCGCGCCGCCTTTGGCTGTTCGCTGGAGCAGTACATCTACTTCGGCGGCTATCCCGGTGCGGCGCCGCTGATGGACGATCCGCTGCGCTGGCGACGCTATTTGCTTGATGCGCTGGTGGAGACGACGATCTCGCGCGATGTATTGTTGCTCACTCGCGTGGACAAGCCCGCACTCCTGCGGCGCTTGTTCGAGCTCGGATGCCGCTATTCGGGACAGGTGCTCTCGTACACAAAGATGCTTGGCCAGCTCCACGACGCCGGGAACACCACCACCCTGGCGCACTATCTGGAACTGCTCGCTGGTGCCGGTATGCTCACCGGCCTGCCAAAATTCGCCGGTGCAACTGTACGCAGCCGCGGATCGAGCCCCAAACTGCAGGTCCTCAACACGGCGCTGCTCACCGCGCAATCCGGACTCACGCCCGCCGAGGCCCGCGCCGACGGCGAGTTCTGGGGGCGCTTGACCGAATCCGCCGTTGGCTCGCATCTGGCCAACGCCGCCGCGTGTGGTGTGTGCGAATTGTTCTACTGGCGTGACGGCAACCGCGAAGTGGATTTTGTGCTGCGCGCAGGCCGCAGGCTGGTAGCCATCGAAGTGAAAAGCGGCCGTGCTCCGCTCGCGCATTCCGGCCTGGCGGCGTTCAGCGAGGCTTTCAAACCGAAGCGCTGCCTGCTCGTGGGTGGAGACGGCATTCCGCTGGATGAGTTCCTGTCACGGCCGGTCACGGACTGGCTACAACCCTGAGCCGAATCCGCGATTTCCACCGCAGTGCGCAATATTTCGGGGACGGTTTACTTATTTCGCGGACTTGGTCGTGAAGGGACTTTGCCGACCGGCAACGCCCTGTTCTCCAGCCGGCCCGAGATCATGGGCCGGGTGCTTGGCATCGTCTACCGCGTCATCGCCACTCATCTGGTCAAGAAAATAGGCCATACCCACGATACGGCTAAGACCGGTGCCGTCACTCTGATCCAGCGCTTCGGTAGTGCGCTGAACCTC
>CAMAXE010000021.1 GCA_945862145.1 Klebsiella pneumoniae
CTACCCGTCCCCGTAGGAGCGGGCCATGCCCGCGACCTCTTCTCGTAGGAGCGGGCCATGCCCGCGACCTCTTCTCGTAGGAGCGGGCCATGCCCGCGACTGAAGCGCCTCAGCGCCCCTTCCACTGCGGCTTGCGCTTCTCCGCAAAGGCGCGTGCGCCTTCCAGCTGGTCTTCGCTGGCGTAGAGCACATCCACGGTCTTCAACTTACGCCGCGTAACGAGGTCGAAGGCCTGCTGCACGGGTAGATGCGCGGTTTCCCGCGCGATTTCCTTGATCGCGGCAAACACCAGCGGCGGGCCGTCGGCGAGCATCTCGGCCAGTTCGCGCGCGCGCGCCATCAGGGCATCCGCCGGCACGATCTCATTCACCAGGCCCCACTGTTTTGCCTCGGTCGCATCGAAGCGCCTGCCGGTGAACAGCATCTCCATGGCCACGTGGTAGGGGATGCGACGCGGCAGCTTGATGGTGGCGGCGTCTGCTACGGTGCCGGAGTTGATCTCGGGCAGCGCGAAAGTCGCGTGTTCCGCGGCGAGGATGATGTCGCAGGAGATCATGATCTCGAAGCCGCCGCCGAAGGCGATGCCGTTCACGGCACAGATCACGGGCTTGTTCAGCCCCGGCAGTTCCTGCAGGCCGCCGAAGCCGCCCACGCCGTAGTCTGCGTCCGGTGGCTCGCCGTCTGCCGCGGCCTTGAGGTCCCAGCCCGGGCAGAAAAACTTCTCACCGGCTGCTGTGAGGATCGCCACCCGCAGCGCCGGGTCGTCGCGGAAGCTCGCGAAAATCTCACCCATGATGCGGCTGGTGGCCGCGTCGATGGCGTTTGCCTTCGGGCGGTCGATGGTCACTTCGAGCACGCGACCGCGGCGCTCGGTGCGAATTGCTGCGTTCATGGGGTGCGCATCCTGATCAGGGCATCGACGGCGACCGCGCCGTCAGGGAATACCAGCAGCGGGTTCACGTCGAGTTCCTCGACGAGTCCCTCGTTTTCGATGGCAAACGCGGCGATGGACTCGATGGCGCCTATGACCGCGTCGCTGTCCCCGCTTTTCCCGCGGAAGCCCGTCACCAGTCGCCATACCTTGAGCGAGGCGAGCGCGGTCTCGATCTCCGCGCGCGTGGCGGGCAGCAAGAGTGTCACGGAATCCGCGAGCAATTCGGTGAGCACACCGCCCGCGCCGATCACCAGCGCACTGCCGAACTGCGGGTCGCTGGTGATGCCAACGATGAGTTCGGCGACAGCGCCCTTGTGCATGCGCTCGACCAGCAGGCGGGGCGCGATTGCGGACAGGCGATCCGCGGCGGCCAAGACAGCCTCGGGTGTGCGGAGGTCTAATTCCACGCCCCCCAACTCGGTCTTGTGGGCCATGGTGGCGGAGGAGATCTTCAGCGTGACCGGGTAACCGATGCGCGCTGCCGCTGCTACCGCGCCTGCAGCATCGCACTCCACGCCGTCGGGAACCCTGAGCCCGTGGGCTTGCAGCAGTTGCTTGGATTCGTGCTCGCCCAGCGTGCGCAGTGCGCCACCGCGAATCCCGGCAGGCGCCAGCGCGTGCGGGGTCTCGGTCGCCTTCCAGCAGGCACCGATCTGCGCCGCGGCCTCGAAGGCGGTGAGTGCATCGTCCATGCCGATCATCGGCGCCACGCCGGCCTCGCCCAACTCGGCGGCAAGCTCGAGCGGCATGCCCTCGGGCAGCGAGCTCACCACCGCCGCGCGCATGCCGGTGCGGCGCGAGGCCTCGATCAGCGCGCGCGCCGTCGCCATCCAGGCGTCGGGCAACATGTGCGGGCTGGTGGGCGTGTCGAGGATCAGCATCGCGGTATCGAAATTCCCGCCCAGCACGGCGCTGAAGGTGGCGAGGAGTTTGTCGGGCTGGTTCCAGATGAAGGTGTGGTAGTCGAGCGGATTGTCGATGCGCACGAATTCGTTCAGCGTGGCAGCAACCCGTTCGCGCGTTTGCGGATCGAAGGGCGGGAAGTGCAGCCCGCGTCCGAGCGCGAGATCCGCCGCCAGTGCTGCCTCGCCGCCGGAGCAGCTCATCGAGACTAGCCTGCCGCCCGCGGTGGGGCCACCAAAATGCAGGAATTTGAGCGTCTCGACGAAGGCGCTCACGGTGTCGACGCGGGCGATGCCGTGCCGCGCGAAGAAAGCCGAGTAGAGCGCATCACTGCCCGACAGCGACGAGGTGTGGCTCATCGTGACGCGCGCCCCTTGCTCGGAGCGGCCGGTTTTGAGCGCCACCAGTGGCTTGCGCGCCGCGCGCGCCGCACGCGCAGCACGATCGAAAGCGGCCACGTCGGGCAGACCCTCGATGTGCAGACCGATCGCTGTGATGCGGGAATCTGCGGCCAGTGCTTCGACCATGCGCGCCATGTCGACATCGGCCTGGTTGCCGATGGCGCACACCAGCGCGAGCGGCAGGCCGCGGCGCGTCATGGTGAGGTTGCAGGCGATGTTGCCCGACTGCGTGACAATGGCAACACCGCGCTCGCAGGCGGCGATGCCGTGCTCGTCAGGCCAGAGTGCCGCGCGGGAAAGGCCGTTCACGTAGCCGTAGCAGTTGGGTCCCACCAGTGGCATGCCAGCGGCGGCCGCCAGCAGTTCTTGCTGCAGCGCGGTGTCGCCGGTCTCGGCAAAGCCGGAAGCATAGATCACCGCGCCGCCGCAGCCCTTGGCACGCAGCGCGCGCACCACCTCAACCGTGGGTTCGCGCTTCACCGCCACGAAGGCTGCATCGATGGGGCCGTCGATGTCATCCACGCTCGCTACGGTGGCGATGCCGCCCAGTTCCGGGCGCCGTGGGTTCACCGCGTACAGCCGTCCGGCAAAGCCGAACTCAAGGCAGCGTTTGATCGCGATGGCGCACTCACCGCCGCCGACGAAGGCGATGGAGGAGGGGTTCAGCAGGCGGTGGAGTTCGTTGTGCATCGACATACCCGCGCTGCGCCGCTCACCCGCCCAATGGCCGCAGCAGCGCACGGGAGATGATGTGGCGCTGGATCTCGGAGGTGCCCTCCCAGATGCGCTCGACGCGCGCATCGCGCCAGATACGCTCCAGCGGCAGGTCGGACATGAGCCCCATGCCGCCGTGGATCTGGATCGCCTCGTCGGCCACGAAGGCCAGCATCTCGGTGGCTTTCAACTTCGCCATCGCCATATCCATGTCGGTGACCGTGCCTTGGTCGAACTTCCACGCCGCCTCCAGCGTGAGAAGCTCGGCGGCCTTCAATTCAAGGGCCATGTCGGCGAGCTTGAAGGACACGCCCTGGAATTTGCCGATCTGCTGGCCGAACTGCTTGCGGTCCACGGCCCACTGCTTGGCGTGGCCCAGCGCGCGCTCGGCCCGGCCGAGGCAGGTGGCCGCCACCTGCAGGCGTGTGGCACCCAGCCATTCGTTGGCCACCTCGAAGCCGCGGTGCTCCTCGCCCAGGATCTGCGACTTGTGCACGCGGCAGTCGTTGAACTCGAGGATGGCGTTGGTGTAACCGCGGTGCGAGACGTTGCGGTAACCATCACGCACCGTGAAGCCGGGGGTGCCCTTGTCGATCAGGAACGCGGTGATAAGGCGCTTGCGGCCGTGGGACGTTTCCTCGTCGCCGGTGGCGGCGAAGAGCACAGTGAACCCCGCCTCGTCGGCGTGGCTGATGAAATGCTTGACTCCGTTGATGACGTAGTCATCGCCATCTCGCCGCGCGAAGGTCTTCATGCCGCGCAGATCGGAGCCCACGTCTGGCTCCGTCATGGCGAGGCAGTCGGCCAGTTCGCCGCGCACCGCGGGCAGCAGGTATTTCTCGCGCTGCTCGCCCCGGCAGGCCATCAGGATGTTCGAGGGGCGACCCACGCAGGTCCAGTGCAGCGCGTAGTTGGTGCGGCCAAGCTCTTTTTCGTAGAGCACCCAGGTGAGGGTGTCCAAGCCAGCACCGCCCACCTCGGCGGGCATGTTGGCCGCGTAGAGGCCGGCGGCGATGGCCTTGTGCTTCAGCGCATCGCGCAGCTCCGGGCGCAGCACGCCCGTGGTCTCAATCTCGGCCTCGTGCGGATAGAACTCGTTCACCACGAAATCATGCGTGGTCTTGATGATGAGGCGTTGTTCTTCGGAAAGCGCGAAATCCATGGGCAAGCCCTCGGTCAGAAGCGGTAGACCACCTGGTTGAAGTCCGACACGGCGAAGATATAGAGAATCTGTAGTTCTTCATCGTAGTCGTTGCGGATGCCGTGTTCGGCATCGCCCGGGATGTAAATTGCTGTGCCGGGCGCTATCGGATGCGGCACGCCATCGATGGTGACGATACCGCGGCCGGAGAGCGTGTAGTAGGTCTCGGGCTCGGAGTGGCGGTGGGGTTCCAGCGTCTCGCCGCAGCGCAGGGTGGCGATGCCGAGCGTGGTGTCGGTGCCGTCTTCGGGATTGCCAGCGAAGAGATCGCGCCAGCGCAGCGCACCCCGCTCGGCCTGCTGCGCGTCGGGCCATGCACCCCACTCTTGGTCTTCGAGTCTGCGTACGATTGGCTTCATCGCGCCGCCTCCCGCGGTTTCCCCGTGGCCTCGGCGCTCACGCGGGCTTCGAAGAATACACTGTTGTTGGCATCGTCTGTGGCGCTGGTGTCGTCGACCTGCAGCAGAACGCGGATCGCAGTTGCGCCGGCCTCGACGGCAAGTGAGGTGGCCTCGCGCGCGGCCACCTCGCGGGCGTGATCGAGTGCCTCGGGCAGTGCCGCAAAATCCTGGGGTCCTGCGGTGGTGAACACCCTGAACACGCCGCGCTGTGGCTGCGTGACGGTGAGGTGTACGCGCTGGCTCACCTCGCCCAGCACCGCGCCCACAGCATTGGCCACATCGCCATGCTGCGGCACCGCCAGATCCACGCCCAAGGCTCGCGAGACACCCGGGTACCAGCTTGCGGCGGGCGCGCCCACGGCAATCAGCGGCAGGTCACCGGCGAAGCGCAGGTCGAAAACAGGTGTGGGGGTTTCGTCGGGGCGGCGGCCTCGTTCGAGCACCATGACCGTCAGCAGGCGAGCCACGCGCGCTGCATTTTGCTCGTTCATATGACCGGCGTCGTTCAGGCCTGCCTCGATAAGCTTGTGGCAGATGGCATCGACCACCGCCTCGAAGACTTTTTGCGCGGGACCGGTGGCATCGCCCTCCGCCCAGCGACCGTAACCGTGCAGCTGGCGCATCTGCCGCGACCAAACCAAGGCGCCCTTCAGTGCTGCGTCATGGCTCCAGTGGTTCGACATGCCGAGTACGTGGGCTGCGTCTGTGGGCGTGAAGCCGCTGTAGATCGCGAGTCCCTTGCGCTCGAGCTTGGCGACGGCACGGGCGAGTGGGCGGTCGCTGACATTGGCGCGCTCGATGTCCACGGGGCCGGCGCAGAGCGCCTCCCAGGCGATCTCCTCGGTGGGTGAGAGCTGCGCGAGCAGTGCCTCGTCGGCTTGCAGCCGCAGGCCGAAACGCGTCTGGCTGGGGTGCGGGGATTCCTTGGTCTGGCGCTCGAGCACTTCGATGGTCGAGGGGTACTGGTGGCCGAGCAGGCTGAGCGGCACCACGCGACGCGGGCCGATCAGGATAGTGCCCGCGCCGCTGCCCTCGAAGCGCAGTTCGGAATCCCCTCCCAGGCCGATGGCGTAGACGCGCACGGCTTCGACCATCGGCCGCCAGCCGCCGATCATCGCGCCGTCGAAGGCAAGCGCCGGGCGACCGTCGCGCACGATGGCGATGTCGGTGGTGGTGCCGCCCATGTCGGCCACCACGCCGTCCCTGCGCCCGCTGAGGGCGCAGGCCCCGATCACGCTCGCGGCAGGGCCCGAGAGCACCGTGCCCACGGGACGCTGCAACGCGCTCGCCGCGCTGGTGAGCGAGCCATCACCCTTGACCATCATCAGCGGGGCGTCGATGCGAAAGCGTGCGAGCGTCGCTTCCACCGAGGCGATGAGCGTGGTGACATGCGAAATCATGCGCGCGTTGAGCGCCGCGGTGAGTGCGCGCCGTGGTGCGCCCAAACTGGATGCGAGTTCGTGGCCACAGGTCACCGGGTGGTCGCAGAGTTCGCGCACCAGTGTGCGCAGCGCCAGTTCGTGGGCCGGGTTGCGCACGCCGAAGGTACCCGAGATCGCGAAGGCCGAGACCTTCGGCGCCTGACGCAGGATTGCCTCGCGGGCGGAATCAAGATCGACCCGGCAGCTCTCGCGACCGTCGGCCTCGTGACCGCCAGCGACCAGTACCACGCGCTCCAGGCCGAGCAGATCCGCCAGGCCGCTGTTCTTCACCTGCAGGGCGTCGTAGCCTGCGAGCAGCGCGCACACCGGAGAGCCCTTGCCCTCAACGACCGCATTGGTGGTGAGGGTGGTGGAGAGCGAGACGAGCACGATGTCGGCGCGCAGTTCCGGGGGCAACTTGGCGATGGAGTTGCCGATGCCCTCGGCCAGATCGAAACGTGTCGTCAGGCTCTTGGCCGTAGCAACGACCCGGTCGTCGGCATTCAGCAACACCGCGTCCGTGAAGGTGCCCCCGGCATCGATACCTAGCCGCAGCCGGGCGGGCGCCACGCTCACGAAAAAGCGTCGGGCATGGAGGCCTTGCGCCGCGCGATGTAGTCGTCCAGCGCTTCCTCGATGGCCACGTCGAGCGGCGGAGCCTCGTATTCGGCGAGCAGGCGCTTCCAGCGCGTGTTGGCGCGCTGGGCGATGTCGAGCGAGCCCTCGGCGAGCCATTGCTCGTAGCTGTTGTTGTCGGTGATAGGCGAACGGTAGAACGCGTTTTCGAAATTGGCCTGGGTATGCGTGCAGCCAAGGAAGTGCTTGCCGGGGCCGACCTCGCGGATCGCATCGATGGCCTGACCGTTCGCGGAGAGATCAACGCCCGCGAGCAGTGTGTGCATCATGCCCGCCTGATCCACGTCGAGGATGAATTTCTCGTAGCCCATCGCGAGGCCGCCTTCGAGCCAGCCGGCGGTGTGCAGCACGAAATTAACGCCGCCAAGGCAGGTGGGCAGCAGGGTGTTGGCGGATTCCGATGCCGCCTGGGCATCCGGGATTTTGGAGCCGCAGAGCCCGCCGCCGGAGCGGAAAGGCACGCCGAGGCGTCGGGCGAGCGCGGCCATCACGTAGAGCACCAGCGCGGGCTCGGGGGTGCCGAAGGTGGGTGCGCCCGATTGCATCGACATGCTCGAGGCAAAGCTGCCCATCACCACCGGCGCACCGGGGTTCACCAGCTGCACGAAGGCCATCCCGGCCAGCGCCTCGGCGAGCGTCTGCGCGGCGGTGCCGGCCACAGTGACCGGGGACATGGCGCCCGAGAGGATGAACGGTGTGATCAGCGTGGCCTGATTGGCGCGGGCGTAGACCTTGGCCGCGCCCAGCATGGTCTCATCGAAGGTGAGCGGCGAGTTGGCGTTGATCAGGTTGATCAGCACCGTGCGCGGCTTGTCGGTAAGCGGATCGATAAAATTGTCACCGAAGGCGATGCGCGCGAGTTCGATGCTGTCCTGGGCGCGCTCGGGATGCGTGACCGATCCCATGAACGGCTTGTCGCTGTAGCGGATGTGCGCGTGCACCATGTCGAGGTGGCGCTTGTTCACGGGCAGGTCCACCGGCTCGCAGACCGTGCCGCCGGAGTGGTGCAGGGCATTGCTCGAGTAGGCGAGCTTCACGAAATTGCGGAAGTCCTCGATGGTTGCGTAGCGGCGGCCGCGGTCGAGGTCGTGCGCGAAGGGCGAGCCATAGGCCGGTGCGAAGACGGTGTTGCGGCCGCCGATCTCGACGTTGCGCGCAGGATTGCGTGCGTGCTGCGTGAACTGCCGGGGCGCGGTGGCCTGCACGAGGGAGCGGCACATGCCGAGCGGGAAGCGCACGCGCTCGCCCTGCACGTCGGCTCCGGCCTGGCGCCAGAGTTCGAGGGCTTCGGCATCGTCGCGGAAGTCGATGCCGACTTCCTGCAAGATGGTGTCGGCGTTGTGCTCGATGGTCTCGAGGCCCTCGGCATCGAGCACCTCGTAGTAAGGGACTTTGCGGGTGATGTAAGGCACGGACGATGCCGCGCTCGCCGCCCGTATGGCGCGCTTGGCATCGCGGCCGCCGCCCCGGCGCGAGCTCTGGCCTGATGCGGCGCTTTCCGGGTGATCGCTCATGTCGATGATCTCCTGCCTGTGCGGTGCGCCCGTCCGACGCCGCCCTCGCCCGATGGCGGCATGCGCGCTGGCAGCGTAACGGCTTCCTGCAGCCGCGGGTAGGGTGCCGTCAGGTGGGGGATCGCCATTGCCTCGACAAAGAACTCCTGGAACCTCGCCTCGACGGCGGTCTCGATCTTCTCGACCTGGCGGACGATGCGTTCGATGTCCGCGCGACCGCTGCGGTCGAGCAGCGCGATGCGCGCGCCGGTGCCGGCGGCGTTGCCCGCCGAGCTCACGTTGGCGAGCGTGCAGTCGGGGATCATGCCCAGGACCATCGCGTACTTGACGTCGATGTGGCTGCCAAAGGCACCCGCGAGCCGGATGCGGTCGACGTGATCGACGCCCAGACGCTCCATCAACAGGCGCACGCCCGCGTAGAGCGCGGCCTTGCCAAGCTGGATGGCGCGGACGTCGTTCTGCGTGAGGCGCAGCGCCGGACGACCGTTCTCGCTGGGGGGCACCAACTCATACACGAAGGTGCGGGCCTCGGCGCGCACGCGGGGGCTCTTTTCCGCCATCTCACCGCGGATGGTGCCGTCGTGGGCAATCACGCCCGCGAGGTAGAGTTCGGCGATCAGTTCGATGATGCCGCTGCCGCAGACACCGGTGATGCCCGTGGCGGCGGTGGCCTCGGCAAAGCCGGGCTCGTTGGACCAGAGTTCGGAGCCGATCACGCGGAAGCGTGGCTCCAGCGTGTCGTGGTCGATGCGCACGCGCTCGATCGCTCCCGGCGCCGCGCGCTGCCCACAGCTGATCTGCGCACCCTCGAAGGCGGGCCCCGTGGGGCTCGAGCAGGCGAGGAGGCGGTCGCGATTGCCGAGCACGATTTCCGCGTTGGTGCCCACGTCGACCAGCAGGGTCATCTCTGCTGCCTGGTCCGGGCGCTCGGCGAGGATCACGCCGGCGGCGTCTGCGCCAACATGGCCGGCGATGCAGGGCAACACGTAGATACGCGCGTTGCGGTGGATCGCCAGATCGATCTCGACAGCCCAGAGCGTGATGGCGGTGTCGGTGGTGAGCGCAAAGGGCGCGCCGCCGAGTTCGGTCGGATCGATGCCGAGCAGCAGGTGATGCATGATCGGGTTGCCGACGAAACTTGCCTCGAGAATGTCCTCGGGCAGGATCCCGGCCTGCGTGGCGAGATCACGCGCGAGGCCGTTCAGCGCCTCGCGCACGGCGAGGGTCATTTCCTTGTCGCCGCCGGGGTTCATCATCACGTAGGAGACCCGGCTCATCAGGTCTTCGCCGAAGCGGATCTGCGGGTTCATCAGGCCGGCTGCAGCGACGACCTCGCCCGTGGCGAGGTTGCAGAGGTGGGCTGCGATGGTGGTGGAGCCCACGTCCACCGCCATGCCCCAGGCGTTCTCCCGGAAGCCCGCCCACACGGCAATGATCTGGCTGCTGTCGTGCACCGCGACGGTGACTTTCCACCCACCCTTGCGCAGCGCAACTTGCAACTGCTGAAGCACCCGGATGTCACAGCCCAGACCGACCAGGCCCCACTCGTTCTCCAACGCCTGCTGCATGCGGCGTAGATCCCCGGAGGGGTCGTGCATATCGGGTTCCTGCACCTCGACGTAGTGCAGGCGGATCAGCGGATCGACCTCGATGTCGCGCGCCTCGGCCGCCTTGCGCACCACTTGGCGGTGCACCTGGCTGCTCGCCGGGACGTCGATCACCACATCGCCCAGCACCTTGGTCGAGCACGACAGCCGGCGACCAGCGTCCAAGCCACGGCGCTTGGCGTAGTTTTCCTCGACGTCGCCGAAGGGCGAAAGGTTAGCCGCGCGTGAGCTAACGCCGTGCTTGGCGAACTCGCCCTCGGCGAGCAACACCTGACAGCGGCCGCAGATGCCGCGACCGCCACAGACGGAATCAACATCGACGCCCAGCGCGCGCGCGGCCTGCAATACCGGTGTTCCGACCGGGAAGCGACCACGACGGCCCGAGGGGGTAAAGACGACCAGTGGATCCTGTTCGCTCACGCCATGTACCTCAATCGCGACGACGTCGGCTGCCTTCGCGGCGGCCACGGGAGGCTTCACCGTCGGCGCCGGGAGGCGGCGCCTGACGGAAGCGGCGGATCCAGCGCGCGCAGTCGGGGTCGTTGCCCATCATGACGTCGGCGCCCATGCAGGCTTTGACCACTTCCTCGTGCATCGGGTTGGTGATGGCGGAGGTAAGGCCGGAGGCAATCGCCATGGTGAGGAAAGCGGAGTTGATGCCGTTGCGCTCGGGCAGGCCGAAGCTCACGTTGGAGGCCCCGCAGGTGGTGTTCACCTTGAGTTCGGTGCGCAGGCGATGCAGCAGGCGCATCACCTGCACGCCGGCCTGGTTGATGGCGCCGATCGGCATCACCAGCGGATCGACCACGATGTCGCAGGAGGGAATGCCGTAATCGGCGGCGCGGTTCACGATCTTGCGGGCCACTTCGAAACGCACGTCAGGATCCAGCGAGATGCCGGTCTCGTCGTTGGAAATCGCCACCACGGCACAGCCGTATTTTTTCACCAGCGGCAGCACCACCTCAAGACGCTCTTCCTCACCGGTGACAGAATTGAGCAGCGCCTTGCCCTTGTAGACGGCAAGGCCCGCCTCGAGCGCGGCCACGATGGAGGAATCGATGGCGAGCGGCACGTCGGTGATCGCCTGCAGCAGCTGGATCGCCTTGGCGAGCAGCCCCGGTTCGTCGGCGAGCGGGATGCCGGCGTTCACATCGAGCATCTGCGCGCCCGCGGCAATCTGCGCCTCGGCATCGGCGATAACGCGGCTGAAATCACCGGCCACCATTTCGGCGGCGAGGATCTTGCGGCCGGTAGGATTGATCCGCTCGCCCACGATCACAAAGGGGCGGTCGAAGCCGATCACGACTTCCCGGGTGGCGGAGCTGATGATCGTATCTGTCACGAGATGGCCTCTGGTTGTGGTGCTGCGGCGCGATCGCGGGTGGGGTGCCAGGGAACGCGCCCCCCCAGCACTCCGGAAGTCTGAATGATCTCTGCCACCGTTTCTTCCTGGCGGTAGGCCATCACGTGCACGCCGGCGACACCTTTGATGTCGCGCACCTCGTTCACGATGTCGATGCAGATCTGCCTGCCCTCGCGCGCCTGATCCTGGGCGCCGGCGAGGCGTTTGATGACGGCGTCGGGGATGTGTACTCCCGGCACCTTGCGGCGGATCCATTCGGCGCCCTTGGCGGATTTCAGCGGGCCGACGCCGACCAGCATGAAAGACTTTTCGAGGACGCCGAGGTCTTCGAGCTGGCGCATGTACTGGCGCAGCATCGGGACGTCGTAGCAATACTGGGTCTGCAGGAAGTCCGCACCCGCGGCGATTTTTTTCGCCGTGCGCTGCGCACGCCAGGCGACGGGGTCGCCGAAGGGATTGGCCGCGGCACCGAAGAAAACCCGCGGCGCGGTGGCGATCTTGCGTCCGCTCTCGAAGCGCTGCTCGTCGCGCAGACCCTTGGCAATCGCCAGCAGCGACATGCAGTCGAGATCGAACACCGGCTTGGCCTGCGGATGGTCGCCGGCGCCGACGTCATCGCCCGTGAGGCAGAGAATGTTGGCTACGCCCAAAGCCGCCGCGCCGAGGATCTCGCCCTGTATCGCGATGCGGTTACGGTCGCGGCAGGAGATCTGCATGATGGGCGCGTACCCCGCGCGGGTCAGGAGCGCGCAGACCGCGACGCTGGACATGTGGCAGTTGGCGCCGCTGCCGTCGGTGGAATTGATGGCGTCGACGTAGCCGTCGAAAATCCGTGCGCGGCGGAGGACTTCCTCGGGATCCGCGGAGTCCGGCGGATCAAGTTCGGCGGTTACCGCGAAGACCCCGGCGCGCAGCACGCGCTCGAGGCGACCCGTGGAGACATGACCGGGGAGTATCGGCAGCGGCAGGCCGGGCGCGGGCTCGTCGGCGAAGTTCATGCGGACTTCGTCTCGCGTGCCTCGCCTTTCTGCCGGGCCACGATCAGCCACGAGGAACGGCCTTGCAGCCGACGATCCACAGGTAATTGCACCACCTTGATCAGTTCGCGGCCTTCCTTCATACGCTGGCTTCCGGCGAAGGCCTCGACCCAGACGCAGCGCATCTCGGGCTTGACCTCGCAGAAGCCGCCCTCGCGCACGCCGCCGCAGGGACCGTTGCGCAGGTTCTTGGGGCAGTTCATCGAGCAGGACATGCCGGTGGAGCTGAGTACGCACTGCCCGCACATTTGACAATCGAACAACAGGCCCTTGATCGCGCGCTCCAGCAAGGCAAAGGACGTTTCGAGGCGCGCGTAGCCTATGCGCTTCCACAGCGGGTGCAGCGCCACCAGCAGCCACTCAAAGGCGGCATAGAAAATCTCGAGGCCGCGTGCATGACGCACGGACCAGTGGCGCACGGCGTACATCAGGGGGCTCCGGGCTCGGGGTTGGCGAGGCCCTTGCCGCGGATCAGCTGTTCGAGTGCGGCGTCGTCGTAGAGGGCCTCGAGGCGCGCGGCCTCGGCGGCTGCCTCGGCCTGCAGGTCGTCGGTGCAATCACGTGGTTCGCTGCGTTTCCATTCCTCGAGGTAGGAATCGGTCCCGGCGCAGCCGGCCCGCATGGCGGCGGTGTCCACCGCCTCCTGAAAGCGCTGCGAGAGCTGCACCTTGGCGGTCTCGCGCCCGCGCCGGGCAATGACCTGCGCTGGGATGTCGCGCCAGCTGATGACGCTGAGAGTGGCCATGGGATCGCTTCAGGCTGCGGCGCGGCGGGCGGCGATCAGGCTCTTGGCAGTCTCTACCGCGGTGCCGGCATCGCGGCAGTAGGCGTCTGCGCCCACGGCTTTACCGAATTCCTCGTTGAGCGGTGCGCCGCCGACCAGAACGATGTAGTTTTCGCGCATGCCCTTTTCTTTCAGGGTGTCCACGACCACCTTCATATACGGCATGGTGGTGGTGAGCAGCGCCGACATGCCGAGGATGTCGGGCTTGTGCTCTTCCAGTGCAGCGAGGTACTTGTCGACGGAATTGTTGATGCCGATATCGATGACCTCGAAGCCGGCGCCTTCCATCATCATGCCAACCAGGTTCTTGCCGATGTCGTGGATGTCACCCTTCACGGTGCCGATCACCATCTTGCCGATCGACTCGGCGCCGGTCTCGGCGAGCAGGGGGCGGAGAATTTCCATACCGCCTTTCATGGCGTTGGCGGCAAGCAGCACTTCGGGAACGAACAGGATGCCATCGCGGAAGTCGACGCCGACGATGCGCATGCCTTCCACCAAGGCCTCGCCCAGCACCCGCTCGGGGCCCCAGCCGCGGCTCAGCAGTATGTTGGTGGCTTGGACGACCTCTGTGCGCAAGCCGTCGTAGAGATCGTTGTGGACCTGATCGATTAACTCGTCGTCTTCGAGGGTGTTCAGATCCAGATCATCGTTCGCGTCGGTCATGGGGCACCTGAGGAGGGACTGGTCAGATCGGGCAAAGATCGCACACCGCCCCCCGGAATTCCAGTTGCACTACGTCGCTTTAGGGGGCGCCAAAATGCCGGAACTGCCGCCAAATCGAGGACTTCCGGCGTTTTTTGGTCCGACTGATGCGCGCTGACGAACGCTGGTCGAAAACTTTCAGTAGTTGTGGCGGGGCGTCTTGGAGGCTGTCTCTCGCCGCGCCGATTTCGACCAGCCGTGACGAAGAATTCAATTGTCCGGCGCGCGGGCTCCACGCTATCGTTCTCGCTTTGTTCGGTGACGGCGTGGAACCATGAAAACGAATGCGCAGATCGTGATCGTCGGCGGTGGAATCATGGGGGCGAGTCTCCTGTATCACCTCGCGCTGGAAGGTTGCACCGACACTATCCTGATCGAGAAAGACGAGCTCACCTCGGGCTCCACCTGGCACGCCGCCGGGCAGTGCCCGAGCATCACGGGCAGCTACAACCTCGCCAAGATCCACGCCTACAGCAATGAGCTATACCCCACGCTTGAGGCCAAGACCGGCCAGTACGTGAGCTGGCACGCCTCCGGCGGTCTGCGGCTCGCCAACAACGAGCGCGAGCTCGCGTGGATGAAGCGCATCCACGGCTTCTCCAAGGCGATTGGCTTCGATATGGAGATCATCAGCCCCGCGCAGGCGCGGGTCCTGAACCCCTTCCTCACCACCGAGGGTGTGCTCGCCGTCGCGCACACCACGAGCGACGGCCACGCGGACCCTGCCGGTCTCTGCAACGCCATGGCCAAGGGTGCGCGTGACCTTGGCGCCACGATCATCCGCAAGAACCGCGTCCTCGATATCCGCCGCCGCCCGTCAGGTGAGTGGGAGGTGATCACGGAGAAGGGCAGCATCATCGCGCAGGTGGTGGTGAACGCCGCCGGCTGCTACGCGCGGCAGGTGGCACAGATGGTCGGAGCCGACGCGCCCATCTGCAACATGCAGCATCATTACGTGGTCACCGATCCGATCCCGGCCTTTGTCGAGCGCGCTGGCGAACTGCCGGTGATGCGCGACTCCTGGGTCTCCGGCTATTTCCGCCAGGAGCAGAAGAGCGGTTTGATCGGCATCTACGAGAACATCGGCCTCACCGAGGCCTGGGCGCCGAAGGGCTTGCCCGAGTGGGAGTCGACCAGCGAGCTCTTCACCGACGATCTCGACCGCATCGGGGTGTGGCTGGAACGCGCCATCGAGCGCATGCCGGTCTTCGGCGAGGTGGGGATCCGTCGCATCGTGAATGGCGCCATTCCGCACACACCCGATGGCGGGCCGCTGCTCGGGCCAACGCCCGGCGTACCCAATTTCTGGATGTGCTGCGGTACCTCCTTCGGCATCGCCCAGGGCGGTGGCAGCGGCAAGTACCTCGCGCAGTGGATGCTCCACGGCGATGCCGACATCAACATGACCGAGTTCGACCCGCGCCGCTACGGCTCTTTCGCCACCGTCGACTACACCCGCGCCAAGGTCTTCCTCGACTACCGCATGACCTTCACCACCCGTCCCCCGGGTGAGGAAGAGCCCGATGGTCGCCCGTCCAAGACGAGCCCCGTTTATGAGCGGCTGAAGGCGCAGGGCGGCGTGCACGGGGAGACCTTCGGCTGGGAACGGCCCAAGTGGTTCTCGCTGGATGGCCGCGAAGAAGAAGCCGGATGGCATCGCACGAACGTTTTCTCCGTGGTGGCCGATGAAGTGCGGGCCGTGCAGGAGCGCGTCGGCATTCTCGACCTGAGTGGTTTCGCCAAGTACGACGTGTCGGGCCCGGATGCACGCGCCTTCCTCGATCGGCTGTTGCCAAACCGGCTGCCCAAGGCCGAAGACGGCGTGGTGCTGGCGCATCCCCTGAGCCGGGGCGGACGGATCTACGGCGAAGTCACGGTGAGCCGCTTCGGCGCGGACCGCTACTATTTGCTTTCGGCTGCTGCCGCAGAGCTGCGCGATCTCGACCTGCTGCATGAGTCGCTGTTGCCTGGCGAACAGGTCGAGATCCTTAACCGCACAGCCGAGATGGGCGTGCTGGTGCTGGCGGGTCCGCGCTCGCGCGAGTTGCTCGCCAAACTCTGCGATGCCGATCTCTCCAATGCGGCGTTCCCGTGGCTGCGTGCGCGCGAGATCACCGTGGCCGGCGTGCCGCTCAGGGCGCTGCGAGTGTCCTATGTGGGTGAGCTTGGTTGGGAACTGCACGCACCGCTCGATGCCACCGCCGCGCTCTATGACGCGCTGTGGGCGGCGGGGCAGGATCTGGGCATCGCCAACTACGGGCTGTATGCCGTGAACTCCATGCGCATGGAAAAAGGCTACAAGGCCTGGGGCAGCGAACTCACCAACGAGCTCACGCTGCCCGAAGCCGATATGAACCGCTTCTATGTGCCTGACAAGGGTGATTTCACCGGTCGTACGGCAACACTTGCCGCGCCCGAGCGTCCGCTGCGCATCGCCATGGTCGAGATAGCTGCCACCAACGCCGATGCGATGGGCGCAGAGCCCGTCTTCCACGAGGGTGTCTGCGTGGGCCTCACCACCTCGGGTGGTTACGGGCACCGCGTGCAGAAGAGTCTTGCCTTTGTATGTGTGCCGCCGGAACTCGCCGCAGCCGGCACCGCGCTCTCGGTACAGGTGCAGGACGAGATGCTCGCTGCCACCGTGCTCGCCGAGCCGCCTTACGACACCACCAACGCCCGCATGAGAGCCTGAGCTATGGCCGCACAATTACCTTCTCGCGCCCGCGTCGTTGTTGTCGGTGGGGGTGTGATCGGCTGCTCGGTTGCCTATCACTTGGGCAAGATGGGCTGGAGCGATGTGGTGCTGCTCGAGCGCCGCGAGCTCACCAGCGGCACCACCTGGCACGCCGCGGGCCTTGTGGGCCAGCTGCGTTCCACCATCAACATGACCAAGCTCGCGCGCTACACGGGTGAGCTTTACGCGGGCCTCGAGGCCGAGACCGGCCAGGCCACGGGTTACCGGCGCTGCGGCTCGATCTCGCTTGCGACCACGGGCGCGCGCTTTGAGGAATTGCGCCGCAGCGCCTCGATGGCAAAGGTCTTCGGGCTGCCGGTTAACGTGCTCTCCACCAGCGAGATCGGCGCGCTCTACCCGATCGCGAACCTCGAAGGCGTGGTGGGGGGGATCCACATTCCGTCTGATGGCTACGCGAATGCGGTGGACGTGACACAGGCGCTCGCCAAGGGCGCACGCGCGGCCGGCGTGCAGATTTTCCAGAACACCAAGGTCACCGGCATCCGCCACGATGGCCGCCGCGCCACGGGCGTCGACACCGACGCCGGCCGCATCGATGCGGATGTCGTGGTGCTGTGCCCGGGCATGTGGGGGCGCGATCTCGCGGCGAGCGTGGGCGTAAACCTGCCGCTGCACGCCTGCGAGCACTACTACGTGATGTTCGAGGCCATCCCGGGTCTTGCGCCTGAGTTGCCGGTGCTGCGCGACTACGACCACTGCGCCTACTTCAAGTACGACGCCGGCAAGCTGCTCGTGGGCGCCTTCGAGCCCAATGCGCGCGCCTGGGGCATGGGCGGCATCCCGGAGGATTTCTTCTACGGCGAGATCAACGGCGATTTCGACCACTTCGCACCGGTGCTCGAAGACGCCATTCGCCGCATTCCCGCGCTGGAAAACGCCGGCATACAGAAATTTTTCTGTGGCCCCGAGAGCTTCACGCCGGATGTGCGCTACCACTTGGGCGAAGCGCCTGAACTGAAAAACTGTTTCGTGGCGGCGGGGCTTAATTCCATCGGCCTGCAAAGCGCGGGCGGCATCGGCAAGGTGATCTCGGAGTGGGTGCGCGACGGCCATCCGCCCATGGATCTCTGGGAAGTCGACGTGCGGCGCAACATGCCCTTCCAAAGCAACCGCAAATACCTGAAGGAGCGCGTGAGCGAGAGCCTGGGGCTTCTTTACGCCACGCACTGGCCTTTCTATCAGTTCCAGACCGCCCGCGGCGTACGCCGCTCGGCCGTGCACGATCGCGTGGCGGCAGCCGGTGCCTGTCACGGGGTTGCCTTCGGCTGGGAGCGACCCAACTGGTACGGCGAGCCGGGCAGCGAGCCCTCTTACGAATACAGCTACGGCCGCCAGAACTGGTTCGAGGCGAGCGCCGCCGAGCACCGCGCGGTGCGTGAGGCCGTAGGCATCTTCGATCAGTCCTCGTTCGCCAAATTCCGGCTCGAAGGGCCGGACGCCTGCCGCGTGCTGAACTACGTATCCGCCAACGACGTCGACGTGGCGGTGGGCCGCATGGTCTACACGCAGTGGCTGAATGCGCGCGGCGGCATCGAGGCCGATCTCACGGTCACGCGCCTCGCCGAAGACGCCTACCTCATCGTCGGTGGCGCCGAAACCGAAGTGCGTGACTTCCACCACCTCAAATCCAACATCGGTCCGGACGACCGCTGCGTGCTCACCAACGTGAGCTCCGGCATGGGCGTGCTCTCGGTGATGGGGCCGCGCTCGCGCGAGTTGCTGCAGTCGCTCACGCCCGACGACATGTCCGATGCGGCTTTTCCCTTCGCCACCAGCCGCGAGATCGAGCTGGGCTACGCCATCGTGCGCGCCTCGCGGATCACTTTCGTGGGCGAACTCGGCTGGGAAATCTACGTGCCCACCGAATTCATGACCGGCGTCTACGACGAGATCGTCGCAGCGGGCGCGGCCTTCGATTTGAAGCATGCGGGCTATCACGCGCTCAATTCGCTGCGCATGGAAAAAGCCTATCGGCACTGGGGCCACGACATCACCGACGAAGACACGCCGCTCGAGGCGGGTTTGGGCTTTGCCGTGAAGATGAACAAGCCCGGCGGTTTCATCGGCCGCGAGGCGCTGCTCACGCAGAAGGAATCGGGTTTCAGGAAGCGCCTGCTGCAATTGCGTTTGCAGGATCCGGCGCCGTTGCTCTATCACAACGAGCCGGTGTGGGCAGGCGAAAAGATCGTGGGTTTCATCCGCTCAGGGATGTACGCCCACACGCTGGGTGCAGCGGTGGGGCTTGCGTACGTGGATCTGGAGCCTGGTGCCGACCCCCTCGCGCTCAGCTACGAGATCGAAGTAGCCGGGGTCCGTTACGCGGCTCAAGCCTCGTTACGCCCGATGTACGATCCGGAGAATCGGCGGATACGCTGCTGATCGCAGCAAGCGGCCGCGGGCATGGCCCGCTCCTACCGGGAGGTGGGTAGGTCCCGTGGTGTTGCTGTAGGCGCGCGCCTTTCGCACGCCGGGCGCGGCAGGTCGCGGGCATGGCCCGCTCCTACCGGGAGAGGGGTATCGCCCGGGCTTTGCCGTAGGAGCGGGCATGGCCCGCTCCTGCGCGGTCGCGGGCATGGCTCGCGCCTACAGGTGGGTCGCGGGCATGGCCCGCTCCTACCGGGAGACGGGTATGCGCCGGTCGCTGCCGTAGGAGCGGGCCATGCCCGCGACCGGAGCCTCAGTGCCCCGCGTCCCCCGGCAATCCCGCCACTGCATCCACCGGTCCCTCAAAGGCGATAAACAGCACGCAGGCCTCGTCGCTTACGCACATGCCCTCGTGCGGTCGCTTCGCAGGGCCATAGGCGTAGCTGCCAGGCTTGAGCACCGCCTCTGGCTGGCCCTGATAGGTCACGCGCAGTTCACCCGCGACAAGGATCATCCGCTCCGCCGAACTGTGCCAATGCATGGGCAGCGGCGCGTGCGCCGGAATCCGGAGAAACACATCGGAGTTAGGCTTGGCAGCGTCGCCGTGCAGCACGGCGAGGCCACAGCCTTGCGGCAGGAAGGGCGGGCAGGGGCCCCAGGCGATGTCGGCATCGTTCATGGTGCGGGCGAGGGCGGGCTCTGCGGGTTGCGCGTCGGCCGGTGCGCCGTTGGCGGATGTTGCCAGGGCGAGCAGCGAGACCGAGACGCAGAGCAGAGACCAGGCGGAGCGTTTCGGGTTATTGGCTTTCATGGATGCTGGTCCTTGTTGTCATCGGTGGTGTTAAGGCCTCCCAGATTCTGCCCCAGGCTTTTCTGTCTGAGAAGGGGGTGTGCCGCGGCGAGTGCTCATTGCGCAGCCGAGGGTGCGACCCCAGACTGAGCCACCGTCAGATTCAAGCGAACAATGGCAAAACGCTCAAGGACGCATGATCAATGGACGCGACATCTTTGCTCACAAACACCGAGGATGAGGACGAAGCGCAAGACAGCACTGATTCAACGGAGCCTTGCGAAGGTGGAAGCGATCCATCAGCGGGCAAGGGCGACGACGCGTGAGCGCGATACGCATTGGTCTTGACATCGGCGGCACCAAGATTGAAGCGGCGGCAGTGCGCGGTGAAAGCGAAGTCCTGTGGCGTGAACGCGTGGCGACGCCCCAAGGTGACTACCACGCGAGTGTGCGTGCGGTGGTAGATCTTGTGGCGCGTATGGCGACAGAATTGTCGCTGTCTAGTGAGACGCCTGTTGGAATCGGCGCGCCCGGATCTATCTCACCGATCAGTGGACTGCAACGCAATTCGAATTCAGTGTGCTTGAATGGTCGACCGTTTGCAGCGGATCTTGAGCGCGCGCTCGCAAGGCGTGTGCGCATGGCGAATGACGCGAATTGCTTTGCCCTTGCCGAATCTATCGCAGGTGCAGCGCGTGGGGCGCGTGTTGTGTTTGGCGTGATTCTCGGCACCGGCGTTGGTGGTGGCGTGGTGATTGATCGCGTCGCGCGTGAGGGTCCCAATGCAGTTGGCGGCGAGTTTGGTCACGGGCAACAGCAGGGGATTGCAGAAGAAGCGTTGCGTTATGGGCGCGTTCACCAGCCGCGCGCGTGTTACTGCGGTCTTGTTGATTGCCGCGAGCAATACATTGCGGGTGCTGCGGTTGAACGCGAGTTTCTTGCGCGGTCTTCACGCGCGATGTCGCTGCGAGAGATTGAAATCGCAGGGAGCGTGGGCGACGATGAAGCGCGTGATGCGATCGCACGATGGGCGCAACGCGTCGCGATATCGCTTGCCGATGTCGTCAATCTTCTCGATCCTGATTGCATCGTTCTCGGTGGTGGCGCGAGTAATCTGGCAGCGGCAACTGAGGGCATGAGCGCACGAGTCGCGCAGTACACCTTCGGCGATTGCATGCGCACGCCAATCCGGCGCGCGCAACTCGGCGACAGTGCAGGCGTCATTGGTGCTGCCTGGCTGTGGTGAATCCGCGATGGTGAATCCCCGGGGCAAAGCCGAGAGCGACACCGCCTCACGCGGCCTCGTTCAGGGAGGGGCTTTATCCTTGTTATGTTGTTGATTCAGGAGAACCCATATGAGCAACGTTTCGAATCAACCGCACTTCATCGCGCCCACACTGGCCGACCTCGACGCGGAAGAAACCGCCGAATGGCGCGATGCCTTCCTCTCCCTGCTGCAGACCCAGGGCCCGCAGCGCGCGCGCCAGATGCTCGACGAACTGGCGCGCCTGGCAGGCACGCAGCGGGTGGGCTGGCAGCCCGAGCGCAACACGCCCTACCTGAACACCATTGCGGTTGACGACCAGCCGGTGTTTCCGGGCGACCTCGCGGTCGAGGAGCGCCTGGCCTCGTTGATGCGCTGGAACGCGCTCGCCATGGTGGCGCGCGCCAACCAGGCCTACGGCGAACTCGGCGGCCACATCGCCAGCTACGCGAGCGCGGCCGACCTGTTCGAGACCGGCTTCAACCACTTCTTTCGCGCGGGACGCGACGGCGATCTGGTGTTTTTCCAGCCGCACAGTGCGCCTGGCGTCTATGCGCGCGCCTTCCTCGAAGGCCGCCTGGGCGAGAACGACCTGCTGCACTACCGCCAGGAACTCACCGCACCAGCGGCCGGCGCGCGCGGCCTTTCCAGCTACCCGCACCCGTGGCTCATGCCGGACTTCTGGCAGTTCCCCACCGGCTCCATGGGGATCGGTCCGATCAGCTCGATCTACCATGCACGCTTTATGCGCTACCTGAGCCACCGCGGGCTGCTCGACACGGCGCACCGCAAGGTCTGGGGGGTGTTTGGCGACGGCGAAATGGACGAGCCCGAGAGCATGAGCGCGCTGACGCTGGCCGCGCGCGAAAACCTCGACAACCTGGTGTGGGTGGTCAACTGCAACCTGCAGCGACTGGACGGCCCGGTGCGCGGCAACGGCCGCATCATCGACGAGCTGGAGCGCCTGTTTGCCGGCGCGGGCTGGAACGTGGTCAAGCTGGTCTGGGGCAGCGACTGGGACGGCCTGTTCGCCCGCGACACGAACGGCGCGCTGGCCCGCGCCCTGGGCGACACGGTGGACGGCCAGATGCAGACCTTCGCTGCGAAAGACGGCCGCTTCAACCGCGACAACTTCTTTGGCCAGAACCCCGAGCTGGCTGCGCTGGCCCAGGGCATGACGGACGAGCAGATCGACCGATTGAAGCGCGGTGGCCACGACCTGGTGAAAATCCACGCCGCCTACGCCGCGGCCGCCGCCCACCGGGGCCAGCCCACGGTGATCCTGGCCCACACCAAAAAGGGCTACGGCATGGGCAGCGCCGGCCAGGGCAAGATGACCACCCACAGCCAGAAGAAGTTCGACGGCGCCGACCTGATCGAATTTCGCAACCGTTTCAACCTGCCGCTCACCGACGAACAGGCCATCGGCCTGGCCTTCCTCAAACCCGCCGACGACAGCGTCGAGATGCGCTATCTGCGCGAACACCGCGAGCGCCTGGGCGGCGCCCTGCCCCGGCGCGAGACCGCGTGCGACGTGGTGCCCGTGCCCGCTATCGAGGCCTACGCCACGTTTGCGCTCAAGGCCGACGGCAAGGCAATGAGCACCACCATGGCCTTCGTGCGCATGCTCGGGGGTCTGCTCAAGGACGCACAACTCGGCCCGCGCATCGTGCCCATCGTGGCCGACGAGGCGCGCACCTTCGGCATGGCCAACCTGTTCAAGCAGGTCGGCATCTACAGCAGCGTGGGCCAGCGCTACGCGCCCGAAGACATCGGCTCGGTGCTGAGCTACCGCGAGGCGCTCGATGGGCAGATTCTGGAAGAAGGCATCAGCGAAGCCGGCGCCCTGGCGAGCTGGACGGCGGCCGCCACCAGCTACAGCGTGCAGGGCCTGGCCATGCTGCCGTTCTACATCTACTACTCCATGTTTGGCTTCCAGCGCGTGGGCGACGCGATCTGGGCCGCCGCCGACCAGCGCTCGCGCGGCTTCCTGCTCGGCGCCACATCGGGGCGCACCACGCTGGGCGGCGAAGGCCTTCAGCACCAGGACGGCAGCAGCCACCTGGTGGCCGCGACCATCCCCAACTGCAAGGCTTATGACCCGGCGTTTGCCGGTGAGCTCGCGGTGATCGTGGACGCCGGCATGCGCGAAATGCTGGTCGAGCAGAAGGACGTGTTTTATTACGTCACGCTGATGAACGAGAACTACGCCCAACCCGACCTGCCCGAGGGCGCGGCCGAGGGTGTTCTCAAGGGCGGTTACCGCTTCGGCCACTTCGGACCCGAAGCCGCGAAGCAGCGCGTCACCCTGCTCGGTTCCGGTGCGATCTTCACCGAGGTGGTGAAGGCGGCCGAACAGCTGGCAGCACAGGGGCTGCGCGTGGACGTGTTCAGCATCACCAGCTGGAGCGAACTCGCGCGCGACGGTGTGGCCCACGGCGAAAACTCACACCTCACGCGCCTGCTGGCCGACAGCGAAGGCCCGGTGATCGCCGCCACCGACTACGTGCGCACCGTGCCCGAGAGCGTGCGCGCCTTCGTTCCCGAAGGCCGGCGTTTCCACACGCTGGGCACCGACGGCTTCGGCCGCAGCGACACGCGCGCCGCGTTGCGCGCCTTCTTCCAGGTCGACGCAGCCAGCATCGCCCAACTGGCACAGGGAGCGAAGGCATGAGCCTGGTCGACGTGCAGGTCCCGGACATCGGGGATTTTGATGAGGTGGCGGTGATCGAACTGCTGGTGAAAGTGGGCGACATGGTCAAGACCGAGCAGTCGCTGATCACGGTTGAATCCGACAAGGCGTCGATAGAGATTCCTTCATCGCATGCCGGCAGGGTCACAGCGCTGATGGTGGAACTGGGCGACAAGGTCCAGCGTGGATCGGTGGTATTAGTGCTCGACGTGGTGGAAGAAACGAGCGCGCACGTTGCGGCTCCATCCGTTCGGGCTGAGGCGGTTGTTGCCTCGGCTCAGGTGTGGGCGAGCCCCTCGACAAGCTCAGGGCGGCCGGAGGCGGTTGCAGCACCTGCAGCCCACAACCCCACCGCCGCAGCCCCCGTGGGCCTGCCGCACGCTTCACCCTCCGTGCGCAAGTTCGCCCGTGAACTCGGCGTACCGCTGGCAGAGGTCAAAGGCTCGGGTCTCAAGGATCGCATCACGGCCGAAGACATCCAGTCGTTCACGAAATCCGTGATGGCCGGTGCGGGGCAGATCACCGCGCAAGAGGACAAAGCCCCGGCCTCCTCGGGCGGCGGCGGCTCCGAGTTGGGCCTGATCCCGTGGCCCAAGGTGGACTTTGCGAAGTTCGGCCCGATCGAGCGCAAGGAGATGGGCCGCATCAAGAAGATCGGCGGCGCCAACCTGCTGCGCAACGCGGTCATGATTCCGGCCGTCACCAACTTCGACGACGCCGACATCACCGACCTCGAAGCCTTCCGCGTCTCCACCAACAAAGAGAACGAGAAGAGCGGCGTGAAGGTGACCATGCTCGCCTTCCTGATCAAGGCCTGCGTGGCCTCGCTCAAGAAATTCCCCGAGTTCAACAGCTCGCTCGATGGCGACGCGCTGGTCTACAAGCAGTTCTGGCACATCGGCTTTGCCGCCGACACACCCAACGGACTGATGGTCCCGGTGATCAAGGACGCCGACAAAAAAGGCGTGCTGCAGATCAGCCAGGAAATTAGCGAGCTCGCCAAGAAGGCGCGCGATGGCAAGCTGAGCCCGGCCGAGATGAGCGGCGCCACCTTCACCATCTCCAGCTTGGGCGGCATTGGTGGGCGTTACTTCACGCCCATCATCAACGCGCCCGAGGTGGCCATCCTGGGCGTGTGCAAGAGCCAGATGGAGCCAGTGTGGGACGGCAAGGCCTTTGCGCCGCGCCTGATGTTGCCGCTCTCGTTGACCTGGGACCACCGCGTGATCGACGGCGCTGCGGCGACACGCTTCAACGCGTACCTCGGCCAGATCCTCGGCGACTTCCGTCGCGTTCTTCTTTAAGGAATGACCATGGCCATCATTGAAGTTCAAGCACCGGGCATTGGCGACCGGTGGTTTTCAATTTGTTCATGTGGAGACGCGCGGCGAGGGTGCAACGGGACTCGAACCCTCAACGAGACGCCAGCCCGAGCAGATCCACCCCATTCCCCCGCATGATCCGCTGCTGCTCTGCCGGGCTGAACGCGTCGAGCTCCTGCAGCATCAGCACAGACTCCCGCAGACCCTCGGGGTGCGGGTAATCTGATCCGTGAACAACTTGCGAGACACCCGCGGCGCGCGCTACGGCGGCGATGTCGTCCTCGAAGAAAGGCACGATCCAGAACTGCCGGCGGAATGTCTCGCTTGGGTTTTGCGGCGGCTTGCCGAAGGGCCAGCGGCTGCGGTGATCGCCGAGGCGGTAGATCTTGTCCAGCATGGAAAGCAGATGCGGCAGCCACGAGGCGCCGAACTCCACGATCAGGAAGCGCAGCCCCGGGAAACGCGCGGGCAGGTTGTGGAACAGCAGGACTGCCAGCTGATCGACGATGGTGCGCTCGCCCATGCCGACGAAGGTGTTGAAGGCCGTGAAGCGGTGCGAGGGCGGATTGGCGGGTTCGCCCCAGGGTGCGGCATGCATCGCATTGAACCCGGTGGCGCCGATGTGGAACACCACGATCAGTCCGGCTTCCTGCACGCGCGCCCAGAAGGGGTCGAAGTGCGGATCTGCGGGTGAGCGTCCGTCGATCGGGCCCGTGGTGAGCAGCACGAGGCGCACGCCTTCGGCGATCAGGCGTTCGAGTTCTGTGAGCGCCTGCGGCAGCTCGGCGAGGGACATCAGCGCGGTGGCGAAGATGCGGCCATCGGCGCCCCAGCCCCAGTCCTCGGCGAGCCAGCGGTTGAAGCTGCGGATACTCGGGTAGAGCGCCTCGCGCAGCTCCGGGTCGGCACGCATCTGCCACTCCACGCCGACCCCGAGCGAGGGTATCTGCACCGCTGCCTCCACGCCCTGACGGTCCATCTCGGCCAAGCGAGGCACACGCTGGGAAAACTGCGGATGCTCACTGCCGAGCAGCGGGTTCAGGTTTACCGCACCGCCTTCCTCGGTGTGGCCGCGCAGGAACTCGACCATCGCGCCGGGTGCGCCCACGTGGTCGCCCACGGCCGCGCTGAAAAATTGCAGGCGCTTGCGGCCCGCCATCATCACGCCGATGCCGTCGGTGCGACTCCGATCCACCCATACGGTCTCTTCTCGCCAGCGCGACTCGATGTGCCGCGTGAAGCAGTCATCGACCTCGTAGTAGTGGTTGTCGCAGTCGATCAGGCGGTAGTCGGGGGCGGGCATTGCTCGGGCTCCTCAGTGAACGGCTGCAGTTTAGCCAGTGTGTGGCCAGACCGGTGTTACGAGGCCGTCAGGCCACCGGTTCCTTGGGGGGCGGTCCGGCGTGTAGTCTGGGCGTCCCTCCGGGCGGTTTCACTGGGATTCACATGAGCGCAGCGCTGCATCACGGGTCATGTCTCTGCGGCGCCGTGTGTTACGCGGTGACCGGACCGCTACGCCCCGTGGTGATATGTCACTGCGGGCAGTGTCGCAAGCAGACGGGTCATTACCTGGCAGCAACCAGCGTCAAGCTCGAGCAGTTGCGCATCAGCCGCGCCGACACACTGCGCTGGTACCGCGCGAGCGACGCCGCCGAGCGTGGTTTCTGCGGCACATGTGGCTCGGTGATGTTCTGGCGGCCCGCCGATGGCAGCGGTATCTCCATCACGCCGGGCACCCTCGATGGTCCCACCGGTCTGCGGATTGAAGGCCATATATTCTGCGCCGACAAAGGCGATTACTACGATGTGCCTGCGGAGGGCTACTGCCGCGCGCAGTGGTCCTGATGCAGCCCAGCAAAACCCGCGCGGAGCGATCCATGAAACAAGATCCGGCCCACGCGGCCACCGCCATTCCGGAACGCATGCGCGCCATACTGCTGCGTGGTCACGGCGACATCTCGCAGCTCGAGCTGCGCGATGACGTGCCCGTGCCGCGCCCCGGTCCCGGTGAGGTCCTGATCCGGGTGAGCGCGGCCGGCGTCAACAACACGGATATCGCAGTGCGCACCGGCTGGTATGCAGGCTCTGTACAGGGCGCCGACACCGGTGCCGGGCAGGCGCTCTGGACTGGCAGTGCGATGGCATTTCCCCGCATTCAGGGCGCCGATGCCTGCGGGCGCGTGGTAGCAACGGGCCCGGGAGTGGCGGCTTCGCGTATCGGCGAGCGCGTGCTGGTGGAGCCGATCTTCCGAAGCCAGCAGCCCGATGGCACTTTGCAATTCGACTATTTCGGCTCTGAACGCGATGGCGCCTTCGCGGAATTCACTGTGGCGCCCTCCGTGCATGCGCATCGCGTGGACTGCGCGCTGGGCGACGCCGAGCTCGCGTCCTTTCCGTGCGCCTACGCCGCTGCCGAGAACATGCTGCAGCGCGCGGATGTTCGTCATGGCGAGCGCGTGCTGGTGACCGGGGCATCGGGCGGTGTGGGTTCGGCGGCCGTGCAGCTGGCCGCGCGTCGTGGCGCGCAGGTGATCGCGGTGGCGGGGGAGAGCAAAGCGGCCGCGTTAGGCGCGCTCGGCGCCGTCCGCGTACTGGCGCGCGATGTCGATCCCATGTCAGCCCTGGGCCCGGATGCGCTGGATGTGGTGATAGACGTTGCCGGTGGTTCGCAGCTTGGCGGATGGCTGCAGTGCCTCGTTCGGACCGGGCGTTATGCCGTGGCCGGCGCCATCGCCGGTGCGGCGGTGACGCTGGACCTGCGCACCATTTACCTGAAGGATCTGAACCTCTTCGGCTGCACCGTATTCGGGCCGGATCTTTTCGCCGATCTCGTGGGCTATATCGAGCGTGGCGAAATCCGTCCGCTGGTGGCCGCGATCTATCCGCTGGCCCGCATCGGCGATGCGCAGGAGGCCTTCCTGCAAAAAGCGCACATGGGTAAGATCGTGCTTAAGATTGGCTGCGACTGAATCGGGCGGCGGGTGCCGCAGTGCTTTCATGATCAGCTTGTGTTCGCCAGCCCAGGGCCGCGCCCGGCAGTGCCCGCTGAGAAAACCTCGCCTGCAGGTGTCGAGATTCTTTGCAACTTGGGGCCGCTGGTTGGGGGCGTCGAATTCGCAAGTGATATAAATCAGATGATTGGAGAATATGGCCTTGATCTTGCCGGCTCCGATGTTGCTGTTGATCTCTGCGGCGAGGTCGGCTGGAGCATCGCACGCGGGTGCGGTTCAGCAGCCCCTCGGCGTCACCTCTGAATTTGGCTTGGAGCGGCTTTCATGATGGTCCGGATCATCACACTTGTACTGGCGCTATGCGGGTTTTGCGCTCCGGTCCACGCGGCGGGTAACGGGCCGGACAATCCCAACATCCAGTATGTTGGCCGTTGGGATTTCAGCACCCCCCTGAAGCCCCGAACGGCCTGGCCGGGCACGGGAATCGTCGCCGCATTCGAGGGCACCTCGATCCGCGCCAGCTTCACCGAGGACAACTCCAACAATCGCCTGCAGGTCAGCATCGATGATGCAGCGCCCGTCACGGTGCGCCTCGCGCGTGGCACCTCCACCGTGGTGCTGGGCCAGGGCCTCACGAATACGGTGCATCGCCTGCGGCTGGTGAAGAAAACCGAAGGCTGCTGCGGCGCGCTGAACTTCGCGTTTCTAGGCTTCCAGCTCGACGCCGGCAAAAATCTGGTGGCGCCGCCCCCGCGGCCGCCGTTACGGCTCGAGGTCTACGGCGACTCCCATGCGGCGGGCTATTCCGCCGAGTGCAACTGCAACAGCCAGGACACGGCTTACAAGAACGCCGCCTATGCCTATCCCGCGTTGCTGGGCAATCTGTTGAATGCGGAAGTGAACAACCAGTCCTGGAGCGGGATAGGCATCTACAACGGCTATGCCACCAAGACGATGCCCGAGGTCTTCGACCGGACGCTGCAGAGCGATGTGTCGCCGCTGTGGAATTTCACGGCCTATACGCCGGACGCAGTGGTGATCAACCTGGGCGACAACGACGTGATCAAGGGCGCCACCAAGGCGCAGATCAAGACGTCCATGAAGGGCTTTGTCGGCAATCAATTGCGCGTGCGCTACCCCGCGGCGCATATCGTGATCGCGGCGTCCTACGGATGGTCGTACGCCGAGAGTGCGAATTACGTAAACGAGATTGTCGATGAGTTGCAGGCTGCCGGGGATGCCAACGTGTCATGGGTGAAAATGCCGTGGCTCTCCGGTCAGGAACACCGGGTGTACTGCGAACAGGCAGGCCACGCCAATATCCTGGCCGCCCATATCGCCGCGCGGCTCGCGCTGCCGGCGCCGACTCCCTCGCCGCTGTCCTGCCTGCCGAACCCGGAGGCACTCAGTAACGGCGATCTGGAGCGTGACACCCTGCCGGCTGATGCGGGCGCCGATGGCTGGCGGCCTTTCGTCAGCCGCGGCACGGTCGCCGTCCTGGCTGGCACCGCCAGTGCGTCTGCTCAATCGGGCAGCCGTTACGTGCGGTTGAATCCAAAGGGTGGCTACGCCGGCATGTATCAGGCCACCGACGCGATACCTCTCCGCTGGTACACGGTCTCGGCCTATTTGCGCAAATCCACCTCTGGCACGGCAACCGCCAAGCTGCGGATCGAGTTCCGTGATCAGGCACAGAATCTCATCAGCGAGCAGGTGGCGTCACCGCTTGTCAGCAATGCCTGGGGGCAGTACTCCGTGGCGGGACGGGCGCCGGCTGGCAGCGGGCATCTGCGCGCGGTGGCGGTATCCGACAGCGGTGCCGTGATCGATGTGGACTCTCTGGCGCTGGGGGCCTCGAACTAGGAACCCGCCACACCTCGCGCCGGGGCTCCTGCAGGTTCAGGCGCTCAGTTTCGCCACCCAACGGTGGTAGTGCTGCACCGCAGGCTCATTGCGCCCGAACAGGAACTCGGTGTTGGCGCCGCTGCGGATGGCCGCCTGGATACTCAGACCGATCTGGTAATCCTCGTCCTGCACCGCCTGCAGCGTCATCGCGCTGAAAGTGTCTGCGGCTTCCCGCTCCTCGTCTGTCTCCGGCAGCGTCGCGCAGAGCACAGTCTGGCGCGTGATGGTGGTGTCTGGTGTGGGCCCCGGGAACACCTGGCTCACCAGGCAGTGGTCGCCGAGGATTCCCGAAATCGAGAGATTCGGGAACACCGAATGCACGCGGCGTATATGTTTTTCGGGTTCCCAGTCGGATTCAGGCTGATCGCGCAGTTCGCCCAGTGTGCGACGCCCGAAGACCAGTCGCTGGTGGGGGCCGAAGGTGTCCCACACCAGCAGGTTGCCCACCGTGTGCTTGCCCACGGTACGGCCGTGCACGCTGTCGTGGTGGTAGACCTCGAGGTAGCCGTCCAGCGCGACTTTCCAGCCCGGGCCGGGGAGGTCGCGTTGGGTGTAGATCTGCCAGCTGTCGAGGCGCAGTCCGGCGAGTGGCTCCAGCATGCCCTCCAGCCAGTCGTCGATGCCGAAGGACACACCGGGGGTCAGCACGCCCCAGATCAGGCCCATGCGCTCGGCGCAGGCGAGCGGGGTGAGCCCGAGCTCCGCGGTGTTCACATCGCCGAATGTCTCGCCGCGGTAGCGGCCGATCAGGGCGCCTTGATCGTCGTAGGTCCAGGCGTGGTAGGGGCAGGCAAAGACCCGCGCGCTGCCGCTGCCATGCGGGCAGAGTTGCGCGCCGCGGTGGCGGCAGACGTTCAGGAACGCGCGCACCGCGCCATCGCTGCCGCGCACCACGAGCACCGGCACTCCGAGCAGGTCGAGCGCGACATAGCTCCCCGGACCCGGCAGTTCGATGGACAGACAGAGCGCGATCGGCTGGCGCTTGAAGACGCGGTCGATCTCGTGGCGGTAGCGGTCCGGATCGGTATAGGCCGCGACCGGCATCGGCATGATCCCGGCTGCCTGGTCCGTGGTGCGGGCCACGAAATGCGCCAGCGCGCGCCGGAGCAGAGGCATGGCATCGTCAGTGTTGGTGCTCAAGGGATCAGTCTCCGCGTTGTTGCTGCCGGAATGCCTGCCAGGCGGGCAGTGACTCGGGGTAATCGGCCGGCTGCGCGCTGCCACCGATATGCACCCGCAATTCCTGGTTGAGGCCGGCCGGGTAGTGCTCTGCCGGCACGTAGTAGAGGTAGCTTATCTCGCGGCGCTGAAAGCGCCAGATGCCGGCCTCGCGCCGGTACTCATCGTGGTAGCGCATGGCCGCCAGGCTCACCACGGCGTCGGGCGTGGTCTCCGCGTGGCTGTAGACGGTGCCGCTGGCGCGGTCGGCGTCCTCGGGGTCGCAGCGGACGATGACGTCGTGGGTCCAGTGGCAAGAGGGGCCGCGGTTGGCGAGCGCTCCGGCCAGCAGGGCGCAGATGGCCTCGGCGCCGCTCGCCTGCATCCTGCCGCTCGCCGAGCTGAAGCAGGCATCCTGCGTGAAGAGTTCGCGCAGCCGCGCGATGTCCTGCTCGTCGCAGGCGATGGCGTAGCTGCTGACCAGTTCCTGGATGGCATTGCGCGACTCGAGTCGGTCGATGCGTCTTGCAAGCTCCGCGATATCCGACATGCTGCGATCCCACTGACTTCCCGGCGGGCAGTAAACGACTCGGTTGCAGTGCCGTCAAACGCCGGGCAGCCGCGGCGCCCGGGGGCCTGCGGCATAGGGATGGACGTCCTACCGGCGCCGCGCGCGCCGGGCTCTGCTCACCCCGCGCTGCGGCGGCTGCCATCTGCGCTTGCCGCCGCGCGCGCGGGGGTGGAATACTCTCAGCCCTGCAGTACAGTTGAGGCGTCGGCAAGCATGGAATTCACTGGCGAGTACCCGATTCCGGCCCCGCGCGAGCAGGTCTGGCAGGAATTGAACGACCCGCGGGCACTGCAGGCCTGTATCCCGGGTTGTGAAGGGTTGGAGCTGGTGGGCGAGAACCGCTATGAGGCACGCCTGTTCGCCAAGGTCGGCCCGGTGCAGGCGAAGTTCAAGGGCACCGTCACGCTGCAGAATCTCGCGCCACCGGCCTCCTACGACATTGATTTCGAGGGCAGTGGCGGCGTCGCCGGCTTTGCCCGCGGGCGCGCTACGGTCACGCTCACCGAGGACGGGCCGCACACCCGGCTCGCCTACACGGCCCAGGCCACGGTCGGCGGCAAGCTGGCGCAGATCGGCCAGCGGCTGGTGGATTCCAGCGCCCGCAAGATGGCGGACGATTTTTTCGGTGAGTTCAGCCGGCACTGTGCTGCGGTCTCGCCGCAACCGGCCGAGGCGCCTGCCGCCGGCCCCGAGCCAACACCAGCAGCCGCACTGCTCGCGGGCCCGGGTCCCTCCGGTCTCGGGCTGACGCTGAAGATCGCCGCTGCGCTGGCAGCTCTCGCCGCGCTCGCGTGGTGGTGGCTGCGCTGAACGCGCTGGCAGCAACGCGACTGAAACACATCGAGGAGAACAGCCAATGGTAGCTATCGCGGTCAACGTCAACGGGAAGGACATCGAGGCGGAGGTCGATGGCCGCGTGCTGCTGGTCGAGTTCCTGCGCGAGACACTGCGCTTGACCGGCACGCACGTGGGTTGTGACACGGCGCAGTGCGGTGCCTGCGTGGTGCATCTGGACGGACGCGCCGTGAAATCCTGCAACGTGCTGGCTGCGCAGGCCCATGGTTCCAGCGTGCGCACTATCGAGGGCCTCGCCCAAGGCGAGTTGCATCCGGTACAGAGAGCGTTCAGCACCCACCACGGCCTGCAGTGCGGCTTCTGCACGCCGGGCATGATCATGACGGCAGTGGACATCATCCGCCGTCATCCCGACCCCGACGAGGCCGTGGTGCGTGAGCAGCTCGAGGGCAACCTCTGCCGCTGCACGGGCTACGAAAACATCGTTACCGCGGTGCTTGCCGCCGCCGCCGAGATGAGGAGCAGCTGAGATGAGCCAGCCAAAACACGCCTCCGGCATGGGCGCCTCGCAGGCGCGCAAGGAAGACTACCGTTTCATCACCGGACAGGGGCGCTACACCGACGACCTCCGCCTGCCCGACCAGGCGCATGCGGTTTTCGTGCGCTCGCCGCACGCCCATGCGCGCATTCTCGCGGTCGATGTGTCCGCTGCTCTCGAGGCACCCGGGGTGATCGGCGTGCTGACCGGCGCTGACTACGCGGCCGAGGGCCTGAACCCGATGCCGAGCGCCTGGGATACCCGCTCCAAGGACGGCACGCCGGCCCGCGTTGGCCAGCGTCCGGCACTGGTGAGCGACAAGGCCTGCTACGCGGGCGATCACATCGCGGTGGTGGTGGCTGAGACCCGCGAGCAGGCCAAGGATGCCGCCGAACTGGTGCAGGTCGATTACGAGCCGCTCGCTGCCGTGACCACGCCGCGCGCGGCCCTCGATGCCGCCGCGCCGCAGATCCATCCGGTGGCCCCCGGCAACTGTGCCTTCGATTGGGAAGCCGGCGATCGCGCGGCGGTGGATGCCGCCTTCGCGCGCGCCACCCACCGCGTGTCGCTCGATCTGCTGAACAGCCGGCTCATACCGAATGCGATGGAGCCGCGCGCCGCCAACGCCGTTCATGACGCCGGCAAGGGCGAGTTCACGCTACATCTCACCACGCAGAATCCGCACGGCAAGCGGACGCTGCTCTCGGCTGCTATCGGCCTCGCGCCGGACACGCGTATCCGCGTGCTCTCGGGCGATGTGGGTGGTGGCTTCGGCTCCAAGGCGATGCTCTACCCGGAGGAGATCATCTGCATGATGGCCGCGCGGCGTTTCGGGCGGCCCGTGAAGTGGACAGCCGAGCGCAGCGAGTCCTTTCTGGGCGATGCGCACGGACGCGATCACGACACCCGCGTTGAACTCGCGCTGGATGCCGACTACAAGTTTCTGGCGCTGCGCATCAACACCATCGCCAATCTGGGCGGTTACCTCTCCACTTTCGGCGCGCTGGTACCCACCGTGATGTACGCGCTGATCGCGCCCGGGCAGTACGTAGTGCCGGCCGCCTACGCAGAGGTGCGCGGCGTCTATACCAACACCGCCCCGGTTGATGCCTATCGCGGTGCGGGTCGTCCCGAGGCCTGCTACGTGATCGAGCGCGTGGTCGAACACGCCGCGCGCACGCTGGGCATCGATCCGGCCGAGCTCCGGCGGCGCAATTTCGTGCGTGAATTCCCGCATCATTCGGCCTTCGGGCTGGAGTACGACACGGGCGATTTCGTCGGCCTGCTAGACAAGGCTCTGGAGATGAGCGACTACGCCAACTTCCCCGCCCGGCGCGCTGCCAGCGAGGCGCGCGGCCTGAAACGCGGCATCGGTTTCTCCTCGTACATCGAGATTGCCGGTTTCGGTCCCTCGCGCATCCTCGCCAAGCTCGGTGCCCCGGGCGGCGTCTGGGAGTCCGCCGAAATCCGCGTGAACGGCTCGGGTTCGGTCGAGGTGATCACCGGCTGCCACTCGCACGGCCAGAGTCACGAGACCACCTACGCACAGCTCGTCTGCGAGCGGCTGGGTGTGGCTTTCGATCAGGTCGAGATCCTGCACGGCGACACCAATCGCGGACCCGCGGGCTCCGGCACCTCGGGCTCGCGCTCCTCGGTGGGCATGTCGGCGATAGACGGCGCCTGCAGCAAGATCGTCGCCAAGGGCCGGCTGATCGCCTCCTACGTGATGGGTGTGGAGGAGTCGGCGGTCAGTTTCGCCGATGGCAGGTTCACGGCAGCGGGCGCGAAACCGCTCTCGCTCGGCGAGGTGGCAGTTGCCTCCTACGCGGCAAGTAGTTTCCCCAACGGCAGCCTCGAGCCCGGCCTGCACGCGGTCCACTTTTTCGATCCGCCCAACTTCACCTATCCCGGCGGCTGCTATGTTTGCGAGGTCGAGATCGACCCCGAGACCGGCACCACCACCATCGTCGATTTCGTCGCTGTCGATGACTTCGGCTGCGTGGCCAACCCGATGGTCGTGCACGGCCAAGTCCAGGGCGGCGTGACGCAGGGCATCGGTCAGGCGCTGCACGAACACTGCGCCTATGATCCGGATTCGGGCCAGCTGTTGAGCGGCTCCTACATGGACTACGGCATGCCGCGCGCCGATGACCTGCCGCGCTTCCGCATCGCGCTGTTAGAGACGCCGTGCCCGGGTAATCCGGTGGGCATGAAGGGCTGCGGCGAGGCGGGCGCCATCGGTGCCACACCCGCGGTGATCAACGCCATTACCGGTGCGCTGGGCATCACCGACATCCGGATGCCGGCCACGCCAGAGCGCGTGTGGCTGGCCGCCAACCCGCAACAACCGAGCTGAGGAGGCGCCACCATGTACCCCTTCGATTACCGCAGGGCCACGACCGTGGCAGAGGCCGTCGCGCAGCTGCGCGCCGATGACAGCGCCAAGCTCCTCGCCGGAGGCCAATCGCTGCTGGCTGCCATGAAGCAGCGTCTCGCGATGCACTCGGCGCTGATCGACATCGGCCGCTTGCCCGAACTGAAAGGCATTCGCCGCGAGGGCGACCGGCTGGTGGTGGGCGCCGGCGAGAAGCACGCCGATGTGGCTGCCTCCGCGCTGGTCGCCGAGACGATCCCCGCGCTTGCCACGCTGGCAGGCCTGATCGGTGATCCGCTGGTGCGCCACATGGGCTCGCTGGGGGGAGCACTCGCCAACAACGACCCCTCCGCCGATTACCCGTCTGCCGCACTGGCGCTGGATGCGCAGATCATCACGTCAGAGCGCAGCATCACCGCCGACGATTTCTTCCGCGGCATGTTCGAGACGGCGCTGGGCGCGAGCGAGATCATCACAGCGGTGTCTTTTGCCATCCCGCAGCGCGCCGCCTACATCAAGTTTCCCAACCCCGCCTCGCGCTATGCCATGGCCGGCGCCTTCGTGGCGCGGCATGCGGGTGGTGTGCGCGTGGCCATCACGGGTGCGGGTTCCTGCGTGTTCCGAGCACGTGATTTCGAGGCCGCACTGGCGCGGGATTTCCGCCCCGAGGCCATCGCCGGCATCGCGCTGGACGACAGCCACATGATCGCCGACATGCACGGCTCCGCTGCCTATCGAGCCCACCTCGCGGGCGTAGTGGCGCGGCGGGCCGTTGCCGCCTGCATGGGCTGAACGCACACCACCCCGGGAGTCCCGCATGTCCACCGAGCAGTTGCCGTCTACCAATCCGATGCTTGCCAGCCGCAACCGGCTGAAGCTTGGCGTCTTCGGCGTCAACGTGAGCGGCGGCTGCTCGATGAGCGATGTGCCAGGCACCATCGCGGTGGAGTGGGCCGAGTCGGTGCGCATCGCGCAGGCGGCCGAGGATGCCGGCATCGAGGGCATCGTGCCGGTGGCCCGCTGGAAGGGCATGGGCGGCAAGGTGAACTTCAACCACCGCAACTTCGACCCCTTCACCTGGGCCGCCGGACTCGCGGCGGTGACGAAACGCATCGCGCTGTTCTCGACCTTCCACGTGCCCACGGTGCACCCGGTTCGCGCCGCCAAGGAAGTCGCCACGATTGACCACATCTCGGGCGGGCGTTTCTGCCTCAACCTGGTGGCGGGCTGGAACGAGAAGGAGATCGCCCTGTTCGGTGCCGCGCAGCGCGGTCACGATGACCGCTACGCCGTGGCTGAGGACTGGCTCACGCTCTGCAAGGAACTGTGGACCCGCGAGGGCGAGTTCGATTACGACGGCCCGTTTTTCAAGGTGCCGGGCGCCTACTCGGAACCCAAGCCCCTGCAGCGCCCGGGCCCGGTGCTGATGAGCGCCGGCAACAGCCCGCGTGGCCAGCATTTCGCGGCCCGCCACACGGATCTCAACTTCGTGGTGGCGCGCGATATGGAGGGCGCGGGTCGTGCCGCCGCGCAGGTGAAGCGTATCGCCCGCGAAGACTATGGCCGCGACATCCAGGTTTTCGGGCAGTGCTACATCGTCTGCCGCGACACCGAGAAAGAAGCCCGCGAGTTCGCCGACTATTACGTGAACCAGCGCGGCGACTGGGAGGGCGTGCGCAACCTCCTCGATGTGCTGATACCGAACTCGAAGAGCGCGCTCGGTTCGGACTGGGAAGCCATGGCCGCCAACATGATCGCCGGCTACGGCGCGCTGCCGCTGATCGGCACGCCCGAGCAGATCGTCGACGGCCTGCTGGCTTTCTCGAAAGCGGGCTTGGACGGCACCACCTTGAGCTGGGTCGATTACGAGGCAGGTATCGCGCAGTTCAAGGAGCGCATCCTGCCTTTGATGGTGCAGGCGGGGCTGCGCGAGGGCTGAGGGCTCAGCCCACCCGCGCCGCGATCTCCGCCAGCGGCTTCAGTATTTCGGGGCTGTGCGGCGGCGGCAGGTAGAAGAGCATCAGGCCCAGACCCTCGTCGCGGAAGCGGCGGCAGTTTTCTTCCAGCGTTTTCAGGTCATGCAGATCCACCGGCTGGTGGATCGAGGTCATGATCTCATCGGGGTTGCGACCCTGCTCGCGGCAGATGCGGTGCAGCACAGCGCGCTTGGCCACGAAACCCTCGACGTCATAGGCGGCGTAGTTCCAGTGCTGCGCCCAGCGCGCCACGAGTGGAAGCGTCCGCTTTTCGCCGTTGCCACCGATGCAGATCGGCGGATGCGGCCGCTGCAGCGGTGGCGGATTGCAGCGCGCGTCACGCAGGTTGTAGACCTTGCCGCTGAAGTTGCTCACCTCGTTGGCGAGGAGGCCGTGGATCACCTCGCAGGCTTCCTCAAAGCGATCGAAGCGCTCGGTAAGCGAGCCGAGTTCGATACCGTAGGCATCGCACTCCTGTTGGCTCCACCCCGCGCCAAGCCCCAGTTCCAGCCTGCCGTTACTCACGATATCGAGCGTGGCGGCCATATTCGCGAGTACGGCGGGGTGGCGGTAGAGCGTGCCGGTGACCATGCAGCCGAGGCGGATCCGTTGCGTGGCCTGGGCGAGTGCGGTGAGCGTGATCCAGCCCTCCAGGCAAGGGCCGTTCGTGTCGGGCACGTTGATCGGGTAGAAATGATCGAAGGTCCAGGCCGAGTGGAACTCGGTGATGCGATCTGCGGCCTGCCACACGGCGAGCATATCGGCCCAGGTGGTGCACTGGGGCGAGGTCTTTATGGCGTAGAGCATTGTCGCTGTCCTCTGTACTGCGGGGCTCCGGTTTTTCCGGCCGCCCGTCGTGTGTCGTTCACTGTGCCTGGTAGCTCGCCAGATCGAAATAATCGCGCCAGGCGCGGATCAGTCCGTTCTCGATTTCGAACGCGCCCATGACCGGCAGATTGACGGGTCGGCCCGCGATCGTAAAGCGGTCGACGCGCTCGGTGAGCACGGTGTTGCCGTTGGCGGCGATATTCGTCATCTCCCAGTCGATGCTGTCGAACACCCAGCGCGAGCGCAGGTAGGCGCTCACGGCGGCCTTGCCCGCGAGCGGCTCCATGGGCACGTTGTGGTAGCGGATGTCCTCGTGCAGGAAGCCGAGGATGGCCTCGAGATCCATGCGGTTCCACGCCGCCACGAAGGCCTCGACGACCTGCACGGGATTCATGCGGCGCGCCGTCAAAACGGTGTGGTGCCAAGGCCAAGGCCGCCGTCGACGTCGAGTTGCGCCCCGGTCGTCCACTCGGCCCGGATCAGGTACTCGATGCCTTCGGCGATTTCTTCTTCGGTGCCGATGCGCCCCAGCGGATGCAGCGGCGCCATTGACTGCAGGCGCTGCAGGGCCGCTGCGTCATCGGCGAGTCCGGCACGCTGGTTGATCTCGGTGAACACGGCGCCCGGCGCCACGCAGTTTACGCGCACGCCGCGCGGTCCGAGTTCGGCCGCGAGCACGCGCGTCAGCGTTTCGACCGCGCCCTTGGTGGCCGCATAGGGCGATGCGCCCGGAAACGCCCGTCGGTTGTGTACCGAGCCGATAAAGATCACCGCACCGCGTCGCGCCGAGAGGTGCTCCGCCGCGAGCCCGGTCATCATCATCGCGGCCACCACATTGGTGTGAAAGAGTTCGAGCAGGCGTTGCTCGTCGAGTGCGTCGATGGTGCCGCGGTACATGTTCCCGGCGTTGTTGATCAGTGCGTCCAACCCGCCACCGTGTGCCACGGCCGCATCGACCAGACGTGCGCGGTCCGGCGCGCTGGTGATGTCGGCACGCACTGCGAGACAGGCCTCGCCGATGCTTGCCGCGACGGCGTTAACTTTTTCCTCGCGCCGGCCGCAGATGGTCACGCGCGCGCCGAGGGCTGCGTAGCGCCGTGCCATGCCGGCGCCGAGCCCCGAGCCGCCGCCGGTGATCAGGATGGACATGCCGCGGATATCTTTCATGGGGAACTGGTTCCGGTGGGGGCGAGCAGCCAGAGCGCTGCCTGCTGCAGGAGGCGCCGGTGGGTGGGTTCTTGCAGCGACGAGGCAGTGTGCCCCAGCGCGTCATAGACCACCCGGCCCGTGCCGTATTCGCGAGCCCACAGCATGGGCTGGGGCGCCGCGTCCGCGGTCATGCGGGCCGAGAGCAGGGGGTGCAGGGCGGTGGTGGCCTCGAGGTCATGGAACATTTCGTCCTCGACCTCGAAGTCCGTGATGCCGGCGCAGATCGGGTGCGCGGCATCTTCTACGTGCACCCGCAGCGGCTGTGGCTGCGGGTGGAACGACTGGCCCCAGCGCCAGCGCGCTCCGAGCACGTCGCCCCAGCCGGGCCAGTCGTCGAAGCAGATGCATGCCGTGTGCAGCCCGAGCAAAGCGCCGCCGCGGGCCACGAAGTCCTCGAGCGCGGCGCGCCCGGCCGCCGAGACGGAGATCGCGTGTTCGGCGCGGAAGGGCGTGTATTTCTCGTGATCGAGCATGCGCCAGCGCAGCGCATAGACCGTCAGCATGTCGAACGCGCCGCTGCCGAGCCGCGCGAATGCCGCCTCGACATCGGTCTCGAGTTCCGAGCGGATGCCGCGTTCGGCAAGGCTCGCGGCAAGTGCGGCGGCACCCTCGGCAAAGGGGTGATAGATGCCGCCGTGCAGGATCAGGTTCTGCGGCATGGGCTCAGACGCGCGGCAGGTTGGCGATCACGGAGTTGATCACGCCGCCGTCGATCGCGATGTTCTGACCGGTGATGTAACCGGCGGCATCCGAGGCCAGCCAGAGGATCGCCTCGGCCACGTCCTCGCAGGTGCCAAGGCGCTTCAGCGGTACCGCGCCGCCGCGGATGCGTCGTACCTCGGGGTTGGCGTAGATCGGGGTCGACATGCCGCCGTCGATGAAGCCCGGTGCCACGCAGTTCACGCGGATGCCGTACTGCGCCCACTCGATCGACATCTGCTCGGTGAGACGGATCACGCCGGCCTTGGACGCCGGGTAGGAGCCGATGCCGGTGCCGGGGTTGATGGCGTTGATCGAGGCGAGGTTCACGATGCTGCCGCCGCCGTGCTCGCGCATGCGCAGTGCCGCCGCGCGCGCCACGATAAAGGTGCCGGTCAGGTTGATGTCCAGCGCGAGCTTCCAGTCTTCCAGGGTGTGATCCATCAGCGAGGCAAAGCGCACGATGCCGGCATTGTTCACCACCACGCTCGGCGCTTCGCCGAACTGGTCGAGTGCTGCCTCGACCGCGTCGGGGTCGCGCACATCGCCACAGAGCGCGACAGCGTTGGGCAGGGATTGCGCCACGCGCGCAGCGCCCTCGGCATTCACGTCCATTACGCCAACCCGGTAGCCGCGTGAGGCGGCCATGCGGGCAACGCTCTCGCCGATGCCCGTGGCAGCGCCGGTAACCAGTGCGGATTTCATGATGGGTCCTTGTGTGACGTTGAGAACGGATCAGCGTGGATCGAGCAGCACCGGGTAGCGTCCCCAGTTGGGACGCTGGGTGCTGGTGTCGGGAAGCGGCGGGTTCGCGGGGTCGCGGCGCGCACCATGACGCAGCAGTGATTCGACGAACAGCATCACGATGCCGTACTGGTGGTCATCGGCACGGGTGTCTGCGCGTGGCACCACGCCGCCGTCCAGATCGCGCCCCATGCAGGCGTGCATGCCGAAACCGAAGGTGAGGCCGAAGGGCCATACGCCGGCGGGAATGCTGCGATAGGGGTTGAATTCTCCGGCGTCGGGGCCGAAAACCGCGCTCTCGCGATTGGCGGCGTGGATGTCGGCGATGACGTCATCGCCGGCGTCTACCGCGGTTTGCGTGCCGATCTGCGTGGGGCATCCGGCGCGCCGGCGTGCCACCGGGCTTGCCGGGTGCAGGCGCAGGCTCTCGTGCACAAAACGCTGCAGCAGCAGGCGATCCTCGAGCAGTTGCGCACGGCTGCCGGGGTGGGCCTCGCACCAGTCGAGGATGTGGTGCATCGCATGGACGGTGGAGTTGGCGGTGCTGTGGGCGCCGGCCTGCATATAGAACGCGATTTCCCGCTGGAGTATCTCGGGGCTGAGCTCCAGTTCGGCGTAGCTGCGCAGGAGCACGGTGAGCACGTCGCGCGGGAGTTCGTCCTCGGGGATCTCGCCGGCGGCGAAACGCGCCAGCGCGGCCTCGCGGCGCGCCTTCGAGGGAGCGAGGAAGCGCGCGTCGAACTCCTCCAGCGCTGCGCCCGCTGCGGCGATGACCTCGGCGTGATCCCGCTTGGAGTGAAACAGCGTGGCCGCCTCACTGAATCGCTTGACGCAGTGCAGCAGGGCCGCGGTTTCGCCGGGTGATTGCTCGGGGCGGTCGATGCCGGCGAAATCCGCCGTGAGGTTCAGCGTCACGCGGTAGCCGCAATCGATCAGGTCGGCCCCGCCCTGCGCGAGGAAGGGTTCGAGGGTGCGTGAGAGTGTCGCGGGAAATACGTCGCGCTCGTAGTAGCGGAAGTAACCTCGCCCGAAGACTTTGAACGAGGCCGTGCGGCGGCGGTGGTGCTCGGCGCCGTGCAGGGTGAGCAGCACATCATCCATGATGATGGCGCCCGCCGTGTACATCGACTGCTCGAGGTCGGTGTTGCGCAGCGCGTCCTGCACGCCGCGGAAGCTCTGGAACAGGTGCTCGCTCATGCCGACGTACCGTCCGTTGCCGCGGAGCGCGCCAGCAGCAGCGGGTAGTGCTCCCAGGTCTCGCGCTCGATCTTGCGGTCGAGCCGTGGTTCCCGCTCCGGATCCCGCCAGGCGCCGGCCACGAGCAGCCGGTGGGCGATGGTGGCCACGGTGCCGATCTGGTGATTGTCGGCCGCCGGTGGCTGTTCGCCACGGAGCACGGTGCCGGCGGCAAGCGCCTTGCCGAGGCAGGCGTGCGCGCCGGAGCCGAAGGTGATGCCGTGCGGAAACACCGACGCCGGCAGCGGGCGCCGCGGATTGAATTCGGCGGCATCCGCGCCAAAGACCTCTGTGTCCCGGTTCGCCTGCCGCAGGTCGATGATCACGGTGTCGCCGGTGGCCGCCGTGCTGCCATCCGGCAGCACCATCGCCGCCAGTGCACGGCGGCGCGCGACGGGGCTCGACGGGTGCAGCCTGAAGCTCTCGTGCGCGAAACGCTGCACGCGCAGCGGATCGGCCTCGAGCAGTGCGCGCTCGCCCGGATGGGTCTCGCACCATTCGAGCAGGTGATGCACGAGGTGGCCTAGCGAATGCACCGAGGTGTGCGCGCCGGCGAGGAAGAAAAACGCGACCTCGTTGCGCAGCACCTCGGCGGCGAGTTCGAGATCGTCCTCGTTGCGCAGCAGGATGGTGAGGATGTCGCGTGGGAGTTCGTCTTCGGCGATTTCGCCGGCGCGCAGCCGCTCGAGCGCCGCGCGGCGGCGTTGCACGGAGGGCAGGAAGAACTCCCGCTCGAAGAACGCGAGTTGTTCGCGGATTTCCTGCCGCACCGGCTCGGGATCGCCCTTCAGCTGGCCCAGCGTGGCGGCCTTGCCGAACACCCGGATCATGTGCAGCAGATCATCGCTTTCCTGATCGCTGAAGCGCTGGCGGTCGATGCCGGCAAAGGCGATGGCGAGGTGAATCATCACGCGGTAGCCGAACTCGACCAGTTCGAGGCGCCCTGCGGCGGCGACGGGAGCGAGCGTCTCGGAGAGCAGCCCCGGCAGTACCTGCTCCTCGTAATAGCGCAGGAAATCGCGCTTGAAGATGCGCATTTCCAGCAGCCGGCGCGCGCGGTGCTCCTCGCCGTGGAGTGTGACCAGCGTCTGCTCCATCAGCACCTTGCGGCCTTCGTCGTAGAGCGACTGTATGAGATCGGGCAGCGTGAGTGCCTTTTCGACGTCAGCGTAGCGCCGCATGTGATGGCTGCTCATCGCGGGGCTCTCAGTCATGCCCGTGGGCCATGTCCCAGGTGAGCGCACGCTCGGCAAACTGGCCGACGCGCCAGCCGCCTATCGCAGCGCGCGAACGCGGTGGCTCGCGCGACACGGCCCGACCACCGATAAAAATATGCGCGAGGCGGCGTTTGTCGCCGAGGATGCGGATATCCGCGAGCGGGTCGCCGTCGATCACCAGGAGGTCCGCTTGCATGCCGGTTTTCACCGCGCCCGTCTTGCCGTACATCTTGAGCGCGCGCGCGGCTTCGCTGGTGCCGCAGCGGATTGCCTCCAGCGGCGAGAGCCCGAATTCCTCGACAAAAAGCTGCAATTCGCGGTAGTGCCACTCGCCGTAGGGCGTCAGCGCAAAGCCGCTCTCGCTGCCGCAGAGCAGCGGCACGCCGGCGTCCCAGGCGCGGCGCAGCATCACCGCGCTTTCCTCGATTTCGCGGCGGAAGATCGCGCGCAGCTCGGGCGCGGCGTTCACCAGCTCCCCGTGATCGGCGAGGTTCGCCTGGAAGGTGAGCGAGGGCACGATCGGCGTGCCGTGCTTTACCAGCGCGTCGAGCGACTCGTCGTTCATGTAGGTGGCGTGCAGGATGAGATCGAAACCGGCGCGTGCGGCATCGCGCGTGCTGGTGGCGTTGCGGCAGTGGCCCACCACCGGGATGCCCAGTTGGTGCGCGGTATCCACCACAAGGCGCAATTCCTCCAGCGACCAGACCTGGATTTCGCCTGCCTCGGCCTGGCGCGGGATGATCCCGGTCACGTGCACCTTGATCCAGTCGACGCCGTATTTGATCTGGCGCCGTACCTCGGCCACGATTTCGTCGCGCGATCCCACGACTACGCCGTAGCCGCGGGTGCCGGTATCGGGCAACAGGCGGCCCGCCGTGCCGCCCACGCCGGTCAGCATCACGTAGCCGCCGGTGCTCATGCGCGGCCCTTCGATCACATTTGCTTCGATGGCGTCGCGCAGATCGACGCCGAGATCGAAGATGCAGTCAGCGTCGAGGAAACCCGTCACCCCTGCGAGCAGCACCTTGCGTGCGTTGTAGCCGGCAATGATGGCCGCCAGACCGGGGCGGCGGTGAAAGAACAGCTCGTCGTTGCTGTGGGGTTCGTCGAAGGTGATGTGGCAGTGCGCATCGATCATGCCCGGCATGATCGACTTTCCCGTGGCGTCGATGCGCTGCAGGGTGGTATCGGCGAGCGTGGCCTCGTCGATCATGCCCACCTGCAGGATGCCACTCGCGTCGAAGAGCACCGAGCCCTTGACTGGCGGGTTGCCCAGGCCGTCGATGATGCTTCCGTTTTCGAGCAGGGTGCGCTGCGTCGTCATGGCGCGGTTTTCCGATGGCCGTTTACTGTGTGCAGCAGCATAAGAGCGCCGCATATCAGGGGCCAGATGATTTCGCGGCCTGGTGTGCCGTGGTAGCCGGTGCAAACGGATGTCTTTCCGCCCGTAAGGCAGGTAGGACAGCCGTTCTGCCGGCGGGGGTGAATTGGGGAGAATCCGCGGCGCCCACCTCAGTTGCTGCTGCGCTGCCCCGAACTGAAATCGGGATACCGCCCGAGCCCGAGCACGGTTGCCGCACCCAGCGCGAACAGCAGTGCGGCGCCGAGAAACGCCGTGTCGTAGCTGCCGCTGCGATCGCGCACCGTGGCAAACAATGCCGGTGCCACGCCGGAGCATAGCGCGAGCGCGGCATAGAGCACCGCATAGATCCTGCCGTAGTGACGCACCCCGAAATAGCGTGCGGTGAGGTAGGACATCAGGTCGAGTTCGGCGCCGGCGCCGAAGCCGAGCAGCACCACGGCAAGCGTCTGCATGCCCGGTGAGCGGGTGTCGGCGAGGATCAGGCACCCTGCAATCGGCAGCAGCAGGGAGCAGAAGGCCACCGCCGGCGCCCAGAAGCGGTCAACCAGCAGGCCGACCACGATGCGCGCCACCACGATCGCCGCACCCATGAGGCCGAGCAGCAGGGCCGCGCGGCCCACCGGGAGCCCCTTGTCGGTCAGGGCCGGAATGAGGTTGGGTCCGATACCGGAGATCGCCAGGTAGGCAAACAGGATCGACAGCAGCAGGATCCAGAAATGCCGTCCGCGGAGAGCCTCTCGCGGGCTGAGACCGTGCTGCGGCGGTTCGACTGTCACGCTGGCAGGCGCTGAGAATTCGTCGCGGCAGCCCCACCACACCAGCGGGGCGGCGAAGAGTATCGGCAGCAGTCCCAGCGCAATATAGGCGCTGCGCCAACCGAAGGATTCGACGAACCAGAGCGTGAAGCGCGGGGCGATCATGGCGCAGATGCCGGTGCCCGACAGAGCCAGTCCGAGCGCAAGCCCGCGCCTGTGGTGGAATTTCGCCGCCAGCGCGCGCGTCCACGTAATCGGCGTGGTGCCCGCGCCTAGCACGGCCATGCAGGCGTAGGCGCTGTAGAACATCCACAGGCTCCCATCCATCGCAGCGGCCATAAAGAATCCCAGCCCGAGCCCGAGCAGTCCGGGCAGCGCGACGCGCCGCACGCCGTAGCGGTCGACCAGCCAGCCCACCACGGGGCCGGTCAGGGCGCCCAGCGTGGCACTGAAGAGGATTGCCCACTGGAACTCGGCGCGCGTCCAGCCGAATTCGGCGGTCACCGGCTGCATCAGAACACCGATGCTGTAATAGGGCAGCACCACGGAACTGCAGGTCACCCCTGCGGTTGCAGCAGCCACGAGCCGCCAGTGTCGCGCGAACTCGCCATGGCCGGATGGATTGCTACTGGAACCGGTGGGGTAGGACATATATTCTTGTTGTGCCAAAAAACAGAAGCAGAGTGTCCTTTAGATGGGCGATACACCTAACGATTCAGCCTTCGTTGTGCCTGCGGAGGGTCAGCGCCCACCGCTGCGTCTGGATGCGCTGGACATCGCCATTCTGCGCGTACTGCAGGACCGCGCCAACAGTTCCATCGCGGACATCTCGGCCATCGTAGGCCTGTCCCATACCCCTTGCTGGAAACGCGTGCGGCGGCTCCACGAGGCGCGGGTCATCACCGGGCAGGTGTCGCTGCTCGACCCGCTGGCGGTGGGGCTGGGGGTCACGGCCTTCGCGCACATCCGTGTGGACCTCGGCGAAGCTGATTCCCTGGAGCGTTTTGAGGCTGCGGTGGCTGAGGTTCCGCAGATCATGGAGTGCTATGCGGTGTCGGGCAGTTGGAACTTTCTTTTGAAGATAGTTGCTGAGAGCGTAGAGAGTTACGAGCGCTTGTTAAAAAAGAAACTCATCCACTTGCCGGGTGTGAGTTCGCTGGAATCCACCATCGTGCTGTCGCGCGTGAAGCACACCACGCGGCTGCCGCTGGCCGGCTGAGTCATTCTTCCGGCGCGAGCCGCAGGGCGAGTCCGTCGTCCTCGGGGCGCAGGCTGATCTGGCAACCCAGCCGGGACAGTGCCAGGTCGACGTAGCGGCAACCCTCGAGCAGCGCGAGCTCGCCGCGCTTGGCCGGTTCGAGGCGCGCTACCCAGTCCGGGTCGATATAGACGTGGCAGGTCGCGCAGACGCAGCAGCCCCCGCACACCGCCTCGATGGGCAAGCCGGCATCACGCAGGACCTCCATCACGGTATCGCCCGCTCTTGCACGCAGGCGGTGGTGCTCGCCGTTGCGATCGATGATCTCCAGAGTCGGCATGAGGCGTCCTGAGGGAAGCCGAGGCGAATGAACACGGTAAACACACCATGCCCGAGCAACAACCGCGGGGGCAGGCTAAGGCCCTTGGGGGCTGCGGGTCGGACCGGGCAGCCCACGGAGTGCGGGTGTCAGCGGATGAGCATTCTGCCCGGCCCGCCGGCCTGTCAGGCATGCTGCACTCGATCCCCGGGCATGGCACGATGTCGCGTACCAACTCGCGGCCATAACAACAGGGATCCATGCAATGCACACGCCTCTGAAGACAGTCCTCGCCTTGCTGCTCGCCGCCGGTCTTGGCGCCGCCGCTTCTCTCGCGGACGCGGCAGAAACCCTGCGCTCCACCGATGAATTCTCGACCGCTGACGGGCTCATCGCCGATCGGGCCGCCTTGCCGGGCGCGGCGCTGTATGCGCAGCACTGTGCCTCCTGCCATGAAGGCAGCGTGTCCAAGGCCCCGCACATGCAGTGGCTGGAATTGATGCCGCCCGCAGCGATCGTCAACGCGCTGGCTCGCGGTGTGATGGCCGAGCAGGGCCGTGCCTTGAGCGAGCCGCAACGCCTGCAGGTGGCCGAGTACATCACGCGCCGTTCGCTTGCCAACGGGCTGCCGCAGGCACGCTACGCCGCGCAGTGCACGGGTGCTGCCGCCAACTTCGACACGGCGCATCCGGGTGCTGCGGTGGGCTGGGGGCATGACGCCCGACGCTTCGTGCCGGCGGAGGTCGCCGGACTCGGTGCCGCCGATCTCTCGGGGCTGGAACTCAAATGGGCCTATGGCTTTCCCTTCGCCACGCGCGCGCGCTCGCAACCGGCCATCGGCATGGGGGCGGTCTTTGTGGGCAGCGAGGACGGCCGGGTCTATGCTTTCGACCTTGCCACCGGTTGCGCCCGCTGGACCTTCGAGGCATCCGCGGAGGTCCGCACCGGCGTGGTACTCAGCGCGGGCGAACGCCCGATGCTGTTCTTCGGCGATATCCTCGCCAAGTTCTACGCGGTCGATGCGCTCACGGGCAAGCTGCTGTGGTCGCGTCGCATGGACGATCACCCCAGCGCCACGCTGACCGGCACGCCCCTGCTGCACGATGGGCGGCTGTTCGTGCCGGTTTCCTCGCTCGAGGTTGTGCCGGCGGCCAATCCTGCCTATCCCTGCTGCACCTTCCGCGGCAAGCTAGCCGCACTCGATGCGCGCACGGGCGAGGTGAGCTGGGAGTTCCATCCGATCCCCGATGCGCCGAAGAATCTGGGCCGTACCACGGCCGGCGCCGAACGCTTCGGTCCCTCGGGTACCCCGGTCTGGGCGAGCCCGGTGGTCGATACGCGACGTGGCGTGCTGTACGTGGGCAGCGGCGAGAACTACTCCTCGCCGGCCGATGAAAACAGCGATGCGATCTTTGCCGTGGATCTCGCCACCGGCAAGCGAGTCTGGCAGCGCCAGACCATCGCCGGTGATGCCTGGAACGTGGCCTGCATGATGGCCGACAATCCCAACTGCCCGAGCGAAAACGGCCCCGACTTCGATCACAGCTCCTCGTTGTTGCTGATCGACCTGCCCGGCGGTCGCCAGATCCTCACGAGCGGTCACAAGAACGGGAAGGTCTTTGCCCTGGACCCGGACAAAAAGGGTGAGCTGCTGTGGAGCACTACGCTCGCGCGCGGCAGCATCCAGGGCGGCGTGCACTTCGGGATGGCGGTGGAGGGGACCACGCTCTACGTGCCCGTCAACGACATGAACAACACCCGCAATGGCGAGTTCCTCGATCCGGCCGCGGCGCGCCCGGGCATGCACGCGATCGATCTGGTCACCGGCAAGTTGCTGTGGAGCCGGGTGCAACAGAATGTCTGTGGCGACAAGCGGCCAGTCTGCGATCCCGGCATTTCCGCGGCCGTGACGGCGATCCCCGGCGCCGTGATTGCCGGACATCTCGACGGACATCTGCGTGCCTATGCGCGTGAGGACGGCAAGCTCTTGTGGGATTTCGATACCGCGCGCAACTTCGATGCGTTGAACGGCATGCCGGCCCGGGGCGGCAGCATGTCGGGCCCGGGCGCGGCGGTGGGCGACGGCTACGTGGCCGTGAATTCCGGTTACGGGCTGTATTTCCACGAAGCGGGCAATGTGTTCCTGGTGTTCGGGCGGCGTGCGGCCAAGTGAACGCAAAAGCCCCGTTGTCCCGCAGGAGAAGCGCGTGAGAGACGCGCTTCGCAAGGCGGCCGTCGTCGACATCCATGCCCACGCCGTGTTGCGCGAGACGCTGGGCGCCGCCGGTGCCTACGGCCCCGAGATCGGCGCCGCCGACGACGGGCGCCCGTGGTTCCGCATCGGTGAGTACTACCTGCGCAATGTGCGCTATGAGGGCGGCGCCTTCATGGAGCCGGAGGTGCGTATCGCCGCCATGGATCGGGCGGGTATCGACTACCAGCTGCTTTCGCCCAATCCGCTCACGTATTTCCACCACGTGGAGCCCGCGCTCGCGCTGCCGTTCTGCCGGCGCCACAACGATGCCCTCGCCGCGCTGGTGGCGCGCCACCCGCAGCGCTTGGGCGCGCTCGCTGCGCTGCCCATGCAGGATATCGGTGCTGCGATCGAGGAGCTCGAACGGGCCTGCGGTGAACTCGGCATGTACGGGGCCTGCATCGGCACCGATCTCACTGTGCCGCTAGACAGCCCCGCGCTCGATCGCTTTTATGCACGCGTGGTCGAACTCGACGTGCCGCTGTTTTTCCACCCGGCGCCTGCCGGCATCGACGGGCCAGCAGCAGACCCGAGGCTTGCGCGTTTCGAACTCGACATCATGTACGGCTTTAACATTCAGGAAACGCTGGCGGTCATCACGTTGATCGTCGGTGGTGTGCTCGAGCGCCATCCCGCATTAGACGTCTGCATGAGCCACGGTGGCGGCACGATTGCCTTCGTGGCGGGGCGCATGTCGCAGGCCACGCGCAAACGCGCCTGGAGCCCTGATTTTCTGCGGGCGGAGGGCAGCTTTGAGGAATCTCTCCGGCGTATCTGGTACGACACCCACGTGCACGATCACCGCTCGCTGGGACTGCTGATCGAGGTGGTGGGCACCGAGCGGCTGGTCATGGGCACCAACTTTGCGGGCTGGGATCAGCCCGGCGACGCGCGACACGAAGCTATCGAGGGCGTGGATCTGGCCGCCAATGCACGGCGCCTGCTGCGTGCCTGATCAGACGGCTCCTAGCACCACCGGGTAGGTCTTCCAGAAGCGGCGCTCGGTCTGGTCGTCTAACTCGGGCTGGCGCTGCGGGTGTGGCGCCATGCCGCGCAACAGATATTCCCCGACCAGCCGCGGCAGGATGCCGCCGTGGGCGCCGGGGTGCCCCTCGGCCAGCAGCAGATCATGCGCGGGGCAGGCGTGCACACCGTGCCCTAGGCTGAGGCCGTAGGGCAGTACGCTGGCCGCTAATCGGCGATCCGGGTTGAAGCTGTCGGCATCCTGGCCGTAGACGCCGGCATCGCGGTTGGCCCGCTCGACGTCGATGATCAGGTAATCCCCCGCTTCTAGCCATCCGGCTCGCTCCATACGCAGCGGCCGCAGCACGCGACGCCAGGCCACCGGGCTCGCCGGGCTGAGGCGCAGGCTCTCCTCGATGCAGCGGCGTATGAACGCCGTCTCGCGCAGTTGGACGCGGCGATCCCCGGGGTTTTCCTGCTGCCACACGAAGATCCGGTGCATGCTGTTCACCACCGCGTTCAGCGTGGCACCGAGCCCGGAGACCATGTGGAAGGCCATTTCATGGAGTAGTCCGCGTGGCTCAAGACCGAGGTTTTCGCGGTTGGCGAGTAGTGCGGTGAGCACGTCCTGGGGCAGCGCCTTGCGTTCGATCTCGCCGGCGGCGGCCTGCTGCAGCAGGCCGAGGCGCCGTTCCACCGATGGCGTGACGAAAAGGCGCTCGAACTCCTGCAATGCGTCGGTGGCCTCAGCCTGCAGCGAGCCGCGGTCGCGCAGCGAGTGGATGATCGTGGCCTCATCGCGGAACACCGTCGCCAGCCTGATCAGGCGTGGCACGCCGGCGAACACCTTGTCGGAAATGTCGATCCCGGCGAGGTCCGCGGCCACGCGCACCATGATGCGCTGGGAGAGTTCCACCAGGTCGACCTCGCCGCGCGCCTCCGGCGTGCGCAGCTCCGGTTGCTGGCGGCAGATGGCGATGAAGCGCTCACGCTCGTACTCGCGGAACTGCCGGGAGTTCAGCATGCCAAGCTCGACCTGCCGACGCGCGGCGTGCTTGGCACCGTCCAAGGTCAGCAGCACGCCCTGCATGTAGAGCGCGCTTTCGTCGTAGAGCGCCTGCGCGACATCCTGGCTGAGCAGGGCCTCGCACGCTGAGCGGTAGTCCACGATGTGAATGGTCTTCATGCGATCTGCTGCCGGGTTAGCGCCGCGGCCGCATGTTCCGACTGTTGCCTCGGAGGTGTCAATCTAGCTGGCGCTGCCTGTCAGGGGCGTGGTGCGCTGCCGTTGTCGACTTCGATCAGTAACTCGCGGCGGTCCCAGTCGCGGGCTGCCTCGGCGATAAGGCGGTAGAAGGCGTGGAGGCTGTCGTTGACGCGGTAGACCTCGAGCATATGCCCCATCAGGGGGCGGGTATCCAGGTAGGCCGCGCCGCGGCCTTCGCCGGTGACTAATTCCGTGGCGACGGGGAAACCGAGCGCCTCGTAGTGGGCCACGGTTGCCGCGTAATCCTGCGGAAACATCGCCACATGGTGGAGGCCTTCCTCGCCGGGCGCGAACATGTCGCGAAAGGCCGAGGGCTCCGGGTTGTGCTGGCACACCAGTTCGATCTGCATATCACCCGACTGCACGTGGGCTGCCGAAATGTCGAGCGGCATCGGGGTGCCCCGGTAGAGCGTGTTGGTGAGACGGATATGCCGGCGGACGATGAAGGGCCCGAGGCCGAAGCACCGGTGCCAGCGCAGGATGGCGGCATCGAGATCCGCAACCACATAGGCGGTCTGGACGATGCGCAGGGGCGGTAGTGAGGGAGCTTGCATCACAGGTCCTCGGTGAAACGCGGATCTGCGCAGGGAGAGAGAGGATCCGGTGCGCACGGCGGCTGCCGCACGCACCGGAAGAGGCTCAGAACTTGACGGTGAGCTCCGCGCCAAACCAGCGCGGACGGTTGATCGTGCCGAAGCTCCAGAGGCCGGGCACGTACTGCGGGGTCGCGTTAGAGGCGCTGGTGGCGTTGTAGGCGCCGCCCACGTCCAGGATGTGCTGGAAGTAGTCCTCGTCGGTCAGGTTTTTGCCGAACACCGAAACCGTCCAGAGGTCGGTCTCGTAGGACAGCGACATATCGAGGATGCCATAGGCCTCGTTCAGGCCTATCGGCGCGTTGCCGTAGTGCGTGCTGCCATTAGCCATCGCGTAGGTGGTGTTGGCACCAACCCAGTAGTCGTCCTTCCAGGCGTAGTTGGCGCTGGCAACCAGGAAGGCCCCGTTCGAGAGCTGGTACTCGTAAAGAGCGCTCAGGTTCGCGGTCCACTCTGGCGCTCGACGCAGCTCGAAGTCCGACTTGTCGAGCGGCAGCCCCGACGGATCAGCCACGGTCCATTCGTCGTAGGAGGCGTCCATGTAGCCCAGGTTGAAGCCCAGCGTCAGGCCGTCGACCGGCAGGTACTGGGCCTCGATCTCGAGACCATTGATCGTGGCGGCACCGGCGTTTTGAACCAACGTAAGGGTCACGGCGCCATCTGTGCCCGGCAACACCACGTCTTCCTGCTTGTCGGTGTAATCCACGAAGAAGGCAGAGACGTTCAATTGCAGGCGGCTGTCCATCCAGGTGGTCTTGGCGCCCACCTCAAAGCTCTTCACTTTCTCCGGATCATAGGGACCCGAGTTGGCCGGTGCGGTGTTGCGGCCGTTGAAGCCGCCGGAACGGAAGCCCTCAGAGTAGGAGGCGTAGACCATGCCGTTCTCGATGTCGTAGCTCAAGCCCACCCGCGGGGTGAATTTGCTCCAGTCTTCCTTGCCGGTAAATGGCACGTTGGTTTCGCCGGTGACCGGGTCGGTGTAGGTCGCCTGGTACTGGCCCAGGGCGCCGTCGCAGTCGCCCCAGCTCTTGGTCGTGCGCTTGCGGATGCCATCAAAGTCGGTGGAGAAACCGTTCGCATCGGGCACCGTGAACTTCTGGCAGTACGACTTTTCTTCTTCGGTGTAACGGCCGCCCAGCGAGAGGGTGAGGCCTTCCATGAGATCCCAGTCGACTTGGCCGAATATGGCCTTGCTCGTGGTGTCCTGAGTGGAATGCGGGGAATCGTTGAAGCCGCCGAAGAAATAGGTGTTCTGCCAGGCGTCGTAGTTGCTGTCCCAGTAGAAGGCGCCGAGGATGGATTTGCCCCAGCTCCAGTCGCTCTCAAGGCGCATCTCGATGCTGGCCTGCGCCTCGTCCTGCGGGCGCGAGACGCGGAACACGTCAAGAGATGCGGCATCAAATTCCTGCAGCGAGGTCTCCTTCATGTCGCGCCAGCCAACGATGGTCACCAGGCGCTGGCCTTCGGCCAGGTCGACCCCCAGATTGGCAGTGACGGCGTCGATTTCCACGGACGCTTTCTGGTTGGTGGCGGTGTGGGTGTTGCGATGGAAATCCGCATCCGAGCGCGGGCCATGCTCGTCGCCGAACAGGCCGAAGTCGTAGAGGAGTTCGCCAGCTTCGCTCAAACCAGTGACCGGACGCACCGGCGTCTTATCATCGATATGGTCGTAAATCAGGTGCAGCGAGATGTCTTCGGTGGGGGTCCACAGGCCAGACAGGCTGACGCTGCCGTAATCGCTGTCGCCCTCGCGCTTGCCGCGGGTCTCGTTGTCGAAGTAGCCACCGCCATCGGTCTTAACCGCGGTGATCTTGGTGGCCAGCGTGTCGTTCAGGATCGAGGGCAGGTTCAGGGCGGCCTTGATGTCGCGCTGGTTGTCCTCGGCCATCGTGAGGCTCACTTTGCCGCCCAGTTCGCCGGTGGGCTTGGCGCGGATGATGTGGATCAGGCCGCCGATGGTGTTGCGGCCAAACAGGTTGCCCTGCGGTCCGCGCAGCACTTCAACGCGCTCAGCGTCCCAGACGTTCAGGAGCGCACCGGTGCTGGTCTGCAGGTAGATGCCATCCTGATAGACCGCCACTGCGGGGTCGAAGCTCTTTTCGACGTCGTTCAGTTGCATGCCGCGGATGGCGATCGAGGCGGTGCCGTTGCCGAGCGTGGGGTCGATGATCAGGTTGGGCGACATGCCGGCTACATCAAGGATGTCCCGCGCAAAGCGCTTGTCGAGCATCCGTGCGTCCATGACGGATACCGAAATGGGTACCGTCTGTACGTTTTCCTCGCGCTTCTGCGCGGTGACCAGGACTTCTTCGATCTGGCCGCTGATCTCGCGCTGGGCGAGAGCGGGTGCGCTGAGGCCCAGCAGGTTCAGTGCTGCCAGGCCGATGCCTGCTGCCATCCGTGTTTTCTGTGCGTTGAGCATGGGTTGAGTCTCCTCGAGGGTTGCGGCCTGCGGGCCTTTTTTCTCTTTAGCTTGGCATGCCGGTCGAAGCCGGGCCATACGGCGTCCAGATTCTTCCGATCCTGCCACCCAAGTGTCAACCAAAACATTCAGGCTTGCCGGTTTTCCCGCTTTGCACCGCTCTCCGCGGTGAGCCGGTGGGATCGTTCATCCTTCAAGGGGACTTAATTAAAAATATTCATCCTCAGCTCTGCCGCGGGTCGCGTCGGCATGGGAGCCGCGACTCGGCTGCTGCCCCGGGGCCTCCCGGTCGGGCCATAATGGCCGCCGCTCGCCGAGACCGGCGCGTCAGGCCACAGGGGAGTTCTGCATGGATCTGCAACTGATTGGAAAGCGCGCCCTCGTTACCGGTGCTTCCAGCGGGCTGGGGCTTGCCTGCGCGCGGTCGCTAGTGGCCGAGGGTGCCATTGTCACGCTGGTGGCACGGTCCACGGCGCGACTCGAGCGGGCGCAGGCGGAGCTGGGCGCAGGCACGCACGTCGTGGCGGCGGACCTCGCGTCGCTTGCCGATATCGAGCGTATGGTGCAGGAGGCCGAGGCGCTCATGGGCGGCATCGACATCCTGGTGGCGAATGCGGGCGGACCGCCGCCGGGTAGCTTCGAGAGCACCGATGTTGCTGCCTATCCGGCGGCCCTGCAGTTGAGCCTCATCTCGACGGTCGCGATGTGCAAGGCGACGGTGCCGGCGATGCGCGCGCGGGGCTGGGGGCGGGTGATTGCCATCACGTCCATCGCCGTGCGCGAGCCCATCGCGCAGCTGATCCTGTCCAACACCGCGCGTGCCGGCCTCACCGGCTTCCTGAAGACTCTTGCCACAGAAGTTGCAGGCGATGGCGTCACGGTGAATTCCGTGCAGCCCGGACTGCATGCCACCGACCGGCTCCGCGAAGTGTTCGGTGACACCACCAGGCTTGCCGCGGGCCTCCCGGTCGGTAAGCTCGGTGATCCGGCGGATTTCGGGCGCATCGTGAGCTTCCTGTGTTCGCCGACGGCTGAGTTCATCACGGGGGCTGCGATTCCGGTGGACGGTGGCGCGAGCCACGGCCTCCAGTAGGCGGCGCGAAAAACAGTCAAATCGGTTTGTTTTCCGGATTTGCATCTGGTAGCGTCTGGCCTCGTTTTACCGGCCTGACACCATAGAAAGGGGCGCGCAGCATGGATCTCGGACTCAAGGGCAAAAAAGCAGTTGTCACCGGTGGCACCCGCGGCATTGGCCGCGCGATCGCCGAGGCGCTGGCCGCCGAGGGCGTGGATGTCGCGGTCTGTGCCCGCAACGCGCAGGAAATCGAAGAGACCGTGGGCGCCCTGAAGGCGCGTGGCGTCAATGCCTGCGGTGCGGCAGTCGACATCAGCCACGCCGAAACCTATCAGGCGTGGATCGCAGAGGCTGCGCGCGAGCTGGGCGGTATTGATATTTTCGTGGCCAATGTGAGCGCGGGCGGTGGCATGGGGGAGGCGGCATGGCGCGCCAACTTCGAGACCGATCTGCTGGGCACCACCCGCGGCATCGACGCCGCCATGCCGGCATTAAAGGCCTCGGGCTCCGGGTCCATCGTGATCATCAGCTCCACGGCGGCCGTCGAGACCTTCATCGCACCGCAGCCCTACAACGCCATCAAGGCAGCCCTCATCACGCACGCCAAGCAATTGAGCCAGGCGCTGGCCGTCGACGGCATCCGCGTCAATTGCGTCTCGCCAGGGCCGGTGGACTTTCCGGGCGGAGCCTGGGAGTACATCAAGAACAACATGGCCGACCTCTACAACTCCACCCTGGCGCAGATCCCGCGGGGCAGCATGGGCACTCCGGCTGAAGTTGCCAACGCGGTGGTGTTCCTGGCCAGCCCGGCTGCCAGCCTGATCACCGGCGTCAACCTGATCGCCGACGCGGGCTTCACCAAGCGCGTGCAGCTCTGACCGTGGCCGGCGGCAGGAGCGACCGCCTCGACGCCTACCTGGTCGCAGGGGGCAAGTACCACAACATCGATTTCGCGCGCCTCGAGTTGTTGAAGCTGCTGGCCGAGCAGCCCAGGCTGCGCGTGGGGGTGGGTTCGGATTATTCCGACATCGAGGCCATCTGCAGCGCCGACTTCATCATCTCCTACACCTGCGACGTGGTGCCGACGCCGGCGCAGACCGAGCGGCTGCGCGCGGCGGTAGCGGCAGGCAAGAAGTGGTTTGCCCTGCACGGCACCAACTCGATCCTGCGTTTCCTGGCCGACGGGCGGGTCGACAGCCCGCGCGAGAACGACCCTTTCATGGAGTTGCTCGGCAGCCAGTTCCTCTCGCATCCGCCGATCGCGCCGTATCTGGTCGAGCCGAGCGACCCCGAGCACCCGCTGGTGCAGGGCATCGATCCCTTCACGGTGGATGATGAGCTCTACCTCTCAGCCGTGCACGGTGAACATCATCTTCTGCTGCATACCCGCTGGACCGGCACGACACCGGTGTTCGTCGATAGCGAGTGGCACGAAGACCTGCCGCGGCCCTGCATGTATCTGCATCCCTTCGGCGCCGGCGAGGTCTTGTATCTCACGTTGGGGCACTGTCGCGGCAAGTACGACATGCAGCCGCTGATCGAGGAATACCCGGAGGTGGAGCTCGGCTCCTGGAAAACCCCCGAGTACACCGAGTTGCTGCGCCGCGGCATTCGCTGGGCGATGGGCGCGCTGTAGCGGCGGCTGCGGGCGCAAGGGGCAACGCGAATGAACCTGGAGTTGAGCGCAGAAGATCTTGCCTTCCGCCAGGACGTGCGCGATTTCCTTCGCGACCATCTCCCGCCGCATCTGGTGGATGCCGCGCGCCGCACCACCACTGTATTCGTCGATCGCGCGGTAGCACTCGAGTGGCAGGGCATCCTCGCCGCACGTGGTTGGGCGGCGCCGTCCTGGCCGGTGGAGTGGGGCGGCACCGACTGGACACCAACGCAGCGCTACCTCTTCGCTCTGGAGTGCTTTCGGGCCGGAGCGCCTCGGCTCATCCCGCTTGGGCTCGGCATGCTCGCGCCCGTGTTGCTTGCCTTTGGTACCGAGGCGCAGAAGCGTCACTACCTCCCGAAAATCCTGAGCGGTGAGCACTACTGGTGCCAAGGCTATTCCGAGCCCGGCTCCGGTTCCGACCTGGCGAGCCTGCAGCTTAAAGCGGAGCGTCGTACCGATCATTACCTGCTTAACGGCAGCAAGCTCTGGACTACTCACGCCCACTTTGCCGACCATATTTTTTGCCTCGTGCGCACCGACGCCACTGGCAAGCCGCAGCAGGGCATCAGCTTTCTGCTGGTGCCGCTTGACCTGCCGGGCATCGAGATCCGCCCGATCATCACCATGGGCATGAGCCACGAGGTGAATCAGGTTTTCTTCCAGGATGTGCAGGTGCCGCTCGCCAACCTGGTGGGCGAGGAAGGCAAGGGCTGGACCTGCGCGAAGTACCTGCTCGAGTTCGAGCGCGGCGGCGGCAGCACCGCGGCGCTGCGACAGCACGAGTTGGACGCCGTGAAGCATCTGCTGGCCGACATGCGCGCCGTCGATCCCGAACTCGACACCGACCGGCAACTGCGCAAGGCCATCGCGCGTATCGAGATCGACATCAAGGCGCTCGAGATGACGGAGTTGCGTGTTCTCGCCACACTCGCGGCGGGCGGCAATCCGGGTCCGGAATCCTCGGCGCTCAAGATCGCCACGGTGGATGTAGAGCAGCGCATCCATGAACTCGCCCTGGTGCTGATCGGCGCTCACGCGCTGGTGTTCACCGATGAGATCACCACCATGGCCTCGTCTTCCATGGGTGTTCCCGATCACGCAGCGCCGTTCCTGGGGCGCTACCTGAACGGCCGTGCCGCCTCGATTTTCGGCGGTTCCCACGAAGTGCAGCTCAACATCATCGCGAAATCCGTGCTCGGACTCTGAGACGGCGAAGGGGCACAGATGCAGCGCGAACAATTGCTCGAGGAAGCGCGGATACTGATCGATCTGGTCGAGCGCAAAACGACCTCGCTCGCTGATTCGGTGATGATGCTCGAGGCTGCGGAGTACGCCGATCCGGGCCTGTTCCAGCGCGAGAGCAGCGAGCTGTTCCGCAACCACGCCCAGTTCGTCGGCCCGAGTTGCATGCTGCCGGAGCCCGGTGATTTCTACGCCTTCGCCGACACCGGCATCCCCATTCTCGTGGTGCGCCGGCAGGACCGCTCGCTCGCGGCCTTCGTCAACATCTGCAGCCACCGCGGTGCGCCACTCGGCGAGGGTTGCGGGCATGCGAAAAAGAGCCGCATGTTCTCCTGTCCCTACCACGGCTGGAGCTACGACCTCGACGGCAAGCTCATCGGCGTGCCGTTCGGCAACGAGGGATTCGGCGAGTTGGACCGCTCAACGCTGGGCCTGCGCCCGCTCGCCGTGCAGGAGCACGATGGCTTTATTTTCGTGATGCCCAACCCGGAGCTCGGCTTTGACGCCGCGCAGCTGCTGGCGGGTATCGGGCCCACCATGAGCGGCTTCGGCATGGCGCGTTACCACCTGCTTGGCATCAAGCGCGTGGAGACGGCGATCAACTGGAAGCTGAACATGGACACCTTCCACGAGTTCTACCATTTCGAGGCGCTGCATCCCGAAACCATCGCCACCATGAGCCACAACAACGTCTGTCATTACCGGCAGTACGGACGCAACCACAGCCTGAGCTCGCCGCGCATCGGTATCGAGGCGCTGCGCGGGCAGGACGAGCAGGACTGGAACATCCGCGACAACATCTCCTTCGTGAACTACATCTTCCCCAACACGGTCATTTTTGTAGTTGGGGATCATTTCCAGACCTGGCGCGTCTATCCCGTCGACGCCCGCCGCTCGGTGGTCTATCACAGTATGTTCGTGCCCGAGTTGCCGCAGACCGAGTCCGCGCGCGCCGAGCTCGAGGCCTTCTTCCAGATGATCAACGACGTGGCCGTCCGCGAGGACTACACGCTGGTCGAGAGGATGCAGCTGGCCGTGAACTCGGGGCTCAGCCGTCGCGTGCACATCGGGCGCAACGAGCCCGGTGTCCAGAACATGCACCGCCAGATCCGCGATCTGCTGGCGCCTGCCGAGGTGCTGCGCCTGCAGCGATGAGAGAAATCAGACCCATCCACCGGCGCCGCCTGGCGAGGCGTGCCGGCCAACCGCCGACCGGGAGATAACGCGATGTCATTGAACCGAGAGCAACTGCTGCGCGCCTACCGCCAGATGTGCACCATCCGCGTCTTTGAGGACCGGGCCCATGCGGAGATCATGAACGGCCAGATCGCCGGCTTCACGCACCTCTACGCGGGGCAGGAGGCCAACGCGGTCGGGGTGTGCGAACACCTGGGTGTCGGCGACACCATCATCAGCACCCACCGCGGCCACGGCCACTGCATCGCCAAGGGCGCCGATGTGATCGGCATGATGAAGGAGCTCTGGGGCTCCTCCGAGGGCTTGTGCAAGGGCAAGGGCGGCAGCATGCACATCGCCGATATCGACCAGGGCATCCTGGGCGCCAACGGCATCGTGGCCGGCGGCCCGCCGATATCGGTGGGCGCGGCGCTGGCGGCGAAAATCCGTGGCCTTGACAGCGTCGCCGTCTCCTTCAGTGGGGATGGCTCGGTGAACCAAGGCACCTGTTTCGAGGCCATGAACCTTGCGGTAGTGCTCAAGGTGCCGGCGATCTTCGTCATCGAGAACAACTACTACTCCGAGCACACCAGCATCAACTACGCGGTGGGCTGCAAGGATTTGAAGGCGCGCACCGAGGCTTTCGGCTTCCCGGTGTTCGTTGCCGACGGTTCGGATTTCTTCGCGGTGTACGAGGCCGCAGGCAAAGCGATCGCCCACGCCCGCGCCGGCAACGGACCGGCCGGTGTGTTCTGCGAGATGGGCCGTTTCCACGGCCACTTCGTCGGCGACCCTGAGGGTTATCGCGGCCCCGGTGAGGTAAAGCGCCTGCGACAGGACTTCTGCTGCCTGAAGAAATTCCGTGCCCGGATGGAGCAGACCGGCGAGCTCGCAGTCGCGGAACTCGATGACATCGATGCCGCGGTGAATGCCCTGATCGACGAGGCGGTGCTTGCCGCGCGCGCCGCCCGGCGGCCGGTTGCGGCCGAGGTCGCCACCGACGTCTACGTGAACTACTAGGAGCCCGCCACCATGCCCAAGAAAACCATGCGAGATGCGATTAACGAGGCCCTGCACCAGGCCATGGCCGCCGATGAGCGGGTGTTCGTGATCGGCGAGGACGTTGCCGGCGGCAACGGCAGCGACGGCAGGATCGGTTGCGCGGGCGGTGTATTCGGTGTCACCACGGGGCTCTACGAGAAATTCGGCCCGCTGCGCTGCATCGACACCCCGATCTCGGAGTCCGCGATCGTGGGTGCTGCGGCCGGCGCGGCGCTGGTCGGCCTGCGACCGGTGGCGGAGATCATGTTCGCCGACTTCATCGGCGTGTGCATGGACCAGATCGTCAATCAGATCGGCAAGTTCCGCTACATGTTCGGCGGCAAGAGCAAGTGCCCGCTGGTTATCCGCTTCACCACCGGTGGCGGGTTCAGCGCCGCAGCCCAGCACTCGCAATCGATGTACCAGGTGATGACGGCATTCCCGGGTCTCAAGGTCGTGGTGCCCTCCAATGCCTACGACGCCAAGGGGCTGCTGCTGGCGGCCATCGCCGACGACGATCCGGTGCTGTTCTTCGAGCCCAAGGCGCTCTACCAGGTGGCCTGCGAGGTGCCCGACGAGTACTACACCATCCCGCTCGGCCAGGCGGCGATGCCGCGCGAGGGCGATGACGTCACGGTGGTGGCCTTCGGCCAGATGGTGGGGCGTGCCGCGCAGGCCATCGACGAACTCGAGGCGGAGCTGGGCATCACCTGCGATCTGATCGATCCGCGCTCGACCTCTCCGCTCGACGAGGAGACGATTCTCGAGAGCGTGCGCGCCACCGGCCGCCTCGTGGTGGTTGACGAATCCCCGCCCCGCTGCGGCCTCACGGCAGACGTGGCGGCGATGGCCGCCGAGCGGGTGTTCCACTCGCTGAAAGCCCCCGTGAAACAGGTGTGCGCGCCGCACAGCCCGGTGCCTTTTTCGCCCGAGCTGGAGGCCGCCTATCTGCCCTCGGTCGAGCGCATCAAGGCCGCCATCCGGGAGACCGCTGCATGAGCCGCATCCAGCCGGTGGCCATGCCCAAGATGGGCATCGAGATGATCGAGGGCACGATAGCGGGCTGGCGTAAACAGCCCGGGGATGTGCTCGCGCAGGGCGATGAGGTGGTCGAGATCGAATCCGACAAGATCATCAACGTCTGGGAGTCGCCGGTAGCCGGCGTGCTGCGCCGCCAGTTGGCCGCCGACGGCGATGTGCTCAAGGTGGGTGCGCTGATCGGCGTGATCGCTGGCGCCGAGGTGTCTGAGGCTGATATCGATGCGTTCATCGCCGGTTTTGTGGGGCCGTCGGCTGCGCCTGCCGCCGCCGCCGCTCCCGTGGCGGCACCTGCGCCGGTAGTCGCTCGCGCAGCGCCCGAGAGTGGAGGTGGCGACGACGCCGGACGGCGAGTGAGCCCGGTGGTGCGCCGTCTCGCCGAGGAACTCGGCGTGGATCTCGATACCGTGCAGGGAAGCGGCCGCAACGGACGCATCACCACCGAGGATGTCGAGCGTACGGCGAGTGCCGGTGGTGCCGCTGCGAGTTCGCCGGGCCTGGATACCGGGTATCAGGTGATCGCGCTCTCGCCCACGCGCCGCACCATCGGCAAGCGCCTCTCCGAGGCCAAGCAGCAGATTCCGCATTTCTATCTCGAAACCGAGTACGCCATCGACGGCCTGCTGGCGCACCGCGAGCGCCTGAACGCAGCCGGCGGTAGCCGCGTCTCGGTAAACGATCTGGTGGTCTGGTGCGTGGCGCGGGCGTTGCTGCGTGAGCCGCGCGTGAACATTAATTTCGTCGATGGCGAGATCCACCAATTTGCTCACGCCCACGTGGCAGTGGCGATTGCCACCGACGAGGGCCTGTATGCGGCGACCATCCGCAACGCCGACACGCTCGCTCCGGCGGGTATCGCCGAGGCGGGTGCGGCGCTAGCCGATCGTGCGCGGCGTGGCGCACTGCGGCAGGAGGACATCACCGGCGGCAGCTTCACCGTGTCCAATCTGGGCATGTTCGGCGTCAGCCGTTTCGTGGCGATCATCAATCCGCCGATGGGCGCGATATTGGCTCTCGGCAAAGCCGAAGCGCGCCCCGTGGTGCGCGAGGGTCAGGTCGCGATCGCCACGATCCTGAGCGCGACGCTCTCCTGTGATCACCGGGTGATCGACGGCGCGGTGGGTGCGCAATTCCTGAAGGCGTTGGGCGAGGAGATCGCGGCGCTCGCCTGAGCACGCGGCGCAGACTGCCATGAGCAAAACGCAGGACCACGAGATCGTCTCGATCTACCCCTTCACCGAGGCCGAGATTGATGCCCTGATGGCGGCCGCCCTCGAGTGCGTGCTGATGTGGAGCACCCGCGACGGCTGGCCGGTGGGCGTGATCCACGCCTTTGTCTGGCACGAGGGGCGCCAACCGCCATCTGGCCGGTACGATCGAGGAGTCCGAACTGGGAGAGCGCCAGAGTGGCGACCTCGAGCGCATGAACGAGGAGCGGCGCCTGCGCGGCCTTGCGCCGCGCTGATTCCACCCACTGCCGCCGCCCCGGCCGCAGTGCTCCTAGGCTGCGGGTTTCCGCATACCTAGGCTGCGGGTTCCCGCAGACGAAGCCGCAGCTGGTCCTTGCGGATCTTGCCGCTCGGCGTGCGCGGGAATTCCGTGACCAGCACCACGCGCTCGGGAAATTTCTGCCGCGCCATGCCCGCCGCATTGCAGAAGGCCGCGATGGATTCCACGCTGGGTGCCGCGGTACTTTCGTGCAGGATCAGGTAAGCGCATACGCTCTCACCAAGGCGCTGGTGCGGCATCGCAACCACGGCGGCCTCGCGGATGTCCGGGTGGCTGTGCAGCACATCCTCGATGTCCTTGGCGCTCAGGTTTTCGCCGCCGCGGATGATGATGTCTTTCTTGCGATCGGTGATCTGGATCGCGCCCTCGGGTGTCAGGTGCCCGATATCGCCGGTGAGAAAAAAACCGTCTGCGGTGTGGGCTTCGGCGTTCTGCTGCGGGTCGGCGTAGCCGAGGAACATCCCCGGACCACGTGCCGCGACCTCGCCATCAGTGCCCGGCGGCACTTCTTGGCCCTCGTTGTCGAGGATGCGCAGCTCGTAGTACCAGGGATGGCCGTCGGTGGTAGCGGCGAGCTCTGCGTCCTCGAGCCAGCCCAGCGTGATGATCGGCGCCTCGGTGCTCCCGTAGACGCGCATCGTGCGGCAGCCGGGCATGACGCGGTAGGCGCGTCGTACCAGTTGCGGCGGTACCGCGGCGCCACCGCAGGAGAACTGCCGCATGGTCGGGAGCGTCTCGCCGCGGCGCTCGGCGGCGTCCAGCAGTTCCTGCAGAAAAGGCGTGGCGCCCACGGTGAGCGAGCCACCCACTCGCTTGATGAGATCGATGGCGGCATCGGCGTCCCAGCGCTCCATGAATGCCGTTTTGGCTGCGCTGGCGAAGGGCATGTTGATGCCGCTGCCGTAGCCGGTGATGTGGGTGACGGGGGAGGGCATGACCATCACGTCGTCGGGGCCGATGTTCGCGTGCTCGATGCTGTTGTCGTTGATGCGACGCAGCGTGTTGTGGCTGTGGAGCACGGCCTTGGGGAAACCCGTGGTGCCCGAGGTGTACAGACGGCACTTCAGAGCATTCGGATCCACGGCGGGCAGCGTGGCGGGATCGGCCGGCGCTGCGGCGGTGATCTCCTCGTAGCGCAGGGTGCCGGCAATAGCGCCTGCAGCACGCACCGTGACGATATGCGCGAGCTCCGGGAGTTCGGGCTGCAGAGCGAGCAGCATGGCGGCGTAGTCGATCGAGCGGAAACGGTCCGGGATAAAGATGAGCCGCGAGCGCGCATCGCCCAGGATAAAGCGCAGTTCCCGGTCGCGGTAGATCGGCACGATGGGGTTCACCACCAGCCCGAGTGCCGCGGCCGCGATATCGATCGCCGCGGCCTCCGGCCAGTTCGGGAGCTGGAAGCTGATCACCTCTCCGGCGCGCAGCCCGAGCGATTGCAGCGCAGTGATCAGGCGCCGGGCCGCGAGCGCGATCTGGCCGAAGCTCACATCGGGCTCGTTCTCCATGTAGAAGGCGACGGCATCGGGGTGCTCGGCGGCCTTTTTCCAGGCCTCGCGGGCGATGGTGGTGTTGCGCCAGGCCGCGCTGTCGCGGGCGCAGCGTTCCGGGGTGAGCAGCGTGCCGGTCGGATTCAAGCGGGTGCCTCAGGCGTCCAGGTATTTGTCTAGCGTCTGGTGGAACTGGCGGATGCGGATTTCCTGGTAATTGGCGAGTACACCCTCGCCGGTCCTGGAGGCCTTCATGCCGCGCTGCACCTGCGGGAGGTTGGCGCCGTCCTGGTCGAAGATGCGCCCCAGCGCCTCGCCCATCTCCTTGGCCTTGCTGAACGGCTCGTCGATGCCGAGGCGGATGGTGCTGGCATCGGCCGGGCGCGCGCTGCCTTCCGGGAAGTGCGTGAGGATGAAGATGTCCATGATGCAGGACTCGTGGTCATCGCCGTTCGGTCGGTGCCGGTAAGTGAGCGTGGGCAGGTAGCCGCCCCAGGGCATGAAGTTGGGGAACACGAGGTAGAGGATCGAGTCCATCACCTCGGACTGCGTGGCCTCACCGCGGATGTCGCGCCCCCACTGGGCGTTGAAATCCGCGTAGCTGATCTCGGCGATGCGCTCGCGCGCGGTGCGCCCCTGCTCGATGGTTTGCTCCTCGTCGCTGCTGCCGATCAGTGCCGAGGTGCCGAGGATGGTGTCGATGCAGTCCTGCTCGGTGTAGACCTTCGTGTGGCTGGGGTTCACCACGCCCATCGTGGTGATAGTGCGGCTCACGTTATCGCCCCACACGTCGTACTGGGAGTTGTCGATGCCTGAGTAAACGAGGATCTGCGGGTGCGTCTGAATGGCGTGGTAGGACTCGACGAACGCCTCGGTGGCAACCTTCCAGTTGCAGGCGATCACTTTCTCGATATGCATCGAGACATAGCGCTGGTCGATTTCCCAGCGCGCGAAATGCTCGGGTACGATGCCCATGTGCTCGAGCAGCGGCGTCGCATCGAGGTCCATGTTGATGAACACCCAACCGCCCCAGGTGGCGAGTTTGACTTCCGGCAGGCCGAAGTTATCGGTGTCGATATGGCTGAAATCCCACATGCAGGGCGCGCCCTTGAAGGCGCCGTCCAGATCCCAGGCGAATGAGTGGTAGGGGCAGCGCAGTTCCGTGGCGTTGCCGCTGCCGCGCTTGAGGATGCGCCCGCGGTGGCGGCAGGAGTTGTGGTAGCCGCGCAGCACGCCGGAGGGGCTGCGCACCACGAGGATCGAATAGCGCGTGATGTCATAACTCAGGTAGTCGCCGGGATCGGGCAGCTGCGATTCGCGGCAGACCATGAGCCAGGATTTGGGCCAGAGTTTCTCGACCTCGCGCTCGTGGAAGGCGCGCCTGAGATAGCGCTCGAAGGGGATATTCTCCGAGCCGAGATAGGGGACCGTGTCCTCGCGCAGCGACCCGGGCGCTGCCACCTGCTCGCGGTCGAGCAGCTCCTGGTAGGACGGCCCCTCGCTGCGGGCAATGACGTTGTGCGGATCAATGCTGTGTTTCTGTGTCATTGCGTGTCTCCGTCAGGCGGTCGGTGCGCGCTCAGCGCGTGAGGATAGTGGTGGCGCTGATGCCCGGTGCGCCGTAAACATGACTGTAGGCTGTCCGCGGCTCACCGGGCACCTGCCGTGCCCCGCCGGCGCCACGCAACTGCACCACGTTTTCGTGGATCTGGCGCAGGCCCGAGGCGCCGATAGGCTCGCCATTGGCGATGCAGCCACCGTCGGTATTCAGCGGCAGACGCCCGCCGATCCGTGTCTCGCCGCGGGACAGCATGCTCTCCTGCTCGCCGTGCTCGCAGAAGCCGTTCTCGGCCATGTGCATGATCTCGGCGCCGGACTCGGTGTCCTGCACTTGCGCCACGCCGATGTCCCGGGGGCCTAAGCCCGCCTGCTCGAAGACCGCGCGGGCGGCATCCACGGTGGGTCCGGGGGTAACCTCGAGCGCTTGCGCCGGGGCAAAGACCTCGAAGGACCCGAAGCGACGCGAGCGCAGCACGGCGCCCTTGATGAACACCGGGGTGCGCGTGTAGCGGTGCGCGAGGTCGGCGCGGCACAGCACCAGCGCCACGGCACCCTCCGAGGGCGAGCAGAACATGTACTTGGTGAGCGGGTCGTTCACCATGGTCGAGGACAGGATTTCCTCCACGGCCACGGGCGTGCGCCGCCAGGCGTTGGGGTTCAGTTCGCCGTTGCAGAAGGCTTTCTCGGACACCCGCGCAAGCGCCAGCGGGGTGATGCCGTAGTCGTACATGTAGCGCTGTATTTTCATGCCGAAGAACTGCGTGGTGACCATCATGCCCACCTCGCCGTACCACTTGCCGAGACCCATGCTCTCGGGGTCGGGGTTGAAGGCGCCGCGGTCGTGCTTGTCGAAACCGACCACCAGGCCGATCTCGAATTCGCCCGAGAGGATCGCGCTGCGCGCAGCCATCAGGGAGCTGCCGCCGGTGGCGCAGCCATTAGCCACGTTGGTGAAGGGCAGGCCGGTCAGGCCGAGCTCGTTCACCAGCGCGTCCGCGCTGCCGGCGCTGTGACTGCCGCCGAAAGCGAACTGCATGTCGGGCCACGCGCAGCCGGCGTCGGCCAGTGCGGCGCGCACAGCTACCGCACCCTGCTGCAGGCCGCTGCGTCCGGGCGTACGCCCGAAAGGATGCATTCCGATACCGACGATCGCCACGTCCATGCCTGTCCTCATCGCTGTCTGCAGCGTGCGTGCCGCCGGCCCTCAGGCGGGGCGGAACGCGAAATTGATGATGTCGGTGCCGTCTGCGTCACGGCGAAGCGGCAGGAACACGAGTTCCATCGGCATGCCGATATGCAGTTTCTGCGGATCGCTCTCGGTGAGGCGCGCCTCTACGCGCACGGCGCCCGGCAGTTCTATGTAACCGAGGCCGAAAGCCCTGAAGGTGTCGGGCGTCTCGCCGGTGTCGTAGGGACTTTTGGGCATGATGCGCTGCACCGTCCAGCTCCACAGCGTGCCGTGCCGCGGCAGATCCTCGACGCTGACGTCGCTGCCACAGCAGGCCGGGCACGACGTCTGTGCCGGAAAGGTGGCGCGCCCGCAGTCCTGGCAGCGCGAACCCAGCAATGCTGGCTCGGTGGCGGGCCAGCGAAACAGGCCTTCCGCGATGGGCTTGCTCGTTGCTGCATGCATCGGAAATTCTCGCGCTCGATGAGCGCCGATCCTAGCAGGACAGGCGCCGTGAAAACAGTATGGTTTGTTTTTTTTACCGGCCTGCTGCCGCGACCAGCGCCTCGACGCACGCATACCGACGTGCGGTGGATCAGTGCGCCGGCGTGTACCAGATTGGCGAACTGTAGACGCGCTCCCGGGTCTCGGCCGGCACATCGGCGGGTCGTTCGACGCCGAAGCGCACGGCGTCATAGGTGCTCCAGCGCGGCGTGGGAATTTCGAGCACGCGGGCGTAGTAGAAGGCGTCCTGCGCGGGATCGAAATCGGGGTCGGTCCATGCGGCTGCAAGCTCCGCGGCACCGATGCTGTTGCTGTAGGTGGCGGCTTTGAGGTCCACGGTGTTTCCCACGGCGCGCGCGCGTACGCCGGGCGGCGTGGCGGCGCGCTCTCCGGACAGCGCCACGTCGAAGACCCGCTCGGCCGTGCTGCCGTCTGGCGTCGTCCAGCCCTTCACGATCTGCACCCGGTCGAGGTTCGCGCCCTGCGGGTCGCGCGCAGCTGCCACCAGAAAGCTCGGTGCCTGCTGGCTGCCGCGTGCTGGCAGCACGGCCCCCATCGGAACGCCGCGGCGGTAGGCACGCTCGGCGTAGTCAGCGCCGTTCAGGTCGGCTGCGGCAAACTGCCAGCCGCCGAAGAAACGCAGCCGGATGCGCGGGCCGGAGGAGGCGTAGACCTCGCGCCGACGCATCGCGTCGAAGAGCGCCTCTCGCGTGTTCGCCGGCGCCCACACTCCGGTATAGCCCGAGGCGGCGAGCCGACGGTTGTCCCACAGCTTGCCGCCCATCTTGTTGGCAAGCCGGGCGGGGGCGGGTTCGGAATCTGGGAACTTGCCAAAGAAATTGTCGTCATCTGCGGTCGCGAGCGCCGTGTGCGAGTCGGTGCTGCCGATCATGCCGAAGCTGAAGGGGTTCACGCCGAGGCTGCGCTGCAGGGCGATGCCGCGCCGCAGCGCCGAGCGTGCGTACTCCCCACCGAGCATCCAGGGCTGCTTGGGCTGCATGGTGATGTCGGTCTGGTCCCAGGTCTCGAAGTCGGCGAATTCGTCGGCAGGCGAGAGCAGCGGATGGGTCTCGCCATCGCCTTTCATCTGCGTGACCTCGACCACCGGCTCCCACCGCGAGCGCTCGCGGGCGTAGCTCGCTGACAGCGGCTCGCCACCCACGGTGCGGTCGCTGAACATGGCGCCGTTGGAGAGATTCCCGTTGTGCGGTATGGCGAGCGCCGCACCGCCGGTGTCGCGTTCGTAGCGGGCCATGAAAGCCCACAGGGCTTCCGGGTCCGGGCTGTCGAGTGCCGAGAACGGCAGCACCCGGTCGGTGCGCGCGATGCCGTCGCGGAACAGCACGTTGCGATGCAGGTTGCCCCCGTTGATCATCGAGCTCCACTCGTAGCCGATGAACGCCGTAAAGCGGCCCGGCTCGTTGAAGTGTTCGGCCGTGGTTGCGAGCTGATGCCACACCGAGGCCTCGATGTCCGGCGTGAGGCCCTCGGGTGTTTCCTGGCGCTGGATGAAGCCTACGTACTCGTTAGCGATATCGGCTACCCGCGCGGCTGCAAGGTGCGCCGACCAGCGCGCTCCGAAGCCGCTTGCCAGCAGGCCCTTGTCACCCTCCGCGATGCGCGGCATCACGCCCAGGAACTCGGCGTGATCGGACACCATCAGGAAATCCAGCGGCTGCCGCAGCTGTGCGGTCTGGCCGTTGTGCGCGCGCACCGGCTCACCGCGGGCAAAGCGGAAGGCCTCTTCTGGCCCGAGCCCACGGTTGCCGAAGGAGAAGGAGTCGAAGGAGTTGCGCGTGTGCACGTGCAGATCGCCCCAGAACACGCGAGTGGCCGCCGGTGCCGGTGCCGGCGTGGTGCTGGTCGCCGGCCCGGCCGCTATCACCGCAGTGGCGCAGACGCCGAGCGCAATGCCGCATAGCAGCAGCGCACGTTGCAGCACCGAGGCGGCACGGGATGATGGGGAGGCAAGGAATGCGGGGTTCATGGTGGCCTCGCTGCAACGGGAGGACGCGGGTGGCATCTCACCTGGGCGCCCGTTTGCACTGGACGCGGCCCGGCACGAAAAATACAATCGAGCCGGTATTTTTTGCCTTTGTGCCGTGAGGCAGCATACATCAGAGGATCCGGCCGATGACCAGCGCCATCCGCAAGAGTTTCTGCCGCTATTGCCACGCCTACTGCCCGATGGATGTGGAGCTGGTCGACGGCCGCGCTGTGGCGGTGCGTCCCGATCGCGACAACGCGCTCTACGGCGGCTACACCTGCATCAAGGGCCGGCAGCTGGTCGAGCAGATGTACCAGCCCGGGCGGCTGCTCGGGCCGCAGAAACGCGGTGCCGCGGGCTTTGCGCCGATCAGCAGCGTGCAGGCATTAGACGAGATCGCCGAGCAGTTGCGCGCGATCGTTGCCGCACACGGGCCGCGCGCGGTGGCCACCTACAACGGCACCTACGCCTTCCAGAATTCAGCGCATCTCGCCGTCAGCCGCGCTTTCCATGATGCACTCGGCTCGCCGTCCTACTACACCAGCGTCACCATCGACCAGCCGGCCAAGGTTTTCGTCGGCACCCGGCACGGCTATTGGGGCGCGGGCGGACATTTCTTCAACGATGCCGACGTGGTGCTGGTGCTCGGCAATAACCCGCTGGTCTCGCAGTACGCCCCGCCCGGCGGCGTGCCCTCGGTGAGCCCCTACGAGCAGCTGCGCGCTGCGCGGCAGCGCGGCCTGCGGCTGATCGCCGTGGATCCGCGCGTCACCGAGCTCTCCCGGCGGGCCGACCTGCATTTGCAGATTCGTCCCGGCGAAGACGCGATGCTGCTGGCCGGCATGCTGCGCGTGCTGCTCGATGAAGGGCTGCAGGATCACGCGTTCTGTGCGCAGTACACACGCGGCATCGAGGCGCTGCGCGCCGAGCTCGAGCCCTTCACGCTAGCGCGGGTGGCGGCGCGCACCGATGTGTCGGCCGAGCTCATCGTGCAGGCCACACGCCTCTTTGCGGCCGGTCCGCGCGGCTCGGCGGTGACCGGCACCGGGCCCGAGATGGGCGGCAATGCCAATCTCACATCTCATCTCGTGGCGTGTCTCAACACGCTGTGCGGGCGGTACTACCGCGCTGGCGATCGCCTGCCCAATCCGGGTGTGCTCACACCACCCCTGCCGCGCTTCGCGCAGGTGCTGGAGGTACCGCTTGCCTGGGGCCGTGGCGCGCGCTCGCGCATCGATCCGCAGTTCGGCGAACTGATGACCTTCAGCATGATGGGCCCGGTGCGTGAGATGCCGACCAACCTGCTCGCCGACGAGATCCTGCTCCCCGGCGAGGGGCAGGTGCGGGCGCTGCTGGTGATCGGTGGCAACCCGCTCGTGGCATGGCCCGATCAGCAGAAGACGCTGCGCGCGCTGCGCAACCTCGACCTGCTGGTCTGCGTCGATCCCTACGTCTCGGCCACGGCGGGTCTCGCGCACTACATCATGGCGCCGAAGATGACGCTGGAGCGCGACGACGTCACGCTGATGGCGGATCCCTGGTACGAGAAGCCCTACAGCCAGTACGCCGAGGCGGTGGTGGCAACGGACGCCGATGTGATCGAAGAGTGGGAGCTCTATCAGGGCATTGGCCGGCGCCTGGGCCTTGATGTGCGGGTCGGCGAGTTGCCCGTGTGCGGGCCCCAGAGCCCCAGCAAATTCGACTTGCTCGAGGCCATCACCCACGGCTCGCGCGTGCCGCTGGCCTGGCTGCGCGACAATCCGGGCGGGCATGTGTTCGGGGATGTCGAGGTTATCGTGCAGCCGGGCGACCCTGCATCCACAGCGCGGCTTGATCTCTTGCCCGAGGGTGTGGCCGAGGAGTTCCGCGAAGCACTCGAGCCGCCGGCGATCGATCCGCGTTACACCCACCGCCTGATCTGCTCGCGCTCGAAGTATGTGCTGAATTCCTCGGGCCTCAACCTGTCGCTGCTGCGCGAAAAAATGGGCACCACCAACCCCGCGGTGATGCACCCGCAGGACATCGCAGCGCTGGGCTTGGCCGACGACCAGTTGGTCGAGGTGCACTCAGAGCATGGCTCCATCCCCGCGGTGCTTCGCGCTGACGCGCGCATCAAGCGCGGTGTGATCGCCATGCACCACGCCTGGGGTGTGGCGCCCGATGATGCCGCGGTAGACGATGTCCGGCGCGTCGGCACCAACACCAACCGCCTGATCGACAACAGCCTGAACCGCCAGCGCTACACCGGCATGACGCGCCAGAGCGCAATACCCGTGTATTTGAGCGCCTGCGTGGAGACGCCATGAGCAAGAAACCCTTCCGCTTCGCGGTGCAGGCATTCAACAGCCCCTCGCCGCGCGCGTGGCGCGATCTGATCCGCAGGACCGAGGACAGCGGCTATTCCGCGTTCCACCTTGCCGACCACATCCTCGGGCCGGGTGCTGCCATGGAGGCCGCCGCGCATCCGCCGCAGATGCTGGCCGCGGTGCCGGCGATCGCGAGCGCGCTGGAGATGACCACACGCATCAAGGTCGGCTGTCGCGTCTTCTGCATGGATTACCGCCAACCCGTGGTGCTGGCCAAGGAGGCGGCCACGATGCACTGGCTCTCCGAGGGACGGCTGGAACTCGGTCTTGGCGCCGGCTGGATCGGCTCCGAGTACGCGGCGATCGGTCTGCGTTTCGATGACATCGGTGTCCGCCTGCGCCGCTTTGCCGAAGTGGTGCAGGGGGTCAAGGCCTTTATGCGCGGCGGGCCGATACAGGTCGAGGGCGAGTGGATCAACTGGTCGGGTTTCAGCGCATTGCCCGAGGTGCCTGCCTGCCCGCCGATCATGATCGGCGGTGGCAGCAAGGGGGTCCTGAGTTTGGCCGCGCGCGAGGCGGATATCGTGAGCCTTAATTTCAACAACCGCAGCGGCACGCTTGGTCAGGAGGGTGTGGTCTCCGGACTCGCCGAACAGACGGCGCGCAAGATCGGCTGGATCCGTGAGGCCGCCGGCGCGCGCTTCGCGGCGCTTGAACTCGAGATCGGCGCCTATCTCACGGTGGTGACCGACCAGCAGGAGGCCACGGCGGCGGCCATCGCCGCACAGCTGGGGATTTCCAGCGCGGAGCTGCTGGCCGGGCCGCACAACCTGGTAGGCAGCGTCGATTACATTTGCGAGGAACTCGAGCGCCGCCGCGAGGTGTATGGCATCAACTACATCACCGTGCTCGAGGACGGCGACAACGATATCGCGCGGCAGTTCGCGCCGGTCGTGGCAAGGCTGGCTGGCCGATGAGCGGCAAATCAGGCAAGGGCTCCACGCCGGTCGCACGGGCCGCGGGCAGGCAGCGCGCCGTCAAGGTGGCTGCAGCGCCACGCGCCACGCGCCGCCGGGTGCGGGACGATACAGGCTGGCAGGCGCAAAAAAGCGCGCTGACCCGCGAGGCCATCCTCGATGCCGCCGTGAGTTGTTTCGTGAGCATCGGCTACGCCGCCACCACCACGGCGCGCATTGCGGAGGTGGCGGGCGTCTCGCGCGGGGCGATGCTGCATCATTTTGCCTCCAAGTCGGAGCTGATTCAGGCCGCGGTCGAGCACCTGCACCACAAGCTGGTGGCGCTTTACGCGGTGAGTATCGATGCCATCACCCACGACCTCGATGTTGCCGAGCGCAACCGCCGCGGGCTGCAGGGCTACTGGAACTACCTGAGCAGCGATCTGTTCATCGCCTACCACGAGCTTTGCGTGGCGGGTCGTTCGGATCCGGACCTGCAGCGGATCCTTGAGACCTCGGTGGTGCGCTTTGACGCCGCGGTGAAGGCGGCCAACGAGGCGCTGTTTCCGGAGTGGGCCAGCAAGGGCGAGCTCTTCGAGTTCGCGATGGACATCACCAAGTTCCTGATGGAAGGCATGGCCGTCTCGCAGATCACCGGCCAGAAGGAGCGGCGCATCCAGCGGCTTATCAGTTATCTCGGCGACCGTCTGGACGAGATATTCCACGAGGGTGTTAGCGGCACGGCCATCCAGCGCCACACCGCGCGCAAGCGGTCGCCGCCGCGCAAGGCGCGCTAAGCCCCGCAGGGCACGCTAAGCCCCGCAAGGCACGCTTGAGAAGGTAGCGGCGCCTCAGGCGAGGTCGAGGTAGCGCCCGAGATGGTGCTCGGCATCGCCAAAGAGCGTGTTCAGCAGCATCAGGCGCCGAAAATAGTGACTCACCGCGAGTTCATCGGTCATGCCGATGCCACCGTGGATCTGCACCGCCTGCTGCGAGACGAAGCGGCCGGCCTCACCGAGCTTCACTTTGACCGCTGCTGCCGCCTGCGCGGCATCCGGCCGCTTTTCATCCTGCGCGATGGCCGCGTAGCAGAGCAGCGAGCGCAGTGCCTCGCACTTCAGGTACATCTGCGCCATGCGGTGCTGCAGCGCCTGGAAGCTGCCGATCGGCTTGCCGAACTGCACGCGGGTCAAGCTGTAGGCCACGGTCTGTTCGAGCAGCGCCTCCATGGCGCCAAGTGCTTCGGCGCCCATCGCCACGCTGGCGCGTGAGAGGGCTTCATCGAGCAGCGCCATGCCGCCGTGCAACGGGCCGAGCAGCGCCTGTTCGCCCACGCGCACGCCAGTGAGTTCCAGAAGTGCCCCGCGCGAGCCATCGACCAGCACGACGGGTCTGCGTGCAAGGCCGGGTGTGTCGGCCGCCACGGCAAACACGCTGATGCCCGCTGCGTCGCGGCGTGCGCCCGCAGTGCGGGCGCTCAGGATGATCCAGTCGGCGGCGTGGCCGTTCAGGACTGCGATCTTGGCGCCGTCCAGCAAGAAGCCGCCATCCACGATCTGCGCGCGGAGCTGCACATCCTTCAGATCGACACCACCGGCGGGTTCCGCGCAGGCGAAAGCCCACTGGGCCTTGCCTTCGAGCAGGGGCGGAAGGTGCTCGGCACGCTGGGTGGCATCGGCCGCCGCGAGCAGGGAGCCGCAGACCACGATGGCAGGCAGGAAGGGGCTGGCGATCAGGCCGCGACCCATCTGCTCCATCAGGATGGCGAGATCCTGGGCGCTGCCGCCCAAGCCGCCGTCGGCCTCGGCAAAGGGGAGCGCCAGCCAGCCGAGCGTGGCAAATTCCTGCCAGAGCGCCGGGTCATAACCCAGAGTGTGTTGACGCAGCGCCCGTCGCCGCTCCACGCCGCCGTAACCGCGCACCACGCGCGCGGCGCTGTCGCGCAACAGTTGTTGTTCCTCGCTCAAGGACAGGTCCACGTCTGCTCCCCGGATACGCTGGTGGCGGCCCGGCGCGGGTGCCCGGGAGTCGCTGAAAAAAACCGGTCGCCCTGCTTTATTCCGGGCGACACACTCGCAGACAATCCGCGCACAGGCAAGACGGCAAAGCAGCGCGGAGCGCCCTGATGGGCCTCATAAACCACGACGCCGCGCGCGAGCTGCTGGTGCACAATGCGATCCGCTGGGTCGGCTCGGCCGACGCCCGCGCATGGGTACAGCAACGCCATTCACAGCCGGGAGACCGCACCTCATGAAAGCCGCCGTTTTTAAGCAAGCCGGGCAGCCCATGGTGATCGAGGAGGTCGCGGATCCCACGCCGCATCCGCGCCAGCTGGTGGTGAAGGTCGCTTTCTGCGGCATCTGCGGCACCGACCTTCACTCGACGCGCGCGGGGCCGGCGGCCTTGCCCTGCGGCTCCATCCTCGGGCACGAGTTTGTGGGCGAAGTCGTGGCGGTGGGGCGTGAGCTCACGCAGCACTGGCGCGGTGGCGAACGCGTCTGCGCGCTGCCGTTTCTCGGGTGCGGCCTGTGCGCGGCCTGCCTCACGGGTCGGCCCTTCGAGTGCGAAAAGGTGGCGCTCACCGGCATCCAGGTGCCGGGTGGTTTTGCGGAGTATGTCGCGACCGGCGATCGCGAGACCCTGCTCCTGCCCGATGCGCTCGAGCTGCAGCGCGCGGCGCTGGTCGAGCCGCTCGCGGTAGGCTTGCATGCCGTGCGCATCGCGGGCCTGCAGGCGGGCCAACGCGTGCTGATCACCGGCGCCGGCCCCATCGGGCTTGCCGTGTTGCTGTGGGCCCGCGCCCTCGGTGCGCGAACGGTGGTCATGAGTGAATTCTCCGCCGAGCGTCGCGCGCTGGCAGCACGCCTCGGCGCCGACGCCATCATCGATCCGACACAGGATCTGGGTGCGCAGTTCGCCGATGCCGCTGGTGGCGCACCGGATGTGATTTTCGAGTGTGTTGGCGCGCCGGGTCTACTCGAGCAGTGCCTGGTGGCGGCACCGCGGCGCACCCGCGTCATCGTGGTCGGTGTCTGCGAGCAGCCTGATACCTTCATGCCCTTTCCGGCGCTGCTGAAGGAGCTCGAGATCCGTTTCGCGGTGGCCTACACCCGCGATGATTTCGAAACCACCATTGCCATGCTGGCGAGTGGCCGTATCGATGCCGGCGCGATGGTCACGCACGTGGTGCCCTTAGGCGAGATGCCCGCGGCCTTCGAAGCGCTGCGCAACCCCACGCACCAGTGCAAGGTGCTGGCGCGCATCGGCAGCTGATCTCCCACCCCGCACCGGAGCAAGGCGCCCATGAGCACTGGTTACAACCCCGATTTCGATCCCACCGGTATCGAGGGCGGCGTCGACACGCAGACCATCCCGTGGATCGCGCTCGCGCAGCTGGCCGGGCTCGACCTGAAGCCCTTGCGCGCGAGCCGCGAGACCGGCCTCTTTACCGCGGTGCTGCGGCTGCGTGCCGGCACGGCGCTGCCGCGCGCCGTGCATCTGGGCGCGATGGATATGCTGGTGCTCTCCGGGCGGCTCGGTTATCGCGGTGGCGATCTGGCGGCAAGCTGCGGTCCGGGTACCTTCGGCTACGTGCCCGCCAATGCGCGCGTCGAGGGCATGCAGGCTGATGAGGACACTGAACTGCTGGTCACCTGTCACGGACCGATCGCCTTTCTTGCCGCTGATGGACGCACGATCACCAGCATCCTCGGCAGCGTGGATATCGAGCGTGCCGCGCGGGCCCACGGTGTCACGCTGGTGCCCAGCTCGCTCGCGGAATGCATGCAGCAACGCGCAGCGCCCGTGCGCGCCGAGCCGCTGGCCATGACAGCCGGTGATGCGGCCGCCCTGGTGGCGGGGCCTGCGAGCACGATCCGCGGGGCGCTGGACGCGCACCCGCATTTCGTCGATACCCGTGCGCTGCCCTGGCTGGTCAACCCGGACACGCCGGATGTGGGCCTCAAGATCCTGCGGGTGAGCGAGGAAACAGGTTTTGTCTCGGTTATCGTCCGGCATAACGGCGTGGCTCCGCCGCATTACCACCTGGGCGCCGCGGATTTCATGGTGCTGGCGGGGCGCATCGGTTACCGAGCGGGCCCGCCAGAGGGTTACGGCCCCGGCGTGTGGTTCTACGAGCCTGCCGGCGCACGTCACGAGGCCACGCAGCGCCTTACCGATGAAGACCTGATCTATACCGCCAACCTGTTCGGTCCGATCCAGTTCGACAGCGGACGCGGCACGCCGATCGCCTTCGTGTTCTCGTGGATGACCTACAAGGCCATGGCCGATGCCGCTGGCTCGCACCTGCTGCGAAGCAGCTTTGCGGGTGATGCCTCGTTGCTGGCATGGGCGCCTCTGGGCAGCGGCTGAGCGGCGCGTTCAGGGGGCAGGGCCCAGCGGCATCGTGAGTCCCGTCCATCCGGTCCAGACCATCTGCAAGCCTATGCACAGCAGGATGAACGCCACGAAGCGCATCATCACCACCGTGCCTATATCGCCCAGCCGGTTCAGCAGCGCCGTGGAGTAGCGGTAGCTCACGTAGATCACCACCGCCGTGAGCGCAGGCCCCAGCACCGCCACGATCACGCCGAGCAGGTAGTCCCGCGAGGTCGACGGCGTGCCCGTACCCAGCGCGATGGATGCGGCGATGGATCCGGGGCCTGCCGTCAGAGGAAAGCTCATCGGAAAAAAGCTCCGTTTGGCGAGCTCCCGGGCGGAGAGCTCCTCTGCCTGACCTGCCACCGCCACCCGCACCGGGTCGGTGTCCTCCGCATGCAGCAGTCGCCAGCCCGTGGCCGCCACCAGCAGGCCGCCACCCACCCGCACGATGGGCAGTGAGATGCCGAAAATCTCCAGCACGTAGGAGCCCACCAGCATCGAGGCGACCAGAATCACCCAGGAATTGATCGCGACCTGCCGCGCCATGGTCTGGCCCACGCTGGCGCTGCCACCGGCCATGGCCGTGAAAATGGGGGCGTTGCCCAGCGGGTTGATGATGGGCAGCAGGGTCAAGGGAACCAGCACCACGGACTGCATGATCAGCACGATAAACTGCATGGGCTACCCCGGTCGTCTGTTATGTCTTTCAGTCTAGCAGCGCTCCCCGGGATGACTCCCCGGCAAGCTATGGCACAATGCCGCGGGGGCTTCGGCGCGTGCCGTCGGAGCCGTATCCCAAACCTTGCACAGGGTCTTTTGCCATGCGCCATCAGACACGCAATGTTCTTGCTCTCATGGTCGCCTCGCTGCTGCTGGGCGCAGGATCAGCGGGGCATGCGGCGTCGGCGAAAGCCGGCGGTCCCCCCCAGGATGCCGTGCAAGCGCCCGGGCGTCCGGCTGCCGATCTCATCGGCCACTGGCAGCGTTTTGGTGCTGCGCATCCCGGACCCCTCGCGGTGGCGTGGAGTCGTGATACCGGGGCCGCAGAGAGCATCCTGGGCACGCTGTCCGCGCCCGGTGCATCCTCTGAAGCCGCAGCCCGGCGCTTTTTTGCCGAAAATGCAGCGCTGTTCCGCATGGGTGCTGAGCAAAGCGATCTGCAACTCGCCGCCAACCGTGCCACACCGCTGGGGCGCAACATCGGTTTTCAGCAGCTCTACCGCGGTGTGCCGGTGTTCGGTGCCGAAGCCGCGCTGCAGTTCAATGCGCAGGGCCGCGTGATCGCCGTGAACAGCAGCTACCGTCCGGGCATATTCATCTCCACCACGCCATCGATCGATCGCACGGCCGCGTTGCGTGACGCGCTGCTCGCGGTCAATTCCGGCGCTACGGTGGATTCTGCCGCAGAGCTCGTGGTGTATCCGGTCGCAGCCAGTTATCTGCTGGCGTGGCGCGTGACCGCTGCCACCGACGACAACACCTGGGAGGTGTTCGTGGATGCGCAGGCCGGCACGTTGATCGGCAAGCCGCGCGACATCAACCGGTATGCGAGCGGGCAGGTATTCCGCGTCAATGCGGTGGTGGCCACCCAGAACAACGCACTCCGCGACGGCAACGATGCGGCATCGGCTGTGCCCGTCAGTGCCTATTCCACCGTCACGCTGCAGGGGCTCAGCAGCACGAGCCTGCTGGATGGTGTCTATGCCTCCAGCAGCAAGACCAAGAAGCGCGCCACGGCATCCGGCGGCAATTTCATCTTCTTGCGCGACAAGAACGGCTTCAGCGAGACGATGGGTTATTACTACATCGATTTTGCCGAGCGCTACATCCGGTCGCTGGGCTTCAGCAACGTGAACAACCGCCAGCAGGTGTTCTCGGCCAACGGCACCACGCAAGACAACTCGTTCTATTCGCCCAGCACCAAGCAGATCACCTACGGCACCGGCGGTGTGGACGATGCCGAGGACGCGGAGGTTATCCTTCACGAGTACGGTCATTCCATCCAGGACAACCAGAAGCCGGGCTTCGGCTCCACCGCCGAGTCGGGTGCGATGGGCGAGGGTTTTGGGGATTACTGGGCGGCCTCGGTCGGAGCACAACTGAGCAACGGATTCCAGGACCTGTGCGCGATGGAGTGGGATGCTGTCTCCTACAGTTCCACCAACCCGCCCTGCCTGCGGCGTCTCGATTCCACCAAGCTCTATCCGCAATCGGTGGTGAACCAAGTGCACGCCGACGGCGAGATATGGGCGGCAGCCCTGTGGCAGATCCGGGGGGCAGTGGGCGCCACGATGTCTGAAAAGCTCGTGCTGCAGCCCCACTTCCTGATCCCTGCGAACGCCTCCTTCAACACGGCGGCAAATGCGCTGGTCACGGCAGCGAGCAACCTGGGCTTCACGAGCGCCGAGATTGCGGCGATACGAACTGTCCTGCAGAACCGTGGCTTCACGGTTACGGTCTGAGGCTGGGAAGGCTTATATGCCAGCAGCGCACGGGCGAGCACGCGGGCACCTGCTCCTCGAGCGCGTGCTGGCGGTCCTGCTGGTCCTGTTGGCGGTTGTTGCGGGGCCGGTTGCGGCCAGTTGCAGATCATTCAAGCTGACTGTCGTCACGCCGGTGACTGCCAACGGTGTGGCTACCTCATCGATCACCGCAACGTATTCCAAGAGCACGTCCTACTCCACCACGCTCACGATCACTGGCTCCGCGCGCTTCAACAACGGCACGCAAACCTACACCCAGACACTGAACAAGAACTCACCCATCAACATAACCGCCACCAACACCGTGGCGCAGTCGGTAACGGTTACCGAGACCAACAGTACCTGCACGCAGAGCAAGACCATTACGTTCACGAACGCCGCGCCCACGGTGTCCACCAGTTTCAGCCCAACGTCCATCGGGGTGAACGGCAGCAGCACCAAGACGATCACGCTGAGCAATGCCAACAGCGTGGCACTGACGGGCGTGGCCTTCAGCGACAGCTTCCCCAGCGGCTTGAGAAACGCATCCCCACTCACGACCTCCAACAGCTGTGCTGGCACCCTCACGGCCTCGGCGGGTGGTTCCTCGCTGACGCTGAGCGGCGGAACCATTCCCGCCAACGGAAGCTGCAGCATCACCACGCTGGTCACCGCCACCAGCACAGGCACCAAGACCAACAGCACGGGTACGGTGTCCTCCAGCAACGCCGTGTCGGCGAGCGCCGCGAGCGCCAGCCTGAGCGTGCTGGCGGTCAGTGCCTCTCTGTCTACGGTGGATGCATCGCCCGCGTCGGTGGCGGCAGACGGCGTAAGCGCGTCGACCATCACGGTGACGCTGAAGAACGGTGCCGGTAGCCCGGTCTCGGGCAAGACCGTGAGCCTGTCGCGCACGCCCACCGGCAGCAACTCGTTGACGCCGTCTTCGGGGACCACGAACTCTTCCGGCATTGTGACCTTCACCGTCAAGGCCACCTCTGCGCAGACGGTTGTCTACACCGCCACGGATACCACCGACAGCGTCGTGGTGACCGATACCGCCCAGGTCAGCTTCAGCAGCGTGCAGTCGACATCCAAGAGTTTTTCGCCGGCCTCGGTGGCCGTCAACGCTACCAGCACCCTTGCGATCGTTCTCACGAATACGGCGGCCTCCACCGTAAGCTCCGTGACTTTCACCGACACCTACCCGAGCGGACTTGTGAACGCGGCCGCGGCAACCGGCACGCTGAGCGGAACGGGTTGCTCGGGTACGGTCACCGGAACCTCGGGTGGCAGTTCGCTCACTCTGGCCGGGGGATCCATCACCGCTGGCAGGACATGCACGGCAACGGTTTCCGTGCGACCCACCACCGCCGGTAGTCTTGTCAATACGGTTTCCGGTACGCGCGGCACCGCCTCTGCCACCCTGACCGTCGTGCCCATCAGTACCGCCAACTCCACGGTGGTTGCCAGCCCTTCCTCGGTGGCCGCCAACGGGACCAGCACATCCACCATCACGGTGACGTTGAAAGACGGCGCCACAGTGGCCAATGGCGTGGCGGGCAAGGTCGTCCAGCTCACGGCGTCCAATGGCAGTTCTGTGATCACCACTGTCTCGGGCACCACCAATGCCTCGGGCGTCGCCACTTTCACCGTCAAGGATGCGGTGGAGGAGGGTCCGATCACCTACACGGCGAAGGACGTCACGGACAACATCACACTGACGGCCACGGCACAGGTCACATTCACCGCGCTGACCGCGCCCACGGTCAGCAAGACATTCACGCCATCGGCAATCGCTGATGCCGGCCAGAGCATCCTGCGCATCACGCTCACCAACCCGAACACCTCTGCGGTCACCGCCGTGGCGTTCACCGACACCTACCCGGCCAATCTGATCAACGACAGCCCGCTCGTGCTCACCAACACCTGCGGCGGCGTCAACCCGCAGACGGTCGATGGCGGGTCGGTGCTGGATCTGGTGGGCGGCACCATCCCGGCCTCGGGTTCCTGCTACGTCAGTGTGGCCACCGTCACGACTACGGAGACCACCGGTGCCAGCGCGACGTTGAGCAATGCGACAGGCCTGGTGCGATCGCTGAATGCCGTAGACGGCACCAGCGCCTCGGCCACGCTCACCACCACTGCCATCGACGCCGCACTCTCCACGGCCATTGCCTCGCCGACCAGCGTCGCGGCTGACGGCACCACCACCTCCACCATCACGGTCACCCTGCACGATGGCGCCGGCGCAGGCGTGCCGGATCTCAATGTCTCGCTGTCAGCGAACGGTGGAAGTTCTGTCATCACCGGCCCCACGTCGACCAACGCGAACCTCACCGACGACAACGGGCAGGTCACGTTCACGGTGAAGGCCTCCACCGTCCAGACTGTGACCTACACCGCGCGCAGCACCAGCAACGGCATCAACGTCCAGCAGCAGCCGCAGGTGGCGTTCACCACACCGGCTGCCACCGTCACCGCCATCACCTGCGCCGCGGCGTGTACGCAGACCGCCATCACCAGCACGGTGTCCTGGAACGTCACCTTCAATCGCAGCGTCACCAACGTGACCGCGGCGGCCTTCAGTTTGGTGGCGAGTGGCTTGACGGGTTCGTCGATCACCTCGGTGACGGGCAGTGGCACCAGTTGGGTGGTGACGGCGAACGTGGGCACGGGCAGCGGCACGCTGGGCTTGAACCAGAGCGGGGCGGGTGCCGTGTCTCCTGCGCTGTCGGGCACCTATACCGGCGAGGTCTACACCACACCTGCGACGGTGGTGACGGCCATCACCTGCGCCGCGGCGTGCGCGCAGACGGCGATCACTAGCACGGTGTCCTGGAACGTCACGTTCAACCGCAGCGTCACCAACGTGACCGCGGCGGCTTTCAGTCTTGTTGCGAGCGGCTTGACGGGTTCATCGATCACCTCCGTGACCGGTAGCGGCACCAGTTGGGTGGTGACGGCGAACGTGGGCACGGGTGCAGGCACCTTGGGCTTGAGCCAGACGGGCGCCGGCACTGTTTCTCCCGCGCTGTCGGGCACCTATACCGGCGAGGTTTACACCACGCCCGCTACGGTGGTTGCCGCGATTACCTGCGCCACGGCGTGCGCGCAGACGGCGATCACTAGCACGGTGTCCTGGAACGTGACATTCAACCGTAGCGTCACCAACGTGACCGCGGCGGCCTTCAGTTTGGTGGCGAGTGGCTTGACGGGTTCATCGATCACCTCGGTCACGGGCAGTGGCACGAGTTGGACTGTGACGGCGAACGTGGGCACGGGTGCGGGCACATTGGGCTTGAGCCAGACGGGCGCCGGCACTGTTTCTCCCGCGCTGTCGGGCACGTATACCGGGCAGGTCTACACCACGCCCGCGACGGCTGTGACGGCGATCACCTGTGCCACCGCGTGCACGCAGACCGCCATCACCAGCACGGTCTCGTGGAACGTCACGTTCAACCGCAGCGTCACCAACGTGACCGCGGCGGCTTTCAGCCTGGTGGCGAGCGGGCTTACGGGCTCTGCGATCACCACCGTCACGGGCAGTGGCACGAGTTGGGTGGTGACAGCGAACGTGGGCACGGGTGCAGGCACCTTGGGCTTGAGCCAGACGGGCGCCGGCACCGTGTCGCCCGCGCTGTCGGGCACCTATACCGGCGAGGTCTACACCACGCCCGCTACGGTGGTTACCGCGATTACCTGTGCCACGGCGTGTACGCAGACCGCCATCACCAGCACGGTCTCGTGGAGCGTCACGTTCAATCGCAGCGTCACAGGTGTGGACGCCAGCGCGTTCAGCCTGGTGGCGAGCGGTCTTACGGGCTCTGCGATCACCACCGTCACGGGCAGCGGCACGAGCTGGGTGGTCACCGCCAGCGTGGGTACTGGAGCTGGAACCCTCGGATTGAGTCAGACGGGCGCTGGCACCGTGTCACCCGCGCTGTCGGGCACCTATGCCGGCGAGGTTTACACCACGCCCGCTACGGTGGTTACCGCGATTACCTGCGCTGCGGCGTGTACACAGACCGCCATCACCAGCACGGTGTCCTGGAACGTCACCTTCAATCGCAGCGTCACCAACGTGACCGCGGCGGCCTTCAGCCTTGTGGCGAGTGGCTTGACGGGTTCGTCGATCACCACGGTGACGGGCAGCGGCACGAGCTGGACCGTGACGGCGAACGTGGGCACTGGAGCTGGAACCCTCGGATTGAGTCAGACGGGCGCCGGCACCGTCTCACCCGCGCTCTCGGGCACCTATACCGGCGAGGTCTACACCACGCCCGCCACGGTGGTTACCGCGATTACCTGTGCCACGGCGTGTACGCAGACGACGATCACCAGCACGGTGTCGTGGAACGTGACGTTCAACCGCAGCGTCACCAACGTGACCGCGGCGGCCTTCAGCCTTGTGGCGAGTGGCTTGACGGGTTCGTCGATCACCACGGTGACGGGCAGCGGCACGAGCTGGACCGTGACGGCGAACGTGGGCACGGGCAGCGGCACGCTGGGCCTGAACCAGAGCGGGGCCGGCACCGTGTCACCCACGCTGTCGGGCACCTATACCGGTGAGGTCTACACCACGCCCGCCACGGTGGTTACCGCGATTACCTGTGCCACGGCGTGTACGCAGACGACGATCACCAGCACGGTGTCGTGGAACGTGACGTTCAATCGCAGCGTCACGGGCGTGGACGCCAGTGCGTTCAGCCTGGTGGCGAGCGGGCTTACGGGCTCTGCCATTACCACAGTCACTGGCAGTGGCACGAGTTGGGTGGTTACCGCCAGCGTGGGCACGGGAGCGGGTACGCTCGGATTGAACCAAAGCGCGGCGGGCAGCGTCTCTCCCGCGCTTGCGGGGACGTTCACCGGTGAGGTCTACACCACACCATCTACTGTCACGGCTATCACTTGCGCCACTGCATGTGCACAGACGGCCATCACGACGACGGTCTCGTGGAGCGTCACCTTCAGCCGCAGCGTCACCGGCGTGAGCGCCAGCGCATTCAGTCTGGTGGCGAGCGGCCTTACGGGCTCTGCGATCACGACGGTCACCGGCAGCGGCACCAGTTGGGTGGTCACCGCCAGCGTGGGCACGGGAGCGGGTACGCTGGGCTTGAACCAAAGCGCGGCGGGTGCGGTTTCTCCCACGCTTGCCGGCACGTTCACTGGCGAGGTCTACACCACGCCATCGACCGTGACGGCCATCACCTGTGCCACTGCATGTGCACAGACGGCCATCACGACGACGGTCTCGTGGAGCGTCACCTTCAGCCGCAGCGTCACC
>CAMAXE010000022.1 GCA_945862145.1 Klebsiella pneumoniae
GCCGATCCCGGACTTTCAGGAGACGCCGTGGGTGAAACACGTGCGCATCCGCAGCGAGCGGCTGTCGCGATTCTGGGGGCGGGATATGTACCTCGCTGCCTTTGTGACGCTGCCCGCGGGCTTCCGCGAGCACCCGGATGCGCGCTACCCGCTGGTGATCAACCACGGCCATTTCCCCGCCGCGCCCTCTGACTGGCGCGAGACCCCGCCGGACCCGAAGCTGAAGCCGGAGTACAGCGAGCGCTTCAATCTCGAGGGCTACAACCGCATCGAACAGGAAATGGCCTGGGATTTCTCCCAGCAGTGGCAGGGCAAGGATTTCCCGCGCGTGCTGCTGGTGGAGATCCAGCATCCAACGCCCTTCTACGATGACTCCTACGCGGTCAATTCCGCCAACAACGGCCCCTATGGCGACGCCATCCGCTACGAACTTCTCCCCGAGATCGAGCGCCGCTTCCGCGGCATCGGCCAAGGCTGGGCACGCTTTGTCTACGGCGGCAGCACCGGCGGCTGGGAGGCGATGGCGGTGCAGATGTTCTACCCCGACGACTACAACGGCGCCTGGATTGCCTGCCCGGATCCGATCGATTTCCGCCACTACATGACGGTGAATCTCTACGACGACAAGAACGCCTACTACCTCCCCAACCGCTTCAAGCGCACGCCGCGCCCGGCGCACCGCAACTGGCTCGGGCACATCGACACGACGGTGGAGGAAAACAACCACTGGGAACTCGCGCTAGGCACGCATGGACGCTCGGGCGACCAGTTCGACATCTGGGAGGCGGTGTATTCACCGATAGGACCCGATGGCTATCCGCGCCGCGTGTGGGACAAGCTCAGCGGCGAGATCGATCCGGTAACGGTTGCCTACTGGAAGGAAAACTACGATCTGTCCTACATCCTGCGCCGCGACTGGAAAACACTGGGACCGAAGCTCCGCGGCAAGCTCCGCATCTACGTGGGCGACATGGACAACTACTACCTGAACAACGCCGTGTACGCAGTGGAGGACTTCCTGCGCACGGCCGAACCGCCGGCCGATGCAGTGGTGGATTACGGGGATCGCGACGAGCACTGCTGGAACGGCGATCAGACGCGAGACAACGCCTACTCGCGGCTGCGCTACCCGCTGATGGTGCTGCCTTGGGCGGTGGAGCGCATGCTCACGACCGCGCCGAAGGGTGCTGATGTGCGCAGCTGGCGCTACTGAATCAGGGTCAACTTACGGGAAACACACGGATGATCAAGCGCTTCACCTTCGTGCGCCGCGCCATGGGCATCACGCCGGATGGCTTCCATGAGGCCTGGCGCAGTCGTCACGCCGATCTGCTCGGCTCGCACCCGGCGTTACGCGGGCAGCTCCTGCGCTGGGAATTGCTCCACCGCCTGGACGAGGACTATGCGCGCAGCCGCGAGGCCACCGAGCTCGAGGGGCTGCAGTGGGATGCCGTCTCGGTGCAGGAGTTTCTGGATGAAGCAGCGCTGCATACCTTCGACGCCGCGCTGCCAGCCGGCTGGGATGCAAGCCCGCTGGCGGAGTCACGCGCCAGCGTGATCACGGCCGCCCCCACGGTGATCGTGGAGCGCGCGGGCGGCAAGGCCGGCGCGGGACTCAGACTCACGGCCATCCTGCGCCACAATGCCGCACTCGAACTGCCCGTATTCCACGCACACTGGCGCGAGCACCACGGCGACCTGTATCGCAGCGTGCCCGCGCTGAACGAGCCCGTGTTTCACTACGACCAGAATCACGGCATCGACCTGCCGGGCGCGGAGTTCGACGGCGTGACGGAGCAGTGGTTCGCGTCACTCGCGGCGTGGATAGATTCGATCTGCGTGCCCGAGCAGAGCGGCCTGATCGACCCTGATGTGGCGTATTTCCTCGAACCCGCGAGCATCTCCTACCTGCTGTCGGGGCAGCCAACGGTGCTGGTCGCTTAGCGGGCTGGCCTACGGGTCGCGCGCATGGCGCGCTCCTACGCCCGCACAGAAACCTGGTGCCGCGACGACATCCCCGAATGCAAGTAGGCGCGCCATGCGCGTGACCGAGGAATGAGCCTCGCGTGCTGGTTGCTTGGCGAGCACCCAGGTCACGCGCACAGAAGCGTGGTGCCGCGACGACGTCCCCGCATGCAAGTAGGAGCGCGCCATGCGCGCGACCCACCACCGCTGCGCACTGCACGCCAACATTCCGCCTCGCGTCAACACCGCCATCGCGACCACGCGAATTCGTATTCCTCCGGCCTCGCCACAAGTCCTGCTCGCATCGGGTTCGCGAGCAAGTACTCGACTACCGGTTCCAGAGATTCCTCACTGCGCAGGGCGTGATCGTGATAACCCGACGCCCACAGCGTCCCGCGACGCTGCAACACCGCGTTCACCCGCCGGGAAGAACCGGATTTGATGCGTGCGACAGCCACAGACAACGACTCGGGTGCCGAGAGCTCCATCAGCAGATGCACGTGGTCGGGCATGACCACCCAGGCGAGAAAGAGATTGGCCCCGTCCAGAGTCCCGCCCCCGAGGGCTGCAGCCATGGTCGAGGCGGGCGCAGCGTCCCGGAAGACGGGACGTCGGTCTCGTGTACCAAATGTGAGGAAGTACACGTGGCCAGGCGCCGACACACGACCTCGACGAAGCGATGCGTGGCCCTTTCGGCGGGTTGGTGTGACAAGGGGTGATGTCGGGTTATTCATGCGGGGGTCATCCTTGACCGGGAGGCTCAGGCTAGCAGCGACCTGCAGACCTGTGAAGTGGGTTTTTTGGTCGGGTGAGGGCACATCGATCGCGCGCATGGCGCGCTCCTACATCCATGCAGAAAGGTGGCCGTGTTATCAGGGCGCGCCATGCGCGCGACCTCCAGCGGGACCGTGGTCCTGCTGCGCGCACGCCGCGATGTACTCGTAGGAGCGCGCCATGCGCGCGATCTCCAGCGGAACCGTGGTCCTACTGCGCGCACGCCGTGACGTACACGTAGGGGCGCGCCATGCGCGCGACCTCCAGCGGGACCGTGGTCCTGCTGCGCGCACGCCGTGACGTACACGTAGGAGCGCGCTATAAGGCCGGAGCGCTCCACGCGCGCACGCGCTAGCGGCAAGTGCTCAGAACGATCGCGGCAGCCCGAGGCCCTCGGCGATCTGGTTGCGGGCCATTTCGTTGCTGATCGGCCCGATCCGCAGCAGCCGCGAATCGCGCCAGTAGCGCTGCATATCGGTCTCGGCGGAGTAGCCCATGCCACCGAGTATCTGGATGCCCAGATCGGCCGCCTTGCCCACGTATTCGGAACAGAGCACCTTGGCCATGTTCGACTCCATGGCGCTCGGTTTTTCCGCCGCCTGCAAGAGCGCCGTGTGCAGCACCATGAGCTCGCCCTGCGCCTGCCACATCGCCATGTCGGCCACGTAGTGCTGCAATGCCTGGAACTCGCCGATCAGCCGCCCGAAGGCCTGACGCGTGCGCATATGTGCCAGCGCATCTTCCAGCACGCCATCGAGCATGCCGAGGCAGGTGGCCGCATTCACCAGCCGCTCGTTGTTCAGCGGGCGCGTGGAGGGGCGCCAGCCCTGGCCTTCCTCGCCGAGCAGCAATTCATCGGGCACGAAGACCTTGTCCAGATGCACCGAGCAGGAGGCGACGCAGCGCATCCCCAGCTTGGGCATCTCAGTGATGGTGATGCCCGCGCTGCGGCGAGGCACGAAGAAAATCGATATCCCGTCCGAGCGCTTCGCCACCTCGGTGCGCGTGCGCGCCATCAGGAACAGGTAATCGGCCACGTGCGCGCAAGTGCTCCAGATTTTTTCGCCGTCGATCACCCAGCCGCCGTCTACCTTGCGGGCGCGGGTGCGCATGCCGCCCAACAGATCGGTGCCGCCGCCAGGCTCGGTGAATGCCATCGCGGTGCGCAGCTTGCCCGCCGCGATCCGCGGCAGGAACTCGCGACGCTGCGCCTCGGAGCCGCAGTAGCTGATGGCCTTGCTGCCACTGAAGGACGTCACGCCCCACACCCAGCTCAGCCCCGCGGCGGTGCGTGCAAGCTCACGGGCGAAAAGCGCCTGCGTGACGATGCTGCCGCCCTGCCCGCCCAGTTCCTCCGGGATGCCGATGCCGTGAGCACCGAAATCACACAGCCGCTGCCACAGGACCTCCGGGAACTCGTGTTCACGGCGCTCGAGTTCGCGGCACCAGTCTTTGGGCACCTCCGCCTCCACCCAGCGCCTGGCGGTGTCGCGGAATGCAAGGTCCTCGTCGCTCAGCAAGTCGTTCATGCGGGTGCTCCATCAGGACCAGAAGGCGGAGTATCGGCCACCCGGTGTATCGGCGTCACTGCGAGGGACCGACCATTGCCTGGGAAGCGCGCGCGTTTTTGCGCGACAATAGCCCCGAGGATCCGGATGTACCCCTGCACCATGACCAACAATCCCGCGGATATCGGCGCAGTGCTGATGTTCGAGGCCTTGCAAACAACCGACGAGATACCCGTGGGCACCTGGTTCGAATACGTCGACCCGCGCAGCGGCAGTTCGCGGCGCTGCACGCTGTCGTCTCCCATCGAGGAGTCGCGCACGCTGGTGGATCGTACACTCGACACGATCGCCGAGACGCTTGGTCAAATCGCTACATGAGAGCCTCGTACCAACCGCTCTCAGCGGCCGTATCACGCTGGAGCGATGATCCTTTCTCGCGTGGCGGTTGGAGCCTGCTACGGGTCGGGGGCACACCCGCCACCCGTGCCGCCCTGGGCCAACCCTTCGGGCGCGTGATTCTTGCTGGTGAGGCCACACATCCCGACCAGGCAGGCATGGTGCATGGGGCCTTCGAGGAGGGGCTGCGCGCGGCGCGCTGGTGCATCGGGCAAGAAGTGCGCTCGGTGATCGTGATCGGTGCGGGCGCGGCTGGCATCGGTGCGGCACGCGCGCTGCAGGATGCCGGCATACACACAGTTCTTCTGGAGGCGCGGGACCGGATCGGCGGCCGGACATGGTCCGTGAACCTGACGCCAACAGACCACGCAGGCACCACGCCCTGCGTGCTGGAGCTGGGTGCCAACTGGCTGCAGCAAGGCGCGCGCAACACGCTGGCCCCGCTCGCGCAGGCCATCGGCTGCCGGCTGGTCGACACCGACTTCCACGACCCCCTGCAGTTGGGCTCCGCGCCGGCCGGGCTGGACAGCGCGATCACCGAGGCGGTGATGGCGCGGCTCCGCGGGATGGCCGAGCGCGCTGCGTGCGCACGGGACCTGCCCCTTGCCGGCATCGTGGACGCCTTGCTCGCCTCACCCGCACCCTTCGACCGTGAGACCGTGCAGTACGTGGTGGATGCGGAGGTTTTTCTGGATACCGGCGCACCGCTCGGCGAACTCTCAGCGCGCCTTGGCTTCGAGGCGGGTGTGGGCGCCGGCGATCGCTGGATCGTGGAGGGCTACGGCGCGGTGCTGCGTTCGCTGCTCGGGGACATTGATCTGCGACTGAATACCGCGGTGGCCGAGATCACATGGAGCGAGCAGGGCGCCAGCGTGCGGCACAACACCGGCACCCTGCAGGCCGATGCCGTGATCGTGACGGTGCCGGCGGCGGTGCTGCAGGACAACTCGCCACGTTTCGTGCCGGAGCTGCCTTCAGCGCAGCGCCAGGCACTCGAACTGATGACCGCGGGTCGCGTGGAAAAAGCGGCCATGGTCTTTGCGGAGCGCTGGTGGCCCGCCTCGCCAAACGGCTATATCCGCATCGCCGACGGACCCGGACGGATATCCGAGTGGCTGGACCTGAGCGATGCGCTCGGCGTTCCCGCGATAACGGCAATATTCGTGGGTGCCTGGGCGGCGGAACTCTGGGACGGTCAGGGCGATGCCGAGGTGGCGGCTCGCGTTGCCGAAGTGCTCTGGGGCGCCAGCGGAGGCATCGCCGGGGAAACGCCTTCCTGAACGGCTACACCACCCGCGCGCCCACGTAATCGTGCCGGCGCAGATCCAGTGGCGTCTCGAAGATCTCGAAAATCAGGTGCGTGCGCGCGGTGGCGCCATCGTTGCGGACCGCGTGCATCAGGTTGTTGTTCACCTCGAAGCCGCGCCCCGGCGGCACGTGACGCCAGTCGGGATCGACATAGAACTCGACCGCCGGATTGGTAGCCAGCACCACGTGCACTTTCCGGCAGAAAGCGGGGAAGCGTCCGCCGTCGCGATGCGCCGTGATCTCGCCACCGGCGGGCAGGCGCGCCAGCATCACGCGCGGCACCTCAGCGGCCACAAGCTCGAGCCGCTCCACCACCGCATCCAGAACCGGCTGCACCAGCGGCTCCCATTCGGACCAGGCAGGGAGCGTGTAGTACTCGGTGGGCATGGCCACCTTGTGCACGAATTTCATCACGATGTGCTGCGTGCCACCCAGAGAGTCGAAGCGGTTGGGCTTGGCCTCATCGTGACGCCGCCAGCAGTCTTCATCGAGCCCCGCAACGCGCTGCTGCAGCGCAGCCACGTCAAGGTCGCCCAAGTCGCGGAAGCCGGTGGTCTTGCCGTAGTGAACGTAGCCGCGCGTGTCGATGTGGGGATACTCCTGCGGCGCGCTGGCCGCCGTACTGGACTCAGGACACATGGGCCCGACGCACGGGGCCAGCGTGGGCCGCGGCGGGCACGGACGTGGCGCGGGCATGGACCCACGCCACCAGGAACAGCCAGCCGAGCATCAGCAATGGCACCAGCACCTGCGCCAACCACGGGTAAGGTTGGGGGCGGAAATGCCACACGTAGATCAGCGGCAAGTGCAAGCTGAACACCGCAAGCGAGTGCTGTCCGAGAAAACGCGCCGGCGCCCAGTCCAGTGCGCGCGGCCAGCGCCGGATGATCTCGACGACCACGACCGCCGCGGCCCCGAAGGACATCACGCGCAGCGGACCGAGCCGGGCGCGGGAGATCCAGACAGATTCATCCGCCAAGGGCTCGAGGCCGAAAACACCGTTGCGCCAGCAGAAAAACGCTACCGCCAGCAACAAAGCAAGCTGCACAGTGGCGCGCCATATCGCGCCACCGATCACCTCGCCCTGCCGGCGTAGCAGCGCAAGGCTGACGCCGACGAAAAACAGCAGCTGCCAGCCCAGCGGATCGAACAAACCCATCCGCATCCAAGCGGGCAAGAGCAGTGCGCGTATCGATCCTGTTGCGCCGAATTGTCCGGCTAGCCAGAGCAGCAATGACACGGCAAACACGCAGGCGGGGGCGCGACGGGGCCAGCGCAGGGCCAGACCCGGCACCAGCAACCCGGTGCCAAGCAGCAACACAACGTAGAGCGGCAACACGTCGAGGTAGTCTGGCTGGTGCACCAGCGCGGCCGCACCCGCCAATTCACGCAACCACTGTGCGGCTTCGAGCCCAGGCAGTGGCCGCCAGCCAAACGCGGGCAGCGCCAATGCCAACACGGCCATCGGGGCGAGGGCTAGCAGATGCCACTTCCACACCACGCGGCTGCGTTGCAGAAACCATGCGCGGGGATCGGGCTTTTCCAACGCCACCTGGGTGGCCACATAACCCGAGATCAGAAAAAACCCCTCGGCCGCCGTCCAGAATCCGAGGCGCTCGTAGAAATGGGCCGATATCGGCCCGCCCCAGTGGTCGATGGCCATCCACGCGAGCAGGATCCCCCTGATCGAGTCGATCGCCGTGACGCGTTTCATGGCGTGTATTCCTGCCACGGACTGGAATAGCCCATGCATGATGAACGCTGCACCGTGGCCGGGCTGCGGCGACTCTCAGCGGCGGCCGGGACTGGCATCTCAAGCTCTCGGCGCGTTGAAGGATTGCTGCACCCGCACGATACCCGTCACTGCGCCCGGGCTGCAACGCGGAAATCCACACCGCAGCACCGCGTGTTCGAGGGGGATTGAAGACCAGCCGGTACCACGGTCTAAAATGCACGCGCCAATCACCGGGAGCCACCACCATGCGATTCACGCGAACCCTTCTCGCCACCCTGCTATGCCTCGGCGGCAGCCAGATCGCACGGGCCGACACCCTTGTCATGAAGAGCGGCGACCGCCTGAGCGGCACGGTCATCAGCTTGCAGGACGACTTACTCACGCTGGAAACCAGCTACGCCGGCAAGATACCGATCAAGTGGACCGAAGTGGCTTCGCTGGAAACCACCGGCAATGCCCGCTTCAAATTGCGCGACGGCACCATGATGCAGGCGCAGGCCAAGGCCGCCGCCGCGTCCACCGTGGTGCTGCGCTCCGGGGAGATCATCACGACCGCGCCAATCGCACTCGCCGACGTCGCCTACATCAACCCGCCGCCCGAGGTGACGGGCGAGGGGCTCAGCATGAGCGGCCGTGCCAACCTTGGTTTCTCGGCCAACCGTGGCAACACCGACAACAGCCAGCTGATGTACGACGTCGAAGCTGTCGCGCGCGGCATCGACAACCGCTTCACGGTCGGGGCGACGGGCGAACAGAAAGACGAGAACGGCGAAGAAACAGCCCGCAACAACGGGGCCTATCTCAAGTATGACCGCTTTTTCTCGAAGCGCTGGTACGGCTATGCGAACACCAGCTTCGAGGAAGACCGCTTCAAGGATCTCAACCTGCGAGCCACGCTCGGCGTGGGATCGGGCTACCAGTTCTTCGAGTCGGAACTGCAGAACCTCGCTCTGGAAGGCGGTCTCACCTATGTGAACGAGGACTTCGACGAGGGCGAGGACGAGGGCTACGCGGCCGGCCGCTGGGCGCTGCGCTACGACCGCTTCCTGTTCGGCACCACCACCCAGTTCTTCCACGCGCACGAGGGGCTGGTGAGCGTGGAAGACGCCAAGGATTTCCTCTGGCAGTCACAGACGGGCCTGCGCTTCCCCTTGATCAAAGACCTGAACGCCACGGTCCAGTACAACATCGACTACGACAACAAGCCCTCGGACGAGGCGAAGAAAACCGATAGCGCCTACATCATGAGCGTGGGCTACGCGTGGTGATCAGCCACGGCGCGAGGGCCAGAACCACGCGCCGAGTGCAATCGGGATGAGCGGCCAGAAGGGCACGCTGGTGGCGAACTGCGGCAGGATGCCCGAACCGTCGAACAGGGCCACAGCGGGCGGGCCCCACTGCCGGGCCGTCGCGATCATCAGTACCCCAGCGGCCGCCAGAGAGGTGCTGATCACCCGGAGCAGCCAGCGTGGCGCTGCGGTGCGCGCAGTGGCATCGACGCGTACCATGTGCAACCCTCCGATGTCGCCCGAAGGGGCGGGAAGCAGCGAATCAGGAGGCATCTTCCGATGAAAACATGGATGACGTCATCCCTTGGCCGCGCCGCCACCGGCCAATGGAGTTTCTTCGCGCTGGTGAGTGCGCTCACGGCAGCGGCGATGCTCATATCGATGCGCGAGTCCGATCTTTCATCCGCGGCTGCCATCTCGCACCTGATTGCCGTTTCGGTGCGTTTCTCGGTGCCGTGGCTCTATCTCGCTTTCAGCGCCTCCGCGATTGCCGTGCTGTGGCCGGGCCCGGCGAGCCGCTGGCTGCTGCAACGCCGGCGGATCATCGGGCTGTGCTATGCCGCAGGCATGGCCTGGCAACTGCTTTTCATCCTGTGGCTGGTACTGGCTCATCGCGAGTGGTACCTCGAGATGCAGTACAGCCCCTATGCCCTCGCCGAGGAAATACCGGGCTATCTCCTGCTGGTCACGATGGCCGCCACATCCTTCCGCGCGGGCCGCAGGCGACTTTCCCCTGCGCAATGGCGGACACTGCACACCGTGGGGATCTATTTCCTCTGGGGCGAGACATGGAGCACCTATTGGTTCGAGATCTACGATCTGAACGACGTGCAATGGACCGACACGGTGTATTACTGGCTCGGTATGCTGGCATGGCTGTTGCGGCTGGCAGCCTGGTCCCGGCAACGTGAGCGCAAACAACCGTATGGCATCACGATCACGACGCCCGCCTGAACCCCCGGACACAACGGCGTTACCTTCCCCCCCTGACATGCCTCCAAGCAACCCCCACGCAATGAACACTCTGCGCAATGCCGTTCTGCTGCTGACCAGCATCCTGCTGGCCGCACCCGTCATGGCCGCCGACCTGCATGAGCAGGCCACCGCCATCGCCAAGCGTTACCCACTGGTCGACGGGCATGTCGACCTGCCCACCCGGCTGCACAAGCAATGGGCGGACGTAGGCGCTGCAGCACCGGGAGGCGATTTCGATTACCCGCGGGCGGTGGCGGGCGGGCTCTCGGCGCCGTTCATGTCGATCTACATTCCTTCGGATCTCGAAGGCGCCGGCGCACGGGCGCTTGCCGATACCCTGATCGACCAGGTGGAGGCGATGGTGCAGCGCGCGCCAGAACATTTTGCCCTTGCACGCAGCGCGGCCGAGATCCGTGCCAACCACGCTGCGGGGCGCATCTCGCTGCCGCTCGGCATGGAGAACGGCGCCCCGATCGAGGGCGATCTCGCGAGCCTCGTCCATTTCCGTGATCGCGGCATCCGCTACATCACACTCGCGCACGCCAAGTCAAACCACATCGCCGACTCTTCCTACGACGAGGTGAAAATCTGGCAGGGCTTGAGCGCCTTCGGCGAGCAGGTGGTGCACGAGATGAACCGACTCGGAATCATGGTCGACATCTCGCACGTATCGGACGCGGCCTTCTACCGCGTGCTCGAGATATCAGCAGTACCCGTTATCGCCTCGCATTCCTCGCTGCGGCACTTCACGCCCGGACTCGAGCGCAATGTCGATGACAAGATGCTGCGCGCGCTCGCCGACAAGGGCGGCGTGATCATGATCAGTTTCGGAAGTTTCTTTCTCACCGCCGAGGCGGGCGCCTGGAGCAAGCGGGAGGACGCGGCTCTTGAGGCCTTCACGGCACTCCAGGACAAGAATTTCACCGAGGAAAAAGGCAAGGCCTTCGAGGCGCTCTACCGCGCTCGCTTCCCCTACCCGTATGCGCACGTCAGCGATGTGGCGGACCACGTGCAGCGCGCCGTGAAGATAGCGGGCATCGATCACGTGGGTTTCGGCTCGGATTTCGACGGTGTGGGCGATTCATTGCCCGAGGGGCTGAAAGACGTCTCGGGCTTCCCCAACCTGATCGAGGAACTGCTGCGCCGCGGCATGCCCGAGGCCGACATCGCCAAGATCATGGGCGGCAATGTGCTGCGGGTGATGGAACAAACAGAGGCCTATGCAGCGAAAGCGGCCCTGTAATAACCCTGTCATTGATTATTAACTATTCTGACCTGAATCTGTAGCAGGCTGCCCCGGCTGAAAAAACAGCTAGACTGCTGACTGCCTGAACGGGCACAGCCCAATGATTCCGGTACGACTCGTCAACCGCTTCGGGAGTTGAGTGATTTGCGCAAACTGCTGGCACGCTTCGCCTCATGGGTGGCCGTCGGGACCTTCTGGCTCTTATGGCCGCTGCTGCCTTTGCTTTCGAGCATCGCGTTCCTGAATCGTCGCTACCTGCTCGATTACACCGGAACGCTGCGAAAATTTGCGATCCATCTCCGCGCCGTACGCGAAGGCCCCGCGGATACTTTCTTCGGCACCGTGCTCGGCGTGCACGCCAACGAGGCGCCGGTGGAAATCGGCGGTCACTGCGTGCAATGCGGCAACTGCTGCATGAACCATCGCTGTGCGTTCCTGGAGCCACGCGGCGGTGGCATCTTCCAGTGCGGTATCTATACCTCGCCTCTGCGGCGTCTTTCAAACTGCGGCGCCTTCCCCGTGAGCGCGCAGGATATCCAGCGCTATGACTGCCCGAGCTATTTCGTGGTGAAGGCAGAGCCGGTGCGGATACTGGAGCCCCAAGCCTGAGTGCCTGCGTGCGCTGCGAGTCAGCGCCCGGCAATCCAGTTACCCAAGGCCGCCAACCGTGAAGGCGGACCTGCGCTCGCTTGCTCGCGCCGGTCGGCGCTGCGCAGCAGTGCATACATGCCGTGTACGCCCAGCCAGCGCAGAGGTTCAGGTTCCCACTGCCGTACGCGCCGGTTCACCCACGGCAGCGCAGTGAGCTCACTTGCGCGTCCGAGCGCAAGATCGGCGAGCGTGCGACCGGCGAGGTTCGCGGTTGACACGCCCACACCCACATAACCTCCTGCCCAGCCGATGCCCGTGCGCGGATCCAGACCAACGGTGGCGCACCAGTCTCGCGGTACCCCGAGTACGCCGCACCAGGCGTGGTTGATGCCGAAGGGTTTTGCCGATGGAAAATGCCGGTACAGGGTTTTGGCCAACCGGCGGATGGTCTCGGCGTCTGGCTCACCGTTGGTGTCGATCGCAGAACCGAAGCGGTAGGGCACGCCACGCGAACCCACCGTGATGCGTCCGTCGGGCGTGCGCTGGCAATAGCAGTAGGCGTTGTCGAAGTCACCGAACAGTTCGTGCCCGCCCCAGCCGATCTCTCGCCACACCGCATCAGGCAGGGGCGGCGTGGCGATCTGGGCCGAATTGAGTGGCAGCCACTCGCGCCGGGACCCGGGCAGCGTGGCGGTAAAACCCTCCGTGCAGCGCAGGATAAGCGGCGCTATCACACTGCCGCGATCCGTGCCGAGGCGTCCTTGGTCGATCGCGGTGACCGTGGTGCCCTCGACAATGCGCACGCCCATGCGTTCCACCACATCGGCCAGCCCACGCACCAGCTTGGCGGGCTGCACCCGCGCCACGCGCGAGACGATCATGGCACCCAGGATGCCCGGCACGGCGACGCGCGCCCTCGCCTCCTCGGCGCCAATCTGCCAGACCCGCTCCTCCTCGCCCCAATGGCGGCGATGCTTCACCTCGGCGGCCATGCGTGCGAACTGCGCGGGATTGGTGGCCACCATCAGTTCATCGGTACGCAGGATATCGGCCTCGATACCTTCTGCCTCGGCCACGCCGATCACCTCGTCGACGGTGCCGTTCATGGCGTGGACCATCGCCCGCACACCGGCCTCGGTGCTGCCCTGCTGGTAACGCGCATGGTTCCAGGCAAAACCGCCGGTGAGCCAGCCGCCGTTGCGTCCGGAGGCGCCGAAGCCGGCGAATTCCTTCTCGACCACCAGCACATCAAGCCCGGGCTGCGCGCGCTTCAGGTAGTACGCGGCCCACAGGCCCGTATAACCCGCACCCACGATGCAGACGTCCGCGGTGGTGTCCCCGACCAGCGCCGGGCGACGCGCAGGCATGCCGATATCGGCATACCAGAAGGAGATCTCACCAATGCGCGCGGAGGCAGTGCTCATGGTTTCTCAGCAACTCTAAAGCGACCGGCTTTCGCGACAGGATCGGCGCGCCTTGCACGAATTCTAAGCTGCCGCGCGAAGCAGGAGAAACCGGTCTCAGCGGTAGTGCCAGAACGAGTACACGGTGAGCGCCACCGACCAGCACAGGATGCCATTGCGCACCAGATGTGGCGGCACGCGCCGGGCCACCTGCGCCATGCCATAACCGCCCACTATGGCGCCGCCCATCATCGCGAAAGACGGCACCCAGCGCACCAGCCCGGCACTTGCGAAGACAAGTATCCCGATCAGGGTCATCAACGACACCGTGACATTGCGCAGCGCGTTGGCGTGGAAGACGCTCATCTGACTGAAGATCGAGTGGATCGCCAGCAAGATGATCCCCATGCCAAGCCCGAAGTACCCACCGTAGAGAAACACCACGAACTCCAGCACGAAAGACAACCAAAGCCAGCGCGAGGCATCGAAGGACGGCATGCGATGCAAGCGATCGCGGATCTGCGGCCCCAGCCCGAAGGACAGCGTGGCAAACACCAACAACCAGGGAATAGCCGTGTGAAAGAAGGCCTCACCCAAGCGGACGAAAAGCAACGAGCCCCCGATGCCACCCACGGCTGCGAGCACCAGCCGCAGGGGCAGATGCTCGCGCACCTCGCGCAACTCGTGCCGGTAAACCCAGGTGCCCACCAGGTTGGCGGGCAGCAGCGCCACGAAGTTGCAGGCGTTGGCTTCCATCTCGGTCAAGCCCGTGGCGATCAGCAGCGGAAACGTCATGAAGCCCGCGCCACCGGCCATCACGTTGATCATGCCCGCGAGCAGGCCGCCGGCGAAAAGCCACAGGAGATTGATCGCTTCCATGGCGCGGGCTTCGCTTACAGCGACTGCAACACCCGGTCGATGCGCCGCAGGCCCTCTTCGAGTTCATGGGCGTGTCCGCCGATCCCGATGCGCAGGTAGCCGTCCATGCCGAACCAGTCGCCCGCCACCACGAAGGTGCTCTCGCGCTCGCGGATCAGATCACCCAATTCGGTGGAGTTGATCGGGAAGTCATAGCCCACGAACACCATGCCGCCGGCGGCCGGGCGCACATAACGCAGCCGCCCGTCCCACCGCGCCACCCAGGCGTCGATCAGGCCCGTGTTGCGACCCAGGATGGTGCGGCTGCGCTCGAGAATCTGCGCGCGTCGCTCAGGCGCCAGGATCAGCGAGGCGAGGTACTGGTTGATGGGCCCGGTACCGATGGTGGTGTAGTCCTGACGGCGTACGGCCTCGGTGATCAACTCGGGTGGCGCCACTGCCCAGCCGATGCGAAGCCCCGCATGCGCGATGGATTTGGAGGTGCTGGAGGTGACGATCGCCTTCTCGTAGCGGCCCCAGAAGGTCGGCGTCTCCGGCCGGCCGTCGAGTTCAGCGCCACGGTATATCTCGTCGCAGATCAGCCAGGCGTCGCAAGCGCGCGCCGCCGCCACGATGGCGTCCATGTCGCTCTCGCCCAGCACCGCGCCGGTCGGGTTGTTGGGGTTGCACACCGCAATCAGCTTGGCACCACCGGTCACGGCCGCATCGAGGGAGCGTCGGTCGAGTCGCCACTCGCCTTCCTCGAGTTGCAGCACGAAGGGCTGCCGCCGCGCGCCAAGAGCGGCTGCCAGGCCAGACATCTGCATGAAGTTCGGCAGCATGCTGGCAAAGGTGTCGCCGGGCTCCAGCAGCGACCAGCACATCACGAAGTTCGCTTCCGCGGCGCCGGTAGTGACCAGCACCTCGTCGATACCTGCACCCGGATACCAGCTGGCGATGGCTGCGCGCAGCTCCGGCGTGCCCTCGGTGTAGTTGTAGCCCAGCCGAAGCTGCAGCAGTGCCTCGAGCTCCTCCGGACGCAGCAACTGCGCGAGCGTCATTGGCTCCACACCGCTCTCCGTGAGATTGATCTCCACGGTGTTCTCGTAGAGTGACTGGTGACGCTCGAGCAGGAAAGTATCGATCTTCACGCGGCAGGACCTGTGGTGGTGAAGGCAGCAAGGGCTGCGGGTGTTCAGCTGGCCAGTTCTGGCATCCCGAGGGTTAGGCCCGCGTTGTGGGCTGCGGCCCGATCGGCACCTCGGCCTCGATGCCTCCGGCCGCGCGCTGCTCCCAGATCGCCATCACGTCCGGCGCGGTGGGCTTGGATAACAGCGAAAACACGAGATAACAGACACCCGAGGCCAGCAATCCGAAGTAGATCGGTTCGTTGGCATAGACGCCGTCATAGCGCGTCTCGGCGTTGATCTCGAGCACGATCATCGAGCCCAGCGTCACCAGCGTGCCCGCCGCCATCGAGACGCCGGCACCAAGGCCGGTGCCGCGCTTCCACAGCAATCCACCGAGGATCGAGACCAGCAGGCCGCCGACCAGAATGTCGTAAGAAATCGTGAGTGCAGCAACCACATCCTGCACCACGATGGCCAACGCGATGACAATCACACCGAGCCCCAGCACCCATCTGCGATTGGACGCCATGTCAGCGGCAGGATCGAGCCCCTGCCCGGCGTCGGGCAATGCCGCGGCGCGCCGGAACCAGCCGCCGACAAAGGGCACCACGTCCGCGCGCGCCACGGTAGCAGCCGCGATGAGTGCGCCGGATGCGGTGGACATCATCGCCGCCACCGCTGCCGCCAGCACCAGCCCGCCAAGGCCTACGGGCAACACGCGCAGCGCGACATCGGCATAGACATCATCCTTGGCTTCGATGCCCGGCAGGATGACGCTTGCCGCCATGCCGATCACGGCGCCCGCCACACCGTAGAGCATGCAATAGAGTCCGGCGACAGCGCCGCCCCAACGCGCAATGCCAGGCGTACCGGCCGTGAACACCCGCTGCCAGATGTCCTGCCCGATAAGAAGCCCCAATGTGTAGACCACGAAGTAGGTGATGATGGTTTGCACGCCGATGCCGGTGATGCTGAAGAACTCCGCCGGTGCGCGCGCGGCGATACCGGCAAAGCCGCCGGCGGAATCGAGCGCGAAGGGCAGCATCAGGAAAAATATGCCCACGGTCTTGATGATGAACTGCGCCATGTCGGCGAGCGTGATCGACCACATGCCACCCACGGTGGAGTAGACCAGTACGATGGCGCCGCCCACGGCAATGGACGTGGCCCTGTCCCAGCCGAAAAGCACCACGAAGATGGTGGCGTAGGCGCCGGTTGAGGTCGCGCTCAGCATCAGCGTGTAAGCGAGCATCACGATGCCTGATACGCGGGTGTAGCTCGAGCCGTAGCGCAGGGTCAGCATCTGCGAGACCGTGAAGATGCGCAGCCGCTGCACCGTGGGCGCAAACAGCAGGCTGAGCAGCAGCACGCCTACCCCGATCGCCACGACCAGCCACATCCCCGAGATGCCGAAGCGGTAGCCGAGTCCCACGCCGCCCACCGTCGAGGCCCCACCCAACACCACCGCGGCCATCGTGCCGGTGTAGAGCAGCGGACCCAACCGCCGACCGGCGACCAGATAATCGCTGGTGTTGCGCGTGCGCGACTTGCCCCACCAGCCAAAGGCCAGCATGGCGGCCAGATACAGCACGACGATCGCGATATTGAGATATTGCATAGGCGGAGCATAGGCGTCCCGCCTCACGCAGGTAAAGCAAACCTCTCTCTAAGGCTCAGCACAGAAGCGGACATCACAACCTCCTGGCAAATCAGTTTCCGACGATTGCAGTCAATGGGAGGGCGCGCATCGAAAAATACGCGTGTGCGCGGACGCCCGACGTGATGTTTGGACAAGGCGACGCAGCGCTGCTGCACGCCGCCCGCTGGGTGGGCTAAACTTCTTCGCCGCCTGAGAACCGTCCCGCACAGGCTCAAGCTCCAGAGGAATCACCGATGCAACAGTGTGTATTGATAACCGCCGCAGCGAGCGGCATAGGCAGGAGCATCGCCGCGGCCTTCCTGCGAACCGGAGCCCAGCTCCATATCTGCGACGTGGATGAGAATGCACTGGCAAGCTTCCGCGCGGAATTCCCACAGGCCACGGCCTCAAGGGTGGACCTGGCCGATGGTGCAGCCATCGACGCCTGGCTCGATATGGCAATCGCCGCTATGGGCACAGTGGATGTGCTGGTGAACAACGCCGGCACCAAAGGCCCCACCGCCTTCGTGGAGGACGTGAGTCCTGAGGACTGGAGTCACTGCCTCGCCGTGAGCCTGGACTCGCACTTCCGTTGTATACGTCGGGTAGCACCCTTGATGAAGGCACAGGGCAGCGGCAGCGTGATCAACATTTCCTCGATAGCAGGCCAGTTCGGTTTCGGCATGCGCACGCCCTACGCCGCAGCAAAATGGGCCGTCGTGGGGCTGACCAAATCGCTGGCGATCGAATTGGGGCCACACAAGGTGCGCTGCAACTGCATCTGCCCGGGCTCAGTCAAGGGCGACCGCATGGATCGCGTGATTGCGGCAGAGGCGGAGCACCGCGGATTGACGCCCGAGCAGGTGACCGCCGAGTACGTGGCTGGGCAGTCAATCAAGCGCTTTGTGGAACCCGAGGAAATCGCCGATATGGCGGTATTTTTGGCCTCGCCGGCGGCGAAAATGATTTCCGGGCAAGCGATCGGCGTTGATGGCAACACCGAGACCTACCATCTTTAGGCTGCAGTAACCGCCGCGGCGAACGCAGCGCAAATTCAGCTGCAGGGAATTGTCCGGATATCGGAGCGGAAGCGCGGCAGAACCTCGTACTGGTTTTTGTCCGGGGTTTCGTACTGAGCGCCAAAGCCGATCACACGAATGCAGTTGTCGACTTTCACGAAAGGGATCCGGAAGGGGTTTATCCCGGTAGAAGCAGGGATGAACACCTGCGTCTCGCCGGAGCCATCATCGATGAACACACTGTAGCCATACTGCTTGTCGATGGTAGGTACCCGCGTGACGGTGCCGCTCACGTCCAGCAACACCCCTTCGGTAGCCTCGCCGAGCGCGCCGGTCGCCACGGGCAGAGGTGCCGGATCGGCTGTGCCGGCAACCCGACGCACATCCGCAACGCCCGCGACCCGCAGCACCACGAGGCCATAACCGTCGTCACCAAGGGTCCCTGTCACGCGCACATGCCGACCCGCGGTCAGCCCGGCGTTGTCGGGCATCGTGATGTAGATGCCACCGGTGGCATCCTGCAGCCCGAAGCCCTGGTCGAAGGTGGATGAGGCGAACGAGCCCGCCGGCACCGTGACCGTACCCCGGATGCTGACCACGCTGCCGGCCGGTAAGGCCCGCGCGGCGGCGATGGACGATATCGCCGCCCGGGAGAGGGTAGCGCCGCTCAGGGCAAGGGTCGCGAACAAAACGGTGGTGACACGGCGCAGGTTCATGAATAACTTCTCCGGGATTGCAACGCCACAGGAAATAAACATCAAAACTGAGGTTAGCAGCATTGACGCAGATCCTGAAGAAGCCAGTGATACCGCGGCCCGGCGCGACAGTGCGACCGTGCCGGGCGCGTTTCGGGCCGACCCTGCAGCTTTTGGCATGCTCACACCGCAGGCCGTGCCTGCTGCGGACGGCCTGAGCTACCCGGGCAGGCCGGCGGAAATGGTCTAACCTGAGGGATCGACGGCCGCAGGACGCCACTGGATCCCGGCACGAAGGCGAGCTTATACCGAGGTCAGGAATGGCGGACTGGATCTGCAGTTTCACGCTGATCGCGCAGATGTTCTGCAGCGTGGAGGCCACCACGTTGAGCGGGTACATCGAAGGCGAATCATTGTTCATCGCGCCCATCGAGGCCGGTCGCATCGCCTCGGTTACGGTGCGCCGCGGCGACGAGATAAAGGCCGGCGCCACCGTGGCCACCCTGGAAACCGACGACGCGGGCTTCGCGCTCGAGGTCGCGAGGGCCCGTCATGCCGAGGCAAGCGCCCGCGTGGGCAATCTCACCACCGGCAAGCGTGCCGAGGAAATCGCGGTCATCGAGGCCAACCGCGCCGCGGCCAGAGCCGATCTCGCACAGGCCGAACTCGACCTCACACGCATGCGCGACCTGGTGCAGCGCAAGGTGCAGAGCCAGTCGGCACTCGATCAGGCGCGCACCGCGCGCAACGTGGCCTCCGCGCGACTGCAGGAGATCGACGCCAACCTGCAGGTCGCCGGCATCGCCGCCCGCGTCCAGGAAATAGAAGCCGCTCGCCGCGTGGTCGATGCCGCTGCCGCCGAGGCTCGCGATGCCGAGTGGCGACTCGCGCAGCGCACCATCACCGCGCCAGCAGACGGGCGCGTCGAAGAAATCATCCGCTACGCCGGGGAAACCGCGGGTCCGGCAGCGCCCGTGATCGCATTGCTCCGACCTGATAACCGCAAACTCAAACTCTTCGTGCCGCAAGCGATGCAAGCCGGCCTGCGGGTCGGGCAGTCGCTCCCCTTGCGCTGCGACGGCTGCGCGAGCGGATTGCAAGCACGCATCAACTTCATCGCGAGCGGCCCGGAGTTCACGCCGCCGGTGATCTACTCGGTCGAGAGCAGGCAGAAACTGGTGGTGCTGGTGGAGGCCGAGCTCCTCGGGGAGGCGATGAGGCTTTTGCCGGGGCAGATCGTGGACATCGAGCTCGCCGCGCTCCGCGCCCCATGAACGTCATCGACGTCTCGGGTCTCAGCAAACGCTTTGGCGACAAGACGGTGGTCGACAATATCTCCCTGCGCGTGCGCCAGCGCGAGATCGTGGGGTTCCTGGGACCCAACGGCAGCGGCAAGACCACCACCATCCGCATGCTCTGCGGCCTGCTCAATCCGGATGCCGCCACTGGCACCTGCCTCGGCTACAACATCACCCGTGATGCAGCACTGATCAAGCTGCAGACGGGCTACATGACGCAACGCTTCTCGTTCTACGAGGATCTCACGATCGAGGAAAACCTCGATTTTGTGGCGCGCCTCTACGATCTGCGGCCGCGGCGGCAGAAAGTGAACGAGATGCTGGAGCGCATCGGCCTCGGTGCGCGTCGCCGGCAGCTAGCGGGGGCGCTGTCCGGGGGCTGGAAACAACGCCTCGCGCTCGCCGCCTGCATGATGCACCAGCCCAAACTGCTGCTGCTCGACGAGCCAACGGCGGGCGTGGATCCGCAGGCACGGCGCGAATTCTGGGATGTGATCCACTCGCTCTCGGACGAGGGCGTGACGGTACTGGTGTCGACGCACTACATGGACGAGGCCGAGCGCTGCCATCGCATCGTCTACATCATGGACGGCGAGATCCTCGCCGATGGCACGATACCGGAATTGCTGGCCGCTAGCGGACTGCACACGCTCATGGTGCGTGGCGAGGGCATGGCCGGGCTGCGCCTCCGGCTCGAGACGCTGCCGGGCGTGGAGCAGGTCGCGCCCTTCGGCGAGACCCTGCACGTGACCGGCCCTGACCGCGACGCCCTGCTGGCGGCCGTAGCCCCTTTGCGCAACCACGCCGCATGGCACTGGACCGAGGGCGACACAACTCTGGAGGATGTATTCATACACCTGATGCGCCGCAAGCGCCGGAGCGGCGATGGGCACTGACACGGGATTGCTGGCGCGGCTTCTCGCGCGACTGCCCCGCCTGTCCGGGCGGCGCATCCTGGCCGTGCTGTTGAAGGAGTTCATCCAGCTGCGACGCGACCGCGTGACCTTCGGCATGATCGTCGGCGTACCGCTGATCGAGCTGGTGATGTTCGGCTTTGCCATCAACAGCGATCCCAAGCATCTGCCGATGGCCGTTTTCGTACAGGACCAGAGCGCTTATACGCGCGCCATCGTGAACGCCTTCGAGAACTCGGGCTACTTCCGGATCGTGGCGGTGAACGGCAGCGAGACCGAAGGCGACGAACAACTCGCCCGTGGCGACGTGGCCTTCGTGGTGACCATCCCGGAGGGTTTCACGCGGCGCCTGTTGCGCGGTGAACGCCCGCAGGTGTTGCTGGAGGCCGACGCCACCGATCCGGCCTCGTCCTCCAATGCACTGGCCGCTGCCATGGAACTGGCACGCACGGCGCTGGTTCATCAGCGGCTGTCGGCGGGAGGCGTGACCAGCGGTGCACCGCCCTTCGAGGTGGTCGCGCATCGCAGCTACAACCCCGAGGGAATCTCGCAGTACAACACCGTGCCGGGCCTGCTTGGCGTGATACTGACGATGACAATGGTGATGATGCCGGCGCTCGCGCTCACCCGTGAACTCGAGCGCGGCACCATGGAAAACCTGCTAGCCCTGCCGGTAACACCGATCGAGGTGATGCTTGGCAAGACTCTGCCCTACGCCGGCATGGGCGGGGTTCAGGTGCTGATCATCCTGGCCGTGGCGCATTGGGTCTTCGAGGTGCCGATGCAGGGCTCCTATGCCCTGCTCGGGGTGATGCTCGCGCTCTTCATCGCCTGCGTGTCGACACTTGGCTACCTGATATCCACGCTGGCGCGCACCCAGATGCAGGCCATGCAGCTCACGTTTTTCTTTTTCCTGCCCTCGATGCTGCTGTCGGGCTTCATGTTCCCGTTCCGCGGCATGCCGGAGTGGGCGCAGCATGTGGGCTCGATTTTTCCACTGACGCACTTCCTGCGGATCGTTCGCGGCATCATGCTGAAGGGCGCGTCCTTCGCGGATATTGCGTCGCACACCTGGCCGCTGGTGATCTTCCTGATTGCAGCGGCGACCATCGCCATCAGCCGTTTCAGGCGCACACTGGACGCCTGAGCGTAATCCTGCCGCTCAATCCTCCAGCGTGTAAGCCACCAGCGCATCGCTCAGCGTGGTGCCCAGGTACTTGTGACCCCCAGCGCTGATCACCACATACTGCTTGCCGCCCTCACGCAGCCGGAAGGTCATGGGCGTGGCCTGGCCGCCGCCCGGGAGACGGTCTTGCCAGAGCTTCTTGCCGGTCTTGATGTCGAAGGCGCGGAGGTAGTTGTCGGTGGTGGCACCGATGAAGATGAGCCCCGTCGCGGTGAGTACCGAGCCGCCCATGTTGGGCACACCCCAGTCGAACCAAAGCGGGAACGGCGCCATGTCGCGCGTCGAGCCCAGCGGCACCTCCCACAGGCGCTCACCCTTGTTGAGGTCGATGGCGAGCAGCGTGCCCCACGGCGGCTTCACGCAGGGTGCGCCGAGCGGCGAGAGCATGGGCGCAAAGAGATGCGCGTATGGCGCCCCCACGGCAGGAATCACGAACTCGCCGCGCGCCAGCATGGCGTCGGCCTCGGCCCGCGGGTACATGCGGATGATCGCCGGCACCTGCGTGGTGTTGACCACCAGGATGCCGTTCACCGGATCGATCGACACGCCGCCCCAGTTGGTGGCCCCCATGAAGCTCGGGAACATCACGCTGCCCCGCGTCGAGGGGGGCGTGAACACACCGCCCCAGTTGGCAGCATCGAATTTTTCCAGACACTTGCCCCTGTCCCAGGGGGTGAAGCCCCAGATGTCTTCGCGTGTGAGTTCGCGCCGCACGATGAAGGCGGGATTCACGGGAAAGGGTTGGGTGGGGCTGTAACGCTCGCCCGGGATGCCACCCAGCTGCGTGACGGGCCGCTCCTCCACCGGAAACAGCGGCTCGCCGGTCTCGCGGTTGAGGATGAAAATGTGTCCCTGCTTGGTCGACTGCGCGAGCGCGGGTATCACCTTGCCGTCGCGATGCAGCGGGAACAGCACGGGCTGGGAGGGAATGTCGTAGTCCCAGTGGTCCTTGTGCACGGTCTGGAAATGCCACTTCATCGCCCCCGTGTCGGCATCGAGCGCCACCACCGAGGAGCCGTAGAAATCGCGCTCACCCCGCACGATGTTGCTGTGATCGGTGGAGGGATTGCCCGTGGGTACGAAGACCATCCTGCGCTCGGAATCCACGGACAGCGGCGCCCAGGCGTTGGGTGTGCCGCGCACCCAGGTCTGGCCGGGCTTGGGGGCTTCTCCGGGCGGCGCGGAGCTCCACGCCCACACCAGCGCACCGGTGCGCACATCCACCGCACGGATCAGGCCGGGGGGCATGTCCACCCGCGCGTTGTCGGCCATGCTGCCGCCAAAGATCACCTTGTCGCCGATCACCACCGGGGGCGATGAGACCCAGAAATCGCCGGTCTGCACCTCGCCCAGACCAAGCGCCAGGTTGAGCGAGCCCTTGTCACCGAAGTCCTCGCAGAGCTTGCCGGTGGCGGCATCGAGTGCGAGCAGGTGGCCGTCAAGCGTGCCCGCAAAAACGCGCGCCGGGCAGGCGCCGGCAGCGCCATCAGGCTGCGCGTGGTGGGCGAGACCGCGGCAATTGAGCAGGTACTGCCCGGCGGTGTCGGCGCCGTGGTGATAGGCCCACAGTTCCTTGCCGGTCTCCGGATCCAGCGCCACGACCTTGCCCATTCCCGAGCAGGTGAACATCCGGCCGCCCGCCACCAGCGGCGTGCCCTCCATGGTCGGAGAGGAGAACTCCGGCGCAGCCACCTTGCCGATGTGATAGGTCCAGGCGCGCTTCAGTTTGCCCACATTGGACGGCGTGATCTCGGTGAGCGGCGAGAAACGAGCGCCACCCTCGGTGCCACCCCAGAAGGGCCAGTCGGCCACCGGCTCCCCGGCACTGGCGCCGTGTGCTGCCAGCAACAGACCAAACAGCCCTGCGGCACGCAAATCCGGCAAATGGGCACGTACTGACATAATGCGGAATCTCCTGCGTCTGGGTTCGCCCGATGTTAACCGCAACATGGCTGGCCACCGCAATGCCCATTCGAATGAGCCGGGCCCGCGGTGAGTCAACTGCCGCTACGCCACCGGCTCGCTCCTGCGGTATCTTGCCGGAGTCCCGCGCTGCCGCCGCGCAGGCAAGGCGCGCGGAGACCACCCCCCTGGAGATGGATATGCGTATCAGAAAAACACTCATCGCCGCGCTGGGCGCCAGTCTGCTTTCGCTGCAACTGGGCGCTGCACCCTTGCCGGCCATTCCGGCGCCGCAGGACCGTGATTTCGGCGGTGAGATCCGCCTGCACGCCGACGCGAGCGACATCGACCGGCGCATCGTCCACGTCCGCGAGACCATCACGCACCCCCCTGCCGATCTCGTGCTGCTGTATCCCCAGTGGCTACCGGGCGTGCACGCACCGGCGGGTCAGATTGACAAACTCGCGGGGCTATCGCTGCGCGCTGACGGCAAAGCTGTCCGCTGGCAGCGCGATCCGCTCGATGTCTTTGCGATCCATGTGGCAGTCCCGCCGGGAACGGACGCGCTCGATATCGAGTTCGATTACCTGTCACCGACCAGCGACGCCGTGGCAGCGGCCGAGATCAGCCGCGACCTAATGCTGCTCGAGTGGCCTGCGCTGGTGCTCTATCCCGCCGGCCATTACGCGCAGCGCATCCCGGTTACGGCGAGTCTCACGCTGCCTGCGGGCTGGAGCCTGGGGACGGCCTTGCAGGTGGCACACGCGGAGGGCGCGCGCAGCAATTTCGCGCCCACGGATCTGGAGACCCTGATAGACAGCCCTGTCTACGCGGGCCGCCATGCGCGGCGCATCGACCTCGACCCGGGCAGCAAGGAGCCGGTGTTTCTCAACATCTTTGCCGATCGCCCCTCCTCACTCGAGGCGAGCGATGCGGAGCTAGCCGCCCATCGCAATCTGGTGCGACAGGCCGATCGCCTCTACGGCGCGCGCCACTTTGCGCACTACGACTTCCTGCTGAGCCTGAGCGACCAGATCGGCCAGATCGGGCTGGAACACCACCAGTCGAGCGAGAACGGGCAGGACCCCGACTACTTCAGGGATCGCGCGAACCAGCTCTCCGGGCGCGATCTGCTGGGCCACGAATACACGCACTCCTGGAACGGCAAGTTCCGCCGCCCCGCGGGCCTGTGGACACCCAACTACAACGTGCCCATGCAAGGCAGCTTGCTGTGGGTCTACGAGGGGCAGACACAGTACTGGGGCCAGGTGCTGACCGCGCGCTCAGGCATCTGGAGCGCCGCCGAGGCACGCGACTCCCTCGCCTCGGTCGCCGCGTACTTCGAGGACCAGGCCGGTCGCTCGTGGCGAGCACTCGTCGACACCACCAGCGATCCCATCATGAATCCGCGCAGCGCCCAGTCGTGGCCGACCTGGCAGCGCTTCGCGGACTACTACTCGGAGGCACAACTGATCTGGCTGGATGCCGACACACTGATCCGCGAGCGCTCGGCCGGACGCCGCTCGCTGGATGATTTCGCACGCGCTTTCTTCGGCGTCGAGAACGGCCGCGTCACGCCACTCACCTACACGCAGGAGGATGTGGTGAAGACGCTGGACCAGGTAGAGCCCTACGACTGGGCGGGCTTCCTGGAAACGCGCATCTACCATGCCGGTGGCGCCGCACCACTCGATGGAATCACCCGCGGCGGCTACACGCTCGTGTATCAGGACACGCCCAACGCCATGGACAAGAGTGATGATGCGCAGCGCAAGGTGGCGTCATTCCGCCATTCCATAGGCTTCATCGTGCGCGACGAGGACAGCACGCTTGCCGAAGTCACCTGGGGCCGCGCGGCCTTCAAGGCCGGGCTCACCGAAGGCATGACCCTGTTGGCGGTAAACGGCTCTGCCTACACCCGTGCGATCCTGGAAGACGCACTCCGCGAGGCGCAGAAATCCACGCAGCCCATCGAGCTGATCGTGCGTGTCGCCGACCGCTATCGCGTCGTGAGCGTGGACTACCACGAGGGGCTCCGCTACCCGCACCTGGTGCGCAACCCCCACGTGCCGGCGCGTCTGGATGACATCCTGAAGCCACGCTGAGCACGAGCCGCAGCGCCGCACGACGCGTGCTCAGGGCGGTGGCGGCGTAACTGCCTTGCGTCGGGCCAACACGCGGTCGAGACGCGACTGCGCGGGGGGCCATCCGGGCGAGAGCTCCAGTGCGCCCCGGTAATCACGCTCGGCAGCGTCCAGATCCGCTTTCGCCTCCAGCGCCATGCCGCGGTTCAGCAGCACCACGTGCCGCCTGCTGGTGCCCAGGGCGAGCGCGCGGTCGTACTCGGCGATGGCGCCCGGGATGTCACGCTCGATGAAACGCACATTGCCCCTGCCGACATACGCCTCCGGGAGTCCCGGCCGCAGCGCGAGGGCCCGATCGTAGTCGGCCACTGCGGCACGGTTGTCACCCAGCACCGACTGCAGGATGCCGCGGTTAACGAGCGTGCCCGCGCGATCCCGCGGACGGAGCGCGGCAAGTTCGAGCGCGAGGTCGCAGTGCTTCAGGTCATCGTCCGAGGCGATGCGCACGGTGGCAGCTATCTCGGCGGCCTGCGAGCAGCGGCGCGCGTCTTCGCCCGAGCCGAGCACCACGATCGACTGCGCGTCGACGCGAGAGGCGCTAACTGCCAGTAGCGCCGCGAGCACCCTGAAGCGGCCATGACGAGCATCCATCGGGCGAGTCTCCATGGTTGATTTCCCATTACCATTCTCCCCCACTGGAGGGTGAATGCAGAATTAAATGCCCCGGGCCGGAAGTTAAGAGTTAAATGGGCCGGCGAGCATTCGGGATAACCCAGTGACAAAGAAGACCGGGGAGCACTTCGACATTGCCATCGTAGGCGGTGGGCCTTCGGGTTATGCCGCGGCGATGCGTGCCCTCGACTTCGTGAAGCGGGTCGTGGTGATTGAGAAAAACCATCTTGGTGGCGCCGGCGCCATCAACGGAGCGCTCTCGAGCAAGACCTGGTGGGCGCTATCGCGGGAAGCCGCGACCCTGCGCGCGGGGCTCGAACGCTACGGGCTCCCGGCGTATACCCCCTCGATGGCCGCTGTGCGCATCGAGGTGGACCGGGCAATGGCCGAACGCCTCGACCTGATGCAGGCACAGATGAATGCAAGGCGGGTACGGCCATCTGCTCAGTTACCGGCAGGGACAGGCGCGGGTGCTGGCGCCGGGCCGTATCGAGCTCACAAGCGCGGAGGGCCTCTCACTCATCGTGGCGGACAACATCATCCTTGCCACGGGCAGTCGTCCGCGCCACCCGCCTGGCATCCTCGTGGACGAGACGCACATGCTGAGCAGCGAAGGCATAGAACACCTACAGGAGTTCCCCGCGTCGCTGGTGATCGTGGACGCGGGCGTAATCGGCTGCGAGTACGCCACCATCTTCAGCGGCTTCGGCAGGACCCGCGTATTCCTCATTGACAAGGGCGAGCGCATCCTGCCCTCCGAGGACGCCGACGTGGTCGCCGAGGTCGAACATAACCTCGAGGCTGACGGTGTGCACATCCACCGCAACTCCCACCTCGTGTCGATGCGCGTCGAGGATGGCGGGGTGCGCTACGAACTCGAGTTCGTCGACGGCGAACAGCGGTCCTTCCTGGTCGAGAAGGCACTGGTTGCGGTCGGCCGTGTCGCCGCCACCGAGGGCCTCTGGGCCGAGGACGTCGACATCGAAACTGGCGCGAATGGCATCGTTGCCAGCAGCACCGCCACCAGCGTGCCCGGCATCTACGCCGTGGGTGATCTTACGGCGGACATCGCTCTGGTAAATGTGGGTGAGCTCGAAGGCCGCCACGCCGTCGAGCTGATCTGCGGCGCGCAACCCGAGCCGCTGATCTACGAGAACATCAGTACCATCATGTTCCTGCACCCGGAGGTGGCCGGGGTGGGCATCAACGAGACCCGCGCCGCGGAACTCGGCATCCCGTACCGGGTGGCGACGCTCGCCTACACGGCGATTCCGGGGGCCATCGTCACCCGAGGCGTCCGCGGGTTCATCAATCTTCTGGTCACCGACGACGAGCACCTGCGCATTCTCGGCATGCGCGTGGTGGGTCACCAGGCGAGTTCGACCATCCAGGCCGTGGCCCTGCTCATCTCGATGAAAAAGGGGATTTCCGAACTCGCTGAATGTGTGCATCCGCACCCTTCGATCAGCGAGGGAATCCAGGAGTGCGTACGCGCGCTGCTGGGCAAATCCATTCTCAAACCGCAGGTGACGGGGGGGCAGATCCAGTGCCGAACGGTCAGACCACAGGTCCGATCACGCTGAACCCGGCCGTGGCGGCGCCAGTCCGGCTGGCCCGCAGACGCAGCGGGCGATATCCTTGCCTCCCTTTCGCGCCTTCAGTCCATGCCCCCCATGTCGATATCCAGATTCGCCGCTCAGTTTCGTTTGCGCCCGACACGCCTTCTGATCGGCATACTGGCGGGCATGGGCCTGATGCAGGCGAGCGCCACACTGCACGCGGCCACGCCTGAGCCCGCGCACACCGAAACCACCCTGCCGATGGAGCCCGCGGTGTCGGTTGACCTCACCGCCTCGCAACGCGAGGCCGAGCATAGGGCAGCCCTGGAGCGCGCACGGATCGTGGCCTCGATGCCGGGAGCCGCCGAACGCGAGGCGATCGTGCCGGAGATCATGCTGATCCAGCGCAAGGCACTGGCCGATCTGGCTGTCACCATGTCCCAGCCGCAGGGCCCCGCGCAGATCTGGCGCCTGCGCAGCACGGTTCGGCCGGATCTCTACGCCGAGCGGGTCATACCGCGGCTGCTGCGAGCGGGCTTCTCCACCACCCCCGCCTGCCCCGGGGAGGAATGGAGCGGCAGCCACGGCAAGGCGCGTGTGGCCGTGCGTGTGGAAGAACGCGCCGTAGCGGTGGTTTTGACGCCGGCAACGCTGCAGTGCGCCGGCGGTGCGGCGCGGTAGGCGCCGGTCGGCAACACGGGGCTCCGTGAATGACCGCGCGACGCTCGGCATGATCCGTGACGCCGAGGAGCGCGGGCGACCGCCACCACCCGAGTGTTCCCGGTCTAGCTCCCCGCCGGGGGATCATCGGCCAGGCACCGGGCGTCCTTGCCAAATACCTGTCGCAGGATGCGTTCGGCCTGCGGCGGAAATCCCGGAAGCACACGCACCGTGAGCCCCGCGCCCTCGGCCTGTGCCACCACTCGGCGCAGGATCAGCGCGCTCGAGTAGTCAATGCGCCCTACCCTCCTCAGATCGAGCACAAGTCGGTCTGCCGCGGGATAGCGCGCGAGCTCTGCCACAAGGGCTTCCTCCAACAACGGAGCAGAGCCGAAGTACAGCACGCCCACCGCCTCCAGTCTGAGGGTGCTGCCCTCCAGTTCGCTCTTGATCTGGATCCGCCGTTCACGCCAGAGGTGCACGCCCACCGCGCTGCTGATGCCGATGAACACCCCGAGATCGATGCGCGGCGCCAGCAGCAGCGTGGCGCAGAACGTGACCAGTGACACCGAGGCCTGCGCGGGGGAGATGCGCAGCAGCGCCAGCGTGGCGCCCAGATCCACCAGCTTTGCCACCGAACTGATGAGCACCGCTGCCAGCACTGCGCGCGGCAATTCGGCAAGAAATCCGGTGAGCGGCAACAGCAACAGGACGGTGATGCCGGTAACCAGCCCCGCCATCCGCGTGCGCCCGCCGCTCGCCTGGCTGAGTATTGTACGGCTGAAGGACCCGCCAACCGGCATGCCGCCGAACAGTCCCGCTGCGAGATTGGCTGCACCCTGGCTCAGGAACTCGCGATCGGCATCCCAGGTTTCGCGGTTGCGGGCAGCCATGCTGCGCGAGATCGCCGCCGCCTCGGAAAAACCCACCAGCGCAATCACCGCACCCGGGATGAGCAGCGCGGGCAGCATGCCCCAAGGCAACGACAGCGATGGCAGCGCAAGGCCAGCCTGAACCAGTCCCAGCACCGGGCCGCGGTAGTCCAATGTGTGGCTGAGCGCGAGTCCGCCGATGACGGCGCACAAGATCCAGGGAAAGCGCGGCCACCAGATGCGCCCGCCTTCGATCAGGGCAAAGCTCATCAAGGTCATCAGAAGCGCCCACCGATCCCATTGGTCCGGATGTGCGAACAGCCGCAGCAGGTTACCGAGAATATCCTGCCCCGGAAGGCTCACGCCAAAGGCGGCTGGCAACTGCGAGCCGAGAATCAGCAGCGCTACCGCAGAACTGAATCCCACCAGCACAGGCTCGGACATCAGGTAGACCACAAAGCCGGCTCGCAACAGGCCGATCAGCACGCGTATGACACCCACAACCAGCGCGAGCAGGGCCGCAAGCTCGAGGTACGTGGCAGAGAGGGGAGGCGCAATCACCACCAGGGTGCCGAAGGTGAGGAGGCTGGTCATCGCCACTGGCCCGGTCTGGAGATAGGGCGAAGACACCAGGAAGGCCGCGGCGATGGGCGCGACGATGGCCGCAATCAGCCCGGAGGACGGCGGCAGGCCCGCAAGCGCCGCGTACGCGATGGCCTGCGGCAACAGCACCAGCGCCACACTGATGCCGGCGAACACGTCCCCGCGCCAGAGCGCGGCCCGGCTGCGCGGGCCATTCATGCCGCGTGACTCAGGCGCGGCTTGCTAAGCCATGCCGACGAGTAACAGCTGGTGGTCTTTAGCGTATCTCCGACCGGTGCCGATGTGCAGACCTCGGGCTCATCACGCGCAGTCATGGCGGCCCACGGGATCACGATAAGTTGGGATATAGGTATAACATCAGGCGAGGCAACAGGTGCGAGATTCTCGGCGCGCTTCAGAGTCATCCCGGTTCTGTGGCACCTTTCCCCATCGACACCACCCAGGCACGGAAACCCGCATATGCACAGCGACTGGGATGCCATCGTCGTCGGCGGGGGCCACAACGGCCTGACCGCGGCGGCCTATCTGGGACGCGCTGGACTGCGCACCCTGGTGCTGGAGAAGAACCCCGTGGTGGGTGGTGCGGCGGTGAGCGAGGAATTCCATCCCGGCTACCGCAATTCGGTGGCCTCGTACGTGGTGAGCCTGCTGCAACCCACCGTGATTGCCGACCTCGAACTGGCGCGACACGGGTTCTCCACCCTCGCGCTCGACAGCACCTTCTACCCGCGTCCGGACGGACGGCATCTTTTGCTGACGGGCGAGGAATCGAGCGACCGCGCGCAGATGGAGGCCTTCGAGGCCGGCAGCCACGCGGCAATGCAGGCGCTGCACCGCGTCACCAACGAGGCCGGCGAGGTACTGCGCGAGCAATGGCTTCGCGAGCCGCCACGTCTGGTCGGGGCCGGCGCCGCCGACGCAATGTCCATGCTACGCACCGGGCTTGCCTTCAGAAAGCTCTCGGGCGAGGGACGCCAGCGCCTGCTGCAATTTCTGCTGGGCAGCGCACGCGCGCTGATCGAGCGCCACTTCGACAGCGAGGATATGCGCGCCATCTTTTGTGCGGGAACGCTCTCCGGAAACTACGCGAGCCTCCACGCACCGGGTTCCGCGCTGCCCATGCTGCACCATGCGGTGGGCGAGGTAGACGGCGTGCGGGGACGCTGGGCACTGGCGCGGGGCGGCATGGGTGCGATCACGCAGGCCATGGCGCGCAGCGCTGCCGAGCACGGCGTGCAGATCCGTACCGAGGCCGAGGTGGAGCGCCTGCTGATAGACGGCGGACGGGTGCGGGGCGTGCACCTGCGGGGTGGCGAGAACCTGCACGCTACAGTGGTGCTCACCAACACCGATCCGCACCGTACCTTCACCCGGCTGGTCGGCGCCGAACATCTGGCGCCGGATTTTGTGAAGGACATCGAGGTCTGGCGCATGGAGTCCGCATCGATGCGCATGAACCTGGCGCTGCGCGGACTGCCCGAGTTCTACGCCCTGCCTACCGGCGGCGTCGTGGGCCAGCACCACCGCTCCTTCATCAACATCGTGCACTCGGCAGACGCCATCGAGCGCACCTACGCCAGCTCGCGGGCCGGCGAGCTGCCCGAGCACCCGGTGATGGAAATTCTCATTCCCTCCACGGTCGACGACTCGCTCGCCGCACCCGGGCACCACGTGATGAGCCTGCTCTGCAAGTACGTGCCCTACCAACTCTCCGGGGGAAGGCACTGGCAGGACATGCGCGAGACGGCCGCTGATCACATGCTGGCTTATCTGGGCCGCTACGTGAAAAACCTGGACGAGATCGTGGCGGGCCGCCAGGTGCTCACGCCCTGGGACATCGAGCAGCGCTTCGGCATGACGCGCGGCGACATCTGCCACGGACGCCTCGAGCCCGACCAGCTCTTCAGCATGCGCCCGCACCCGCAGGCGGCGCAGTACGCAACGCCGATACGCGGGCTCTACCTCTGCGGCTCAGGAAGCCACCCCGGCGGTGGCGTCACGGGCGCGCCCGGGCACAATGCGGCGCGACGCGTCATCAAGGACTGGAAGAAACTTCGCGCGCGCTGAGCGACGGGTGCAGCAACACGAAGGCCCAGCCAGGTCGATGCTGCAGGCATCGCCCGGCGCCACGGCGTAGATCACCGACCATCCGCCGCTTGAACACCCGCTAGCGGGCGCGAAACGAAACCTGCAACTCGTGAAGACCGCGAAACAGCGAGCTGGGGATATACCGCGCGCGCTCCACACCCGGCGTGAGGCGGATATCGTCCAGACGTTCGAGGATCCGCCTGAAGGCGACCACCAGCTCCTTACGCGAGAGCATCATCCCGATGCAGGTGTGTATGCCGCGACTGAAGGCCACGTGGGCGGTCGAAAAATCGCGGCCCACGTCGAAGGTATCCGGGTCGCGAAAGTACTTCTCGTCGCGATTGGCCGACGTGAACATGAGCAGCAGCATGGTGCCAGCCGGTATGGCCACGCCGCCCAGCTCGGTGTCCTGCACCGCCTGGCGCCACATGCCCTGGGTCGGTGTCTGCATGCGCAGCAGTTCCTCGACCATGTTGGGAACGAGAGCAGGGTCCGCCCGCACGCGAGCAAGCTGCGCCGGGTTATCGATCAGCGTGAGCAGGCCCCCGGAGAGCATGTGCGAGGTGGTCGCATTGCCGGCAACCATCAACTGCTGGGCCACGCTCAGCAGCTCCGCCGGGTCCAGCGGGCGCTCGTCATCCACCCGCGCGTTCAGCAGATCCGTGAGCATGTCGGCGCGCGGTGCGGTACGACGCTCGTCGATGCGTGCCTTCATGTAGTGCTGGAACTCCACCACCTGTTCGGCCCGTTCGACCTGCTCGTCCTCCGTGAGAGCGCTGCCGATCAGCTCGATGAAGGCATCGGACCAGGCCTTGACACGCGGCACGTCGGCCTCGTCGATGCCGAGCTGCTGGGCGATCACGGTGCAGGGCAACGGGATGGCGAACTGGCGCACGAACTCGCACTGCCCGGCCTGCGCAAAGCCATCGATCAGCCGGTCGACCATCCCAACCAGGTGCCCCTCGAGGGCGTCGACTTTTTCGCGGGTGAAGGCCCGGTTCACCAGTTTCTTGAAGCGCGTATGCGAGGGCGGATCGTTGGTGAGCAGAGTCTCGACCTGCGGCCAGCCGCGGGCGTAGATCTCCCGGCAGCGGGCACTGTGGATCGAGGGCCCGAGCAGCGCCTGCTCGTTACGACTTGAAAACACCAGGGGCTTCATCAGGGCTTCGAGCACCTGGTCGTAGCCGAAGACCATCACGAGATCCTTGCCGGGCATCTTGTAGACCGGACTCTCGCGACGGCCGATCGCATAGGCGGCGTGCGGCTCGCGCAGATGCTGCTCACTGTCGAAGTCGATGGCATCGAGCCTGCTGCTCATGAATCCTCCCGCGCAACGCATGGATCGACCGGCGGCAGGCCGGGAATGGTCCGAATGATGACGCATTTCCCGCCTCCGGGCCCACTACACAGCGGCTGGTCGCCCGCGCCCGCGCCCGGAGTCGGAGAGTCCGCGCAGGTTTTTCACGACGGGGTATTCGAGGGCTCCGGGCATCCCGGTTATAGTTCCGCACCGTAGCGCACCCTCAGGACATCATCATGGCATCCAGCAACGAACAGTGGCGCCTGATCGCCCGCCCCACCGAAGAGGCAACCCCTGAGCATTTCCGGATCACGCACAGCGAGATCCCCGTGCCCGGACCCGGCGAGGCGCTGGTAAGGAACATCTACCTCTTCGTGCCGCCGTCAATGCGGCTGTGGATGAACGCGAAAGACAGCTATTTCCCCGCCCAGGTACTGGGCGAGGTGATGATGGGAATCACGATGGGCGTGGTGGAAAAATCGAATGTGCCGGGCCTAGAACCGGGCACCTACGTGAACGGGATGGGCGGCTGGCAACACTGGTTTGTGGCGCCCGGAGAGGCCTTGCAGCCGGTGATACCGCACCCGGGTGTGCCGCTTGAGCTCTACCGCACCGTGCTGGATGTGCAGGGCCTGACCGCCTACGTGGGCGTGACCCAGGTCTGCAAGCCCAAGTCCGGCGAAACCCTCGTGGTGACAGCCGCGGCTGGCAGCGTGGGCTCGCTTGCCTGCCAGGTCGCGAAGAACATGGGGATTCGGGTGATCGGCATCGCCGGTGGCGAGGCAAAGTGCCGCTGGCTGGTCGAGGAATGTGGCATCGACGCCGCGATCGACTACAAATCCGAGGACGTCGGCAGCCGACTTGACGCGCTCGCCCCGAACGGCATCGACGCCGTGTTCGAGAACGTGGGCGGCCCGGTGATGGACCTGATCCTCGACCGCATCAACGACCACGCGCGCATCGCACTCTGCGGGCTTATCTCCAGTTACAACACCGACACCACCCAGAGCACCATGTCGCTGATGCAACTGGTGAACCGTGCGGCCGTGCTGCAGGGTTTCCTGGTCAAGGATTACTTCCACCTTTACGGCGAGATGCTCAGCTCGCTGCAGGCGCAGGTACTGGCGGGCAAGCTCAAGTACCAGATCGACATTCTGGAGGGTATGGAGAGCGCTCTCGAGGCCATGCACCGCATCTCGACCGGTCGCAACCAGGGTGTGCAGCTGGTGCGCCTCAGCCCACCCTGAGCCTGCCGACACATCTCGCTGCGCCGACCATCCGTCGGCGCAGCGATGGCAGCATCCTGTCAGCCCGAAGGCGGCAATACCTGCAATTGCCATCCACGCCAGAGCCACTACACTAGCGCGCCGCGGGCCCGAGCCCGGGCAACTTCCGTATCTGCAGGCTCCTCCGTGATAGCAACCAGCAACCTCAGCATCCAGTTCGGGGCCAAGCCCCTGTTCGAAAACGTGTCCGTGAAATTCGGCAACGGCAACCGCTATGGCCTGATAGGCGCCAACGGCTGCGGCAAGTCCACGTTCATGAAGATCCTCGGCGGGGATCTCGAACCCAGCTCCGGCAACGTGATGCGCCCGGGCGATGTCCGCCTCGGCAAGCTCCGGCAGGACCAGTTTGCCTACGAGGCGTTCAGCGTGCTGGACACCGTGATCATGGGCCACGAGGAGCTCTGGCGGGTCAAGTCCGAACGTGACCGCATCTACGCCCTGCCGGAGATGAGCGAAGCCGACGGCATGGCCGTGGCGGAGCTCGAGGTGCGCTTCGCGGAGCTCGACGGCTATACCGCCGAGGCGCGCGCCGGCGAACTGCTGTTCGGCCTCGGGATCGAGATCGAACAGCACACAGGCCCCATGAGCGCGGTGGCACCCGGCTGGAAACTCCGCGTGCTGCTTGCCCAGGCCCTGTTCGCGGACCCCGAAGTGCTGCTATTAGACGAGCCCACCAACCACCTCGACATCAACACCATCCGCTGGCTCGAGACGCTGCTCAAGATGCGCGCGAGCACGATGGTGATCATCTCCCACGACCGCCACTTCCTGAACAGTGTCTGCACGCACATGGCAGACCTCGACTACGGCGCGCTCAGACTGTTTCCCGGCAACTACGATGCCTACATGACCGCCGCCACGCAGGCGCGCGAACTGGTGCAGAACGAGAACGCCAAGAAGAAAACACAGATCGCGGAACTGCAGGCCTTCGTGAGCCGCTTCTCCGCCAACGCCTCCAAGGCCAAGCAGGCCACCTCGCGAGCACGCCAGATCGACAAGATCGAGCTGGTCGAGGTAAAGCCCTCCAGCCGGCAGAGCCCGTTCATCCGCTTCGATCAGAAACAGAAACTGCACCGCCAGGCCGTGACGCTGCGGGATGTCACCAAGGGCTACGGTGTCCGTCCTCTTTTCAGCGACTTCAGCATCCAGGTGGAAGCCGGCGAACGCATCGCGATCATCGGACCGAACGGCGCCGGCAAGACCACGCTGCTGCGCTGCCTGATGCGTGAACTCGCGCCCGACAGCGGCGAGCTCAAATGGGCCGAGGCTGCGGATATTGGCTACTACGCGCAGGACCACGCCAGCGATTTCGGCGAAGACCTGAACCTGTTCGACTGGATGAAGCAGTGGACCAAAGGCGACGAGCAACTCGTTCGCGGCACGCTCGGCCGGATGCTCTTCACGCAGGACGACATCGGCAAAACCGTGAAGGTGATCTCGGGCGGCGAGCAGGGGCGCATGCTCTTCGGCAAACTGATCCTGCAGCGACCCAACGTGATGGTGCTCGACGAGCCCACCAACCACCTCGACATGGAGTCGATCGAATCGCTGAACCTTGCGCTGGAGAATTACCCGGGCACGCTGCTCTTTGTGAGCCACGACCGCGAGTTCGTCTCCTCCCTGGCCAACCGCATCCTCGAATTCACGCCGCAGGGCATCATCGATTTCAGCGGCAGCTACGAGGACTACCTGCGCAGCAGGGCGCTGGAGTAAGTGTCCCCGGGCCCGCGAGCGGCCCGGACCCGCGACTCACCAGTCCTTCACGTCCGGCAGCAATCCGGCCAGTTCGCCATCGGTGAGATTGCGCCAGGCGCCCACCTTCAGCGTGCCGAGGTTAACGTTGATGATGCGCACCCGCCGCAACTGGCGCACCCGGTAGCCGAGCACCTCGCTCATCAGGCGGATCTGGCGGTTAAGACCCTGTGTCAGGACGATGCGAAAGCCGTATTTGGCGAATCTGGACACGCGGCAGGGCTTGGTCATCTGCCGGTGGATCATCACGCCGCGCGCCATGGCGCGCAGGAACTCCTCGGTGATCGGCTGGTTCACGCCCACGAGATATTCCTTCTCGTGCTCGTTCTCCACACGCAGGATGCGGTTGACGATATCGCCGTTGCTGGTCAACAGGATCAACCCCTCGGAGTCCTTGTCGAGGCGCCCGATGGGGAAAATCCGCTGCTGGTGGTCAATGAAATCGATGATGTTTCCCTCGATCTCCTGATCCGTGGTGCAGGTGATGCCAACCGGCTTGTTCAGCGCGATATACACGTGGTTGCGGCGGTTTTTGACCACTGGACGGCGCTTCAACTCCCGCTCGTCCACGCACACCACCATGCCCTCCAGCCACTTCGCGCCGGTCGCGGCAACAACTCCATCTAGCGTGACGCGCTGCGCGGTGATCAGTTCGTCGGCCTCACGGCGCGAGCACAGACCCGTTTCGCTGATGAATTTGTTCAGTCGCATGGTGTTCAGAGTATCCGTATACGGAAAGTGCGGCCCTTGATCTTGCCGCGGCGCAAGCCTGTCAGCGCCGCCTGCGCGCGCTCATGGCGGACCGCAACGTAGGCGCGTGTGGGGAAGAGATCAATCTTGCCGATATCCGCCGACAAGAGCCCTGCATCACCCGTCAGCGCGCCGAGGATATCGCCAGGGCGCAGCTTGTCCTGCTTGCCGCCGTCGATCGCCAGTGTCTGCATCGCTGGCGGCGGCAGGGCTTGCAAGCCCGCGCGTGGCGGGAGATCCGCCCACTCCACGGGACCGGTCATCGCCGCCTCTATGGGCAGGAGCCGCGGGACATCGCGGTCAGCAACCAGAGTGAGCGCGAGCCCGTCCTCGCCCGCGCGCCCGGTGCGCCCGATACGGTGCACATGCACTTCCGGCTCGCCCGGAAGCTCCGCCGAAATGACCAGTGACAACGACTTGATATCAAGCCCGCGCGCGGCAACATCCGTGGCCACCAGCACGCGTCGGCTGCCGTTGGCGAACTGCAGCAGGGTTTCGTCACGGTCGCGCTGTTCCAGATCGCCGTGTAGTGCGATGGCGGCGATACCTCGCTGGCACAGGGTTTCGGTGAGGTCTCGCACATCGATCTTCATGTTGCAGAACACCAGACAGCTCTGCGGCTGACGCTCGAGCAACAGCGCGATCACCGCCTCGGCGCGGGCAGCGTGCTCAACGCGGTAGAACAACTGGCGGATGACACTCTCCTCGGGCGCATCGGCGACGGTAACCGTGGCCGGCGAGCGCTGAAATCGCGCGCTCAAGGTGCGGATTTCCGTGGGATAGGTAGCGGAGAACAGCCAGGTTTTACGCATCTCCGGCAGGCCGGCCAGGATGCCCTGGATGACATCCAGGAAGCCCATGTCCAGCATGCGGTCGGCCTCGTCCAGGACAAGGCTCGCGACCTCATCGAGTGGCAGGGCCTTGCGATCGATCAGCTCCCGTATGCGCCCCGGCGTGCCCACAGCAATATGCGGTTCGTGCACCAGCGAGGCCAGCTGCGCACGCACCGGCACGCCCCCGCACAGACTCGACACCTTCACGTTCGGCATGAAACGCGCCAGCGCGCGGATTTCCTTGGCCACCTGGTCTGCAAGCTCACGGGTAGGACACAGGACGAGCGCCTGCAAGCGGGCACGTTCGGGATCCAGGCCCGCAAGCAGCGCCAGACCAAAGGCTGCCGTCTTGCCACTGCCGGTGCGCGCCTGCGCGAGCACATCCTGACCGGCGAGCATGGGCGGCAGCGCGGCGGACTGGACGGGCGTGGTCATCGAGTAGCCAAGCGCGGCCACGGACTGCAGCAACGCCCGGGGAAGATCGAGTTCAGTGAATTCTGTCATGCCCCATTATGGTGTCGCGGCGCCGGCAACGGGGGAAATCACGGGGGGAAAAGGTCGGCAAGATCCATTGCCTCACAGGCCGCACCCACACGCTCCGCCAGGTGACTCCAACGTGCGGTGCTCAACATAAAACCGTCACCAGACGGTCATTTGCCGTGGTCATGCTGCTAAGCGATTGCCGATCCGGCAGTCGATACCACCCACCAACAAGGATTCCCACATGCGCCGTCTTACCCTGGCAAGCGCCGTGCTAGCCGCATCCCTATCCAGCCTGACGCAGGCCGCCGAACCCGTGCTCGGTTTCACTAAACTCTGGACTTATGGTCACACCACAGCGGGCCAGGTATCGGAAATTCCCGCCTTCGACAGCAAGACAAACACGCTCTGGATTGCCGGAGTGGTGGGTGTGGACGTGCTCAATGCCGCCACCGGTGCGCTGCTGAAGCACATCGACGTGACGCCGTGGGGCTATGTGAACGGCGTGGCCATCCGCAATGGACTGGCCGTCTTCGCCGTCGAGGCTACAACGGATCGTCGTAACCCGGGCAGCGTGCTGTTCTTCGACACCGCCACGCGTGAGCCCTCCACGCGCGGTCCCTGGAGCGGAGCCCTGCCCTGGCAGGTGTCCACAGGCGCCCTCCCCGACATGATCACGTTCACCCCCGACGGACGGAAACTGCTGGTCCCCAACGAAGCCACGCCGAACGCCGTAGGCGACGCTCCTTACATCACGCCGGATCCCGCGGGCAGCGTGAGCATTATCGACGTGCGTACGCGCACGCTCCTCGCCACGGCAGGCTTCGACGGCGTGCCGCAAGTGGGCAAAAACCTGCGTACCAATACGGGCATGGACTTCGAACCCGAGTACATCGCGGTGGACCCCAAGAGTCGCATGGCCTACGTCACGCTGCAGGAAGCAAACGCGATGGGCGTTTTGGACCTGTCGCAGAATGCTTTTTCGGAAGTCATTGGCCTGGGCGCGAAGGACTTCAGCCTGCCGGGCAATGAGATCGACCCCAAGGACAACGATGCCGCGGTGAACTTCCGCTCCGTTGCCGTGAAGGGCCTCTACACGCCGGACGGCATTGCCACCTTCGCATCAGAAGGCCAGACCTATCTCGTCATGGCAAACGAAGGCGATTACCGCGAAGACAACGCCGATCGCTCCACGGCCACGGCCTTCGGCGGCATCACGCCGCTCGACCGGCTGCGCGTATCCAACAAGGACAGCGTGACCGGCGATCTCGTCACACTGGGCGCGCGCTCGTTCTCGATCCGCGACACTGCGGGCAATCTGGTCTTCGACAGCGGCAACACGCTGGAGACCGAAGCCAACGCCCGCGGCATTTATGACGACGGCCGCAGCCGCGACAAGGGTGTGGAACCCGAAGGCGTGGCGATCATGAAGATGGAGGACCGCATCTACGCCTTCATCGGCCTGGAGCGCACCACGAGCAGCGCAGTAGCGGTCTTTGACATCACCGTGCCGGCAGATGCGCGCTTCGTGGACATGATCGTGACCGTGGGCGACAAGGCACCGGAAGGCCTTGCTGCCTTTAAGTACCGCGGCAAGAACTATTTGGCGATATCCAACGAGACGGTGGCTGCAGGCGCCACCACCAGCAACACCACGCTATATAGCCTCGACGTCTCCGAGGTTGAGTCCGACTGATCCTTTACTGGAGCGGGGCGCCGGGTATCAAACCCGGCGCCCCTGTGTCTGCACCAGAGGCATTCGCCTGAACAGGCCGGTTAATGCGAACAAGGCCTGAGGCCTTGGCGGGCCTCAGAACAGCCCGATGATCTTGCCGTTTTCGTCGATGTCGATGTGATCCGCCGAAGGAACTTTCGGCAGGCCTGGCATCGTCATGATGTCGCCACAGACCATGACAACGAACTCCGCACCGGCGGCAAGCCGCACCTCACGGACGTTGACCACATGACCCGAGGGCGCACCCTTCAGGGACGGATCGGTGGAGAACGAGTACTGCGTTTTGGCCACGCACACGGGGTAGTGGCCGTAGCCTGCCTCCTGCAGTTGCTTGATCTGCTGGCGTACTTTCGAGTCCGCGGTGATGTCGGAGGCGCCGTAAATCTTGGTGGCGATCGCCTTCATCTTGTCCCAGAGCGACATCGACTCCTCGTAGACAAAGGTGTGTTTGCCCCGGTTTTTCTCGATCGTCTCGACCACGGCATGAGCGAGGTCCGTGGCACCGGCGCCACCCTCAGCCCAGTGGCGGGCGAGGATGACCGGCGCGTCGTGTTTGGCCATGCGGTCCTTGAGGAGCGCCACCTCAGCGTCGGTGTCGGTGGTGCGGTGGTTGATGGCAATCACGCAGGGCAGACCGTAGTGGTCGCGGATGTTGTGGAGGTGCCGCTCAAGGTTAACGATGCCCTTGTCTAGCGCTGCCAGGTTCTCGGAGCTCATTTCCTTGAGATCACAGCCGCCGTGGAACTTGAGCGCGCGTATCGTGGCCACGAGCACCACGGCCGAGGGGCTAATGCCCGACTTGCGGCACTTGATGTCGATGAACTTCTCGGCGCCCAAATCAGCGCCGAAGCCCGCCTCGGTCACCACGTAATCGGCAAGTTTCAACCCGGCCTTGGTGGCAAGCACGGAGTTGCAGCCGTGGGCGATGTTGGCGAAGGGGCCACCGTGGATGATGGCCGCGTTGTTCTCGAGCGTCTGCACGAGGTTAGGCTTCAGCGCTTCGCGCAGCAGCACGGTCATGGCGCCGGCGGCGTTCAGCTCGCGCGCCTGGACGGGGCGCTGGCTGCGGGTGTAGCCGATCACGATGTTCCCGAGGCGCTCCTTGAGATCGTTCAGGCTGGTCGCGAGACAGAAGATCGCCATGACCTCGGAGGCGACGACGATGTCGAAACCGTCCTGCCGCGGATACCCGTTGCCGGGGCCGCCGAGGGAGCAGGTGATATCGCGCAGGGCGCGGTCGTTCATGTCCATCACACGCTTCCACGCGATGCGACGCACGTCGATATCGAGGGCGTTGCCGTGATGGATATGGTTGTCGATGAGTGCCGCAAGCAGGTTATTGGCAAGACCGATGGCGTTGAAATCGCCGGTGAAGTGGAGGTTGATGTCCTCCATGGGCACGACCTGGGCCATGCCGCCGCCGGCCGCACCGCCCTTCATGCCGAAGACCGGGCCCAGGCTCGGCTCACGCAGACAGATGAGCGCTTTCTTGCCAATCTTGTTCAGTGCATCACCCAGACCGACCGTGGTGGTGGTCTTGCCCTCGCCGGCCGGGGTGGGGCTGATGGCGGTCACGAGAATCAGCTTGCCGTCCGGACGATCAGCCAGGCTGTCGATGTAGTCGAGTGCGATCTTCGCCTTGTACTTGCCGTACTGATCCAGTGAGTCCTGCGGAATCCCGAGCCGCGCAGCGACCTCGGTGACGGGATGCATGGTGGCAGCCTGTGCAATCTCGATATCGGAACGCATGTCTTCTCCTTGTCCCCGCAGGGGGGCTGGATGCAGTAGAGTCGCCGGGCGCTTGGACGCCAGAGGGACCAATCAATCGCGGCGCATTTTAGTCGAGAGCTTCCACGGGGAGCAACGCGAAGGGGGCGCTGCGCGCCGTACGAATGACCGATTAACGCGCTGTTTCCATGAAAGTTTTTTAGCGACCGGTAAGTTTTCTGTGGCTTTGTGGCGCTGTTGGCTGACGCACACCACCCCGGCTATTACCGTCTATTCCCAAGCTAATCAAAATTGACAGATCACGGCGAGCACATTCACCCTGACGCGCCATTTGACGTGGTCCCTCCGAACTCGATGGGACCGTCGTCGGAATCTCCCAACTGTCGAACTCCTCGGACGAATGCACTATGAAGCGGAAACACCCACTCGCAGTGGCCGTACGCCTCGCCATCAGCAGCCTCGCTGTCGCGCTCGCCGCACCCTCGACAGCGCAGCCCGGCGACATAGAGGAGATCGTGATCACCGGCTCGCGCATCGTGCGCAGCAACCTCGACAGCCCATCGCCGATCGTCAGCGTCAACCGCGACGACATCGACCGCTCTGGCTACGCCAACCTGCAACAACTCATGGAAACACTGCCGGTTTCCGGCAACGGCACCTTCTCGACCCGCGGCAACAACCAGGACTCCACCGCCAATGGCACGGCGGCGATCAGCCTGCGTGGCCTCGGCGCTGATGCAACGCTGGTGCTGGTGAACGGCCGGCGCGTGCAGATGAGCCCGTTCGCGCAGGACATCACCACCAGCTTCGTCGACATCAACAGCATCCCGGTGGCTGCGATCGAGCGCGTGGAGATATTGAAGGATGGTGCCTCAGCGGTTTATGGCTCCGATGCTGTCGCAGGCGTCGTCAACGTGGTGCTGCGCCGCGATTTCGAGGGCTTCGAGGTCAGCGGCAGCTACGGCGATGCGTCGGGTGACATGAATGAGACCAACGTCTCGGCCATCTGGGGCATCAACGGCGAGGACGCCAACCTCACGATCGTCTACGACTACTTCAGCAACACCACGCTGCGCAACGCCGAGCGCGGCAACCTCGGCAGTGCCAACCAGTCGGGTAATGGTGGCGAGGACTTACGCTCCTCGCGCAGCTCGCCAGGCCGCTACACGATCAATGGCGACACGCGCATCGACCCGGCCTGCCCGCCGGATCGAACGGCCGACGCGAACTGCCTGTTCGACTACGGCCCCTACAATCTGCTGGAGCCCGAGTCCAATCGCACGGGCCTGCTGATCAGCGGCTTCCAGGGGCTTGGCGGCGGAATAGAAGTGTTCACGGAAATCGGGGTGCAGCACAATGAGTCGATCGCTCAGGGCGCGCCCGCGCCGCTTGACGCCGGCGCCGGGCTCACGGTTCCTGCGAACAATCCGTACAGCCCATTCGTAACCAACGAGATCATCGGCATCCAGCGTTACCGCACCCTCGACGCGGGGGCGCGCCGCTGGGACATCGAGGGCGACACCCTGCGCGGCGTGCTCGGCCTGCGCGGCGAATTCGCGGAGGTGTGGAAGTGGGAGGCCGCCGCCCAGTGGGCGCGCAGCAAGTCCGAGCAGACCGGGGACCGCGGCATGGGCTGGGTGCGTACGGATTTCCTGCAGCAGGAGATCAACGCCGGTCGTTACAACCCCTTCGGCCTGAACCCCCAGAATGAGCAGTCGGTGATCAACGCGATCCAGACCAGCCTGGTGCGTCGCGGCGAGTCCAACATGAAAGGCATCGACCTGTCGCTCACCGGCGACCTGTTCGACATGGCAGACGGCACGGCCAAGATGGCCGCCGGCGTGGAGTATCGCAAGGAGGATGTCGATGACCAGCCCGACGACCAGTTCGTCCGCGGCCTGATCTATGGCACCGAGGCAGTATCGGCGTCGGCTGCCCGCGATATCACGTCCGCTTACGTCGAATTCTCGCTTCCGTTGTTCGACGGTTTCGAACTCGCGCTGGCCGGCCGTTACGACGACTACAGTGACTTCGGCAGCACCTGGAACCCCAAGATCGCGGCACGCTGGGCGCCGATCGGGATGCTCTCGCTACGCGCATCGTGGGGCACTGGCTTCCGCGCACCATCGCTGGCCCAGATCGGCCTCGGACCCTCGCAGGAGTCGCAGTTTTTCGAGGACACCTACGCCTGCGCGGACAACCCCGCGTACTGCGGCGTACTCGACAATACGCTGGTATTCGGCGGCAACCCCGACCTCGATGCCGAGGACTCAGAGAGTCTCAACGTCGGCATCCAGCTCGAGCCGGCGCAGGACCTGAACTTCACCCTCGACTGGTGGCGGATCGAGCAGGACGACAAGATCGACGAAGTGGCCTTCGGGTACATCTACGAGCAGAACTGCGCCGTGCAGAACAGCCCGATCTGCATGCGCCTGCCCCCCCTGCCCGGCGACACACTGGGCGAGCTGGACGGGCTTAACGTCAGCTTCATCAACATCGGCGAACAGAACGCCGAGGGCCTGGACTTCGGCGCCTACTACAACGTACCGATCATGGGCGGCGAGCTCCGCCTGGGCGTCGACTACTCCTACCTGCTCGAGTTCGAGAAGGTGGAACTCAACGCCGCGGGCACGGGCTTCTCCAGTCGCGCGCTGGCGGGCGAGTACGAGTACCCCGAGCACCGCTGGGCGTTCAACGTGGACTGGGGCACTGACGCATGGGGCCTACACTCGGTCGTGAACTACGTGGGCGAATTCGAGGATCAGCCGGATATCGACTTCGATGGTACGCTGGACTACGACCAGAACAGCACGAAGAAAGTCGATTCTTTCGTCACCTGGAATCTACAGTTCCGCTACACCGGGATCAAAAACACGCTGCTCTCGCTCGGCGCCGACAATGTCCTTGACGAAGGTCCTCCATTCGCCGTGGGCGACGGCGACGCCGATCTGTACGGCTATGTGTCCAGCCAGCACAACCCCCGCGGGCGCTTCATCTACGCGAGAGGGAGCTACCGCTTCTGATCTCAGCTGCAGTCGACTGATCCCCTCGACTGCTGACGGTCCGCCGACAGGCGGGTCTGCGCTGATGAAAAATCTAAGACCTGACCCCGGCTCTCAGCCGTACATACGGCAACCCTAGCGGAGACCGCAGCACGCATGTACCCGGCCGAAGCACTGGCTCCCACCCGCGCCGCGGCAATGGCACGTATCGCCCGTGTACGCACCGCCACATATGCGCGTACGCGCAACCATATCGAGGGTTCGGTGACAGGGCTCTCGCCCTACCTGACGCACGGCGTAGTGACGCTGCGCGAGGTTCTCAGTGAACTGCTCGCACGCGAAGCGCTCTTGGTGGAGCACAAGCTGGTGTACGAGTTCGGCTGGCGCGAGTTCTTCCGCCACGCGTGGCATCACGAGGGAGATGGCATCCTGCAGTCCCTGCATCAGGGGCCACTCCCCGATGACAGCTACGCCAGCGCCATGCCCCTCGATATCCGCGAGGCACGCAGCGGCGTGCCGGCGATCGACTGCGCCGTGCGCTCGCTCTACGCCACCGGAACACTGCACAACCACGCCCGTATGTGGCTCGCCAGCTACGTGGTGCACCTGCGCAAGGTCCATTGGCGCGCGGGGGCAGACTGGCTGGTCGCGCACCTGCTCGATGGCGATCTCGCCAGCAACCATCTGAGCTGGCAATGGGTGGCTGGCACCGGCAGCCACAAACCGTATCTGTTCAACGCAGAGAACGTGGCACGTTACGCACCACCCCAGTGGCACAGCGCAGGGTCGGTCATCGATCGCAGCTACGAGGAACTGGACCGCATCGCCCGCTCACCCGAGGCGAGTTTCACCGCCGGTAGCGATGACTGCGCTCCGGGGCAGGAATTCACACCCGAGCCGCCACTCCACAAGAGCCCGCCCCCGGAACTCCGCATTCACGTACCCGACACCGCCGAGACAGAGCGCCTGAAGGGCAAGCACGTGTGGCTGGTGCACCCGTGGGCGCTGCGCGCGCCGCCGGCAGATCTACCGCAAGACACGGTGATCATCGGTGTCTATCCACGCGAGCACCACGAGGCCTGGCCGTGGCCTGCGGCGCGTTGGCGCTGGGTGGACGAGGCGATGGCCGCGGTGGCGCCGCAGCGCTGGTTTGTGGATGCACCGGGTCTTGCCACGGCACTCGATGGCGCTGCAAGCGTGCGCAGCGTCGACGACCCGCATATGACGCGCTGGTTGCAGCCCGTGGCGCAACTGGACGCCGCACCCGCCCTCTTCCCGCTGGTGGAGCGCCGCTGCACGAGCTTTTCCCAGTGGTGGACACGCGCGATCCGTGGTCTGCGCAACGCCGAGGATTTGTTGTGAGCCAGCCTGGTGCAGTCGAAACACTTACGGTGCTCTACGACGGCGGCTGCCCGCTGTGCCGACGTGAAATCGCTCATGTGAAGGGGCTCGCAGCAGGGCGCGACGACAGCAGGCTGTGCTTCGTCGACATCAGCAGCGGTGCGAGCGCCGACGAGCGCTTCGCAGCCGAGCGCGCGACGCTTCTGGCACGCTTTCACGTGCAGAGACCCGACGGCTCCCGGCTCGACGGCGCTGCGGCGTTTGTGGCGATGTGGGAGCGCCTGCCCGGCTGGCGCTGGCTGGCGCGGCTGGCGCGCTTGCCAGGGATGCTCGTGGTGTTCGAGCAGGCCTACCGCGGTTTTCTGCACCTGCGGCCCGCTATGCAGGCCGTGGCACGCCGGCTGGAATCGATGCAGCGCGAAGACACCGCTCACCATGTTCCGGGGCTCTCGACACACCTCGAGCGCGAACTGCGTTCCGATCACGCGGGCGAAACGGGCGCTGTCTGCATCTACCGCGGCATCGCGTCCGTAGCAGCATGGCGACATGACGGCGAATTGCTCGCCTTTGCACGCCGGCATGGCGATAGCGAAGCCGAGCATCTGCGGCTGGTAGAGGAGTGGCTGCCGCCGGCGCGCCGCAGCCGCCTGCTGGTGCCCTGGCGTATCGCGGGATGGTTGACCGGCGCGCTTCCGGCGTTGTTCGGGCGACGCTCCGTGTACGCAACCATCGCGGCGGTGGAAACCTTTGTGGATCAGCACTACCAGCAGCAGATCGAGCACGTGCAGCGGCACGGTGGCCCCGACGGCCTGCTGCCAGTGCTCCTGCGCTGCCAGACCGACGAACGTCATCACCGGGACGAGGCGGCTGCCCTTGCAGGCACGCCGATACCGATTGCATTGCGTGCATGGTGCGCGGTGGTTGGAACGGGGTCAGCGGTGGCCGTCGTGGTGGCACGGCGCATCTGACACAACGCGCAAAGAACAGGCGCACCGCATGACAACGGTGCGCGAAACGGCTGACCTCAGGTCGGGCACCACCGGTAGAAGTCGATGCCGCACACTTCCTCGAATCCGAGCCTGGCGGCGATCGGTGCGGAGGTCGCGCGGTCGCCCTGCAACACCGCCGCGTCCTTGCCCATGGCGCGGGCAGCTCGCAGCCGTGCGGCCATCATCGCTGTGTAGATCCCGTGACCACGGTAATCGCTCAGCGTGGCGGCGCCTTGCATCACGGCGACACTGCTGCCCCGAGGCGAGAACATGCTGGAGACCGACACCGGGCCTTCGACACCGTCCAGAAACGCCAGATAGTGACCGCCACAATCGACCAGCGGGAACAAATCGCAGAAGACCTCGGACAAATCCTCGGGCAAGGGGTAGCCGGTTGTGTACAGGCGAACGACATCGTGTCGATCCGCGCTGGTCGCCGGTCGCACGGTCACGGCAGGATTGCATTTGATCTCACGGTTCAGGTCGGTCAACACCAGCCCGGCTTGTTCGATCAGCTTGCTGAATCCGGCGGCCTCGAGCCGGCTCACCAGATCGATCGGGGTGGATGACGGGTTGAGCCACCAGCCCACCTCGTGTTGGCGTTTGCCGAAGAAATCCTGCACCTGTGCTATGACGGCGTCGGCATTTTCTTCGGTGAGAGTGGACATGCCGACCATGTTGCCGAACAGATGGGAAATGTTTGGCGTGGCGTGCACCCGAAGGCCCGGGAAACTCCGGACTTCCCAATGCCCGGGAAGTTCCGGGAACTCGAACATGCTGTTCTCGATGGCGTAGAGGATCTCTGTCTTGCTCGCGGTCATGTGGGCCTCGCTTTGGTTGTTAGAGCCTTGGCGGTCTTGCGATGTTCGCTCGACTGTGGCGGCTCGGGGCTGGGAAAATATCAAGGTCAGAATAAGTATCCGGCGTACTCCGCCCACCGCACAAGACCCGATCCAGACCCGGCCTCCGGGCCGCGAGCACACCCGTCCAGCGAAGCTGCGGATCGCGACCGGCAGCGCTGCAGAATCGCGTCGAGTGATTGCAGGACCGGGGGCTTGCCGGGGACACTGCGGCTACCATGGCCGCGCGCCCCTTCACACAACAAACGCTTCGGAGTCCACACCTGATGCCGCACCACCCCGCCACTCTCCTGCTCTGCCTTGCCTGCCTGTTGCTGCCCGCGCTCGTGCACGGGCAGGGCGACCCCGAAATGGACCCGCGCTCGATGGGCGGTGGTGACTGCACAAAGAATCCGCTGAACTGCCGCGACACGCCGAACCCGCTTCCGGCCACCGACACGGTATGGCTTGAGCAGATGACCTGGATGGACGTTCGCGACGCGCTCGCCGCGGGCAAGCGCAGCGTGCTCGTGCCCACCGGCGGGATCGAGCCGAACGGTCCGTGGGTGGCGCTCGGCAAGCACAACGTGATCCTGCAGGCGAACTGCGAGGCCATCGCCCGCCGGCTGGGGAATACTCTCTGCGCGCCGGTGATCAAGCACGTACCCGAGGGCGATATCGACCCGCCCTCGAGTCATATGCGCACACCCGGCACGATCAGCCTGCGTGAGGACACCTTCCGCGCGCTGCTCACCGACACGGCAGACTCGCTGATTGCGGGAGGCTTCACCGAGGTGTTGTTCATCGGCGACAGCGGTGGCAATCAGGCGGGGCAACAGGCAGTGGCCGAGGCGCTCACGCGCAAATATGCAGGCCGCGCCCGCGTCTTCCAGGTCGCGGCCTACTACGACTACGACGCGGTGATCGCGCATATGGCTGGCAAAGGCCTCGTCGAGGGCGAACAGGAGAACCTCCACGATGACGCCTTCACCACTTTGAACATGTATGTGGTGGATCCCGGATCCCTGCGCTTCGCGGCGCGCCGGGAGGCAGGCAAAGCGCGCATCAACGGGGTGGATATCGCGGACGCGGCGCGCAATGCGCAACTGGGGCGGGAGATCGTGGCGTTCCGCGCGGCCTACACCGCGAAGGCGATCGCAGCAATACGTGCGGGTGCGAGTGGGAGTCAGTAAAGACGCTTATCGCTTTGCTACCGGTCGGGCAGGGCACTGCGCGCTTACCCCGCGAATTCACGCCCACACCTGAACTGCTCAGAGGGGTCGGTACGCCTCCGCAAGCCCGAAGTGCGCCGGCCCGAATACGCGTAACCCGGCCGGCGTACGCCAAAGCGCGGGCGCTGGAAAACCCAGCACCGTCACCAGCCGCCCCGGCTCGAACTCCGGGTTGGCGATCGCTACCGCTGTGCCCGAATCCACCACGGAGATCAGATCCGGCGGCAGGACACTCACCGCGTCGTCCTTCCACGCCACGATGTTTTCGTTCTTGAAGCGGATGCGATAACGACTGGCCGCAAACTCACCGCGCCCCGCGATCAGCACCTCGCCGACGAGGAATCCGGCCTCGTCACGCCACGGGCATTCCAGCACCGCCCCCTGGAACAAACGATAGCCCGGCACCGTCGCCAGCAATGCCGCCACGGGATCCGTGCCCGCTGCCACGGACTGGCGTACCGCCTGACCCAAGGCACGCGCCTTGGAGATCGTGCCAACGATCAGCGCGCCCGAGCGGCGGATCTCCAGACCCGACAAGGCCGCATCCGTGACGCCGAGATCACCCGCGCTGGCCACCGATAGCGCCCGCAGCAAATCCTCGATTCTGGAATCGCGGGCAACTTTTTCAAGAATCAGCGAGTCGCCGAAAGCACTCACCGCAGCCAGTGGCAAGTTAGACAGCCCTGCGACAAGTACGGAGTCCTGGGTCGCCTCCGGTGTTGCGCGGCCGACACGATCCGCATCGAGCAGCGGGATGCCGAGCCGCGCCGCTGTCGATAATGCAGCAGCCGTGCTCCACGGTCCCAGTTCGCCTGCCACCACCGCCACGAAGGATCGATTGAGAAAACGGCTCAATCGCCGGAAAGAGGCTTCCACGTTATCCTCTTTGGCCCGCGGCAAGCCGGCGAAGCGCGCGCGATCTTCATCACTCTGTGGTGCGAGGCTGCCTATCCCGTAAGGCGACGCAACCCACTCGTCATCTCCCAACTCGGCAACCGGCAGCAAGCGGAACGCCCGTCCGGTCTCGAGCTCGGCGCTTACTCTGGCCAGGCCCTCAGCGTATTTGCCTCCGCCGCCACAGCCAAGAACCGCGCAGCCCGTCAGGATGTCCTCGATCGCAACCCTGTCGAGAAGAAGTTCACCACGGCGAGCCGGGGCCGATGCCCCGCCATCAGCGGCCCCCAAAGCGGGCACTGCCGATGCCCCCACACCGAGCAGCGCTGCGTTTTTGAGAAAACTCCGCCGGGAATCGTTAGCGTTCATGCGGCCCATCGGGCAACCATCAGATGAGCCGCGCGGCGACCGATAATTGCTCCCTGAGGTGTATCAGCACGCATCTTTTCAAGCCTCCGTTTTTACCACAGCACTCTGCCTGATCGTTGGACCACGGCGCAGGTTGCGCGATATGAAATGATCGCTAGATCACATGCCTGTCGAAGAAATTCAAGACCAATTTCCACGACCAGGAAAGACTGTAGGTGTGGCCCATTTTCGCGCGGCAATCGAGCACCTTGGGCCAGCCGCTGACGTTCGAACAGTAGGTGCGGCAGTCGGTCTTGGCGTTACGGTCGTCGAATGCCACGGCCGTTGACAGCCCACAACCGTTTGCCTGTGCCCAGCTCCGGGTGATGGCGGTTGCTCCGGTGTAGTAGAAGCGGTCGCTGCCGTTGGAGGTGGTTGTGTAGGAGGGGTTTTCCCAAGCGCCCGGCGGCACCGTGGTGTCCATGGTGCCGGTGATCACGAGTACCGGCATGTCGACGCGCCGGCCCTGTGCGTCGGTTTTTCCCTGTGCGCGCAGATAGGCCCGGTGGGGCAGGCCGATCAACGGCGCTATGGCCCGGAAGATCTGTGCGCTGGCGGGATTTTGCCCCAGCTCCCACGTCAACATGCCGCCGTTGGAACCGCCGGCTGCGTAGATCCTGCCGGCATCCACGCACATGCTGCTCTTGATGCGTTCCACCAGCGCCACGGCGAAGGCCACGTCGTCTGCCTGGCAGTGCGTCCAGGAACAGGTGTTCCCGGCAATCGCGGGCGTCACCTTGCACGAGGGATAGCGGTAATCAGGTGTCTTCGTGGTATCGCAGATCGCGTTGGTGTCCCCGGGAATCCCGCTGACGCCATCGCCATCGAGTCCGGTCGCAGAGCCACTGAAGGTCCAGGAATTGTTGCTGGCATCTGGCGAGCCAGACCCAATGCCGCGCGGCGCCACCACAATGTAGCCCCGCTGGTTGGCGAGCGAGGTGACGCTGGTGCTTCCGAGAAACTCGTTCTCATTGCCGCCCCAGCCGTGAAACACCGCCACGAGTGGCGCCGGCGTCGATGCGCGGTAGCCCGTAGGCACATGCAGCCGGTAGGTGCGCGTGATGCCCTGGTCCACCATCGTGTAGCTGCCGCTTGCCAATGCGCTCTGGCCACACCCGGCGCTTGGAACAGCGGCATTCGCTGCCAGCGGGGCCGCGGCCAGCAGTATCGCGAGACAGATGCCTGTCGTCGTTGTCTGTGTCATGGCCCCTCCTGAATGTCTTGTATCCGCAGCGGGATCTTGCCGCGCGTGCGGACCGCCTCAGACAGGCGGTGCAAACGGAGGATAAAGCCCCTTCCCGAGCGAAGCCACCCTGACTGCGATTCGGGTGGCAAATGCGCTGCCCACGCGCGGGCGGTTGTCGCGGCGTCCGCCCCGGGGGTTCATGATTGGAAACCGGCGTGGCAACACCCATAATCGCGCCGGAAGCATGCCCCCGCAGGTCGGGGTCTGCGTATCGCGACAGCCTCTATCACTCGCCCACCGGAGCTGGTCAATTGAATAAAAAAGTGGTTTTACCCGACCTGTTGTCGCCCGAACACATCGAATGCCCGTATCACCTCTACCAGCAACTGCACCGCGGCAGCGGCGTCGCCGAGGACCCGGCCGTCGGCGTCGTGGTGGCCGGTTACCGGGACTTGGTCGAACTGTCCAGAAACACCGCGTTGTTTTCATCGAGCATCAGTGAAGACGGCAAAGGGCCGCGCCACATGGGCGTGGGCAAGGAGCCCGTGCAGGCTGATGTGGAGGAGATCCTGGCGCTGGCGCATCCGCTGGAAAACGCCCTGTTTACCGCTGATCCGCCCGAGCACACGCGTCACCGCAAGCTGATCAGCAAGGCGCTCAGCCCGCGTCGGGTGCGCAAGCTCGAGCCGGCCATCCGCCAACTCGCCAACGAGCTGCTCGACGCGTTCATCGACGACGGCGAGGTGGACTTCTTGCCGCGTTTCGCGATTCCGCTGCCAGTGACGGTGATCGCTGACATCCTCGGCGTCGATCGCGCTGACATCGCGACATTCAAGCATTGGGGCGACCTGATGATCTCGGGCAACGTGGATGTGCTGAGCCACGAACGCCGGCGCGAGGTGGCACACGCGGTGGTCGCATTGCACCGGTACTTCGTGCCCCGTATCGAGCAGCGCAGGCTAGCGCCGACGGATGATCTGCTGAGCGATATGGTGAATGCCGAAGTCGACGGCGAGGGGCGACTGTCCACCGCCGAATTGCTGCCCATCATCGACCAGGTGCTGCTCGCCGGCCACGAGACCACCACCAATCTCATCGGCAACGCGATGCTGGTGCTGTTGCGTGATCCGGCATTGATGGCGCGGCTGCGCGCAAATCCGGGCCTGATCGAGGCGTTCGTTGAGGAAGCGCTGCGTTACGACCCGCCGATACAGTGCACCTACCGGCGCGCAACCGCCGACACCGATCTGCGCGGCGTGCCGGTCAGCGGCGGCGCCATGGTCGTTCCCCTGTGGGCGGCGGCGGGCCATGACCCGACGGTCTTCGAGCAGCCAGAGCGCTTCGACCCGGATCGCCCCAACGTGCGTCAGCACATGGGTTTCGGCTACGGCCCACACTTTTGCGCCGGCGCTGAACTGGCGCGGCTGGAAGCGCGGATTGCCTTCGAAACCCTGCTGCAAAGGCTGGATGACATCGAACTCGACGAGCAGGCAAGTGACCTTGGCCATCTGCCGAGTTTTGCGGCCCGCGGCTACCGTCGTGTGATGCTGCGTTTCAGCAAGCGCGCATGAAATTCGGGGAGGATCAGCGCCTCCCCATGCACATCCAGGCCGCCAAGCCCGCGCTGGGCCGAGCCGTACGCATTTGTGCAAGAATATCCAGCCATTGATGCAGCAGATGCGCGAGCACTCGTGACCAGCATTCAGGCTCCCCCGCTTTTCCACACGGCCTTCTACCGGTTCACCCCACTGGATGATCTGGGCGCCGTCATTGACCGCGTCCGTGTCCTGACGGCGGATTTGCTAGGCAGTGTCCTGCTGGCGCCGGAAGGTATCAACGGCATGGTCGCTGGTACGGCGGCCCAGCTGGACGCCTTCGAGGCGGCCCTGCTGGCGATGGCACCGTTTGCCGGTATGCCGTTCAAGCGCAGCGAATGCCAGACCGTCCCCTTCGGCAAGATGAAAGTTCGCCGCAGAGAGGAAATCGTGCCGCTCGGCATCACTGGCGTGGACGTGCAGGCGGGCACCGGCATCGATGTCAGTCCGGCGGCGTGGCGGGAACTCATCCGGCAGGAAGACGTGGTGTTGCTGGACAACCGCAACAGCTTCGAATTCCGCTTGGGCCGTTTCCACAATGCCATCGATCCCGGAGTCGCCAACTTCCGCGACTTCCCCGAGTACGTGCAGGCTCACGTGGCGGACTGGAAAGCCACCGGCAAACGGGTGGCGATGTACTGCACCGGTGGGATTCGCTGTGAAAAAACCAGTGCGTGGATGCGCGAGTTCGATATTCCCGTCTACCAACTGGAAGGCGGCATCCTGAATTTCTTCCGGCAATTGCCCGACGCGGAGCAGGACTGGGAAGGCGAATGCTTCGTGTTCGACAACCGCGTTGCGCTGGACACGAAACTGCAGGAAACAAGCACCACGCTGGAGGACGTCTACCAGGGCGAGCCCGATGGCGAGTGGCGTCTGAACCGTGCGCGAGAGCTCGACGGCGACGAGAGCTGAGACAACGCCCCGGCGTTCCCTCAGGCACCACTCGGCACGCTGTAGCCCGGAACTAGCTCGCGCCCGTCCAGCGTCATCACCTGCCTGCCGAGTTCCGCGAGCAGCGGCAGGCTGAGCGCACAACGGCCGGAGAGTGCCTCTGGTGCGCCCGTGCAGAGCGCGAGCGCGGCCTCGGCCATGGCCTCCATGGGTTCCCAGTGGGCGCCGTCGTCCACAGCGCCGCTGGCGATCGCGCCTTCGCTGGCCACGGCTTCTACCGGCGCCAGCGCATTGATCGCGATGCCGCTGCCCGCGAGTTCCGCCGCCAAGCCTGCAGTCATGCGCTCGAGGGCGGCTTTGCTGGAGCCGTACAGGGTTGGTCCGCTGTGCAGGTGGAACTGGTGATAGCGCTCCGCGATGTTCCAGGGCGCGGGCGCGGGGCGGCGCGAGGTCTCGCTGGAGAGATTCAGGATCCAGCCGCCGCCGCGCTCCAGCATCAGGGGGATTGCCTGCTGCGAGAGCTCCAGCGGCGCGAAGAAATTGATCTCGAAGGCCTGATGCGCATGCCTCGGCAGTTGCTGCAGCGTAGGACGGAAGCGTGCCCAGGCGGCGTTGTTCACCAGGATATCCACCCCGCCGAAGTGCTTGATGGCCGCCGGTACGATCCCGTCGCGCGAGGCCGGATCCGACAAGTCAGCCTGCAGGCAGTGCACCTCGGCGCCGAGTACGCGGATGCGCTCTGCGGTTTCGCGGAGCGACCCGGGCAATTTGCCATCCGGCTCCAGCGTGCGCGCGGTGATCAGCACCCGCGCGCCCTCGGCGGCAAACCGGTAAGCGATGGCGGCACCGATGCCACGGCTCGCGCCGGTGATGATGGCGATCTTGCCCGTCAACTGCTGCATGCCTGCTCACCCCCGCGCGATGGACACCAGCGCGCAGGTTAAAGACGGTGCCCGCGGATATCCAGAGGGCCTGTATTCCGCGCGGATGACTGCGCGTTGGTCTCGACCCAACGCAATTCTGGGTGCCGAGCGACGGCTCCAGAACCGTCGCTCACGTCACCCGTCAACCGGCCTTCAGCAGCGCATCGAACGGGATTCCAAAGCGATCGTGCAGCCCGCGAATCATGCGCAGGGTCAAGGGCCGCTGTCGGTTCAGCACCTCATACACACGATTTCGCTGCCCAATCACCGGCACGAGGTCGATTGCCGTAAGGCCTTGCTGCTCCATGGTGAACTTGATTGCTTCCACCGGATCGGGCAAGTCCAGGGGATAGTGCTGCGCTTCATACGCCTCGAGGAGTGTTGCCAACACATCAAGACGATCTCCGTCCGCTGTACCCGCGCGTGCATTCATCAAGGTCTCGACCTCTTTCAAGGTGGCGCGATAGTCGGATTTGCTCCGGATTGGCTTGATGTCCATTTTCCTGTCCCTATACGGTTTGCGCGTCTATCGCATCGTACTGGCGGTGTGTGCCAATGAAACGTACATACACAACCCCGAAGTCGTAGTTGATCCACACAACCAACCGATACTTATTGCCGGCGATATTGAAAACCACTCGTCCATTCTTAAGCACGCTGGCTGTTCCGAACGCAGCCTTTACATCTACCGGCGAACGCCAATTTGCGTTTTTCACCGCTCGGTGCCAGGCAAGCACAGGCTGCTCTGCATCGCGATAAGCCGGGCGCTTTTCCCAGTAGGCCTTCAAGGTAGAGAGTGCGATGATTCTCATCAGCCAATCGTAGTCCCATATTGGGACCATCGCAACCGCTGAACATACTCCGGTGGAGAACGGCAGCCCGCCGAGATCACCAAGAAGCAAGCACGAACTTCCTGATCAGTCCTCCGTGGCCCCTCGGCTGGGCAGCCCCGAGTCCCGGTTCACGATCCCAACGGCAATGCCCAGCTGGCAGCCCGCGTGGCGCTGGCAGCGCCACGCGCCCTGCACGCCTGCTCAGAACGTAGCTTTCACCGAGACGAAGCTTTGCCGCGGCGCCCCGATCAGCAGTGTCTGGGCAGTGCCATCGGGATCCGAGTTGACGAAGCCGTTGGAGCCGATGGTCGAGACATAGTCCTCGTCGAACAGGTTCGTGATGTCGAGCTGGACAACAATGTCCTGCGCGAAAGCGAGCTTGCCGAAGCGGTAGCCTGCTCCCAGATTGAACAGCGTGTAGGAGCCCACCTCGCCTTCGTTCAGGTAGGTGTAGTAGCGGCTACCGGTGAAGTTGATGTCGGCGCGGACGAAGAAATCGCCGTTGTCGTACACGAGTTCAGAGCGGAACATCTCCTCGGGTGCATCCACTACGGTCTTGCCGCCCGTGGCGACCGTCACGTTGTTGCTGACGAAGTCGTCTGCGTATTCCGAGTTGTTCAGGCTGATCGAGTTGAACCAGCTCACGTTATCGATCGGCTGCCACAGCACCGCGGCTTCGATGCCCTGCGTCTCGACGCTGCCCACGTTGGCAAGCACTGACGGGTTGCCCTGAATACCGGGGCCCTGCTGTATCGCGAGCAGGCGGTCCTCGAAGTCTACGTAGTACGCCGACACGGAGCCTTGCAACGCGCCCTGATCGAAGCGCCAGCCTGCTTCCCAGGTGGTCGAGGTTTCGGGGTCGACGGAATCGCGGATCGCGGCGAATCCGGCCGGCGTGGTCGAGAACGGCGAGGGACCCGCAGCGGCGCCGATGAACGCCCGCATGTTGCGCGCGACGCTGGCAAACAGCTCGTTGCCGCCGTTCAGCGTGTATACGGCGCCGAGTTGCGGCAGGAAGTCTTCTTGTGACTCGATCGAGCCCGACAAGTCGCTGCCCGCGAAACGCAGGTCTACCACCGCGGTGCCGTCGCTCTGGACGTTGACGGTCTTGAAGCCCGCATTGAGCCGCAGCGCTGCGGTAGCGTTCCATGTGTCCTGCAGGTGGAACTGCAGTGTTTCGGTCTCGAAATCGTACTCCCACTGGGTGAAGAAAGGATTGCTCTGGAAGTCCTCGAAGTTGCGGGTCGGGCCGGCGATGTCGGGCTCGCCGTAGAAGCGCCGCGCCTGGTTGAAGTCGTTGGTTTCGTACCATAACCCGCCGTTGATCTCGTGCTCGCCAACGCGCACGGTGAGCGCGCTGATAACACCTTTGCGTTCGATGTCGTACTCGGTGCTGCGGATCGACAGCGGAGCGCCGCCGGGGGTCCGGGTGTAAGGCGTTCCCCACAGGCCCTGGCCTTCGTTGCGGTGCATATAAGCCCGCGTGTCCCAGTCAATGTTTTCGCCAAACGGCAACTCCAGCGCGACATAGCCGAGGTTGTCCTCGCGCAGTCCGGAGGCGTTCCAGTAGGCATCGTCCAGCGATGTCACCGCGCCGTGAAAGTTGCCCTGGGCCGCGTTTACCGCGCGGTCCCAGTTCGGGTAGTAGTTGTCCCAGCGGTCGCCAAGGCGGTCGATCATCTTGAGCGACATGTCCTGATAGTCGATCTCCTGACGGTCGGAGTAGGCGTAATAGGCGCTCACGGTCGCCGTGCCCAGCGTCTGCACCAACTTGGCGTTGATCTGTTCTTGCTGCTGGTCGCCCTCGCCGCGCCATTTTTCGGCGTCCTGACTGGTATACGAGGCATAGAGACTGGTGCCGCTCGCGAGTTCGCCGCTGTCGAGCCGCAGGAACTCGCGCTGGGTGGATTCGCTGCCCGCGGTGAGGTTAAGCGTTGCGCCCATGTCCTTGTGCGGCTGCGCCGAGTAGAACTCGACGACGCCGCCGAGGTTGCTGGTCGATGCAGTGCCCAACGCGCCCGTACCCTGCGAAAGCCGCACACTGCCGACGTTTTCCGAGGAAATGGCGCGGCTAATGTGCAGTCCGTTGTGATTGGCGTAGGACATGTCACCGAGCGGAATCCCGTCGAGCGTGAACCCGAGCTGGTTCTGGTTAAAACCGCGAATCGTTATCCGCGTCGACCACTCGTAGGAGCCATAAGGGTCGGCGGACTGGAAGTTGACCCCAGGCAGGTTCTCGATTGCCTTCAGCGGGCTGGTTCCGGCCGGAAGCTGGTCGATCTGGAGGGCGCCGATGGTCTGCACCTGACGGGTTTCCCCGCGGCCCAGCACATAGATTTCCTCGATCGTATCGGGCGCGTCGGCCCACAACTGCGCGCTGTGCGACATCACGCCGATGGCGAGCGCCAGCGAGGTGCGTACCCGCCCGCTTCCGGATGTGTATCCCATGATGAATTCCCTGATCGATGATGGCCAACCCTTAAGTGAGTCTACGCCCGCAGCGGGCCCTCAATGCCAGAGCGTAATGAAGACGGATTGCAGCGGGATTACGCGGCGATGACGGCGGGACGCCGCCGCGCCCTGTCAGCCGGTGAGTCGACTGATTGACGGTTGCCGGACCGGATCGAGGTCGCGGACGCGCCGCGGGCGATCATTCGTCCTCAGAGCGCGCATCCACGCCGGTGACCTCGCCATCGGCGGTGTGCGCGGTGATGGCGATCGGCCGGCAGCAGACACTGCAGTCCTCGACGTAGTCCTGCCGCAGGACGGAGCAATCCACGAGAATCTCTATCTGCTCCCAGCAATAAGGGCACTGGACAAAAACGGGCTCGAGCTCGTACATGCAGGTCTCCGGATGTTGAGCGCAATTATTCATCGATCGCCGGCGATTTCCAAGCATGCCGGCAAGGGTACGGGTAGTCCTCGCCGGCGTGCAGCCCCGGTAGCGCCTTGATGCCCCGGCATGCCCTAATACCGCAGCCGTGGATCCGGTAGTCCCGCCCCTCCCCTAACGCACCAGGACTCCTGTGATGGTCAGTCTCCACCGTTTGCTACTGGCGCTTTTCTGTCTCATATCCAGCTGGGCTTTCGCCGCCTCTCCCCCGTTGCCGATCGATCGGATCGAGCAGTTCGTCCGCGAAGAGATGCAGCGCCAGAAGGTGCCAGGCGTCGCCATCGCGGTGGTGCAGGGCGGTGAGACAAGACTCGCGCGTGGCTTCGGCCTGGCCAATATCGAGCTCGGTGTGCCGGTCAGCACGAAGACTGTGTTCCAGTCGGCCTCGCTCGGCAAACAGTTCAGCGTCATGGCCGTAATGCTGCAAGTGGAGCAGGGCAAACTCTCGCTCGATGCGCCACTCACGCGCATCTTTCCCGACGCGCCCACTGCGTGGGGTGGCATAACACCGCGCCACCTGCTGACGCACACCTCGGGTATTCCGGATTACACCGAGGGCCTGATCGACATGCGCCGCGATTACAGCGAAGACGAGATGCTCGCCAAGGCCTTCACCTTGCCACTGCAGTTCAGTCCGGGCACGCAGTGGAGCTACAGCAATACGGGCTATCTGCTGCTCGGCATCGCGGTACGCCGCGTGAGCGGGCGCTTCTACGGCGAGGTGCTGGCCGACCGCGTGTTCGCACCGCTCGGCATGAAGAGCGCGCGCATCATCAGCGAAGAGGACATCGTGCCCAACCGTTCCGCGGGCTACCGGCTCGTGAAAGGGGAATTACGCAACCAGGAATGGGTGGCGCCGCAGTTGAATACCACTGCGGACGGATCGCTGTACCTCTCGCTCGAAGACATGTTGGCCTGGGATCGTGGCGTGCGCGCCGGGGCCGTACTGCAGCCCGCGAGCTGGCAGCAGGTGTATGCGCCGGCGCAACTCGCGGGCGGCAAGTCTTACCCCTACGGTTTCGGCTGGTGTGTCGACACGGTTGCCGGAGCGCCGCGGCATTTCCACAGCGGCTCATGGCAGGGTTTCAAGACCCATTTCACACGTTACCTCGGTGCCGACATCAGCATCATCGTGCTGGCGAACCTGGCCGAGGCCGAGCCCGCGCAATTCGTCGATGGCATTGCAGAGCTGATCGATCCCGCACTGGTCAAGCCCGGTGTCGTGGAGGCGGGCAGCTAGCAGTACCTTCCGGGATGAGTCCTCACCCTCCCTCGGGTCCGCGGCCGCGCGTCAGCAGCATCGTGAGCCACGCGGCGGCAAGGGGTGGCGCGGATGAGGCCGACGCGCACGAGCGCGGTGAGGCCGCCACCGAGCAGTGCCAGCGGGAGCAACATCCAGGATCTGGCCGCTGCCGCGAAGCGGCACGATCGGAAACGGAACCTCGGGCTCGCCGGACATCGTGCAATCCCTCACAGCGACACGCCGAGGCCGCGATTATCATTGACGCATCCGGCGGGAGTTCTTTAGCGACGATGAAGGAGTCGGTACAGCGCCGGCAGCACCAACAAGGTCAATATCGTTGATGAGACGATACCGCCGATCACTACCGTCGCGAGAGGCCGCTGCACCTCTGAACCCGCCCCGACGTTGAAGGCCATCGGCACGAAGCCGAGCGACGCCACCAAGGCAGTCATCAGCACGGGGCGCAGCCGCGCAAGAGCGCCGTTGCGGATTGCATCTTCGAGTGGCTGGCCAGCCTCCCGCAGGGCGCGGATGAACGAGATCATCACGACACCGTTCAGGACCGCAACGCCTGAGAGGGCAATGAACCCCACGCCCGCCGAGATCGAGAACGAAATGTCCCGCAGCCACAATGCGAGCACCCCGCCGGTCAACGCCAATGGCACCCCGCTGAAGATCGTCACCGCGTCGCGCACGGATCCGAAGGCCATGAACAGCAAACCGCCGATGAGCAACATCGCCAATGGCACCACGACCTGCAGTCGCTGGCTCGCTGAAAGGAGCTGCTCGAACGCGCCGCCGTATCCGATCCAGTAGCCTTCGGGCAGCTCCACCTCCGCACTTACACGCGCCTGCAGCTCGGCAACGAATCCCCCGAGGTCCCGTCCCCGAACGTTGGCCGTAACGACGGCGCGACGTTTCCCGTTCTCGCGACTTATCTGGTTGGGGCCGGGTGCCAGCTCGATATGGGCGATCTCAGCGAGTGGCACATAGCCGGCCGGCAGGTCGCCGGCATTGGTCGCGCGCTCGCCATGCCGGTGCGGCGCGAAGCCGCGTTCCGGAAGCGGTATGGGCAGTTCGCCCAGGCGATCGATGTCGGTCCGGATGGCCTCTGGCAAGCGCAGCACGATGTCGAAGCGCCGCTCACCTTCGAAGAGCTGACCGCCGACTGCACCCCCCAAGGCGATCGAGATCGTGTCCTGCACGTCTTCGACATCCAGCCCAAAACGCGCCAGGGCTGCACGATCGGGAGTAATCGTCAGCACAGGCAGGCCGGTGAGCTGCTCCAGCTTGGCGTCGGCGGCACCGGGCACCTGGCCTGCAACACGCTCGATGGCACGACCAATGGCCATCAACTGATCGAGATCGTCGCCATAGACCTTGACCGCCACATCGGCGCGCACCCCTGCGATCAGTTCATTCATGCGCATCTGGACCGGTTGCGTGAACTCGTAGTTGTTACCGGGAATGGTCCGCACCGCTGCTTCGAGTTCGCGGACCAACTGTGCCTTGCTCTTGCGCGGATCAGGCCATTCGGACCTGTCCTTCATGATGATGTAGGTGTCCGTCACCGACGGCGGCATGGGATCGGTGGCAACCTCCGCAGTGCCGATCTTGCCGATTACCTTGTCGACTTCCGGGAACTGTTTGATGCGCGACTCGAGCAAGGACTGCATGCCGATCGCTTGATCGAGACCCGTACCGGGGATCCGCAGCGCGTGCAGGGCGATGTCACCCTCGTCCAGGCTGGGAGTGAACTCCCTACCAAGCCGGGTGGCCAGCGCCACGCTGCCCAGTACCAGCAACAGCGCAAAGCAGACGACCCCGAGGCGCCGGTGGATCGCCAGCTGCAAGACGGGGGCGTACCACCTCTTCGCCGCGACGATGACACGATTGTCTTCCTCCGCCACCTCGCCGGTCACGAACAGCGCAACCGCCGCCGGCACGAAGGTGAGAGACAGCACCATGGCCGCCGTCAGCGCCATCACGACGGTGAGCGCCATCGGGTGGAACATCTTTCCCTCGACGCCGGTCAGCGCGAAGATCGGCAAGTAGACAACGGTGATGATGAATACACCGAACAGGCCGGGCTTTGTCACTTCCGCGGTAGCGCTGGCGGCCAGTTCGAAACGCTCCTCGCGAACCAGCAGGCGCCCGAGCCGGTGCTGGGCCTCGCCGAAGCGGCGCAAGCAGTTCTCCACGATGATCACCGCCCCGTCGACGATCAGCCCGAAATCCAGGGCCCCGAGACTCATCAGGTTCCCCGAGATCCGGTTCTGGACCATGCCCGTGATGGTCATCAGCATCGTCAGCGGAATCACGGCCGCCGTGATCAGCGCCGCTCGCAGATTGCCCAGCAGCAGGAACAGCACCGCGATGACCAGCAGCGCACCTTCCAGCAGGTTCTTTTTCACCGTGGCGAGCGTCCGGTCGACGAGGTTCGTTCGGTCGTAGACCGCCGATGCCCTGACACCGTCGGGCAAACCTGCGTTCACCTCCTGCAGGCGCTTGGCCGCACGCTGGGCCACCGCCCGGCTGTTCTCGCCCACCAGCATGAAAACCGTACCCAGCACGACCTCACGCCCGTTCTCCGTCGCCGCTCCGGAACGCAGCTCTTTTCCCTCGTCAACCCTCGCAAGCTCGCGCAGGCGCACGGGGATACCCTCCCGGCGCGCGATGACTATCTGCCGAAGATCCTCCAGCGACGCGATCTGCCCGGGCACGCGAATCAGGTACTGCTCGCCACTGCGCTCGATGTATCCAGCACCCGAATTGGCGTTGTTTCGGACCACTGCATCCAGGACATCACGCAAGGAGAGGTTGTAGGCAACCAGCAGCGCCGGATCGGGTGTGATGTGGATCTGGCGCACATAGCCACCGATGGTATTCACCTCGGTCACGCCCTCCAGGTGCCTCAGCTGAGGCCGGATGACCCAGTCTTGCAGAGTCCGCAGATCGGTGGGCGTCCATGCACTGCCATCGGTCTTGCTCGCGCCTTCGGTGGGCTCCACCGTGTACATGAAAATCTCGCCCAGTCCCGTCGCGATCGGCCCCATCGTCGGCTCTGTGCCGCGCGGCAACTGGCTGCGTGACTGCTGCAGTCGCTCGGCCACCTGCTGGCGGGCAAAGTAGAGATCCGTACCGTCCTCGAACACGGCCGTCACCTGCGACAGCCCGTAACGAGATATGGAGCGGGTGTAGTCGAGGCGTGCCAGGCCAGCCAGCGCGTTCTCGATGGGGTAAGTGAGGAGACGTTCGACCTCCTGCGGTGAGTATCCCGGCGCCTCCGTATTGATCTGCACCTGCACGTTCGTTATGTCGGGCACGGCATCAATGGGCAGTAGCGAGTAACTGTGAAGACCCAGCGCCGCGACCGCGAGTGCGAAAACCAGCGTCAGCCAGCGGTGGCTGATCGCGGCCCGAATGATCCGTTCGAGCATGGCCTGATCCTCAGTGATCGTGACTTGCGCCGGACTTCTCGATGTCCGCCTTGATCAGGAAACTCTGCTCGACCACGTACTCGGCGCCTGCAGACAGCCCCTCCAGCACCTCGACGCGCTCATGGTCACGCGCGCCGAGCTCGAGCATGCGCACTTCGTAGGTATCGCCGACCTTGGCGAAAACGACGGTGAAATCCCTGAATCGCTGCAACGCCGCCAGTTCGACGGCAACCGGGACCTCGCGAGAGCTGAGCGTCACGCTCGCGCTGATCGCCATGCCCGGCCGCCATCGACCCTCGGGGTTCGGCAGTAACCCGCGGGCTACGACGCTCTGCGTGGCGCTGCTCGCCAGAGGCAGCACTCGCTCGACAGTTGTCGTGACGGTCTCACCGCCCGCGCCCACGAGGCGCATCGGCAAACCGGGACGCAGGCCGGCGGCCCCCTCTCCGAAGGCGTGCGCTTCGACCCACAGCACGGACAGGTCTGCGATCTCGAAGAGCGCCTCGCTGCCGGCGACGTCCCCGACGTTGGTATGTCTCGATAACACCACGCCATCGATCGGCGAGAGCACCGCGTAGGTGCCCAGCGTCTCGCTGTTCTCAACGATCGCCAGGCTCTGGCCGGCCCGCACGCTGTCGCCCAGATTGACGCGCACCGCCTGGACCGGGCCCGGGAATCGCGCCCTGATCTGGACATGACGATCCGCATTGACAGCTACACGTCCCATCAGGGGCAGGTCCTGATGGATGACTGCTGGCCCCGCCCGTTCCGTGGTGAGCCCGGCAGACGCGGCGATCGAAGCGGGAATCGTCGTGCGTCCCTCGTAGGACTCATAGCTCCACCGGTAGGTCCGGCCGGCATGGGTGGCGCTCACCGCGACATCGAAGGAGTGCGGCTCAACCACGGTGCCGCTACCGACCAGGAGGTCCCCCTCGGGGTTGAAGTCGAAGCGGTCCTCACTACCGCCAAGACGCCCTAATGTGATCGATGCGTCCACTTCGGCCGGCGATAGCGGTTTGGCGTCCACGTAGGCGTACAACCGGAATTGCGGCGGCACCCCGGTCTCGAAAATCGTGACCTCGATGGCGAAGCCATCCTGACGCAGCATCCGCCCACGATGCGGGCCACGCTCGAACTCGGCGTCGGTGGCGTGGGCCGCGGCGTGCTCATCGGGCATCGGGCCCGAATCTCCACAGGATGCGAGCAAGCCGGTGAAACACAGCGCCAGACAGGAAGACCAAGAGAGAGCGCGCGTTCTCATGGGGTGAGGTCTCCGGAAAGGGCCGTGGCGAGCTCGATCTCGGCCAATAGACGGTGATAGCGGGCAGCGGCATCGATCTCATCGCGGTGGAGGTCGAGCAAACCCGCCCGCGCCTGCGCGACCTGCAGGAACGAGAAGCGAGCCTCCTCATATCCGGCTTGCGTCGCAGCGAGAGTCTTGTCTGCCAATGGGATCATCCGGTCGCGCAGCGTCTCGACTTGGTGGCGGGCGTGCTGCAGCTCCTGGTATTGGCCGAAGAGGATCTGGTAGCTGTCGAGCCACGCCGCGGTTCGTCGGGCATACAGGCCCTCTCTTTCGGCTCTCTGCCTGTCGATTGCCAACGCAGACCGCGTGCCAGTGCCCAAGGGAAGTGAGAAAGACAGCACCAGGGCTTCGTCATCGATCGATTCCAGACGGCGTACACCGAGCGTGGTGTGCACATCGGGCTTGCGGCTGCTGGCGGCCAGCCGCTCTTGGGCATCGATATGCTGCGCTTCCAAGGCGAAAGCCTGCTGCCCGGCGCTTCGAGGCAGCCGATCCACCAGGCTGTCGAATGCCTCGATAGAGGGCAACTCCAGCAACCGTCCAGCGACGCGGAGGAAGTCCGGGTGTTGTTCACCCCACAACACCGAGAGCGCAACCCGAGCACTGGCCAGCTCATGACCGGCATCCTCGCGCTCGAGTTCGGCACGCATGACAGCGAGATCGGCAAGATGCAGATCTGTGAGCGGGCTGCGGCTTCGCGCAACGCGGTACGCCACTGCCTCCCTGCTCGCTTCGGCAAGATCGATATTCTGCGCCGCCAGTTCCAGCCGGGCCTGCTTCAACAATACATCGATGAATCGGTGGCTAACCTGCGCGGCAATATTCAGGCGGCTCCGTTCAACGGCATTCAGCTGCAGCGCAACCTGTGCGGCACCAATCGACTGACGTGCAGCCTGCTTGCGCCCGAGTTCGAACACCCTGCCCACGCGCAGTGTGGTTTCTGCACCATCAGTGCCCGACAAGTCACCCGTGCCCGCAACGTTCTCCAGTTCCATACCGATCGTCATCGCCGGGGCCAGGCCATCCAGCTCGGCCTGATAGCGTGTCGCGCTCACCGCGGCGCCATCGGCCTGCAGTACCGCGCTACGCTCCAAAGCGCGGCTGAGCGCCTTCTCAACCGTCAGATCCTGTGCGTGGAGCGTAGATACGGCCGCGCATCCCGCCCCGGCAAAAGCCAAGGCCAACCACTGTAGTCGCACTGCTGCCATCCCCCATCGTCGATCAGGTGCAATCGCGTGCCGCTCGCGCGGTGGTTATACGTCGAGTTTCTCCGGCGATAGGAAGCTCATGAATTGAGTATGGCAGCGCGCATCATGCTGTGGCAATGCAGGCACCCGCTCATGCAGGCCCCCGCTCGCAAACCACGCTGGATTTGGCCCGGGCTTACTCTTCGGATGCCCGAGCCCCTTGCAGATCCGCCAGCCCTGTTAACGCAGCACCGAGCGATGCGCGGCTCGTATCACCCTTCCCCCACATGGACCCCGCCACCGCTCAGCGCGGCAGCGAGTTCCTCTGTGGCCTCGGCCTCAGCGTGCACGGTCTCAAGTGCGGCCAGCGGGCGGCGGCATGCGCTTGCCTTGTTCGAGTTTGCGTCGCAAATACGAGGGCATCTCGGCTTCGTCTTTGAGCGAGAAACACGGTTCGACGGCCTCGGACGAGGTGAGCCTCGAACTCATGGCCCGCGATTTGTAGACCGTTTCCTTGGCGAACTCCTCGGTGCGCCGCGCCTCGGCGTGCACGCGTAGCGCCTTGAGACCCTCGGCCACCCACGGGTTTTCGCCCGCCTCCTGCTCTGCCTGGCACAGGATCTGGTCTACCTGGTCCCAACGACCCCGTCGTGCCGCGGTGCCGGCCTCGAGTTGCAGTTCGGCAGCGCGCAACTCCTGGGCACGGGCCTTCACCCTCGCGTCCTCCGCCAGCGCCGAGAAGGCTCCCGCAGGAAGCGTTGGCAGCGAGATGGCCTGCTCCAGCACGAGTGTGCGGTCGGTCTGACATTCGTCGAGGCTCACCGAGACCCGCAGGAGTTGATCGAGCGTCACGCCCGGCCCGCAAAGGCGCGCCGGCACGGCGATGGAGACCAGCGCCCAGCCCTCCGCGCCGAAGGCGAGGTCCGGCATGACCCAGCGGCCGTCGTTCTCGTGCGCGTAGTCGTTCAGCACATTCGCCTTGACGCCTGCAGGCGTCTGCAGGGAGAGGCGCAGCTTGCGGGCGCAGAGAGCGCGCATCAATTCGAACTCCGTGGTGAAGGGGTCGAGGAGGTCCTCGGCAGTATCGCCGTAGTAGCCCTGCCCCTGGCCGGCCTTGGCCATACCCATCATCAGATCTTCGTTGAAACCGTTGCCGAGACCGCAAGTAGACGTGCTCACGCCCGATGCCGCCATGGTGCGTACGTGGGGGGCGATATCCTCGAGCGAGTCGGGGCCCTCGTTGGCGCAGCCGTCAGACAGCAGCATTACCCGGCTGATGTAGTCGTCGTTGGCACCGAGCGCCGCCTGCTCTGCGCCGGCCAGCCAACCGCCGAACAGTGCGGTCATGCCACCCGACCCGACCTGCGCCAGCGCCCGGTGGAAAACCGCCGTGTCGGTGACATTCTGCGCGGGGACGATCGTATCGACCGTGCTGTCGTAGGTGACGATGGATGCACGGTCCCGCGGGCTCAGGCGGTCGATGATCATGCCCACGCAGCGCTTGGCCTCCTCGAGCGGCCGGCCCGACATGGAGCCGGAGCGGTCGATGACCAGCGCCAGGTTGAGCGCCTTACGGCGGGCTTGCAGGGCGGGCGCGGCGGGTGCCCTGACGCGCACCAGCGCGAGGCAGGCGTTGCTGTGGCCCTCGAGCAGGGCATCGCGCAGTGGCGTGATCGCGAGGCTGATGGTGTTGTCGCTCATGGTTGTTTGCCTCCCTTGGCAGTAATCCATTCGATGATCGAGGCCGTGATGGCACGACCGACAGCGTCGGCACCGTCCAGGCCCAGATGGCGTAGCCGATCCGTCTGGATCAGCAGGTGTATGTCCTCGTCCAGCGCGATGCGGGTCATCTGCGTGGCGCGGGGCTGCGTGCTCTCTCCGGTGAGCTGCTGCATGGAAAACATCAGGTCCGCGCGCCGTTGGCGCTGCGAGACCAGCCGTTGCAGCGGCGGCATGGCTGTCGGCTCGCGCAATTCGCTGCCTGCAAGCGTGCTTTCCCGGATGCGCCTCGCGGCGGTCAGCGCCGGGTTGGGCCTTCCCTGGCCCGGGACCAGCAGCAACAGGTCTTCAAGCGGCGTGAGCGCGAAGTGCTGCGTGACCTTGGCGAGCGGCCAGCCGTCCGCCACCAGTGCGCGCGCCGCCACCAACTCGACCAGGTGACGCCAGGTGTAGATGGCTTCCTTGCCCTGGCGCTCGGGGCGGGAAAGGATGTCGCGCTGGGCGTAATCCCTTACCAACCGTGCCGAGAGCTCGTCCGTGTCGTTGGCCGCGCCAAGGCCCAGCCCCGCGCAGACAGTGGTTGCCAGCCGCGCCAGATCCTCGGCCGAGCCGCTGAAATCTTTCAAGACCTCCAGTGGCGGACTCTGCATTGGCGACCTCGATGCATGACAATGACGTCGAATGATGGCTATGTTATCAAATGATGTCAATGACATTGATCGATGTTTTTAAAGACTCCTCTGGGCCTTGGGCGCAACTGCAGAGGCAGTCCGGTTTGGCACCCCGGCTTTAAGCCCGGTGCAGCGGATTGCCTGCGTATGGAGTGCAGTCTAGGAGGGGCTAGCCTCAGGAGATGAGGCTGTGGACAATCTCGTCCTGGAGCATCCTGATCAGGGTGCTCCGGCTGGGTGTGCGAGGGCCTGCTCGCAGGAACGGCTCGCGGCGAAAAGCCCGCTGCGCTATCGTGCGGCCACCCTTCCCGGAGCACGCTGCATGAACCCGGGCATCACGCCGCCACCGCCCGTTGCCACGGAAGAACTCCCGCACGTCGGCGCGGGATTGCGTTTCCTCGACGCGCCCACCGAGTACCTCGTGGACCTGCGCGCGCGCCACGGCGATACGTTTTTCGTGGATCTCTTCGGCTTCCCACTGTTGTTCAGTTTCTCGCCCCGCGGACTGCAAAGTCTGTATGCCTTGCCCGAGGACGAGGCGAGCTTTGGCCTCGCCACCTTCGACATGATCGGCTTCAAGACACCCACCGAGGTCTTCGCGGACGTGGATCCGGCGATCTTCCGCGAAGCACTGGCGCCCTCACGCCTGCCCGCGCAGGTGGCGTTGATCGACACGGTGGTGCAGATGGAACTCGAACGCTGGGGCGCTGCGGGCGAGACCGATATCTTCGACGCCATCCGTACGCTGGAGCAGCGCGTGGGCTTCGCGCTGTGGATCGCGCCGGTCGCGGCAGAGGAGCCGTGGTGGCCCGAGCTCAAGCGCCACTTCGACGTATTGGACCAGGCCGCCGCGTTCGTTGCGCCACAGCAGATACTGGCGACTATTGCCTCGGGCAAGGCCGCCGAGCGTGCGGCACTCGCGTCCATCGCGGAGCTTCTGCCACGCATCCTCGCGGCACACGACGCCAGTCCTGCGCGGGGCTCGGCCACGGTAGACCTGCTCCGCGCGCGATTCGCCGGTACAGACGCAGCGCTGGCCGCGCGCCGCGTGCTGCACAACGCCATCAACCTGAACCAGGGTTTCCTGTCCAATCTTTACGCCGCGATCGCGTGGATGAGCGCAGAAATCCTGCTGCGGCCGGAGGTGCGTGCACAGCTGCACAACGAGATCGCCGCAACGCGCGCGGCGCACGGTGAGGGTTTCCGCAGCTCCCCCGAGGCGCTGGGCACGATGGGCTACGCCGCGCAGGTGCTGATGGAAAGCGTGCGCGTGGCGCAGCGCTCACTCACGCTGCGCAAGGTGCTGCGCCCGGTGGAGTTCGATACGGGCGACGGCGTCTACACCGTGCAGCCCGGCGTCTACATTGCGACCATGCTGTCGGTAACCAACACGCAGACGCCGGAGCTCGCGCGTTTCGACCCGGCGCACTACAACGGCCGCGAACTCAGGCCGGAACTGGTGCCGGGCCGTGAGACCGTGAGTACCTTCGGCCACGGCCGTCACGCCTGCCCGGCGCAGCGCTTCTCGCTGCACATGGCGCGGATCGTGGTGTCGCGGCTGCTGGAGCGCTTCGAGCTCGCGCCCTGCTTCGCAGCAATGGAACCCTCGCGCAAGCAAATGGGCGGCGTGTCCCGGCCCGAGGACACGGCACGAGTGATGTTCCGCCTGCACGAGACAGCACCCTCAGCTGCAATAACCTGAGGCGGGGGAGCTGACTACTTCTGAATGACGAGGCTGACCGTGCGACCGTTGAGCGGCATCAGCGGGCGGTTGTTGCCGCTGTAGGCCAGGTCGATCGCCTTGATCTGCGCGGCACTGAGCTGCACCGGGTTCTTAATCACGAACCAGCTCACGCCCTCGCTGCACGGCGGGGTGGTCAGGCTGCCCTGATAGCGGTAGGTGGTCTTGTCAATCGGGAGTATCGACAGCCAGTCGATGGACTCGGACTGCGTGGCATCATTGCTCAGGGTGGAGCCGGCGATGAAGGTGTCGTAGGCGGGGTTGACCTTCTTGCCGCGCTCGATGAATACACCGATCACGGCGAGCTTGCCCTCAGCGCTCTTGTGGACCAGGTGGAACTCGGCGGCGTACGGCTTGCCGTTTACCGTGTGCTCGCTCGGTGCGTGGAAGTGAATCTGCACCAGCGAGAAGGCCTCGTCGCCGACGGTGATCGAGTCGCCTTCAGCGGCAATGGCCTCGATGGTGTGGCCGTTGTTGATCTCGCTGACAGTGTCGTCCACATAGTTGAACCTGATCTTCGGGAGCTTGGCCGGGGTCGACGTGCGGATGTCGATCGGCGTCTGGTACGACCCGTGAGAGCATGCGGAGTCAGCAGGGCCGAGCTCGCCCCAGTGCTTCGGACCCTCCTTGCCCCCATAGGTCCAGTGGGGGAGCGTCGTGGTCGCGGCCGGTGCTGCCGCAGGCGCCGCGGTGGCGGAGGTCTGCGCGAAGGCAGAACCGACGGTAAGTGCGGTGGCCAGGACGGTGGCGACGAGCAGGCCGCCGAGAGCCTGATGCGGGCGGGTCTTCATGGGGCGCTTCTCCGGTGATGGTGAGATAAGTAGAGGCTGAACTAGAGAGTTGCCTACGCGAGGGCGAGCGATCGAACGAACGGGCCAGAACACTCAGATCTCCCGTGCCCGCGCGTCGGGCGCGCTGCCGATGTCCTGCGCAGTCTTAGTGGCAGCAGGGATCACGCAGACGGTGTTGCGCGCATCGATGGTGGCGAAGAGTCGCCCGAGCCCGACGAACATCGCGACATCGAGGCACAGTTCGACGACTTCCTGTTCGCTGAAATGCAGGTGCAAGCGAATGAAATCCTCGTCGCCAATCGAGAAATGATCGCGCGCCATCTTTTGTCCGAACTCGATCGCGGCCTTCTCGCGCTCGGTGAACAGTGGGCTGCCCTGAGCATCGGGCAATGCGCCAACCAGCTCCTCGGTCAGGCCGTCCTCGATCGAATCCGGGTAACGGGTAAGCAGGCAATTCTGGCACTGGTTGATCTGCGCGATACCGAGCCGCACCAGCTCGATCAGCTTGCGGCTCAGCAGCCCCTCGAACTGGAGCGGTGTGTAGAAGCCGCGTAACAGCCGAAGCAGATCGGGCCGGTGCGCCAGCGCCCTCCAGCCCGAGGAATCGCCCGTGACAGCTTCGAACTGAAGGCAGTCCGCCGCGATATCGGGCTCAAGCTCGTTTGTCTGCAGCAGACGGATACGTGTCATGGCGTTGCTCTCGCGGCGCGGGGGACGGTGTAACGGAATGCCATTATCGGTTTTCCGCGTGGACTACGACGAGCGCAAGAGTAATGCGCTGGGCCCGCCGGAGACACCCTTTTGGGAGCCGGACAAGCGATATACGAACCGCAGCCTCGGTGGCACCAGCAGCCCGGGCATCGGCTTGGCTCGGGCGCGGCAGGCATTTAAGCTGCACTCATGCACCATGCCGTCGGCACATCCACCCTGCTAGCCCACGCCCTGCGCGAGTCCCCGATCGCCATCGGGCTCGGCACGGGCGCGCTGGTCCTCTCCCATTGGTCCCCGTCTGGTCACATCGATGGACTCTGGAATGTGGCCTGGAGTCTCTGGCTCGTCACGGTGATCCTGATGTGCGCGTTCCGCGCCATGGCCCATGCCGATGGACTGGCCGACATACTCGGTGAACCTTAGGGAACACTCATCCTCACGGTTGCCGCGATCACGATCGAGGTCGCAGCCGTATGTGCCGTGATGCTGGGCGCCAACGGCGACGACTCGGTGGCGCGCGACACCATGTTTCCGGTGCTCATGATCATCCTGAACCTGCTGCTCGGGCTGGCCTTGCTGCTGGGCGGAGTGCGTCGCACGGAGCAGGAATTCAACGCGCAGTCCGCAGGCGCCTACATGCCGCTCATCGTCACGCTGGGGATGATCACTCTGGTGCTTCCCCGTTTCACCTCGAGCCGCGAGGGCGGCTGGATGAGCGATCCGATGATGGTCTTCGTCGGCATCGCCTCATTGGGCATCTATGCCGTTTTCCTTGGTATGCAGACCACCCGTTACCGTGCGTTCTTCGCCCAATGCCAAGCGGACTTGGCGGCGTGTTCATCGCCCTGTTGGTGCTCGCGCCCGAGGGCTTGGCCGCGCTCGTATCCGCACGTGCTAACGACATGCAGCGCAGCATGAATATCCTGCTCGGCAGCGCGCTTGCCACCATCGGCCTCACGGTGCCCGCTGTGATCGTGGTCCACTTCGTTACGGGTGCGACACCGGAGTTCGGGCTCGATGCGCCCTACATTGTCCTGCTGGCGACGACGTTCATGGTGGCCTCGCTGAACCTCCGCAGTGGCAAGGTGAACGCCATGCAGGGCGTGGTGCATCTGATGCTGTTCCTCGCGTGGATCGCGACCATACTCGACGAAGCCTCGGTAGCGCCCTGATGCCCGGGCATGCGCTGCAAGCGCAGGCTGCGACCCGGTAGTCCCGCCCCTCCCGTAACGCACCAGGATTGCCGTGATGCTCAGTCGCCACCGTTTTCTGCCAGTTCTTTATCGAACTCTCTGGTGGTGGCACAGACACCGTTCGCAGCAACACAGCGTGGGTGCTCACGGCCAACCTCGAGAGGCTCACACTCTCTGGCAGCGGAAACGCAGCGGGCACTGGTAATTCCCTCAGCAATACGATCCTCGGCAACATCGGAAACAATGTTTTGAAGGGGCTCGGCGGCAGGGACAACATGAGCGGCGGCAGCGGCAATGATGGACTAGACGGTGGTATCGGCAATGACACGCTTGCTGGCGGCGCGGGCGCTGATGCGTTTGTCTTCTCCACGGCGCTGTCCGCTAACGGCGATACCATCAGTGACTTCGCCGTCGGCATCGACACAGGCAGACTCTATTACGATGCCGATGGCGCAGGCGGCGTCACCCCGGTACAGTTTGCCGTGCTGACGGGCGCGCCGGCGGTGTCTGCCACAGATTTCCTGATCATCGCCTAAGCAGCTCGAAGCTGCTTGATCCGCCCGGCATGCGCCGAGAACACCAGCATGTTTCCGTAGCGGAGCAGGTATGACACGACGGCGGTGTGATAGCGACGGTCAGCAGCCGTTCTATCTCGTCGCGGCTCATCGGCTTTCCCCGGCCTCCGTGCCAGAGCAGGAAGGCGACATAGAGCGCCGCGAGGGCAGGATCAGCATCAGCGTTGAACTCGACATCGCCGCACCTGTTGCTCGGCTAGACCAGTAGGCAGAGAAAGGTTAAAGCCCCCTCCCAGACCGAAGCGACCCACGCCGAACCCTGCCCTGAGGCCTCGAACGCGAAGCGAAACCGCTAGCTTCCCCTGCTTTTCGCTGCGTGCCGGAAGCGCGCTAAGCCGGTCTCAGATCAGAAACCGGCGGATGGCTATCTTCAGGGGCAATACTCAGACGTTCAGGCGCGACCATGAAAAATGGAAGACCTGACCCCGCTTGACCCGCTTGACCCGGCGCCCTGCTCCGCGGGTCTCATTCACTGCAGCCGCGGGGCACCGGCTGCATCGAGCCACTGCTCGAAGGTCAGCGTGGCTGATGAACCGTGGCCGGGCAGCGGCAGCGCACTGTAGTTCTGCATCAGTTGCACCATCTCGTCGAGCCGCTGCTGCGGATCGTAGACTTGCAGGACGAGTATGAGCCTGTCGATGATGGTCGCCCGGTCGAGATCGGCACGCACCGGGATCTGGTGTGCCGTCGCATAGGCGAGCAGCTGGTCGTACACGTCGCCGAGCGCCGGCCGCATCGTCTGGTGCTCCGATGTGAGGTTCACCGCCGACTGGTCAGTGCCCTGCTCCCACGCATGCCAGAGGAAATGACTACCTTGCCCACACCCGACTGAGTCGTACGTGGTGGTGTAGTCGCCGCTGGGCAGGCGATAGAACCAGGAGCGGTCGGTGCAGGAGTGGTGGGACTCGCGATCCCCAAGCGCGTGGAGAAAAATGCCCAACTTGGCGAATCGCATGGCATGCGGGCTGACGTACGCCCGCAGGCTCCGGTCTGACGCCACCACCTTGCCGGCATCATCGTCATTCACGACCAGCCTGCCGAGCCTGGATTCGAAGGGAATCTGCAACCGCGTAACACCCGCCGAGAAGAAATTCTGTGGGCTGGACAGAACCTGGCTGTGAACCCCACACGGCGCAGGAACCGCGGACGACTCCGACACCGTTGCGAGTATGCCCCCGATGCAGGCATCCCGCCGTTCGCCGAACACCCAGTCGCGAAGATTGTTCAGCAAAGGCTCGTAGGGGGCGTTTTCCGTCGAGAAATAATCGGCAGGGAACGGGACGGAAGGCGGGGATTCCGGCGTCGGCGAAAACCTCGCATGCCAGTGAAGAAGCATGCCACCGGAAGGGGCGTTGAACTTGTAGACGCCATTGACGACCCGGGTGATCACCAGGCAACGCTGCGGCATGGCAGGCCCCCACTGCGCACGACACTCAGCGATATCGGCATCGCTCATCATCTGCGCGCCGTTCTGGTCGAACGGAAAATACTCCGCCCCGTCCGTGGCCTCGTTGTAGATCATCACCTGATACGCTTGCCAGGGCGTGTACCCGATCAGCTGCGCCATGAGGTAGGTGGAGTCGCTATGCAACAGACTCCGCCCTCCGATAATCGCGTTGGTGCCGGTCAGGCCACTCATGCTGTCAGCGGTCGCGGCAACCCGGCACTGCAACTGCCCGGCAGAGTCGAGGTTACTGGTGCGGCACACCTCCTCCACGCCGATGCAGTTGCGGATGGGCACCTCCCCCGACGTCGGATCGTTGAAGCAGACATCCACGCCGAAGGCCTGCGCCAACTGTGTGTATACGCATCCGGCGAATATCGCTGCGATGACAAGAATGGCCTTCATTTTTTGTCGTCTCTCGGGAGTGGCCTGGGCCCGGATTTGGGCCGCAGCATAAAGAAAGCGTAAGTAGAATAGCGGCTCTACCCGACCAGTTCAACGCTGCTCAGACCCCGGATTGAGTACGTGACGCCGGCGCAGCGACATCGTGGGGGGAAACGCCGGAATTACTGCGGCCTCGGATAGCCGTGTACGAGGCTGCGCGCGCGCTACAACTACCTTGAAAGTCTCTGACCCTGCTCGCGATAAATCGCGATGCGGCCTGAGCCTGAGCCTGAGCCTGAGCCTGAGCCTGAGCCTGAGCAATCTGGTCTAGGTGCTGCAGGAACTTTATTCTTCCTCAACGTTTATTCCTGCAATTCGTAAACACTGCTGTACACGTGACGGAAGTTGCAGTAGGGTTCGATGGCCCCAAAAAATAATTCTGCTCACAAGTGCTTCGAGGACATGCCGATCCGCACCCCGTACACAGGGTTTGGATAGGAATGGTCAGCCCCGGGCGCGATTGAGAACGCAGGGAGGACTGTCGTTGAAACGGTTCTATTACGTCGGCGACGATCTCGACGACCTCGAGGCTGTAGAGCGCGAGCTCGAGCAGAACGGTATCTCGACACCGCAGATCTACATCCTCAGCAATGACGATGCGGGGCTGGAGACACACCACCTGAACCGGGTGGCAAGCTTCCTGAAAACCGACGTCGTCCACGCCGGAAAGATCGGCGTCCTGCTTGGCCTTGCCGCGGCAACCGGGGTAATTACGGTGTCGCATTTCTCCGGGATTGCCGCCACCGTCGGCTGGGCGCCGTTCATCTATCTCGCCGTGATCGCACTAGGTTTCGTTACCTGGGAGGCCGCATTCATCGGCATGCAGCAGCGTAACGTCCATTTCCGTCGTTTTGACGAGACTCTGCAAGCGGGCAAGCACATTCTCTTCGTCGAAACCGACCCGACGGAAGAAGACACGCTGCGGCAGGTGCTGAGCAGGCACGCCACGCTCAAGTCCGCGGGCATCGAGACCACCCATACCAAGTGGCTGATGGTGTTCCTGTGCAACTGGCAACGGTTCCGCAAGTGGGCCTGAGAAACGCCGGCGCTTCACCCTTGCGCCCCGGAGTATTTCTCGTGGACGGCAACTTGAAGTCTGGGCGGCTTGTTCCTACACATTCGTCCGCTTCGATTGATCGGTACCGATGAGGGCGTTTGCGTTATCGAAATTACCCGCCGGCGCAACTTGCGCAGACCCGCTCAGGAGTGAAAATCAACAATGATTCTGGCAATCGTGTTATTGGTCCTGGTCTTCGGTACGGTCGTCTTTCATTTCGTCAGCCCGTGGTATTTCACGCCCATCGCCTCGAATTGGGAAGCGATGGACGATACCGTCACGCTAACATTCGTGGTCACGGGTATCGGTTTCGTTCTCGTCAACGGGTTCATCGCGTACTGCGTCATCCGCTTCCGCAAGCGCGAAGGCGTCAGAGCACATTACGAGCCGGAAAACACAAAGCTGGAAGTATGGCTGACCGTGTTCACGACGGTGGCCGTGGCCGCGATGCTGGCGCCGGGCCTGTTCATCTGGGCACAAGTGGTCACACCGCCTGATGAAGCCACGGAGGTCGAGGTTTTCGCGCAGCAGTGGAACTGGTCGTTCCGCCTGCCGGGCAGCGACGGCAAATTGGGCGTCGTCGAGGCGAGCTTCGTCGAGGAGGGCAACCCGCTCGGGATCAACCCCGAGGACCCTTACGGACGCGATGACATCGTGGTCCGAAATCCGGTGCTGCACCTGCCGATGAACAAGCCCGTCACGTTCCTGTTGCGCTCAATCGACGTGCTGCACAATTTCACGGTGCCGCAATTCCGCGTAAAAATGGACTTTGTCCCGGGAATTGTCACTTACATATGGGCTACCCCCACGCGCACCGGATCCTTCGATTTGCTGTGCGAGGAGCTGTGCGGGATAGGTCATTACGCCATGCGCGGCAGCGTGGTCGTGGACGAGCAGGCAGATTACGACACCTGGCTCGCCAGCCAACCGACCTTCGAGCACACCCAAGCGAGCCTCAAGGGTGACGCGGCGCTTGGTGCCGCGAACTATGCTGTTTGCGCCGCCTGCCACGGCGCGCAGGGCGAAGGCAATGCCCAGATGCATGCGCCGAAACTCGCGGGCCACGATGCCTCCTACATCAAGCGGCAACTGAAGAACTTCAAGCAGGGCCTGCGCGGCACACACGAAAATGACGTGTGGGGCAAGAACATGGCCGCGATGGCAATGACGCTTCCGGATGAAGCTGCGGTAAACAACGTTGTCGCCTATATCTCAGGCCTGCCGGACTCGCCCTCGCTGGCTACCGTACAGGGAGATCCTGCGCGGGCGAAACAACTGTTCGATTCAACCTGTGCCGCCTGCCATGGCGCGGATGGCGGTGGTCGCTGGTCGGTGAACGCGCCAAGCCTGAAAGGCATGAACGACTGGTATCTGGCACAGCAGCTGAACAACTTCAAGCACGGCATCCGCGGCCGCCATCCGCAGGATCTCTATGGCCTGCAGATGGGCCTTGTATCGAGGACTCTCGCCGACGAGACCGCGATCAACAACATGGTGGCCTACATCAACAAACTTTGACCGGGAGCGGATTTTCCGCGTCAGTCACTGCACAGGGGCAATTAGATGGAATTCGTTGCGCACGATGAGAGCAGCTCTGTCGCACCCGCCGAAATCGGCGAGATGGAGCTGTACCATCCCAAGACCTTCATCGGCAAATACATCTGGAGCCAGGATGCGAAGGTGATCGCGATCCAGTACGCGGGCACCGCGATTGCGATCGGCCTGGTGGCTCTTGTCTTCTCCTGGCTCATGCGGCTGCAACTCGCATGGCCAAACGAATTTGCGTTCATCGACCCCAGCAGCTACCTCCAGTTCGTGACCATGCACGGCATGATCATGGTGGTGTACCTGCTGACGGCGCTGTTCCTCGGAGGGTTCGGTAACTACCTGATCCCGCTTATGGTCGGGGCGCGCGACATGGTGTTTCCCTACCTGAACATGATCAGCTACTGGGTCTATCTGGGCGCCGTGCTGCTGCTGGTTGCGAGCTTTTTCGTGAGCGGTGGCCCGACCGGCGCCGGGTGGACACTCTATCCACCCCAGGCGATCCTCGAGGGTACGCCGGGATCAGAGGGCGGCATCTTGCTGATGCTCGCTTCCCTGGCGCTTTTCATCATCGGCTTCACGATGGGCGGCCTGAACTACGTGGTGACAGTGCTGCAAGCACGCGCGCGCGGCATGACGCTGCTGCGGCTGCCCCTCACCGTCTGGGGCATTTTCGTTGCGACGATACTTGCCCTGTTCGCGTTTCCTGCCCTGTTCGTCAGCGCGATTATGATGACGCTCGACCTCAAGCTCGGCACCAGTTTCTTCATGCCGGCGTTGGTATCGATGGGGACCGAGATGGAGCATGTCGGCGGCAACCCGCTGCTGTTCCAGCACCTGTTCTGGTTCTTCGGCCACCCCGAGGTCTACATCGTCGCGCTGCCGGCCTTCGGCATTGTCTCTGACCTCATCAGCGTTCACGCACGCAAGAACATCTTCGGTTATCGCATGATGGTATGGGCCATCGTGATCATCGGCGTGTTGAGCTTCGTCGTGTGGGCACACCACATGTACGTGAGCGGCATGAACCCTTACTTCGGCTTCTTCTTCGCAACCACGACCCTGATCATCGCGATCCCGACCGCGCTCAAGGTCTACAACTGGGTGCTGACGCTGTGGCGCGGCAATATCCAATTGACCGTGCCCATGTTTTTCGCCATCGGTTTCCTGTTGTTCTTCATCAACGGTGGCATGACCGGGCTGTTCCTCGGCAATTCCACCGTGAGCATGCCGCTCTCCGACACCCTGTTCGTGGTCGCGCATTTCCACATGGTGATGGCCGTGGCGCCCGTCATGGTGGTGTGCGGCGCGATCTACCACTGGTTCCCCAAAATTTCTGGGCGGATGTATGACGAGACTATGGGCCAGATCCATTTCTGGCTGACGTTCGTCGGTTCCTATGCCATTTTCCTGCCTATGCACTATCTGGGAATCGTCGGTGTGCCGCGGCGCTACTACGAGATTAGCGGCACGAACTTCCTGCCGGACTCCGTCCACTCGATGAATGTAGCCATCACCATCGCCGCGCTGGTCGTTGGTGCGGCCCAGATCCTGTTCCTGTTCAACATCATCTGGAGCACCTTCAAGGGCAAGCCGGCGGGCAGCAACCCGTGGAACGCCACGACACTTGAGTGGCAGACCGAGCACACACCACCGCAGCACGGCAATTTCGGACCAGAACTGCCCTGCGTGTACCGCTGGGCCTATGACTACAGCGTTCCCGGTGCACCAGAGGATTTCATTCCGCAGAACGTGCCGCCGCGCAGCGCCAGTACCTGAGTCCGGAGGCAGTAACCATGAGCAAATCAAGCACCGCTGCCGACATGCCCTGGATCGCCAGCGGCAATCTTGGGGTATCCGCACTTTCGGCCGATCAGCTCATGATCCGTGCAAGGCGATCCGCGTTGCGCGTGTTCCTGGGCGTGGTCGGAATTGCGTTCACGCTGATGATGGTCGCCTATGCCGGGCGCATGGCCTACCAGGACTGGCGTCCGGCTCCGGAGATCCAGTTGCTGTGGGCCAACACGGCGGTTTTGCTTCTGAGTAGTTTTTCCCTGCAGTGGGCCTTGGTTTCATCCCGACGCGGACGTCGAGACGCGGTCCGCGTGGCATTGCTGGCCACGGGTGTTTTCACGCTGGTGTTCCTGTTTGGACAGGTCATGGCGTGGCGCCAACTCGCTTCCATGGTACTGGGCGACTTCAGCAACCCGGCGGTCGGCTTCTTCTACATGATCACCGGGGTGCACGGCGCGCATATGCTCGGCGGCCTGGTGGCCTGGGGCAGAGCCACGATACGAACATGGGACGATACCGATCCGCGCCAGTTCATCAACAGTATCGCGAACTGCGCCCTGTACTGGCACTTTCTCCTCGGCGTCTGGCTGGTTCTGTTCGGACTGCTGTTCAGCGGAAACAATTTTGAATTGCTTCTTCAGATCTGCGGGCTCAGGTAAAGGATTCATCACCCATGTCGATACATAGCGTTGCAACCTCCCCTGCCGACTCGCTGGAACTGCATGACGGGGTGAAGGGCTTCGTCTCGGACTGGTCTTCCGACCAGCGCACTTTCAAGAAAGTGCCCTGGGGAAAGGCCATGATGTGGATCTTCCTCGTTAGCGACACGTTCATCTTCGGTGTGTTCCTGGCGTCGTACATGACGGTGCGTATGTCCACGCTCTCCCCGTGGCCGCATCCGAGCGAGGTCTTCGCGCTTTCTTTCGGTGGCGAGCCTGTGCCTCTCATACTGATTGCCATCATGACCTTCGTCCTCATCACCAGCAGCGGCACGATGGCGCTGGCGGTGAACTTTGGTTATCGCAAGGACAGGAACACCACGTTCTGGCTGCTGATCGCAACTGCCTTGCTCGGCGCTGCGTTCGTCGGCATGCAGGCCTTCGAGTGGACCAAGCTGATTTTCGAAGAGGGGGTTCGCCCCTGGGGCAACCCGATGGGTGCCGCACAGTTCGGATCGGTATTCTTCATGATCACGGGCTTTCACGGCACCCACGTTTCGATTGGCGTGATTTTCCTGATCATCATGGCGGTCAAGGTGCGCCGCGGCGACCTTGAAGAGCAGCGTCCGGGGTTCATGACCAAACGCCGCGGAAACTACGAAATGATCGAGATCATGGGCCTGTACTGGCACTTCGTTGATCTCGTATGGGTCTTTATCTTTGCATTTTTCTATCTCTGGTAGGAGGTGTTGTGGATCACTCGGCCGATCATCACGCGGAAATAGCCCCGCACACTGAAGAGTCCGTTCAGCACCCCCTTGGAGTGTATTTCAAGATATGGGCGCTGCTATTTGTACTCAGCGCGTTCTCCTACGCAGTGGATTACTTCAACGTGCAGGGTTATCTGCGATGGTTCCTGATTCTGGTGTTCATGATGCTGAAGGCGGGCCTGATCGTGGCTGTATTCATGCACATGGTTTGGGAACGATTGGCAATGGTGTATTTCATCCTGCTGCCACCGTTACTGCTGATGGTGCTGGTGGCAATCGGCGCGCTGGAGGCGGATTACGCGTACTTCACGCGTGCTGTCTATTTCCTGCAGGATCTAGTGCAGCAAGCTCCTGCGTCGGTGCATCACGGTGGCTAGCAGAGGCAGCCCCCACACCTGGAACCAACCTGCAGGATCGAGAGTCACATGAACAGTCACGCCAATTCGAACAAGAGCTATACGACGCATTCCATAGTCCTGCTGACCTTCACGGTCGTGTTGGGTGTGTTCGCGTTCCTGCTGGTCATCCACCACCGGGACGTTCCGGAGCGGGTACATGAAGAACATGCAATCAGGAGGTAGGGCTGACGTGCGCTGACGCACGGTCTCTGGCTTTAGCGGCCCGGATTGGCGGTGATCCGAGGACTGTCTTCCACAAAACCCCCACGGACTTCGCGAAATCGGCGGGCGGCGCCAGCCGGATCCGACGGCGAGCGCAGGATGGCGTGCAGCCGGGCGCTCGGATCCACCAGAAATACTGCACCGGTGTGGTACACCGGATAATTCTCCGCCCCGGGCGCATACTCCAC